>JAODAV010000040.1 GCA_025463605.1 Rhodoglobus sp. | reverse complement strand
TGTAAACGGTACCTGCAACGCTCGTCTTTTGGATCGGCCAGCATTAATTGTATATTCATGTCAACAGATTCACGCACTCTAAGTTGCCTGGTTGCCCGGTCCAGGCGTAATGTTTCCGGTAATTTGGCATGCTCAAAATAGGCGATCAATTCTTCATCTGTCATTGGGCAAAAGTAAAAAGACAGTTCGCATTACAGATAATTAATATGAAAATTTGTTAAACTAAAACAAACTCGCCTGTTCGGATGACAGTCCTTGTAATTCCTGCTGGTAGGCACGGATCATGGTAATAAGCTCAGGCCCATACTGGGTGGCTTTATGTGCCCCGACGCCTTTTATACTGCCCAATGCTTTTAGGGTTGCCGGTAATTTTTCGGCAACAGATGCCATGGTCTTCTCCGTCATGACCATGTTGGGCATAACCTTTTCTTTTGTCGCAGTTTGTTCCCGCCAGGTAAGCAGTTGTTCATAAAATTGCTCATTGGGTATCGCATTCAAAGCCCTCAGGTAAGAGCGGTCATGGGTATTTATCTTACTCTTGATGAGTGCTAAATAAGAAGCTGTTGTAAAGGGCTGAAGCGAAAAATGTTCCATCAGAGAAATGCGGTTCATTAACCAAATGATCAGCTGGTCGGCTTTGGCCGCTTTATCTTTTGACTGGTCGATCAGGAAGGGCAAATTTTGGTGCAGGGTCCCGGTAGCCCTGCGGAGTTTATCCAGGAAATAGCCGGCGGCCTGCTGGCTGCGCTCTGCTTTTAACTGCCGGGTGAATTTTTCAGCCACGCTGATGATATCCCTTTCCAGATCGGGCAGCAGGCTTTTAAAGTCATGGAGCCTGGTTTGAAGCGGCCCGAAATTGAATAACTCTCCCAGCAGGAATTGCCGGTATCGTTCCTTGTCCTGTTCCAGCCGGTCTCTGTCGGGCTGCAATACCCTGGCCTGTTCATTAAAGCGAGTAACGGCCGGATCACTTATGATATTATGCGCAGCTATCGGGTTACGTAAAACTATACCTGACAGGCTGCGGCAGCGGCTTAAAGCTACATAAGCCTGGCCATGTGCAAAAGATTCAGATACATCAATGATGGCTTTATCAAAACTTAGTCCCTGGCTTTTGTGTATGGTGATTGACCAGGCCAATTTTAAGGGGATCTGCGCAAAGCTGCCGGAATTGGTTTCATTGATGGCTTCACCCTCCAGCTGGTATTTGATATTTGTCCACTCCAGTGCTTCAACCGCGATTGCTTTATCGTCCCTGCCGCACTGCACAAAAACCGTATTCCCTTCCATATGACTTACTGTGCCTATCTTTCCATTGTAGTAGAGCTTTTCTGCTGAACTATCGTTCTTAACAAACATCACCTGCGCACCAATTTTGAGTTTCAGACTGATATCTGTCGGGTAAGCATCTCGTGGAAAATCGCCGCGGACAGTAGCCGTAAATTCAAATTCCTGTCCCGGCAATGCTTCCAGGTACTCTTGATTGATCTGCTGGGCAATACTGTTGTGTGTGGTCAGCGTAATATAGGGCTCTTCGACGGTGGGACGGAAATCCGGCTGATATCTTTCATTTAACAGCTCCAGGCCAGCGGTGCTGATGGTTTGATTACGCACTTCATTCAGTATATCCACGAATGCTTGTTCCTTTTGCCGGAATACATGATCCAGTTCTATCCGTACATAAGGCGCCTTTTGCATCACCTGGCTACTGAAAAAGTACGGTGTGGCATAATAAGGCCTGAGTATGCTCCATTCGTCATCCCTGATAATGGGGCTTAATTGTGAAAGGTCACCGATCAGCAATAGCTGTACACCACCGAAAGGGTGCCGGGAACTTTTTACGTTGCGCAGGATGAGGTCGATCTGGTCCAGCACATCCGGCCTGACCATGCTGACCTCATCGATGATCAGCAGTTCCAGGTTAGCCAGCAGTTCTTTCTTTTCTGCGCTGTAATGTGCTTCCGGCCGTTCTGTTCCCGATGGGATGACCGGCGCGAATGATAACTGAAAAAAAGAATGGATGGTCATCCCACCCGCATTTATCGCTGCAACACCCGTGGGTGCCACTACGGCCAGCTTTTTTTGGGATGTTTGCCGCAGGTTTTGCAGGAACGTGGTCTTCCCGGTACCGGCTTTACCCGTCAGGAATACGACCGTATTCGTGCTATACAGGTAATCCGTAGCCAGTTGCATGATGGGGTTCTGTTCAGTCATTCGGTTGCAATATGATGATTATCAATGAAAATTACGGCCTTTGTGGAAAGCTCCTTCCGTCGGTGGCGTGGAACGCCCGTCATAATTGACCGGCTGGGTGGTTTCATCGCCGCGCGCCAGTGTTTGCGGCAGGTCGGTTTCGGTCAAACTGCGCAATAAAGCGGTCAGGTTAAAGCATTGGCGGACGACCAGGTGGGTTACCCCACCAGCGACCTGTAATTTACCCGCGACCATCAGCAGGCGTGATTGCACGATCTCTTTGCGATATTTATCAAAAAGCTGTTGCCAAACGACCAGGTTGGCGGAACCCGTTTCGTCTTCCAGCGTCATAAAGAGCACGCCTTTGGCGGTGCCGGGTCGTTGGCGAACGGTGATCAGGCCGGCCAGCCGCACGAAATCGCCGTCTTTATAGCGGGCCAGGTCACTGACGCGGATATTGTGCAAACGGGTCAATTGCGGGCGGACCAAACCAATGGGGTGGTCTTTCAATGACAGCCCGGTCGAGATATAATCCTGCACTACATGCTCGCCGCGGGTCATTGGCGGTAATTCCACTGTTGCTTCCAAAACGGTTTCGGAAACCTGCCCGTCAAATAAGCCAATGGGCCGGTCAGCCAAAGCTGAAACCTCCCACAGTGCGATCCTTCTATCTGCTCCTAACGAACGGAACGCATCCGCATCAGCCAGTTTTTCAAGGGCAGCTTCAGGTACACCCGCCGCTCTTAATTGGTCAACATGCTGATAGCCGTCCCTGCGCATAGCCACCAATAGTTCCATATCTGCTTCTTTCAGACCCTTGATCTGCCGGAAGCCCAGACGGACCGCATAATATTTGCCGCCTTTTTGTTCCAGGGTATTGTCCCATTCCGAATAGTTGACATCTACCGGCAGGACCTGTACGTTATGTTCCCGTGCGTCGCGCACAATTTGCGCAGGTTGGTAAAAGCCCATGGGTTGGCTATTCAATAAAGCCGCGCAAAAAATGTCAGGGTAATGGCATTTCAGCCAGGAAGAGATATAAACCAGGAGCGCGAAAGATGCCGCGTGGCTTTCTGGGAAACCATATCCCTCGAAACCCTGTAATTGCTTAAACACCCGCCGCGAAAAATCTTCTTCATAGCCGCGGGCCATCATGCCGTCCACCATCTTTTTTTCGTACAGGTGCAGCTTTCCGTTCGCCTTAAAGGAGGCCATGCTCCGGCGCAGTTGGTCAGCTTCGGCGGGCGTAAAACCAGCCGCCACGATGGCGATCTCCATCGCCTGCTCCTGAAATAACGGAATGCCGAGCGTACGGCTCAGTATTTCTTCCAGTTCCGGTTTAGGATAATCGGGCGTTTCCTCGCCGTTGCGCCGCCGCAGGTAAGGGTGTACCATATCGCCCTGAATCGGCCCGGGCCGGACAATGGCCACTTCGATCACCAGGTCGTAAAACTCGCGCGGCTTCAACCGCGGCAGCATGGACATCTGCGCCCGGCTTTCGATCTGGAAAACCCCGATGGTGTCCGCCCGGCAGATCATATCATAAACCTTGGGGTCGTCCTGCGGTACGTTAGCTAAAGTCAATTTGATACCGTAGTGCCGCAGCACCAGATCAAAGGCTTTGCGGATCATGGTCAGCATACCCAGGCCCAGCACATCCACCTTTAAGATTTGCAGGTCTTCCAGATCATCTTTGTTCCATTCGACCTGGGTACGGTCTACCATGCGCGCGTTCAGCACCGGGCAAAGATCAGATAGCTGGCCTTCGGTAATGACAAAGCCGCCGGTATGCTGGCCGAGTTGACGCGGGAAACCGATCAGTTCGCAGGTCAATTGCAATACTTTTAAGATCAGTGGGTCTTTGGGATTCAGCCCCTGTTCGCATAGCCGCTTTTCATCAAAGCCTTCTTCCTGAAAATCCCATATCGTAGCACCGATCCGTTTGATGGTATCTTCCGATAGCCCCATCGCTTTGCCCACATCCCGGATGGCACCTTTATGCCGTTCCTGGGTCACCGTCGCCACGATAGCCGCCCGGTCGCGCCCATAATCCCCGTAAATAAACTGGATGATCTCTTCCCGCCGTTCATGCTCAAAATCAACGTCGATGTCGGGCCACTCGTCACGCGCGTCCGACATAAAGCGGGAAAACAATAAACGGGATTTGGTCGGGTTTACGGCGGTAATGCCTAAACAAAAACAAACGGTGGAGTTTGCTGCTGAACCACGCCCCTGGTGCAGGATGCCGAGGTCTTCCGCTTTTTGCGTATAGCGGTAAACCCGCAGGAAATACCAGGCTAGGCGGCGCTTTTCGATAAAGGCCAGTTCAAATTCGATCTGTTTACGGTGCTTCGCCGGCACCGGGTCGCCAAAACGTTCTTTGGCACCTTCCCAGGCCAGTTGGGTTAATCGCTGGTGCGAGGTCAACCCGTCTATCAGTCGTTCCTCTGGTTCCAGATATTTAAGCTCGTCCAGCGAAAAATGACAGGCATTTGAAATTAACTCCGAGTTATCCAGCCCCTGCGGATACTGGCGGAATAAACGGACGATTTCTTGCTTTTCTTTCAGGTACCGCTCCGCATTGGGGTGCAGTTTAAATCCTGCTGTATGGATCGTACATTTTTCCCGGATACAGGTCAATATATCCTGTAATTCCCGCCGTTCTGCGGAATGATAATGCACATCGCCCGTCGCCACCAAAGGCACACCGGTTTCAGCCAACCGGAACAAACGTTTGGCATCCTGGCCCTGGTAATTAAAGGAAGCGTCTAAATACAAGGAGCGGCCAAAATGGCGACGGTATTCGGCCAAATCTTCCAGGAACGCCGTATCTAACTCAAAACGGCTATTGAGTTTATCAGGTGGTACAGCAACAAATAAAATGCCTTCGCTATGCGCGTAAACATCCGCTTTATAGAGTTCGCATTTGCCTTTTTTCGTCCTCAGGTTGCCCTTAGTTAATAACGCCGAAAGTTGACCATAAGCGGCGATATCGGTTGGATAGGCCAGTAAACTCGCGCCATCCGCCAGGTCCAGCCGGCAGGCCGGGATAAAACGGATGCCCGCTGCTTTGGCGGCCATATGCGCCCGGACGATGCCTGCCAACGAGTTCCGGTCGGTGACTGCGATAGCGGCATAACCTAAAGCGGCCGCCTGTTCGACCAGTTCATGGGGATGCGAGCCCCCGCGCAGGAAGCTGAAATTGGAAGTGACCTGTAATTCCGCGTACTCCATACTTAAGCAAAATAACCATGTAAATACCAGCGCGCATCGCCGCCGTCATAGTGCCCCGAGCGGAACACCCAGTAACGTTGCCCCTCGCTGTCTTCAACGATGAAATAATCCCGGTGTTGACCGCCGTCCCGCCACCATTCCCGGCCGATGCGTTCCGGGCCGTCGGCTTTAATAATATCGTGCCGCTTATTTTTATAGATGAAAATCTTTGGCGGGTTGTCGGGCACCAGGGCCATGACTTCGATAGATTCCGGTGTATGCAGCAAGCGGATCGGCCGCATTTGTTCCGGCCAGGCTACCTGCGGTTCTTCGGTTAGCGAAGCAGCTACTTTTACCGAGCGTTCCGGCCAGTAATGTTCGGCGGGCAGATAACGCCGGATGGTTTCGGCGCCAACTTTTCCAGCTACCCGGTCAAGCAGTTCGGCCAGTGCGGTATCGGCCAGCCCCCGGTCCACCGCCCAGATCTGTTCCTGGACGGTTTCCATATCTTCTACCTTTGAGGCTTCCAGTACAAACAGCTCAATGCCCAAAGCCGGTTCGATTCTGGCGATCTGTAAACCGAATAATTTGAGCAAATGCGAAACGCTATGCGAACCCCGGCTGGTGGTGATACCGGCTTGCACCGTGTGCCCGTCAATGCGGATACACTTCAGCACTGCTTTACGCAAACCTTTGCCCTCGGCTTGTAATCGCAGGCATAATTCCGACAATAATTTTTCAATAGCGATCTCAATACCCACCGCTGTCCGTATCGGTTCAAGGCAGGGCAGGCGTTCCACATAAGGCACGGGCGGCGCAATAGGTACCAAAACTTCGTTTATTTTGCCCAGGGCCTGGTCAAGCCGCGTTAATAAAGTAGTGCCAAAGCGCCGACGTAAGGTAGGGGCGGGCATCGATAGCAATGGCCCGATAGTACGGAAACCTAATTTTTGCAGGCGTTCCAATATTTCCGGCTCTAATCTTAAAGCCGCTGGTGGCAAACCGGCTATCGCCTGTGATTGTTTTCCAGAGGGCACAATAGGGGAAGCCCTTGCGAACCGTGCTACGGCCCAGGCCGCGCCGGGTGTATCCGCGATGGCCGCCCGCGCATCAAAGCCTGCGTTCCGCAGCTTCAATACGATCTCTTTGAGATAGCCCCGCTCACTATCCCAGAGATGGGCGCAGCCGGAAATATCTAAGAGCAGCCCGTCCGGCAGATCAATCGCCACAATAGGCGTATAACGGATACACCATAGACCCAATAAACGCAACAGTTTGGCTGCCTTGCCCGGTGTATCATCAATAGCGACCAGTTCAGGTACCGCCGCCCGCGCATCGGCAACCGCCATACCCGTAAAAGCGCCCTGCTGTTCCGCCAAAGAACTGGAAGCGGTAATCACAATGCGGTTCTTGACCGGCATCACCAATACAAAAGGCAGTTCTTTAAGCCCGGGCTGGCTGAGCGCCAGCCCATCCGTCAGCAAATGCCGGAACCAGATCGCCATAAAACGCTTTTGCATCACTCACCCAACCTGCCTTTCTTCTGAAATTAATAGTTCTTCAACCGGAACAAATCGATTTTCCTGCCATTCCAGCACCCATTTACCCGTTTGCCCGTTACGCACTTTCAGCAGTTCCACCTGCCAGCGCAGGAACCCCAAACCAGGTAAACCACCCAAATCAGCGCTGGGCAACGATTTGATTTGCCAGCGTGCCGCGCAAGCCGTAGCATTAAGTTTACCTGAAGCGTTACGCAGCACGAACCCGTTCACCCGGCTCTGTTCCACCGCCAATTGCAAACGCCGCGATTGTTTAAAATCCAGCTCACCCACCTCGCAAACCACCGCCGCCAGCCCGGCGCATTTCAATGCCTCTTCCATGACCCAAAGCGCGTCCTTGTCTTTATGTAAACTGATAAATATAATTTTATGCGGCATTATCCCAAAAGTACTCAGCGCCGGGGCGAATAATTGCCGGGAGCGGCCAATCCATACCCCGATACCGCCTTGTTGAAGCAAGGTCGAAAGAATACCCGTTACAAAACCGCTACCCGCCGCCGCCTGCTCCGCCGAACCGCAAACCAGTTCATGCACCGCAGCTATTGGAAAGACGCCATTGGGAAAAGCGGCTTCTATTGGGCCCAAACCTAACAGGCCGCCCGTACCGGGAGCCGGCGGTTTATAACCTTCCCATTGCAAAATATCCTTTTGCAGCTTCCCGATCAGTTCTCTTTTCGCAGCGACCATGACTGCAAAGTTATACTAATATTTTTAGCATTTAGCGAATTATTTTTACATTTGTTTTATGAATGCCTGGTTAAAAAGAAAGAGCGGCCCTGATGAGGTTATCAGCGTTGTGCCGGATGTGGATTGCACGAATGCGGTGCTGGTCTATGATTTGTATACGGCTTATGAAAATGATTATTTGGGTCGGATTTTATTCGATGACCAGGGTTACTGGATCTATGACGGGAATGTGTTAACGATAGCCGAGCAGGAACAATTTGGTAGGTTTATCCAGCATAATATGGAGGTATTATGGAGCAGTTGAGTTTTTTCGCGGAGGCGGGCCAAAGCAGGGGATTGCCGGAAGAACTGTTGGAATATCATGCGGGGTTTATTGATAAGCAGACCAGCGATGAACTGCTGCAAAAGTTTATCGCGGAAATGCCCTGGAAGCAGACCACGCAGAAAATGTGGGATAAAGCGTACCTGACGCCGCGCCTGACCTCCTGGCACGGGGATATCGGCACCGATTATTCAGTATCGGGAAAAATTTCTAATCCTAATCCCTGGACGCCGGAACTGTTGTATCTTAAATCATTGGTTGAGCCCGTGGCGGGTATTCAGTTCAATAGCGTGCTCTTGAATTATTACCGGGACGGAAATGATTCGGTGGCCTGGCATAGCGACCGGGAAAGTGTATTGGGTAAAAATCCGATTATTGCTTCGGTGAGCGAATCACAGTGAGCATTATTCGGTACGGCTGGAGCATGGCTCGTTTTTATTGATGAAAGCCGGCCTGCAGGAACATTGGGAACACCGCATCGCTAAATCAATTAAACCAATGAAGGCCCGCATCAATCTAACCTTTAGAGTAGTGATTTGATATTTAATAACCAGCTATATTGCAGTATGAACGAACCGTTTATTTTACCGGTAAATTATCAGGGAACAGAACATGAATTTAAGGCACGTTTCGAGCGGTGGGGCTATACCCATCGTATCGCGGTGCTTATCGGTGAAATAACCGTAAGTTTTGAACCGGATGAAGAGGGCGGTTACCGGGCCTTAGCGGCCCAGCCCGTGGATACTAATTTGTTAAGCATTGTGGCTGAAAAACTAGCTAAACTCAGCGAAAACAATTAACCCTCATCATTCCCTTGTTATTACCGCCAACCCAGTGCCGGCGCTACATGCTCCAAAATAGCGGACAGCACATGGACATTATAGTCAACCCCTAACGTATTGGGTATGGTCAGCAGCAGCGTATCCGCTTCCCGTATCGCTTCGTCATTAGCCAATTCTTTAATAAGCTGATCGGGTTCGGCGGCATAGCTCTTTCCGAATACCGCCCGTTTATCAGCCTCGATATAACCAAAGCTATCCGCCGCTTTTCCTTGCTGCCCGAAGTAAAGTCTGTCCTGCTCAGTTACCAGGGCAAATATGGAACGGCTGACCGAAACCCTGGCTTCGCGCTGGTGCCCGGCTTTTTTCCAGGCCTCTTTGTACAACCTGATCTGCTCGGCCTGCTGGATATGGAAAGGTTTACCGCTTTCATCAAATTTCAGTGTAGAACTTTGCAGATTCATGCCGTTTTCGGCCGCCCAAACAGCAGTTGCGTTAGAAGCAGCCCCCCACCAGATACGTTCCCGCAATCCTTCCGAATGTGGCTCCAGACGTAGCAAGCCCGGCGGGTTCGGGAACATGGGGTACGGGTTCGGCTCGGCAAATCCTTCGCCTTTTAATTTATCCAAAAACTCTAACGCCTTTTTTCGTCCCATGTCGGCATCGGTTTCTCCTGCAGCGGGCTCGTAACCGAAATAGCGCCAGCCTTCGACCACTTGTTCGGGCGAACCCCGGCTGATACCCAATTGTAAGCGACCTCCCGAGATCAAATCGGCAGCGCCGGCGTCTTCCACCATATACATCGGGTTTTCATAGCGCATATCGATAACACCCGTCCCGATTTCTATTTTGCTGGTTTTGGCGCCGATGGCTGAAAGCAGCGGAAAAGGCGAGGCCAGCTGTCGTGCGAAATGATGTACGCGGAAATAAGCACCATCCAAATCCAGTTCCTCTGCTGCAACTGCCAGATCAATGGACTGTAGTAAGGTGTCACCTGCGGTACGCGTTGCATAAGAAGGATGGCCGGACCAGTGCCCGAATGATAGAAATCCTATTTTCTTCATAAATCAAAGGTAAGCATCCTGAAATGCCGGATGATCACTATTTTGTCAGGGCTGTTTCTTTTTTTAAACCTGAATTCCTGAAATCCGACGGTGGCTGCCCGGTATTTTTTTTGAAGAAACTGGAGAAGTAGGACACGTCTTCAAATCCTAACTCGAAGGTGATGTGTTTGATGGACTTATCAGTATAGGCTAAAAGCCGTTTGGCTTCAACGACAATTCTTTCCTGGATGACCTGCGAAGGTGTTTTTTGGTTGAAGATCGCAAAAAGATTGGACAGGGTTTTGGGCGATTTAAAAAGCTGATCTGCATAAAAACGCACAGCGTGTTCGGTCTTGAAATTGGCTTCGACCAGCAGGTTGAACTTCCGGATAATATGGAACCTTTCATCCTGTAGTTTTTTGACCGGCGCGTAACCTGACTTGGCTAAGGTAGTCACATAGATGATCAGGCGCTTGAGCAGGACCAACAGCATTTCATTTTGGATGTTGTCGGAGGTACTGAATTCTTGTATGAAAACGTCTGTTAGCAGTTGTAATTTTTGCTGTGCGGGCTCATTTAACTTCACGAAAAGATGATCTGTACTGCTGAACAGGAAGCCTACACAACTCACCTCGCTGTCGTGATCGATGATACAATAAAACTCCCGGTTAAATTGCCAGGCAATGATGCTGGCCGAATTTTCAAAACGGAAAGACTGGTTAAACAAAAGGGTCAGCAGGGAATTGGCCGGAAATTCATATTCAGTACCGTCGATCGTAACGATTTGCTTTTCCCCCGGGTTCCAGGCAATGGTAAAATACTTATTGAATTTGTCCCGGCTGAAAAATAGGCGGTCGAACCCTGCTTCTTCTTTAAAAAGCAGTAGTTCGCCGCCGGTATTTTCTTCTGTAAGCTTGAGCCTCATAATTAAGGCTTAAGCTACAAAAAATTTAAGAGTTTGCTGCTTCCATGATCACAGCAGCTACCTGCTCAGGTTGCGACATGAAGATCACGTGACTGCCTTTTACTTCGGTTACCCTGGTGTTTGACCGGCTGTACATCGCTCTTTGTATGTCCGGGTTGATGCTTTTGTCCTCAGTGGCCACCAGGCCATAGGCTGGTTTATGCCTCCAGGCGGCGTCAGTGATCGGGCTTACAAAGCCTTTGGCATAGAAAGCGCCCTGTGAAGCGTACATAAAATCTGCTTCTTCCTTACTGATATCAGCGGCAAAGCCTGTGTGGTATTTATCTTTGTCATAGTACACGATCCCTTTTTCGTCCGGGGGCAATACGCCGTTCTCTGGTGCTGGCGGGGCTGTTTGTAACCATTGCAGGGCAGATTCGCCATTGTCCGGTTGGAAGGCAGCAATATAAACCAGGGCGGCAACATTGGGATGATTACCGGCTTCGGTGATTACCGCGCCACCCCATGAGTGACCAACAAGGATGGCCGGGCCGCCGATCCTGTCCAGCGCTACATGAGTTGCTAAAACATCGTCTTCCAGAGAAGTTAGCGGGTTGCTGACTGCAAACGCTACTGGCAATTACAACCTGGTGCCGGCCATCTTTTTGCTAATGATATTATTGCCTTTTATTTTTTTAAGCGGGGACGGCAGGAAATCAATAAGCCTGGTACGGCCCAAAAGCTATCGATGGCTGGCTTACAGTTTTCTGGGTGGTATAGCCATAAGTACCCTTGTCTTTTTTGCAGGCTGGTTATTGTATGCGGATACCATAAGTAACTGGTTTGTTTATATTTCAAAATCATATGCGGTTTCCAAAATCGGGTTGCAGGGTAATGACCGGCATATTTACTTCGCCATCTATGCGATGATTGGGATGAGCTTTAGTCCGGTAGGTGAGGAGCTTTTTTATAGGGGATTGGTGCATGGCGCACT
>JAODAV010000017.1 GCA_025463605.1 Rhodoglobus sp. | reverse complement strand
CACGGAGAGAGTCTCGCCCTTGGCGTGCTCGCCGACGAGGTAGATCGACGGGTACTTCATCGTGACTTTGGATCCGATGTTGCCGTCGATCCATTCCATGGTGGCACCCTCGTGCGCGATCGCGCGCATGGTCACGAGGTTGTAGACGTAGTTCGACCAGTTCTGTATGGTCGTGTAGCGAACGAGGGAGTTCATCATCAAGATGATCTCGACGACGGCCGAGTGCAGGGAGTCCGACTTGTAGATCGGCGCCGTGCATCCCTCGATGTAATGAACATACGAGCCCTCGTCGGCGATGATGAGCGTGCGCTCGAACTGGCCCATGTTCTCGGTGTTGATGCGGAAGTATGCCTGCAGCGGGATCTCGACGTGCACGCCGGGCGGCACGTAGACGAACGATCCGCCGGACCATACGGCCGTGTTGAGGGCTGCGAACTTGTTGTCGCCTGCTGGGATGACCGTGCCGAAGTACTCGTCGAAGAACTCGGGGTGCTCACGCAGAGCCGTGTCGGTGTCCATGAAGATGACGCCCTGGGCCTCGAGTTCCGAGTTGATCGCGTGGTAGACGACCTCAGACTCGTACTGCGCCGCCACGCCGGAAACGAGGCGCTTGCGCTCGGCCTCGGGGATGCCGAGCTTCTCGTAGGTGGACTTGATGTCGTCGGGGAGGTCTTCCCAGCTCTGTGCCTGCTTCTCGGTTGAACGCACGAAGTACTTGATGTTGTCGAAGTCGATGCCGGAGAGATCCGCACCCCACGTGGGCATGGGCTTCATGCCGAAGAGTTTGAGGCCCTTGAGCCGGTTCTTGAGCATCGAGGCCGGCTCATTCTTGAGCTTCGAGATGTCGGTGACGACCTCTTCGTTGATACCACGGCGAGCGGACGCGCCAGCCGCGTCCGAGTCGGACCAGCCAAACTCGTACTGCCCCAGACTGTTGAGTTCCGGGCGTTCGATGAGCACGTCAGACATGACTACCTCTTTTCCTACCGTGGGCAACCGGGGTGGCTGCGACGGCATTCCCTCGCACAGCACGGGCCGGATACGTTTCGGTGGTGGGGCAGGCACTCAGATGGCGGGGCTTGCCTTCGACTGAACCAGGACACGGGAGTTTGGGACTCCGGTGTCTACGCTGACTCCCCGGCACGGGCTGTGTTCCTGAACCAACTAATCCTACAGGCTGAGCCTGAATATGTCAGGAGTCGACGAGCATCCGGGCGTCAGCGGGCCGAGACCCGACGCCGCCGAAGAGCAGCGGGTCGGCGTCGAGCAGCACTCGCAGCACGCCAACCCACACGAGGGCCGACCCCAGGAGGTGGAACGAAACGAGGGTCTCGGGCAGCCCCGTGAGGGCCTGCACGACGCCCAGGACACCCTGAAGGCCGATGACGACGAGCAGCACAACGAGTCGCTTGCGCACGAGCCGGTCGCGCTCCCCCGCGCCCCGCGTAGCGACGAGAAGCGCGACGGCGAGAACGAGCACGAGCGTGCCGAGAATTCCGTGAACGACCGTCACGCCCGTCCAGTCGAGCTGCATGCGCGGGATGTCGGCGGAGTCGCCCGCGTGTGGTCCTGCGCCCGAGACCATGGTGCCGACGACGATGAGCGCCGCGGTCGTGAGCGTGGTAGTCCACGCGAGCCGACGGGCGTTCGCGCCGATCGGTCGGCGGTCGATCTCCCGGTACTCGTGCACCCGATGCCAGGTCAATGTCGTCGTCGCGAGCAGCGCCATCGCGAGCACGAAGTGCAGCGCGACAACCCAGGGGTTGAGCTGCACAAGCACCGTGATGCCCCCGGCCACCGCATTGGCGACGACGAGCCAGAACTGGGACCACGCGAGGCGTGTCACCGACCGCACACGGGGGCGCTGGAGCCGGGCCGCGATGATGACCCAGCCGACGGCGATCACGATCACCGTCGTCAGCATCCGGTTGGTGAATTCGATGATGCCGTGTATGCCGAGTTCCGCCGAGGGTGCGAGCGAGGTGCCGTCGCACGTCGGCCAGGTCGGGCAGCCGAGACCCGATCCGGTCACACGCACGAGACCCCCGGTGAAGACGATGACGATGCTCACGAGCAGTGCGGCACTCGTCGACCAGCGCAGGGCGCGCGGGCTGAGCTCCCAGCGGGCCGCGGCCCACCCCAGCGGTGTCAGCATCGGTGCTCCCTGCTCAGAAGGGCAGCAGCGGGTCGATGCCCACGGCGAGGAAGACGAGGGTCAGGTACGTGATCGAGCTGTGGAACACGCGCATCGGCCGCACCACACCGTGGCGGATCGCCGTGCTGTACAAGCGATGCGACTCGTAGATGAACCAGGCTCCGGACACCACGGCCACGACGGAGTACAGCATGCCCATCGGTGCCACCGGGATGAGCAGGAGCGAGCAGGCCACGGTCGCCCACGCGTAGAGCACGACCTGCAGTCCGACGACGGTGCGGCCGCGCACGACCGCGAGCATGGGCACGTTGACCGACTGGTAGTCGGCACGGTATTTCATAGACAGCGGCCAGTAGTGAGGTGGCGTCCAGAGGAAGACGATGCCGAAGAGGATGACCGGGGCCCAGCTCAGCGAGCCGGTCACGGCCGCCCAGCCGATGAGAACGGGCATGCAGCCCGCCGCCCCGCCCCAGACGATGTTCTGCGGCGTCCGCCGCTTCAGCAGGAGGGTGTAGATGAAGACGTAGAAGAGGATGGCGGCCGCCGACAGGCCTGCCGCGAGCCAGTTCACGAGAAGCCCGAGCCACAGCACCGAGACGATACCTGTGATCCACGCGAAGGCGAGGGCTTCGCGGTCGGTGAGTTCCCCGGTGACGAGCGGGCGCTTCTTCGTGCGGTTCATGACGCGGTCGATATCGCGGTCGATGTAGCAATTGAAGGCGTTGGCCGATCCCGCGCTGAGCGACCCGCCGACGAGCGTCGCGAGCACGAGCCAGAGGTTGGGAACGCCCTGCGCCGCGAGGAACATCACGGGGGCCGTCGTAACAAGGAGTAACTCGATTACCCGCGGCTTGGTGAGAGCGACGTACGCCTTGAGCTTTCGGACCGGACCGATATGTGCCGCCCGCTGCGGGGTCTCGAGCACGACATCCATGGCTTCGATTCTAGGTCAGGCCCGCAGGGGCGCCGCGTACGCCTGCAGGAGTACCCTCGCGGTTCTCTATACTTGAATTGCCTGCCCGTCGTGGCACCCCTCCAGACATCATGCGCTTGATTTCCGGCTGTCCACGATCGAGCCAACGACGTCCTCCGGCGGGCTCACCATCACCGTGCCCCGGATCTGAAAGATGTACCGGCGCCGCTTGAAGAAGGGTCATCAATCTCGTGGCAGGTCTGCAGTGGGATCCCATCGACGACAAGGCAGTTGACACGGCCCGAGTTCTCGCGGCCGACGCCGTGGAGAAGGTGGGGAACGGGCATCCTGGTACGGCCATGAGCCTTGCGCCTGCTGCATACCTCCTGTTCCAGAAGGTCATGCGTCGTGATCCCAGCGACAACGAGTGGATCGGCCGTGACCGGTTCATCCTCTCGGCCGGCCACAGCTCGCTCACCCAGTACATCCAGTTGTACTACGGCGGCTATGGGCTCGAGCTCGACGACCTCAAGGCCCTGCGCACCTGGGGCTCGAAGACTCCGGGTCACCCCGAGTACGGCCACACGGACGGTGTCGAGATCACGACCGGCCCACTCGGCCAGGGAATCTCGTCGTCCGTGGGCTTCGCCTACGCATCCCGCTACGAGCGCGGCCTGTTCGATCCGGACGCTCCCGTCGGAAAGAGCCCGTTCGACCACTTCATCTACGTCATCGCCGGTGATGGCGACCTGCAGGAAGGCGTGTCGAGCGAGGCATCATCCCTCGCCGGCCACCAGCAACTCGGCAACCTCATCGCGATCTACGACAGCAACCAGATCTCGATCGAGGACGACACCAACATCGCCTTCACCGAAGAGGTCAAGAAGCGCTACGAGGCTTACCACTGGCACGTGCAGGTCGTCGACTGGAAGAAGACCGGGGTCTACGAGGAGGACGTGCACGAATTGCACGCCGCGATCCTCGCCGCTCAGGGCGAGACCGACCGGCCGTCGCTCATCATCCTGCGCACGATCATCGGGTGGCCAGCGCCGCACAAGCAGAACTCGGGCAAGATCCACGGCTCCGCGCTGGGCGCTGATGAGCTCGCCGCGACGAAGCGCACGCTCGACTTCGACCCCGAAAAGTTCTTCGACGTCGCTCCGGAGGTCATCGAGCACACGCGCAAGGCGCTCGAGCGCGGCAAGGCGGCACACGACGAGTGGAACGCCCAGTTCGACGAGTGGGCGAAGGCCAACCCCGAGCGCAAGACGCTGCTCGACCGCATTCTCACCGGCGCGCTTCCTGAGGGCGTCGAAGAGGCTCTCCCGGTATTCGAGCCGGGCAAGGATGTCTCGACTCGCGCCGCGAGCGGCAAGGTGCTCGGCGCGCTCGGCGCGCTCATCCCCGAACTGTGGGGCGGATCGGCGGACCTCGCCGAGTCGAACCTCACAACCATCGAGGGCGCGGCGTCATTCGTGCCGAGCGAGCACTCGACGCACGAATGGACGGGCAACCCCTACGGCCGGGTGCTTCACTTCGGCATCCGCGAGCACGCGATGGCCGCCATCCTTAACGGCATCGTGCTGCACGGCAACACGCGCCCCTTCGGTGGCACCTTCCTCATCTTCAGCGACTACATGAGACCCGCTGTGCGTCTCGCGGCGCTCATGGGAGCACCGTCGATCTTCGTCTGGACGCACGACTCGGTCGCGCTCGGAGAAGACGGCCCGACCCACCAGCCCGTGGAGCAGCTCTCGAGTCTGCGCGCCATCCCGGGCCTCGACATCGTGCGCCCCGGCGACGCGAACGAGGTCGCCTGGGCCTGGAAGACCATCCTCGAGCGGCGCGATGGCCCCGCGGGCATCGCGCTCACGCGTCAGAACATTCCCGTCTTTGAGCGCGGCGACGACGTCGCGTCCGGTGACACGCTCGCGTCAGCGAAGCACGTCGCCAAGGGCGCGTACATCCTCGCGGAAGCCCCCAACGGCTCGCCTGACGTCATCTTCATTGCCACGGGTTCCGAAGTGCAGCTTGCCATCGAAGCCCGTGAGGTGCTCAAGGCCGAGGGAATCAACGCGAGAGTCGTGTCCGCTCCCTGTCTCGAATGGTTCGAGGAACAGGATGCCGCCTACCGCGAATCCGTTCTGCCCGCCGTCGTCAAGGCACGGGTGTCGATCGAGGCCGGTATTGCCCTGACGTGGCGTTCGTACGTCGGAGACGCCGGACGCAGCGTATCGATCGAGCACTTCGGCGCATCCGCTGACTACAAGACGCTGTTCCGAGAGTTTGGAATCACCACCGAGGCCGCAGTGGCCGCAGCCCGGGAAACGCTGGCCGCCGTCGAGGCGATCACCATCCGGCACAACTGAGGAGATCAACACAATGAGCACCACCACCCCGACCGCAGCCCTCTCCGCCCTCGGCGTCAGCATCTGGCTCGACGACCTGTCTCGCGACCGCATCCAATCAGGCGACCTGCAGAAGCTCATCGACGACCGCAATGTCGTCGGCGTCACCACCAACCCCACGATCTTCGCCACCGCCCTCGCGAAGGGTGAGGCGTACGACGCCCACGTCGCAGAGTACGCAAAGGCCGGCATGTCCGTGAATGAGGCGGTCTTGGAGATCACGACGGGCGACGTCACGGCAGCGTGCGAGATCTTCCGACCGGTCTACGACGCCACGAACGGCCTCGACGGCCGCGTGTCCATCGAGGTCGAGCCCGGTCTCGCGCACGACGCTGCGGGAACCATCGCGCAGGCGAAGGCGCTGTGGGCCAAGGTCGACCGCCCCAACGTCATGATCAAGATCCCCGCCACGGTCGAAGGGCTCGAGGCGATCACCGCGTGCACCGCCGAGGGCATCAGCGTCAACGTCACGCTGATCTTCAGCCTCGAGCGCCACCGCGAGGTCATCAACGCGTACTTGAGCGGACTGGAGAAGGCGAAGGATGCCGGTCACGACCTCAGTACCATCCACTCGGTTGCCTCATTCTTCGTCTCCCGCGTCGACACCGAGGTCGACAAGCGCCTCGAGGCCATCGGCACCGACGAGGCCAAGGCGCTCAAGAGCAAGGCGGGCGTGGCCAATGCGCGACTTGCCTACCAGGTCTACGAGCAGGCGTTCGACTCCGAGCGCGCCAAGGTGCTGCTCGCCGCCGGCGCGAACAAGCAGCGGCCGCTGTGGGCCTCAACCGGCGTCAAGGACCCGAGCCTGCCCGACACGCTCTACGTGACGGAACTCGCTGTGCCCGAGACGGTGAACACGATGCCGGAGAAGACACTCGAGGCGACTTTCGACCACGGCGTGATCCCCGGCGACAACGTCACCGGTCGGTACGCCGAGGCGAACGCAACGCTCGACGCACTTGCGGCACTGGGCATCTCATACGACGACGTGACTGCGCTGCTCGAGAAGGAGGGCGTGGAGAAGTTCATCGTCTCCTGGAATGAACTGCTCGACACGGTCGCCGCGGCGCTCGAGGCCGCCAAGTGAGTGTGAAGATCGCGGTCTCCGGCGCCGCCGCCGAAGCCGTAGACCGCATTGTCCCCCAGCTGGTCAGCGATCTCGTCGCGAGCCGGCTAACGGGAGGCGACGGCAGCCTGTGGGGTCCAGACGCCGAGGAGGAGGCGAACAAGCGTCTCGGCTGGGTCGAGGCGGTCGCTGTCTCCCGCCCGATGATCGATGACATCTACGAACTGCGGGACAAGCTGCGCGAGGCCGGTGTCGACCACATCGTGCTCGGCGGAATGGGCGGCTCCTCGCTGGCCCCTGAGGTGATCACGCGCACGTACGGCGTCGAACTCACCGTGCTCGACTCCACCGCCCCCGGGCAGGTGCTTGCCGCACTCAACGACCGGCTCGCGAGCACTGCCGTCGTGATCTCGTCCAAGTCGGGCTCCACGCTCGAGACCGACAGCCAGAAGCGCATCTACGAGCAGTATTTCAGCGATGCAGGCGTCGACCCGCTGGAGCGCATCATCATCGTCACCGACCCGGGCTCACCGCTCGACGTGTCGGCGCGTGAGACCGGATATCGCGTCTTCAACGCCGACCCCAATGTGGGCGGACGCTATTCGGCACTCACCGCGTTCGGCCTCGTGCCCTCCGGACTCGCCGGTGTGGATCTCGAAGAGTTGCTCGACGAGGCTGAGGCCGTCATGGTCGAACTCGCCGTCGACAACGAGGCCAACCCCGGCCTCGTGCTCGGCGCCGCGATGGCGGGCACCCGTCCGCTCAAGGACAAGCTCGGCATCGTCGCGGACGGCACGCACATCCTCGGATTCGGCGACTGGGCGGAACAGCTCATCGCTGAGTCGACGGGCAAGCTCGGCAAGGGCATCCTGCCTGTCGTGCTCGACGTCGACTCCCCCGAGCTCAGCGACGACCTCCCCGACATGCAGGTCGTTCGACTCGTCGGTGACTGGGATGACACGCGCGAAGTGGCCGACGGCGATATCGAGATCGCGGGGACTCTGGGTGGCCAGATCCTCGTTTGGGAGTATGCGACGGCGGTGGCGGGGCACATCCTGGGCATCAATCCCTTCGACCAGCCGGACGTCGAGTCTGCCAAGATCGCGACTCGTGCGCTCATCGACAATCCCTCGAAGCCCGCTGAGCCGGCTTTCGTCGACGGTGACGTCGAAGTGCGCGGCACCCCGGACGTCGTGGGAGACGCGGGCGACCTGGCCGGCGCGATCGCCGCGTTGCTCGAGCAACTACCCGACGACGGCTACGTCTCGATCCAGGCCTACGTCGACCGAGTCGCTCACCCGCAGCTCGCGTCGCTGCGTGACGAGGTCGCGAAGCGCGCCAAGCGCCCCGTGACCTTCGGCTGGGGCCCCCGGTTCCTCCACTCCACCGGCCAGTTCCACAAGGGCGGCCCGGCCGTCGGTGTGTTCCTCCAGATCACCGAGGTCGACGACGCCGACCTGCAGATTCCAGACCGTCCGTTCACGTTCGGCCAGCTCATCCGGGCCCAGGCTGACGGCGATGCCAGCGTGCTCGCCGACCACGGTCGACCGGTATTGAGCCTCACCCTCCGGAACGCGTCGGCGTCGATTCCCGCCGTTGTTAGCGCTCTCGGCTGACGCCGGGAACAGAACGCAGGAGCACCATGCCCCCCGTGGAGATCACAGCCGAATTCAATCCGCTCCGACTTCCCTCGGATCGTCGGCTCAACCGCATCGCGGGGCCCAGCGCCCTCGTCATCTTCGGCGTGACAGGTGACCTGTCGCGTAAGAAGCTCATGCCCGCGGTGTACGACCTGGCGAATCGCGGGCTGCTGCCGCCCGGATTCGGCCTCGTCGGTTTCGCCCGTCGCGACTGGGAAGACCAGGACTTCGCGCAGGTCGTGCACGACGCGGTGAAGCAGTACGCGCGCACCCCCTTCGACGAAGACGTCTGGAAGCAGTTGGCCCAGGGCATTCGTTTCGTGCAGGGCGAGTTCGATGAGGATGCCGCGTTCACGCGGCTCAAGGCGACACTCGAAGAACTCGACAGGGACCGCGGCACCATGGGAAACCATGCCTTCTACCTGTCGATCCCTCCGAAGTCCTTCCCGGAGGTGACTGAGCAGCTGCGCAACTCGGGTCTCGCGGAGCAGAAGAACGGCCAGTGGCGTCGTGTCGTCATCGAGAAGCCCTTCGGCAGCGACTTGGCATCGGCGCGTGAGCTCAACGACGTCGTCGAATCAGTCTTTCCGGCCGACAGCGTCTTCCGTATCGACCACTACCTCGGCAAGGAGACCGTCCAGAATATCCTTGCCCTCCGGTTCGCGAACCAGCTCTATGAGCCCATCTGGAACGCCAACTACGTCGACCATGTGCAGATCACGATGGCCGAGGACGTCGGCGTCGGCGGCCGCGCGGGCTACTACGACGGCATCGGGGCGGCGCGCGACGTCATCCAGAATCACCTACTCCAATTGCTTGCCCTCATGGCCATGGAAGAGCCGGTCTCATTCGATGCGTCTGACCTCCGAGCCGAGAAGGAGAAGGTGCTCTCCGCCGTTCGCCTTCCCCAAGACCTGTCCATGCATACCGCGCGCGGGCAGTACACGGGCGGTTGGTCAGGGGGCGAGAAGGTCGTGGGCTTCCTCGAGGAAGACGGGATGAACCCCGATTCCACGACGGAGACCTACGCCGCGATCCGGCTCGACATCGGCACTCGCCGCTGGGCCGGCGTGCCCTTCTACCTCCGCACGGGCAAGCGGCTGGGCCGCCGTGTCACCGAGATCGCGGTCGTGTTCAAGCGCGCGCCGCAGTACCTGTTCGCCGAGAGCCAGACCTCCGCGCTCGGCCAGAACGCGCTCGTGATCCGCGTGCAGCCCGACGAGGGCGTTACCATCCGCTTCGGGTCGAAGGTACCGGGTGCCGGCATGCAGGTGCGCGACGTCACGATGGACTTCGGGTACGGCCACGCGTTCACCGAAGCGAGCCCAGAGGCTTACGAGCGACTCATTCTCGACGTGCTGCTAGGCGATCCGCCGCTGTTCCCGCGCCACGAAGAAGTCGAGCTCAGCTGGAAGATCCTCGACCCCATTGAGGAGTTCTGGGCAGCCCAGGGCAAACCGGACCAGTACCGACCGGGAACATGGGGTCCGGCATCTGCCGACGAGCTCATGGCTCGCGACGGCAGAACGTGGAGGCGTCCATGATCGTCGACCTGCCCGACACGACCACGAGCAAGATCTCGAAGACCCTCGTCAAGATCCGCGAGGAGGGTGGTGCAGTAGCCCTCGGTCGCGTGCTGACTCTCATCATCTCCACGAAGCTCGGCGAGGAGGAAGAGGCCATCGAGGCCGCAAACGACGCGTCGCGCGAGCATCCCATGCGCGTCATCGTCGTCTCGACCGACGACCGCCGTACCAGTAACGACGCGAGAGTGGATGCGCAGATCCGCGTCGGCGGCGATGCTGGAGCGAGCGAAGTGGTCGTCGTGCGGGCGTTCGGCGATGCCGCGACCGACCAGGAGAGCCTTGTCACGGGACTCCTGTTGCCGGATGCGCCAGTGGTCGCGTGGTGGCCCGGAGAAGCCCCCGACGTCGTGTCGCAATCGGCCATCGGCCGCATCGCGCAGCGCCGGATCACCGACGCGGCCTCGAGCCCCGACCCGCTCACAGCGCTCGCCACGACCGCGAAGTCGTACAGCCCCGGCGACACCGACTTCGCGTGGACCCGCCTCACGCTGTGGCGAGCACAGCTCGCGGCCGTTCTCGACCAGCCGCCCTACGAGCTTGTGACGGGCGTGCAGGTGCACGGAGCAGCCGGCTCGGCTTCGACGGTACTGCTCGCCGCTTGGCTGCAGCAGCAGCTCGACGTGCCGGTCACGCTCGAGATGTCCACTCAGACCAACAGCGGCATTCACGGTGTGCTCATGGAGCGCGCGTCCGGCACGATCAGGCTCGAGCGACCCGGCACGAACACTGCCACGCTCGAGCAGCCGAACCAGCCCACCCACCACATCTCCCTTCCCCGACGCAATCTCCGCGATTGTCTTGCCGAAGAACTGCGCCGTCTCGACCCGGACGACCTGCTGGGCAAGGTCCTGACGAGCGGACTGCACGAATTGGGAGCACCGGCGAAGACGCCGGGGCGCGCAGAGAAAGTGAGCAAGGCGTGAGCAACGAACGCCGGGTCATCCTTCATCGAGACAAGTCGGCTCTCGCGGGAGCCGTTGCAGCCCGGTTCATCACCAAGGTCGTGGACCTGATCGACGAGTTCGAAGAGGCGTCGGTGGTGCTGACAGGTGGCACCATGGGCGGTGCCGTGCTCGAGGCGGTGAACGCCTCGCCCGCTCGCGACACCATCGACTGGAGTCGCGTCAATGTGTGGTGGGGTGACGAGCGCTGGCTGCCCGCTGGCGACCCCGAGCGCAACGCAACGCAGGCGCGCCAGGCTCTTCTCGATCACGTCTCGCACGACCCGGCACGAGTTCACGAGTTTCCGGCATCCGATGCGGGACTCGAGCTGGATGCCGCCGCCGAGGCCTATGCCGCAGAGATCGCCGCACACACCCCGGCCA
Source organism: Rhodoglobus sp. (assembly GCA_025463605.1). Lineage (GTDB taxonomy): Bacteria > Actinomycetota > Actinomycetes > Actinomycetales > Microbacteriaceae > Rhodoglobus. Next base: position 18,742 of record JAODAV010000017.1, on the reverse strand, counting down.
ACGCTGCAATGCCGCACTTCGACATCACGTTCCTGGGCATGGGGCCGGACGGCCACATCGCGTCACTCTTCCCGGAGCGCAGCGGTATTCGCGAGACCGAGCGAACCGTCATACCAGTGCGCAACGCGCCGAAGCCGCCACCGGAGCGCTTGAGCCTCACGCTTCCCGTGATCAATTCCTCTGCCCGCGTGTGGCTGGTAGTCGCGGGCGCGGACAAGGCCTCGGCGCTGGGCCTGACCCTCGCGGGCGCGAGCATCAACGAGGTGCCTGCTGCGGGCGTCGAGGGACGGCGCAAGACGCTCTTCTTCGTCGACGCTGAGGCGGCGGCCGAAGTCCCAGAGAACCTCATCTACCCCGGCCAGTTCTGGACGGGCGCCGACGACGCGAGCTGAGCTCGGCTAGTTCGCGAGAGTGCCGCGACGCGCACGCAATTGCGTGAGGGCCTCTTCGAGCAGCAACGCGGCTTCCTCTTCGCTGCGGCGCTCCTTCACGTAGGCGAGGTGAGTCTTGTACGGCTCGAGCTTGGTGACCGACGGCGGGTTGTTCTTGTCGCGACCGGCGGGCAGGCCCGTGGAAGGCGAATCGATCGTCTCGGGGATCTCCTCTTCGGGGAGATTGGCCGCGAAGTTTCGCACCGTCTCATTGCCGAGCTCATCCCAGTAGGAGACCTGGATGCGGTCCGCGTGGTACCCGCGGTCCTGCTCCCCCATGGGGCCCGCGCCGACGCGCGAGCCACGAATTGCGCTACCGCCTGAAGCCATCGTTCACCTTTGTCCGAATGCCGGGTATCAGACTATGCGCCGTCGAACTTGGTGATGAGACCGAGCACGACGATGCAGCTGATCCACACCACGCCGAGAATGACGGTGATGCGGTTGAGGTTGCGTTCCGCGACGCCCGAGGCGCCGAGGTTCGAGGTCACTCCGCCGCCGAACATGTCGGACAGGCCTCCACCGCGTCCGCGGTGCAGGAGGATGAGGAGCGTCAGCAGCAGACTCGTGATGCCGAGAAGGACCTGCAGCACTACCTGGAGAATTTCCACGGAAAACCTTTCGAACCGGCCGAAACGGCCTCAGTAAGTATAACTGGGCGCTGGCGTCACGTTCCGACGTGCTTCTGGAACCGTGCGATGCTCGCGAACTCGGTGACGTCGAGGCTGGCGCCGCCGACGAGAGCGCCGTCGACGTTCGGCTCGCGCATGAAGCCGGCGATGTTGCCCGACTTCACTGAGCCGCCGTAGAGGATGCGTGTCGCCTGGGCCACGTCGGGGCCGAGGAGGTCGGAGAGTGTCTCGCGGAGCTTCGACGCGACCTGCTCGGCCTGTTCGGGCGTCGCCGCCTGGCCGGAGCCGATCGCCCAAACGGGCTCGTAGGCGATCACGAGGTCGGGGCTGCCCGACAGGCCTTCGAGTGCCGCGCGCAATTGGGCAACGGGAACCGCGCTCGGGCCGTGGGTCTCGAGGTCTTCCGCAGTCTCGCCGACGCAGAGCACCGGCACGAGCCCGTGCCGGAGGGCAGCGGCCACCTTACGGCCGAGCTGCTCGTCGGTCTCTGCGTGGTACTGCCGCCGCTCGGAGTGCCCGATGATCACGTACGTGCAGTCGAGGGCCGAGAGGAACGCACCGGAGATCTCACCCGTGTACGCGCCGGAGTCATGCTCCGACAGGTCCTGGCCGCCGAAGGCGATCTCGAGCTTGTCCGCGGAGATGAGGGTCTGCACCGAGCGCAGGTCGGTGAACGGGGGGAACACGGCGACTTCTGCGCCACCCGGACCGAAATCGTGCCTCGCGTCTTTGAGCGTCCATGCGAGCTTCTGCACGAATGCGATCGCCTGCAGGTGATCGAGATTCATTTTCCAGTTGCCCGCGATGAGCGGGACGCGCGCGGTCTTTCCTAGTGTTGCCATCCGAGGACCTCCAGTCCAGGCAGGCGCTTGCCCTCGAGAAACTCAAGACTTGCACCGCCACCGGTTGAGATGTGACCGAACTCGTCGTCCCTGAAGCCGAGTGCACGCACGGCGGCGGCGGAGTCTCCCCCGCCGACGACGCCGAAGCCGTCGAACTTGGTGAGGGCGGCCGCGATCGCCTTGGTTCCTGCCGCGAAGGGCTCAAGCTCGAACACTCCCATAGGGCCATTCCAGAACACAGTCTTCGACGTGAGAATGACCTCGGAGAATCGGGCCGCGGTCTCGGGGCCGATATCCAGGCCCAGTCCGGATGCTCCGAACGGGGTTTCCTCGATGGCATCGGCTGGCGCAACCACGTATTCCGCGTCACCGCCGAACTTGGAGGCGACGACGATGTCCGTGGGAAGTACGATTTCCACGCCGAGTTGCTCGGCCTGTTCCAGATACCCCTTGACCGTGTCGACCTGATCCTGCTCGAGGAGGCTTGCGCCGACCTTGTGCCCGAGGGCGACGAGGAAGGTGAAGACCATGCCGCCGCCGATGAGCAGGGTGTCGACGCGAGGGAGCAGCGCGCCGATCACATCGAGCTTGTCCGAGACCTTCGAACCGCCGAGAACCACCGTGTAAGGCTTCTCGGGGTCCACGGTGAGACGCTCGAGCACGGCGAGTTCCTCTTCGATGAGCAAGCCCGCCGCGCTCGGCAGCAGCGCCGCGAGCTCGTAGACGCTCGCTTGCTTGCGGTGCACGACACCGAACCCGTCGGACACGAAGACGTCTGCAAGCTCGGCGAGCTTCTTCGCGAAGTCCCTGCGGTCGCCGTCGTCCTTCGTCGTCTCGCCCTTGTTGAACCTCAGGTTCTCCAGCAGGGCGACCTCGCCGTCGCGCAGGCCCGCCACCGTCTCCCGTGCCGAGTCGCCGACCGTATCGGTGGCGAATGCGACCGGTTTGCCGAGCAATTCGCCCAGGCGCTGTGCGACCGGTTCGAGACTGTACTTGTCGTCGGGCTCACCCTCGGGCCGGCCGAGATGCGAGATGACGACGACTCGCGCGCCCGCGTCACTGAGCCGCTGGAGCGTCGGAACCGACGCGCGGATGCGGCCGTCGTCAGTGATCTCGCGATGCTTGAGGGGAACGTTGAGGTCGCAGCGCACTATGACCCGCTTGCCCGTCAGGTCGCCGAGCGACTCGAGAGTACGCAGTGACATCGGAAGCAGGGCCTCTACAGGCGATCGGCTACGTACTCGGTGATGTCGACGAGCCGGTTCGAGTATCCCCACTCGTTGTCGTACCACGACGCCACCTTGACCTGGTCGCCGATCACCTTGGTGAGACCGGCATCGAAGATCGAGGAGTGCGGGTCGCCCGCGATGTCGCTCGAGACGATCTCGTCTTCGGTGTACTTGAGGATGCCCTTGAGCGGACCCTCGGCGGCAGCCTTGTACGCGGCGTTGACCTCGTCGACCGTCACCGGACGCGAGGCGGTTACCGTGAGGTCGGTGATGGAACCGGTGATGACCGGCACGCGCAGCGCGTAGCCGTCGAGCTTGCCGACGAGCTCGGGAATGACGAGGCCGAGGGCCTTGGCGGCGCCGGTCGAGGTGGGGATGATGTTGGCGGCAGCGGCGCGGGCACGACGAAGATCGCTGTGCGGGCCATCCTGCAGGTTCTGATCCGCCGTGTACGCGTGAACGGTGGTCATGAGGCCGCGCTCGATGCCGAAGTTGTCCATGAAGACCTTGGCGAGCGGCGCGAGACAGTTCGTCGTGCAGGAGGCGTTGGAGATGATGTTGTGCACGGCGGGGTCGTACGTCGCCTCGTTGACGCCGAGCACGAGGGTCGCAACGTCGGAGCCGGTTGCCGGTGCCGAGACGATTACCTTCTTGGCGCCCGCAGTGATGTGCTTGGCGGCATCCTCCGACTTGGTGAAGCGGCCGGTCGACTCGATCACGATGTCGACGCCCAGGTCGCCCCAGGGCAGGTTCGCGGGGTCGCGCTCCTCGAAGACCCGGATCGGCTTGCCGTTGACGATGATGTTCTCGTCGTCGAATTCGACCGTCGCATCCAGGCGGCCGGTGATCGTGTCGTACTTGAGGAGGTGGGCGAGCGACTTGTTGTCGGTCAGGTCGTTGACCGCGACGATCTCGAGTTCGCTGCCCTTGGCGAGTGCGGCCCGGAAGAAGTTACGGCCGATGCGGCCGAATCCGTTGATACCGATCTTGACGGTCACTGTGGCTCCTATGTCTCTGTCGATGCAGTCTCAGGCGTCGCTCGACGCTTCGTGCTTGATTGTGGGGGGTGGGTGGTCTCACAGAGTGTGGCCGGGACCCGCGGGGGCCCCGGCCACTACGACGCTATGACAGTATCAGCAGGCCGTCGGTCTTCTCGCGCGCGACATCGAAGCGCTGCTGCACGTTCGCCCAGCTTGCGATGTTCCAGAACGCCTTGACGTAGTCGGCGCGCACATTCTTGTAGTCGAGGTAGTAGGCGTGCTCCCAGACATCGAGGAGCAGGAGCGGAACGGTGCCGGCGGCAAAGTTCGACTGCTGGTCGAAGAACTGGTTGATGAGCAGCTTCTTGCCGATCGAGTCCCACGTGAGGGCCGCCCAGCCCGAACCCTGCACACCCATTGCCGCGGCGGTGTAGTGGGCCGTGAACTTGTCGAACGAGCCGAAGTTGTCGTCGATCGCGCTCGCGAGTTCGCCCGTGGGCTTGTCGCCGCCGTCGGGAGACATGTTCGTCCAGAAGATCGAGTGATTGACGTGACCGCCGAGGTTGAAAGCGAGATCCTTCTCAAGCTTGTTGACGTTGGCGAGGTCGCCCTTGTCGCGAGCCTCGGCGAGCCCGGCGAGCGCGGCATTCGCACCGGTCACATACGCCTGGTGGTGCTTGCTGTGGTGCAGCTCCATGATCGTGCCGCTGATGCTCGGCGCGAGGGCCGAGTAGTCGTATGCGAGTTCGGGGAGCGTGTAGTCAGCCATCGATTTCTCCTAGCGATTCTTGCCCCGTCGAACGCGGTAAACGACCGCGGCGGGGTGACTTTTCCAGTCTAGTCATCACAACCACGGGCGCTCGGGGATGCTTCCCTCGCGTGATTTCAGTCCAGTTCGGGTGGTAGGTTCGCGTCTGTGCCCGGGATTCCGAGATCGGATGCGCGTTTGTCCGCCATCGCGAGCAAGCGACGGATTCGGCCGGCGACGGCATCCTTCGTCATCGGCGGGTCGGCGTGGTGGCCCAGCTCATCGAGGCTCGAATCGCGGAAGCGCAAGCGCAACTCCCCCGCGTAACGCAAGTGGAAGGGCACGTCGCCGTCGAGGATCTCGAGGGCGCGCTCGACGCGCGCGCACGCCGCAACGGCCGCCTGAGCCGAGCGCCGGAGGTTGGCGTCGTCGAAGTTCACGAGGCGATTGGCGGTCGCTCGAACCTCGCGGCGCTGGCGCATCTCGTTCCAGCTCTCGACGCTCTTCTCGGCACCCATGAGCACGAGCATCGCGCCGATCGCCTCGCCATCACGCACGACGACGCGATGCACGCCGCGCACCTCGCGGGCCTTCGCCGAAATCCGCAGGCGACCGGCGGCGCCCACGAGCGCCATCGCCGCTTCGTTGCCGGGGCATGTCACCTCGAGGGCGGCCGAGCGGCCCGGGTCGGTTAATGCGCCTGCGGCGAGGAACGCTCCGCGCCACACGGCGGCGAGCTCCTCGCGACTGCCGGTGGTCAGTCGGTTCGGGAGTCCGCGGATCGGTCGGCGGCGGGCATCCAGCAGCCCCGTCTGGCGGGCGAGGGTCTCGCCGCCTTCGAGCACCCGCACGAGATAGTGGCTCGTCCTGCGCACCCCGGAGGCGGACACCACCGAGATGTCGGCGCGAACGCCGTAGAGCTCCGCGATGTCCCTGCGCACGCGCTTGGCGAGTTGCTCTGTGTCGAGCTCAGACTCGACCGCGATGCGGCTCGAGATGAGGTGCAGTCCGCCGGAGAAACGAAGGATCGTCGCCAGCTCCGCCGCCCGCACCGTCGTCTTGCCGGACTGGATGCTCGCCAGTTCTTCCTTTACCTCGGCGGTTAATGCCACTCGCGGTACTCCTTCTCACAGTCTGTCTGTCGGGGCGCTCGCGCGATCACTCGCGGCCGAGGTCGCGGTGCTTGACACTCACGGCAACACCCGGGAGGCCGCGCAGCAGCGTCGCGAGCTCTTCCGCAATCGCGACCGACCGGTGCTTTCCCCCCGTGCATCCAATGGCGATCGTAGCGTGTCGCTTGTTCTCGCGCTGATACCCGGCGAACACGGGCTCCATCGCCTTGGCGTAGTCGGTGATGAACTCGCTTGCCCCCGTCTGGCTCAACACGTAGTCGCGCACCGCATCGGCCTGCCCATCGAGGGCCTTGAGCTCGGGAACCCAGAACGGATTCGGGAGGAACCGGCAGTCCGCCACGAGGTCGGCGTCGGCCGGCAGGCCGTACTTGTAGCCGAAGCTCTCCACGATGACCCGCAGTCCCGCGGCGTTCTCGGCCGAGAACTTCTCGTTGATCGTCGTCGCGAGCTGGTGGATGTTGAGGTCGGAAGTGTCGATGATGAGGTCGCTGCTCGCCCGGATCTCGGCCATGCGCGCCCGCTCCGCGGCAATGCCGTCGAGCGTCGTGCCGTCACCCTGCAGTGGATGGGGGCGCCGCACCTGCTCGAACCGTCGCACGAGCACCGAGTCGGTCGCTTCGAGGAAGAGCACTCGCAGCATGATCGTGTCGCGCAGTGACTCGATCGCCTCTTGCGCGTCGGAGAACAGCTTGCCGCCGCGAACGTCGACGACAGCCGCCACCCGGGGCAACGCGCCGCCGGAGAGCTGAGCGAGCTCCACGAGAGGTCGCAGCATCTGCGGCGGAAGGTTGTCGACGACGTACCAGCCGAGATCCTCGAGGGCATTGCCGACCGTCGACCGGCCGGCGCCGGACATGCCGGTCACGATGAGCATCTCCTGCTGTTCGATCGGGGCTGCCATGGTGAATCCAGACTACCGGCAGCCACTCCCCGAGCAGTTCTCCGAAATCGAGCCGTGACCCTACTGCTTCAGGCGTTCGACCACCGTGCTCGCGAGAGCAGGACCGATTCCGCGCACCTCGGCGATGGCTTGCTCGTCTGCGGCTCGCAGCCGTGCCACCGAACCGAAGTGCTTGAGGAGCTCCCGCACTCGCGACGGCCCGAGCCCCGGAATCTCAGCGAGCACCGACTGGATATCGTTGCGCCGTCTCTGACGCTGGTAGCTGATCGCGAAACGGTGCGCTTCGTCACGAATGCGCTGGATGAGGAACAGCGCGTCGCTGTTGCGCGGCAGGATGACGGGAAAGTCCGCGCCGGGTAACCAGATCTCCTCGAGCCGCTTGGCAATGCCGGCGAGCTGGATGCCCGAGACCCCGGCCCCGTCGAGCGCGCGCTGCGCCGCCGCGACCTGCGGCTGACCGCCGTCCACGATGAGCAATTGCGGCGGATAGGCGAACTTCTTGCGCCGCGACTCGGCACCCTCGCTCTCGTCGAGCGCGTCCGCGAGGGGATCGCGCTCGGGCTGCTTGAGGTACGCGAGGCGACGAGAGAGCACCTGGTACAACGATTCGGTGTCGTCGCTCGACTCGGGGATGCTGAAGCGCCGGTACTGGTCTTTGCGCGGCAGGCCGTCTTCGAAGACGACCATCGAGGCGACGATGTTCGTGCCGCTCAAGTGCGAGACGTCGTAGCACTCGATGCGCAAGGGCGCCTCATCCATGCCCAGCGCCTCCTGGATGTCGGAGAGGGCTTGAGATCGTGCCACGAAGTCGCCACTGCGCCGCGTCTTGTAGAGGATGAGCGCATTCATGGCGTTCGCCGACACAGTCTGGGCGAGCGCGGCCTTGTCGCCGCGGCGTGCAACCTTTACCTCGACGCGCGCGCCAGGACCGCGCAGCTCCCCCAGCCACCGCTCGAGAGCGGGGTTGTCGGCGGGAACGGCGGGCACGAACACGTCGCGCGGCGGCACGGAATCTTCGTAGGCATTCTGCAGCACCGATTCGACGAGGTCGGGCAGCTCGACATCGAGTTCCTTGTCGACGACCCAGCCACGAACACCGCGGATGCGTCCGCCGCGCACGATGAACTGCTGCACCGCGGCCGCGAGTTCGTCGTGAGCGATGCCGAAGAGGTCGGCATCCACGCCGTCATTGAGCACCACCGCGTTTTTCGCCAGTGCGGTCTCCATTGCCCCGACCTGGTCCCGATAGCGAGCCGCGGCCTCATAGTCCTGCACGGCCGCGGCATCCTTCATGCGCTTGGTGATGGTCGTGATGTAGCGCGAGTCGTTTCCGCTCATGAAGCTCGCGAAGTCGAGCGCGATCGACTTGTGCTCTTCGGGGGTGACCCGGCCCACGCACGGGGCGGCGCACTTGCCGATGTCGCCGAGCAGGCACGGTCGGCCAGTCTGCTGCGCGCGCTTGTACGTGGCGTCGGAGCAACTGCGCATCGGGAACGCCTTGAGCATCACGTCGACCGTGTCGCGGATCGCCCACGCGCGCGAGTACGGCCCGAAGTAGCGCGCATTCGGGATGTTGTGATTGCGCGTTACGAGCACACGAGGCACCGGGTCGCCGAGGGTAATTGCGAGGTATGGATACGACTTGTCGTCTTTGTACTGCACGTTGAACGGCGGATCGAACTCCTTGATCCACGTGTACTCGAGTTGCAGGGCCTCGAAGTCGTTGCCGACGACCGTCCATTCGACGGATGCCGCGGCGAGCACCATTCCGCGCGTTCGCTCGTGAAGGGTGCTGAGCGGCGCAAAGTAGTTGCTCAGCCGGGAGCGGAGGTTCTTCGCCTTGCCGACATAGAGCACTCGCTGCTTGTCGTCACGGAAGCGGTACACGCCCGGTTGTTGGGGAATCTCCCCGGCCTTCGGGCGCCACGCCACGGTTTGGGCTCGCGTCGGTCGCTGCGCAGCCGAGGATTGCTGCGCGGGTCGTGCTTGCTGAGGTCGCAGGGGCCGCGCCATGATGGCAGCTCGCTAGGCGCGAGCTCCCTCCAGCGTCTCCTTGAGGAAGATCCCCGTAGCGCTGCCCTTGACGCGAGCGAGCTGCTCCGGCGTACCCGTGGAGAGCACTTCGCCGCCGCCGGCGCCGCCTTCCGGCCCCAGGTCGATGAGCCAGTCCGCCGACTTGATCACGTCGAGGTTGTGTTCGATCACGATGACAGTATTTCCCTTGTCGACGAGACCGTTCAACACCATGAGGAGCTTGCGCACGTCTTCGAAATGCAGGCCGGTCGTGGGCTCGTCGAGCACGTAGACGCTGCGACCCATGGAGCGCCGCTGCAGTTCGGTAGCGAGCTTCACGCGCTGGGCCTCACCTCCCGAGAGGGTGGTCGCGCTCTGACCGAGTCGCACGTAGCCGAGGCCGACCTCTTCGAGCGTCTTGAGGTAGCGGTGGATGCTCGAGATCGCCTCGAAGAACTCCGCTGCCTCGCTGATCGGCATGTCGAGCACTTCGGCGATGTTCTTGCCCTTGTACTTCACGGCAAGCGTGTCGCGGTTGTACCGCGCTCCCCCGCACACCTCGCACGCGACGTAGACATCGGGCAGGAAGTTCATTTCTATCTTGATCGTTCCGTCACCGGAGCAGTTCTCGCAGCGGCCGCCTTTGACGTTGAAGCTGAACCGCCCGGGCAGGTAACCGCGCGCCTTCGAGTCACCCGTTTCAGAGAACAAGGTGCGGATCTTGTCGAACACTCCCGTGTACGTGGCAGGGTTGGAGCGCGGCGTGCGTCCGATCGGGTTCTGGTCGACGTGCACGACCTTGTCGAGATCGTCGAGGCCCGTGACACGCGTGTGCTTGCCGGGGATCTGCCTGGCGCCGTTGAGCTGGTTCGCGAGCACCTTGTAGAGGATGTCGTTGACGAGACTCGACTTGCCCGAACCGCTCACGCCCGTGATTGCGGTGAGGGTGCCGATCGGGAAGTCGACCGTGACGTTCTTGAGGTTGTTGGCTCGCGCGCCCTCGACCCTGATCTGGCGTGTCGAGTCGACAGGGCGGCGCTTCTTCGGCGTCGCGATCGACCTGCGGCCGGCGAGGTAGTCGCCGGTGATCGACTCCGTGTTGGCGATGAGGCCCTCGTACGAGCCCGAGTGCACGACCTGGCCACCGTGCTCCCCCGCGCCAGGACCGATGTCGACGATCCAGTCCGCCGTGCGGATGGTGTCTTCATCGTGCTCGACGACGATGAGCGTGTTGCCGAGGTTCTTGAGTTTGACGAGTGTCTCGATGAGTCGTCGATTGTCGCGCTGGTGAAGGCCGATGCTCGGTTCGTCGAGCACGTACAGCACGCCCGTGAGTCCCGAGCCGATCTGCGTGGCGAGACGGATGCGCTGCGCCTCGCCGCCACTCAGGGTGGCAGCTGCTCGCATGAGGTCGAGATAGCTCAAGCCGACCTCGATGAGGAACTCGAGTCGCAGCCGGATCTCGCGCAACACCTGTGCGGCGATGCGTGCATCGCGCTGCGACAACTCGAGCCGCTCCATGAAGCGGTATGCCTCGCTGAGGCTCAGCGCGCAGATGTCGGAGATGCTGCGGCCGTCGACCGTGACGGCGAGAACTTCGGGCTTGAGGCGCTGTCCGTCGCACACCGGGCACGGGATCTCCCGAAGGTACTCGGCCACCCGCTGGCGCTGCACATCGGTCTCGGCTTCCAGGTACTTGCGCTCCATGTACGGGATGACGCCCTCGAACCCGGTGGAGTACTTCATCTCGCGGCCGTACCGGTTCTTCCACTTCACAGTGACCTGGAAGTTGTTGCCCCGCAGGATCGACTCCTTGACGTCGTCGCGCAATTCGCCCCAGGGCGTGTCGAGCGAGAAGTCGAGGTCGCGCGCCAGCCCGTCGAGCAGCTTCTCGAAGTAGTTGAACAGTCCCTTGCCCGCGCTCGTCCACGGGAGGATCGCACCTTGGGAGATGCTGACCGAGTCGTCGGCGATGAGGAGGTCGGCATCCACGGACATGCGCGTGCCGAGGCCCGAGCACTCGGGGCACGCGCCGAACGGGGCGTTGAACGAGAAGGTTCTGGGCTCGATCTCGGAGAGCTGAAGTGGGTGGTTGTTGGGGCACGACAGTTTTTCGGAGAAGGTGCGCCACGCGGCAGCCCCCACCTCATCCACGAAGTTGATGGCGACGACCCCGTCGGTGAGGCGCAGTGCCGTCTCGAGAGAGTCGGTGAGCCGCGTAAGGATGTCGTCGCCCGCGACGAGCCGGTCGACGACGACAGAGATGTCGTGCTTGAACTGCTTCTTGAGCTTCGGCGGGTCGGTGAGCTGGATCTGCTCGCCGTCGACAATCGCGCGCGAATAGCCGCTCGAGGCGAGCTCCTGGAACAGATCGACGAACTCTCCCTTCTTCTGGGAGATCACCGGGCTCACGACCTGGTAGCGCGTGCCGGGCTCGAGCGTCATGAGCTGGTCGGCGATCTGCTGCACGGTCTGCCGCGCGATACGTTCGCCGCACTCGGGGCAATGCGGAATGCCTATGCGCGCCCAGAGAAGACGCATGTAGTCGTAGATCTCCGTGATGGTGCCGACCGTCGAGCGCGGATTGCGGTTGGTCGACTTCTGATCGATCGAGACGGCAGGGCTCAGCCCTTCGATGAAATCGACATCGGGTCGATCGACCTGCCCGAGAAACTGCCTTGCGTACGCCGAGAGGGATTCGACGTACCGCCGCTGGCCTTCCGCGAAGATGGTGTCAAAAGCGAGACTCGACTTGCCCGAACCCGACAGGCCGGTGAAGACGACGAGCGAATCGCGCGGTATTTCGAGGTCGACATTGCGAAGGTTGTGCACTCGCGCACCGCGGACGCTGAGCTTGCCGTGGCTCACTGGCTTGCCGGCGATCGCCGCGAGCATCGTCGTCTCATCGAGCTCCTCGCTCGCCCCTAGCTCTGTAATCGACACTCTCTACATTCTACGGAGGCCACCGACATCGGCCGTCGCTCGAGCCTTCCGTTCGCTGTGCGCGGACCGCAGGTTCCCGAGAAGGGGATACTTGAGCAATGCGCATCGTGCACGTGGCCAACTTCTATGGGCCGCGTTCGGGCGGGCTTCGCACGACGATGCACGAGCTGGGTCGCGGTTACCTCGAATCCGGTCACGAGTTCACGATGATCGTGCCCGGCAAGCGCCCCACGGTCGAGCAGACCGAGTTCGGTACCCGCATCACCCTCTCGAGCCTGCCGCTCGTCGGCACGGGCTATAGCTTCATCCCGATCGAGTACGGCGTACGCCGCGAGCTCGAACGGCTCGAGCCAGACCGCATCGAGGTGTCAGACCGGCTGACTCTGCGGCGCCTGGGCGTCTGGGCGCGCAAGCACGGCATCCCGGCAGTGATGTTCTCGCATGAGAAGCTCAGCGACTGGATCCTTCAGATGGCGGGTCCGCTCGGATCGCCCTCATCGTCGAGCCGGGCGCCCCTCGCCGATCGCCTCAACACCGCGAGCCTGCGCAATTACGACCGCATTCTCTGCACGACGGCGTACGCCGCTGAGGAATTCGAACGGCTCCTGCCGGGCAGGGTCACGCGAGTACCTCTCGGGGTGGACCTCGAGCTCTTCTCCCCGCATCGCTACTCGCAAGCCGTGCGCCGCCAGTACCTCGGCGACGGCGACGTGCTGCTTGCGCACGTGGGTCGCCTGTCACCCGAGAAGGCCCCGCACCGGTCGATCGATGCGTTGCGCGTGCTGCGGGGGCGCGGCGTGGATGCCCGGCTCGTCGTCGCGGGCGATGGACCGCTGCGCGCGCGGCTCGAGCGCTCCGCAGCCGGGCTTCCCGTGACGTTCACCGGCTTCGTGTCGGAGCGCCGGGACCTCGCAACCCTGCTGGCCAGTTCCGACGTCTCGCTCAATCCCGGTCCGATCGAGACCTTCTGCCTCTCGGCACTCGAAGCGCTCGCCAGCGGAACGCCCGTGGTCGCGGCGCAGAGCTCGGCCCTGCCCGAGCTCATCGTTCCGAGCGCGGGCGAACTCGCCGCCGGAAATGGTGAGTCGTACGCGGACGCGGTGGAGCGCATCCTCGCCCGTCGAAATGAGGTGCGCCGCACCGGCGCGCGATTGCGGGCATCCGAGTTTCCGTGGAGCACGACGGTGAACCGAATGCTCGCGCTGCACGAGGGCCTGGGCGAGGTGGCCGTCACGGCCTAACGGCGCTCAGTCGCTTGCGCGCAGCTCCAGGGGCACCGCGAAGTCGAAGGCCCGCGCCATCGCGTCAGCAATCGGGCCCGCGCACTGCTCGACCCTGGCGTCGACGTCACCGCTGACCTCGATCCACGGCACGGGCTGGTCGGCGAGCACCTCCCGGAATCGGCCGTGCATCCAGCCGCGAATGTGCTCGCCATCGCGCATGCCGTCCTGCACGAACGGAATCTCGTCCCCGGTGAGGATGTAGAGGGCGGGCGGATGCTCTGCCGCACGTCGTTCGAGTGACATCGATTGCGACCCGATGTAACGCTCGAACCACACCGCCGTGGCGAGGGCGTCGGTGTCGCAGACGAGCATGGGGCGGGAACTGCGTTCCGCGGCCCGCTGCTCGTTCTCGACCTGGCGGTTGAAGACGAACTCGAACTCTTGCTCCGTCCACGGAGTGTCCAGCCCACCGGGTCTGATCTCGCTGTGGAGGCGCCCATACTCCTCGACCCACTCGACCGTCCAACGAGCCGCGAGCGCGCGCGCGAGGGTCGTCGTACCCGTCGACTCCGCGCCGACGACGACGATGCGCTGCACGAGGGACCTCCGCACCGACAGGGGAAGCAGGTGCCAGTGCCCCTCTACGTCGGCACGCACGTCCCGCCCGGCGACCGCATTGAGGCTCCGTCCCGGGTCGACCTGCACCCACTCCGCGCGGAGCCGCCGGGCGAGCTCCGCACCGTAGTTGTCGCTCGTGAACACGGCGTCGACGGGCGAGTCGAGCAAGCGCTCGATGATGACCATGTGCTTGTCCCAGGCTCGCGGCGAATCGAAGTCGACGGGGGCATCGTCGACGGCCGACACGACGCGCGCCGACGGATGCTCACTCTCCAGCCAGTCGTGGCGCAGCTCGAGCGGGATGGACTCGACGCTCGAGCCCAGCAGCTGCACGGTCACGCGTTCGCAGGACGACAGGGCGGTCCTGATGAGGTGCGAATGGCCGACGTGCAACGGATAGAACTTGCCGAGAATCAGTCCGTGCCGGAACCGCCGCTCAGCCATGCACGGTCTCGAGCTCCCGAGAGGCCACCTCGTGCGGGGCGGCGCGCCACGTTCGGTAGCCCGAGATACAGACCGCGATGAACACGAGGTAAAGCAGGGCGGTGATCCAGAGGCCCTTGACCGCATAGAGGCCGATGTAGGCGACATCCACAGCGATCCAGACGAACCAGCTCTGGATCCAGCGCCGGTTCAACATGTACTGGGCGACGAGGCTTGCGCTCGTCGTCGCAGCATCCGGGATCTCGGTAGTGGAATCGGTGAACGCCGCGAGCACCCAGGCCAGCAGGGCGGCGACCGCGATCCCGACGATGACGAGGCCGGGAATCATCGACCGTGGCATCGGTGTCGTCGCCGCGCGCTGATCACTCGCCCGCGCCCGATCCCACCCCACCCAGCCCGTGATCCCCAGGACGACGAAGACCACCTGGAGGCCCGCATCCGCGTACAGCGTGTAGTCGAGGAAGACGACAAGGAACACGAGGCTGCTCGCGATGCCAAGCGGAAAGGTCCAGATGTTCCGGCGAGCCGCGAAGTACACACACATGACCCCGGTGACGAACCCGAAGATCTCGGTCCAATGTGCGAGAAGCCAGTCGGGCATTCCGCAAGCCTAGCGGCGGGCGCAACCTCCGCCGCGGCGCTTAGCGCAAGTGCCCGGCCTGCTCCATCTGCCGCAGTTCCTTCTTGAGGTCGGCGACCTCGTCGCGGAGCCGTCCGGCGAGCTCGAACTTGAGTTCGGCCGCGGCCGCGAGCATCTGCTCGTTCAGGTCGGAGATGATCGCTTCGAGATCGTTGCCGCCCTGTGCCGCCAGCCCTTCGCGCTTGAGGTTCGGCGTCGGGGCGCGCTTCTTGTCGCGGCCGCGGCCCGACAGCAGCTCGGCGGTGTCGGCGCCCTCGCGCATGAGGGCATCGGTGATGTCCGCGATCTTCTTGCGCAGGGGCTGCGGATCTATGCCGCGCTCCGTGTTGTACGCGACCTGCTTCTCGCGTCGCCGATCCGTCTCCTCGATGGCCTTCGCCATCGAATCGGTCATGACGTCGGCGTACATGTGCACTTCGCCGGAGACGTTGCGCGCCGCACGGCCGATGGTCTGGATGAGCGACGTGCCGGACCGCAGGAAGCCTTCCTTGTCGGCATCGAGGATGGCGACGAGTGAGACCTCGGGCAGGTCGAGCCCCTCGCGCAGGAGATTGATCCCCACGAGCACGTCGTACACGCCCTGGCGCAACTCCGTGAGCAGTTCCACGCGACGCAGGGTGTCGACGTCTGAGTGGAGGTAGCGAACCCGCACGCCGTGCTCGCCGAGGAACTCCGTGAGCTCCTCGGCCATCTTCTTCGTGAGCGTCGTGACGAGCACGCGCTCGTTCTTCTCCACGCGAATGCGGATCTGCTCGAGCAGGTCGTCGATCTGCCCCTTCGACGGCTTGACGACGATCGCGGGATCGACGAGTCCGGTGGGACGGATGACCTGCTCGACCACCGAATCGGTGATGCCGAGCTCGTACTTGCCGGGCGTCGCGGAGAGGTACACCTTCTGGCCGACGCGGTTGAGGAACTCCTCCCACTTGAGCGGGCGGTTGTCGAGTGCGCTCGGCAGGCGGAAACCGTGCTCGACGAGTGTGCGCTTGCGTGAAGCATCCCCCTCGTACATCGCGCCGATCTGGGGAACCGTGACATGCGACTCGTCGATCACCACGAGGAAGTCTTCTGGAAAGTAGTCGAGCAGGCAGTGCGGCGCCTCGCCGGGGGCGCGACCGTCCATGTGGCGCGAATAGTTCTCGATGCCGTTGCAGAAGCCGATCTGCTCCATCATCTCGATGTCGAACGTAGTGCGCATGCGCAGCCGCTGCGCTTCGAGCAGTTTGCCCTGCCGCTCGAGCTCCTGAAGGCGTTCGGCGAGTTCCTCCTGGATGGTTCCGATGGCGCGCTTGATGGTCTGCGGGCTCGCGGCGTAGTGGGTGCCGGGAAACACCGAGATCGCATCCATGGTCTTGACGACCTCACCGGTGAGCGGGTGAAGGGCGTAGAGCGCTTCGATCTCGTCGCCGAACATCTCGATTCGGATCGCGAGCTCCTCGTAGACGGGGATGATCTCGATCGTGTCGCCCCTGACCCGGAATGTGCCGCGGGAGAAGTCGTAGTCGTTGCGCTGGTACTGCATCGATACGAACCGGCGGATGAGCGTCTCGCGATCGATGCGCTGACCGACCTGGAGCGCGATCATGGCATCGAGATACGACTCGGCAGCTCCGAGGCCGTAGATGCACGAGACCGTTGACACGACCACGACGTCGCGACGGCTCAGGAGCGAGTTGGTGGTCGAGTGCCGGAGCCGCTCGACTTCGGCGTTGATCGACGAGTCCTTCTCGATGAAAGTGTCGGTCTGAGGCACGTACGCCTCGGGCTGGTAATAGTCGTAGTAAGAGACGAAGTACTCGACTGCGTTGTTGGGCATGAGGTCGCGGAACTCGTTCGCGAGCTGGGCGGCGAGGGTCTTGTTGTGCGAGAGTACGAGGGTGGGGCGCTGAACCTGCTCGATGAGCCACGCCGTCGTGGCCGACTTGCCGGTTCCCGTTGCGCCGAGGAGCACGACATCGGTCTCTCCCGCGTTGATGCGATGCGCGAGCTCGGCGATGGCTGCCGGCTGGTCGCCGCTCGGCAGGTACTCGCTGACGACCTCGAACGGGCGCACGGAACGGGTGGGCTGCATGATTCCAGCTTAGGCAGGCCCGCTGACAGTGCGACTCACCACGTTGTGCTTAGAGAGAACCCTTGCTCACCGCGGATGCCGACGCCATCGCCCACAGTTCGTCGGCCTGCTCGAGGGTGTCGTCGAGCGTGCCGTCGCTGTCGATGACGACATCGGCGATCGCGAGGCGCTCCGTGTCGCTCGCTTGCGAATTGAGCCGGTGCTCGGCCTCCTCCCGGGTCATCCCGCGCAGCCCCACGAGCCTGGAGATGCGCGTCTCGCGGCCGGCGTGCACGACGACGACGAGGTCGAAGCGCATGGGTCGGTCGCCCGCCGCCTCGACGAGCAGGGGAACGTCGTAGACGATGACCGCGTCAGGATTCGCCGCTTCGGCCGCGTCGAACAGCTCCTTCGCACGCCGCCACACGGCGGGGTGGGTGATCGCATTGAGCGCCGAGCGTTTCTCGGCGTCGGAAAAGATGATCGCGCCGAGCGCGGGTCGGTCGAGACTGCCGTCCGCAGCGATCACACTGGGGCCGAATTCCTGCGCGATGCGCTCGAGCGCAGCAGTGCCCGGCTCCACCACTTCGCGGGCGAGCACATCCGCATCGACGTGCACGGCACCGTGCTCGGCAAGGCGCTTACCGACCACCGACTTGCCGGATGCGATGCCGCCAGTCAGCCCGATCAGGTACACATCCGCAATGCTAGCCTCGGGCTAGGGCGGCTGCGCCGGTGCCACGCGCCGAAGAGGCTCTGGGCGGGGCCGGGAGAGGACCAACGATGTTCGAAGTGCTCACCGGTACAGGACTCGCGGTGGCCGCCGGCCTCAATGCCTACATACCGCTGCTCGTGCTCGGACTCGCAGGGCGCTTCATCGACTTCGTCGAACTTCCCGCGTCATGGGCGTGGCTCGAGAACCCCTGGGTGCTGGCAATTCTCGGGGTGCTTCTCGTGATCGAGATCGTCGCCGACAAGATCCCTGTCGTCGACTCGATCAACGACTGGTTGCAGACCATCGTGCGGCCGGCCGCGGGCGGCATCGCGTTCGGCACGGGCTCAGCCTCGGCAACAGCGGTCGTGACCGATCCGGCCTCCTTCTTCACGTCGAACGCGTGGGTGCCCATCGCCATCGGCGTGCTGCTCGCGCTGGGAACCCACGTCGCGAAGATGGCGTCGCGTCCCGCGCTCAACGCCGTCACGGTCGGCACCGCCGCGCCGGTCGTGAGTACCGCGGAGGACGTGAGCAGCGTCATCCTGAGCATCCTCGCCCTGCTCTTGCCGGTACTGGTAATCGTGGCCATAGGCGGGATCATCGTCGGCTTCGTGCTGCTCTTGCGCCGGGCAGGGCGGCGCCGGCGCGAGCGCAAGGCCTTGGCCCTCTAGCTCGCCGGCCGCGCGGCCTGCATGCCTGTTCTTCCGTGGCAGCGAATCCGCGCCCTATAACGCCGAAACGGCCGGCCCTCCGAGGAGGACCGGCCGTTCTGACTCGGTTATCGAGCCTGTCGAGCTCAGGAGTTGTTCGAGAGCTTCTCGCGAAGAGCGGCGAGCGACTCGTCGTCAGCGAGCGTTCCGGCGCTTGCGGGCGCCTCATCGCTCGAGAACGAGGATGCGCCGGCGGGAACGTCGCTGCTCGAGGAGATGACGTCCTCCTGCAGCGCGGCCGCAGCGACCTGCTTCTTGTGCTGTTCCCAGCGAGCCTGGGCGGCAGCGTAATCCTGCTCCCACTTCTCGCGCTGGGTCTCGAAGCCCTCTTTCCACTCGTTGGTCTCCGGGTCGAAACCGTCGGGGTACTTGTAGTTGCCCTGGTCGTCGTACTCGGTGAGCATTCCGTAGAGTGCCGGGTCGAACTCGGTGCCCTCGGGGTCGACGCCCTCGTTCGCCTGCTTCAGCGAGAGGCTGATGCGGCGACGCT
>JAODAV010000039.1 GCA_025463605.1 Rhodoglobus sp. | reverse complement strand
CGCGGCCGTTGCGATAGAACAGCTCGATGCCGAGCTCCTGCTCCAGCGCCTTGATCTGGCGGCTCAGAACCGGCTGGGCAATCGAAAGAACCGCACCCGCGCGCGAGAACGAGCCGAATTCGGCGAGTGTGGCAAAGGCCTTGAGTTGCTTGAGGTCCATGTGTTTCCCGAGGCGCTCTTGTCCGGTCGGCGCTCTGTTTCGGTATAACAGTTAGCACGCGTCCGACGGCGGACACAGCGTCGCGGGTCTGGCACGTTGCCCCCGGACACGCCCCACAACCGCAGTCAACAATGCGGGCGCGCCGAGGGAGAGCACATGACGGGGGATCACAAGGAGACCGTGCTGTTGACCGGCGCGGCCGGCGGCCTCGGAAGGGCCATCGGACGCGGCGTGGTGGCCTCGGGCCGCCGGATCGTTCTGGTGGATCGCAATCAGGAAGCGCTCACGGAATTCGCGGCCGAACTCGGCGCCATGGCGCACGCCGTACGCCTCGACATCACCGACCATGCCGGCGTCGATTCCGTTCTCGACGGTCTGCCGGAAAATTTCCGTCAGGTGGATATCCTCGTCAACAATGCCGGCCACGATATCGGCGGGCGCACGCGCTTCGACCAGGGCTCGGCGGACGACTGGACCGATATCATCCGCACCAATCTGATCGGCACCATGCGCATGACCCATGCGGTGCTGCCGGAGATGGTGACGCGCAACCGCGGTCACGTGGTCAATATCAGCTCGATCAATGCGGTGCGCATCGTGCCCGACATGGCGGCCTATTCCACCAGCAAGGCCGGCATCCGCATGTTCACCGAGACCATCCGCGGCGAACTTGCGGAAACCGCCATCCGCATCACCGAGATCCTGCCCGGCCTCGCCCGCACCGGCATCATCGTCACCCGCTATCGCGGCGACCGTGAAAAGGAACAGGCCTACTTCGACCAGTTCAAGATGGCGCTCGACCCGGAAGACGTCGCGCGCGTCATCATGTTCGCGCTCGACCAGCCGCCCCACGTGCAGATTGCGGAGATCATGGTGCTCCCCGCCAACCGCTATTGAACCGCTTCGGTCGGTGAGCGGCGGCAGTCCACGCCGGATATGATCGGCCCGGCGGCGATGCCGGCCGATATGCTTTGCAAGCTCGCTTGGGATGACGACGCCAAAAACGTATGGCAGCGGCATACGATTCTCGCAAATCCAGCTTCTACCTTAGCGGCGGCGACCGTAACGGCCTCACCGTGAGCATAAACCTTGCCTTTAAGGTCTTGGACCTCCCAACGAAAGCGGTGGCGCCCTTTCACAATGATCACGATTTCAAGGCCGTTTTGGCAGCTATGTTGCATACCGGACATTATGCGCCGGAAAGTCGGATCAAACCATCACTTTCAAGCAATCGCTGCTGTGGGGCAAAAACAACGACCCCGCAACATGCGGGGCCGTTAGTTTTACCACTTGTCGAGCTATGGGTTGCGGCCAGGGGATGTGCCGACGCCGTGGTTGCCCCACTGCTGGAGCCGGGCGCCATAGTAGAACCGCTGGTGGACGTTCCTGCGCCAATAGTGCTGCCGGAGGTGTTTACCCCCGTCGTCGACGCGCCGGACCCGGCCGTGCCCGCGTTTGTGCTTGAACCTGAGCTGCCCGTCATACCCGCCGCGGAACCAGTGCCGCTGGAACCAGCGCCAGCAACGCCGGCGGACCCGCCAGCACTGGCACCGCCAGTTGATCCGCCGCCTGCCCCACCACCGCTGCCACCGCCGGATTGTGCGAGAGCGAGAACGGGACTCAGAGACAGTGCCGTCGCTAACGCGATTGTCGTGATCTTCATCCGTTTCCTCCTGTAAAGCGCCGCCTGCATGCACGGCGCTCCCGTCCAATGCCTTTGATTGCGCGACGTTCCGCGTCCGCGCAGCTCAAGCATTCGCTCCGCTCTGTCAACAGTCTCACCCATTTGAGTGAAGTGCGCGGCGGGCCGGAGCCTTTGGGTTCGTCACTCCGCTCGGTGTTGGTCTGGATGCGGCCACCTGGCTCGCACCGGCACCGCCGTTAAATTCATGCCTGTTGCGTCCGATTTCGGACCGACAGCCGGCGAAAGCCAGGCATAGAATTCGCCGTTCCAGTTGAATGGTGAGATGCCATGTCAGACCGCGCGCCTTCCCTCTGGCCCATTACCGTCATCGAGCACCCACGCTGCGCGCGCTGCAATACCCGCATGAACCTGTCCTCCCGCGAGCCAAGCCGTGACGGCGCCGAGAAGCGTATCTTCGAGTGCCACAGGTGCAATTTCATGATTGCGAAAACAGTCCCCGATCCGCTGAGATCGCCTGCTCTGTACGCGATGACCCGGTCCCTTAGGCCTCCCGCGTAACCGTCATGCACACCGGCTTGAAGAATAAGAGTTGGACCGAGCAGGACAACGAACGCCTTGAAGCCATGGTCGCGAGCGGCGCCACCGCCTTTCGCGCGGCGGCAGCATTCGGACGGTCCATCGTCAGCGTTCGCACTCAGGCTCATAAGATTGGCAGTCCATTTCCATCGATACGCGCGTTCCGGAAAAAATGGCGAGAAGCAGAGAATAAACACCGCGGAACGAATCCGACCGATCTGGCTTGAATCCCGGTTCTGTTGAGTTCCGGAGTTGCGTTGATGTCGTGGGATTTGAAGTTTCGCGAGCCCATCCCGGTCCCCAAGGGGAAGCCGCTGGTGACGCTGCGGGACGCCGGGGCCTACATCACCGCCCTGCCCGCCGACACGCACGCACAGCCAGTCTGGCAAACCGCGATGCACGTCCTGATTCAGACGGCAGACCATGGGGGACCGATGGAATTTGCCCGGCTTGGGATGATGCAGGCGCTCTACCCCAAAGGCACGCCGGTTTACCGTCACATCGACAAGGATCCGAAATGGCGGAACAACTACAAGCTGGTGAGGGACCGATGATGATTGGTGCCGGCCTATTTTAACCCCTAGTGGCCTATTTTGATTTTGACAGTGGCCTAGTTTGGATTATCCCGACGACCATGAGCCCACGCACACGATATTGGACCCTGCACTGGATACGGGTCCTGCTATGGCCGCTTCCCGTTTTGACGGTCCTTAGGGTTTGGAATTCACTACGCACCGAGACATCCACAAAATCAGGTCGCCTCACTTAGCGGTATTTACCGTCCAATTTTGAATCCCGGTTTATCTTCGCTACACAGCGGCATTGTCACGCAGAGAGGGGACCGATATGGGAATCGTAGGAGGTAAGAACCGCTTGGATATTAAAGGAGCAGATGTCTCTGGAGCGGTTTTCGACGATTGCAATATGTCTGACTGGAAAGCTCATAACGTCAATATGAGCGGTTTTACGATTGATGATGCCAACCTTGCAGGTTTATCTGCAAGCAACGCAGATTTTTCTGGGGCAACGATAACAAATTCACGCATCGATGGCATGATGATCAATGGCGTGAACGTTTCAGACGCTATCGCTGCTTACCGTCCACAAGCTACGTGAAATTCGGAACCGCCATTTAGGCGGCCGCTTTCGTTTCAGGCTGACGGGATGTTTGACGGACAAGCGAGGACAGGGAGGCCGCCTCAGTAGGCGGCCGCCTTCGCAAGCGCCATGAACCGCGCTACTAAGGCACCAATTCTATGCCCTTCACAGCATTTCTAGCCCGCATCAAGAAGATTTTCGCAATCGACGATTCTGACCGTTACACCGCCATTGAACGCGGATTCCGTGATGGATCTTTGCGCCAACCGGCGAGCCCGATGTCAGATGCCGAGCTGTCGCAAGCGATAGCCGAGTTCACCAAAGGGCGACCGACCGCTGGAAGCATGAACATCTTGGGTGGACGTTTTAATCCGAAGGCGTAGTGCCGTCTGAGTGGGCGGCATGAACCGCCCTACCCGGCTCACTTGGTGAGCGGCAAGAGCAGCCGACAGACGGTAGCTATTTGAGGGAAGCGTTGATCGACGTGAACTTTCCTTTGAGGGTCAGCCCAAGGTTGTTCACGACAGAAATGATAGCAAGTGCAATCATCGCGGCAATCAGGCCGTACTCAATGGCTGTTGCAGCCGTTTCGTCCGCCAAAAATACTCGGATCGTTTTCATTCCAACATTTAGACACCACCGACTTTATGAATTGTAAAATCCACCACGTAAAATGGGCTTTGGCAGCGCTTTGGTCCTATGCCGGCGATCATCAGGCGTTCCGCAACGGAACGCGCCGGCCTAGCCAAAGCGGGAGTCGACCTCGATTCGAGTGATCGCCCCGCAGCCTAAACACTTGAACTTTTGAACCTCGAAGCCAACCCGGCCCGGGACGCTATCGATTTTTTCAAGCTTCCCCCGCACGCCTTACATTTGCTTTCCAGCGCCACTTTGTTCTTCCCCTATCGGAAGCAACAATGCAGTGCAGCAAATGTTCCTATCGGCAAATCCTGACGAATGTTCGCAGTGGCCTAGTTTTAATCTACGAGTGGCCTAATTCGGCGGCTGAGTCAGTTCAATGCGCGAAGGCGTTGCCGCTCTGCACCGAGCAAGACGGCAACGAGTCCTTCGAGGACAGGATGCCCACCACCACGCCGTTCGGCGCCTTGCGGCGGATCGTGGCGCCGGCGTTGCGACCCTCGACCGTGCTGGCGGTGCAGCTAGAAAAACTACTGTCGAACGCCATCGTTACCTGGCGCGCCCCACTGGCAAATGGCATCACGCCGACGATGCTGTTGCCCTGAAAATGAAAGCTGCCGCCGCCGGAATCCGGCGCGATCTCCTTACTCGCGCTGGCCGGGCCGCGGCCTGATTTCTGGCCGGCGCGCATGAATAGCCGGCCCTCGCTCGAAATGTAGATGGTGCGGCTGACCAGCGTGTTGAAGCCGTATTCGGCACCGCCGCTGACCGGCCGCGCTATGCCGCTGGACTGGAACGACAACGACACGGTCTTGTTCAGGGCTGCCGCCGGCGCGCCGGCGGCAAAGCTGAACGACGGCGCCAAGGCAACGGCAAAGATGGTGGGCGTGACGGCGCGGAGGATGCGGGGCAATAAGGTCATGGCAAGTTCCGGAATGAGCGTTGCTGAAATGATGTGATGACTCGCGCGGTGCATGGCGTCGAATGGATCCGTCAGGTGGTCGGCGGCCTCCATGCCGAGGTCAGGTTGCCCCTTTCCCACCGGTGGCCGCCAAGGTGCGCTTCTCCGTATCTAAGACGCTCGAGTCGTTTTCTTGCTTTCGCATCTCATAGCGGATCGCGTTAATCTGCCGCTGGGCTCCGGCTACGGCAACCGGAAATGAGAAAACCGCCGCAGGAAATATCTGCGACGGCTTCCGAACGTCTCACATGTCGGCTCTCCAGAGCCAAAGAAAGCGTGGGGCAGTTTGGTCAAACAGCCGTGAAAGGCCTCGCCCGTTGGAGGTCTTTAGGGGGACCGGCTTCTTTGGCCCATGTTTCTAATGCGTTTTCCTGTCGTTCCACTTTTCGATATCTGGCTTTTTCTTTGCCGGAGCCTGTTCCTTCTCCGGAACGCCCTTCCACGGCTCATCGGTCTGCTTCGTGTGGGGCTTGTCGGAACGATCGCGTTGGTCAGCTTCTTTAGTCATCGGCACCTCCATCGACGTCTATTCACATGAAAGACCCCGCCCGACTGAAGACCCTGCCAGGAGGAAAGCGGGACGAGGCCTAACGCGCTGTCGATGTCGTCACCAGCGCTTTAATTCAATGCCGGGTTTGGCGGGACGTTCCGCGGCCACGACGGATCACTACGGCCTCATCGTGTTTGGCTTGATCGACCCCAGATTCAACTTTTTGCGAGCCTCGCTCATGCTCAGAAATGATTTTCCAAGTTGGCGGACCCTCTGCTGAACGGACCGGATGCTGCAGTTAAAGCTGCTGAGGCACGGGCAGCCGACGCACCGGCCTCGAGCAGACTGTTCAGCTTTTTTAGATCATACTCAGTCCAAGAGATTTTTTTGGTCGCGCGGCCACGACCTTCCCTCGCCTGCGCCAATGCTGCAGTCGCCGAAAACGCCAGCAACGCAGTCGCAATAATGATCTTTCGCATGCAAGACCCCGCAAAATGCGGGGCCATTAGCGTAAAAGTTGTTGAGCTATGGGGTGCGGCCGGCGGATGTCCCAACACCGGTGCTCGCACACTGCTGGCGCCCGGCGTGATCGTCGAGCCGCTGGGGGACGTGCCGGCGCCAATTGTGCCCCCAGAGGGGTTAGTGCCCGTCGTCGACGCGCTGGAGCCGGCCCGTGCCCGCATTTGTGCTGGAGCCCGAGCTACCCGTCATACCCGCTGCGGAACCGGTGCCGCTGGACCCAGCGCTGGTAACGCGGCCGGAGCTGCCACGACTGGCACCGCCAGCCGAACCGCCGCCTTAGCGACATTTACGCCGAAAATCACCAGAACGATCCGCAGCCCCACCCCCTGTCCGGATTTGATCCGCCGCCGCACAGACGTTTGCACTTGTAGGCCATGGCGCTACAACACGCCTTGGAAAAGCTACGGTTGGCCTGAGCCGCCCGCCGAACCGTAAACTTGCCCGGTGGCATAACTTGCACCGGCATCAGCAAGCTGGACGTAGATCGAACCAAGTTCGGCCGGCTGGCCGGCGCGGCCTAACGGCGTCATGCTGCCGAACTTCTCCAACTTCTCCATTGTCGCCCCACCAGAGACCTGCAGCGGCGTCCAGATCGGACCGGGCGCAACCGCGTTGACGCGTATACCCTTCGGGGACAACTGTTTGGCTAGCGACTTAACGTAGTTCGTGGTCGCCGCCTTAGTCTGCGCGTAGTCGTACAGTTCGGCTGAGGGATCCATCGCCTGCTCCGAAGACGTAGCGATGATTACCGAGCCTGGCTTCAAATGTGGCAAGGCAGCCTTGATGGTCCAGAATGGCGCGTAGATGTTCGTTTTTATTGTGGCGTCGAAGGCTTCCGACGTGATGTCCATAATCGAGGCCTGGGTTTGCTGGCGACCGGCGTTGTTGACCAGGATGTCGAGTCCGCCAAGGCCCCCTACGGCCTTCGCGACCATTTCCTGGCAGAATGCTTCGGATCGCAGATCGCCGGGGATCGCCACTGCAACCCTGCCCTCGGCCTTGATCAACGCGATCACCTGCCGGGCGTCCGGCTCTTCATCTGGCAGATAATTGATGGCGACATCGGCACCCTCCCGCGCATAAGCGATTGCCGCAGCGCGTCCCATCCCCGAGTCGCCACCGGTGATAAGCGCTTTCCGACCGGCGAGTCTGCCTGACCCCTTGTAGCTCCTCTCTCCATGATCCGGCGCCGGATCCATCTCGCTGGCAAGGCCGGGCCACTTCTGCGACTGCTTCTTGTAGGGCGGCTGTGGATACTGCGTACGGGGATCCGGCAGGGGTTTCGTGGTCATCGAGGAGTTTCCTTGCGCGAATGAGGGTGAGATAGAGGCGGCGGCGACGATACCTATGCTCGCCCCGCCCATCACGTCTCTTCGCGTCACGGGCGGGAGTACAAGAGGCCGGTCGATCGTAGTCATTTGCGATCCTCTGTAATAGCGAGTGCAACTTGCCGCGAAAGCCTTCGTTCCCAATTGAGACTGGCCGGCTCTAGGCGGGGCCGACTCGGATTCCGCTTCGACGTTCACGACGGATTAACGGAACTCACGCGCGTTCTCTTTGTTGCTCTGCGCAAGTCCACAAAAGGAGGAATGTCATGAGTATCAAGGGCGAAATCAAAGAAGGCGCCGGCTTCGTCAAGGAAGAGATGAACGAACACGGCAAGGATCCCAAGAGCAAGGAGAAAGCCCAAGAGGGCCGCGATCTGCGCAACGAGGGCCGGGTCGAAGATGGAAAAGCACCGAAGACTACGCCGCCGGGTTCCGGTCACCCGGAGAAATAGCCAATCGCACTGCTGTCTCAGTGAAACCCGCCTTAACCGGCGGGTTTTTCTTTGGATATGCGCTCAAGAAGATTTTCTTAGTATTGAAAAACGACGGACTCCCACGCACCAAAAGATCGACCCCGGGGGCGTTCTCACGCGCCGGGGCCAAGATAAAGAGCTTCTATAGCAACGAGAACTGCGCGCCGATTAGAGCTATTTCTTCATGCCGCCCTTCGCCATGCCGACGCCGTCTTTGGATTCACCGCCCTTGTTCATGTTGCTATTCGACATGCCGCTCGTCGCGCCGTTGGACATGCCACCCTTCGCGGAGTCGGGGCGGTCAACTGCAGTGCCAGTGCTCGTGGTACCTGGTTGATTGACACCAACGCCGGACGAGCTCGGCTGTGGAGCATTCTGATTGGCACCAGCCTGAGCAAAGGCAGCACTAGAAATCATGGTAGCAAACGCGGTAGCCAGAATAATCTTCTTCATTTCAAACTCCCTTTGGTTGTTTCGCACGGTTGCAATGAACATTTTTACCGTCCGTTCCATCTGGACGACGGCATATTTGAGAAACCACCCAAGGTGACCAATGGGGCCGGCCTGCTTCGACCCTCAGCGACCTAGCTGAAGGGCCCAGTGGCCTGACTAGTACTCAGAAAAAACCGCGCTCCATTAGCCGGAGGTCCAAGGCTAGGAGAAACGCTCAGGGAGACGTTAGTGCAGAGCAGCAGGCATAAGACGGATCACGACGGAACGCTTTCCTTAATCTGACGTTTTCAAAAATCGACGGAATAAGGACAGACCT
>JAODAV010000030.1 GCA_025463605.1 Rhodoglobus sp. | reverse complement strand
TCATGCTCGGAAGCCGCGAGATGTACGCGAGCGTCGGCGGCGTCGAGGAGCTGGTCGGCGGACCCCACACGCCCTCGAAGGTCACGGTCTCGTTCGACCTCGGCAGCCGCGAGGCGGTCGACGAGCTGGCCGAGCGCGCCGGCGCCGCCGGCGGGCGGATCGGTGACACCGACGACTACCCCTTCATGTACCAACGCCAGTTCGACGACCCCGACGGCTACCATTACTCGCCGTTTTGGATGAAGCCGGACGCCGATCCGACCGTGTGAGCGACCTCGCCGCGGCCCTCAACATCGTCGGAGCACGGTGGGCCCTGCTCGTCGTGGAGCGGCTGCTCGACGGGCCGCAGCGCTACGGCGATCTGCAGCGCGACCTCGGAGTGCCGACGAACATACTCGCGACCCGCCTGCGCGAGCTCGAAGCGGCCGGCGTGCTGTCCCGTCTGCCGCTCCGGCACAACACCCGGGCCTACGCGCTGACCGATCGCGGGCTTGCCTTGCGCGAGACGATCGTCGCGCTCGGACGCTGGGGCGCCCAGGAGGCCCAGTGTGGCGCGGGATCGCGATGCGCTCCGACAAGCTCCTCCGAAGCTACCGCGCCGCCGTCAGCCTCGCCGCCACCCTGATCTGGATCAGATCAGACTTGATCAACACGGCCTAGAGCCGGGCGACCTTCGCTCGCACGAAACAGTAGGCGCCGTAGGCCATGAAGCCAAGGCCGATCAGGATGAGTACCACCTGTCCCAGCGGCAGCGCAACAAGCGCCTTGAGGGAGCCGTCGAGACCCGCCGCCTCGGCCGGGTTCGCACGGTATGCGGCGAGCGCGAGAAGTATGCCCGTGAAACCGAGCGCGATCCCCTTGGCGACGTAGCCGAAGATCCCGAGCGCGACCAGCCCTTTACCAGCGTTGTCGGAGGGAAGGTCGATGTCGTCGACGAACTTGCGCCTCACCCCCTTGACGACGAAGTACACGCCGACGCCGATCACGAGCAGTGCAAGCAGCCAGAGCACGAGTATGCCTCCCGGCGCAGCGATCAGGGTGGCGCTCATTCTGTCGACATCCGCTTCGCTGTTGGACGACCCGCCACGGGCGAAGGTGACCGCGGTCCCAGCGAGAAGCAGATAAGCGAGGCCCTTCCCGGCCTCGACGAGGAAGTGCGCGACGCGCTTCTTCCCGTCAGCGCTGCGGACGAGGAAGGCACCGAGGATGAGCCAGACGCCCAGCGCCGCAAGGCCGATGGTGACGACCCAGAGCGTGAGAGTGCCGCCGGGGCTCGCCGCAAGCTGACCGAGAGCCCCGGATTGGTCGGCCTGGCCGCCGCCGCCTATGGCGACACCGATTGCGAGGAATCCGATGATGGCGTGCACGAGTCCGTTGACGGCGAACCCGGCCCGGGCGAGGAAGCGCAAGGGGCGCATTCGTCTCGTGCTGCGGACGGCGTCCTTGACTGGGCTTGTCTCCATCCCCGCAGCGTTAGGCATGGCAACGACAAAGTCAAGGCCTTCCGGGAACTGGTGAACCCCTCGGTGAGCGGACCTAGGATCGGCCTATGTCGTCTGTCGAGAGCCTGCCCGCATCGGGGGGTTCGGTCCCTCCTCCCGTCACTCGAGCAACCGCCGCGGTCATCTACAACCCGGTCAAAGTCGAGGTGGATGAGATCAAGCGCGTCGTCGAAGCCGAAGACGCGGCAGGCGGGTGGACGACCTTGTGGTTCGAAACCACCGAAGACGATCCGGGCGGGGGACAGGCGGCCGAGGCCCTCGAGGCGGGTGCGACTCTCGTGATAGCGGCGGGAGGCGACGGCACAGTGCGGGCCGTGGCCGAAGTTCTTGCCGGCACCGATGCCGCGCTGTCCCTGCTGCCGTCCGGTACCGGAAATCTCCTCGCGCGCAACCTGGATCTCACGATCGACGACATGGAGCATTCGGTCCGCACCGCTTATGCGGGCGTCGATCGTCGCATCGACGTCGCAGTCATCGATATCGCGAGGCCCGACGGCGAGACCGACACCCACTCATTCCTCGTGATGGCCGGCGTCGGCCTCGACGCAAAGATCATGAACAACACCGACCCGGACCTCAAGGCGAAGGTGGGCTGGCTGGCTTACGCGCGTGCACTGGCCGGAGTGCTGCGCGACAAGGACTACTTGCGCATCAAGTACCGCTCCGACCAGAAGCAGAGGCGTCGGCCGGCACGAGCCCAAGCGGTGATCGTCGGCAATTGCGGGTCGCTTCCCGGGAACATCCTGCTTCTGCCCGAGGCGGTCGTCGATGACGGCCTGCTCGACATCGTCATCCTCAAGCCCGAGTCGTTCGGGGGGTGGCTGCAGGTCATCTTCAAGGTCTTCTGGGAGAACGGAATCGTCAAGCGCACGAAGGCGGGTCGCAAGCTCGACGGCGTCGATGTGTCGGCAGTGGACCTGGCGCAACTTCCCGAATTCGAGGTGCGGCTCAGTCACGCCGACGAGATACAGCTGGATGGCGATCCATTCGGGCAGGCCGTCGGCTTCGCCACTCGCGTCGACGCTGGTGCGCTCCTCATGAAAGCGCCGGCAGATGACTAAGACCCGGCCCAAACGGGTGCCGAAGGCCGCGTACGAGAAGGAACTCGAGAAACTGCAAGCCGAGTTGGTGACGATGCAGCGGTGGATCACCGAATCTGGCGCGAGAGTGGTCGTCATCTTCGAGGGCCGGGATGCCGCGGGCAAGGGCGGCGCGATCAAGCGGGTCATGCAGTACCTGAACCCGCGTTCCGCCCGTGTTGTCGCGCTTCCGCAGCCGAGCGAGCGCGAGCGCGGCGAGTGGTACTACCAGCGCTATATCGGGCGCCTGCCGACGACGGGGGAGATCGTGCTCATGGACCGCTCCTGGTACAACCGAGCGGGAGTCGAGCGCGTGATGGGGTACTGCACGCCCGAGGAGCACGCGCGCTTCCTCGAGCAGACGCCGATCTTCGAGCGACTGCTCGTCGACGACGGCATCATCCTCATCAAGTATTGGTATTCGGTCTCGGACGAGGAGCAGGAGAAGCGGTTCCGATCCCGGCAGAAAGACCCGCTGCGTCGCTGGAAGCTCTCGGAGACCGACGTGAAATCGATCACCAAGTGGGAAGACTACTCACGCGCAAAGGACGAGATGTTCGAGCGAACCGACACCGACGAAGCGCCGTGGTGGACCATCGAGAGCGACGACAAGCGCGCCGCTCGGCTCAACACGATCAGCCACCTTCTCTCCCAGGTGCCGTACGACCAGCTGAAGCCCGAGAAGGTCACGATTCCGGACCGTCCGCGCGCCGACAATTACGAACGCCCCGACAAGGAGCTCTACCGGTACGTGCCGGATCACGCGGCGACCCTCTACTAGGGTTCGGTCGCCGCAGCCCTCAGAAGCGCACCGGATCGAGCCGAAGGGAGCTCGCGAGTTCGTCGGCCGAGTAGGCGGCCCCGAACGCGACGCCATCGGGTTCCAGGGTGATGCCCGCTGCGAGGTCACCGGCATCGACAGCATCGAATCCCAGCCTGTCGATGAGTTCGAGTACCTCGTCGAGCGCCTGCCGGTCGTTCGAGGCGGCGGCGATGGCCACCCGGTGCGGGGCGCCGGGCGCGCGCCGTCTCTCCTCGAAGTCGTGGTAGCCGAGCTGGTTGAGGCTCTTGACGACCCGAGCGGCCGGAAAGTGGGCCTGCACGACGACACTGGAGCCATGGGGCGCGGCAGCGAGCTCGTCGTCTTCGCCGTCGATCGGCTCCCAGTAGTTCATCGCGTCGATGAGGACCTTGCCGTCGAATTGATCGTGCGGCAGCTCGCGGAACCGGTGAGTCGGTACGGCGAGAACGATCGTATCGGCGTGCCGCACGACGGCATCAGTCGTTGTCGCGCGGGCACCGGGGGCGAGCACGTCGACGGTGAGAGCGATGCGCGCAGCTGGTCCGGACCCGGAGACGGCGACGTCGTATCCGGCGGCTATGGCTGCGCGCGCAATCGTCGTGCCGATCTTGCCGGCTCCAACGATGCCCAACCGCAGGTCTCGGTCAGACACGGTCGTACACGTCGATCGGCTCCTCGGCGAGAAGTTGCCGAACTCGTGGGATGACTTCGCGTCCGTAAAGCTCGATCGTCGCCTTTCGCGTTTCACGGGGCATCTGCAGCAGGTCGTACTTGAGGTCGAAGCGACTGAGGCTCAGCGTTCGGATCGTCTCGGCGATGCGAGCGGCCACGGTCTCTGGGGATCCCACGAACAGGGCCCCAGCTCGAGTCTCGACGTCGTACCGGTCGGGAGTCGGCGGAAGGAAGCCTCGCTCCTTACCCATGGTCTCCATGACGTGCTTCCAGATGGGCCAATGCGTCGCGCGGGCTTCCTCATCCGTCGCCGCGAGCAGGCCGAGCGAGTGCTCGCCGACCGGCAGCCGCGGATGACCGAATTGCTCGAGCGCGCGGTGATAGAGCTCGACATACGGCGTGAACCGACTCGGTTGCCCGCCGATGATCGCGAGCATGAGCGGCAAACCGTAGCGTGCGGCTCGAATCACCGATTGGGGACTGCCTCCCACGCCGATCCAGGTGGGAATCGAGCCCGGCTCGATCGCGGGCTCGACGTACTGGTTGGTGAGCGGGCTGCGCACGGTCCCCGACCAGGTAACCGGCTGCTCGCGCAGGAGCCGCACGAACAGGTCGAGCTTCTCTTCGAAGAGTGTCTCGTAGTCGGCAAGGTTGTACCCGAAGAGCGGGAAGGACTCCGTCGCCGACGCGCGACCGAGGATCAGTTGCGCTCGCCCGTTCGATGCGGCATCCAGGGTCGCTGACTCGGCGTAGAGCCGCACGGGATCCTGTGTGCTGAGAACCGTGACGGAGGTGCCCAGCCGGATGCGCTCCGTGCGGCTCGCGATCGCCGCGAGAATCACGTGGTTGGCGGAATCCATCATTTCGGGGCGGTAATGCTCGCCGATACTGAAGGAGTCGATGCCGACCGATTCGGCGAGGACGCCCTCGTCGATGATCAGGCGCACCGTCTCCGCATCGCTGAGCTGGCGTCCGGTCGCGTCGGTAGCGAGTTCGCCGAATGAGTTCAGGCCGAACTCGATGGTGGTGGGGTCTTGGTTACTCATAGTTACTGGTGTACACTTGCGTAACCGGTAACTTCAAGCGTACGCAGGTTACCCAGGAGTAACCGAGGAGAGATCCACATGAGTCATGCCACGCTCGTCGATGAGACCCTGCGTTCGATGGGCAAGCTCTGCCTCGCCCACGATCCGGACGTATTCCGGTCGGTGCTCGAACGCATCGGCGACAAGTGGAGCCTGCTGCTCATCGGAATCCTGGAAGAGGGGCCGAAGCGGTTCACCGAGCTGCTCCGCACGGTGCCGGGAATCTCGCGACGCATGCTCACCCTCACGCTGCGCGCACTGGAGCGTGACGGTCTCATCACGAGAACCATTTACGCGGAAGTGCCGCCTCGCGTCGAATACGCGGTCACCGACCTCGGGCGCACGCTGAGCCAGCCGGTGCTGGCGCTGGCCACGTGGGCCGCCGACAACCAGGATGCGATTCTCGCGAACCGAGACGCGTTCGACGTCGGCACGAGCGAAGTGCTCACCTAGCCACTGCATGTGCAATAATCTGCGTATGGATGCAGATAAGCAGGTTTCGGGGGTCGACTCCGACAACCAGTTCGTCGAACTCGCCGTCGAGGTCTTCGCCATGCTCGCGGATTCGACTCGAGTGCGCATCATCCTCGCGCTGGGGGAGGACGAGCTGTCGGTGAACCACCTGGCCGACATCGTCGACAAGAGTCCGGCGGCCGTGTCACAACACCTCGCCAAGCTGCGACTGGCCAGGATGGTGACGACCCGGCAAGAGGGAACGCGCGTCTTCTATCGCCTCGAGAACGAACACATGCGACAGCTCGTCTCCGACGCGATCTTCCAGGCCGAGCACTCGCTCGGCGGCACGCCCCGTCATCACCTCATCCCGCCGAAGGATCACTAGTGGTACTGCACGAACACACGCATGCGCACGATCACGGCGACCACGATCACGGCGACCACGATCACGCACATCCCACCGGAGTGAAGGGCTTGCTGCACGGCCTGTTCGTTCCACACACCCACGATGCGTCCGACTCCATCGACGACGCGCTGGAGGCGAGCCGGGAGGGTGTCCGAGCGCTCAAGATCAGCCTTGTCGTGCTGCTTGCCACGACGGTTCTGCAGTTCGCGGTCGTGCTCATCAGCGGGTCGGTCGCGCTCCTGGCCGACACCGTGCACAACTTCTCCGACGCGCTCACGGCCGTACCCCTGTGGGTTGCCTTCATTCTCGGTCGGCGCGCGGCGAGCCGCAGGTACACGTTCGGCTACGGCCGCGCCGAGGATCTCGCGGGCCTCTTCATCATCGTGGTCGTCGCGCTCTCGGCGATCGTTGCCGCGTGGCAGTCCGTCGAACGACTGCTCAACCCGCGCCCGCTCGACAACCTGTGGTGGGTTCTCGCGGCCGGCGTCATCGGTTTCATCGGCAACGAGGCGGTCGCGATCTACCGCATTCGGGTCGGTCAGCGAATCGGCTCCGCCGCCCTCGTGGCCGACGGCGTGCATGCCCGCACCGACGGCTTCACCTCACTCGCGGTCGTGGTCGGCGCTATCGGTGTGATGGCCGGCTTTCCGCTGGCCGACCCGATCGTCGGCATCCTGATCTCCGCGGCGATAGTCGTGCTGCTCTGGGGAACCGTGCGCAGTATCGGTCGCCGCCTCATGGACGGAGTCGAACCCGAACTGGTGAGCAGGCTCGAGCATGCCATCGAGCACGTCGCGGGGGTGCGCGAGGTGGGCGAGGTGCGCCTTCGCTGGGTGGGTCACCGAATGCAGGGCGATGCAATCGTGGTGGTGGATGACCAGCCCATGTCGAGTGCGGAGAACATCGTGACCGAGGTGCGAGAGCAGGTGCGCGCACACATGCCGAACGTCGATGTCATGCAGATCAGGACCACAACACGCCCGGCCGACTAGGGGCCGGTCGCGTCGCCTGTGACGTGGAGCCTCAGTCGCGCCCCATCCACGTGGCGACGTCGACTTCATTGCCCTCCTCGTCGGCGAGGGTCCACCATGCGGGAGCGTGGCTGTCGTCGACGAGTGTGCCTCCTGAGGCGAGAGCGGCTGCGACTCGCGCTTCGCCCTGGTCGTGGGGCACCCACACGTCCACGTGGATGCGATTGCGGTGCGGCCTCGGCACGTCCATCTGCTGGAACCAGACGGACGACCATCGGCCGCGTGGATCCGCAAGGTCTTCGTCGCTCACTTGCTTGTAGTCGAGCACAGCCTTCCAGAAGGGCAGCACCTCGGCGGCGACCAGCGCGTCGATCGCGAGGTCGATCTCCTGCACCGCTGCCGGGTCGGCCGGCACTTCGAGCTCGCGCGCTGCGGCGGAGATCTCACGAGCCAACTCGACGTCACGCTCGCTCAGCCCCATGACGTCGTGACTGAACAAACGCACGGTCACGCCGGCGTAGCGCAAGTCGACATCGGGGTGGTGGTCGGCGGCGTCCGCCAACTCGCCGATCGCCTCGACGAGCTCGACGCCCGCCGTGAACGAGCCGGTTCGAAAATAGGTGCTCGCTCCGTGCGCCAGCACCCGCCAGTCCTCTACCCCTGTCGACTCGGTGAACTGCCGCGGGGTGATCTGCTCAGCCATGACTTCACGCTAGGACCGCGGCGTGGCCAAAGCCAGCCCCAGCCAGCCGGCAAGGTGCTCGAGTTCGGCGCGCACGCCGTCCTCGATGTCGGGGGTGAACGGCGTGTCCTCATGGATGGCGTGCACGGCGAGCGCGCCCTCGTTGCGATCCGCCGTGGCATCCACCTTGCCCACCAGGCTGTCGCCGTGCAGGATCGGCAGCGCGTAGTAGCCCCAGCGTCGCTTGGCCTTGGGCTTGTACATCTCGAGGGAGTAGTCGAACTCGAACAGGTCGAGCATGCGCTTACGGTCGCGGATCAGCCCGTCGAAGGGGGAGAGCAGGGCAGTGCGACCCTTGAAGGGCTTGCCGATCGCCTCCGCGTCGACGCGCCACGTGCCCTTCAGCCCCTCGATCGTGGCGGCCTCACCCGAGTCGCCCACTCGCGTCGTCTCGACCGGGAGGTCGGGCGTGGCGTTGCGCACGACACCGAGGGCGTGCAGTCGGCGCTCGTTGCGGATGCGGGTGGCCTCCTCGCGCGGCACGGTCGGGATGTCGGCGTGGTAGACCCGTTCGGCGAGATCCCAGAGCCGGTCGCGCCCTCGTCGACCCGCGACGGCGATATCGCCGCGCATCATGAGGCATTCGAGCATCATCATGACGTTGCGGTTGTTGTTCCACCCGCTCGACGGCCAGGACACGAGGCTGGTGTCCGGAATGTCACGCGCCGTCAGCGGGCCGTCGAGCTCGAGTTGCTGGAGGACGTCCTGCCGGAACTCGTCGTTGTCGTCGAGCCAGCGTGCGGTCGACTCGTGTCTCGGCCACGCCTCCATCTCGGCCCGGTACAACGCGAGATCCTCCATCGGGCGGGCCATGAGGCCGAGCTCGAAGAGCGAGAAGTCCTGCTCCAGAGCGGTCGTGAGGTCATCGGGCTCGTAGTCGGCCCCCAGTCGGCTCCACAGCACGAGGTCGGCCGTCGGCGCGACCGCCGCGGTCGGCTCGAGCTGCACGAACGTGAGCTGACGCACGACATCGAGCAGCGAACCGGGCCTGCGGGCATTTAGCCGCTGGGCTCCAACGGCGATACGGCGTGCCTCTTCGCGGTCCAGGTGTATGACCATGCGCTTCACGTTAGCTTGAGGCAACGATGGCGGACCACACCGCGTGGCGGGCTCACGAGCGGCACAAGCGCGCGATCCCGACGATTTGCCGCCGCCCCGATCTGGGGCTGCCTTCTCTCCTCGCCCGCCTTGTACCCTGTGCACATGATTTCGCCCCGAATGGCTGTGGAGGCCAGTTTCGGCGGGACGCTGCCCACGCACCATGAGTGAACCAGCAGTGCTGCCGGTCGACGCAGTGCCCACTCCGCGGCGACAAGGCCACAGCACCTTGAGGCCGCTGACGAACTGGCTGTTGCTCGTGATGGTCATCATCGAGGTTCTCTTCCTCGGTGGCCTGCTCATATCCCGCGGCGAGAACAATCCCGTCGTCACGATCGGCCTCTCCCTCGCGACGCAATGGGTGCCGGTCGCCATCTTCTGGGTCGTCGCCGTGCGCACGAGGTTCGCGCGGCTCGAGATCATCCTGGCGGCGGCGGGCGTGACTCTCTCAGCCATCGGAGACAGCTACTACACACTCGCGATGGACAGCGAGGGCTTTCTCGCGTTCCCCTCCCCGGCGGACGCGGGGTATCTCTTGTTCTACCCACTCATGGTCGGGGCACTCGTGGTGCTCGTGCGTCGGCAGCGAACCCGCGCCACGGTGCTCGTGCTGCTGGAGGGCGCCGTGGCGTGCGTGGGGGCGGCGGCCGTTCTCGCCGTTGTCCTCGACCCCGTGATCGCGGCCGCGCTCGCCGGGGACAATGCGCTCGATGGCGCGATCGCCGTCTCCTACCCGCTGTTCGACCTCGTGCTCCTGGCAGCTATGGCTGGCATCGCCGCGTCGCCCGGTCCCAGGATCAGTCCCCGGTGGTGGTCGCTTTTCGTCGGATTGTCGATCTTCGTCGTCGCCGATATCGCGTATGCACTTCTCGAACATGAGGGGGCCTACATCGCCGGCACCCCTCTGGATGCGAGCTGGGCGATCGGTCTCGCATTCATCACCTGGTGGGCCGTAGGACTCGATCGAAGCACGGATGCGGCCGCGCGTCAGCGCACGCGACCCTACGCGGTGCCCGTGGCCGCTATCGCTGTACTGGCGGGGCTGGCAGTGCTGATCTTCGGCACGCAGGCGCCCATTTCGACCCTTGCGCTGGTTCTCGCCGCGGCGACGGTCGCACTCGCGGCGGTGCCGATCATCTTCCGCCAGGCAGTGCTCGGTCGAATCGTCGCGGTGCAAGACCAGGAGGTGCACCAACTGACCGATCTGGATCTTGCGAAGACCGACATGATGATCACGATGAATCATGAGTTCAGGACTCCGCTCACATCGATCAATGGATACGTCGAGCTTTTGCTCGATGGCGACGGCGGCGAGCTCCCGGCTGGGGCCGTCAAGATGATGCGCGTCATCGAGGGCAACGCCGCACGACTCCAGGACCTGGTCGATGACCTGCTGACTATGTCCAAGCTCGAGGCCGGGGGTTCGGCCCTCGAGTCTGCACCGGCTTACCTCGCGGGCATCATGCACCGCGCCGCGGATTCTCTCACCCCGCTCGCCTCGACCCGCGGC
Organism: Rhodoglobus sp.; assembly: GCA_025463605.1. Lineage (GTDB taxonomy): Bacteria > Actinomycetota > Actinomycetes > Actinomycetales > Microbacteriaceae > Rhodoglobus. Next base: position 7,536 of record JAODAV010000030.1, on the reverse strand, counting down.
GTGCGTGTGAGCGTCGAATGCGATTTCACGCCTGTCGTCGACGGGGATGCGAGCCAGCTGGAGCGCGCATTCGCCGACCTCATCGAGAATGCGGTCAAGTTCACGGCCGCGGGAGGTTCTGTGCGCGTGCTCGCCACCGCGGACACGTCCGCGGCCGAGCCCATCGTCGTCGTGCGCGTCGTCGACACAGGAATCGGAATACCCGTCGATGAGGTTCCCCAGCTGTTCACGAGATTCTTCCGCGCATCCAACGCGAAGGATGCCGCGGTGCCGGGTGTCGGGCTCGGCCTCGCGATAGTGCGAGCAACCGTCGAGGCACATCGGGGCCGCATCACGGCCGAGTCGACAATTGGCGAGGGCACCACCATCAAGGTAGAGCTTCCCCTGTCGCCGCTGACGCTCACCGCCGTGCGCGAGCCGTCGCCCTGATCGTCGCATTGCCGAGGGCCGCCCCGGTGCTCGCGAAGCGTGTGGGAGCATGGGCTGTGGAGACCGAATGAGCGCGCGCTTCGCCGAACTCGCCTGGCAGCGCACACCGATCGGCGACATCAGTCTGCGCCGCCGTCGGGAACCGACGCTCGGGGTCGATGTGTATGAGGTGCTGCTCGGCGACGAGTACCTCATGTCGAGCCTCTTCACGCACGCCGAAGAGCAGCTCGCCCACCTCGGTCTCGCGCCGCTCGAGGGGCAGCACCTCGCCGTACTCGTTGGCGGGTTGGGGCTCGGGTATACCGCGCAGGCTGCGCTGTCGCATCCGGAGGTCGCTTCGGTTGCCGTGGTCGAAGCCTTGCAGCCCGTCATCGACTGGCACGTCGAAGGGCTTCTGCCGACGTCTGCCTCACTCACCGACGATGACCGCACCCGGTTCGTGCTCGACGACTTCTTCGCGCTCATGCGCCGCGATCCGCAGGAAAGATTCGACGCGATCCTGCTCGACGTCGACCATTCGCCGCGTCACCAACTCAACGCGAGTCACGCGGATCTCTACACGCCCGAAGGACTGAGACGGATGACGCGGCACCTGGCGCCCGGCGGAGTGTTCGCGCTCTGGTCAGACGACCCGCCCGATGCCGAGTTCGGGGCTGTGCTCGCCGGAGTCTTCGCCGCGACGCGCGCTCATGTGGTGACATTCGACAACCCTTTGACCGGGGGCACGTCGTCGAACACGGTCTACGTCGCGCGCTGAGGCTTCACGGCAGCGACTCCGGCGTGCCACGATCGACGAATGACGCGCGAACTTCACATCACGGGCGATCCGGCCGCGGACACCCTTCTCTCCCATGACCCGCTCGCCCTGCTCATCGGCATGCTGCTCGACCAACAGGTGCCGATGGAGACCGCCTTCGCCGGGCCCGCGAAGCTGAAAGACCGCCTTGGTGGCCTCGACGCCCACGCGATCGCCGGCCACGACGCCGACAAGCTCGTCGAGGTCTTCAAGGTCTCTCCGTCGGTGCACCGGTTCCCGGGCTCGATGGCCGCTCGGGTGCAGGCGATGTGCCAGGCCGTCGTCGACGAGTGGGGAGGCGACGCCGCCGCGATCTGGACGAGCGGCGGGCCCGACGGCCCCGAGATTCTCGCGCGGCTCAAGGCCCTGCCCGGGTTCGGGGAACAGAAGGCGAAGATCTTCCTGGCGCTACTCGGCAAGCAGTACGGCCTGGATGCGCCGGGCTGGCGCGAAGCCGCCGGCGACTACGGCCAGGCGGGCTCGTACCGGTCGGTCGCTGACATCATCGACCCCGAGTCCCTTACGAAGGTGCGTGAGTTCAAGCGCGCGACGAAGGCGGCAGCGAAAGGCGTCTAGCCTTCCGCCGGTCGATCCCCAGCCTCGTCGAGCAGCCGCAGCACGTCGTCGTCGGGCACCTGATCGAATCGGTCGTACGCCTGTCCCACGGCGAGGAGCCCGCGCCCGTTCCACGCGCACACTACGTCGTCCGCGACGGTCGCCAGCTCGTCCGCGGTAGCCGACAGCCCGACGGGGACGGCGACGACGATCCGCCCCGGATGCTCCGCACGCACGGCCGCGACGGCGGCCCTCATGGTGGCACCCGTGGCGAGACCGTCGTCGACGAGGATTACCGTGCGCCCCTCGATCCGCACGGGCGGTCGCTCTCCGCGGTACGCGAGCTGGCGGCGCTCGAGCTCCGCTTTCTCGGTCTCGGCCACCCGCGCGAATGCATCGGGATCCAGACCCAGCCGCGGAAGGAGGTCGAGGACGTCCGGGTTCTGCACGGTCTCGATGGCACCCGCGACGGAGGCGATGGCTCCCATCGCCAGTTCGGGGTGGTGGGGCAGCCCGACCTTCCTCACGAAGACGATGTCGAGCTCGGCGCCCAGTGATTGCGCGACCTCGAATGCGACAGGCACACCGCCGCGGGGGAGCGCGAGCACCAGCGCATCCGTTCCCGCATACCGGTCGTGCACGAGCGTGGCGAGCTCGCGGCCCGCGTGGGTGCGGTCGGTGAATCGAGCCATACCGCAACGCTAACTCGGCTGTTCCACTGCGCGGGAGCCCCCGCCCGCTAGCATTCTCGTGAGCGCGCGAGCGTCGCCGCCCAGGGGGAGGGTATTCATGAGGATTGCGTTCGCTATCGCCCGAGTCGCCGTTGCGGCGGCGATCGTCGCGGCCGTCGTCGCCCAGCTCGCCAAGAGCGTCGAAAATTGGACGGCCGCCGGAGTGACCAGCATCTGGATCAACTTCGTCAACTTCTTCAGCTTCTTCACGATCGAGTCCAATGTCGCGAGCGTCGTCGTGCTGCTCATCGGTGCGGCGCTGCTCGTGACACGCAAGGGCGGCGACCCCCAGTGGTTCACGATTCTGCGTGCCACGATCGTCACATACATGGTCGTCACGGGCATCGTGTACAACCTGCTGCTGCGCAACGTCGAGCTGCCGCAAGGCACGACTGTGCCGTGGTCGAACGAGATCCTCCACGTTGTCGCGCCGGTCTGGATGCTGTTGGACTGGCTCTTCGCTCCCGGGCGCCGCGAACTGGTGTGGCGCACGATCTGGATCGTCGTCGTCTTCCCGCTCGTCTGGGTGGTCTACACGCTCGTGCGCGGCCCGATCACACCCAACGAGATCACGGGAGTCTCCTACTGGTACCCCTATCCCTTCCTCGACCCGAACCTCTCCGCGAATGGATACCTCTCGGTCGCGTTCTATGTGATCCTCATCGCAGTAGTGGTCGGGCTCGCGGCCGCGGGAGTCGTCTGGGTGTCGAAACGGAAGCCCATTCTCACCGAGCGATGACCGCGTGCTCCACTAGTCTCGGAGCATGCCTCAAATCCTTCCCGACCCCTTGACGAACGTCATCATCTGGGGCGCGGTGATCGTTGTCGCGATCATCATCGTCGTCGTGCTGCTGCGCGGGATCAAAGTCGCAAAGCCCGACGAGGCGATCATCGTGACCTCGCGCCAGAAGGCACTCAAGAGCGGCCAGGTCGAGACTGAGAATGCGGGCCAGCGCGTCGTGTTCGGCTCCCGCGTCTTCGTGAAGCCCATCGTCGAGGCGTACTTCAAACTGAGCCTGCGCAGCCGCCAGCTCAACGTTCAGGCCACGGCCCAGACCCGGGATGCCATCACCATTCGGGTCAACGCCGTGGCGGTCGTCAAGGTGGGCGGCTCCGAGTCGATGGTGCGCGCCGCCGCCCAGCGCTTCCTCAACCAGCAGGACCAGATCGAGACCTCCACCGAGGAGGTGCTGAGCGGTTCGGTCCGCTCGATCGTAGGCCAGCTCACGGTCACCGAGATCATCACGAATCGCTCGGCGCTGCAAGGCCAGGTGCTCGAGGCGGTTCGCGAGTCGCTCGACGTGCAGGGACTCACCATCGACACCCTCCAGATCAAGGAGATCGACGACGACAACGGCTACATCAAAGACCTCGGTCGAGCCGAAGCCGCCCGCGTCAAGCAAGTAGCCGAGATCGCGGAGTCCGTTTCCCGCCAGGCCTCCGAGGAGGCGCGCATCGCCGCCGACCAGGCCGTCGCCGAGTCGCAGCGCAAGCTCGATCTGCGCAACGCCGAGATCCAGAAGGAGACTGACAAGGCGCGCGCCGAGGCCGCTGCTGCCGCTCCGCTCGCTGAGGCGATCGCGCAGCAGGGGGTCGTGGCGCAGCAGGAGCTCACGGCAGGCAAGCGCGTCGGCCTGCGCAAGCAGGAACTCGACGCCGAGATCCGCGCCGTCGCCGACGCCGAGGCGTACGCAGTCGAGAAGAAGGCGCAAGCGGATGCCGCCGCCGCCATCGCCGCGGCAAACGCCGATCGCGACTCGCGCCGCTCCAGCGCGGAGGCCATCGAGGCCGAGGGTATCGCCGAGAAGAACCGCCGTATTGCGGCATCCGAGGCATTGCAGGCGGAGGGCGAGGCCGAAGCTGTCGCGATCCGCGTACGAGGCAACGCCGAGGCCGAGGCGACGAGGCTGAAGGCCGAGGCGCTCGAGGAGCGCGCGGGGGACCTGCTGCGGCAGCAGATCATCGACCAACTGCCGGAGATCGTGCGCGCGGCATCCGAACCGCTCTCGTCCATCGCCAACATGACGGTCATCTCCTCGGACGGCCGCGGTACCGAGCAGATCGGTCAGAACGTCGCGACCCAACTCGTGACGGTCACGCAGATACTCAAGGACCTCGTGGGGATTGACATCTCCGAGATCGTCACCGGACGCGCGACGGGAACCGCCATCGGCGAGGGCATCATTGCGGGCGAGAAGGGCGCGGAACACAGAGCGGCGGCGAAGCCGGCCCAGAAGACCGTGCCCGCCGCCGAACCGAAGGCGTAGTCGCTACGAGTCCTTGCGCTTGCTGGCGGCTTTGTCCTTCTTGTCGGCGCGCTTCTCCTTGAGGGACTTGCTCGCCGCGGTCTTGTTGGTCGTCTTCTTCGGTGACTTGTCAGCCATGGTTCAGGATCCTCCTCGAGAGAGCCGGATGCTCCTTCCCTGAGGTTACTCGCCCGCACGCCGGGGCAGAACAGTCAGGCCGGATGTCGCGTGGCACGAAGCCGCTCGATGCGGGCGCGCGCGGCATCCTCGGAGCTCGATGACGGACCGAGCACCCGTTCGACTATCCGAAGCACGGCACGCGTCGCGGTGATCACCGGAAGCGGAGATCGCTTGAGCCCGAGGAGACGGCGGTAGCGCACCGGCAGCGAGGCCACGGCTCCCGCGAAGAGCACGCGATAAGCGGGCATCATCGAGCGACGCAGGGGAGGGTTGCGAATGAAGCGCACGGCTTCCGCGACGCGCTCGTCGCTCTTCAGCTCTGGCGCGAACGCGTCGAGCTGGTCACGCAGTTCCCGATGCGACCGCGGTGGTGATTGCACTCCCACGAGCTCGCCGGCCATCGCCCACTCCCGCACGTACTGGTCGGCGCCTCCCGGGATGGACCGGCCCCAGAGTTCATGGCAGCCGAGAAAGGCGTCGGTGAACACGACGTGCACCCACGCGAGCAGATCGGGGTCGTCGGCGGCGTAGTCGCGAAGGATGCCGCGGGCATCCGAGTAGGTGCCGACGACGCGATCGTGGTACTTGCCGACTCGCGACGACTCCGCGCGGGCATTCTCGCGGTCGGCGAACGTCACCGTTACGAGCCACTGGATCGTGCCGGAGAGCCGGCCGAGCGGGTCCTCCTGGTATCGCGACCAGTCGTGTACGCCTGCCATCGCGCCGGGGTGGAGGGTCTGCATGAGCAGCGCCCGGATGCCCGCGACAAGGGTGGGCATGCCTCCGTGCACCGCCCAGGCCGCGGATTCGGCGCCAAAGTAGCCCTCGTCGTCGCCCCGCTCGATGCGTTCCACCCACGTCGGCCGCCCCGAGCTCTGGCCCGAGAATGTCACGAGCAGGTGCGAGCGCCAGGCGTCCGTCATGCGACCCATGGTCCGAACTTAGCGCCGGATGCTGTGAGCCCGGCTGACCACTGGAGTCGCGCCGCCTCACGAGCTACCGTAGACCAAGGAGGTAGCGCAGATGCAAGCTATGGTCGGCGAGCACATCCGCATTTCGGGCAAGGTCGTGGGCAGCCCCGCGAGGCGCGGCGAGATCACCGAGGTGCGCGGCGAGGACGGCGGGCCGCCCTACCTCGTGAGGTTCGATGACGGGCACGAGATGCTCGTATTCCCCGGCCCTGACTGCATCGTGGAGCACGCGGCGGATCGCTAGTCGGTCTGCTCAGGCATTCTGCCGCGAAGCTTCTCCATTTCGCGGCGTTCCCTCTTGGTGGGCCTGCCGGCACCGCGATCCCGCCGGGGGAGCAGCGCGACCTCTTCCGGTGCCGGAAGCGGGGGACTCGTGTCGAGATAGGCCTCGAGTGCCGCTGGCGCGGAGACGCGCTTGACGATCGTGTCCCGTACGACGAGCACACGGTCGAACCCGGAGATGCGGATGCGCACTTCGTCACCGGCCTTCACGGGCTGCGCCGCCTTCGCCCGATCACCGTTGACCTTGATGTGGCCGGCGCGGCACGCGGCAGTCGCGAGCGAGCGAGTCTTGAACACGCGCACGGCCCAGAGCCAGCTGTCGACGCGCGCCGAAGGCACGGCCATCAGGCGTCCGCCAGCTCCGCCTTCCACCGCGCGAGGTCGCGCACGGTGCGGCTGCGGTCGGCGGCGAGGCGCTCCATGGCATCCTGCGGCACGAAGAAGTTGACGGCGAGAAAGCCGCGCACTCGCTCCGACTCGTCGTCGACGAGAGACCGCAGCACGTCGCACGGGGCAGATTCGTTGCGGGCCACGCACGCCCGAACGCCCTCGTCGGGATCTCTGGCCAGTTGCGCGAACACGTCCTCGGGCGTGTGGTAGCTGCTCGCCGCACTCTCGCGGATCTTCGGATTCGGGTGGGCGGCGAGCAGTCGCAGCCGGCGGATCTTGCTCTCGGTCATTGCCGGGGCCGGGTGCAGGTCGGCCGATTGTTCCGCAGTGAGCATCGCGGGCGCCATCGCGCGCATCTGCGCGAGTTGCGCAGGAGTGTTGAACCGGATGCACGACATGCCAACCACGCTACCCCCGGCCTGCGCTACCCGAGGGCGGCGACACTCACGCCCGGTATCACTCAGGCGACGACGGCCCGCTTGTCCCGCCGCGGGAACCACGGCACGATGGGCGAGGTCGTCGCCTGGTAGTCGGCGTACTCGGGATACTTCGATCTGGTGATGCTCTCGGTGAATATCGTCGAGCCGATGAACAACCCGGTCAGCAGCACGGCGCCGAGCACCGTCCACTGAAGCACCGAGCCGGCGGCGATCGCGCCGAAGAGGAACAGCACCCACCACTGTGCCTGCTCGAAGAAGAAGTTGGGGTGGCGCGAGAAGCGCCACAGCCCCGATTGCAGGAAGCGCGGACGGGAGTCGGCGCCACCGGCACGCTTGGCCTTGTGGAAGTTCCACTGCTGCTGGTCGGCGATCGTCTCGCCGACGAGCAGGCCGAGGAAGACAACGGCGACCACAGCGTCGAGCACCCCGAACGGCGTGCTGCGGTTCTCGTAGGCGGTGAGCGCCGGAAGCGCGATGAGCAGCAGGATCATGTTCTGGTATAGAGAGATGAAGAGG
>JAODAV010000027.1 GCA_025463605.1 Rhodoglobus sp. | reverse complement strand
ACGACCCACTGGATGCACACCGACCGCCTGGCCGCCGAGTACCCGGGCATCACGGTCGACCCCGATGTGCTCTTCGTCGAAGACGGAAAAGTGGTCACGAGCGCCGGCACCGCCGCGGGCATCGATGCCGCTCTGCACATCGTGCGCAAGGAACACGGGGCAGCCGCGACCAACGTGATCGCGCGCCGCATGGTCGTTCCGCCGCAGCGCGACGGCGGCCAGTCCCAATACATCGACTCGCCGATCGCCGAATGCAAGAGCGACTCCTTCGCGATCGTGACCCAGTGGATGATGGAGAACCTCGCAGAGGATCTCACCGTCGACCAGCTGGCCCGCAAGGCCCTCATGTCGAGCCGCACGTTCGCGAGGAGATTCAGGGCAGACATGGGCACGACGCCGGCAGCCTGGCTCAACCGGCAGCGCATCATCCGGGCGCAGCAATTGCTCGAGGAGACCGACTACGGGCTCGAGACGATCGCGCAGGACACGGGTTTCGGCACGGCCGCTGTGATGCGCCACCACTTCGTGAAAGTGCTCGGCACCTCCCCCATGGCCTACCGGCGCACGTTCGGAGCCCGCCAAGCCGGTTAGCGCGTGTGCCGGGCGAGTTCGAGGTCGGCCTCGACCATCGCCGCGACGATCCCGTCGAAGTCGACCGTGGGCGCCCAGTTCAGTTGGGATCGCGCCTTGCTCGCATCGCCGACCTGCTCGGCCGCGTCTCCCGTGCGAAGCAGCCCGGGCGCGACATCGACGCGAGACGCCCAGTCCTCGACTCCGGCACGTTCGAACGCCACCCGCACGAAGTCGGCGACCGAATGGGACACTCCCGTCGCGATGATGAAGTCATCCGGCTCGGCCGCCGTGGCGGCCAGGTACAGGGCATCCGCGTAGTCCGGCGCCCATCCCCAGTCCCGCCGCGCGTCGAGGTTGCCCAGTTCGAGGCGCTCCTGCTGGCCGAGGGCGATGCGTGCCGCCGCCGCCGTGATCTTGCGCGTGACGAAGGTCTCCGGCCGCCGCGGCGACTCGTGGTTGTAAAGCACGAGCGAGGTAGCGAACACGCCGGCGCCGCGGTACGCGCCGACGAGCCCGTGCGCGTAGGCCTTCGCGGCCCCGTACGGCGATGTCGGCCGGATGGGCGTGGACTCCGTTTGGGGCGACTGCACCGGCATGCCGAACATCTCGGCGCTCGAGGCCTGCACGAAGCGCGTCTCGTGGCCAAGCGTTCCCAGTTCGCGCACTGCGGCGAGCATCTCGGCCACGGCCAGGCCATTGAGTCGAGCGGTGAGAGACGGCTCGGACCACGAGGTGAACACGGAGCTGACCGCAGCGAGGTTGTAGACATGGTGCGGCCTGAGGTCGCGGATGAGCTGGCCGATCGCGGATCCCGCCGCGAGGTCGAGGTCGTGGGCGACGACCCCGGCGGTGATCGGCTCCCCCGGGTCGCGCACCACCCCGTGCACTTCGTAGCCGCGGGCCACGAGGGACTCCGCCAGGTAGCTGCCGTCCTGGCCCGAGACGCCCGTGATCAAGGCGACCGTCATGATCGGCCGGAGATCCGTCTTTGCTCTGCGAGGTCGGACTCCACCATCATGCGCACGAGTTCCTCGAAGCCCACCTTGGGAGCCCAACCGAGCCTCTCCCGCGCCTTCGTCGAATCCCCCACGAGCAGGTCGACCTCAGCCGGCCGCACGAAACGAGGGTCCTGGGTCACGTAGCCGGTCCAGTCGTCGATACCGACTGTGCTGAACGCTGCATCGAGAAGGGCGCGGATGGTGTGCGTCACTCCCGTGGAGATGACGTAGTCGTCGGCGGCGTCCTGCTGGAGCATGAGCCACATGGCCTCGACGTAGTCGCCGGCGAAGCCCCAGTCCCGCTGCGCCTCGAGGTTGCCGAGAACGAGGCCGTCCTGGAGGCCGAGGGAGATGCGCGCCACCGCCTGGCTGACCTTGCGCGTGACGAACTCAGGCCCCCGCCGCGGGGACTCGTGGTTGAACAGCACGCCGGATGACGCGTGCATGCCATACGACTCGCGGAAGTTGATCGTCATGTAGTGGCCGTACACCTTCGCGACCCCGTACGGGGAGCGGGGCCACAGCAGGGTGTCCTCGTTCTGCGGAACCGTCTGAACCTTGCCGAACATCTCCGAGCTCGACGCCTGGTAGAAGCGCACATCCTGACCCGTGGCGAGAGTGTGGAGTCGTACCGCCTCGAGCGCATTGAGCACACCCGTGCCCGTGACCTCCGTGGTGAGATGTGCGTTCTCCCACGAGTAGGCGACGAACGAGATCGCCCCGAGGTTGTAGAACTCGTCGGGACGCGCCTCCGCGAGGGCTCGCATGAGGCTCGCGAGGTCGGTCAGGTCGCCGGTGAGGATGTGCACGTCGGGCACGAGTTGCTCGAGCAGTTCGCGCTTGGGGTTGTTCTGCCCGCGCATCAGGCCGTAGACCTCGTAGCCCTTCGACAGCAGCAACTCGGAGAGGTACAGGCCGTCCTGTCCGGTGATCCCGGTGATGAGGGCGCGTGGCATAAGGCTCTTCCCAGGTCGCGCCGTGACGGCGATCAGGTCCGGTCGATCGAGCCGGACAAGTCAACGGTACTGGAAGGGGTGATTCGGGGCACCACGCTCATCCGGTCGTCGCAACGAAGAGGGAGCCTTCCCCCGCGAACCTGAGGACCGATTCATCAGGGGTGACGTAGACGCTGTCACCCTTCCCCAGCTCGATCGAGCCGTTGTCGCCGGAAACGGTGAAGCTGCCCTCCGTGCACACGATGATGGCCGGTCCCCCGACGGGCAGTCGGGCGTCATCGGTGATGCGCGCGAGCAGGAAGTCGGGCACGTCGGGCCGATAGACCTCGACTCCCGGCTCCGGATGCTCGGGTCGCAGGTACGGCACGGCCACGGGGCGGAAGTCGAGCACCGCGAGAAGCTCCGGCACGTCGACGTGCTTGGGCGTGAGGCCACCGCGGAGCACGTTATCTGAGGCCGTCATGAGCTCGACCCCCACACCCTCGAGGTAGGCGTGGATGTTGCCGGCCGGCAGGTACAGCGCCTCGCCGCCGCGCAGCCTGACGTGATTGAGCATGAGGGAGATGACGATCCCCGGATCGCCCGGGAAGAGCTCGGCGAGGGTGACGACCGTCGGGAACTCCTCCGGATTCTCACGCGCGAGTTCGACCACGCGGACGATGAGCTCGTCGACGCCATCCCCGCGTGAGCTCAGCCACTCGAACGCCGATCGAATCGAGTCGTCTCCCCCGGTGCGATCGAGCCAGCGCTGCAGCACACCCCCGCCGGGCCCGGCGGGGGCATCCAGCGCGACCAGCCTGGCGATCGTCTCCCGGATCGCTGCTGCCGTGCGAAAGCCGCACAGCGCGTCGAAGGTCTCGCTCAGCGCGACGATGAGCTCGGGCTTGGGATACGGGTCCCGGTAATTGCGCGACGGCGAGTCGAGCGGGATGCCCGCCGCGTTCTCGCGAGCGAATCCCTCGAGGGCCTGGGCCGGCGCTGGATGCGCCTGCAGCGACAGGGGCGACGCGGCCGCGAGGATCTTGAGCAGGAAAGGCAGCCGCGCCCGGTCGGCGCTCCGGCCGGCACCGAGAGCCGTTGCCGGGTCCGCCGCGATCCACTGCGCGAGATCCTCCGCCCCGCCGGTGAGCGACGGGTCGATGATGCGACTCGGCGAGCCCTCGTGCGCACCCAGCCACAACTCGGCCTCGGGCGAGCCGGAGGGGGCCTGATCGAGCAATTCGGCGATCGCGCTCGACGAACCCCACGCGTACTCGCGCGGAGTATTGGTGATGCCTACAAACATCCGGTCGCGTCCTCGAAGAGCATTGGACCAAAGTACCAACCGCCTAGTCGGGCTACGGGCGCCCGCCATAGGCTTTCGGAGGATTTCGACCAAGCAATGGAGCCGACATATGACGTTCGAGACAATCCCCGCCGACTTCTACGGGTTCGAGAACTCCCTCACCGACCAGGAGAAGGACCTCATCGTTCGGCTTCGCTCCTTCCTTGACGAGAAAGTACGCCCCAACGCCAATGACCTCTGGGCGAAGGCCGAATTCTTCGACCGCGAGTCCGTCGTCAAGGGCATGGCCGACCTTGGTCTCTTCGGTCAGCCCTGGGAGGAGACGCGCTTTTTCCCCAACTCCGCCGTCTTCCGCGGTTGGGTCGCTCTCGAGCTCGCGCGCGTCGACGCGAGCGCTGCGACCCTCGTGGGCATGCAGAACGGCCTCGTCATGGGCTCCATCGCGGTCGCGGGCTCCGTCGAGCAGCGCGCCGAATGGCTCCCGAAGCTCGCGAGCGCCGAACTGCTCGGAGCCTTCGCTCTCACCGAACCGCTCTCTGGCTCCGACTCGGCGCAGGGTCTGCGCACCGTGGCGACGCGCGACGGCGACAACTGGACGATCAACGGAGCGAAGCGCTGGATCGGCAACGGCTCGATCAGCGACGTCACCATCGTGTGGGCCAAGGACTCGGAAGACGGACAGGTCAAGGGATTCATCGTGCCGACCTCGACGCCCGGCTACTCGGCGAAACGAATCGAGAACAAGCAGGCGCTGCGCATCGTACAGAACGCGGACATCGTGCTCGAGAACGTCGTCGTACCCGAGTCCAACCGGCTGCAGCTCTCCAAGTCGTTCCGCGAGACCGCTGCCGTACTGCGGCTCACGCGTGCCGAAGTGGCCTGGGCGGCGGTCGGCAACTCCATCGGCGCATACGAGGCCGCCGTCAGGTACGCGGGCGAGCGCATCCAGTTCGGCAAGGAGATCGGCAGCCACCAACTCGTTCAGGAACTGCTCGCGAAGAGCCTCGGCAACATCACGGCGTCCATCGCACTCGTCACGCGTGTCTCCGAAATGCTCGACGAGGGAGTGCAGAAAGACGAGCACTCGGCGCTCGCCAAGGAATTCACGACGAGCCGGATGCGCGAGACCGTCGCCTGGTGCCGCGAACTCCTGGGCGGCAACGGCATCGTGCTCGACTACGGGGTCATGCGCCACTTCGCGGACGCCGAGGCGATCTACTCCTACGAGGGCACGCGCGAGATGAACACTCTCATCGTCGGGCGCGCGATCACCGGAAAGGCCGCGTTCGTCTGAGCCGGGAGCGCCCCGGCACGGGCCACCGGCCGACCGAGGCGAGTCGTCTAGCCTAGCGTCATGCGATTCTTCGAGCGCCCCGGCGTGCGGACCGGGTTCCTGGTGCTCGTACTGTTCACCCTGATCGCCGGAGACGCGTGGCGGTACACCGTCGGCTGGGTCGGCTTCGGCGTGCTCACGGTGCTCGTCACCGCCGCTTCGGTCGCGCTCATCGTGCTGCAGCGGCGCCGATGGAGGCTCAGCAGCATCCCCTACCCGCTCGCCGCGTTCCTCGTTTACGCCGTGCTCTCCGTCACGTGGTCGTTCTACCCGGCGGCAACGGCGCTCGGCATCGCCGCGACGCTCATCACGACGATCGTCGGGGCCGCGCTCGCGGTCACCTACAGCTGGCGCGAGATCCTCCGCTGCCTGGGGCTCGCCCTGCGTCTCGTGCTGGGGCTGTCCCTGCTGTTCGAACTGGTCGTTGCGGTCTTCGTGCGCGGTCCGGTGCTCCCTATCGTGGCCTCCCCTGGCGTCGACTACTCGACTCTCGAGACGATTCCGAAGATGCTCTACTGGAGCCGCAACGAGCTCTTCGAAGTGTTCGATGGTGGGCGCATCCAGGGCATCGTGGGCAACTCCGCCCTTCTTGCGTTCGCCGCGATCGTTGGCGTCATCGTCTTCGCGCTGCAACTCGCCGACGGCTCCGCGCGCCGTGGGGGGAGCATCTTCTGGCTCGCCGTCGCTGCCGCCACGCTACTGTTCACGCGCTCGGCGACGGTCACCGTGGCTCTCGTCGCGGTCGCAGCCGTCGCGGCGGCAATCCTGCTCGTGCGACGCGCGCCAACCCCCCGGGCGCGAGCGCTCACCTACGGCGGCGCCCTCGTCGTGCTCGCCGCGGGCATCGGCGCGGTGGTCGTGTTCCATGAGCAGATCCTCGGCCTGCTGGGCAAGAGCGACGACCTTACCGGGCGAATCGGCATCTGGGAGGGCGTCATCGGCCTCGCCCAACAGCGGCCGGCGTTCGGCTGGGGCTGGGTGAGCTACTGGATCCCGTGGGTCGCCCCGTTCAACGACCCGGCGTTCTTCCGCAACGGAGTGCAGCAGACCCACGCCCACAACGCCTGGCTCGACGTGTGGCTGCAGCTCGGGGTGGTGGGGGTCGTGCTGCTTGGCGCGCTCGTGCTGTCGGCTCTCGCGCGCTCATGGTCTTTCGCTGCTGACCGGCCGCAGGTTGTTCCGGCAGAGCAGCCACGTCATACGGTCGTGAGTCTGCTGCCTGTGCTCCTGCTCGTGGCCCTGCTTGTGCAGAGCCTTGCCGAGAGCCGCCTGCTCGTCGAGTTCGGGTGGGTCATGATGACAGCGATCGCCATCAAGACGAAGGCCGGCGAGCCCGCGCCGCGCGACGTCTCAAGCCCGTGACCCCGACGACCCTGCTGGGAATGACTCGCTCCTTCCTCGCCTCCCCCCGACTCGCCAGCGCGGCCACCGCAGCGGCGGCCGGGCTCGGCGTGTGCGCGCAAGCCGTCGAACGGCTGATCGGGTGGGCGGGACTCATATCCATGCTCGTCACGCTCGTCGTTCTCGTGGTCGGCTCCCTCATCGCGCGAGCGGAGGAGATCGAATGGCAGGGACTCCTGCCGGTCTCCCTTCTCACATTCGTGGCATGGGTCTGCCTCACGATCATCTGGAGCGAATACCAGTGGGTGAGCGCAGGAGGCATCGCGTACTTCCTCGCCTTCAGCATCCTCGGCGTCTCGATCGCGCTATCCCGCGACACCATCCAGATCGTGAGGGCATTCGGCGATGTGTTCCGGGCCGTGCTCGCCGTCTCGTTCATCGTCGAGATCGTGTCGGGCGCTCTCATCGATGCTCCCCTCGGCTTCCTTGGCGTGCAGGGAAACCTCGGCCAGCTCGGCCCGCTGCAGGGCATCATGGGAAGTCGCAACCAGTTCGGGCTCGTCTGCCTCCTCGCGCTCGTCACGTTCTCCATCGAATTCGCGACGCGATCGGTCAGCCGCGGAGTTGCCATTGGGTCCCTCGTGCTCGCCGCAGCCGGTGTGGGGCTGTCGCGCTCGCCGGTGATCGGCGCAATCCTCGTCGTCGTCGCGGGTGCCGTACTCGCCATCTACCTCGTGCGCCGCGTCAGTGCCGAGCGCCGGGCTTTCTGGCAGCTGGGCATCCTCGCAGCCGTCGTGCTCATCGGTGTCGTCGCGTGGCTGTTCCGGGCGCGCATCATCACGTTCTTCAGCGCCAACAGTGAGCTGACCTACCGCCTCACGCTGTGGAGGCACATGTGGGACGTCATCGCGGTGAACCCGCTTGAGGGATGGGGATGGGTCGGCTACTGGAGGCCCGAAGTGCAGCCGTTCCCCCTCTTCGCGATCGCGGGCGGCAGGGAACCGTCATCGGGTCTCAACGCCTACCTCGACGTGTGGTTCCAGCTCGGCCTCGTCGGCGCCGTCATCTTCGGCGGCCTCGTCGTGCTGACCTTCACCCGATCGTGGCTTCTCGCTGGCCGCCAGCGCAGCATCGTCTTCGCCTGGCCGGCGCTCGTGCTCGTCGTGCTGCTGACCACGTCGCTTGCCGAGAGCTCGATGCTCGTCGAGTACGGCTGGCTCATCTTCGTCGTCTGCACCATCAAGGCGGCCCAGCAACTCAGCTGGCGCAAGGCATTCGCGGCGCAGGAGAAGCCGCAGGAAGAATAGCCTCCGCGACGCTTGCTAGGCTGCTCGCGTGCCGCTCGTCCTCGTCGATCTCCTCTCCTACACGGGAACGAAAGGCGGAATGGAGTCCTACACGCGCGAGCTCTACCGCGCGATCGGAGCGGCCGGCTCGGAGTTCACGTTCGTCGGCATAGCGAGTACCGAAGGCTACCGATTGGACCACTCGTGGTTCCCCGGCGATGTGCTCGATTCGGGCACGAGCGGCGAGAACCGCTTCCGGTGGGCGTGGGGCGAACTCGTGGAAGTGTCGCGCTGGGCGCGCCGACTGGACGCGCAGCTCATCCATTCGCCCGCGACTCTGGGCCCCATGCGATCGCGCGTGCCGACCATCCTGACGATGCACGACATGCTCTACTTCTCGCACCCCGAGTACATGTCGACGCCGCTCTACACGCTGCCCGTGCGATGGATGGAGAAACGCGCCGCGGCAAATGCGTCGCGCATCATTGCCATCAGCGACTGGACCGCGACGCAGATCACGAAGTACCTGCACGTGGCACCGGATCGGCTGCAGGTCGTGCTCTCGGCGGGCATGCCTGTCACCACCGCACCGGAACGGCCCCTCGAGCGCGCGACGGACCTCATCCTCGCCATCGGCAACCGCCGCCCGCACAAGAACTTCGAGGGCCTCGTGCGCGCGCTCGCGCTCGTCGACGCGAGCGTGCGCCCCAGGCTGGTGATCACGGGATCCCGCGGCGATGATCCGCTTCGCCCCATCGTCGAGCGGCTCGGTCTGGAGCCGTGGGTGACACTTCGCGAGTGGGTGCCGGACGACGAGCTCGAGACCCTCCGTTGTGAGGCGACCGCCCTCGCGATGCCCTCATTCGACGAGGGTTTCGGTCTTCCCGTGCTCGACGCGATGGCAGTGGGGCTCCCCGTGATCATCTCCGACATCCCCGTCTTCCGCGAGATCGCAGGCGATGCCGCCATCTACTTCGACCCCAAGGATGACGCGGCGATCGCGAAGGCGATCGCTCAGGTGGTTGCAGACCCGGCCGTGGGTGAACTGCTCGCTGAACGCGGCTACGCCCAGGCAGCGAAGTTCAGCTGGGCGGACGTCGCCTCCGGCACCCTCGACGCGTTCCGCACCGCGATCGCGAACCCGCGGCGCTCACGCGTCGTCTAAAACCCGAGCGCTGCGGAGTGCCGCGGCGTTTGCGCGAGAAGCGCGTGCGAGATCCTGCACGAGCACGGCGGCCAGTGCGGCGAACGCGAGCGACCCGATGATCCAGATCGCCATGGGCGACAGCGGCATCCCGCTCCACCACCACTCGGCGCTCGAGTCGAGGTTGACTCCCGGCACGTCCGTTCCGGTGAGGTAGCGGCGCAGGTTAACGTGCAGGGCGAGCGATTGCGCAACGCCGAGGGCCGCGACGACGAGAACCGACTGAGTGGGCGACAACCTCACGACGCGCGAGCCGACCGCGAGCGCGGCGAGGCCAGCGAGCATGACGATGAGGGGCAGCAGGTAGCGCGGCTGCACGTTCTGCCCGACGAGATCGCCGCTGCGGCCCAGGATGTACGCGGGCAGCAGCAGCAGCGTCAGCGCCACGACCACCACTGCGATGTTCTTGCGCCAGGCGTGCACGCCGATTCCGACGAACGCAACGCCGACGAACACGGCGAGCGCGCCGAAGAACACGACCGCGGGCATCGTCGTGTCGAGCCAGCCGAGGCCCCACCCGCCGAACACGCCTGCCCAGAGGGACGGCACGTTCAACAGGTTGTAGGCGAAGAGGGCGAAATAGGCGAGGCGGCCCGAGGGGGCACCGGTCGCCAGCCCCGAGACGGCGGCGAGGGATTGTGACGACGACAGGAAGAATGCCAGCGCCACCAGCGCGAGCACGACGGGCAACAGCGCCGCCAGGAGGTACCGCCGGTCCCGACGGAACGTGAGCAGCACGACGATGGCCGCTCCGAGGAGGGTGAATGCCGCGGCATCTGCCCTGGAGCCAGCGGCCATGATGGTTGACAGCACGAAGATCACGGCGAGCGCGATCCGGCGCCTTCCGGTGGTCTCGAAGTATCCGAGCAGTGACAGCCACGAGGTTGCGACTCCGGTGATCGCCCACGAGCTCGGATTGTTCGAGGCGATGAGGAACAACCCGAGGGGAACGACCGTCACGAGCCACCCCAATACCAGCGACGGCCGTCTTCTCACCGGGAGTAGCACGAATAGGGCGGTGATTGAGGCGATGAAGAGCGCGATGTTCACGAAGCGCATCACGACTCCGGACGCCATGAGATCGGAACTCGCGAACAGGTTCATGGTCGCGTAGTACACGGGAGGGTAGGTGTTGTCGAAGCTGCCCCTGTCGGTGACATGGGTGGGTTCGCTGTCCGCGGCGTCGATGGCCTCCTGGCACGCCGCGCTCACCTCTTCGTGAAAGGCGAAGCACGGAGCCAGTGTGATCGCGAGCGGGATCTCGCGCTCGTCCGTGGCCGGTCCCGGCTCGCACAGGTCGGTGCGGTCGGCGTTGGCGCACCAGATGCTCGCGAGGTGGAAGTCGTCGTCGGGCGACGAGCCGATCGGGGAGGCGAACGCCCAGGCGCCGAGGGCTATGAGCGCGAGAAGTGGCGCGAACACGATGGGGCGGGAGAACGATCGCACCCTCGACCACAGCGATCCCGGGCGCGGGGATGTGGCTGCTGAGGCCGTGTCCGTCATGCGCGCGTCCCTTCGAGGGCGGTTGGGGCTGGCATGCCCGTTTCGCCCTTGCCGCACACCATGAGTCAGAATAACGGGTGACCGTGCGACCGCGGTCATCGAGGAGATCCTGCCCGCCCATGACGCTCGACATCATGATGCCGTTTTACGGACGCTTCGACCACTTCAGGGTCGCAGTGGAGAGTGTGCTCGCACAGTCGGATCCCGACTGGCGGCTGGTCATCGTCGACGACGTGTACCCCGATCTCGCGCCAGGGCAGTGGGCCGACGCCATAGACGACCCGCGCGTCACCTACCTGCGCAACGAGAGCAACCTCGGCACCAGCCGCAACTACCTCAAGTGCGTCGACCTCATGTCTGCGGAGTTCGCCGTGATCATGGGATGCGACGACGTCATGCTGCCGGGGTACGTTGCACGCGTGCGCGAACTTCTCGCAGGTCATCCTGATGTCTCGGTCGTGCAGCCGGGCGTCGCGACGATCGACGCGGACGGGCAGCGCAATCACCCCCTCGCCGACCGCGTGAAGGCCCTCTACCGACCCCGCGGCCGGGGCCCGAGGGTCTACGCCGGCGAGCGACTCGCTACAAGCCTGCTGCGCGGCAACTGGACGTACTTCCCGTCCCTCGTCTGGCGCGTGTCCGAGTTGCACACGCACGGCTTTCGCACCGACCTCACCGTGGTGCAGGACCTCGCAATGCTCCTCGACATTGCACGCTCGGGAGGCAGCCTCCTGCTCGACGACGAGACCCGGTTCGAGTACCGGCGGCACGCGTCGAGCGTCTCGGCGCGCACCGGAGTCGACGGTTCGAAGTTCGGCCAGGAAGCCACGCTCTTCCGCGAATCGGATGCCGCGTTCCGCGAGCTCGGCTGGCGACGGGCAGCTCGTGCCGCCCGCCGCCACTTCACCTCCAGGATGAACGCGCTTTCTGAGCTGCCCAGGGCGATGGGTCGGGACAACGCCTCCTCCCGGCGGCTCCTGCTCTCCCACGTGTTCGGCTCGACGGCGGGCCAGTGACGGCCTGATGCCTCACTCGCTCCTGCCCTATACCGACAGCGCCGATTGCTAGGATCGTGGCCATGCCTCCCCGCCACGCGCGCACACTCATCGTCATGCCCGCGTTCAATGAGGCGGCATCGGTCGGCGACGTGGTTCGCGAGGTCCTGGCGAAGGTGCCCGGGGTGGAAGTGCTCGTCGTCGACGACGGATCGAAGGATGCCACGAGTCGGGTCGCGCGGGAGGCGGGCGCCCTCGTGGCGACCCTGCCGTTCAACCTCGGGGTCGGCGGAGCGATGCAAGTCGGGTTCAAGTACGCCCTCGAGAACGGATTCGACAACGTCGTGCAGGTCGATGCGGACGGCCAGCACGATCCGGCGAACGTGCCGATCCTTCTCGCCGCGCTCGCGGAAGCGGATATCGTGCTCGGCGCTCGCTTCGCCGGGGAGGGCGACTACGCAGTAAGGGGCCCGCGCCGCTGGGCCATGGTTTCACTCGCGGTCATCCTCTCGCGCGTCGCACACACGAAGCTCACCGACACGACCTCCGGCTTCAAGGCATCGGGACCGAAGGCTGTCGCCCTGTTCGCCGAGCACTACCCGGCGGAATACCTGGGCGACACGATCGAGTCGCTCGTCATCGCTGCGCGCGCCGGCCAGGTCATCCGGCAGGTCCCCGTCGCCATGCGCGAGCGCGCGGGCGGCGTGCCGTCGCACAACCCGTTCAAGGCGGCGGCGTATCTCGGCCGAGCCGGCATCGCGCTCGTCTTCGCGCTCATGCGCCCGGCATCCACCTACTTCGTCGGGGAGAGATGAGCATGGCTGTCACCACGTACATCCTCGGAATCGTCACGGCCGCGCTCGTGCTGCTCGTCGTGATCGAGCTTCTGCGTCGTCGACACCTGAGGGAGCGCCACGCGATCTGGTGGCTCATCGCGGGAGTCTTCGCCCTGATCATCGGCATCTTTCCCGTGACCCTAGAGTGGGCTGCCAAGCTGCTCGGCATCGAGGTGCCCACCAATCTGGTGTTCTTCGTCAGCATCGCGATCCTGTTCCTCGTCTGCCTGCAGCACAGCTCGGAGCTCACGAAGCTCGAGAGCAAGACGAGGGCGCTGGCGGAGCGACTCGCCATCCTCGAGCTCGAGGTCGGCGAGAGCGCACGGCGGGACGATTCGGCGAATTGACGTTGCCGGTCAGCCTTCGACGACGAAGGTGATGGTGTTGGTCGGGCACTGGCGGTCGACACTCGCCTCGAGGTCGTCGCGCGCCGTGTGCACGACCAGGCCGGGGCCCATGAGAACAGCGATGCGGCACAAGAGCTCAGGACTCTTGTCTGAGTATGACTGCAGGCCGAGCAAGCGCACGTCGATGTTCTCCTCCCTGAGTGAGTCCGTCCAGAGTTGAACGAGCCAGATATTTGCTTCGCCCTCGATGTGCTCGCCGACATCGCGGTATGGCGCGGATTCCCACAGGAGTACCGGTTGATCGGGTCGCGAGAGTTCGAGCACCGATTTCGTGATGAGCGGAAAGGTCTCCACCTCTTGGCTTCGGAATAGCCGGTCGACCGGGTTCATGGTGATGAGCGCCGGGCGCAAGTCCGGGCTCCACACCATGAGCGTCGCGACGACGGCCGCGAGGGCGGCGATACCCAGTCGCGCGGCCAGGACCCGCCGCCAGTAGCTGCCGATGAGTGCCACGGCCAGTCCGACCGCGAGCACGATGAGGAGCAGGCTCGCGAGCCACGCGAACTTCACGGGGTAGTAGGTCCACGGGTCTGCCGAGCGCCGGCTGATGAACAGCAGAAAGCCGAGCCCAGCGAGAATCGAGATCACGACGCCGCTCATACCGGCGAAGAGCCGCATTGACCGCTTTCGTGCGAGCACGAACGCACCCGCCCCGACCGCTGCGACGAGCGCGAAGACGATCCAGGTGTCGGGTCGGTAGATCCCGCCGGCCCCGGCGAGCGCCTCACGTTGGGAGAAGAACGGCGGAAGGGCGATCACAACGACAGCGACTCCGAGAAGAACGATCCCGGCGATGACCGCCGCCAGGTTGCGCCCTCTCGTGCGAAGCAGCTCCCGCCAGTGCCACGCCATGAGCGCTGCCGCCAGCCCGAGTGGAATGACGACGAGCGGGCTCCAGACGGTGAGCATGACGGCTGCGGCGATGCAGAGTCCGAGCATCCCGATCGCCGGCGCCTCCGACGAGTAGAGGTAGACCAGCACCGCGGCCAGGAGCACGACGAGCGAGACGTGAGCGTTGATGAATCCGTACTCGATCGGATAACCGGTGAAGTACCAGGACAGCACGACGAGCGACCCCACGGCGCTCGCAACGACCACCATCCAGCGTGGCGCGTTCGTGGACCGGGCGAGCGAACCGGCGACGATACCCGCGAGCACGCAGGTCAGCGAGATGAGCGCACCCCACGTGACGGCGATCGCGACGAGGTCGTGCAGCAGAACCGCGTCACCGGGAACCGATGAACGACCCGGGGCCATCGACACGGCGACGAGTGCGGCGGGAAGCGGGGCAGGGTTCTCGCGCGGACCGGGCGTGATGCCCGTGCGGTAGAGCACGTCGTGCGCGTAGACGAGGGTGTTGACCATGTCGTTGCGCATCACCCAGCTGAGCATCTCGTAGACGGGCAGCCGCAGGGTCACGGCCTGCGAGACGATCCATACGAGAGCACCGGTCAAGCTCGGAATCCAGACGGCCGGCTCGAACGACGCGTGCCCACGCGGCGCGGACGTGCGCCGGGCGAGCAGAATTCCCCCCGCAACACCGAGCGCGGCGAAGACGATGCCGAGACTCTCGTTGATCGGCAGGCCGGCAGCGGCCGTAAGGAGAAGGACGACGGTGATCGTCGAAGCGACCCCCAGAAGAGCGAGCGGAATGCCGAGGCCGGCTCCGAGGCGCCGCGCGATCACGCCGAGCCACAGTGCTGCAGCGACGCCCGCGACGACCCAGGCGGAGAGTCCCGCGAGCGCGAGTACGCCACTCGCCGCGCTCGCGGCCACACCGACCCAGGGTAGGGCTCGAGCGAGGACGACCCTCACTCGACCGGCGCCCAGTGCTCGACCCGGGCACCACTGCCGGGGCAGGTGTCCCGGATATCCGACTCGACCGAGTCTGAGGAGGTGTGCACGATTGTGCCGCCCCCCATGAGACCGATGATCCGGCACAGCTCATCGACGCTCTCGTGGTCATAGATGCCGTAGGCCGCATATTTGAGATCGAGGTTCTCGTTCATGGAATCGGACCACAATTGCATCACCCAGAAATTGATGGACCCCTCGAATTCGTCTCCCGTCTTCCACAGGAAGTGCGACTGATCCGGATCGGAGAGCTCGAGGATGCGATCGGCTACGAGATCACCAGGACCCAGGAATTGACCGCTCACCATGCGCTGGATCGGGTTCATCCACGAGTAGCCGGTGCCGACCGACGCGGGCGCCCATACGAGAAAGGCTGCGGTGGCGGCGCCAACGGCCGCGAAGCCCGCCGCGCGCACCCACGCTCGAGAGGCGAGCCGCACGACGGCGGCGAACATCGCCCCCACGGCGACAATCAGCATGACCATCGCCGCCAACCAGGAGAACTTGAGCGGGTAGTAGGTCCACGGCGAGGGCTCATTTCGACTCACGAACAGCAGCAAGCCGAGACCGAACGCCGAGGCCGCGACGAGCGCGATCGCGCCGAGCACGACAGCGTTCGTGAGCTTGCGGAAGGCGAGGATCGAGAAGACCAGTGCTGCGAGAGCGACCACCACGATGAGGTACTTGCGAAAGCCGAATGCACCACCAGGAGCGGAAAGCGATGAGGCGTTGTACAGCAGGCTCGGGAGCACGATCGCCACACCGTAGATGAGCAGCTGCCCGAGGCCCGCGATCAGGATCAGCAAGGGCACCCCCCGCGAGGCGATCAGCTGCCGGAACCCGCGTACGACCACCACCACTCCCAGCGACGCAGGCAGCAGCACGAGCGGACTCCACACCGCGAGCACGAGCGTGCTCGCGACGCCGAGCAGTGCCAGAGAGATCGCCGGATGCCGCTCGTGCTTCAGGTAGACGACGAACGACGCGAAGACGATCGGAAGTGCCACATGCGTGTTGAAGAACCCGTATTCGAGCGGGTAGCCGGTGTAGAACCACGACAGCGGGATGAGCGAACCGCCCGCCGACGCGATCGCGATGGGAAGCGCGCGATTCGTCGAGGCGGAGACGATGAGGCCGACGACGACGCCAACGGTCACGCATGTCAGAGCGATCAGGAGACCCCACGTCTGGGCGAAGGCTCCGAGGTCGTGACGAGTAAGGTCGAGTCCCTCGACGTTTCCGCGGCCGGCCGCCATGACTATCGCGATGAGAGATGAGGACAGGGGAACCGGGTTCTCCGCCGGGCCGACCACGATCCCCCCGTTGTAGATCACGCTGCGGGCGAACAGCAGATTGTTCGCGGAATCGCCGAGCATCACCCAGGACAACCTCGAGGCGCCGGGCACCACGCTCGATGCGGCCATGGCTCCGAGCCAGACGAGACCCCCGAGCAGGGCTGGAAATGCAATGGCCAGGGATCTGCGCCCGGGCAGCGCAGTGCCGTCCCGCACGCACAGGAGGCTTCCGGCGATTCCGAGTGCCGCCCAGACAACGACCACAGTCCCGAGTATCGGGAGCCCGAGCGCGCGCGTCAGCATCATCACGACCAGTACGAGCCAGAACTCGAGCACCACGACAGCGGCGAAGGCGATCGCTCCGCCTACTCGCCGGGAGATCCAGAGCACCCACGGGATGGCGGCCGCAATAAGCACGAGCCAGGTAGGAAGTCCGACGCCCGACAGCACTCCAGCGAGCACCTCGAGGGCGAGCAGGGCAAATCCGACCCGCCCGCTCAGGAGCGTGTTGCGGATGCGCACGTTCGTCATCGCGCGACCTCACCCTCGAGCTCCACGGCGGTCGAGCGGCGATTGGCAAGCAACCACGTGACATGCACGACGAGCCCGGCGGCCGGGCCGACGACGAGAGCCAGGGCGACTCGCGGAAGGAACTCCATCGGCAACACGAGCACCACGATCGTGGCGAGCGCCGCTACAACCCATCCCATCGAGTAGACGAAGTGCTGCGACCTCGCGAGCATGGCGGCGGCGGTGGCGCACAATACGGCGACGAGCCCTGACGAGGCGACGAGGATCGCGATGAGGCCGCCGTCGATCATCACGGGGCGCCCGGAGACCCACTCGAACACTGCGGGCCCGAGCCACCACCCCAGGGCCGCGAGCACGACCGTTGCGGCCGCAACGATGCCGATGACGCTGAGCAGCAGGCGTGATGCCTGCTTCGCCCGCTCCCGGAATTTGACGACGAAGTAGCTCTGCAATGACATCACCGTGACGATGAGGGGCGCTCTCGTGAGCGTGATCGTGAAGATGAGCTCGCCGACGCGATCGGACGATTCCGAGTGCGAGACCAGTCCGAGCAGAAGCGGGAACCCGCTGACGAGCACCCCGGTCGCCGTCGCCGCGAGTACTGTGCGAGCTGAGTTCCAGACAAGGGCCTTCGGGCCGACATCCAGGTCGGTTCGTCCCACGAAGCGCCTGCGGATGACCGCCCAGAGGATCACGATCGAGAGCGGAAACGGCAGAGCCGTCAGCCAAGCGAGCACCACGAGGTCGTCGGTGAACAGCAGCCCGATCCCGAGGAAGGCGAGTCGCAAGATGGGATCGACGACGATCATGAATGCCAGAGAGCCCCACCGGGACAGGCCGAAAAGCGACCCGGCAAGCACCGCGACGAGCGCGTAGGACGCGGCCGCCACCGCGAGTGGGAAGACGAGCGGCCACCCGACGTCACGGAACACCGATCCGACCCACAGCGGGGCCGTCCCGACGATGACGACGAATACCACGAGAGCCATCGCGACGGCGAAGTTGCGCGCCGGGCTCGCGTGGAGACGCGTGCCCGGCTCGATCTCGCGGGTCGCGCGGGTCACCTCCTGCTGGATGCCGCTGAGTGCCCCGATGATGAGGTAAAGCGCAGCCCAGAACACGGCGTAGAGCGCGTAGCTCGACGGTCCCACGCCGCGGTAGACCAGCAGCGTCACCAGGTAGCCGACGATCCCGGCGACGACTGTAGCGCCGATGATTACGGAGAAGCCGTTCCTCAACCGGGTCATCGGGAACGCAATCGCGCGGCCACTTTGCGCGCCACCACGAGCGGACCGCCGTTCCGGAGGTGGTGGAGCACAAGCGCAGCCGTGTGACGCGCGCCATGGGTTTTGCGGCGCTTGCGCTGCGCGAGCGTGCCGGATGTCCCCGCTCTGCGCTCTTCCAGGTCGGACGCATGGCGTGGGTGACGCACGAACTCGAGCAGCGGCTCGAGCGTGTTGCTCCAGAGGAAGCGCTCACGCACGCGCGCGACGTTGGCCCGGGCATCCTCGATGAAATCAGTGTCGAAGAGAATCGCGTCGAGCGCGCTCGCGAGAGCTTCGGGGTCCTCGGCGGGCACGACGAGCCCGAGGCGTTCGGTCGCTACAAGCTCGGCGAAGGAGTCACCCTCCGTCACGACCATGGGCAGCCCGGCCCACAGGTAGTCGAGTATGCGGGTGCGGAACGAGAAAGTCGTCTCGACGTGCGAGAAGTGGGTGCTCACCCCGGCGTCCGCTTCGGTGAGGTAGTTCTGCCTGTCGGCGTAGTCCACCCACGACTCGTTGAAGAACACTGAGCGGTCGAGCACTCCGAGCTCCTCGGCGAGCGCGCGGGACTCGGAGACGATGGCCATCTCGGGCACGCCCGGATGCGGGTGCTTGGTGCCCTGGAAGAACAATCGCACCTCGGGCCGAGTGTTGCCGAGAAGCGCGACCGCGCGGATGAGCGTGCGTGGGTCGAACCAGTTGTAGAGGCCTCCGCCCCACAGGAGCACCTTGTCGTCAGGGCCGATGCCGGGCAGCACACCCTTGAGAACGTCGCGCTCGTGCACGGGTGGCGTGGCGTCGAATCCGAACGGGACGATCGAGATGAGGCCTTCCAGATCCGGGTCTTCGGCATAGTTCGCGGGGTTGATGCGCCCCAGTGCCGCGAGTTGGCCGAGGTAGAACATCCGTTGCCGCTCCGATGCGCACAACATGAAGTCGGCCTTGGACAGCTGCTCATTGAGCACTTCCGTGGCGTCGTGCACTTGCTTGTCCCACGTGGCTGCGGGCAATTGCCTGCCCTGCTCGAGCTGTTCCAGGTGCATGGGGTCGTAGACATCCGCGACGACGATCTTGTCGGTGTGTGCGAGAGCCTCGAACGCCGCCATCGCGTGCCCCTGGAACACGATGACGTCGGCCCACTTCTCGAGCGCCCCGAAGGCCCGATCCCCCGCACGCATGCGCCGCAAGGTGAAGGGTGCGGGACGCGGCTCGAGATTCGACAGGGTCAGCAGAGTGACCTCGTGCTCGGCGGAGAGCGCACTTGCCATGTTCCACGCTCGGATCGCGGGGCCCGCCATCTTGGCCCCGATGGGGTCGCCGGTGATGATCAGCACGCGCGTGCGCCCCGGCTTGTCGGTCACCGGAAACACGTCGACGAGTGTCTCGTGGGCGTCGACGTAGGGGCCGGGTTCGGAGGGGACGGCGTCGACCCGACCGAACAGCGACCAGAGCTCGCGATCCGACACGCGGCGACTCGACTGGATGACGCGTCGAGACTCGGTGAGCGACTCGAGATGCTGCACGAACTGGTCGACGGCGTAGAGGCCCGCGACGGTGGACTTGGGTACCTCCTGCGTGGCCGACTCGTCTCCCCCTGCGCGCCGGAAGTCGAACTCCGTCGAGTCGAGCGAGCCCGACGACACCGCGCGACGGATCGTGAGGGCGAGCGAGGCGGGGAGAACGTCGTCGAGCCTCTTCTTCTCCACGTTCTTGTACAGCGCGAAAAGGGCGTTCCGCTCGAGGAAGTAGGTCTCCCTGAAGGAGCCGAACTTGTCGACTGTGCCGTGATGCTTGTGGAACGCGACGGATCGCGGTTGGTATCGGAATCGCCAGCCTCGAAGGTTGAGCCGCCACCCGAGATCAACGTCCTCATAGAACATGAAGAACCGCTCGTCGAAACCGCCCAGCTCGTCGTACGCCTCCCGGCGCACGAACATCGCCGAGCCCGTGCCGAACAGCACGTCCTTCTCGCGTTCGCCAAGAGAGCCTGCCACCTCGCCGACGAACGGCTTGTACCCCTTTCCGAACCAAGTGAGTCCCGCATCGATGAAGTCGACAAGGTGACCGTGCTCGTCGAGCACCTTGCTGGCGACGGCGGCTACCCCGGGGTCCGCCTCGAAGGATGCGACGGCCTCGCGGATCCATCCTGCGTCGGGTCGCGCGTCGTTGTTGAGGAAAGCGACATATTCGCCCGAACTGACGGCCACGCCGGCATTGCAGCCGCCCGCGAACCCCACGTTGGCGGGCGAGCGGAGGAGAGTGATTCCGGCGACTTCCGCGAGACGCTCCGCGCTTCCGTCCTGGGAGTCGTTGTCGACGACGACGATCTCGAGGCGCTCGCGTGGCCAGTCCACGGCACGAAGTGCCTCGATCGCCCCGACGGTGTCGTCGACGCCACGGTAGTTGACAAGCACGACCGACACGAGCCCCGGCGCGATCTCACTCATGCGGCTCCTCCGGGTGTGCATTCGACGCTCGAACGACCCAGAGGATTCTAGCAATCGAACCAGAGGCGGGCCGCGATGATGAGAGATACCTAGGGAACGGTCACGGTACTGCAGCCGAGCATGATGGCGGGCCCGCTCGGCGGGGCGGCCCAGGCACAAACCGACCGCTGGCCCGACGGTGCAGCGACGGTGCCGCCGAAGCCCTGGTTGGGCCCAGCGCCCAGCACGTAATCGGCAGCCGTCGAGCTGGCCAGGTTGCTGGGAACCGCGGTCCACTGGGTGCCCACGTTGATGGCGATGGGCACAGGAGTGGTGAGAGCGCTCGGCCAGACGGCCCAACCGCTGACGGCGACCGAACCCGCAGACGCGGTAACGGATGTCAGCCCGCCGGTGACGGCAGGAGCCGCGGACACCGCGACGGTGCGGCAACCGAGGTTCACCGGACCTCCGGGGCTCGACGCCCACACGCACATCGACTGAGTTCCGATGGGCGCCGCGATGAGTCCGCTGTAGCCCTGGTTTGGCCCTGCGCCGGTGAAACGCTCCGGCGCCACGGTGCTGGGCTCGTCCGTGGCGATGGCGGTCCAGGAGGAGCCGATGTTGATCGCGAGTTGCACTGGAGCCGCCGGGTCCGATGGCAGGACCGCCCAACCGGAGTAGTGAATTCCGCCCACCCCGCTCGAGGCGCTGACCAATTCGCCGACGACAGCCGTCGCAGCCGGCTTAGTCACCGTCTGGCAGCCGACCTTCGTGGCGCCGCCTGCGGCATTGATGACCCAGACGCACACACTCTGCGCTCCAGAGCCGATGGGAATCGTTCCCGTGAAACCGTGATTCTGTCCCGCTCCCGGCACGGCGGCCTCGCCCGCCGGGTTCGGCTGATCGGCAGAGAGCGCGTACCACGACGAGCCGACGTTGACGGCAATCGGTACGGTACTGGCCGGAGCCGAGGGCCACACCGCCCACCCGGAAACGGTGGCACCGGACGGCGTCGCGACCACGGACTGGATCTCGGCCCGAGTAGCGGCCGAGCCTGCCACCGTGACGGTGCGGCATCCGATCGACTTGGCTCCGCCGGCGGGCTGCACGACCCACAGGCACGCCTCGTACGAACCGGGACCCATCGGGATGCTCGCGACGAACCCGTGGTTGGGGCCGGACCCCGGCACGGCGACTATCGCTGTCGTGCTCGGCTTGTCAGCCGTGAAGCCGTACCAATTGGCGCCGATGTTCACCGCTACAGGCACCGACTGCCCCGGGGCATCCGGCCAGACCGCATAGCCCGTGAGCTGCACCGCCGACGATGTCGCGGTTGCCGTTTCGATCGCGCTGACCGTCTGAGCCGCATCCGGTACGAGCAGCGTGCGGCAGCCGAGCTGCACCGGCGGCCCGAAGGAACGGGCCGCCCAGATGCAGAAGGACTGCACTCCGGGCTGGGCCGTGAACGAACCAGAGAAGCCCTGGTTGGGGCCCGCCCCCGGCACGACGGTCGGCGCGACCGAGTTCGGCTGGTCGGCTGTGTAGGCAGTCCATTGGGCGCCGTAGTTGAGTGCGACCGCGACGGGGCTCGACAGTTTGTCGGGTTGCACCGCCCATCCGGTGAAGCTCACCGTGCGGCCCGCGGCCGTCGCGGAGGTGATCGCTCCCACCGGAGCGGGCGAGGTCGGAACGGTCACCTGCTGGCAGCCGAGCGTGCCCGTGCCGCCGATGCCGCCCGCGTTCACAAGGTAGATGCACATCGTGTGCACACCGGGGCTGGCGGGCACCGAGCCGGCGAAGTCATGCTTGTTCCCCGCACCTGGATACTGGGCGCTTCGGTCGGCTCCCGTGCCGCTCGCGTAGAGCGCGTACCACGAGCTGTCGACCTGGATCGATACCGCTACGACGCTCGTGACCGCGTCGGGATCGACCGCCCAGCCCGCGAGACTGATCGCGCCGCCGGTCGGCGTCACCGCGACATTGCCCTCGGGGGTTCCCGGGGGGAAGGTCGAGCTCCCGAACCAGTCGTTGTAGTACACCCAGAAATTGCGGTTGCCATACGACGAACAACCGTCACCGGTGCCGTAGAGGTTCGCGAGTGCTGCCGCGTTCGGGCGATAGGGCGTGTAGTTGTACAGGGCGGCGGTGGCCCGGTTGGCAATGTTGACCTGGCTCGTGCCGCACGCGTCGTTCGGATGCCACTTGATCGTGTTGAGGCCGGGACGGTACGTGCCGAAGACTGGAGCAGAGCCGTACCGGCGCAGCTGCCATGCGCCGTTCATGACCTGGTTATAGAAGCCGTAATACTGTGAAGCGCACGTGCCGCCGGTGTTGTCAGGGCAGCCGTATCCCATCGCGCGCTCGAGCGTGCCGTCGGTCGGGGCGGTCTTGGTGACGAGACCCTGCTCCTTCTGAAGCGTCACGAGGATGACCTTCGCACTGACCCGGCAGGCCTGCTGCACCTTGAAGATGATCGCGGACGCGCGTTCGTTGGATACACCGGTGTACCCGCTGCAGATGAGGTCTCCCCCGCTGCTGTACGAGGCGGCCTCGCTGGGCGTCGTCACGCGAAGCACGTTGAGGCAATTGGAGTTGGAGCACGCGCCGATCTTGGAATCGAGGAACTGCTGGATCTGCACCTCGGACATCGCGTTTGCGTCGAAGAACAGCGCATCGCTGATGATGTTGCCCGGGTCGAACTGGCTTCCCACAACCGCCTGCGCCGACGGGCCCTGCGGTGCGGCTTGCACGACTCCCAGTCCCGCGACGAGCAGGAGCGCGGTCGCAGCACTAAGAAGCCAGTGCCTTATTCCCCCATTGCGCTTCACGCGATGCTCCCGGTCGTACGGTGTTGTGCGGTCACCCCACCATATGCGACGGTCTCATGAATCCCGGGTTGCCGGGGTCGCCGTGTCCACTTCGGCCACCGGGCGCCGTCGAGTGAGCCGACGGGCGATTCGCTGTGACGGTCGCTCGATGAGCAGATAAGCGCCCCACGACACGAGCACCGAGACGACCACTGCGACGATGCTATTGACGGTCTCCGGAACGCCCACGCGATCCAGCAGGTTCAGCACGGTAACACCGACGGGCAGGTGCAGAAGGTAGAGCGAATAGCTGACGTCCCCCAGGAGAGTGAAGGGCTGGATCGTGCGCCGGGGCGCCAATTGCATGAGGAGAAGGAAGATGATCACGGCGTAGGCGTAGGTCACGACCGGTTCCAGACCGATCCATCCCCCGGGCGCAAGCAGGAAGCCCGGACTGAGCGTCTCCACGAAGATGCCGTACAGCGCCAACACGACGACACCGGCGAGCACGGCATCCAGGGGACGCATGAATCCCCGCTTCCATAGGTACGCCGCCCGTCCGAATAGGAGGAAGGCCACGTAGACGGCCGTCCACTGGTTCGCCGTGCCCTGGACGAAGCCGACGCTCACCGAGAGCACAGACAGCACCGCCCACACGCCGATCATGACCCAGGTTGCGAGTACCGGCCGGGATCGGGACAGACCGATGAAGGCGAAAGTGAGGGTATAGAAGAGGATCTCGACCACGAGGGTCCAGGTGACGTCGATCGCGCGACCGCCCGGCAGGAACCCGTCGACGAGCACTGGGCCAGCCAGCCAGTGCCAGATCGGACCGCCGTTGATGCCGAGGAGTTCAGTTCCCGTCGCATTCGCAAGAAGCAGCAGGAGCCCTGCGACGATCGTCGCGAAGGCGAGAGGCGGGAAGATGCGCAGCGAGCGGCGAATGGTGAAACTGCGCCGCGTCTCCCGAAGCGACGTGTGCGTGATGATGAACCCGCTGATGAGGAAGAAGAGGATGACCCCGAGGTGCCCACCGTTCTGGAACAGGTGGAAGGGTCGCACGATGAACTGGTACCAGGCATCCTGCGCAGCGGAGGTGCGTCCGTTGGAGAGGAGCCAGAAGCCGCTCAAGTGCGACCACACCACGAGAAGGGACGCGACGCCCCGGAGCCCGTGGATGAACGCGAACCGCTCGTACGGCTCGACGGCCAACGCGCTGGCCGGTACCGACATGTGTCACCCCCTGAGAGTCCAAGCCACCTTATACGACGAAAATCATCCCTCGGCGATCCGAGAACGACGTGCTCACCACTCGGTGGCAGGCGGCGGCACTCAGAGCAGTTCGAGCATCCGCTCAACCCGCACCGCGACGGATCGCGCAGGATTGAACGTGTCGAGCATCTCCTCACGGGTGAGACGGCTGTGCTTGGCGACATCGAGGCTGGACCGCACATCGAGAATCAACTCGGCGGCGCGCTGCGTGTTCTCCGGCAGCTGGAACACGGTCTCGAGCGGTGTGCCGAGCCCCCAGGTGTCGTGCCAGAACAGGATCGCGCCGGTCGCTCCGGCCTCGATGAACGCCGCCGTGTACATGCCGTCGATGAATTCCGGATGCCGCACGTCGCGAGCCACATGCACGAAGCCGTCGTAGGCCTGGTACTTGGCGATCGTCGCCTCGTGGGTCACGTAGCCGACGGGCAGCCGATCGATGGTGCGGAAACCGAGGCGGCGCTTGAGAGCATTCCTGCGGTCGATGCTGCGCGCCTTACGCTCGAGGTACTTCTGGTCGCGCGGCGGGAACACCTCGTAGCGAAGACCGGTCTTGTGCATGACCGCCTCACTGCGGCGCCAATCCTTCTGCGGGTTGTCCTGTGACACGTGGAGGAGTGAGTCGAGGCTCGAACGGTAGCGGCGCACCGTTGCCTTCGCCATGTCGATGGACACCGGGTACACCGTGACCTTGCCCTGACCCCGGTAGGCGATCTCGAGAGGGCCCGGATTGATGAACACCTGGGTGAAGTGCGATTCGATCGTCTTCAGCTGCCGCTCGCGCAGCTCGAGGTCACGCACCGGGTTGAAGGAGAATCCGGGCAGGAGCACGGCAAAGCGCTTGGACGCCGGAAGGGTCGCGGCTTCTTCGAATACGTCCGGACCGAAAGACAGCAAGGCCGTGTCGTCGGACGGCTCGTCAACCAGCGTGAAGTGCCTCGCGAACTCCGGCAGCTCCCACCGAGCGAAGTGGACCGCCTTGCGGAGGTGAATGTACAGTCTCGGCTTCATCAGTCGACCGGCTTGTGGGTGTACGGAACCTGGTTCATGATGCCGACCACATCCTCAGTGGCGGCCATGGTCACCCCCGCCAGCCTCATCCTGCGAATGAGGTTCCAATCGCCCGGCTCCTCGACCAGCCAGCTCGCCTGGTCGTACCGGAAACCGCCGTTGAGGAGCCTGAGGTAGATCGCTCCCTGGAAACTGAACTGGCTGATCGCGGGAGGGTAGCTCCAGATGAGCTTTTCGTCGCCATTGGCGAGGTTGATCTGTCGCAGTGCCCCATACGCCAGTTCGACTTCGCGCGAGTGAGCCAGCTTGAGTAGCTTCTCGATGTGGTCCGGCGCGAAGGAGTCGTCCTCGTCGAGAGGCGCGATCCAGGTGCCCTTCGCCAGATCGGCTCCGCGGTTCATGCCGGGCGAGCCCGCCACCATCCATCGCGCATGCGCGTCCTCGGGGTACGAGTGGCGCGCGGGGAACTCTTCGTAATGCACTCGCGGATCGTTGAGGCGCTCGACGGCTCGTCTCGTGTTCTCGTTGGGCCCGTCGTTGACGATAATGAGTTCGAAGTTCTGGTAGGTCTGGGCGAGCACGGAGGGAATCGCGACCTCCATGAGCTCCTGAGTGCGCGCGTAACTCGCGATGCGCACCGAGACCAGTGGTTCGGCCTGCGACATCGCCGCGCTGTACTCCGGTGTCTGGCGGAGTGCCACGAGGAACTCGGTGAGGCCGGCGATATCGTCACGCTCAGCGCGCTCTCGCTCGAGTACCGCTTGAAGCCGACGCCGAATGAAAGCGACGTCGACGTCACGCTGGTGCTGCTGCGTTTCCATCCTGAACAGCGATTGCTGGAACCCGAGCATGAGCGCCCTCAGTTCGACGCCGAGCGCAGCGTTTACGAGCCGATCCCGCCACGACCCTGCCCTGCTCATGCTGCATCGATCGACTCGAGGAGGGTGCGCACGATGAGGGAGGTCGACTCCTCGGGCATGCCCTGGTGCACAGGAAGGGAGAGCACGGTGTCCACCACCGCGCCCGTCGCGGGGAGATCCCCGCTGCGCGGCGCAGATGCGAAGTGCGGTTGGAGGTGCACGGCGGGCGAGTAGTACGCGCGGGCCTCGACGCCCGCCGCCAGGAGCGCGGCGAGCGCGGCATCCCTCGCCGAATGCGTCGGGAGCAGCACACTCGCGAAGCAGACCGACGATGACTCGATGTTCGTCGGAAACCGGATCGGTGCCTCGACGAAGGCCTCGCGGTAGGTCGCCAGCACGGTCTGCCGGTCGGCCACGGCTGCGTCAATGAGTTCCAGCTGCCGCAGGCCGATCGCCGCATTCACTTCCTGCAGTTTTGCATTGAGCCCGAGCTCGACCGAACCGAGACCAGAACTGAACCCGAAGTTCTGGAACTCGCTCAGCCTTGTGGCCAGCGCGGCATCCCTCGTCAGAACCGCGCCACCTTCGCCGACGGCGAAGGGCTTGGTCGCGTGGAAGGAGAAAACCTCCGCAGTTCCGGCCGTGCCCACAGCCGCCCCATTCGCGTAGCGCGACGCGAAGCCCGCGGCCGAATCGACGAGCAGCGGAACGGAGTGCTGCGCCGCGAGGCTTTCCCAGTGCGCGATCGCGGGGTTGCCGATGCCGAATGTGTTGCACACGAGCACGCCCGCAACGTCGAGCTGGGGGTTTTCGAGCGCGCGTCTAGCGTCGTCGAGGGAAGGCTGGAGGGTGTCCATGTCGACATCGACGAAGTACGGCCTATAGCCCGCCCACTCGATCGACGCCGGTCCTGCGGCGAAGGTGAAGGAGGGCACGATCACGTGTCGCGACCCGTCGCCGCGGCCGAGCGTTCCCTGGATGAGAGCCATGAGCGCGAGCGTCGCGTTGGCGAAGGTCACGGCGTGATATCCCTCGCCGATGTACCTGCCAAGCGCCGCGGAGAAGAGTCGCTCTTTCGGGCCGAAGTTCGTGTACCAGTTCGACGCGACTATGTCCGCGAAGTCGGCGGCGACTACTGACGGATCGGGAAACACCGGCTTGATGAACGGGATGCTATATGGCACGCAGCCAGTCCTCCTGAACTCTCAATCGCCGGGCGGGAACACCTATGTACACCCCTGGCTCGGCGATGTCGTGAACGACGACCGCGCCGGCTCCGATCACGGTACCGGATGCTATTGCCACAGCGCTCGAAACGGTCGCGCCGATGCCGATGAATACACCGTCGCCGATGCGTGCGCGACCGCCGATCCGTGACCCGGGCGAAACCGTGACGAAGTCCCCGATGACCGCGTCGTGACTGACCGAAGCGCCGATGTTGATGAGCACATGATTGCCGAGTGTCGCTCGCGTGCTCACCGCCGCGTGCGGCGCGAGGATGCAGCCGGCGCCGATCGTGGCGCTCGGGCTGACCCAGGCCGCACTCGAGATGACTGTTCGGTAGGCGGTTCCGCCCCAGGCGCCAACCAGGTCCCGCTTGAGCCCTGGGGCACCGATCGCAGCCACGACAGGGACCGAGCGCAACGCGAGATCATCCGTGGTGATGTCGATCAGATCGGTGCGGCCGGCATCCAGAAACTCCGGGGAAACGGCCCTGAACGCCGGCAGGTCCGGAAGCGCGTATTCCGCAGTTTCATCGGACTGTCCCCCTGCGCCGAGAAGACCGAATGAAATCACGGTCGTAGCCTATTGGACGTCGCGGCGGCGACGCCGGAGACGGCGAATGCGGTTGCGCACCTTCACCGCGAGCTTGACCCCCGGCCGCGCGGCGTCCCACAGGTGATTGAGCGGGCGGCGCAATGACGTGCCGTTGAACATGAATCTGTAGTTGTCGAGCGCGGTGTTGTAGAGCACCATCCGCCGCATCGACTCCATTGCCCCCGGCGGCATCGTGATCGACGACTCGTTGATGCGATCGATCACTCTCTGCTCCGACTCGCGCCAGTCGATGGACGAGTGCCTCGTGTAGGAGGACTCGCCGCCCTCCCAGCGGCGGTAGATCGAGGTCAGTGCCGCCACATCATCGACGCCGCAGAGCAAGGACCCCCTGAGGATCACATCCCAGTCCTCGCACACCTGGAGTTCTTCGTCGAATCGCAGACCGTAGGTGTGGAAGAGGGCGCGCGGGAAAGCCCAGCTCATGAACGGCGAGAAGTTGACGAGCAGGTGCTGGAGGAGGTCGAAGTGGTCGGGGTACTCGGGTCGCGGCCAGCTGGTCGTACGGAAGCCGTCCTGGTCTTGCGGCCACATTTCAGGACGCACCGACTGGTTCGCCACCACGGCGCGCAGCAGACGATTGCCGGATCCGGCCGTGCGCTTGAACTCCTCGACCCAATTGCCGAACAGGAGGTCGTCGTCGTCATAGACCGCGATGTAACGCCCGCGGGCGAGCTCCACCCCGACGTTGAGGGGCTTTGCCCGCGTTCCGCCGTTCACCTCGGCGAGTTGCACGCGTGCAGCGAACCGCTCGGGCAGGCGCTCGAGTACCCGTCGCACGTCGCGCGCATCCTCGGGGATCGCGTCATGCTCGAGCACGATGACCTCGAAGTCCTCGTCGGTCTGCGCGGCGAGGCACAGAAGCGCATCCTTGAACGGCTCCGCCCGCCTACCCTGCGTGCGCAGCAGCACGGTGAGGAAGGGACGATCGGCCTCGTCGGGCTGGTTGAGGTACTGACTGACCGCGGTGAGCCGCGCGGCGAGTTCAGGATCCACTTTGCGGCGGCCCGCGACGATGTCGAGCAGTCCGACGAAGGTCGACTGCTGCTGCCCAGATGTTTCGGTCATAGTCGTCTCAGAACCTGTGCACCGCGTAGTTGCCGTTGATGAACTGCCCGACCTTGTGCTCGGGGTCGAGTTGGGCGGGAAGCCGATCTCCTATGCGGCGGCTCTCGTACTCTGCCACTGCGCGCATGACCGGCTCGCTGCCTTCGGCCCGGTACTGCGCCACGATAGAGCGCACGAGGTCGGGTCGGGAGTACTTGTACGCGAGCAGGATGGCCGCTTCAGCCGAATAGTAGATTTCCGCCGAACTCGCGGGCCAGTCGCCAGTGAGCGTCAGTCGCTTGTCGTGGAACACGGCGGCGGCCGGCTCATAGACGACGCGGTAGCCGGCGAGACGCAAGCGCCACGAGTAGTCGACGTCGTCGCAATAGAGGAAGAAGGTCTCGCTGTCGAAGCCTGCGACAGCGTCGAACGCCTCGCGGGTGGTGAGGGCGCACGCCGTCGAGGCCCAGCTCGTGTCGCCGTCGTACTTGCGGAAGTCCTTGGGGTGCTCGAGTGGCACCTGGCGCGCCTCCGCGAGCGCGATCCTGCCGGACACGCGCGCAGCGAGCACCGAGACGGTGTCCGGCGAGACCTGCGCGTCGGGGTTGAGGATGAGCACGAGGTCGGACCGACTCTGCGCGGCCAGGGTGTTGTGGCCCGCGGCCGAACCAAGATTGGCGCCGAACACCGTGTACTCGAGCACTCCCGCGTGCGCTTCGACCGCCTCGCGAAGCGGGGCGATCGATGCGTCATCGAAGACCGGCTCGGGCGAGCAGTCGCCCAGGTGCAGGACCCATTCGGAGACGAACCCGTCCGCACGAGCCCACTTCACCGAATTCGCGAGTGCCACGCCCGCGCGCACGATGTCGTCGGCGGGGTTGCCGTACAGAACCGATTGCACGGCGAGCGAGCGCCCGTCAGCCATGCGCCGGCTCCTTCCGGGTCAACTCCTCGGCAATCCATGCCTGTAGTTCGGCGACCCCACGCTCGAGGCTCCACTGGGGAGCCCAGTCGAGGGTCTCGAGCGTCAGAGAGATGTCGCAGGATGCCGCGCGAACGTCACCGTCGCGGTACCTGCCGTTCACGACCGGAGTCGGGGCCGCGTAGTACCGGGCGATCGCGATCGCCATGTCCTCGATCGTGTGCGCGACACCCGTGCCCACATCGAGAGTGGGACGCGCCGAGTCCGGGCCCGCGAGGATCGCCGCGACGAAGGCGTCAGCGACATCCTCGATGAAGACGAAGTCGCGGCCGATCTTGCCGTCTTCGTAGAGCGGAATGGTCTTGCCCTCTCGAGCCCACTGGGAGAAGAGCGAGACGATCCCGGTGTACGAGTTGATGAGCGACTGCCCGGGTCCGTACACGTTCTGCAGCCGCAGGATGGTCAGCGGAACGCCGCGCGATCCGCCCCACGCCTTGAGGATGTTCTCCTGTGCGAGCTTCGTGGCACCGTAGACGCTCGTCGGCGCGGGCACCGTGCCGCTCGCGGTGCTCGGGAGCGAGACGGAATCCTCGAAGTCCCACTGCCCCGCCTCGAACTGGGCGTGCGAGCGCTGACCGGGCTGGTAGACCTCGCCGTTCGAACGCCTCCAGTTGCCCTCGCCGTATACCGCGCGACTGCTGCTGAGAAGAAGGTGCGACGGAAGGTGGCCCGCGCGCCCGAGCGCGTCGGTGAGCTCCGTGGTGCCCACGACGTTGACGCGCGCGTGGCGGCTCGCCTCGTCGAGCGACTGGGCCGTGCCGGTCTCCGCGGCGAGGTGGATGACGATATCGGGCGTGACAGACGCGAGGAGGTCATCCCAGATCGCCGGGTCCGTGACGTCGCCGACGACGAGCTCGGCTTTGGGGTGCAGGTCGACCGGCGGGCGCGATCCCTCGTGCACCTGAGGGTGCAGGGAATCGAGGATGACCCAGCGATCGGCACGGTCCGCGAGCTTCGCCGCGAGGGCCGTGCCGATGAATCCGGCGCCTCCGGTTACCAGAACCGTTCCAATTGTCACTGTCTAATCCTTGCTCTTCCTTGCTGGGAGACGGGTGCGCGCGCGTTCGTACCAGTAGCGGATCCCGCGTCCCGGACCCCAGTTCTTCAGCGCCATGGCGTGCTTCTCAACGAGGTGCCAGCTTAACCAAGCGCAGCCGAGGGAGATGGCGAGCGCGATGAGGGTGTACGGCAGGTAACCCAACTTGTACCAACCCAAGTACGCGGTGACCTGCTGCACCAGGAAACCGTAGATGTACACACCGTAGGAGTAGTCGTTCTTCGCGCCGATCCAATGCACCTTCTTCGGCAGGCGGGCTCCCAGATACAGCACGAAATAGGCTCCCGCCGCCGTGCCGATCGTCGAGAAGCCTCCGTAGCGCAGACTGAAGATGAGTACCAGACCCGCCAGGATGCCCAACCGGTCGTCGAAGAGAATCTGCTTCGAGTAGACGGCGATGACAGAGCCACACAGGAACGTGAAGCCCAGGGTGATCATGTACGGGTCCGCCATGACGGGCACGATGACCCCGATCGCGGAGAAGTCGATGTAGGTGATCACCTGCATCATCAGGAAGAACCCGGCAATGACGGGGACGAGGATGCGCGCATTGCGCAGCACGCCGAACGCAACGAGCACCGCGACGATCAGGTAGCAATGCCACTCGTAGATGAGCGTCCACAGGGAGCCGTTGAAGGCGCTGCCACCGATCGACCGGCCGTAAGGGGTCGTCTCGGTGAGCAGATCGTGGATGCCGTACGTGCCGATGTTGAGCGACCAGTTGGCCGTGAAATAGTTGACGGGCCCGTTGCCCCCGAAGGTGAAGTAGTCCTGCAACTCGTGGCCATCGGCGATCCAGATCAGCGGGCCGACGATGAGGGCCGTGACAAGCAGCACGAGCCAGTAGGCGGGAAAGATCCTGAGCGTGCGTCGCCACATGAATTGCACGACGTCGGCCGACATCCCGCTCTTTGCAATCAGGTAGCCGCTGATGGCGAAGAACCCACCGACCGCGATGCTGCCGAGCGACGCCTGACCGCGAGTGAGGTCGAAGACCGGATCGTGACCGTATCCGCCGAGAGGGAAGGCGTGATCGAAGATGACCAGAGACGCGAGAATGAGTCGCAGCAGGCCGAGTGCATTGTCGGTGCCGCGCAGCGCCTCGCTGATGCTGATACGCCGCGGCGGGTCGCCGTGAACAGGCACTCGTGGCGGCGGCGCCATCTCGATCGCCGTCTCGCCCGCCGAGGTCATGAATCGGCTCCGAGCAGGCCGCGCAGATAGATGCCGTAACCGCTCTTGGCGAGGGGCGTCGCGAGGGTCGCGAGTTGGTCGTCATCGATCCACCCGGCCCGCCAGGCGATCTCCTCGATGCAGCCGATCTTGAAGCCCTGGCGATCTTCGATGACCCGCACGTATTCCGAGGCCTGCATCATCGACTCGAACGTTCCGGTGTCGAGCCATGCGGTGCCCCGGTCGAGCACCTGCACCTGGAGGCGGCCCTGGTCGAGGTAGCGCTCGTTGACCGTGGAGATCTCGAGCTCGCCCCGCGCACTCGGCTCGATCGACTTCGCGATCTCGACGACGGAATTGTCGTAGAAGTACAGACCGGGCACTGCGTAATTGCTCTTGGGCACCGCTGGCTTCTCCTCAATGGAAATGGCCTTCATCGCGCCATCAAACTCCACCACGCCATACGCGCTCGGGTTCGAGACGTGGTACGCGAAGATCAGGCCGCCGTCGATCTCGCCGTTCGACCGCAGGGATGACCCCAGGCCGGCACCGTGGAAGATATTGTCGCCGAGAACGAGGGCTACGCTCTCGTCGCCGATGAACTCCTCGCCGATGATGAAAGCCTGGGCGAGGCCGTCTGGCGACGGCTGTGTGGCGTATTCGATCCTGATTCCGAGATCGCTGCCGTCGCCGAGCAATGCCCGGAATTGCTCGTTGTACTCAGGGGTCGTGATGACGAGGATCTCCTTGATGCCCGCCATCATGAGGGTCGACAGCGGGTAGTAGACCATCGGCTTGTCGTAGATGGGCATGAGCTGCTTCGAGATGCCGCGCGTGATGGGCCAGAGTCTCGTGCCCGAACCTCCGGCCAGAATGATCCCGCGCACGCTAGCCCCCCAATGACGCGTAGTACGTCTTCATCGCATCCCAGCTGGGGAGCAGACCCTGGTCGGCGGCTTCGGCGAGCGTTGGCGCCTCGGTGTCTTTGGGCGAGAGCAGTGGTTCGCCTGCCTCAGGCGGAAAGACGAGGGCGACCTGCGCGTCGAGCGGGTCGATGCCGTGCTCGGCGGTGGGGTTGTAGGTGTCCGATACGAGGTAGCTGACAGTCGCTTCATCCGTCAGCGCGACGAAGGCGTGGCCCATGCCTTCGGGCAGGTAGATCGCCTTGCGGTCGACCGTGTCGAGCAACACCGAGTCCCACGTGCCGAAAGTGGGAGAACCCACGCGGATGTCGACCGCGTAATCGAGAACCGCCCCGTGGGTGACCGTCACGTACTTCGCCTGGCCGCGAGGGACATCCGCGAAATGGATGCCGCGAACCACACCGCGCTTGGAGACGGACGTGTTGGCCTGTCGAAGCTCGAGTGGATGCCCGATGGTCTGTTCGAGCACGTCGAAGCGGTACCACTCGAGAAAGACACCGCGGTCGTCGGATCGTTGCACCGGCGTTATCTCAAAGACGTCGGGGATCGACAATTCGCGGATTTGCACGTGCTCGATCTTAGCTGGCCGGTTTCAGGGGCTGGATCAGGTCACGCGCGACGTCGTTGAGGCCG
This sequence comes from Rhodoglobus sp., assembly GCA_025463605.1. Taxonomy (GTDB): domain Bacteria; phylum Actinomycetota; class Actinomycetes; order Actinomycetales; family Microbacteriaceae; genus Rhodoglobus. Next base: position 122,297 of record JAODAV010000027.1, on the reverse strand, counting down.
CCGCCGAACGCGGAGTACCGGCCTGTGCGCCATTCGCGCATCACGGGACCGATGCGGCGCAAACGCGAGGCGGGCAGGGCGCTCCTCGCCTCCTCGTGCAGCACCTTGCGCGCGGCCGCCTCCACGCGCGAAGGGGCGACGCCGGCGATGAGCGGGAGCCGCTCGGCGAGCGATCGCGCACGCTGCAGGAGTCGCCGGTTGCGGTCGGCGCCCGGCTCGACGAGGCGGCCCAGCTTGACCCGAAGCGACAGGTCTGCGGCCCCGATCTCGTTGCCGCCGTGCTGCCGGTAGTCGATGAGTGGCTGCTGCACGAGGTCGATGCGTCCGACCGCTGAGGCGATGATCGCCAGCCATTCGTCATGCACCCAGCCGGGCGGGAACGGTGCTGCCGTCTGCGCGAGAGACCGCCTGATGCACATGGTCGCGCCGGTCATGAGATTTCTGTGCAGGAGCAGGGCGAATGCGTCGCCCGAGACGATCGCGCGTCTCGCTTCGGTCGATACCTCGAGCGCGTCGAGCAGCGAAGGATGCACGACCGTCCCCGCCGCATCGACGAGCCGCGCATCGCTGTGCACCAGAAGCACGTCGGCCCCTCGCTCGAACGATTCCAGCGAGCGCTCGAGCCGGTCGGATCGCCACACGTCATCCTGGTCGCTGAGCGCGATGAGCTCGCTCGAGCAGGCCAGGATGGCCCGCTCGAAGTTGCCGGTCACGCCCAGCGGCTGGGTGTTGCGCAGGATCCGCAGCGCGACTGATCCGCCCGCGGCCGAGTGCGCCGCGTGACGCTCGACCACGATGTCGAGTGTCGAGTCGGTCGAGGCATCGTCGGAGACCACGAGCTCGACGGGAACCACGGTCTGGGCGAAGATGCTGTCGAGCTGCGCGCCGACGAATCGCTCGCCGTTGTGAGTGCACAACGCCACGGACACCGAACCGGTGGGCGCCACGATCAGCCTTCCGGGCCGCCGGTGAGGGACTTTTCGTAAGCCTGGATTGTGTCGGCGGCCGGGCCCACCGTCATCAGCTCGCCGTGATTGATCCACGCGGCCTGGTCGCACATCTCCTTCACGGTAGCCATCGAGTGGCTGACGAGGATCACGGTCTTTCCAGCTGCCCGCAAGTCCCTGAACTTCGTGAAGCACTTCGCCTGGAACTCGGCATCGCCCACGGCGAGCACCTCATCCACGACGAGGATGTCGGGGTCGACGTTGATGGCGATGGCGAAACCGAGGCGCACGTACATGCCCGACGAGTAGTTCTTGACCGGCTGGTCGATGAATTGCTCGACCCCGGAGAACGCGACGATCTCGTCGTACTTGCTCGCGATCTCCTTTTTCGACATCCCGAGGATCGAGCCGTTGAGGAAGATGTTCTCCCTGCCGGAGAGCTCGGTGTGGAATCCGGAGCCGACTTCGAGCATCGCGGCAATCTTGCCGAAGTGCTCGATGGTGCCCTTGTTGGGGAAGTAGATGTTGGCGAGGCACTTGAGCAGGGTGGACTTGCCGGAACCGTTGCTGCCGATGAGGCCGAACGTGGATCCCCGCGGAACGTCGAACGTGACATCCTTCAAGGCCCAGAAATCCTCGTGCACCGAGGTGCGTCCGCGCATGATCGCAGACTTTATCGTCTGGTTGCGCTCGTGGTACAGGCGGAAGCTCTTGCTCACGTGATCGACACGCACCGCAACGTCGTCGGTCACAGAACTTCCGCCAATCGCTTCTCGTTGCGCCGGAACACGATCAAGCCGAGCACCAGGGAGCCGACGGCCCAGGCGAGGCAGATCAGCCATTCGTTGAGGTCGGGCCACCGGTTGTCGTAGAGCAACTGCCGGAACACGTTCACGAAATGCACCATGGGGTTGAGCCCGTAGACGTCGGCCACAGTGATCGACGTTCCGAACAGCCCCCCGAGCTTGTCCGATTCCGCCTCGACGAGCGAGAGCGGGTAGATGATCGGCGTGAGGTACATCCAGATCTGGAGGACGATGCTCAGAAAGTATTGGGTGTCGCGAAAGTACACGTTCGCGATCGACAGCATGAGTGCCACTCCCGCGGCGAACACCATCAGCAGGATCATGATCACGATCAGCAGCGGGATCCACGGCAGTACGAATGCCCCAGCGATCGTGAGCACCACGAGCAGCACGCCCATCTCGAACAGCCAGTTGTACGCGCTCGAGCCGACGATCGAGAGTGGGAGAACCACCCTGGTGAAGTAGACCTTCTGTATGAGGTTCGCGTTGGCAACGAGCGAACCCAGCCCGAGGTTGACGACGTTCGCGAAGAAAGTCCAGGGCAGGAGTCCACAGAGCAGCCACAGGGCGAAGACCTTGAGCCCGCTCGGATCGCCCGGCTCCAGGGGAACGCGGAAGATGAAACCGAACACGAAGGTGTAGATGAGTGTGAGGGCGAGCGGGTTGGCCAACGACCAGAGCTGGCCGAATACCGTGCGCTTGTACTTACCCCGGATTTCGCGGAGCGTGAGGTTTGCGAGAAGCTCGCGCGCAGCGAAGACTTCCTTCAGATATCGCATGCCACCTCAAACCGGGACGGGGCCGATCGGCCGCGAATCAATCTAGCCTAGAACTATCATTGGGTACCTATGTCCCAGTCCCCCGAGGCCGCCCCGATCGCTGTTGCCAGCGTGACGGTTCTCATGGCGACTCGCGATGGCATGAGGTGGCTGCCCGAACAGCTGACGAGCATCCTCGACCAGCAGCATGTCGATGTGCACGTGATCGCGCTCGACGACGAGTCGACCGACGGAACGGGCGCTTGGCTGCTCGCGCAGGCTGAGAAAGAACCGCGTCTCACCGTGCTTGAGCCCATGGGCGCCTCGGGCAGCGCCGCCGCGAACTTCTACCGCCTCATCCGGCACGCTCCCGTGGCCGCCGGTTCCCTCGTCGCCTTTGCGGACCAGGACGACCTATGGATGCCCGGCAAGCTCGCCAGGCACGCCGAACTGCTCTCCCAGGGATACGACGGGGTCTCGTCCGATGTCACGGCATTCGACAGCGCCGGCCGCCGCACCCTCATCCGCAAGAGCTACCCGCAGGTGGACTTCGACTACCTCCTTGAGAGCCCTGGCCCCGGCTCCACCTTCCTCATATCGCCGCGGTTGTTCGAGCTCACCAGGCGACTGCTCGATTCGGAGTCCAGCACTGCCCGGCAGGCCGACTTCCACGACTGCCTCGTGTACGCGATCGCCCGCGCCTCCGGCTGGAGGTGGCTCATCGACGATGTCGTCTCCGTCGACTACCGCCAGCATGACGAGAACGTGCGCGGCGCCAATGTCGGTCTGTCATCCGCGGTTGAGCGGTGGCACCTGGTGCGCAATCGCTGGCACCGCCGCCAGGCCCTCGTACTCGCGGCGGTGGGCCTCGAGGTGGCGCCCCCCGCGATCCGCCAGCCGCTCGAACGGATGCACGGCCTGCTGGGGTCCCACGGGTTCCGGGCAAGGCAGCGACTCGCATCCCAATCGGGGCAGCTGCGACGGCGTCGGCGGGATCAGCGGATAATTGGACTGTTGATCGTGCTGGGCATCTGGTGACCCCGGCGAAGGGCGGTAGGAGTCGGATGCGCGTGTTCGTGATCGGCGGCAGCGGCTTCATCGGCTCTCGACTTCTCGAGGTGCTGCGCGAGCGCGGGCACGAGGTCCGCAACTACGACCGCATCGACTCTCCGGTCATCGACGGCATCACCACGATCGGCGAAGTCACCGACACAGCCGCGATCGCGGCGACCGCGGCCGGTCACGACATCATCGTGAACCTCGCGGCCGCGCACCGCGACGACGTGCGCCCCGTGTCCCTCTACGACGAGATCAACGTCGATGGAGCCCGCGCCGTTATCGCTGCTGCGAAGCTCAACGGTATCGAGCGCATCCTGTTCACGAGTTCCGTCGCCGTCTACGGGCTCGACAAGAACGACGCCGCCGAGGATTCGGTTCCCGAGCCGTACAACGACTACGGCCGCACCAAGCTCGAGGCCGAGAAGGTGTACCGCGCATGGGCCGCTGAAGACCCCGCGCGATCGCTCGTGATCGTGCGCCCCTCAGTCGTGTTCGGCGAGGGTAACCGCGGCAACGTGTACACCCTCGCGCGCCAGGTGTCGTCCGGCCGGTTCATCATGGTCGGCACAGGGTCGAACAAGAAGTCGATGACCTACGTCGGCAACATCGTCGAGTATCTCGCCGACCTGCTCGACTCACCGCCGGGCGTGCACACGAGCAATTACGCCGACAAGCCCGATCTGAGCACGCGTGAACTCATCGACGTTCTGCGGTCGACGATGGACCTGCGCGGTAACAACCTCCGGCTGCCGCTTCGCCTCGGCCTGGCCGCCGGCCACGCGCTCGACCTCGTGGCGCGAGCGAGCCGCAGGACGTTCCCGATCAGCGCCATTCGCATCCGCAAGTTCGTCTCAGACACGACGGTCAACACCGACCGCCTCGAATCCACCGGATACCGACCGCGCTACTCGCTCGCCGAAGGCATCAAGCGAACCATCGAGGCGGAGTTCCCGCCCTCCGAACGGAAGAGACCATGAGAATTCTCGTCACCGGCGGCGCCGGGTTCATCGGCTCGAACTTCGTGCGGCGCGCGCTGCAGGATGCCTATCCGGGCCTCGAGGGAGCGGAGATCGTCGTTCTCGACGCACTCACGTACTCGGGCAACCTCGAGAACCTTCAGCCTGTGGCGGAAAGCGCGCGGTACTCCTTTGTGCACGGCGACATCCGCGACGCGGCCCTGCTCGACGGTCTGCTGCCCGGCGTGGACGCGATCGTGCACTTCGCGGCCGAGTCGCACGTCGACCGGTCGGTGCGGGACTCCGGAATCTTCGTCGAAACCAATGTGCTCGGAACCCAGAGGCTGCTGGATGCCGCGCTCCGCGCCGGCGTCGCGCGCTTCGTGCACGTGTCAACCGACGAGGTGTACGGGTCGATCGCGGAAGGCTCGTGGGACGAGAAGCAGCCCCTCGAACCGAACTCGCCGTACTCCGCCTCGAAGGCCGGCAGTGACCTGCTCGCGCGCAGCTACTTCCGCACGCACGGCATGAACTTGTCGATCACGCGCTGCTCCAACAACTACGGGCCGTACCACTTCCCCGAGAAGGTCATCCCGCTCTTCGTCACCAACCTCATCGACGACAAGCACGTGCCGCTCTACGGCGAGGGCAACAACATCCGGGACTGGCTGCACGTCGACGACCACACGCGCGGCATCGCCATGGTGCTCGTGAACGGGCGCGCCGGCGAGATCTACAACATCGGCGGCGGCACCGAGCTCACCAACAAAGAGCTCACGCAACTGCTGCTCGATGCCACGGGCAAGGACTGGTCGTACGTCGATCGCGTACAGGACCGCCTCGGCCACGACCTGCGCTACTCGGTCGACATCTCCAAGATCCGCGGGGAGCTCGGGTACGAGCCGCTCGTGCCGTTCGAGCAGGGGCTCGCCGACGTCGTGCAGTGGTACCGCGACAATCGGGCATGGTGGGAGCCCCTCAAGGAGCGCGCGGCACTGTGACCACCACTGCGCCCATGAAATACCTGGTCACCGGCGCGAGCGGAATGCTCGGCACCGATCTGCTCACTGCCCTTCAGGGCCGGGATGCCACGGGCCTGTCGCGTGCGCAGCTCGATGTCACCGACGCCGACGCAGTCGCCGAGGCGACCGAGGGCTTCGACGTGATCGTCAACGCTGCCGCCTACACGAAGGTCGACGACGCGGAGACGCACGAAGACGAAGCGCGCAGCATCAACGCTCTCGGCGCCGGCAACCTCGCGCGTGCCGCCGCCCGTCACGGCTCCGCACTCGTGCAGGTCTCCACCGACTACGTCTTCGACGGCGCGGCGACGAGCCCGTACCCAGAGGACGCGCCGCTCAACCCGGTGTCGGCGTACGGCCGCACGAAGGCCGAGGGTGAGCGGTTGGCGCTGGAGCTCAACCCCGGCGCAACTTTCATCGTGCGCACGGCCTGGCTCTACGGGCAGCACGGCCCCAACTTCGCCAAGACGATGCTGCGCCTGGCCGCCGAGCGCGACACGGTCGATGTAGTGACCGACCAGCTCGGACAGCCCACCTGGACGACGGACCTCGCGGGGCATATCGTCGCGCTGCTCGACGCCGGCGCGCCCGCGGGCGTCTACCACGGCACCAACTCCGGCGAGACGAGCTGGTTCGGGTTCGCGAAAGCGGTCTTCGAACTGGGCGGCAACGATCCTGATAGGGTCAAGCCGACCGAAAGTGCCCGTTTTGTGCGGCCGGCACCACGGCCCGCGTACTCGGTACTCGGCCACGATGCCTGGGGTCGAGCCGGTCTCCCGCCGATGCGAGACTGGATGACCGCCTTGCGCGACGCCTTCAGCACGGGAGCCTTGGGAGCCGAATGACCACGCTGCGCGTCATCCTCGATGAGATGCTCGCGAACTCGGCAAGCGTCTCGCGCTACACGTTAGAACTGACGCGGCAGCTCATCGCCACCGCCCCGCGCGGCGTCTACGTCGAAGGTTTCGTCTCCGCCTCCCCCGAGACCGACTACGAACTGATCGCCGACCGCTTGCCCGGGCTCGCCGCGCTGCACAAGAGCTCCCTCGCCCGGCGCGAACTTCGTCAGGCCTGGCAGCACGGCTTCACGCGACTACCCGGCACGGGCATGCTGCACGCGACGAGCCTGCTCGCGCCGCTCGCCCGCCACGACCGCCTCAACACCGGCGATCAGATCGCCGTGACCGTGCACGACACCGTCGCGTGGTCGCACCCGGATTCGCTCACCCCGCGATCCGTCTCGTGGCAGAAGGGCATGGTCAAGCGCGCCCAGAAGTACGCGGACGCCGTCGTCGTGCCGAGCCACTCCGTCGCAGACCAGCTCGCCGACCTCGTCGACTTCGGGGACCGGATCCGCGTGATCCCCGGAGCCCCCAGCACCGCACTCGTGGTGCCGGTCGACGCGGACTCGCGCGCGTCCCAACTCGAGCTTCCCGAGCGGTATGTACTCGCGATCGGGGGCATCGAACCTCGCCGGGGCATCGACCAGCTCATCCGGGGCATGGCGGGCGTTTCGGTGCCGCTGCTGCTCGTCGGGCCCGACCCTGACGACGCGGACCTCGTGGCCGCAGTCGCCGAAGCCGGTCTCGCGCCCGAACGAGTGCGCGGGCTCGGCCGCTTGAGCGACCCCGACCTCGCCGTCGCGATTTCGCGCGCCGCCGTCTTCGCCTACCCCAACATCGAAGAAGGGTTCGGGATGCCCATCCTCGAGTCCTTCATGCTCGGCACGCCCGTCGTGCACTCCGATGCGCCCGCACTGCTCGAACTGTCTGCGGATGCCGGACTCGCCGTGGAGCGCGACGACGAGGAGGGCTACCCCGACCGCCTCGCCCAGGCCATCACCTCGGTGCTCGACGACTCGGGTCTCGCGGAGCGCCTCAGGTACTCCGGGCTCGACCGGGCCAAGGCGTACACCTGGCGCAGCGCGGCCGAGAAGGTGTGGCAGCTGCACGCTGATCTGTAGCTGCCGAGCTACCGGGCTGGGCGCCTTGCCCGTGCGATTCTCTTTGATTCGTGGGCTCGGGCTTTCATGCCCCGGAGACTCCCGTAAGTACGGACGTTTACGTGGGCGCCCCACAAATGTCCGTATTTACGGGAGTCTGCGAGAGGGAAGTGCGGCTTGCTTCTGCCGCCGCTGGCACAGGGCTGACCCTGCGGAGTGGCGGGGCCCGGGGAACGAATCGAGCTACTCCGCAGCGGGCGGGGGCGTCGTCGCGTTGGCCACGAGCTCACGGATGTACCCGTAATCGGGCTCGGCCGGGTCCACGTCGTTCGCGGGAACGAGTTCGACGTCGGTGATCGGCAGTTCCTTGGTCTTGGACGACAGATCCACGAACAGTCCCAGGGTGGATTGCGGGATGTCGGTCTTCACCACCTCGGAGCCGGCCGACGCGATGGCCTGGAACTTGCTCAGCACGTTGGCCGGATTCATCTGCTCGAGGATCGCCTGCTGCAGCTGGCGCTGGCGCTCCATGCGGTCGTAGTCGGTGGTGGCGTGGCGGGATCTCGCGTACCAGAGCGCATGCGGGCCGTCGAGGTGCACGACCCCTGGGCCGATGTACTCGGCGACCTCGGTGAACGTGCCGTCGGTGTGGATCGGCACGGCCACTGCCACATCGATGGTCACGCCGCCGAGTGCGTCGATGAGGTCGGAGAAGCCCTTCATGTCGATGAGACCGTAGTACTGGATCTGCAGGCCGGTGACACCGGATACGGCATCCCGCATCGCTTCGATACCCGGCTGGCTGCCCTCGGCAACGGCGTTCGGGTACATCTCGGGGCTGTACAACTCGACCTCGGTGTAGATCGAGTTGATGTAGCAGACGTCGACCTCGCATCCGTCGACGCCGTAGCCGTTCGGGTACTTGGCCGCCATGGGCGAGCCCTCCGCGAAGGGCACGTACTCGAGGTTGCGCGGGATGCCGATCATGGTCGCGGCGCCCGTTGCCGCGTCGATGCTGACGACCGTGATGCTGTCGGGGCGCAGGCCTTCGCGGTCGACCCCCGCGTCGCCGCCGAGCAGCATGATGTTGTAGCGACCGTCGATCGGCGGCTCGGGTGGCGCCACGACGAACACGTCTGAGACGAAACCCCCGGCGGTCGTCGCAAGGTAGGCGCCGTACGCGGCACCACCCGACACGACCACCAGCACGACGGTGGTGAGCCCGGCGAGAATGCCGCGAGCCGACGGTGCGGTGCGCACGAGCCTGACCAGCCGCAGGGTGTCAAGGGTGAGGACGACCCAGAGCACCGCGTAGAAGGCGAGCACGGTTGCCACGGCCCACAGCCCGATCGTCGTGCTCGCGACCGTGTAGAGGGGGGTCTTCCAGAAGAAGTACGACAGCAGGGCGAGCACGACGAGCGCCCACAGCAGGAACGTCATGCTGACGCCGAACCGCCCGAGACGGCGGTTGCCGGCGAGCAGCTGGGCCGACCCGGGGATGAGGATGTTGAGCCCGACGAGCCACCAGGCCCGCTTCGTCATCACCTGCTGTGATCTCTCGTCCGGATACCGCACCACGCTGTTGCTCATGAACGGTCCAGCCTCACAGCGACCGGTTGAGCGCCGCGTTCTTCTCGTCCACGAGGGCCTCGAGCCCCCGGGCGAACGTCGCAAGCTTCTCGGTGAGCGCTGCATCCCCGGAGCCGATGATGCGTGCCGCGAGGATGCCCGCGTTGCGCGCTCCCCCGATGGAGACGGTGGCAACGGGGATGCCCGCGGGCATCTGCACGATCGAGAGCAGCGAGTCCAGTCCGTCGAGTTTCGCGAGCGGCACCGGAACGCCGACGACGGGAAGTGTGGTGACCGATGCGAGCATGCCCGGCAGGTGGGCCGCGCCGCCCGCGCCCGCGATGATGACCCGGATGCCCCGCTCCGCCGCCTGCTTGCCGAACGCGATCATCTTCTCGGCGCTGCGGTGCGCCGACACGACCTGCACCTCATGTGGGATGCCGAACTCGGTCAGGGCAGCGGCGGCCTCGGACATCACGCTCCAGTCGGAGTCGGAGCCCATCACTACGGCGACGAGGGCCTTCTTGTCGGTTTCGGGCTGTGGCACCCCACAATGCTAGGTGTCATTCCTCAAAGAACGCCGCTGCGGCGCGCGCCCGGAACGCCACCTCGTCGAGGTCGTCACCGCCGGCTGTGACATGCCCGGCCTTGCGCCCTGGCCGCGGCTCTTTGCCGTAGGCGTGGAACTTCACGCCCGGCTGGTCGGCGAGCGCCGCCGGGTACCGCTCGACGATAGGGCCGCCGAAGAGATTGACCATGACGCTCCACGGGTCGCGCATGGCGGTCGACCCGAGCGGAAGATCAAGAACGGCCCGCAAATGCTGCTCGAACTGGCTCGTCGCCGCACCGTCGATCGTCCAGTGGCCGCTGTTGTGGGGGCGCATCGCGAGCTCGTTGATGAGCAGGCGCTCGTCCGTGGTCTCGAACAGTTCGACGGCGAGTACGCCCGTGACCCCGAGGTTCTCGGCGACCGCCGTCGCGACCTCGGCCGCGACATCCACGAGTTTCGACGACGACCCGGGGGCCGGCGCGATCACTTCCGCGCACACCCCGTCGCGCTGCACCGACTCCACGACGGTCCACAGCGCGATCTCACCGGACGGCCGCCGCGCCAGCACTTGCGACAGCTCGCGGCGGAAATCCACGAGCTCCTCGACGAGCAGCGGCTCCCCGGCGACGAACCAGTCGGCGACCTCGTCGGCGTCGGACACGACGCGCACGCCCTTGCCGTCGTAACCGCCTCGCGGGGTCTTGACGACCGCGCGGCCCCCGTGGTCGCCGATGAACGACGCGAGCTCCTCGGTCGAGACGACGGACGCCCAGTCCGGTACGGGCAGTCCGAGGGCGGACAGGCGGTCGCGCATCAGGAGTTTGTCCTGGGCGTAGAGCAGGGCATCCGGACCCGGCCGAACCGCCACACCGCTGTCGACGAGCGCGTGCAGCACATCTTGCGGCACGTGCTCGTGGTCGAACGTGATCACGTCGACGCCCTCGGCAAAGCGCAGCACATCGTCGCGACTGCGGTAGTCGCCGACCGCGGAAGCGGCGATCTGAGCGGACGCTGCCGCGCTCTCCGCGAGCACACGGATCTCGATGCCGAGCTCCACCGCGGCGGGAACCATCATGCGCGCGAGTTGCCCCCCACCGATAACACCGACGGTCAGGGACATGGGAACTCCTCGCGTTAGACTGCCTCCGCTTCGACCATTCTTCCCCACGCCGGAGGGCACATGCGCGCACTGCTGAACCAGTTCGTTCGGTTTGGCATCGTCGGCCTCGGCGGACTCGTCGTGGATGTCGCGGTCTTCAACATCCTGAGGCTCACGGTGTTGGCCCCCGAGGTCTTGCACGAGGGACCGGTCATCGCGAAGGTGATCTCCACGTCGCTCGCCATCATCGCCAACTGGATGGGCAACCGCTATTGGACTTTCGGCACCGAGCGGCGACTGCAGGCGTGGCGCGAGGGCGTCGAGTTCACGATCGTGAGCATTGCGGGCATGGGCATCGGGCTGCTGTGCCTGTGGGTCTCGCATTATGTGCTCGGGTACACGTCGCTGCTCGCCGACAATGTCGCGAGCAACGTCATCGGGCTTGCGCTGGGCACTGCGTTCCGATTCACGTTCTACCGGCTGTGGGTCTTCAACCCGAGATTCCACGGCCCCCGCGCGGTCGAGCACACCATGCGACCCGCAGGCGTCTCACCGCTCGGCCGCGTGCAGGCCGTCGCGACCGTTGACGATCGGGCGCACCGCGACGACTGAGCGGCCAACCCCTACGATCGAGGCAGGTCAACTCATCCAGTCTGGAGTGGTTAGTGGAAAACTCTGAGCCGCCGATCGACACAGCGTCGTATTCGGAGTGGAAGGGATGGACCCAACCGGGTGTCTTCGGCAGGCCCGAGCCGGGGGACACCGCGTACTACACGAGGGAGTTGCGTGACGTTCCGCGCCCCATCGGCGACGTGCTCGAGGTGGGATTCGGGAGCGGGACGTTTCTCGCATACTGCCGAGCCCAGGGCTGGAGGGTCACCGGCACCGAACTCTCGCCCGAACAGGTCGCCCTTGCGCGGGCCGCGGGATTCGATGCACGCCTGGCCGACCTGATCGACGAGCTGCCTGACGAGTCCTTCGACCTGATCGCCGCATTCGACGTGTTCGAACACATCCCTGAGCGGGATTCCGTCACCTTCCTGACCGTGCTCGCGTCGAAGCTCCGGCCGACCGGCATGATCCTGCTGCGCTACCCGAACGCCGACACGTGGCTCAGCAATCCGTTCCAGCACGGTGACCCGACACACGTCGCCGCGATCGGGTACCACAAGATGCAGTACTTCGCCGCGAACGCGGGCCTCGAGATCCGGGCCTACCGCGCGCCCACGCGGCGCGGCTTTCGCACCTCGCTCATCCACGGTCTCCATCTGGTGACGGCAGGCGTGCTCGTGAAGATCATCGCGGGCCTGCAGAAGGTGCTGTACTTCCCAGGCGTGCCGCTCGTGTTGTCGACATCGAACGCGCTGTGCGTACTCTCACCGCGGCGGGAGCCGAGCCGCAGCTAGGGCCGGCCGAGAGCCCGATAGGTCCAGCCCGCGGCCCGCCAGGCGCCGGGATCGAGGCAATTGCGCCCGTCCACGATCGCACGCACCGCGACGACGGACCCGAGCTCGGCCGGGTCGAGGCCGCGGTACTCCTTCCATTCGGTGAGGAGGAGTACGGCATCCGCCCCGTCTGCCGCCTCGATCGCAGTGGGAACGTAGGTGAGGTCCGGGCGCACGCGGCGCGATGTCCCGATCGCCTGGGGGTCGGTGGCGCGCACGATCGCGCCGAGCTCCTGCAGCCGGGCGGCCACGTCGAGCGCCGGCGAATCGCGCACATCATCGGAGTCGGGCTTGAACGCCAGCCCGAGCACCGCGATGCGCTTGCCCTCGACGCTGCCGCCGCACACTTCGCGAGCGAGGTCGACCATTCGCTCGCGGCGGCGCAGGTTGATCGAATCGACTTCGCGCAGAAAGCCCAGCGCCTGATCCACTCCGAGTTCCTCGGCTCGCGCCATGAACCCGCGGATGTCCTTCGGCAGGCATCCGCCGCCGAAACCGAGCCCCGCGTTGAGGAACCTGCGCCCGATGCGGTCGTCGTACCCGATCGCGTCCGCGAGCTGGGTGACATCGGCGCCGGTGACCTCGGCGACTTCCGCCATGGCATTGATGAAGGAGATCTTGGTGGCCAGGAACGCATTCGCGGCGACTTTCACGAGCTCGGCCGTTGCGTAGTCGGTGATGACTCGCGGCGTGCCCGCGGCGATCGCGGCGGCGTAGACGTCGTCTAGCGCGGCGACGGCAGCATCGTCGCCCGGCCGGATGCCGTAGACCAGGCGATCGGGCGCGAGTGTGTCTTTGACCGCGTAGCCCTCCCGCAGGAACTCCGGGTTCCACGCGAGTCGCGCGCCCGTGCCCTCGATGAGTTCCGCGAGCCGGGCGGCCGTGCCCACGGGAACCGTCGACTTGCCGACGACGAGATCGCCGGGGCCCAGCACGGGCAGCAACGACGCGATGGCGGCATCCACGAATCGAAGGTCGGCCGCGTAGCTGTCGCCGAGCTGGGGCGTGCCCACCGCTACGAAGTGAACGGATGCCCCGCGAACCTCATCCAGGTCGGTCGTGAACCGCAAACGGCCGGTCGCGATCGCGGCGGTGAGCAGCTCGGGCAGGCCGGGCTCGTAGAAGGGAGCCCGCCCGGCCGACAGCTGCTCGATACGAGCAGGGTCGACGTCGACGCCGACGACCTCGTGCCCTAGGTCGGCCATGCAGGCAGCATGCACGGCGCCGAGGTAGCCGCAGCCGATGACGGAGATTTTCACGCGTGCACCCTATCCGATCGACATGGCCGACGGAGGCCTGGGACGGTTCGCCTCCATGAGGTCGTGCAAGGTGGCCTGCACGAGAGCGGCGGAGGGCACGTCGCGCAGCACGACGGGACGATCGAGTCCGGTGCTCACGAGCACATCGCCGCTGCCGAAGAGTGCCTGCAGCGCATTGCGGCGCACCGTCACGTCGTGGCCGAGCGCGTGCAGCACTTCTTGTCGGGAACGCACGAGAACACCGCTGCGAACGATCACGCGCCGCGTGGTGATCGTGTAGTTCTGGGAGAGCCACGAGACGAGCGGAACGAACCAGCCGACCACCGCGAGCACCGCCGCGGTGATAAGCACCGCCGTGTTCTGCCAGTCCTCGGCAAACGTGCCCCCGAAGTATCCGGCGGCCGCGGCCAGCACGAGCAGGATCACGGTGGGCAGGAACATCGCCCGGCCGTGGGGCCGCAGGCGCGCGACCACGGTCTCGTTCACTCGTACCTGAGGTGGGTGACATCCCCCGCCGCGACAGGCACGAGCCGGGCATCCGACTGCTCTCTCACGACCAGTCGCCCGAACTCGTCGATCGCCACAGCCGTGCCGAACAGGTCGTCGCCGGCGGGCAGGTGCACGCGCACCTCACGGCCGACGGTGCTGCACTCCGCTGTGACCGCCGCGCGGAGGGCGGGTAGGTCGAACGCGTCGTACAGCGACCGCAGTTCGCCCAGATAGGCGGCGAGCGCGCGGTCGACGAGGTTCTCGGCGGGCACGCCGTTGAGCGTGAGTGAGGTGGAGACGGGAGTGGGTAGTTCCTCGGCCGTCATCGTGAGATTGAGCCCAGCGCCCATGACGACGGTGTCGCCCGGGCGAACGAGTTCGGCGAGCAGCCCCGACACCTTGAGCCCGTCGACCAGCACGTCGTTGGGCCACTTGAGCGTCACCGCGTGCCCATCGATGAGGGTGGCGACGGCGCGCGTCATCGCGAGTCCCGCGAGCAGGGGCAGCCAGGCCAGCTGCTCCGACGTGGCACCGGCGGGCCGCAGCAGCACCGACACCGCGATCGTGCGGCCAGGCGGAGCCTGCCACGAACGCCCCATACGGCCCTTGCCCGCGGTCTGGCTCGTCGTGGCGAGCACCGTGAAATCCTCGACCCGACCCGAGGATGCCCGTGCCGCGAGCTCGGCGTTCGTCGACCCGCTCTCTGGCACGAACTCGAGGTGCGGGGCCACGGCGCGACTGAGCGGAAGGTCCATCCTCACAGGTTACGTCCGCCCGGCCGCGTGGATGTTGGACACCGCAGGCGCGGCGGCAGTAACCTGTCCCACCAGCACGACCCGTGTAAGGATGCCATGGCCCAGCCGATCATCTTCGATGTCGACACCGGCATCGACGACTCGCTCGCCTTGCTCTATTTGCTCTCCAGCCCCGAGGCCGAGATTCTCGCGATCACATGCACGTCGGGCAACGTGCCCGCGCGCCAGGTCGCGATCAACAATCTCGCGTGGCTCGAACTGTGCGGAAAACCCGACATCGAGGTCGCTCTCGGCTCCGAAGTGCCCATCGTCGCGCCGCTCATGACCACGGAGGAGACCCACGGTCCGCAGGGGATCGGGCACGCTGAGCTCGACCCGCCGCGGGGCGGCATCAGCCCGCGCCACGCGACCGAGGTGTGGATCGAGCTGGCGCGAAGCCGGCCGGGGCAGATCATCGGTCTCGTCACGGGCCCGCTCACCAATCTCGCCCTCGCACTGCGTATCGAGCCCGAGCTCCCGCGACTACTCAAGCGACTCGTCATCATGGGCGGCGCGTTCGACCACCCCGGCAACACGCTCCCGACCACCGAATGGAACATCGCCGTCGATCCCGAGTCGGCCAAGATCGTGTTCGACGCCTTTTCGGGCCTGCCCGCCGACCGGCGTCCGATCGTGTGCGGTCTCGACGTCACCGAGCTCATCGAGATGAAGCCAGAGCACCTCGTGCGCCTCGCCCGGGTGGCCGGCAGCACTCCCGAAGAACTTCTCAGCCCGGATGACGCGTACGGCACGCGCTCGACGGCGAGCAACCCGCTCGTGCGCCACCTCACCGATGCCGTGCGTTTCTACATGGAATTCCACGTCACGCACGACCAGGGATTCCTCGCGCACATGCACGACCCCTTCGCCGCCGCGATCGCGCTGCACCCGGAGTTGGGCGTTACCCGCCCCGCGACCATCGACGTCGAGCTCGCCGGCACGCTCACCCGCGGGCAGACCGTCGCCGACTGGCGCGGCCTGTGGGGCCGCGAGCCCAACGCCGAGATCGTCGTCTCCACCGACCCGGCCGCGTTCTTCGACCATCTCATCGACCGGGTCGGCACCTTCGCCCGCACCCTCACCTGACCGAGGAGGTCCGCCGCCGCTAAGAAACCGCACGTCCGTCCACCAGTAGAAACGAGTACAGGAGGTTTTCATGTCAACAACAGCGACACCATCCGCGGTCGACCCGCATCGCACTCGGAACAGGATCTTCGTAGCGGCCGGCGGCATCGTCATCGCCGCGACTTACCTGTACCTCGTGCTGTTCCAGCCGACGGAGATCGCGGAGGGCGGCCTCGGCCAGTCCTCGCTCATCGCCATCGTCGGCTACGTGCTCGGGGCGCTCCTCATCGCGGTCGGCGCGATCCACCGCCTGCCGACAGCGACGATCGCGCTCGTGCCCGTCGCCATCGCGGTCAACATCGTGGTGGGGCAGATCGCCACATCCCTCGGACTGCCCGTGTACCTCGACTCCATCGGCACGATCCTCGTCGGTGTGCTCGCGGGACCCGCCGCCGGAGCCGTGACGGGCGCCCTCACCAACGTGATCTGGGGCATGACGCTCAGCCCGCTCGCCCTGCCGTTCGCGGTGACCGCGGTGGTGATCGGTGTGCTGGCGGGATACGCGGCGCGGCTCGGCATGTTCCGCCGCTTCTACCTCGCGCCGGTCGCGGGCCTGGTCACGGGAATCGTGGCGGCCCTCATCTCCGCCCCCATCGCCGCCTTCATCTTCGGCGGCGCGACGGGCGGCGGCACGGGCGCACTGGTGGCGGCCTTCCGCGCGATCGGCAACTCGCTCCTGGCGTCGACGACGATGCAGGGCCTGCTCTCCGACCCGCTCGACAAGGTCATCACGTTCACGATCGTGCTGATCATCCTGTTCGCGCTGCCCAGCCGGTTCCGTTCGAGGTTCCCGTTCGTGCGGCAGTACAACGTGTTCGGCAAGGCGCTCCCGGCGAGCGAAACGCTCGGAGCTCCCAAGAGCACCGAGACGATCGCGGACGGGCCGGCACCCACGACCACGCCACCGAAAGAAGACTGACGGATGACGACCACCTTCTACGTCGACCGGCCCTCCCCCATCCACCGGCTCAACCCGGTGACCAAGCTCGTGGCGATGCTGTCGATCATCGTGATCGTCTTCGCCATCCAGCTCTGGTGGGTTGCCGCGCTCGTCGTGCTGGTGGTCGTCGTGCCTGCCGCCGTGATCTCCGGAACCGGCGGCAGGCTCCTCAGCCTCGCCCTCAAGCTCCTGCTTCCCATCCTCATCGTGCTCGTGCTCATCCAGGGCCTGTTCTTCCCTGAGGGCACCACGGTGCTCGCCCAATGGGGTCCCGCGCGCGTCACGGTCGAGGGCCTGCTCTTCGCTCTCGGCATCGGCTCGCGAATCACCGCCCTCGTGCTGTGCTCCCTTCTGCTGCTCATCACCACCAACCCCGCGTCGCTCATGACCTCCCTCAGCAAGAACGGCATGTCACCCAAGATGAGCTACGTCATCAGCTCCACCCTGCAGATCATTCCCGCCTTCCAGACCCGGGCGGAGAGCATCCTTCTCGCCCAGCAGGCACGCGGGCTCAAGCTGCGCGGAAACCCCATCCGCCGCATCAGAGCGCTGCTGCCGCTCATAAGCCCGCTCATCCTCGGGATGTTCACCGACGTGGAGGAGCGCTCGACTGCCATGGAGGCGCGTGGTTTCAGCTCCACCGCGACGCACACGAGTCTCATGATCGTGCCCGACTCCGTCGTGCAGCGAGTCGCCCGCTGGGTCTTCGTCGCTCTCGCCGTGGCATCCGTCGTGCTGTCCTTCTCCGGCCTGCTCTCGTGATCAGGTTGCGCGGCGTCTCGTACGCCTACCCGGACACCGCCAATTACGTGCTCGCCGACCTCGACCTCAGTGTCGGCCAAGGCGAGGTCGTCGGCGTCGTGGGCGCTTCCGGTGCGGGCAAGACGACGCTCGCCAAGATCATCGCGGGCTTCATCCCGAGTATCGAAGGCGGGGTGCTCTCCGGAGACATCGACGTCAACGGTGTCGCGATCTCGTCGCTCACCCTGTCTGAGGCCGTGGCGCAAGTCGGGCTCGTCATCCAGAACCCCTTCAACCAGATATCGGGGGCCAAGTTCACGGTTCTCGAGGAGATCGCCTTCGGACTCGAGAACACCGGTGTGCCGCGGGAGGAGATCGCCGAGCGCGTGCAGGCCGTCGCGAAGCAATTGCGCGTCGACCACCTGCTCGACCGCTCGCCCTACGCCCTCTCGGGCGGGCAGATGCAGCTCGTCGCGATCGCTTCGATGGTGGTCATGCGCACGCCCGTGCTCGTGATGGACGAGCCCACCTCCCAGCTCGATCCCGGCGGCTCTCGAATGGTGTTCGACATCATCTCCCAGCTCACCGACCTCGGCACGACCGTGCTCATCTTCGAGCACAAGATCGAACTGCTGCGCGAGCACGCCGACCGTGTGGCGGTGCTCGCCGACGGACGCATCACCGCTGAGGGTGCGCCGCGCGCGATCCTCTCCGACCCGCGGCTGGAGAAATGGGCGATCGGCACGACGCGCTACACACGCGCCGGGCTCGCCGCCCGTGACACGGGACTCGCGCCCGTCACGGGCGAGCTGCCCGTGTCGATGCCCGACGCGGTCGAGTTCTTCGGCCCGAGCGGAAAGCACTGACATGGACATCACGTTCGACCAACTGCGCTACACCTACGCCTCCGGCGTCGAAGCGCTGCGCGGAGTGAGTCTCGCCGTGCCCACCGGCCAGCGGCTCGCCATCGTCGGGCAGAACGGCGCGGGCAAAACCACGCTCGTGCGTCACCTCAACGGCATCTTCCGGCCCACGAGCGGCACGGTGCGCATCGGCGACTGGACCACGACCGACAAGCAGATCGCCGAACTCTCCGCGCGCGTCGGCTACGTCTTCCAGAACCCCGACGAGCAATTGTTCGCCCGCACGGTGCGGGCCGACGTCGCCTTCGGCCCCAAGAACCTCGGCTTTGACGAACAACGAGCCAGTGAACTGGTGGATGCCGCGCTCGCTCGCACCGCGTTGACACGCGAGGCCGACGCGCATCCACATCACCTCTCGCTCTCGGAACGCAAGCGCGTCGCGATCGCCGCCGTGCTCGCCATGGACACGCCCATCGTGGTGCTCGACGAGCCCACCACCGGACAGGACGAGCGCGGTGTGCGCATGGTCGCCTCCATCACGAACGAGCTCGCGGCCGAAGGTCGCACGGTCATCGCGATCACCCACGACATGGACTTCGCCGCCGAGAACTTCGAGCGTGTGATCGTCATGGCGCAGGGCGAAGTGCACGCGGACGGTGAACCCGGCGAGGTGTTCTCGCACACCGACGCGCTCGCGAAGGCCGCGGTGGAACCTCCGCAGCTCATGCGGCTCGCCCGCGAGTTGGGGTGGCGGGCGCATCCGCTCACCGTCGAATCGTTCGTCGCCCAGCTAGCGAAAAAGCCGCAGTGACCGGACTCGTGCTGCTCGCGCTCGTCGCGAGCGTTCTACTCGGAGTGTCGGACTTCCTCGGCGGAACGATCGCACGGCGAATACCGCTCATCGCTGTGCTGCTCATCTCCCAAATCGCCGGCACGATCGCGATCCTGCCGCGCATGGCGATCGAGCCGTTCTCATTCGGGGCGAGCGGTGCGCTGCTGTGGGGCGTTATCGGCGGGATCGCGGCGGCAGTCGCGGTCGCAGCGCTGTTCCGGGCCCTCGCAATCGGCACGATGGGAGTCGTCGCGCCCATCACCTCGCTGAGCGTCGTCGTGCCCGTCGGGGTGGGTCTGGCCACCGGCGACAGCCTCACGGTGATCATCGGGATCGGACTCGCCGTCGCGGTCATCGGAACAGTGCTCGCGAGCGGGCCGGAGATCCGCGGGCGGGTTCCGGGGGCCGGCGGCGCGCGTGCGATCATTCTTGCGATCGTGGCCGCCCTGGGTTTCGGCATCGCCAACCTGTCCGTCGCGCTCGGTAGCGCGTCGAGCGTCACGACGACCCTCGTCACCAATGCCGTGATCGCGCTCATCATCTACGCAGGTGCCGCCGTCGTGCTGCGGCAGCCCATCGTCGCCACCGGTAAGGCGCTCGTGGGAGCCATCGCGATCGGACTGCTCGGCGTCGCCGCAAACCTGTGCTTCGCTCTCGCGAGCCTCGACGGCGCTCTCTCCGTGGTCGCGGTGCTCGCGTCGCTCTACCCGGTCGTCACGGTGCTGCTGAGCTGGCGCATCCACAAGGAGCGGCTGCAGGTCGTGCAGGTCGCCGGAATCGTCGCGGTGTTCGCGGGAGTGGCAGCGGTGGCGTCATCCATGTAGTTGGGCGCAAGCTTGTCGACTCCGGCCAACGTTCGGGGCGAGCGCCTGCCGGTATCCTGACAACGTGAGCGCCGACAACCCCACCCCAGACCTGTCCACGACCGCCGGCCGGATAGCCGACCTCAAGGTCAGGTACCACGAAGCGGTGACGGCAAGCGGCCAGGCCGCGATCGAGAAGCAGCACTCTAAGGGCAAGAAGACGGCCCGCGAGCGCATCGAGCAGCTCCTCGACCACGGCTCGTTCGTGGAACTCGACGAATTCGTGCGCCACCGCACCCACGCATTCGGCATGGAGAAGAAGCGGCCATACGGCGACGCCGTCGTCACGGGGCTCGGCACCATCCACGGCCGCCAGGTGGCGGTCTACTCGCAGGACTTCACGATCTTCGGAGGCTCACTCGGCGAGGTCGCCGGCGAGAAGATCATTAAGGTCATGGATCACGCGCTCAAGACCGGAGTGCCCATCATCGGCATGCTCGACTCCGGTGGTGCCCGCATCCAGGAGGGCGTCGTCGCCCTCGGAAAGTACGGCGAGATCTTCCGCCGCAACACGCAGGCGTCGGGCGTCATCCCCCAGATCTCGATCATCATGGGCCCTGCCGCCGGTGGCGCTGTCTACTCCCCCGCGCTCACCGATTTCGTGATCATGGTCGACAAGACCTCCCAGATGTTCGTCACGGGCCCCGACGTGATCAAGACGGTCACCGGCGAAGACGTCGGCATGGAGGAACTCGGCGGCGCGCTCACCCACAACAAGGTCTCCGGCGTGGCGCACTACCTAGCAAGCGATGAGGATGACGCGCTCGACTACGCCCGCACGCTCATCGGCTTCCTCCCCGACAACAACCTCGCGGAACCGCAGGTGTACGAGAGCGATGTCGAACTCGAGATCACCGACGAGGACCGCAAGCTCAACGCGATCGTGCCCGACAGCCCCAACCAGCCGTACGACGTCACGGCGATCATCGAGCACATCGTTGACAACGGCGACTTCCTCGAGACCCAGCCGCTCTTCGCACCCAACATCGTCGTCGGCTTCGGGCGGGTCGAGGGTCGCACGGTGGGCGTGATCGCCAACCAGCCGCAAGCCATGGCAGGAACGCTCAATATCGAGGCGGGCGAGAAGGCCGCGCGCTTCGTGCGGTTCTGTGACGCGTTCTCCATCCCGATCCTCACGCTCGTCGACGTGCCGGGATACCTGCCCGGTACCGACCAGGAGTGGACCGGCGTCATCCGCCGCGGCGCGAAGCTGCTCTACGCCTACGCCGAGGCCACCGTGCCGCTCGTGACCGTCATCACCCGCAAGGCCTACGGCGGGGCCTACATCGTCATGGGCTCGAAGCAGCTCGGCGCCGACCTCAACTACGCCTGGCCCACGGCCGAGATCGCAGTCATGGGCGGGCAGGGCGCCGTGAACATCCTCTACCGTGGCGAGATCAAGGCCGCCGAGGAGGCGGGTGAGGATGTCGCCGCCGTTCGCACGCGCCTCGCCAACGAGTACACCTACAACGTGGCATCCCCCTTCCTCGCTGCCGAGCGCGGCGAGCTCGACGGGGTCATCGAACCCGCGGCGACCCGCGTCGCGGTGATCAAGGCACTCCGCGCCCTTCGCACCAAGCGCGCATCGCTGCCGCCCAAGAAGCACGGGAACATCCCACTGTGAGCGACGCAGCGCCCGGTGCCGACCTTCGCATCATCTCGCCCGGCGCCACTCCCGAGGAGATCGCCGCGGTCACCGCCGTGCTTCGCGCGGCCCTCGAGGAACTCGCCGCGGCCCACGAGCGGAACGGCGCACCCGTGGTCTCGGCGTGGCAGCGCAGCCAGCGGCCCATCCGCGGAACGGTCACTCCCGGTGCCGGCGCATGGAGGAGTTTCTCCGCCTGATGGTGCCAGCCTCGCGCCCGACCGCAGCGCGATCCGAAAACGTACCCCAAACGGGTTACAAACCACGGAAAGCTTTCTCGCGGCCCCACACCACAACGAAATCCGTAGCCTGCGCGACTGAAACAGACCGTTCTACCCCCCTCGGACGGACGATATGGCCCGCGATCGGCGAAATGTACCCCGTTTAGGGTTCACCTATATATCGGAAGATCGTGAAAATCCGCGTGAATACTGGGCACTTTGCCTGCGATGTGTCCCCCGAGGGTCCCCCAAAGTGACGACTTTGCCGTGCTCGCTCGCCCGGCCACACTAGTTAGTGCTAGGTGTCTCTCTTTTGAGTACACCACCAGTTCATCGGCCGACTAGGGTAAGCGGGCCGATGACTTGGGGGCGGGTCAGGGCGATATTCGGGTTGTCGCCCTGACCCGGGTCTTAGCGAAGGGCCGGAGTCCGTGCTTCAAGCACCTCCGGCCCTTCTGCTTTGCCTGGCGCCTCCCCGCCCCTGCCGCTCCCCCGCGCCCGCAACCTTCCCGCCGGCCCGCACCGCAACCTTCCCGCGACCCCCGCGCTGAGGTTTACTGCCCGCGCGCCCGTACGAACAGCCGCGCACTGCGCAGACCCCCGCGCGCGGCGCAAGAAGACCTCGCGCGCGGCGGCGGGGCGGCGGCAGCGCCACCGGGTACTACGGAGTGACCGGCACCCGCGGGATCTCGAGCCAGAGGTCCACTTCGTCGTCCTCGAGCGAGTCCTGGCCCAGTGCGACCGACTCGCCGTCGGCGAGGCTGCGCAGCCCCACCACGGTGACCGCGACATCCGAGCCCTCGGGCACGGTTCGCGCGATCACCTTGTCGGCGTTCGTTTCGTGGAGAGCCAGCGCAAGCCGGTTGAGCACGCGATCGAGTTCGTCGTCTGAGAGGTCGTCGAGCCCGCCCTCGTCGAGCAGCGTCACGGTCGCTCCACGGCGACGCGCGATCATCACTTCGTCGCGCACGGCGTCGTTGAGCAGCTTGCGCCCGCGGATCTCGTCGCGGATCGCGCCCTCGAGGTGCAGGCATTCCTGGCGCTGCGCATCCGTAAGGTCGCCGTTGCTCTCCTGGATCTGCCGCAGCATCCCGAGGGCCATCGCGCTCGTCTGGCCCAGGCGGAACTGCCGCTCGTAGACGTGGGCCTCCTGGGCGGCCTGCCAGTCGGTGGCCTCGCGCTCGGCGAGGGCGAAGCGCTGGGCATCCTTCGACGCCTTGGCGAGGGCCGTGCTGAGAACGTGCGATACGGCGACCCAGGATGCGCTGCCCACGATTCCGAGGCTGAAGAGCCCCGGCCCGACGATGGCCGCCGATTGCACCACGAGGAACCCGATGCCGAGCCACGCGAACGTGTGCCGTCCGCGTGTCGACGTGATCGTGAGCAACGTGCCGCTCGCGGCGACGTACCAACTGGAGTAGCCGACGCCATCCGGGCGGTTGAAATCGAGTTCGTTGGAGACGAGCAGGGTGATCGCGACGACGATCGCGAAGTTGAAAGCAGCCATCCAGATCGGCATGCGCACGGGGCCCCACGGCAAGAGGCTCACGATCGTGGCGACCCCATACAGCACCATCGCGACGATGATGGGCTCCGGATGCCGCGGCTGGTCGATCGTGTACGTCGCGAGCACGAGGTGGTAGGCCGAGAACAACGCCGCCATGCCGACGATGAGATACCGCGGGATGCCGATGTTCACCGAACCTCCTCCTGCACGGCAACCTCGAACGTGGGAGCCGCGGGGGCGGCGGCATGCGGCCAGCGGATGCTCACGATCGTGCCCTCGCCGGGCGCCGACTGGATCACGGCCCGACCGCCCGCGTTGGCGATCCGCTCGATGATCGAAACTCGCACGCCGAGACGCTCATTGGGTACTTCCACGAGCTCGAAGCCCGCGCCGGTGTCGCCGACGACCACCTCGAGACCACCGGGCGAGATGCCGCGCACCGCGACCCAGCGCTTCACGTCGTCTTCCCCCGCGTGCTGCAGGCTGTTGACCATCGCCTGCACCGCGGCCGAATAGATCGCTTCTGCCGCCTGCACCGGCAGCGATCGCGTGCCGACGCTCTTGACGCGCAACTCGAATGGGCTCGACAGGGCGGCCGCGGCATCCGTGATCCGCTCCGCAAGGGTCGCGAACCGCACGGTCGTTCCGTCATCGGGACTCGCAGCCGCGGCATCGCGCAAGTAGCCGATCGCGTTGCCGGCCATCGTTGCCGCCAGTTCCTGGGCCTGCGGAGTGAACGCGCGGGCGGCCGAGATGAACGTCGTGAGAACGCTGTCGTGCACGATCGAGTCGACCTGCACGCGCTCCACCTCTGTGGCGTGCTGGCGCACCGCGTGACTGTAGCGGTCGAGGGCGGTCGCCTGCGCGTTATCGACTGACGAGGCCGCCGAACGGAGCATCGTCACGATGATCATGACCGCGCCGCCGAGGATGATCGAGTAGATCGTCTCGAGCACTGCGAGCCCCAATGGTGCCGCGCCGCCGAGCGGAGTCGCCCGCACGACCATGTAGATGAGCGGCGCGACGAAGAGGTACACGGTCGCCAGTGCGGTATTGAAGGCGATCGCCGCAGTCGCCGTGGCGACGGTGAGCAGGTAATAGAGCCAGTGAATTCCGGAGAATATCTCCGCATCCGGCCGGATCATGAATGGCCAGGTGATGATCGCGATCAGGTAGACGATCGAGACAAGCCCGTGGGCCGGACGCACCCAGCGCTTCGCGAACGAGCAAACGACGGCGACCACGAGGCTGCCGAACATCGCCGGCACGATGATCCAGAGCCAAATCGAGTACGGCTCGTCGAGCTGGCCGAGCAGCCACGGCACCGTCTGGGCGCCGAAGACGATTCCGAACACGCCGACCGACCGCGAGATCACGTTTTCGACCTGCTTGCGGCTGATCGGGTTACGCAGCTGCTTGCCCTGCGGGACGGTCTTGGGGGCCGTCACGCTATCGGCCATCTCCGCCGTCCTGGTCGAGCCCCGGGAGGATGCCATCCTCCACAGCTCGTCGAAGCAGGTCGACCTTGGTCGGGGCGGGTCGGCCCACCTCCACGTATTTCACGCGGATGCGGTCGAGGTATTCGCGGGCGGTCGAATAGCCGATGCCGAGCTGCTGGGCGGCGAGCTTGAGCGGCAGCCCTGACGCGTAGAGGTGCAGGATCTCCCGCTCGCGGCGACCCAGCTGAGCCTTCGCGAAGTCGCGGTCGGCGTCGATCGCCGTTGCCCACTCGAGGTTGTTGAGAACCTCGCCGCGGGCGACGGTCGCCGCTGCAGCCAACACGGTCTTCGTTGCCGACGACTTGGGAATGACCCCGGCGGCACCAGCGGCGAGGGCCTCTCGCACGCTCGCCACGCGGTCGGCGATGCTGTGCACGAGCACAGCCGAGCCGGTGGCCTGCACGCGCTTGACGTTGTCGGTGACGGTGGAACCGTCGCCCAGCGACAGGTCGAGCACGGTCACGTCGACCTCGCGGCCGGCGAGCCCGTCGACGAGTTCCTGCACCGTCGCGGCGGCGAGCACGAACTCGTAGCCTTCGTCGATGAAGGCAGCTTTCAATCCGAGCCGAACCGACTCGTGATCGTCGACGACAGCGACGCGCACGTTCGACGCCGCCGTGGCAGGGTTAGCCTCGGTCGGTGTTGCCTGGGCCATGGTGATCCGATCTTCCGGGATGCTGCACCCATCGTACTGTCGGGGCGGTGCGAACGCGGGGCCAACATTCCGGTCGTTAGGCCCGGGTGAGGGTTCCCACTGCCTCGACGTGATGCGTGTTCGGGAACAGATCGAACGCCCGCAGCCGTTCCAAGGAGTACCCGTGGGCGGCGAACAGGCCCACATCCCGCGCGAAGGCCACCGGATCACACGCAACGTAGACCACCTGCGCGGGCGCGAGCGCGGCCACCGAGTCGACCACTTGCCGCCCGGCACCCGAGCGGGGCGGGTCGAGCACGACCGTCGCCTTGGCGAGACGGGCTCGTTCGCTCGCGCTTGCGGATGACGCGAGCTCACGCACCCACCGCTCGACTCGACCGGTCTCCGCTCGAGCTCCGAGCCACTCCGAGAGGTTACCGGAGGCGAAGTCCGTCGCCGCCTCATCGCTTTCCACGCTCGTGATCCGTGTCGTCGGTCCGAAGCGATCGGCCACAGCGGCGGCGAGCAGCCCGACGCCCCCGTAAAGGTCGAGGTTGGCGGCGAGCGGATCGAAGCGGTCTGCCGCGATGGCATCCTGCACCGCTGCCGTCAGTGCGGCCGCCGCGCCGCGGTGCACCTGCCAGAACCCGCCATCGGCCAGCCGGAACTCGCGCTCACCGACAATCTCCGTGATCACGCTCGGCTTCTGCGCCCCGATGATCAGCCGAGCACCGCCCGTCGACGGGGCGAGCACGTCGACGTGCGTCTCGCCCTCGAAACGCTCCGCGAGCGGAGCTGCCTCGGCGAGCTCATCCGTCGCAAGCGGCAAGTCGGTGACCGGGATGACGCGGTGTGAGCGCGCGGCATACGGGCCCGGCCGCCCACTGTCGTCAACGTGCAAGCGAACGCGGGTGCGCCATCCCGTGCCGTCTCGCTCCTCATCGCCGGGAATCGCCTCGACTTGAGCCTCGGTCCATACGCCCGCCATGCGCTGAAGCGAGTCGGCCAGCACCTGCCGCTTCAATTCGCGCTGGTGCGCGAGGTCGATGTGGCCGAACTCCGCGCCTCCCGCACGGTCCGCCGGGTCCCGGTCCAGCGCGGCGGCCGACCAGACGTGATCGCGGCGATGCACGCTCGGCTCCACGACCAACAGCGTCTCGGCGCGCCAGAACGCCTTCTTGGAGTCGTCGCTCACGCGCGCGACCACGCGCTCGCCGGGAATAGCATCGGCGACGAAGACGACACGCCCCTCGTGGCGCGCCACCGAGACCCCGCCGTGCGCGATGTTGGTAACGTCGACCTCGACTTGCCTTCCGGCCCACTCACCCATTGTTCGAGCATAGGAGTCCCGTGCGCCTGTATCTCGCGTCGACCTCGCCCGCGAGGCTGGCGACGCTGCGCGCGGCGGGCATCGAACCCGTTCTGTTGTCGTCCGGCGTGGACGAGGAGGCGGTGGCGGCCGCCGCGGGCCCGCTCGACGGGCCGGCACTCGTGCAAATGCTCGCGCGCGCCAAAGCCGAAGCCGTGCTGGGCACATTCGTCGACGGGGTGCCCATCGACGGCGTCATCCTCGGCGGTGATTCCGCGTTCGAGCTCGACGGCGCGCTGTACGGCAAACCGCACCGGCCCGAGATCGCCCGCGAGCGCTGGCTTGCCCAGCGCGGCCGCACCGGTCTGCTGCACTCCGGCCATTGGCTCATCGACCACCGCGGGGGTCGCATCGGCGCGGCGACCGGCGGAGTGTCGACCGCGAGCGTGACCTTCGCCGGCAACATGACCGACGACGAGATCGACGCGTACATCGCCACCGGCGAACCGCTCACGGTCGCGGGCGCGTTCACGATCGACAGTCTCGGAGCCGCTTTCATCGAGCGCATCGAGGGCGACCCGCACGCGGTCGTCGGCCTGTCGGTCTCGCTGCTGCGCGAATTGCTGCTCGAGTTCGGCATCCCCTGGCCCAGTCTTTGGAACCGCGGCCTCTTGTAGCCACCCACAGGCTCTGCCGCCCCTTTTTGTCTGGACCACCCAAAGGTGGCCGCTGTGTTCCCAATAGGCTGGATGACTATGGCTCGCATCACGAAGGTCCTGATCGCAAACCGGGGCGAGATCGCGGTGCGCGTCATCCGCGCCGCAAAAGACAGCGGAATCGCGTCGGTCGCGGTGTACGCCGACCAGGATCGGGATGCTCGCCACGTCAAACTCGCGGACGAGGCGTACGCGCTCGACGGCACGACCTCGGCGGAGACCTATCTCGTGATCGAGAAGCTGCTCTCGGTCGCCCGCCGCTCCGGGGCGAATGCGGTGCACCCCGGATACGGCTTCCTCGCCGAGAACGCCGACTTCGCCCGAGCGGTCATCGACGCGGGACTCATCTGGATCGGACCGTCACCCGAGGCGATCGAGAAGCTCGGCGACAAGGTGTCGGCGCGCCACATCGCCGAAAAGGTCGGCGCGCCCCTCGCACCAGGAACCCTCAACCCGGTGTCCGGCGCGAAAGAGGTGCTCGACTTCGTCGACCTGCACGGTCTGCCCGTCGCGATCAAGGCCGCGTTCGGTGGCGGCGGCCGCGGGCTCAAAGTCGCCCGCACTCGCGAAGAGATCCCCGAGCTGTTCGATTCCGCGACTCGCGAGGCGGTTGCCGCCTTCGGTCGCGGCGAGTGCTTCGTCGAGAAATACCTCGACCAGCCACGTCATGTCGAAACCCAGTGCCTCGGCGACACCCATGGCAATGTCGTCGTCATCTCCACGCGTGACTGCTCGCTGCAGCGCCGTCACCAGAAGCTCGTCGAGGAGGCGCCCGCGCCGTTCCTCTCCGACGAGCAGAATGCCGCGCTCTACGAATCGTCCAAGGCGATCCTGCGCGAAGTGGGCTATGTCGGCGCCGGCACGTGCGAGTTCCTCGTCGCCAAAGACGGCACCATCTCGTTCCTCGAAGTGAACACGCGGCTGCAGGTGGAGCATCCGGTCTCCGAAGAGGTCACCGGAATCGACCTGGTGCGCGAGCAGTTCCGCATCGCCGAGGGCGAGGAGATCGGATACGACGACCCCGTGCCGCACGGTCACTCGTTCGAGTTCCGCATCAACGGCGAAGACCCCGGACGGGGCTTCATGCCCTCCCCCGGCCCGGTCAGCGTGCTCAGGATGCCCGGCGGCCCCGGCGTGCGCGTCGACAGCGGCGTCACCACGGGCGACGTGATCAGCGGGGCGTTCGACTCGCTGCTCGCCAAACTCATCGTGACGGGAAGCTCGCGCACGGATGCGCTCGAGCGCTCGCGCCGTGCACTCGACGAATTCGAGGTGGCGGGCCTGCCCACCGTGCTCCCGTTCCACCGCAAGATCGTGCGCGACCCCGCGTTCACCAACGAACCCTTCGAAGTGTTCACGCGCTGGATCGAGACCAACTTCGTCAACGACATCGAGCCGTGGAGCGGATCACTGCCCGACGGCAGCACGCCGCCCGCTCGTCACAACGTGGTCGTCGAGGTCGGCGGCAAGCGCGTCGAGGTCTCACTTCCGACGAAGCTCATCCCCGCGGCCGGCGGAAGCGTCGCCCTCGCGGCGCCGCCCAAGCGCCGGGCCTCGTCGGCCGTCAACACAGTCACGGGCGACTCGGTGAAGGCGCCCATGCAGGCAACCGTCGTCAAGCTCGCCGTCGCCGAGGGCGACAAGGTCGTCAAGGGCGACCTCATCCTCGTGCTCGAGGCGATGAAGATGGAACAGCCTCTCACCGCGCATAAAGACGGCACCGTGACGGGCGTCAACGCGACCGTGGGCGCCACCGTGTCATCCGGGCACCTGCTGCTCAACATCGCCGACTGACCTGTCCCCCGTTCCCCCCGGCGCTGAGCGTTGTCGGCGGCGCGGAGGCTCGCGTTCGGCGCGCATGTTTGTACCGCAGCGCGCGAGTCAATTGTCAGCGCCGGCCCAGGCCCGCCCCACGCAATTTCGCTTCCAGCAGCCGAAGGTCCATTGCGACAGGCCAGCCCCACCGCACCATGCCAAGGCCCAGGGCACGCAGCCGGTCCTCCCTGACCTTCTCCTCCATGACGATGTCGGCGGTGGTCCTTCCGCCTCTGAACTCGTCGCGGAGATACTTGCCCATTCCGTCGAATTCGCCGACGAGGTTGTATTCCGGCCACCAGAAGTCGACGATCCCGATCAGCCCCCGCTCATCGGTGAATGTCTCCTGAAGCCGTGGGGCGGGCAGTCCGAGCCGCCACATCCCCACGCGGCTGCACGACTCGCCCGCCGACCCCGACTTTCCGTCGGCGAACGACAGGATGCCTCGAGCTTTGGCGACGCCTGGCGCCGCCGCCAGTCGGTTCAACTCACGTTCAACCGAGAATTTCGTAATGCCCCGGCGAGCGGCCCGGCCCCTGGACGGCTTCTGGCCCCGGAGCGCCGCATCCGTGACGGCAACGGCGCGCGCCATCGACTCGGTGCGACCGATGTCGACCACGGTTCGCGGGAGAGTCGTCACCCGCAAGCCGTCGCGCTCCTCGGTGGGCGGAGGGAACCCGACGTATGAGCGTGCCAGATGGGCGTTGGAACGACCACCCGGTTCAGGCGCGGCGGACACCGCGACGCGCGTTGGCCACGCGCCCACCACAGGTAGCTCCCACACTGCGGCCGCCGACATCCCGGCGATGACGAGCGGTTGCGACGCGCGGAGCTGCGCCGCGCGGATGCGAGCGAGGTACTCGTCGTCGCCACGGCGTTGCGGGTCGAGGGATACCGCACGCGAGTGCCGGTAGACGCCGCGGGACACAGGCACGAGCTCGCCTGCCCGCACGGCAGCGAGGAGCTCCGCGGAGCGCCCCAGTTCTCGCTCCCGCGAGGCGAGTACGAATTGGTTTGCCCAGGTCGCGTTGTTCATGGGAGAAGCATGGGATCTCCGCCGAGGCCTCGCTGCCGCCATCCTCCCGCTGTGGACGTCGCCCTCCCGTTTGGCGGCTGGGGAGGGGCCGACGCGGACTTTTGCCGCGCTCGCTGGGGTTCATTCGGCAGCGCGCAACCCGGAAGCCAGCGCGGGCCGCTGCGCTCAGCTAGTTGACGATGTGCATCGCGCGCGCGGCATCCGTGATGCTGCTCGTGAGCGAGGGATACACCGGGAACGCGCGGGCGAGCTGGTCAACGGTGAGCCGGTGCTCGACCGCGAGCGCGATGCCCATGATGAGTTCCGACGCGTGCGGGGCGACGATGACGCCGCCGATGACGGTTCCGGAGCCGGTGCGGGCGAAGAGCTTCACGAAACCGTCTTTGATGCCCATCATCTTCGCGCGAGGGTTGGATGCGAGAGGCAGCTTGTAGATGTCGCCCTGGGCCACGCCGTCTTCGATCTGCTTCTGCGACCATCCGACGGTCGCGATCTCCGGCTGCGTGAAGATGTTGGAGGTGATGTTGCGCAATTCGGTCGGTGACACCGCATCACCCATCGCGTGGAACACCGCCGTGCGGCCCTGCATCGAAGCGACGGATGCCAGGGGCAGGAAGTCCGAGCAGTCCCCGGCGGCGTAGATCGAGGGCATCGAGGTGCGCGCGACGCGATTCACGCGGATGTGCCCGGACTCGGTGAGCTGCACCCCCGCCTCGGTCAGACCGATGTCCTCGGTGTTGGGCACCGATCCCACGGCCATGAGGCAATGGCTGCCCTCGACCGTTCGTCCGTCGGAGAGGGTCGCGATGACGCCGTCTTTGGTGCGTTTCACCGATTCGGCGCGGGACTTGGAGAGCACGGTCATGCCGTTGCGCTTGAAGACGTCTTCGATGACTCGGGCGGCATCGGCGTCCTCGCCCGGGAGAACCTGATCGCGCGAAGAGATGAGGGTCACTTTCGAGCCGAGCGCCGTGTACGCAGAGGCGAATTCGGCACCGGTCACACCCGACCCGACGACGATGAGGTGCTGGGGAGTTTCGTCGAGTTCGTAGAGCTGGGTCCAGGTGAGGATGCGTTCCCCGTCGGGCTTGGCGGCGGGAAGGATGCGCGGCCGCGCGCCGACCGAGACGACGATGGTGTCAGCATCCACTTCGTCGAAGTCCGTCGCCGACTTGCCTTTGCCGGTCGACACCACGAGCCGCTGCGGCCCGTCGAGCCTGCCTTCGCCCGTGATGATGCGCACGCCCGCTTTGATGAGTTGGGACTTCATGTCTTCGGACTGCTGCCGCGCGAGCCTCTGCAGGCGCGCGTTGACGGCTGCAAGGTTGACGGTCACCTCGGGTCGCACGGCGCGCCCGGACTCTGAGCGCACGAAGAATTGCACGCCGAGGTCGGCCGCCTCGCCGATGCTGTTGGTCGCCTCCGCTGTGGCGATGAGGGTCTTGGATGGAACGACGTCGGTCAGCACAGCCGAACCGCCGACCCCTTCGCGTTCCACAAGGGTGACTTCTGCACCGAGTTGGGCGCCTGCCAGCGCAGCCTCGTATCCGCCTGGCCCGCCTCCGAGGATCGCAATGCGCTGCTTTCGCTCGAATTCATAGGCCATGCCGCAATTCTCCCTTATCTGTAACGCCCTTGCCCCCCGCACGCTTTGCAGCGTAGACAGGAGACCGAAGAAGGGAGCACCCATGACCGAGAACCTCATTGCCGAGTCCTCCATCACGATCGACGCCCCCGCCGACGCCGTCTGGCAGGCACTGACCGACCCGGCGCTCGTCGAGAAGTACTACTTCGGTACGAAAGTGCACAGCGACTGGATGCCCGGCAGCCCGATCACCTGGGAGGGGGTGTACGACGGCACGGAGTACAGCGACCACGGCACCATCCTCGAGGCGGTGCCGGGGCAGCGCCTTGCGCACACCCACTTCAGCCCGCTCAGCGGCAGGCAGGACGTGCCCGAGAACTATCACACACTCACGTGGACTCTCGAGCCGACGGACGGCAGCACCCTCGTGACCCTGACGCAGGACAACAACGAGAGCTACGACGCCGTGAAGCATTCGGAGCAGAACTGGACGTCGGTACTGGCGGGGCTGAAGCACGTCGTCGAAGACTGACGGCGTGCGCAAATGCGCAGTCGTCGGCCTCGCGGCCCCGCGAATAGAGTGGTGGGATGTCGACGCAGACCGAATCCCACCCTCTCGACGACCCGGCCACCGATCCCTTCGCCATAGCGGCTCTCGCCGCGGAGCAGATCGCTGAACTCACGGGCGTCGACCACCACGACATGGCTCTCACTCTGGGCAGCGGCTGGGGCAGCGCCGCGAGTCTCATGGGCGAGACGACGGCCACGATTCCGGCGACCGACGTGATCGGTTTCAGCAAGCCGGCGCTGGAAGGTCACGTCGGAACGCTCAGCTCGGTGCTGCTGCCGACCGGCAAGCGCGCGCTCATCATCGGCGCGCGCACGCACTACTACGAGGGGCACGGCGTGCGCCGCGTGGTCCACTCGGTGCGAACCGCGGCCGCGACGGGCGCGACGACCATGATCCTCACGAACGGGGCGGGCGGCATCCGGGAGACCTGGACGCCGGGCCAGCCCGTGCTCATCAGCGACCACATCAATCTCACGGCGGATTCCCCGCTCGAGGGTGCGACATTCATCGACCTCACCGACCTCTACTCGAAGCGACTGCGCGACCTCGCGCGTTCCGTCGACGGGAGCCTCGATGAGGGCGTGTACTGCCAGTTCCGCGGTCCGCACTACGAGACCCCTGCCGAGGTGCAGATGGCGAAGACGATCGGCGGGCACATCGTGGGAATGTCCACGGCGCTCGAGGCGATCGCCGCCCGCCAGGCGGGTATGGAGATCCTGGGGCTGTCGCTCATCACGAACCTCGCGGCAGGCATCCAGAAGAGTGCGCTGAGCCACGAAGAGGTCGTTCAGGCCGGTAAGGATGCCGGACCGGCGCTCGGCGCATTGCTCGCGGCGATCGTGGCGCAACTGTGAGCGAACTGCCGACCCTGCTCGCTCAGGCGCGTGCCTGGCGCGACCAGGACCCGGATGAGATCACGCGTGCCGAGCTCGACGAGCTCATCGCGGGTGCCGAGGCCGGCGACGAGACCGCTATCGCGGGGCTCGCCGACCGCTTCGCGGCCCGCCTCGAGTTCGGCACCGCCGGGCTGCGCGGCGAGCTGGGCGCCGGTCCCAACCGTATGAATCGCGTGCTCGTGTGCCAGGCGGCTGCAGGGCTCGCTGCCTACCTGATGGCTCGCAACGAGAGTCCCAGCGTGGTGATCGGCTACGACGGCCGCACCAACTCGGAGGTGTTCGCGCGCGACACCGCCACGATCATGGCCGGCGCGGGCGTGCGCGCGACACTGCTGCCGCGGCACCTGCCCACGCCCGTGCTGGCCTTCGCCGTGCGGCACCTGCCCGCGAGCGCCGGTGTCATGGTGACGGCCAGTCACAACCCGGCACGCGACAACGGGTACAAGGTCTACCTCGGCGGCGAAGACAACGGCTCGCAGATCGTTCCACCCGCCGACGGTGAGATCGCTGCGGAGATCGCGCGGATAGCGACCGGCTCGATCAGCGATCTGCCGCGCTCGACCGATTTCGTGATCACCGACGACGGGGTCGTCGACGAGTACGTGCGCCGTACCGCGGCGCTCGGTCACGCACCGGCGCCGGTTTCGTTCGCCTACACGGCGATGCACGGGGTCGGATGGGAGACGGCGCAGAAGGTATTCGCTGCGGCTGGCTTCCCGGAGCCGGCCCTCGTCACCGAGCAGATCGAGCCGGATGCTGCGTTCCCCACGGTCGCGTTCCCCAACCCCGAGGAGCCCGGCGCCATGGACCTCACGTTCGCGCGGGCCGCCTCGGTCGGAGCGCACCTCGCGATCGCGAACGACCCTGATGCGGACCGCCTCGCCGTGGCCGTTCCCTCGGCCGACGGCTCGTGGCGCCGGTTGAGCGGCAACGAGGTCGGGTACCTTCTCGGGTGGCGCGCCGCCCAGCGCGCCGACGGGGAGGGGACGCTCGCGGCATCCATCGTCTCGTCGCCCGCGCTTCGCGAAATCGCCCGTTGGTACGCGCTGAACTACGAGGACACGCTCACGGGCTTCAAATGGATTTCGCGCGCGCCCGGCATCGTGTACGGATACGAGGAGGCGCTCGGCTACCTCGTGGATCCGGAGAAGGTGCGCGACAAGGATGGCATTTCGGCGGCGGTCGACTTCCTCTCGCTCGCCTCCGAACTCACAGCCGCGGGCAAGACGATCGACGATCACCTGCTCGACTTCGCGGACCGGTTCGGAGCATTCGCGTCGGGGCAGATCTCGCTGCGCGTCGACGACCTCGCCGACATCGGCCGCATGATGGCCCGCCTGCGCGCTGACGCGCCGGCCGCCATCGGCGCCATCGCGGTGGAGAGCATCGACGACTTCATCGACGGCTTCGAGCAGTACCCGGCGGGCGATATCCTGAGATTCCATCTCGTGGGCGGCGCGCGCGTCATCGTTCGGCCCAGCGGCACCGAGCCGAAGCTCAAGGTCTACATCGACGCGTCGTCGACCGACGGCTCCGCGGCGGAACGCGTCGCGGCGGCCTCCGCCGTGGTCGCGGAACTCGACGCAGGGATGCGGGCGCTGCTCGAGTAGGAATCGGCGCGAGGTTAGCCCAGCGCCGCCTCGAGCTTCGTCGTGAGCTCGGCCGTGTCGAAGTAGTTGTCGACCACGATCACGTCGGCGAAGGTGGCGCCGATCGCATCCACGAATTCGGCCGATGTGAGGATCACCTGTGCGTCGGCCGCGACCTCCTGGATCGACTCGATGTCTGCCGCGACGACCGTCGCCTGGATGTCGAGTTTGCGCAGCACGCGCTCGGCATTGACCTTGAGGATGCCCGAACTGCCGATGCCCGCACCGCAAATGGTCACGATCTTCACGCCGCCACCCCCATGATCTCCCGCACTTGCGCCGGCGTCGTCGCCGCAGCGAGTTCCTCGATCGCGTGCGAATCGTTGAAGACGTTGGCGAGCGCCGCGACGGCGGCGAGATGCTCACCCGGGGCGACCACCGCGAGCCCGAGCACGACATTCACCGGGTCGTTGTGCGGATGCCCGAAACTAACCGGGGTCGCTAGTGTCACGATCGACAGGCCGTCGGCGAGCACTTCGGGGCCCGGACGCGCGTGAGCGAGAGCGAGACCGGGAGCGATCACCACGTAGGGGCCGTGCTCCTCGATCATGCGGATCATCTCGTGCGCGTACTCCGGCCGCGCGGCACCCGAGCGCGCGAGCGCGTCGCCCGCGAGTGTCACCGCGGCCCGCCAGTCCACCGCTTGCGCAGCGATGACGATGGCGCTTTCGGGCAGCGGCGGCAGCGGCATCCTCAGGCCTGTTCGAAACCGGCGGTGATCGCGTCGGCGAGTTCTTCGCGATCCTCGAGCGGCAGGAAGCTCGCGGCGGCCGCGTTGAGCTGGAACACCGCGAGATCGGTGAGGTCGTAGTCGAAGGTCTCGACGAGAAGGGAGAGCTCGCGGCTGAGGGTCGTCGCACTCATGAGGCGGTTGTCGGTGTTGACCGTCACGCGGAAGCCGAGCTGGTAAAGCAGGTCGAAGGGGTGGTCGATGAGCTCGTCGCCCCACTGCTCGATGGCACCCGTCTGGAGGTTGGAACTCGGGGAGAGCTCGAGAGCGATCTCCCGGTCCTTCACCCACTGGGCCACGGGACCGAGGGTCACGTACGTGTTCTCCTCGTCTTCACGGGCCGTCATGACATCCTCCGCGAGTCGCACGCCGTGCCCGAGACGCAGGGCGCGGCC
Organism: Rhodoglobus sp.; assembly: GCA_025463605.1. Taxonomy (GTDB): domain Bacteria; phylum Actinomycetota; class Actinomycetes; order Actinomycetales; family Microbacteriaceae; genus Rhodoglobus. The sequence continues at coordinate 86,030 of JAODAV010000027.1, read as the reverse complement.
GTCGAACAGTGCGCCGCGGATGCTATCGACGCCGTCCGCCTCGCCCGCATGCACAGTCGTCGGCAGGTAGTTGTGGGCGAGGTAGTCGAACGCCTCGCGCAGATTGCTCGCGGGGAACCCCGCCTCCGCACCCGCGATGTCGAAACCGACGACTCCACGGCTGCGGTGCCGCACGGCGAGCTCTGCGATCTCGAGTCCGCGGTTGGCATGACGCATCGCGCTCACGAGCTGGCCGACCCGGATGCCTCGGCCGGACGCGTTCACGTCATCGACGCCGGCATCCAACCCCTCCTGCACCGCCTCGACCGCCTGGTCGAGGCTGAGACCGCGCGTGAGATGCTGCTCGGGAGCCCATCGGATCTCGCCGTAGATGACGCCGTCGGCGCCCAGATCCTGAACGAACTCGCGCGCGACCCGCGCAAGCCCCTCGTGGGTCTGCATGACGGCGGTCGTGATGTCGAAGGTCTTGAGGTACTCGACGAGGGAACCTGAGTCGGATTGCTCGGCGAACCAGGTGCCGAGGCTCGCGGCATCCTTCGCGGGAATGTCCAGGCCGATCGCGTCGGCGAGCTCGATGATCGTCTGCGGCCGCAGACCGCCGTCGAGGTGGTCGTGCAGCGAGATCTTGGGAAGCGCCGTGATACTGGCCCCACCCCCGGGCATTAGGTAGTCCTCGACAGCGGCGCTCATGCGACAAATCTATCGGGTGAACCTGTTACTCGGGCCGGAGCCTCAAGGAGATCTCGGACGCGGTCTCCACCGCCGCGGCAAGCACGGCGTCGGCGTCCACCTCGCTGAAGGTCGTCGCCACATACGGCAGCGTGAGCGCCGCCACGGTTCGCCCACCGTCGCGCACCGCAACGACGATGTCGAGGATGCCCGCCTGCAACGCGTCCGGCCGCACGATCGGCTGGGCGCTGCTGTCACCCGTGAGTACCGCCCCCGTCGCCGTCGACTCGACGGCGAACACCGCGCCCACCCGCACGCGGTAGCCGAAGTCGGCGGGCGACTCGACCTGCGCGATCACGCGCACCCGGCCCGCATCCAGAACGCTCAGGTTGCAGGACTGGCGCACGCGGTCGGCGAGATCGCGCATCGGCGGTGTCGCGATCGCGATGAGCCCGCGCAGCGGCGGGTGCCGATGGGCGAGATCGAAGGTCTTCATCGAGAAGGCGTAGATGCCCGACTGGCGGTCGCGCGACACGTACCCGCGCCGCTCGAGTGTGGCGAGCACGCGGAAGATCTGTCCCACGCTGCGTCCGGTCGCCTCCGCGATCTCCGACTGGCTGAGCCCGCCGGCCTCGCCGGCGAGCAACTCGAGGATGTCGAGCCCCTTCTCGAGGGCAGGGGCCGCGTACTCCGGACCGTCGGCCATCAGCGGTTCGCGGCCATGGCGGCGAGCATCCTTCGGGCGATTTCGCGGTCGATGTCGTCGGGAACCGGCTGGGCTCCCGGCCGCAGCGTCTCGGCGGCGGTGGCGACGCGCTCGAGTGAGAGCGACTGCAGCAGAAAGCCGAGGTCCATCGACTCCAGCGAGTTGCCCTTCGGCTCGCGACCGGCGAGATTCATCATGCGACCGTCGGCGATGAGCACGACGCTCCGGCCGCCCGGCAGGTCGATGCGCTCGATCGCATCGTCGAGCTGCACGCGCGCCTCGGCCATGCTGTGCAGCGCCTCGACGTCGATCTCCCACGGGAAGTGCCCGCAGTTCGCGAGCACCGCCCCGTTCGCAACGCGCTCGAAGAAGGGGGCGGTCAGGATGCCCGGCTGCCCGGTCGCGGTGATGAACACCTCACCCCATTCCGCCAGTTCGTCGAGCGAGCCGACGCGGAACCCATCCATCGCCGCCTCGAACGCCTTGATCTCGTCGACCTCCACGACCGCGACCTTGCCGCCCAGGGCGCGCAGGTACTGGGCGACGCCGCGGCCGCACCAGCCGTAGCCGGCGACCACGAAGCGCTTGCCGTTGACCATGAGGTTGGTGATGCGCATGAAGCTCTCCACCACCGACTGGCCGACCGCGTGCTTGTTCTCGCCGATCGCCTTGAGCAGGCTGTCGTTGATCACGATCACCGGGAACGGCACTCGCCCGGCGAACTCGCCGCGCAGCCGATTGCCGCCCGACGTGGTCTCCTCGGTGCCGCCGATCACTTTCGCGCCCGACGCGATCACTCCAGCCGCGAGGTCGGCTCCGTTGTCGAGCAGGATGCGCGGGCTCGAGTCGATCACGGCCTGCACGTTCTCGTGATGCTGCTCGAGCGTATCGTCGCGCGAGCCGAACACCGTCATGCCCTGCCCGCGCAGGAACGCCACGATGTCGTCTTGGGTGGAACCGTGGTTTCCCGTCGCCACGAGCTCCGCTCCGCCGGCCGCGAGAGTCTCCAGGAGCACGGCGGTCTTCGGCTCGAGGTGCAGGGACATGCCGATTCGGTGTTCGGCGAAGGGCCGGGACGCGGCGAACTGCTCACGGGTTGCGGCGAGCAGCGGCATCCGCGATCTGATCCATTCGACACGGGCCGCGCCGCGGGAGGCGAGTTCAGAGTTCATGCCGGAACTCTACACATATGAACGTGACTTTCATATACGATGAGCGAATGGCGACGAAAATCATCCTGGATTGCGACCCCGGCCACGACGACGCGATCGCGATCCTGCTCGCGTGGGGCAGCCCCGAGATCGACCTCGTGGGCGTGACGACCGTCATGGGCAACCAGACCATCGACAAGGTCACTCGCAACGCGCTCGCCATCGCCCGCGTCGCCGGAATCACCGGGGTGCCTTTCGCTCGCGGCGCCCACCGCCCGCTCGTGCGGCAAGTCGAGGTCGCTGAATCGATCCACGGGGAGTCGGGGCTCGACGGCCCCGTGCTGCCTTCGCCCACACTGTCACTCGACCCCAGACACGCTGTCGACTTCATCATCGACACCGTCATGGCATCGCAACCCGGCGAGATCACGCTCGTGCCGACCGGCGCGCTCACCAACATCGCCATGGCCGTTCGCAAAGAGCCGCGCATCGTCTCACGCGTGAAGCAGATCGTGCTCATGGGGGGTGGGGTGAATGTCGGCAACTGGAGCGCGACATCCGAGTTCAACATCGTCATCGACCCCGAAGCCGCCCACATCGTGTTCAACGAGCCGTGGCCGCTCACCATGGTCGGCCTCGACCTCACTCACGAGGCACTCGCAACGCCCGCCGTCGCCGCTGCGATCGCGGCCGTCGGCACCGGGCCAGCTCGCTTCGTCGGCGAGCTGCTCGAATTCTTCGGCGAGACCTACAAGGATGCGCAGGGGTTCGACCACCCGCCCGTTCACGACCCCTGTGCGGTCGCCTTCGTCATCGACTCCACCGTCATGGAGGTGGTGCGGGTACCGCTCGACGTCGAGCTCAGCGGAACCCTCACGCTCGGCATGACCGTCGCCGACTTCCGCGCGCCCGCGCCGGACGACTGCACCACGCAGGTCGCCCGCAACCTCGACCACGAGAAGTTCTGGGGGCTCATCGTCGACGCGCTCGAGCGCATCGGCGACCCCGCCTAGGCTCGCGTCGAGGTGTCCCGTTCGGGCTCGACGCGCTGCCGGAACGACGAAACGTGCGACCTCGGCAGAGTCAGGCGACTCGACTCGCGATGAGCGGCCCGCCGTCCTCGACGGGGTCGCCTGCGGCGCCGATGCGGTAAGCACCCTCGAGGGCTTCGAGCGCCCGCTCGAAGCGCGCGGGGTCATCCGTGTTCATCGTGAACAGCGGCTGCCCCTTCGTGACCGTGTCACCGGGCTTCGCGAGCAGGTCGATGCCCGCGGCGTGATGCACGGGGTCCTCTTTGCGCGCGCGGCCGGCACCGAGGCGCCACGCGGCGATACCGAAAGGCAGCGCCTGCTGCGCCACGAGGATGCCGTCGCGCTCGGCCAGCACCTCGTGGGTCTCGTTCGCGACGGGAAGGGCGGCATCGGGGTCGCCGTCCTGAGCCGAGATCATCGCGCGCCAGGTATCCATGGCCCGCCCGTTCTGCAGTGCCGCCTCGACGTCGGCGTCGGGAAGGCCGGCGAGCGCGAGCATCTCGCGCGCGAGAGCGAGGGTGAGTTCGACGACATCCGGGGGGCCGCCGCCGGCGAGCACCTCGACGGATTCGCGCACCTCGTTGGCGTTTCCGATCGCGCGGCCGAGCGGCACGTTCATGTTGGTGAGGAGCGCGACAGTGTTGGTGCCGGCATCCTTGCCCAGTTGCACCATGGTCTCGGCGAGCTCGCGACTGCGCGCGGGGTCTTGCATGAAGGCGCCGGAGCCGAACTTGACGTCGAGCACGAGCGACGCGGTACCTTCCGCGATCTTCTTGCTCATGATCGACGACGCGATGAGCGGGATCGCCTCTACCGTCGCCGTGATGTCGCGTAGCGCGTAGAGCTTTCCGTCTGCCGGCGCCAGGCCGGAACCGGCGGCGCAGATCACCCCGCCGACGGTGCGCAGTTGCTCGTAGAACTCGTCGTTGGTGAGGGATGCCCGCCACCCCGGGATGCTCTCGAGCTTGTCGAGCGTGCCGCCCGTGTGTCCCAGGCCGCGGCCGGAGAGCTGCGGGACTGCGACGCCGAAGGATGCGACGAGGGGAGCGAGCGGCAGGGTGATCTTGTCACCGACGCCGCCTGTCGAGTGCTTATCGGTCGTGGGCTTGCCCAGCCCCTCGAACGACAGGGTCTCGCCCGAGGCGATCATCGCGAGCGTCAGGTCGCGAATCTCGGAGCGCTCCATGCCGTTGAGGAAGATCGCCATGGTCATGGCCGCCATCTGCTCGTCGGCGACGTAGCCGCGCGTGTAGGCGTCGACGAGCCAGTCGATCTGCGCAGTGGAGAGCACGCCCTTGTCGCGCTTCACCTTGATGAGGTCGACGACGTCGAATGCCTCGACGCTCACGCTTCGTACTCCTCCAGAGTGCGCGGCCCGAACGCGTCGGGAATTACCTCGTCGATCGTCTTGATGCCAGACACGGTCTCGAGCAGCATGCCTTCGGCGGAGTGCTCGTACAGCAACTGCCGGCACCGACCGCATGGCATGAGCGCGTTGCCGTGGCCGTCGACGCACGTGAACGCGACGAGCTTTCCCCCGCCGGTCATGTGCAGGCTCGAGACCAGCGCGCACTCTGCACATAGGGTGAGGCCGTACGAGGCGTTCTCGACGTTCGCGCCCGAGATGATGCGCCCGTCGTCGACTATCGCGGCGACTCCTACAGGGAAGTGGGAGTAGGGCACATAGGCATGGGTGAGCGCTTCTTTCGCGACCGCGCGCAGTGCATCCCACTCGGCGGCCGACTGAGGTGTGAAGGGATTCATGACTTGATGTACGGCTTTCCCGCGGCGGCTGGCCCGCGTACCTGGCCCACGAGGCCCGCCACCGCGAAGATCGTCACGAGGTACGGCAGCATGAGCATGAACTGGCTGGGCACAGGCGAACCGACGATGCTCAGCACGCTCTGCAGGTTGGACGCGAATCCGAACAGCAGGGCCGCGAGCGTCGCCCGGATCGGGTCCCAACGACCGAAGATCACGGCGGCGAGGGCGATGAAGCCCGCGCCCGCCGTCATCTCCTTGTTGAAGGCACCGACGGATCCGAGAGTGAAGTACGCGCCGCCGAACCCCGCGATCGCGCCAGCGAGGGACACGTTCCAGAAGCGCGTTCGGTTGACGTTGATACCCACGGTGTCCGCGGCCTGCGGATGCTCGCCTACCGAACGCAAACGCAGGCCCCAGCGCGTCTTGAACAGCGCGAACCAGACCACGGCGACCGCGATGTACATGACGTAGACGATGATCGTCTGCCGGAACAGCACGGGCCCGATGATCGGGATCTCGCCGAGGAGCGGTATCGGCAGGCGCGGGAATCGCGGCGGGGTGTTGAGGAGGGCGGCATTGGGGGCGAGCAGTGTCGAGAACAGGAAGCTGGTGAGACCGATCACGAGCACGTTCAGCACGACACCCACGATGACCTGGTCGACGATGTACTTGATCGCGAACGCGGCGAGCACGAACGAGACGAGCACACCGGCGATGGTTGCGGCGAGCAGTCCGAGGATGGGCTGACCGGTGAAGGAGGCCACGAGCGCCGACGCGAAGGCGCCCGCGAGCAGCTGGCCCTCGATCGCGATGTTGACAACCCCGACCCGCTCGGAGATCACGCCGCTGAGCGCGCCGAAGATGAGTGGTGCACTGAGCGCGACCGCGCCGACGAGCAGGCCGGGCACGGGGATCGTGGCGCCGGCCGCGGCCCACGTGAGGAACGCAAGCAGGAACAGGAACGCGAACAGCCCGATGACCCACGTCGGGGTCTTGGCGGCCCGGTATGCGAGGAACGCCGACCACGCCGCGAGGAGGAAAAGGAGGATCGTGACGACGATGCTCATGACCGTCACGTCGAGTTGGAGGGCCGGCAACTGGATGAGGTCGCTGTCGGTCGAGAGCCGGAACGTCGTGATGCCCTCGCGGCCGAAGGCGACGAAGAGCAGCAGGCCGATGATCGCGAAGATTCCCAGCGCGATGGGCGGCTTCCAGTTGCGCACGACCGCCTTCTCGAGCACGACGGGTGCTGAAGACGGGATGACGGGAGTCGAGGTTGCGACGCTCACTTGGTCACCACCGCCTTCTTGCCGCTCACTTTGGCCGCACGCGTGATTGCGGCGACCCCGGGTATGGGTAGTCGGAAGATCGTTCGCACGAGCGGCGGTGCCGCGATGAAGAGCACGATGAGAGACTGCACGACGAGCACGATGTCGATGGGCACGCTCTCCGCGGCCTGCATCGAGTAGCCGCCGGCTTTCAGCGCACCGAACAGGATGCCCGCGATCAGCACCCCGAACGGCCGCGAGCGCCCGAGCAGTGCGACGGTGATCGCGTCGAAACCGATACCCGCGTCGATGCCCTCGGTGAAGCCCGTCGTGACCGTGCCGAGCACTTGGGCGACACCTGCGAGCCCGACGAGTGCACCGGAGATGAGCATGGCGTAGACGTAGATGTTCTTCACGTTGATGCCGGCGACCCTCGCTGCGTTGGGGTTCTCCCCCACGGCACGGAACTGGAAGCCCAGCTTCGAGCGATTGATGATGTACCAGACCCAGACGGTCGCGATGAGGGCGAGCACGAAGCCGAGGTGAAGGTTGTACTTCGGCCCGAACAGGTCGGGGAACACGGCGGTCGGCAGCATCCCGGGCGACTTCGGGTTGTTCGACCCCGGCGCCTGCAGCGCGCCCTGCGTGCGCAGCAGGAACGAGATGAGGTAGAAGCCCACGTAGTTGAGCATGATCGTGACGATGACCTCATGGGCGCCGGTTCGCGCCTTGAGCAGGCCCGCGATTCCGCCCCACACCGCGCCGGCCATCATCCCCACGATGACGGCGACGAGAAGGTGGATGCCGTAGGGCAGCGGCCACGCGAATCCGACGTAGCCCGCCGCTCCGGCCGCGACGAGCATCTGCCCGCGGCCACCGATGTTGAACATACCCACCCGGAACGCGAGCGCGATGCCCAGGCCCGAGACGATGAGCGGGGTCGCGAAGGTGAGCGTCTCCGTGAGCGGTCGAATACCGTCCGCGAATCCCGGGCGCCGGAAGTTGTAGATCGACCCCTGGAACAGCGCGCTGTAGGCGCCGGCCACGGCATCCCAGATCGCCTTGAGCGTGTCGGTGGGGCGGGAGAAGAAGTAGCCCGACGCCGCCTGCACGTCTTTGTTCGTGAACGCGATGAGGATGCCGCCGATGAGCAGTGCGAGCACGACCGCGAGCACCGAGATCATCGCATTGCCGCCGACGATGTCGCGCAGCAGCTGGTTGGAGCGCGACGGTGGCGTGACCTCGGCGGGGGTTTGGCCGGGCTCGAGTGCGCCGTCGACCTCGGCGGTCTTGACGGCCTGGCCCTGGGCCGGAATCTGCTCATTCGTCATGCTGCCGCTCCTGCCGCGCTCGGGTGTTCGCCGGCCATCATGAGGCCGAGAACATCGCGTGGGGTGTCGCCTGGCACGATTCCGACTATTCCGCCGCGGTACATGACCGCAATGCGGTCGGCGAGGGCGACGACCTCGTCGAGCTCGGTGGAGACGACGATGACGGGCACTCCGGCATCCCTCGCTTCGATGATGCGCGTATGCACGAACTCGATCGAGCCCACGTCGAGCCCGCGGGTGGGCTGCGCCGCGACGAACAGCCGGAGTTCGCGGCTGAGCTCGCGAGCAAGCACAACCTTCTGCTGGTTGCCGCCGGAGAGGCGCCCGACATGGGTGCCGATTCCCTGGGCCCTGATGTCGAACTCCTTCACCTTCTCCTCGGCGAACTCGGCGAGATAGTTGAGCTGCAGGGTTCCGTACTTCACGAAGGGGGCCTTGTCGGCCCGGTCGAGGATGAGGTTCTCGGCGATCGTGAACTCCGCGACGAGGCCGTCTTCTTTGCGGTCCTCCGGCACGAAGCCGACCCCCGCGTCGAGGGTCTGCCGCACGGAGAGTTCCCGCAGCGAGCGCCCGTCGAGGTGGATCTTGCCGGTGACCTTCTGCTGCAGGCCGACGATGGCCTCGGTGAGCTCGGTCTGGCCGTTGCCCTGCACTCCCGCGATGGCGAGCACTTCGCCTTCGCGCACCTCGAAGCTCACATTGTTGACGACGATCTGGTTGCGGTGGTCGATGACGGACAGGTTCTCGACTACCAGTGCGGGTTTGCCAGGATGCGTCACCCCTTTGTCCACGGTCAGTTCGACTGCGCGACCCACCATCATCGACGCGAGCTCGGTGTTGGTGGCGGTGGGCACGGCCTCACCGACGACCTTGCCGAGCCGGATGACCGTGATGCGGTCCGCGACCTCGCGGACTTCGCGCAACTTGTGGGTGATGAAGACGATGGAGGTGCCCGTCTGCTTGAGCTGGCGCATGATCGCCATGAGCTCGTCGGTCTCCTGCGGTGTGAGCACCGCCGTCGGTTCGTCGAAGACCAGCACACGGGCATCCCGCGACAGGGCCTTGATGATCTCGACGCGCTGCTGCACGCCCACGGGAAGGTCGCCGACGAGCGCGTCGGGGTCGACGTCGAATCCGAACCTCGCCGAGATCTCGCGCACCTTCTCGCGCGCACTGGCGAGATCGAGCAGGCCGGGGCCCCGCGTCTGCTCGTGCCCGAGCATGACGTTCTCGGCAACGGTGAATACAGGGATGAGCATGAAGTGCTGGTGCACCATGCCGATGCCGGCATTCATGGCGTCACCGGGGCCGGAGAAATGCTGGACCTCATCGTCGAGCAGGATCTCGCCCTCGTCGGCCTGGTACAGGCCGTAGAGCACATTCATCAGGGTGGACTTGCCGGCGCCGTTCTCACCGAGGAGGCTGTGGATCTCGCCCGGCTCGACCGTGAGGTCGATGTGGTCGTTCGCGACCAGGGAACCGAACCTCTTCGTGATGCCGCGAAGTTCAAGCTTCATGGGGACCAATCTAATGCGCGGGCATCGTCGCCCGCAGTGGATGAACAGAAAGGTGCTCGGATGAGCACCGGCGCATCGCGTGCTCCCGTTAACGAAGGCCGGGGAGACCAGCTGGGCTGATCTCCCCGACCCGTTGGTGCTGGTCGAACTAGCCGGCGAGGTAGGACGTCACCGGGATGCTGCCGTCGATAATTCCCGACTTGATCGTGTCGAGTTCGCCCTGGAGGTCCGGGTTCACCTTCGACTCGAAGTCGTGGAACGGCGCAATGCCGACGCCGTCGTTCTCGAGGGTGCCGACGTACGGCTCGTTCGAGAAGTCACCCGAAGCTGCCGCGGACACGACGGCGGCAGTGGCCGACTTGATGCCCTTGAGGATCGAGGTGAGCATGATCGGCTGGGTGCTCGGGTCGGTCTCGAACAGGTCGGCGTCGACACCGAGGAGGGCGATTTCCTTGCCCGAGTCGGTGATGGCTGCGACGGCGCTCTGGTAGATCGGTCCACCGACGGGCAGGAGGATGTCCGCGCCCTGGTCGATGAAGTTCTGCGCCGTGCTCTTGGCGACGTCGTTGGCCTCGAAGCCACCCGTGAAGGTGGACGTCGCTGCGTCACCCGTCCAACCGAGAACCTGCACCGCAGTGCCCTTCTCGGAGTTGTAGTAGTTCACGCCCTGAGCGAAGCCGTCCATGAAGATCGTGACGGTGGGGAAGTTCATGCCGCCCCAGGTCGCGACGATTCCCGACTTGCTGTAGCTCGCGGCTGCATAACCGACCAGGAACGCGGCCTGGGCCGTGTCGAAGACGATCGGCTTGGTGTTGTCGAAGTCGACGTTGCCGTCGAAGTCGGCGTCAGCGGCGTCGTCGATGAGCGCGAACTCGATGTCGGGGTTGGCCTCGGCGGCGGTCAGGGTCGCAGCGGAGAGGGCGAATCCGACGGTCACGATGAGGTTGCAGCCCTGCGAGACGAGGCTGTCGATGTTGGGGGCGTAGTCCGTCTCGGAAGAAGACTCGACGGTGATCGGCTCGACGCCCATCTCATCGGCGGCCTCGGTGAGGCCCTCAAAGCCCAGCTGGTTGAACGACTTGTCGTCGAAACCGCCGGCGTCGGAAACCATGCAGGGAAGGAATTCGGGGGCTGCGGTTTCGTCGCCGCCCTCTTCGGGTGCTGCTGCGCAACCGGCGAGCACGAGAGCGCTCGTTCCGATGAGTGCGATACCGCTGAGTACGCGGCCGCGAGAAGTGATTCTCAAGGTGTCCTCCAAGATGTCGCCCAGCAGAGTGCTGGGACTTAGTGCGTTATACGTTACCGAATGTTACGAGGCCGGAACGGGCGAATGCGGGGCCGTCGCCGAATGGTTACAAACCGGCGACAACCCCTGAATCAGGCAGGTTTTCGGCGCTGGCAGGGTCACAGAACGTCGCTGCGGCCCGAGAGCTTGAGTGCGTCTACGACCGACTTCACGCGCTGCGCGTTCGCGAGCGTGGTCACGAGCAGGGCATCCGGGGTGTCGACGACGACGATGTCGCTCACGCCGATGAGGGAGATGAGCCGACCACTCTGCGCGACCACGACGCCACTCGAGGAGTCCGCGAGCACGCGGGGGTTCTCCCCCAGGATTGCGAGGTCGCCGATGCCGCCCGAGTGGAGCTTGCCGATCGATGCGAAGTCGCCCACGTCATCCCAGTCGAAGTGTCCGGGGATGACGACGAGCCTGCCCGCCTTCGCCGCCGGCTCCGCCACGGTGTAGTCGACCGCGATCTTCTCGAGCCGCGGCCAGACCGCGTCGACGACGGCCCCGCGGCGCGGGGTGTCCCACGCCTCGGCGAGCGCGGTGAGGCCCTCCAGCAGTGCTGGCCTCGACTCGCCGAGCTGCGCGAGCAGCACTTCGGCGCGGGCGATGAACATGCCGCCGTTCCAGAGGTAGTCGCCGCTCGCGACGTAGCCCTCTGCCGTCGCGAGGTCGGGCTTCTCGACGAAGGAGTCGACGAGCAGCGCACTGGGCGCACCCTCGACCTTCAGTTGCTCGCCGCAGTGGATGTAGCCGAACCCGATCGCTGGGTTCGTGGGGCTGATGCCGATGGTGGAGATGTAGCCGGCATCCGCCGCCGCGACTGCCTCGTTCACGGCCTCACGGAAGCCGCGTTCGTTGCGGATGACGTGGTCGGCAGCGAAGGATCCGACGATCACGTCGGGGTCGCGTTTGTACAGGATCGCCGCCGCAAGACCGATCGCTGCCGACGAGTCCTTGGGCTCGCTCTCGAGAACGACGTTGGGATCGGTGAGCCGCGGCAACACCTTCTCCACCGCCGCGCGGTGCGCGCGGCCGGTGACGACCATGATGCGGTCTTCGCCGGAGATGGGGACTAGTCGATCCCAGGTGTCGCGAAGCAGGCTCTGCCCCGAGCCCGTGAGGTCGTGCAAAAACTTCGGCGCATCCGCCCTCGAGAGCGGCCACAGGCGCGAGCCGATCCCGCCAGCGGGTATCACGCTGTAGAACCTGTCAAGCCCTGGTCGCTTAGTCATGCCCCAAACATAGACTTAACGCGCCATTCACCAGCCCGACACGTGCCCCGCATATCGTGGGATCACGAGGTACGAACGGAGCGGCACTATGCGCGTGGCCATCGTCAGTGAGAGTTTCCTCCCGACCGTCAATGGAGTCACTAACAGCGTGCGCAAGGTGCTCGACCACTTGCGCGACAACGGCCATGAAGCCATCGTTATCGTGCCCGCCGCGGGTGCACCCGCCCATTACGCGGGGTTCCGCGTGCACGAGGTGCCCGCGCTGGCCTACCGGCAGTTCCCAGTCGGGCTGCCCAGCCCGCAGGTGCAGAAACTACTCGCCGACTTCCAGCCGGACGTGGTTCACGCCGCCTCTCCCTTCTTATTGGGCGCACAGGCGATTGCCGCAGCCGGACGACTGGGCATCCCTTCTGTTGCCATCTTCCAGACGGATGTCGCTGGCTACGCCCGAAGGAACCACCTCGGCGCTGCGACGCGATTCGCCTGGCGCATGGTCCGCTGGATCCACGAGGGCGCCGACCTCACGCTCGTGCCATCGAGCGCCTCAATGACGGATCTCGAGGCGGCGGGCATCCAGAGGCTCGCTCGCTGGGGTCGCGGAGTCGACCTCGTGACCTATCACCCCAACAATCGCGCCGAGCCGACGGTGCAGCGCTTACGCCAGCGCCTGGCTCCGCACGGTGAGACGATCATCGGCTACGTCGGTCGCATCGCGCCCGAGAAGCAAGTGGAACGCATCAAGGCGCTGCGGGGGCTGCCGGGCATCCGGATCGCCATCGTCGGCGACGGTCCCGGGGTGAACACAGTCAAGAAGGAGCTTGCGGGCATGCCGGTCACGTGGCTCGGCAAGCTCACGGGCGGGGAGCTCGCCGCGGCGTACGCGAGCTTCGACCTCTTCCTGCACACCGGAACCGAGGAGACCTTCGGCCAGACCATCCAGGAGGCGCACGCGAGCGGCATCCCCGTCGTCGCGCCGAGGGCCGGCGGCCCGATCGACCTCGTCGACCATGGCACCAACGGCTACCTTTTCGATCTGGTTGCGGATGACGCGCAGCTCAGGGCATATGTCGAGGCCCTGGTCATCGACGAGACGCTGCGCTCACGTATGGGGGAGGCCGGCCGGAGGGCCGTGCTGAGCAAATCGTGGAAGTCGGTTGGCGACGAGCTGCTCGAGTATTACGGAGCCGCGATCGCGTCGCGGGTCGCCGCGCTGGCTTAGAGGACGTCAGTTAAGAATCGAAATTCTTTAGGTATCTATCTCGATATCAAGCTAATAAGGACCCCCTAACCAGCGGTGCCCTGCGGCTCCGAATACACTGGGTAGGTCCACGATTCGGACTCTCGTCGGTCGCCGAGCAAGCGGCCAAGACCTGCGCAAGGAGGGTTGCTCGTGCCAGATAAGTCGGCGGGTAGCCTGGCGGCGGACCCGCTCGCCTTACCCAAGATCCGGCCCCCGAAGAGGCCAGCCGGAACGCTCTACCGGGGCCGGGAGGGTATGTGGTCCTGGGTGCTCCATCGAATCACCGGTGTAGCGATCTACTTCTTCCTCCTCGTGCACATTCTCGACACCGCCCTCGTGCGGGTCAGCCCCGAGGCCTACAACGCCGTAATCAACACCTACAAGACGCCCATCATGGGCCTCGGTGAGACGGCGCTCGTCGCCGCGATCGGACTGCACGCGCTCAACGGGCTGCGCATCATCCTCATCGACTTCTGGAGCGTCGGCACGAAGCACCAGCGACTCATGTTCTACATCGTGATCGCGCTGTGGGTCGTGCTGCTCATCGCGTTCGTGCCCCGCCAGTTCATGCACATCTTCGGAGGCGGCGAATGAGCGTCATCGAGGCTCCGCGCAGCGCTGCGCCGCGCAAGGGCCGCCGGGGCATCAACTGGGAGAAGTGGGGCTGGATCTACATGCGCGCGTCGGGCGTCGTGCTGGTCGTACTCATCTTCGGCCACCTCTTCGTCAACCTCGTCGCGGGCGAAGGCGTCAACGCCATCGACTTCGCATTCGTCGCAGGCAAGCTCGCCGATCCGTTCTGGATCGTGTGGGACACGCTGCTGCTCTGGCTCGCGCTCATCCACGGCGCCAATGGCATGCGCACCCTGGTCAACGACTACGCGAACAACCGCCTCGTGCGACGCATCCTGCTCGGTGCACTCGCCGCATCGACCGCCATCCTCCTCATTTTGGGAACCCTTGTGATCTACACGTTCGACCCCTGCCCGGCCGGCTCCCCGGCAGACCTGCTGCCTAGCTTCTGCCCGGTGCCTTAAGTGGAGGATCCGATCGAGTCCACCGTCGTCGACGGCGTGCACTACCACCAGTTCGACATCGTGATCGTCGGCGCGGGTGGTGCCGGGATGCGCGCCGCCATCGAGGCAGGACCGCACGCCCGCACTGCCGTCATCTCGAAGCTCTACCCCACCCGATCCCACACCGGCGCGGCGCAGGGTGGCATGGCCGCAGCTCTCGCGAACGTCGAGGAAGACAACTGGGAGTGGCACACCTACGACACCGTCAAGGGCGGTGACTACCTGGTCGACCAGGATGCCGCCGAGATTCTCGCGAAAGAGGCCATCGACGCGGTCATCGACCTCGAGAACATGGGCCTGCCCTTCAACCGCACGCCCGACGGCAAGATCGACCAGCGCCGCTTCGGCGGGCACACTCGCGAGCACGGCAAGGCGCCGGTACGGCGCGCGTGCTACGCGGCCGACCGCACCGGCCACATGATCCTGCAGACCCTCTACCAGAACTGCGTGCGGCTCGGCATCAACTTCTTCAACGAGTTCTACGTGCTCGACATGGTCATGACCGAAGTGGATGGGCTGCAGCAGCCGTCCGGCGTCGTCGCCTACGAACTCGCCACGGGCGACCTTCACGTCTTCCAGGGCAAGGCGATCATCTTCGCCACGGGCGGCTTCGGCAAGATCTTCAAGACCACCTCGAACGCCCACACTCTCACCGGTGACGGCGTCGGCATCATCTGGCGCAAGGGACTCCCCCTCGAAGATATGGAGTTCTTCCAGTTCCACCCGACCGGTTTGGCGGGGCTGGGCATCCTGCTCTCGGAGGCCGCGCGCGGTGAGGGCGCGATCCTGCGCAATGCAGACGGCGAGCGCTTCATGGAGCGCTACACCCCGACCCTCAAAGACCTCGCGCCGCGCGACATCGTCGCTCGGTCGATGGCGCTCGAGGTGCGGGAGGGCCGCGGTGCCGGTCCAGACAAGGACTACCTCTACCTCGACATCACCCACCTCGAGCCCGCGGTGATCGACGAGAAGCTGCCCGACATCACGGAGTTCGCACGCACCTACCTCGGCGTCGAGCCATACACCGAGCCGGTTCCCGTGCTGCCGACCGCGCACTATGCCATGGGAGGCATCCCGACGAACAACAACGCCGAAGTACTGCGCAACAACACGGACACCGTGCCGGGCCTCTACGCGGCCGGCGAGTGCGCGTGCGTGTCGGTGCACGGCTCCAACCGCCTCGGCACAAACTCCCTGCTCGACATCAACGTCTTCGGCAAGCGCGCCGGCAAGAACGCCGTCGAGTATGTCAAGACCGCGCCGTTCGTGCCGCTTCCGGAGAATCCGACTGCCGGCGTGCAGAAGATCCTCGACATGGTCCGCTCCGGCGACGGCACCGAGCGCATCGCGGCGATCCGCAAGGAACTGCAGGACTCGATGGACCGCAACGCGCAGATCTTCCGCACCGACGAGAGCCTCGAAGAGGTGACCAAGCTCATCGAGAAACTTCGCGCCCGGTACAAGAACATCCAGTTGCAAGACAAGGGCAAGCGGTTCAACACCGACCTGCTCGAGGCGGTCGAGCTCGGGTTCCTGCTCGACCTCGCCGAAGTGCTCGTCTACTCGGCCCGCTCGCGCAAGGAGAGCCGCGGCGGTCACATGCGCGAGGACTACCCCGAACGCGACGACAAGAACTTCCTCGTTCACACGATGGCCTACCTCGTGGGCGACCCGGAATCGGAAGACGCGGGCGACCATATCCGTCTCGACTGGAAGCCCGTCGTGATCACGAACTACCCGCCGATGGAGAGGAAGTACTGATGAGGGGCGCAAACTGATGAGCAGCGCCGTCATGGAATCGAAGCCCAGCGCCGCGGATGCGATCCCGACGTTCACGGCGACCCTGATCATCCGCCGGTTCGATCCCGAAGTGGATGCAGAGCCGCGTTGGCAGGACTTCGACGTGGAACTGCGCGCGACCGACCGCATCCTCGACGCCCTGCACAAGATCAAGTGGGAGCAGGACGGCTCGCTCACGTTCCGCCGCTCGTGCGCCCACGGCGTCTGCGGTTCGGATGCCATGCGCATCAACGGCCGCAATCGTCTCGCCTGCAAGACCCTCATCAAGGATCTCGACATCTCGCAGCCCATCTACGTCGAGGCCATCAAGGGATTGCCTCTCGAGAAGGACCTCATCGTCGACATGGAGCCGTTCTTCGACTCCTTCAAGGCCGTGAATCCGTTCCTCATGGCCGGCTCGGCGCCGAAGGGCGGCAAGGAGCGCAAGCAGAGCCCCGTGGAGCGCGCGCGCTTCGACGACACGACCAAGTGCATCCTGTGCGCCGCGTGCACGTCGAGCTGCCCCGTGTTCTGGACCGACGGCCAGTACTTCGGTCCGGCCGCGATCGTCAACGCCCACCGGTTCATCTTCGACTCGCGTGACGAGGGTGCGCAGGTGCGCCTCGACATCCTCAACGACAAGGAGGGCGTGTGGCGCTGCCGCACGACCTTCAACTGCACGGATGCCTGCCCCCGCGGCATCCAGGTGACGCAAGCCATCGCCGAGGTCAAGCAGGCGATCCTGCGCGGCAAACCCTAGAGGGGCACTACCGCTCGGTCTGTCCCCACGTAGCGTGAGCACTGTCCGGCCACCCGCCGGCGAACCCGAAGGCCAACCCGATGGCTCCGCTCGCCCGTAATACTTCCTTCGTGCTCGCGACCGCCGCGTGGACGCCTGATCGACCCCGCCCGCCTCTGGGAAAAGCGAACGGAGCCGACCGCCCCAGGAAGACGTCTCGAGGGACGGGACCAGAGGGTCCCACGATTAGAGAGACGGCATACGGGCGCAGTTATGACGCCGTCCCCCGAAAATGTACCCCGATTCAGCTGAGCAGCTGGATGTTGACGCCGGAGGTTCCGCCGCTCCAGAGGTTGAGGGGCTGGATCAGTGAGTTGACGAGACCGTCGACAATGCCGAGCAACTGGGCGAGAGGATTCTGGCCGAGCACGATTCCACTGAGGTACTCGCGGTCGACGGTCTGCACGAGATCGAGGGACGCGAGTCCGCCGGGGATGGCCGTGGCATTGAGCACGAATGTGCCGTCACTGCCGACGGTCGTGGTGGCGTAGACCTGGCCCGCCGCCTGGAGCGAGAGATGCGCCCCCGGGGTTCCCGAGCCGGTCAGGTTGAGGGACACGTCGGCCGACGCGATACCACCGGGAGCCGTGTGGCCCTCGGGAGGTGTTCCACCGGTCACGGTGTCGATGACCGAGTCGACCACGTCGACAACGTTCGCCCCGTCGACCACCTCGCCGGGGGCGCCCGGAATATCCGAGGGGTCGACCGGCAGTTCGGCGACCGGCATGAACGGCCCCTGGTTCTGCGGAACCGCCTCGGTGACCTCGGGGTCGGGTTCGGAGACCGAGTACGTCGTCTCGTCGCTTGCGGCGTCCACCGGCGCGAGCGCCACGACCGATCCGGACACGGCGACCGCCAGTGCGAGCGTGCCCACGAGGGCGACCGGGGCGGTGAAGAGCCCGAGGGCTCCCGCGGCGCCGGCCGCTGCCGCCGCGCCCGCCGTGATCGCTTCCGGAAGAGCGGGGATCGCATCCGCGGATGCCGCCATCGCCGAACCGGCGTGGCCGAACGAGCCGAGGAACGTTCCGCCCGCGATGCCTCCCAGGAGAATGGGCACCATGACGAGGGCGAGACGGGAGCCGACCTCATCCACTTCTTCGCTGATGATCGCGCACTTGGTACACGTCGCGAGGTGCACTCCCATGCGTTCAGAGTCACGCGCACTCAAACCGTTGCGTGCGTGATCGCCGATGCGGGAGATGGTCCACTGGCATTCGCCGGACGCGGTGGCGTCGTTGATGTGCGCCTGAAGCCAGGCCTTACGGAGACCCTCGCGCGCGCGATACGACAGCGCGGCGACACCGTTCGCCGACATCCCGAGCAGCGGCGCCACCTCGTGAGGATCCATGCCCTCCACTTCGGTGTACCAGAGCACGGACTGCCAGCGGTCCGGAAGGCTGCGGAAGGCTCGCGCCGTGAGAGTTCTGTCGAGAGCGACGGCCGCCGGATCTTCGATGGTGTCCGGGTCTTCGAAGTCGGCTATGTCATCCACTTGCACGTCTCTCGAGGCGGCGCCCCACGTCGATGCGAGGTTGCGGATGGTCGTGTAGAGGTAGGGGCGGAAGGCACCGGTCGGGCCGCCGCCCGCCAGAACACGCTGATAGATGCGGGTGTACGCCTCCGAAACGAGGTCGTCGGCATCTATAGACGACGTGAACTGACGGGCGACTCGTGCCCCCGAACGAAAGTGACGGCGCCACAACTCGGCGAACGCGCGCTGATCCCCGGCACGCGTCTGCTCTACAAGTGCCTCGTCCGAAGTGGTTGGTTTCGAACTGTCGCTTTCGCTCATCCCCCTGATCCATTCCCGGGTCCTCTTCAATTGTCCCCTGTGGGATGAGGTTGCACTAGTGCTTTCCTCATATGAAGAGACAGACGAAGTCGTCTACTATGACGCCCATTTGAGGGGCGAATCGGGCGAATAGTGCCCCACTTTCGGGGGCGAGCCGATCTTCGACAGGTCAGGCCCGCTGTGCTGCCGCCCGCGCTCCCGCGGCAGTCGTCGCATCCAGGGCCGCCGTGGCCTTGACGCGCGCCTGCTCGAGGGTGACGCCCGCGAGCTCTGCACGCACGTCCGCGAGTGCAGCAGGAGTCATCGACAGGGTCGTCGCCCCGAGCCCGACAAGCACGACGGCGAGCTGCGGATCGGCTGCGGCTTCACCGCACACGCCCACGGGTTTGCCGGTCGCCGCCCCGGCATCCCCGAGCAACTTGACGAGCCTGAGAACGGCCGGATGCCACGGGTCCTGGTATGCCGCGACCGAACCGAGCATCCGGTCCGCCGCCAACGTGTACTGGGTCAGGTCGTTGGTGCCGATGGACACGAAGTCGCTCGCGACCGCGACCTGGGCTGCCATGACGGCGAGCGAAGGCACCTCAGCCATGACTCCGACCGTCTTGAGTCCCATCGACTTGCCGAGCTTCACGAACCAATCGGTCTCGTCGGCGTCGGCGACCATCGGCGCCATCACCCACAGGTCTGCCTCGGTCTCGCCCTGGGAGTTGACGAGCGCCTGCAGCTGCTCGCGCAGGATCTGCTCGTTCGCCCGCAGGGCACGCAGCCCGCGCAGGCCCAGAGCGGGGTTCTCCTCGTGGGCATCGTTCAGAAAGCTCAGGGGCTTGTCGGCACCCGCGTCGAGCGCGCGCACGACGACCTTCTTGCCGGGGAAGTGCCTCAGCAACTCCGTGTACTGCTGCTGCTGCTCGGCCACGGCGGGCGCGGTGGCCGAATCGAGGAACAGGAACTCGGTGCGAAAGAGTCCGACTCCCTCTGCCCCGAGTTCGACCGCCTTCGCGGCATCCTTAGGCGAACCGAGGTTGGCGAGCAGTGGCACCCTGGTGCCGTCGGCGAGTGCACCCTCCGTGATGGGTGCGGCGGCCTGCGCGGCTCGCTCCGCGACCCGGGCCATCGCGTCGGCGAGCGCCGCATCGCTCGGGTCTGAGGTCACCAGCCCGGCCCCGGCATCCGCAATCACCACGGTGCCGTCGGTCAGGTCCAGTGCGCCGGTGACCCCGACGATCGCGGGGATCGACTTCGATCGCGCGAGGATCGCCGTATGGCTCGTGGGGCCGCCGTCGCGAGTGATGAGTCCGAGCACCTTGTTGAGGTCGAGCAAAGCCGTGTCGGCGGGCGCCAGGTCGGGCGCGACGAGCACGAAGGGGATGTCGCTCTGGGGCACACCCGGCGCTGGCACACCTCGCAGGTGCGCGATGATGCGCTGCGACACATCGCCCAGGTCGGTCGCCCGCTCAGCCATGAGCCCGCCCATGCCGAGCAGGATGTCGCGATAGGCATTGAACGCCTCGAAGACCGCGCGCTCCCCCGACGTTCCCGCGCCGATGCGTGCCTTCACATCATCGACGAGTTCCGGATCCTGAGCCATCATGGCGGCCGCCTCGAGCACACCTTGCGCCTTGCCGCCGGCCTTCTCGCCGCGAGCCATGAGTTCACCGGCAACGACGGCGAGCGCCGATTCGGTGGCCGCGAACTCCGCGGTCGAATCGCCGCCGTGCTTCGCCTCGGTCGGCGCGGGCAGGGGGTCGGGCATCCTCAGGATCGGCCCGATTGCGATACCGCGACCGACGCCCACTCCGTGCAGCTCCATCTGGTGGATCCTCTCCGTCGAAGTTGCCCAAGCTCAGCCTAGCTCCGTGGTGTCAAGGCATCCTCGGTGGCAATACCTCCCGCCGTATGGTGGGCACATGGCGTTGAAGGAGCGGATCGCTGCCGCGACCGCGAGGCTGATGAAGCTCAAGCCCGTGCGGGTGTTCCTGCATTACAACGAGAGGCGCGGGCCGCTGCTGGCGGCGGGACTCTCGTACCAGGCGATCTTCGCGGTGTTCGCCGCGATCTGGGTGGGGTTCGCGATCGCGGGCTTCGTCATCAAGGCGAACCCCCAGCTCGAACAGGCGCTCCTCGACCTCATCGCCATCAACCTGCCTGGCCTGCTCGCGGTGGACGGCGGCGACGGCATCCTCAATCGAGACCGGCTGTTCGAGGCGAGCATCCTCGGGTGGACCGGCGCGATCGCCGCGGTCGGCCTCCTGTTCACGGTGCTGGGGTGGCTGGCATCGGGTCGGGATGCCGTGCGCATCATGTTCGGGCTCCCCGGGCCAAAGACCAACTTCCTGCTGCTCAAGCTCAAAGACCTCGGTCTCGTGGTCGTCTTCGGCGCGGCAATGGTGCTGTCGGCGGTGCTCTCCGTATTCAGCACGGCGGCGCTCGATGCCGCCTTCCACTGGCTCGGCGTGCAAGACAAGTCGGTGCTCAGCATCGTCGGCGCACGTGCGGTCGGTCTGCTCGTCGTGCTCATCCTCGACACCATCGTGCTCGGGTTGTTCTACCGCGTCGTGTCGGGCATCCGCATCCCGATGGGGCAGCTCGCCCAGGGCACCATCATCGGCGCGGTGGCGCTCGGCGTGCTCAAGGCGCTCGGCACCAGCCTGCTCGGCGGTGCCACCAACAACCCACTCCTCGCGAGCTTCGCCGTGATCGTCGGACTGCTCATCTGGTTCAACCTCATCTGCCAGGTGATCCTCCTCGGCTCCGCGTGGATCGCCGTGAGCACCAAAGACAGGGGACTCGACCTCTCCGGCGCGCGCGTCGAAGGCGTCAGGAGCGAAGGGCCGCCATCCGGCGTCAGTGCCGCTCTCTAGGCTTGTCGGCATGGCTTCCCCCCTCCGCATCGCCTCCGTCAACACGAACGGCGTGCGCGCCGCCTTCCGCAAAGGCATGGGCGACTGGCTGGATGCCCGGGGCGTCGACATTCTCGCGATGCAGGAGGTTCGGGCATCCACTGAAGACCTCGAGAACCTGCTCGGCAGTGAGTGGGACATCCTTCACGACCCCGCCACCGCGAAAGGCCGCGCGGGGGTCGCGATAGCCTCGCGCGCTGCGTCGGCTTCGGGCAAGGCGTCGATCCATCGGGTCACCTTCGGCGACGACGACTTCGACAGCGCGGGCCGCTGGCTCGAGGCCGACTACGAAGTGGGCGGCACGGTTGTCACCGTCGTGAGCACCTACGTGCACTCGGGCGAAGACAACACGCCCAAGCAGGTGGAGAAGTACAGATTCCTCGATGCCATGAGCTCCCGCATGCCCGAACTCGCCCACGACGGCGCGCTCGCGCTCATCGTCGGTGATCTCAACGTCGGTCACCGGGAGCTCGACATCCGCAACTGGAAGGGCAACCGCAAGAACGCGGGCTTCCTCCCGAAGGAGCGCGCGTACTTCGACCGGTTCTTCGGCCCTTCAGGTTCTCCCGTCGAGGGTGTCGACGGCTCCGTCGGGCCGGGGCTCGGCTGGGTGGATGTCGGGCGCCAATGGGCGGGCGAGGTCGACGGGCCCTACACCTGGTGGTCGCAGCGCGGCAGGGCCTTCGACACCGACACCGGCTGGCGCATCGACTACCACCTTGCATCGCCAGGGCTTGCGGCGACCGTCGCCGGATACTGGGTCGACCGGGCGCCGAGCCACGACGAGCGGTGGAGCGACCACGCTCCCCTCGTGGTCGACTACGCCGTGTAGCCCTTCCGGCGTCCGTACCACCACCGCCCGGTCTGGAAGACTAGGAGGATGTCCAAGCCCCGCCTCTTCTCCGGCATGCAGCCCTCGGCCAACTCCCTCCACATCGGCAATTACATCGGAGCGCTGCTGCAGTGGAAGGAGATGCAGGCCACCCACGACGCCATCTTCTGCGTCGTCGACCTGCACGCCATCACGGTGCCGCAGGATCCCGCGCTACTGCGCGAGCAGACGAGGCGCACTGCCGCCCAGTACATCGCGGCGGGAATCGACCCGCAGCTGTCGACACTCTTCGTGCAGTCGCATGTGGCAGCGCATCCGCAGCTCGCCTGGGTGCTCAACACGATCACGGGGTTCGGCGAGGCCGGCCGGATGATCCAGTTCAAGGACAAGTCGGCGAAGCAGGGAGCGGATTCGACGTCGGTGGGCCTGTTCACCTACCCGGTGCTGCAGGCGGCGGATGTGCTGCTCTACGACGCGGTTGTGGTGCCCGTCGGCGAGGATCAGCGCCAGCACATCGAGCTCACGCGCGACCTCGCCAATCGATTCAACTCGCGATTCGGGGAGACGTTCGTCGTGCCTGAAGTGCAGATCCTCAAAGAGACCGCGAAGGTCTTCGACCTGCAGGACCCTACCGCCAAGATGAGCAAGTCGGCTGCATCCGAGAGCGGTGTGCTGTGGCTGCTCGACGACCCGTCGAAGACGGCGAAGAAGGTCAAGTCGGCTGTGACCGACGATGACCGCGAGATCCGGTTCGATCGCGTGGCGAAGCCCGGCGTCTCCAATCTGCTCACCATCCACTCGGTGCTCTCCGGCGAGGCCGTTGAGACCCTCGAGCAACGGTTCGCCGGCAAGGGCTACGGGGATCTCAAGTCAGACGTCGCCGAGGTGGTCACGGCGACCTTCGCGCCCATCCGCGAGCGGGCCCTCGAGCTGCTCGCGGACCCTGCCGAACTCGATCGCATCCTCGCGGCCAACGCCGACAGGGCTGCCGAGATCGCGGATGCCACCCTCGCGAAGGTCTACGACCGCGTGGGGTTCCTGCGGAAGGTCTGACATGCTCTCGGTCGTGCTCTTCGACCTCGACGACACGCTGTTCGCTCACGCCCACGCCGTGCGCACGGGCGTGCTCGCCCACATCGCGAGAGTGCTCCCCGCCGCCGACGGGCCGGGTGAGCTTGAGCGCTGGCACGAACTCGAAGAACACCACTACTTGCGCTACCTCACCGGCGAGCTGGACTTTCTCGCGCAGCGCCGCGAGCGGGCGCGCGGCTTCGTCGAGCCCTACGGTGTCGACCTCGCCGACGACAGGCTCGCGGACCGCTGGTTCGACGACTATCTCGTTCACTATCGCGAGGCCTGGCGACTCCACGACGACGCCCTCCCCTGCCTGGAGGCGCTCTCACGGCTGGACGTGCGAACCGGCATCATCACCAACGGCGACATCGAGTTCCAGACGGCCAAGGTGGAAGCGGTCGGGCTCTCCGTCGAGCACGTCATCGCGAGCGGTTCACTCGGCTTTGCCAAACCGGACCCGCGGATCTTCCTCCACGCGTGCGCGGTGTTCGGCGTGCCGCCCGCCGGGGCGGCCTACGTCGGGGACCGCCTGCGCACGGACGCCCTCGGGGCGGCCGCGGCCGGGCTCCGCGGAGTGTGGATCGACCGCAGCGGCGAAGCTAGTGCCGCCGAGCTCGACGAGGCGCGCGCGGCAGGGGTGCGCGTCATCCGCTCGCTCGACGAACTGACCGGGGCGCTCGCGGACTGACCGCGCCGCGGTCCAGTAGCGGCGCAGCTCGACCGCAACTCGGGTGCTTCTCCGCGCCCGCGCACAACTCCTGCAGATCACGGGCCGGGCGTGCCCGATCGGCCGTCTCCGGCTCGCCTACGAGGGACAGCGGGAAGAACTGCAGGAGTTATGAACATCAGACATGCACGCGAAAGTGCCTGTTGACGGCGAGAAGGTGAAGCACGGCGTCTCGCACGTCGGTCGGGCGAAACATCGTCCGCTGGTACACCGGCCGCAGGCTCATGTATCCCAACCGGGCGAGGTCGATGTCCCGGTCGCGGTCGCGCACGTGCAGGTCCCAGCTGTCGTGTGCGAGGCGACTGTCGGCCTCGAGCGCCAGCATGCCCTCGACCACCATGTCCACCCGCCCGACTCCATCGATGCTGACCTGCAGCTCGCACTCGAGCCCGGCCGAGCGCACGATCATCCTCAGCACGGACTCCTGCCCCGCCTCGGCCCTTCCGTCGATCAGGCCGCCGATGTGCTGCACCCCCTCCGGAGCGCGGGCGAATAGCTCGGCCAACTCCCTTTCGGAGACGGCTCCGAGGAAGAGCGCGTTGTCGATCGACGCGATCGCATGCCACGGATGCTGGCAGGTCAGGACTTGAGCGAGCGCATCCACCACGCCGACCGAGTACTCATTGCCCGCATCCGCGTCGAGGAGCGGCGACCAGTGGGTGCGCACCCCGTCGCGCTCACGGTCCGTCAGACGCACGAACCGGTCGCGGGGATGGCGGGTGCGTGAAGCGTCGCGGCCCAGATGCACGTGTGTGAAGGTCTTGTCGATGGCGAAGATCCCGGCGACGGCGAGCGCAGAGAGGCACCCGGTCCGGCCGCCGACTCGCACCGCCTCAAGAATGTTCCGGCTCGTGCCGGGTAGGGCGTAGTGGTCGCGCCGCACCCGGATCAGGTGCCCGCCCCTGACAGCTGTCGTGAGCGCCCTTCCGCTCGCCCCGGCCGCCATTAGTTCTTCGCGCGACGCGATCTTCACGCCCAGTCGCTCGAATGCCGTTTGCCATGTCATCACACCACGATGAGCCGGCCGACAGGCGCCTGGGCGGCCACCGGCAACCTTGTGCACTTCGTCGCTCCCCCGCTCGGTGTGCATAACTCCTGCAGGTCGATGTCCCAACCGGCGTGCTGGCCCGAGATTCCGCCGCGCAAACAGTTCGCGCGCGCGAACTGCAGGAGTTATGCACACTGGCGGGCGGGCACCGGGGCACGGGGCACTGGGGCGGGGCGGGTACGGGGACGGGCGGTGGGGGCGGGGGGCGGTGGGAGCGGTGCGGGGACGGGGCGGCTGTGGGGGCACGGGCGGTCCCCGCGTGTTACGCGGGAATACTGTCCGACAGCGGGCGTTGACTACACTCGTAAGCAGTAATACGTGCTCCGGGGTCGGTGAAAGTCCGAACCGGCGGTGACAGTCCGCGAACCTCGCGAGAGGTTGACTCGGTGGAATTCCGAGACCGACGGTAATGGGTTGGCAACAGCCCTCAGTCCGGATGAGAGGAAGCACGGGTCGCTCGGCGTCGGATTCGGCGCCAGGCAACCGGTCGATTCGACCGCGTGAGAGATCACGATCCCCGGAGCCCGTCTTCACGAGACGAGGACCGGATGACCGAGCAGGCGCTGTACGAGGCCGCTATGTCCCGCGCACTCGCGCTCGCTGCGAATGGCCCTCCCGGCATCAACCCGCAAGTCGGGTGTGTGCTGCTGAACGCGGACGGCACCATCGTGGCCGAGGGATGGCATCGCGGCGCCGGCACCCCGCACGCCGAAGTCGACGCGCTGTCTCATGTCGAAGACGCGCGGGGCCTCACTGCCGTCGTGACCCTCGAGCCCTGCAACCACACGGGCCTCACGGGGCCGTGCAGCGTCGCGCTCATCGAGGCCGGCGTGGCGCGGGTCGTGTATTCCGTGACCGATCCGGGTCGCGCATCCGGTGGTGGAAGCGAGCGTTTGCGCGCCGCGGGCGTCGACGTGATCCCGGGTGTGCTCGCCGATGAGGTGGCCGAGTTCTTGCGTCCGTGGCTCGTCGCGACCAGGTTCGGCCGTCCCTTCGTCACCCTCAAGTGGGCTTCGAGCCTCGACGGCCGGGCCGCGGCATCCGACGGGTCGAGCCAGTGGATCACGGGCACCGCT
This sequence comes from Rhodoglobus sp., assembly GCA_025463605.1. Lineage (GTDB taxonomy): Bacteria > Actinomycetota > Actinomycetes > Actinomycetales > Microbacteriaceae > Rhodoglobus. The sequence goes on along the minus strand of JAODAV010000027.1, from coordinate 59,727 downwards.
TCCCGCCAGCGCGTTCACGAGCAGCGCGCCCAGGCCGATGCGATTCTCGTCGGCACGGGAACGGTGCTCGCCGACGACCCGTCCCTCACGGCGCGCGGTGACGCCGGCGAGCTGCTGCCGAACCAGCCGCTTCCCGTGGTGATCGGCGAGCGGCACATCCCCGGTGACGCCAAGCTGTGGAGTCACCCGCGCGGCGTGCTCGAGTCGGGCAGCCGCAACCTCGACGAGGTGCTCGGCTGGCTCTTCGAGCAGGGCATTCGGCGGGCGTTCGTCGAGGGTGGTCCGACGCTCGCGAGCGCGTTCATCGCGGCAGGGCTGGTCGACGACTACGCAATCTACTTCGGCCCACTGCTGCTCGGCGGCGACCGTGTGGCCGTCGGCGACATCGGGGTCAGCGGCATCGGCGAGGCCCGCAGACTCAGCATCACTTCGATCGAACGTCTCGGCGACGACCTGTGGGTCTCGGCGCGGCCGGCCGAAACCAAGGAGAGGTAACCATGTTCACCGGAATCATCGAGGAGCTCGGGCGCGTCGTCGCCTGGGAGGAGGGCGAGGATGCCGCGAGGCTCACGGTGCGCGCACCCCTCGCGGTCTCGGACGCGAGCCACGGCGACTCGATCTCGGTCAGCGGTGTGTGCCTGACCGTCGTAGACCAGGGCACGGACTGGTTCACCGCCGACGTCATGGGCGAGACGATCGCCATGTCGACGCTCGACGGGATCACGGTCGACGCCGAGGTAAACATCGAGCGCGCGGCCCAGGTCGGTGATCGCCTCGGCGGCCACATCGTGCAGGGCCACATCGATGGCACGAGCGAACTGCTCACCGTCGAGGACGAGAGCAACTGGCGCGTGCTGCGCTTCAGCCTCGCGACGGATGTCGCACCTCTCGTCGCCCGCAAGGGCTCGATCGCGGTCGACGGGGTGTCGCTGACGGTGAGCGCGGTGGGGCTCGACTGGTTCGAGGTCTCGCTCATCCCCGAGACGCTCACCGCGACGACCCTCGGCGCCCTCACCCCCGGAGCCCGCGTCAACATCGAGACCGACATCTTGGCCCGCCACATCGCGCGCATGTACGAGTTTGAAAGGACGCAAGCATGAGCATCGCAAACATCCCTACGGCGATCGCCGCACTGCGCGACGGCCGGCCGATCATCGTTGCCGACGACGAGGGTCGGGAGAACGAAGGCGACATCATCATCTCGGCCGAGCTGGCGAGCCAGGAGTGGATCGCCTGGATGGTGCGCTACTCGTCAGGTTTCATCTGCGCGCCCATGACGAATGAGATTGCCGACGCCCTCGACCTTCCGCCGATGGTCGCCCTCAACGAGGACCCGCGCGGCACCGCGTACACGGTGTCGGTGGATGCGGCGGACCGGCTCAGCACGGGCATCAGTGCCGCGGACCGCTCCCACACCCTGCGAGTGCTGGCCAACCCCGATTCGACGCCGGCGAGCCTGCACCGCCCGGGTCACATCCTGCCCCTGCGCGCCGTCGATGGCGGCGTGAAGGAGCGGGACGGGCACACGGAGGCCGCGGTCGACCTGATGAAACTCGCTGGTCTGCGTCCCGTCGCTGCGATCTCGGAGATCGTCGCCGAAGACGGTGAGATGATGCGCCTGCCCGGCTTGATCGAAATGGGCGAGCGGGAGGACATCGTGGTGATCACGATCGCGTCGCTCATCGAGTGGCTCGCCGAGAACCACTGCGACGGAATCCCCGACGACATCGAGCCGATTCTCGAGACCTCGCGCGTGAGTTTCGAGGTGGAGACCACGGTGCCGACGGTGCACGGCTCGTTCACCGTGCGCGCCTACCGTGACCGGTCGACGGGGGCCGACCACGTGGCCTTCATAGCGCCCCCCAGAAGCGGTGGCCCCCTGCGGGAGGGCGCACTCGTTCGCGTGCACTCCGAGTGCCTGACAGGTGAGGCCTTCGGTTCGCTCAAGTGCGAGTGCGGACCGCAGCTGGAGTCGGCGCTCGACACCATCCAGCGCGAGGGTGGCGTCGTCGTCTACCTGCGCGGTCACGAAGGGCGCGGAATCGGCCTCATCAACAAGCTGCGCGCGTACCGCCTGCAGGAGGACGGACTGGACACCCTCGACGCGAACCTGGCCCTGGGCCTCCCCGGCGACGCTCGCGATTACGGGGCTGCCGTCGGCATCCTGCACGATCTCGGCGTCAAGTCGGTTCGCCTGCTCAGCAACAACCCCGAGAAGAAGCGCCAGCTCGAGGAGCGCGGCGTCGTCGTCACCGAGCTCGTGCCCCTGGTGGTCGGCGTCGGCGAAGACAACGAGGGCTACCTCGACGCGAAGCGAGACCGCATGGGCCACGCTCTCCCGTCACACGCAATACTGGACGAGGCTCTCGAAGCCTCACGAAAGGGAATCTGATGAGCGGCGAAGGCCACCCCGTACTCGACACCGACGGCACCGGCCTGAAGGTCACGATCGTCTCCGGCCTGTGGCACCACCAGATCGCCGAGGGTCTGCTCGCAGGGGCGAGGCGCGTGCTCGCGGCATCCGGCGCCCAGGTCACGGAAGTGCAGGTGCCCGGCAGCTTCGAGTTGCCCGTCGCGAGCAAGGTGGCGCTCGATGCGGGGGCGGATGCCGTGGTCGCGCTGGGCGTGATCGTGCGCGGTGGCACGCCCCACTTCGAGTACGTGAGCGCCGCCGCGACGGACGGACTCACCCGCGTCGCACTCGACACGGGCAAGGCGGTGGGGTTCGGCGTTCTGACGCTGGATGACGAGCAGCAGGGCCTCGATCGCGCCGGGCTTCCCCGGTCGAAGGAGGACAAGGGGGCGGAAGCCGCGGAAGCGGCTCTCGCGACCGCGATCGTGCTTCGGAAGCTCCGCAACGCGTAGGTAGGCTCGCGCGGCGCAAGAGCGCTCCCAACGGCACCGAACCAGTACTCTGTCGCAGTGAGCACTCCTACCCTTCCCGCTGCATTCACGCCATTCGCCGAGCCCACGCGTCGAGTGCCGGCCACCTGGATCGCGCTGTTCGCGACCGCGTGGTTCGGCATCTGGATGGCGCAGCTGACCCCCGTGCAGTTGCTGCTGCCCCTGCAGGTCGACGCGCTCAACCCCAGCGACGACTGGACGGAGAGCGTCGTCTCCTTCGGCATCATCTCCGGCATAGCCGGTGCCTGCGCTCTCATCACCTATCCGCTCACGGGAGCCCTCTCCGACCGCACGACATCGCGTTTCGGCAGGCGGCGGCCGTGGATTCTCACCGGCACGATCATCTTCGCCGCGGCGCTCATCATGCTCGGCCTCCAGACCACCATGGTCGGCGTCGGTATCTTCTGGTCGCTCGCGATCATCGGTTTCTGCGTCGTGTCCGCGGCGATCACCGCGACCATCTCCGACCAGGTACCGGTGAACCAGCGCGGGTTCGTCTCCGGGTGGGTGTCGGCCCCACAGGCGGTCGGCACGGTGCTGGGCATCCTGCTCGTTACGCTTCTCGCTCTGGGCCTGCTGTTCGGCTACATCGTCATGGCCGTGCTGCTCGTGCTGCTCGTGCTGCCGTTCTGGCTCTTCGTGCCCGACGAGGTGCTGCCGAAGGTGCTGCGCCCGCGTTTCACGGTGGGCGCCCTCGTCAAGGGCCTGTGGGTCAGCCCGCGCAAGTACCCGGACTTCGGCTGGACCCTGCTGTCGCGCATCCTCGTCAACATCGGTAACGCTCTCGGCACGACCCTGCTGCTGTACTTCATCATGTTCGGCCTCGGCCGCGTCGAAACCGCCGAAGACGACTTGCTATTGCTCACAGTCGTCTACCTCGTGTTCTTCATCGCGGCTGCCCTCGGCTTCGGCAAGCTCAGCGACCGCATCGGCCAGCGCAAGCCGTTCGTCTACGCCGCCGCGTACCTCCAGGGCATCGCCGCCCTCCTGCTTGCGGTCGTTCCGGAGTACTCGATCGCGATGGTCGGCGCTGCGCTGCTGGGACTGGGATACGGATGCTTCATGGCCGTCGACCAGGCGCTTGCGACCCAGGTGCTGCCCAACTCGCACACTCGCGGCAAAGACCTCGGCATCATGAACATCGCCACGGCCGTGCCGCAGGCGGTAGCCCCGTTGCTCGGCGCGTTCATCGTCGCTCAGCTCGGCGGGTTCTTCGCTCTCTTCGTGACTTCGGCGATTGCGGCTGCCCTCGGCGGCCTCGCGATCATCCCGATCAAGAAGGTGAAGTAATCGGAGGTAACGCCGGTTAGTCGAGGAACAGCGCGCGAAGCCGGCGCGTCGTGAAGACGAGTCCCACCGCGACCATCACGAGGTAGTACCCCACGTGCACCAGCATGGCCGGGCCGATCGCACCGGTCGTGAGGCCTCGCACCAGTTCGACGCCGTGCCAGAGCGGCAAAGCCTGCACAACCCATTGGATCGGCTCGGGGTAGACCGTGAGCGGGTAGAAGGTCGCGGAGAACAGGAACATCGGCAGAAGCACGAACGCGATCCAGTCCATCTGCTGGAACGTCTTCATGTAGCTCGTGATCCCCATGCCGAGGCTCGCGAACCCGAACGCGATGAGCAGGATGGCCGGCAGGGCCAGAAGCGCCGTCCACGAGAGGTTGAGGCCGAGCGCCTGCATCACGAGCAGGAACGTCGTGCCGTAGGCCGCGCCGCGAAGCAGGGCGAGCGAGATCTCTCCGAGCGCGACATCGAGCGGGCCGAGGCTCGTCGCGAGCATGCCCTGGTAGAGCTTGCCGAAGTGCATCTTGAAGAAGACGTTCCACGTGGAGTCGTAGATGGCACCGTTCATCGCGGAGACGGCGAGCAGCGCGGGCGCGATGTAGGCCGCGTACGGGATGGGCTGCCCCTGGGTGTCGGTCACCCCTCCGATGTAGCTGCCCAAGCCGATGCCGAGCGCGAGCAGGTAGAACACGGGCTCGAACACGCCCGTGAGCACGATGATCCAGTTCGTGCTGCGGGTCGCGAGCAGGCCGCGGGCGACGACGGCGCGCGCGTTGCCGGAGTACAGGGCACGCACGCCGCCCGTGCGGTGCTGGGTGTCGGTGCGCAGGTCGGCCGTCACTTGTTGAGCCTCCTTGCGACGTTGCGCGCGCACAGCTGCCAGCCGATCACGCCCAGCACAGCGAGGTACACGACATGGATGACCGTGAGCCAGATGGGTTCGGTCGGCCCGTAGACGAACTGGCGCCCGAGTTCGCTCGCGTGCCAGAGGGGCGAGACCCAGCCGATCCATTGCAGGAAGACGGGAAGCTGGGTGAGCGGGAACACCGTGCCGCTGAAGAGGGTGAGCGGCAGGATGACGACCCGCTGCAGTATCGCGAACTGCCCGCGATCCTCTTCGATGGTCGCGGCGTAGGCGGCGACGGGCGCGAACGCGAAGCCACCGAGCATGCCGGCCGGGATGGTGAGGAGGCCCCATGCAGAGTCGACCGCCCCGAAGGCCACCATGATGAGGTAATAGATGGTGGTGCTGACGAACATTCGCAGCACGACGAACAGCATGGTGCCGTCGACGATCTGCCGCGCGGTGATGGGCGATGCGTTCATGCCCACGTATGTGGCATTCCACTTGAGACCGAGCAGGATGCCGAACGTGTACTCCTCCACCGCGACGAGCACCGCGGCGGAGGCCAGCAGGGCCGGCGCCACGAACTCGAGGTAGGTGACGCCCGCCACCGGCCCGACGTTGCCGCTGATGAGGGTCGCGAGCCCGATGCCGAACGCGAAGAGATAGAGGATGGGCGTGCCGATGGCGGTAGCGATGAGCGTGCCGGCGAATCCGCGCATCTGGCGGATCTTGTGCTCGGTCACATACCAGGCACCCCAGCGGCGCGACTTGGCGCTGAACTCGAGGGGGCTGACGGTCATTCGACGAGGGTCCGTCCGGTGAGTCGAAGGAACACGTCTTCGAGGCTCGACCGGCGCACGAGGCTGGTGATCGGCTCGAGGCCTCGCTTGGTCACCTCGACGAGTGCCTCCTCGCCGCTCTGCGCGTACACGAGGATGCGGTCGGGCAGCACCTCGAGCCGGTCACCGACCCCGGCGAGGGTCGCCGCGGCACCCTCGTTGCGGTCGGATCCGAATCGCACTTCGAGCACCTCCCGGCTGGAGTGCTCGCGGATGAGCGCGGCCGGCCGGCCCTCGGCCATGATGCGACCCTTGTCGACGACGACGAGGCGGTCGCACAACTGCTCGGCCTCATCCATGTAGTGGGTCGTGAGCACGAGGGTCGTGCCCCGCTCTTTGAGGCGGAACAGCCGGTCCCACAGGATGTGGCGTGCTTGCGGGTCAAGACCGGTCGTGGGCTCGTCCAGCAGCAGGATGCGCGGGTCATTGATAAGGGCGCGCGCGATGGTGAGGCGCCGCTTCATGCCGCCACTCAGGTCATCCACTTTGGCTTTCGCACGATCGGAGAGCTGGGCGAACTCGAGCAGTTCGTCGGCGCGCTTGGCGACCTGCGAGTGCGGTAGCCCGAAGTAGCGACCGTAAACGAGGAGGTTGTCGCGCACGCGCAGTTCGGTGTCGAGGTTGTCCTGCTGCGGAACGACGCCCAGCTGCGAGCGGATGGCGGGGCCGTGCTCGTCGGGATCGAGACCGAGGATGCGCAGGTCGCCGCTCGTGCGCGTCGACACGGCGCCGACCATGCGCATGGTCGTCGACTTGCCCGCGCCGTTCGGCCCGAGCAGCCCGAACGACTCGCCCGGCGCAACCTCGAAGGAGATGCCGTCGACGGCGGCGAAATCCTTGTACTTCTTGGTGAGGTCGGTAGCGGTGATGACGGGGGCTGGCACGGTATTCGAGCCTAGTCGAGGGGTGAGACACAGTCACGGAAGGAGGTTGCTGCACCGAGAGCCGCTATCCCTCTAGACTGGCGCCGCCCCGCTCCGTCCGCAGCCGAGAGGTCCGAAGTGAACGCGCGCTCCCGTCTCCTCGCTCTCGCCGGCCTTCCGCTCGTGCTGGCGCTCGCGGCGTGCACACCGCCTGCCCCCGTTCCCGGTCCCGCGCCGGGCGGCGACGACGACGCCAAGCGAACCGTGACGGCAACGCCGACTCCGGAGGCCGAGCCGCTGCCCGAGGATGCGCTCATGCTCGTGACCGCGACGGCGACGGCGTCGACCGGGGCTCGACTCGACCTCCGACTCGTCGTGCACGAGCCAGGAGCGTGGAACGACGACATCGGCGCCCCCGGGGCGGATGCGACGGTCGCCTGGTGCGAGGGCGAGGTCGACGCCGATGTGATCGCCGCGAACAGCGAATCGTTCACGCGAATCGAGTACTCGGCCGAGCAGGTCGGCGATCTCGCGTGGCCGACGGATGCGCCGATCTGGCTGCACCCGAGCGCGAACTACACGTCCCTCGCAGCGGTCGACGGCGTCGCGCAAGTGCCCTTCCCCGCTCCTGCCGAGCCGGGCGACTACGTGCCGCACTGCCTCCAGACTGCGATCCTCCCCGGTGCCGGCTCCGGTTCGGTGTTCGCCGGAGCGAACCAGGATGCGGTGGGTCGCGACGGCCTGGAGCCGCTGCGCTTCTGGTCGCGATTGACGTACGGATTCAACAACGACTTCGATTCCGCGAAGCCGCCGACGATCGCATTCACCGACTGCGAAACGACGATCACACCGCTCGGCGAGACGTTCGGAGCGCCAGGCGCCGGCTGGCACGAGGACTTCCTCGAGGGCTCGTGCATTGTCGGTGGGATGACCGGCTACTAGCTCGGCGCACTGGTGAGCACGGGGGCGAAAAGACTAGACCCCTTGCTCACCCCAACACCACCCCCTTGTCCGCCCTTAGGAGGACAATTAGGGTCGTCTCTGCAGGCCCGACCTCAAGGCCAGCCAGGAGCGAGAGCGGGCGTCCCGGAAAACCCGAACGGGATGCCCGCTCTTTCCCGTTTCCTTCATGCCGTGAGCGAAATGCGACGCCGGCTCGATCGCCACGAAGCTACGCTCGTGGACAGCATGAGCACCACGACGGAAACCAGCCAGCGCCGCTCCCCCTTCGGGGCGCCGAAGCCCGACGACGGCCCGCGCGCCAGGTTCAGGCAGTTGCTCCCCTATCTCTTCGAGCACAAGGGCGTACTGTCGTTCGTCATCGTGCTGAGCATCCTCGGCGCGGCGGCATCCCTGGCCCAGCCGCTGCTCGTCTCGCAAGTCATCTCGATCGTCGAGTCGGGCGCATCCCTCGGGGGAATCGTGTGGCTCCTCATCGGGCTTGTCGTGATCTCGGGCCTCATCAGCGGGTACCAGCACTACCTTCTGCAGCGCACCGGTGAGGGCGTCGTGCTCTCGAGCCGCAAACGGCTCGTCGCCCGCCTTCTCAACCTGCCGATCAGCGAGTTCGACACCCGGCGCACGGGCGACCTCGTCTCGCGCGTCGGATCGGACACCACGCTCCTGCGCGCCGTGCTCACGCAGGGACTCGTCGAGGCCGTGGGCGGCGCGCTCACGTTCATCGGCGCGCTGATCGCCATGCTCATCATCGACCCGCTGCTGCTCGGGCTCACGGTGCTTGTCGTCGCGATAGCCATCGTCACCGTCACGACCCTGTCCGGGCGCATCCGGATCGCATCGCAACGAGCGCAGAAGAAGGTCGGCGACCTTGCCGCCTCGGTGGAACGGGCGATCTCTGCCGTGCGGACCGTTCGGGCATCCAACGCGACCGAACGCGAGATCGCTGCTGTCCAGCAGGATGCCGAGGGCGCGTGGGCGATGGGAATCAGCGTCGCGAAGATTTCCGCGCTCGTTGTCCCCGTCGCCGGAATCGCGATGCAGGTGTCGTTCCTCGTGGTTCTCGGTGTCGGCGGCTACCGCGTCGCGAGCGGCGCCATCACGGTCGCGAACCTCGTGGCGTTCATCCTCTTCCTCTTCATGATGATCCTGCCGCTCGGCCAGGCGTTCGGGGCGATCACGGCCGTCAACCTGGCGCTCGGCGCCCTCGGGCGCATCCAGGAGATCGTCGACCTGCCGAGCGAGACCGACGGGGACGCCGCCATCACACCAGTCGCTGCCACGGAGACCGACGCGGCGATCAGCTTCGAGAACGTCGAGTTCACGTACCCCGACTCGGCCCTGCAGGCACGCACTGAGCTGCTCGCCGATGTTGTCGGCATCGTGGGAGAGGACGTCGTCGAGGCCGACCTCACCGTGCTGCGGGGCGTGTCATTCGAGGCCGCCCGCGGGCAGCGCACGGCGCTCGTCGGTCCTTCGGGCGCGGGAAAGAGCACGATCCTCGCCCTCATCGAGCGGTTCTACGATCCCACCGCCGGAGTCGTGCGACTGGGCGGAGTGGACGTCCGCGGCCTCGATCGCCGTGAGCTTCGCGCCCAGATCGGCTACGTCGAACAGGATGCGCCGGTGCTCGCGGGGTCGATCCGGCAGAACCTGCTGCTCGGCGCACCGCACGCGACCGACGAGGAGTGCATCGCGGTGCTGCGCGCCGTCAACCTCACCGAGGTGCTCGAGCGCAACCCGAATGGCCTCGATGCGGCGGTCGGCGAAGACGGAGTGATGCTCTCCGGGGGCGAACGCCAGCGCCTCGCTATCGCACGCACGCTGCTCGCGGCACCGCCCATTCTGTTGCTCGACGAATCGACCTCGTCGCTCGACGGCCTCAACGAGCAGATGCTGCGCGAGGCGATCGACGCGGTCGCCGAGAACCGCACCCTCATCGTCATCGCGCACCGACTCTCGACCGTCGTCGACTCCGACCAGATCGTCGTACTCGACCACGGACGGGTGGTCGGCATCGGCACCCACTCCGAGCTCGTGAAGTCGACTCCGCTGTACAAGGAGCTGGCAAAGCACCAGCTTCTCGTTTGATTCGGTAACGTGCTGAGCATGCGCATCATCCAGCAGGACCTACTCATCGACGGCGACTTCGAAGGTCGCATGTTCGGGTCTGGCGTCTCCTTCCTGCTCGTCGACACCGACGAGGTGGGGTTCGGACCGCGACTGCACCAGCACCCGTACACCGAGACGTTCATCATCCGTTCGGGGCGCGCGAAGTTCACGGTCGGCGACGAAGAACTCGTCGGCGAGGCCGGCCAGATCATCGTCGTGCCGCCGCTCACTCCGCACAAGTTCGCCAATCTGGGTCCCGACCGATTCCAGAGCACCAATATCCACGCGAGCGACACCTACATCACGCAGTGGCTCGAGTAGTCCCACTCACTCGGCGAGCGCGTACATGGCCACGGCGGCGGTCGCGGCAACGTTGAGCGAGTCGATCCCGTGGGCCATGGGAATCTGCACGATCGTGTCGGAGGCCGCCAGCGCCTCCGGCGTGAGCCCGTCCCCCTCGGCGCCGAGAACGAGGGCCACGCGGTCGGGAGCGGACGCCGCGAAGTCGCGCAGCGAAACGGCACCGGGCTCGAGCGCGAGTGCGGCGACATGGAACCCGGATGCCGTGAGCAGGTCGCGCGCGCTGGCCCAGTCGGGCAGGCGCGTCCACGGCACCTGCAGCACCGTGCCCATGCTGACGCGGATGGCGCGGCGGTAGAACGGATCGGAGCATCGCGCAGTGACGAGTACGGCATCCGCGCCGATGCCCGCGACCGATCGGAAGATCGCGCCGACATTGGTCGGATCTGCGACGTTCTCGAGAATCACGACGCGAGTCGAGGCGGCCAGCAGCGTCTGGGGCGACGGGAGCGCGGGCCGGTGCATGGAAGCGATGAGTCCGCGGTGCAGTACGTACCCGGTCAGTTCGGCGAGCAGCTCGTCCGCACCCGAGAACACCGGCACGGAGTCGCCGACGAGCGCGAGCGCCTCGCCGACGGAGCCGCCGAGGGCGAGCACCGACCGCGGCACGTGCCCGGCGCGCAAAGCCCGCTCGAGCACGAGCGCCGACTCTGCGAGGTAGAGGCCGTGCTCGGTTCCGCTCGCCTTTCGCAATGCGACGTCAGTCTGGTGCGAGTAGTCGGCCAGACGCGGGTCATCGAGCGAGTCGACGGGGATTACGGCCACGGGCTCAGCCCGTGAGGCCGGTGGTGAGTTGCGCGCCCGCCGACTGCAGCCGCACGAGAGCGGCTTCGCTCGACTCCGGGGCGACGCCCGCGACGAGGTCGGTGAGCACGCGCACCCTGTGGCCCGAATCCAGCCCGTCGAGGGCCGACGCCAGGACGCAATAGTCGGTGGCGATGCCCACGACGTCGATGTCGGTGACGCCCAGGCGGTCGAGGGCCTCCGGCAGTGTCTCGCCCTCGTCGGTCACTCCCTCGAAGATCGAATACGCGGGCCTGCCCTGGCCCTTTCGCACGTGGATGTCGACGAGCTCGTCATCGAGGGCGGGGTGGTACTGCGCCCCCGGCGTGCCCGCGACACAGTGAACCGGCCAGGTGTCGACGTAGTCGGGCTGGGCGTGGAAATGCCCGCCGTTGTCGTTGTCGCCGTCGTGCCAGTCGCGCGAAGCGAAGACGTGGTCGTAGCGCTCCGGATGCTCCTCGAGCAGCCGTGTGACTCCGGCTGCGACGGCAGCACCGCCCGAGACGCCGAGCGCGCCGCCCTCGGTGAAGTCGTTCTGAACGTCGATGATGAAGAGCGCTGATGTCACGGCCGAAAGTCCTTGCTGGGGGTTTCAGTTGTTCGCGAGCTGGTCGCCGCAGCTGTAGAGAGCCGTGGTGAGGGTGTCGAGGGCTCCCCGCGCATCGCGGGTGATCCCATCCCGGATGGCGTAGAACGCGAACGCGAGTGGCGTGCCGTCGGCTGCGTTCACGATGCCCGCAAGCGACCACTCAACGCTGAGCCATCCGGGCTTGGCGATGACAGAGCCCGCGGCGATCGCATTGTCACCGGAGAACCGGTCGTAGAGGTCCCCCGAGACTCCACCGACAGGCAGGCCGTCATAGACGACCCCGAGACCGTTCGCGCCGGAGCGCAGCATGGTCATCAGCTGAGTGACGAACTTGGGAGGTACGGCATTGAGGTCGCTAAGACCCGATCCGTCGCGCACTGTCAGCCCGGAGGCGTCGAGGCCGAGGTCGTTGAGCGCGCCCGGGATCGCCTGGTCGAAAGTCGCGGCCGAGCCGTCGAATCCCATGCTCTTCGAGACGAGGCGCGCGAGCATCTCCGCGAGCGTGTTGTCGCTCGACTGCAGCATTTGCGGAATGAGCACGCTGACGGGCTGCGACTGCACCGACGCGAGTACCGTGCTGCCCACGGCCGAACCCGTCGTGAGGGTCACTGCGCTCAACCCCGCCGCCGCGACGAACGCCTCGCCTGCATCCCCGATCGGATCGGTGCCACGCGGGCTCACGCTGCGCGTGGGATCGAGGCGATCGCCGTCCACCATGAGGGCCGTCGCATACGACTGGTAGCCCTCGGTGCGCTCGGACTCCGGCCACGACGGATCCCAGGCGTCGCCCGAGTTCCAGTACGACGCATCCAGCACGACTTGCGTCACGGCAACGTCGGGATGCAACTTGTCGTAGGCCTTCATCGCCGCGTCGGCGAGATCGGCTATGAGCGCTGCGCCCTCATAGAAGGTCGCGGGCGTGGTCGCGAGTGTCGCATCCCCCAGGCCGACGAGCACGATCGTGCCGGGAGTGGAGCCGTCGACGACCTGGGTGGTCGCGCGGTAGTCCGGTCCGAGCACCTTGATGGCAGCGGCGGCCGTGAGGGTCTTGAGGATGCTCGCCGGTCGCTGCGCCACGGTTCCATTGCGGTCGAACAGCACCTCGCCGGTGTTCGCGTTCGTGACGTAGGCGAAGAGGTCCGCGAGCGCGGGATCGGCGGCGATCGAGGCAACCGAGCACGTGCGCAAGCGGCTCGCGAGCGGGACTGCCGAGGGTTGCGGCCGCGGTGGCGTGACGCTCTCGGAGGGTTCCGGCGCGGCCTCGCTCGGCCCGGAGCCGGCCGCGACGCCGGCGAAGACGGCGGCGGTACCCAGCAGCAGGAACGCCACCGATAGCGCTGACGCGAGCCAGGCGGTCGGATGCTTCGCCACCAGTGCCGCGATACCTCCGCGGTTCTGCGGCTCCCGCCGTGCGGCTCCGCGTTTCGACGGCTCGCTCTCGCGCAGCGAGCGTCGAGTGAGCGCCTCCGTGGGAGGCACGTCCTGCGAATCCGTCACCCGGCAATGATACCCGGGTGCCCCGTCGGGCTATCCCGTCAGCAACCCGTCCAGCGCGCGGCAGCCCGCGTGAAGGAGTACGGCTCGTCGATGCCACCGTGGGTCATCGCGAAGGCGATGCACACCCCGCCGATGCCCGACGACGGACGGTACAGGGATGCCCTGTGACCGAGGGATTCCCACCACTTCGACGCCACGGTCGCACCGGTGTTACCCGATCCGCCCGCGAGGTTTCCGTCGCACCCGACGCTCGGAACGCCGTCGATGCGGGTCGATCCCATGTGGCCCCAGGCATCCATGGGATCCGGGCTCGGCGACTCGGCCATCCAGAACAGCCGGGCCTCCATGCAGGAGTCGTAGTAGAAGTTGCCGTAAGGAATGGGATCGAGGCAGTTCGCGATCCGGATGGCGTTGTACTGGTATGCGAACGAAGCGAGGTCGTCTGACGTCGTGCCCGCGACGCCTTGGGCCGAGTAGGCACCGGGTGCTCCGGGAACGCCTCCACTGGCACCGGTGGGGCAGGCGGGTAGGCCGGCGGACTGACGGGCTGCCTGGCGCTGAGCCGGAGTCCACGCGGCCTGTTCGGCCGCGGTCACAACCGGCGGCGGCGGCTTCGGCACCGTCTTCTGGGCGAGGTGCTCCCAGTCCTTGGTCAGCGCTGCGGCGCGGGCTGCGGCATCGGCCGCGATCTTCGCCTCGTCGATGCGCATCGTGTACCCGACGGCGACAGCGGACGGACTTTCAGACGCCGGCGCCGCAGAAATCGAGGCGAGCAGCGGGGTGGCAGAACCCGAATCTGCCACCGCCTGGGAGGTAAGCCCAGGTCCCCCGCCGCCCACAAAAGGAAGAACCACCACGAGAACAGTCGTGAAAACCGTCGCCAGAAAGGCAAATCTCTTCATGGTGTGTACCCCCGTACCACTCAGACACAATCCCCGAATTTGTCGTGCCTGCGTGTCACGGTAGGCCCGCGCGGGTGACGCGCGCAACAGCGAGGGGGACAAAAACGGTCGTTTCACCCTTGGACTGGGGGCATTTCGCTGCGGGCCTGTCCGGCATATGGGGGACAGAACCTGCACCCCGACCGAGCATTGTGGAGCCGCATTGTGGAGCCGCTTTGTGGAGCCGCCCAAGAGAATCGAACTCTTGACCTTCTCATTACGAGTGAGATGCTCTACCGACTGAGCTAGGGCGGCGCACCCGGGTCACCCCGAGGCACAGCAAGAAAGCTTAGCCGAGATTCAGGCGGCGTCTGTGTCGAACAGACCCTTGAGTTGCTCGAATGAGTCGATCATCCGATTCGAGAGCGTATCGGTGCCCTCTCCCGTCGCCCAGCGCATCCAGGCGTGGCGCATCGCGGCGAACGCGACGAGCGTGATGAGCCGCGCTTTCGCGGCGAGCTCCTCGGGGTTCGCGGCGAGAACCGGATCGGATCGCTCGAGGCGACGGGCCACGATCTGCCCCACTTGGTCCTCGAAGTTGCGCATCGTCAGCATGCGCATGGCGAAGAGCTGGGGGTACTGCTTGAGCAGGGCGTGGCGCAATTGCACCATCTCGATGTCTTTCATCGACTTCGCGCCCGCCCCCACGAGCACCCTCGCGAGGTCGTCGAGGATGGCGCCATCCCCGCTCACGAACTGCTCGACCGTCTCATCCGATGGTAGAACCGGTTGGTCACCGAGCAGGGCTTCTTCCTTCGAGGCGAAGTAGTTGAAGAAGGTGCGCGGGGAGATGTCCGCGACGCGACTGACCTCGTCGACCGTGGTGCCCTCGAGCCCCCGCTCCGCGACAAGTTCGATCACGGCGAGTTGGATGGCGCGACGGGTCGCCAGTCGTTTGCGTTCGCGCAAGCCGAGGTCGGCGACATCCGCGGTGGTCATGGCCCTATTCTTGCACAAACTGCAAGAATTTTCCCTCGAACCGGGTCAGCAGTCGGGGTCCGACTCAGGCACGGTGCCCTCGAGGAAATACGAGTCCACGGTGTCGATGATGCACGCGTTGCCCTGGCCGTAGGCCGTGTGGCCCTCACCGTTGAAGGTGATGAGCTGCGCACTCTCCAGCTGCTCGCTCAGCGCCACGCCCCACTCGTAGGGAGTCGCGGGGTCACCCGTGGTCGACACCACGAGAATGGGCGCGGCACCCTTGCCGGTGAGCGCCGTGATCGGCGGACCGGCGTACGTGAACGGCCAATTGATGCACGTCACGTCACCGATCGGCGGCGACGGACGGTATGTGGTCGGCGATGCCTGCTGCAGTAGCACCTCCTGCTGCGCCAGCACCGCGGGGTCGGTTTCGACCGGGTAGTCGACGCAGTAGATCGCCAGAAACGCCTCGAGCGAGTTGTCGGCATAAGTGCCGTCGGTGTCGCGGCTGTAGTAGTAGTCGGCGAGGAAGAACGCGGTATCCGTGATGCCAGCCTCGGCCTCCGAGAACAGGTCGTTGAGGAACTCCCACGAGTCCTTCGAGTAGAGCGCCATGCTCATCGCGATATCGACCACGCCGGCATCCATGAGGCGACCGTCGGCGCCGGGGATGGGGTTGGCGTCGTATCGGTCGTACAGCGCGCGGATCTGGGCGAGAGCGGCATCCACACCATCGGTGAACGGGCAGTCGTCGAACAGGTCGGGGCACGCCGTGAGGTAGTTCTCGAGCGCGAGCTGGAAGCCCGCCGTCTGAGTGAGGCCGACGTCGAAGACCGAGATGGAGGAGTCGGTCGCGCCGTCGACGACGATACGGCCGACCTTGTCGGGGAAGTTCTCGACGTAGTACGAACCGATGTCGCTGCCGTAGGAGTAGCCGAAGTAGTTGAGCTTCTCGTCGCCCACAACCGCACGCAGCATGTCGAGGTCGTGCACGGTGCTCTGCGTGTCGATGAACTCGAGCACCGGGCCCGTGTTCGCGAGGCAGGCCTGGCCGAAGTCGATGGAAGCCTGCGTCACCTCGTCGATCCACTCCTGGGTGCCGCGCGGCGCCTCAGGCAGGCCGAAGATGAACTCATCGAGCTGCGGGCCGTCGTAGCACGAGACGGGTGCCGACCGTCCGACGCCGCGAGGGTCCCAGCCGACCACGTCATACGCAGCTTGCAAGTCGGAGCTCGTCGCGAAGTCGACGCTGTCGTAGACGAAGTCGAATCCGGATGCTCCCGGTCCGCCCGGATTCGTGAACAGCGATCCGAGGCGCTTGCTCCCGGTCGCGGGGTGACGCACGAGCGCGAGCTCGATGTCGGTCTCGGGCGAGGGATTGGCCCAGTCCATGGGTGCGATGGCAGTCGTGCACTGCATGCCGTTCTCGCAGTCCGACCAGGTCAGCACCTGCTCGTAGTAGGGCTTGAGCGCGTCATCCACCGCCTCCCCCGTCGGCTTCGATGTCGTCTCCGGATCGGAGCCGCCGAAGAAGCAGCCGGAGAGCAGGAGGAGAAGAGAGGATGCGGTCGCAACGATCGCGAGGCCGCGGGCGCGAGAAGAGGATGCCGTGGTCACGTCGATGAGCCTAGCCGCCAGATTGCGAGCGACGCTCACTCCCGCGGCAGTTGTAATCGAGCCGCAATCAGCACTTCGGATCGCTCGACGGCACGGTGCCGTCGACGAGGAAGTCGTCGACCGCGTCGTTGACGCACGAATTGGATTTGTTGTACGCGGTGTGGCCTTCGCCCGTGTAGGTCACGAGGTGCCCGTTCTCCAGAGTGTCGGCGAGTGTCACTGCCCATTCGTAGGGCGTCGCCGGGTCGTTGGTGGTACCGACGACGAGAATGTCCGGCGACCCGGGAGCGACGATCGTCTCGCGGTCGCGCTTGGCAGGCACGGGCCAGTTCGGGCATCCGGTGCCGCCCCACGACATCTGCGGCCCGAAGACGGGGGCGAGCTCCTTGAGCAGCTCGGCTTCGCGGCGCATCGTCACGACATTGCCGTCGCCGTGCGCGTCGAGGCAGTTGATGCTGATGAAGGCCTCGGTCTGATTGTCGCGGTACGTGCCGTCTGGACTGCGACCGTTGTAATTGTCGGCGAGCTGGAACGCGTAGCTCGCGTCACCTTGCATCACCGAACTGAACAGCTGACGAAGGAACTGCCAGTTGTCCTCGTTGTAGAGCGGCAGGATGATCGCCGTGAACATCGCCCCGCTGCCGAGTTGCCGCCCGTCGTCGTTCGCGAGCGGACTCGCGTCGAGGCTGTCGAGGAGAGCGCGGATCTCGGCAAGCGAGTCGTCCACGCTGCCGGTGAAGGGGCAGTCGTCTGCCGTCGCGCAGTCCTCGAGGAATGCGGTGAGCGCGCTCTCGAAGCCCTTCGCCTGCGCTGCCGTCTGGTCGAAGTCGGACGCGGCCGGATCGACCGCCCCGTCGAGAACGAGTCGGCCCGTCTTGCCGGGGAACAGGTCGGCGTAGACCGAACCGAGCAGCGTGCCGTAGGAGTACCCGAGGTAGTTGAGCTTCTCGTCGCCGAGAATGGCGCGCAGCATGTCAAGGTCGCGGGCGGCACTCGGAGTATCGACGAGACCGAGTAGCGGTCCCGTGAGCTCGAGGCACCGCTGCCCGAACGCCTTCGTCGCGGCGCTCGCGGCCGCGAGCCACTCGTCGCTGCCGGGCGTGCCGGGCAGGATGTTGTAGATGTAGGCGTCGAGCTCCGCGGGGTTCTGATAGCACTTCACGGGCGTCGAGCGGTTGACGCCGCGGGGGTCGAACCCCACGATGTCGTAGTTGGCCTGCAACCGTTCGTCGGTGGCGAAATCGACACTGTCCATGACGAAGTCGTAACCCGAACCCCCCGGGCCGCCGGGGTTGACGAGCAACGAGCCGAGCCGGTTTCCGGTGGTCGCCGTCTGCCGCACGAGCGCGAGTTCGATCGAACCCGCCGCGGGGTCGCTCCAGTCGAGGGGAGCCTCGGCCGTCGTGCACTGCTTGCCGTTGCCGCACGCCGACCAGTGCAGCACTTGCGTGTAGAACGGCTTGAGGTCGGCGGCGACATTCTCGTTCGTCGGGGTCGAGGTGCTGCTCGCCGTGGGCGGGAGGAACCACGACACGCAGCCGCTCAGCGGCAGCAGCACCACGGCCGCGATGGCCACCGGCACGAGCATCCGCCTCATTCGTTCCTCCCCTTACGGATCGCCGTCACGAGCATCGCCTCGAGGGCGAGGGCGGGCGGCACGTTGCTCTCGATACGCTCGCGAGCAGTGGTGATCGAATCCATGGTCGCGAGCGTCTCGACGGGCGTCGAAGCCGCGCTCGCCGCCTGAAGCTCGGACAGGATGCGCACGTTGATCGGCTCTCCCGGCACACCGAGCTGCTGCAGCAGGATGTCGCGGTACAGCGACAGCAGATCGACCATGATGCGGTCGATGCCGTCGCGCAGGCTTCGGGTTGCGCGGCGCTTCTGGTCTTCGTCGAGGCTCTTGAGCTGCGCCCGCAACGCCAGCGGGATGGTTCCGCCCGGTTCGATGCCAAGCGAGCGCATCGCCGCGTCGCGCTCCTCGGCATCGCGCTCCTCGGTTATCGCCTCCGCGTCGGCTTTCGCGAGTTCGAGCAGCGCGGCCGCGCCCAGCACGGCGCCGGAGACCGAGTGGATGCCCAGCGCGATCGCCAGCGTCTTCTCGCGTCGTTCCCGCGCCTGGGCATTGGTGGCGAGGCGGTGAGCCATGCCGATGTGCGACTGGGCTTCCCTCGCGGCGCGGGTCGCGGTCGCGGCATCCACCCCGTCCCGCCGTTCGAGCAGCTCGGCCACTTCGGCGATGCCGGGCACCCGCAACCGCACGGCGCGCACGCGAGACCGGATGGTGGGGATGAGGTCCGCTTCGCTCGGCGCACAGAGGATCCACACGGTGCGTGGCGGCGGCTCCTCGAGGGCCTTGAGGAGCACGTTGGAGGTGCGCTCGGACATCCGGTCAGCGTCTTCGATGACCATGACGCGGTAGCGCCCGACCGACGGCGAGAACTGGGATGTGGCGACGAGCTGGCGTACCTCTTCAATGGAGATGATGACGCGTTCGGTTGCGAGCACTCCCAGATCGGGGTGGGTGCGCGCGGCTACCTGGCGAGCTGTAGCGTCGTCGGCCTCGGCGTCCCCGGTACTGAGCAGGGCTGTCGCGAACGCGTAGGCGAGATTCGAACGACCGGAGCCGGGCGGACCCGTGATGAGCCAGGAGTGGGTCATCGACGAATCGCCGCTGCCTCCCACCGCCGAAGCGGCCGCCGCCGCCTCAACGATGGCTATTGCGTCGGCCTGGCCGGTCAGCTCGTCCCACACACGCATGCGGACAGCCTAGAGGAGGCGTGAGACGCGGTCCCTGATGGTCGCGGCGATGTCTTCGACCGGGCGGGTCGCGTCGACCACGAGGAACCGTTCCGGCTCGGCCGCGGCGAGTTCGAGATAGGCGTCGCGGGCGCGGCCGTGGAACTCCGCTTCCTCGGATTCGAGCCGGTCGTACTTGGTGCGCGACTCCGCGAGGCGGTCTTTGCCGGTCGACTCGTCGAGGTCGAGCAGGATGGTGACGTCGGGAAGGAGCCCTTCCGTCGCCCACAGCGACAGCTCTCGCACCTCGTCGCCGCCGAGCACGCGGCCGGCACCCTGGTAGGCAACCGACGAGTCGAGGTAGCGATCCTGCACGACGATGTCGCCTCGCTCGAGCGCCGGACGCACTTTCGTGGCGATGTGGTGGGCCCGGTCGGCGGCGTAGATGAGGGCCTCGGCGCGCGGCGCCATGTGTCCGCGCCGGTGCAGCACGATCTCGCGCAGCTCTTCGCCCAGGTCGGTGCCACCCGGTTCGCGCGTGACGACGACGGTGTGGCCCTGGCTCTCGAGCCACTCGACGAGCAGGCGTGACTGGGTGGATTTGCCCGAGCCGTCACCGCCCTCGAGCGTGATGAACAGCCCGGCCACTACTTCTTCTTCGCTGGCGCGCGCTTCGCCGCAGGCTTGCGCGCCGCCGGCTTCGCCTTGGGCTTCGCCGGCCCCTTGGCGCGCTTGTCGGCGAGAAGCTGCACGGCACGCTCGAAGTCGATCTCCTCGATCGTCTCCCCGCGCGGAATCGTCGCGTTGGTCGTGCCGTCGGTAACGTAAGCGCCGAAGCGGCCGTCTTTGATCTTGATCGGCTTCTCGCTCACCGGGTCGGGCTTCTCATACTCCTTGAGGGCGCTCGATGCCGCCCGCCCGCCGTACTTGGGCTGCGCGTAGAGCTCGAGGGCCCCCGGCAGGTCGATCTCGAAGATCTGGTCCTCGGACGACAGTGACCTGGTGTCGGTACCGCGCTTGAGATACGGCCCGAACCGGCCATTCTGGGCGGTGATCTCGACACCGGTCTCGGGATCGGCGCCCACGACACGAGGCAGGTCGAGCAGGGCGAGGGCAGTGTCGAGGTCGATGGTCGCAAGATCCATCGACTTGAAGATGGATGCCGTGCGCGGCTTCACGACGGCGACCTTCTTCGCCTTCTTCTCCTTCAGCTCACCCGTCTTCTTGTCCACGACGAACTCCGGCTCGACGACCGGCGCTTCGGGCTCGAGCTCGGTCACGTATGGGCCGAAGCGGCCGTCCTTGGCGACGACCTCCTTGCCGTTGGCGGGGTTGATGCCGATCACGCGATCGCCCACGACGGGTGCGTCGATGAGTTCTCGCGCCTTTGCGGCGGTCAGTTCGTCGGGCGCGAGCTCCTGCGGGATGTTGACACGTCGCGGGGTTTGGGGATCGTCGCTTGGCGCCTCGAGGTACGGACCGTACTTGCCGATTCGCAGGGTGAGGTCATCCGCGATCTTGACCGAGTTGATCTCGCGGGCGTCGATGTCGCCGAGGTTGTCGATGACGGTGCGCAGTCCGCGGTGCCTCGCGCTGCCGAAGTAGAAGCCCGTGAGCCATTCGACCCGGTCTTCCTCGCCGTCGGCGATGCGGTCGAGGTCGTCCTCCATCTCGGCCGTGAAGGTGTACTCGACGAGGTCGGCGAAGTACTCCTCGAGCAGCCGCACGACGGAGAACGCGATCCAATTGGGAACGAGCGCCTGGCCGCGCGGCGTGACGTAGCCGCGGTCGATGATCGTCGAGATGATGCTCGCGTAGGTGGAGGGCCGGCCGATGCCGAGTTCTTCGAGCGCCTTGACGAGACTCGCCTCCGTGTAGCGAGGCGGTGCCGAGGTCTCGTGGCCTTTGGCCTCGACGTCGACGAGGGTCAGCGTCTGTCCTTCGGAGAGCGGCGGGAGCTTCGCCTCGGCGGGCTCGGCGGCCTCGTTGCGCTCCTCGTCGTGGCTCTCCTCGTAGGCGTGCATGAAGCCGCGGAAGGTGATGATCGTGCCGGTAGCCACGAATTCGGCGAGACTGGTGGTCGGGGTCGGCCCCGCGCCGATCGTGATTGAGGCTGTTGAACCTTTCGCGTCCGCCATCTGGGATGCGACGGTGCGCTTCCAGATCAGGTCGTACAGCTTGAAGTCGTTGCCCCGCAGCACGTTCGCGAGCTCGCTCGGCGTGCGGAAGGTGTCGCCCGAGGGACGGATCGCCTCGTGCGCCTCTTGCGCGTTCTTGCTCTTGCCGGTGTAGATACGCGGTTTGTCGGGCACGGTCTCGGCGCCGTAGAGCGTCTTGGCCTGCGCGCGTGCCGCGTCGATCGCCTGCTGCGAGAGCGTGGGCGAGTCGGTACGCAGATAAGTGATGTAGCCGTTCTCGTAGAGCGACTGGGCGACGCTCATGGTCTGCCGCGCCGAGAACCGCAGCTTGCGGCCGGCCTCCTGCTGCAGCGTCGACGTCGTGAACGGCGCGGCCGGACGCCGCGTGTACGGCTTGGACTCGACGCTCGTGACGGTGATCGGCACACCCGGCTGGCGCAGCGCCTCGGCGAGGGTGTTGGCGGCCTGCTCGTCGACGACCACCACATCGCCCTTGAGATTTCCGCGGTCGTCGAAGTCGCGACCGGCGGCGATGCGCTTGCCGTCGAGTCGCACGAGCCTGGCTTCGAACTGCTGCGCCTCCGTCTGCGGAGTGAGCTGGGCGATGAGGTCCCAGTAGCCGGCGGTCACGAACGCTAGGCGCTCGCGCTCCCGATCGACCACGAGCCTCGTCGCCGCGGACTGCACACGACCCGCGGACAGCCCAGGGCCGACCTTGCGCCACAGCACCGGCGAGACCTCGTAGCCGTAGAGGCGGTCGAGGATGCGCCGGGTCTCCTGGGCGTCGACGAGTGCACCGTCGATGTCGCGTGTGTTGTCCCTTGCGTGCTGGATCGCTTCCTTGGTGATCTCGTGGAACACCATGCGCCTCACGGGCACCTTGGGCTTGAGCACCTGTAGGAGGTGCCAGGCGATGGCTTCGCCTTCACGGTCCTCATCAGTCGCGAGGAAGAGTTCGTCCGCTCCCGCGAGCGCCTTCTTGAGTTCGGCGACCGTCTTCTTCTTCGCATCCGACACGACGTAGTAGGGCTCGAAGCCGTTTTCGACGTCGACGGAGAACTTGCCGAGCGAGCCTTTCTTCAGCTCCGGCGGCAGGTTCTTGGGTTCGATGAGGTCACGAATGTGGCCGACCGACGACTGAACCTCGTAGCCTTCGCCCAGGTATTGGGCGATCGTCTTGGCCTTGGTCGGCGACTCGACGATGACGAGCTTCACGGACACGGGTCTCCTAGGTAGAAGGGAATGGCGGCAGCGCCGCTGTCAGCGACACCATACACACCCCAACCACGCTCGCACCTAATCCACTCCCGACGCGGGCGGTCCGGCGGTCGGGTCAGCGGCGCGGTTGGTCCACGATCAAACCCTCGAGAACGACCTCGCTGAGGACATCGCCGAATGACTCGCTGTCGTCGCCGCTACCGGGTGCGATGAGATCGAGAATCCCCCGGCGACTGATTACTCCGGTCATCGCGATGACCGAGAACATCATGACCACGAACGGAACGTCGCGAATGCGTCCCTCCGCCACGAGGCGGTCATAACCAGGCCTGATGGCATGCACGATCGGCTCGACGTGCCGTCGATACACGTAGTCGAGGCGAAAGCTTCTCGCGCTCGATTCCTGATTGATGATTCGAGTGATGTCGGGATTGGCGGAAGCCATCGCCAGGAAGGCGCGCACCCCATCCCGGAATCGCATCAGCTCGTCGTCGTAACTCGCCGACATGATCGCGTGGAGGTGTTCCATGATCGGCGACTCGGCAGCATCGATGAGCATCATCCAGAACTTCTCCTTGGACCCGTATCGGTCGTTGATGAAGTTGTGACTTACGCCCAATCGTCGTGACAGTTCGCGAACGGACGTGGCCTCGTAGCCGAGCTCGGCGAACGCCGCCAGCCCTCGCCGCATGATCTCATCGTCGGACGGAAGGTCGGCGGTATCGGCAGCCGGCCGGCCCACGCGCCTCGGTCTCGCACTCTCGCTCATGTGCACCCATCGATAACTTGACGTTCGTCAGATTATGAGTAGCGTAATGCTATAACTATCCTGACAGTCGTCAGAAATCGTGGAAGGAACTCGTTGTCATCAGCACCCCTCGCGGTCGCCGCGAGCACACCTGAGGACTACCGGCGCCTCGGCATCTCCCCAGACCACATCGCCCTGTGGGAGGACGGCGCCCGAACGGATGACCGCCGCGGCACGTACGAGTGGTGGTACTTCGACGCGCACCTCGATGACGGCTCGAAGCTCGTCATCGTCTTCATGAACAAGGACCTCTCGGCGCCCGGCAAGCCTCTTACGCCCCTCATCCGCCTGAATCTCGACCTCGCGGATGGTCGCACCCTCGAGAAGATCGTGAACTTCGCACCGGAGAGCTGGTCCGCCGCGAAGGATCATGCGGACGTTCGCCTCGGCGACAACCGCTTCACCGGTGACCTCAACTCGTATCGCATCACGGTCTCCGTGGAGGAGATCGAGGTCGATATCACCCTGACCGGCACGGTGCCGTCGTGGCGGCCGCAGACCGGATACATGCTGTTCGGGCCGGCACGTTCGCTGGAGTTCGCGTGGCTGCCGTCAGTTCCCCAGGGGCATGTCGAGGCCACGTACAGCATTGCCGGCGAAAAGCACACCTCGTCGGGAGTGGGCTACCACGACCACAACTGGGGCAACGTCGGGCTCATGAAGGTCATCCACGACTGGTACTGGGCGCGAGGGCAGGCCGGGCCGTATTCCGTCATCGCGTCATACATCACGTCTCACAAGAAGTACGGTTACACGGCCATTCCGATTCTCATGCTCGCGAAGGACGGCCGCATCATTGCGGATGATGCGTCCAAAGTCCGCTTCGAGACGGAGAACGTGTTCACAGACAGCCGCACCGGTAAACCAGTAGCAGGCACAACCCGCTACATCTACCAGGACGGGGATGACCGCTACGAGGTGACCTTTACTCGGCGCGAAGACCTGGTGCGCGCTCGCATGATCGACTCCGCCACGGGCATCAAGCGCTTGATCGCCAGAGCCGTGGGCTTCGACGGCGCGTACCTGCGATTCACCGGGCAATGCACCGTGCGCCGGTTCGAACGGGATGTGCTCGTCGAAGAGCACGAGGACCCGGCCATCTGGGAACTCATGTACTTCGGCCACGCTCGCTGAGCGTGCCTGACCCCCTCCCGAGCCGGGCGGTCCCGCTGTTGCCGTCGCGGCAACGGGGATGCCCAGGATGCTCCGGCTCGCGGTGACCGTCGCGATGAGCCCGTCCACTGCGCACGCCGCGAGCGAAGCGCTGTTCGCAGCTGCCGCTCGCTGCGCGGCCGTGCACGGATAGCCCGGCTGGAGCCCGCTTGCCACGTCCGCTGCCGCCAGAGCTGCGGCATCTGCAGCAGCGGCCACGGCCTGGCGGGTCGCGAGACCCATATAGAGGGGTAGCGCGAGCGCAGTCAGCGCGACAACCGCAGCGATGAGTGCGACCGCGAGTACGGAGCCCGAACCCCGCTCCCTGCCGTTCACCTGCCCCCACCGGGCGCACAGCTCGTGGCGATGAGCTCCACCGGAAGAAGGGCCCCCAGCAGGGGGGCCGTCGCCGTGAGCCGCACGCACTCGAGCTCGCCGTCCTGCCACCGGGACGCCGCGACACCGGGAACGAGCCGCGACGCCACATCGACCCCGTCACCACGGGCGGCCGATCGCGCGGCGGCGGCCGCGGCATCCTGCAATCGCAACTGGCGGCCCGCGAGCTGCACCGCCGACAGGCAGCAGGCGAGCACGAGAACGATCGCAGGGAGCACCATCGCGAACTCCGCGGTAGCGCTGCCGCGCTGCCGCTGCTCCCCGCGCTGCCGCTGCTGCCCGCTCTCGCGCTGCTCCCCGCTCCCCCGATGCTTCCCGGCTTCACCCGCCGATCGAGAGCGCACCGCGCACCATCTCCGTGAGGATGCCGCGCACCTCCTCCGAACGCATGATCACGACCAGAAGGCCCGCAAACCCCACCGCCGCCATGATCGTGATCGCGTATTCGGCCGTCGCCGCACCGCGTTGCTCTCGCAACCACCGCTTAGCCAGACCCAGCCTCAGCCCACCCATGAACGCCTCCTCAATCCCGTGGCCCGAGTGCATCCATCGTCGCAACTCGGGGTGACGGAGAGGCGCGCGGCCGATCCGACGGTGGCCGACTTACCAAGTCGGCCCGCTGTTGACGAGAGGGCGTTACCCCGTCACCGTCGACGTCACCACGGAGACCAGCAGCGGCACGACGCCGAGCACCATGAACGCCGGCAGGATGCACAGCCCGAGCGGCAGCATGAGCTTCACCGAGAGGGCGGCGGCCTTCTCTTGCGCCGAGGCTCGCGCGTCGAGCCGGGCCTCCTCGGCTTCGGCCCGCAGCAGCTCGGCGGCGGGCACTCCCGCGCTGCGGGACAGCGCGAGCACCGACTCGACTCGCTCGCCGGGCGGCGCGATGCCGTGTCGTGCAGCCACGCGCTCGACGAGCGCGTGTGCCCGGTCGAGCGACCCGCCACCGCTCACCGCGATGGCCATGAGGTCGCACTCCATCCCCGGCGCCGCCTCCCGCGGCTGGGCAGCGGCGACCATACGCCTATTCCAGCGAACCGCCGCGAGGATGAGCCCGCTTCCGACCCCGAGACAGGCCCAGCCCAGAGGGGTGGTGAGGAGCACGCCCACGGTGTCGAAGCCGAGCGCGATTCCGAACAGCACTCCGATCGCCGGGAGCGCCAGCACCATGCGTGCGGTCGCGATGGGTGCGGCGAGGGCGACGCGAACGTCGCGCTGCGCCGCCGCGAGGGAACGGAGCGACTGGGCGTAGAGCCGCAGGGTCGGAGCGAGCGGGGCACCGGCATCCGTCGCGACCTCCCAGGCGGCGGCAAGCCCGCGCCACGCACCGGACTCGAGCGGAGGGGCATGCGCCGCGGCCTCGGCGAGGGCGGCGATCATCCCGCGTGTATCTGCTGCGGGGGGCAGGCCTGCGTGCCGCCAGGCCGACACCGGGGCAACCCCAGCGCCGAGCAGCACGGCGAGGCGCTGGGTGGCCGCGGCTACCCTCCCGACGCCCGTCGTCATGCCGCGACCACGGCGAGGCGATCCCGGTCGTCGAGCGTCAGGGTGCCGAGTTGGGTGAGCCGCCGCACCCCGTCTCTCCTCTCGAGGTGGAGCACCGCGCCGATGGCGCTCACCGCCTGCCGCGCGATCGCCGTTGGCGAGAGGCCCGCGAGCGCGCCGAGCGCTTCGAGCCGCGCTGGCACGTCGTCGAGCGAGTTGGCGTGCAGCGTGCCCGCTCCCCCGTCGTGGCCCGTGTTGAGCGCTGCAAGAAGCTCGCGGATCTCGGCTCCGCGGCATTCGCCGAGCACGAGTCGGTCGGGGCGCATCCTCAGGGCTTCGCGCACGAGTCGCGCGAGATCGAGCCCGCCCGCACCCTCCAGGTTCGGTTGCCGCGCTTCGAGCGAGACGAAGTGCGGATGCTCCACGCGCAACTCGGCGACGTCTTCGATGGCGACGATGCGCTCCCGCTCGTCGGCCTCACCGAGCAGGGCCGAGAGGAAGGTCGTCTTGCCGCTGCCGCCCGCTCCCGTGATGAGCAGATTCTTTCGATCGGCGACGAGCGCGACGACGGACTCGATCGGCACGCTCGCGAAGAACCCAGCGGCGTCGAGGTGAGCGAGCGAGAACGGCTGGATCCTCGGAATGCGGATCGACAGGAGGGTGCCGACGGGTGACACGGGAGGCAGAACCGCATGAACGCGAATGCCGTCGTGCAACCGGGTGTCGACGCACGGGCTCGCCTCATCGATGTGGCGCCCGCCCAGCGAGACCAGCCGCACGGCCAGGTCGCGCAACTCGGACTCGGAGAGGTGGATGGCCACGCGCTCGAGTCCTCCCCCGCGGTCGGTCCACGCGTCGCGCGGCCCGTTGACGAAAACGTCGGTGACGGTCGGATCGGCCACGAGATCGGCAAGTGGTCCGAAGTCGGCGATGCGCGGCCGGCGCGACGGAGTGGGTGGGGCTGCGGGTGGGCGCGCGATGAACGGTGTGCTGCTCGGCGGGTCCACCGGGCAACGGTAGGGCGCCGGATGAGGCGGCGGGGGCATCCTCGCGACGACTGTGGCGTAACACGACGCAACATGCGGTGTTGAGGAGAGAGAGCCGTGCCCGCTGGCGAGAGAAGGGTCGCTCTGGACCCCATGGTTAAAGAGAGAGGGGCGGCGCCTATTGGGGGGAACAGGCGCCGCCACAGCAGCGCCGGATTGGGGGGAATCGCTGGCGCTGCACGCCAAATTTGCATTTGACGGGACTCAGTGTACCGCACGGCGCCGGGGGCGCAATGGGAGGTTCTAGGATCAGAAGGTTCACCTGTACAAGCAGTTCGCGGAATCCTGGCCGCCCCGCGAGATCGACAAGGATACGATGTCCACCAATTCGATTGACAGCCTTCTTCACGAGTCCCGCCGCTTTCCCCCGAGTGCCGAGTTCGCCGCCAATGCAGTCGCAAAACCCGAGCTCTATGACGCGGCGAAGGCCGACCGCACCAACTTCTGGGCCGAGCAAGCACGCGAACTGCTGCACTGGCACAAGCCGTTCACACAGACCCTCGACTGGTCGAACCCGCCCTTCGCGAAGTGGTTCGCCGACGGCGAGCTCAACGTCGCCTACAACTGCCTCGACCGCCACGTGCTCGCGGGCAACGGCGAGCGCGTCGCCATCCACTGGGAGGGCGAGCCAGGGGATAGCCGCAGTGTCACGTACGCAGAACTGACCGCCGAGGTCAAGCGCGCCGCCAATGCGCTCGCGGCGCTCGGCATCGGGCAGGGCGACCGGGTCGCGATCTACCTTCCCGTCATCCCCGAGGCGATCGTTGCGATGCTCGCGGTCGCGCGCCTCGGCGCCGTGCACTCCGTCGTCTTCGGCGGCTTCAGCGCCGAGAGCCTGCGCAGCCGCATCGACGACGCCAACGCCAAGCTCGTCATCACCGCCGACGGCGGGTGGCGCAAGGGCAAGGTCTTCCCGCTCAAACCGGCGGTGGATGCTGCCCTCTCCGGTGCCGCGACCTCGGTGACCAACGTGCTCGTCGTCAAGCGCGGCGAGAACGACGTCGAATGGACCGAGGGACGCGACCTCTGGTGGCACGACGCCCTGGCGGCAGCCGACGCCGAGCACGAGGCGCAGGGCTTCGAGGCGGAGAACCCGCTCTACATCCTCTATACGTCGGGCACAACGGGTAAGCCGAAGGGCATCCTGCACACGAGCGGCGGATACCTGGCGCAGGTCGCGTTCACGCACAAGAACGTGTTCGACCTGCACCCCGCGACGGACGTCTACTGGTGCACGGCCGACGTCGGCTGGGTCACCGGGCACAGTTACGTCGTCTACGGTCCGCTCGCGAACGGCGCGACGCAGGTGATGTACGAGGGCACTCCCGACACGCCGCACCCCGGCCGCTGGTGGGAGCTCATCGAGAAGTACAAGGTGTCGATCTTCTACACCGCGCCCACGGCCATCCGGTCGTTCATGAAGCTTGGCCGCGAGATCCCCGACAAGTTCGACCTGTCGTCACTGCGGGTGCTCGGATCGGTCGGCGAACCCATCAACCCCGAGGCGTGGATCTGGTACCGCGATGCGATCGGCGGCGGCACCGCCCCCATCGTCGACACGTGGTGGCAGACCGAGACGGGCGCAATCATGATCTCGGCGCTTCCCGGCGTCACGAGCCTCAAGCCGGGGTCGGCCCAGACGCCGCTCCCCGGAATCAAGATCGACATTCTCGGGGAAGACGGCACGCGCGTGGACCCGCCGCAGGGCGGCCTGCTCGTCGTTTCCGAGCCCTGGCCGGCGATGCTGCGGGGCATCTGGGGCGACCCCGAGCGCTTCAAGGAGACCTACTGGTCGCGCTTCTCGACCGAAGGCGACTACAAGTACTTCGCCGGTGACGGCGCCCACGTCGACCAGGACGGCGACATCGTGCTGCTCGGTCGCGTCGACGACGTGATGAACGTCTCGGGCCACCGGCTGTCGACCCAGGAGATCGAGTCGGCGCTCGTGTCCCACCCCATCGTCGCGGAGGCAGCGGTGGTCGGCGCGGCCGACGAGACGACCGGTCAGGCCGTCGTCGCGTTCGTCATCCTGCGCTCCGACCAGGAGAAAGCGCAGACCGCAGAGGAGGCGTCGACCATCCTCCGCGCGCACGTCGCCGAACAGATCGGTGCCATCGCGCGGCCGCGGCAGGTGTTCGTGGTCTCGGAGCTGCCCAAGACCCGCTCGGGCAAGATCATGCGGCGACTCCTGCAGGATGTCGCGGAGGGCCGCGAGATCGGCGACACGACGACGCTCGCCGACTCGTCAGTGATGCAGATCATCTCCGACAAGCTCAAGTAGGCCGCGCTGCGGTTTGTGGCGAGCGCGGCGGTACATACCCGCGCGCCCGCGGTAAACCGCAGCGCGCGCAGCGGCGCCCAGCGCGGCACGGGGCAAGGGAGGGCTAGGGCAGCCGCGCGCGCAGCACCCGCTCGGCGACCTCGGTGTCGCTGAAGGGCACGCGCTCGTCGCCCACGACCTGGTAGTCCTCGTGGCCCTTGCCCGCGATGAGCACGACGTCACCCGCCCCGGCGTACGAGATCGCGTACTCGATAGCCGCAGCGCGATCGCGCAACTCGACCACGGCATCCGGGTTCGCGAAGCCCGCACGGATGTCTTCGAGGATGCGGTCCCCGTTTTCATGGTGCACGTCATCGTCCGTGACGACGACGAGATCGGATGCGCTCTCGACGATGCGCGCCATGTCGGGACGCTTTCCGCGATCGCGGTCGCCCGTGCATCCGAACACCGTGATGATGCGGTCGTGCTCGTATTGCGCAAGTGCCGCCAGCGACTGGCTGATCGCATCCGGCGTGTGCGCGTAGTCGACGACGACAAGCGGCAGCGAAGGATCCGGCTGGATGCGGTTCATGCGCCCGAAGACCGGCTCGAGCTCGCCGAGCACCTGTGCGATCCGCTCGGCCGGTACCCCTTGCGCATGCAGCACCCCGGCGCACGCGAGCAGGTTGTCGACGTTGAACCGTCCGATGAGCGATGTGGTGATGGGATGCTCGGACCCGTCGATCGACAACGTGAAGTCGATCCCCCGCTGGGTCAGCACCACCTCGTCCGCCCGCACGACTGCGGCGGTGTCTCCACGGGAGCTCACGCCCACGAGCCCGGACTGGCCGGCCCGCTCTGCGAAGAACCGGGCACCGTAGTCGTCGTCGACGTTGATCACGACGGCCGTCGTGCCGGGCAGGTCGAAGATCATCGCCTTGGCCGCGGCGTACCGCTCCATGGTGCCGTGGTAGTCCAGATGGTCGCGAGTGACGTTGGTGAAGACGACGATGTCGAAGAGCGCGCCGGCGACGCGGTGCTGCTCGAGGGCGTGCGAGCTCACCTCGATCGCGACGTTCTCCACACCCGCATCCCGGAAGTCCGCGAGCAGCTCATGCACGCGAGTCACTGGCGGCGTGGTGAGCCCCGTGTTCGAGGGCGGCACGCCGTACAGTCCCGCACCGAGGGTGCCGATGCTCGCACCACTCATGTCCAGTGCGTGCCAGGCCTGGCTCACGAGTTGCACGATCGAGGTCTTGCCGTTCGTTCCGGTGACGCCCACGAGAGTGAGGTCGCGCGACGGATGGCCGGTGAAGTCGTCGGCGATGCGTCCGAGCACCCCGCCGAGCCCGTGAATGCCGTGGGCGCCGGGCACGTGCACGTCCGCGGGCGCTTCGTACAGCACGGCGGCGGCTCCGCGGGCGAGCGCCTCGTCGATGAAGGCCAGCCCGGATGCGCCGGAACTGCCGATCGCGACGAAGACGTCGCCGGGCTCGATGGCGCGGCTGTCTTGCACGAGCCGAGTGCCGGTGACTTCGACCCCGACCAGGGCCGGGTCGTACGCACCGAGGTCAATTGTGCGGGGGATGCGGCTCACGCTCACGCGAATTCGAAGACGAACTCGACCTCGACGGGCGCATCGAGCGGCAGCACGGCGACGCCGACCGCGCTGCGGGCGTGGGCACCCGACTCGCCGAAGATCTCGCCCAGCAACTCGGAGGCACCGTTGATGACACCGGGTTGGCCGGTGAAGTCGGGCGCGGATGCGACGAATCCGACGACCTTGACGACGCGCGTGATGCGATCCAGTGACCCGATCACGCTGTGTGCGGCGGCGAGCCCATTGAGTACGCACGTGCGGGCGAGTGTCTTGGCGAGCTCCGCGTCAACCTCGGCACCGACCTTGCCGGTCGCGTGCAGCGCGCCGTCCACGAAAGGCAACTGGCCAGCCGTGAAGACGAGATTTCCGGTGACGACGGCGGGCACGTATGCGGCCACCGGCTTGGCGACCTGGGGGATGGTGATTCCGAGTTCGGCGAGCCGTTCATCCAGAGCCGACATCTAGGCGTCTTCCTTCTTCTCGCGCTTGAGGTAGGCGACGAGGCCGCCCTCCGGACCGGTCACGACCTGCACGAGCTCCCAGCCCTCGGAGCCCCAGTTGTTGAGGATCGCCGAGGTGTTATGGATGATGAGCGGGGTGGTCAGATATTCCCACGTGGGCATTTGTCGGCGTCCGTTCAGATTGGGTCACAGGTTGATCACGTACCCTAGATTCTATGTCTGCCCAAAATTCCCCGCGTAGAGGCGTGTTCTCCGCGATTGCCGGCCTGGTCGGCTTCAGCGCCCTCTCCGGTCTTCTCGTGACAGTCATGGTGGCTCCGGCCCTCGCAGTCACCGGCATCACCGCTTCGAGCACCATCGGCATCTTCGACGGTCTGCCCGAATACATCACCATCGACCAGCAGCCCGAGCGCAACACTCTCTGGGCCACGTACTCGGGCCCGGGCAACACCGACGGGTACTACCCGATCGCCACGATCTACGACCAGAACCGCCAGGAGGTGCCGTACGACGAGATCTCGCCGTACGTGCTCGACGCAGCAGTCGACGGTGAGGATGCGCGGTTCTTCGAGCACGGAGGCGTCGACGTGTCGTCCGTCGTGCGCGCGGCCATGGCCAACGTGGTCTCGAGCGGCATCGAGAGCGGTGCGTCCACCCTCTCCATGCAGGTCGTCAAAAACATCTATGTGCAGGAAGCGCTCGAGCAGCCGACTGAAGAGGAGCGTGACGCGGCCTACGCCAAAGCGACCGCGACATCCTTCGACCGCAAGCTCAAGGAGATGAAACTCGCGATCGGTTTGGAGAAGAGGTACACGAAGAAGGAGATCCTCACCGCGTACCTCAACATCTCCAACTTCGGAAACGCCACATACGGCATCCAGGCTGCGGCGCAGAGGTACTACAGCGTCAATGCGGCCGACCTCACTCTCGCCCAGGCTGCGAGCCTCGTGGCGATCGTGCAGTACCCCAACCAGCGCAACCTCGGCGACCCCGAGAACTATTCGGCCAACCAGGACCGCCGCGACTACATTCTCGGTGCCATGTACCGAGCGGGCCACATCACCGAGAAGGAGTACGACGAGGCGATCGCGACGCCCGTCGATGACACGACCCTCAAGCCCTCTCCCCCGGCGAACGGCTGCATCGCGGCCTTCTCGCACGCGAAGTGGTTCTGCGACTACGTCGTGCGCAGCGTGCCCGACTTCGAGTTCCTCGGTGCTACCGAGGCCGAGCGCAAAGCGAACTGGAAGCAGGGCGGCTACAACATCTACACAACGCTCGACCTCGACGTTCAGATTCCGGCGCAGGATGCGACGTGGGCGTACGCTCCCAACACCGAGACCGCGTTCCAACTCGGTAGCGCGACGTCGACCGTCGAAGCGGGCACCGGACGAGTGCTCGTGATGACCGAGAACAAGCTGTTCGACGACTCCCTCGAGGGAATCGGCCCGACCGGCACCGCCGTCAACTACAACACGAGCGTCGGGTACGGCAGTTCGACCGGATTCCAGCCGGGATCGACCTACAAGGTGTTCACGCTCATCGACTGGCTCATGCACGGCAAGGGCATCAACGAACGAGTGAACGGAAGCGCACGCACCGAGCCTGCGAACAAGTTCAAGGAGTGCGGCGAAGTCAGCGGCGGTGATCCGTGGAAGTTCGCCAACGCGAGCGGTGAAAGCGGCATCTACACGATCCGAGAAGGCACCGTGCAGTCGATCAACGGAGTCTTCGCGTCCATGGCGATGCAGCTCGACCTGTGCGACATCGCGGCGGTCGCCAAGAGTCTCGGAGTCGAACGGGCCGACGGCCAGCCTCTGAACACGAATCCGTCGTCGGTCATCGGAACGAACGAGGTCACACCGCTGAGCATGGCATCGGCATATGCGGGCATCGCCGCTGGCGGCGTCTGGTGCAAGCCCATCATCGTCGACAAGGCCATCGACCCCAGCGGGAATGACGTCGGCGGCCAGGCGAAGGATTGCCGCCAGGCTATCCCGTCCAATGTCGCCTACACCGTCATCGACGTGCTCAAGGGCGTCATGACCGTGAGCAACACGGCGTACTCCAATCCCGACGACGGCGTGCCGATCTTCGGAAAGACCGGTACGACCGACCGCAGCGTGCAGACGTGGATGGCGTCGGCCACCTCCAAGGCGGCTACTGCCGTGTGGGTCGGCAACATCGAAGGGTTCCAGGACGTCACTCAGACGAGTCAGGCCGGCGTGCGCGGAGTGCTGCTGAGGCACTACATCACGCGAGCCACCATGTCCGCCCTGAACTTCAAGTTCGGTGGCGTGGACTTTCCGGCACCCGATCCCTCCCTGCTGACGGGCTCGGGCCAGGAGGTGCCCGATTTGCGGGGCCAGAGCATGGAGCAGGCCAAGTCCGTGCTCGAGAGCCTCGGCTTCACGTTCGTCGACGGCGGACCGGTCGACTCCGACGTCGAGGCAGGCAAGGTGGCATCGACGGATCCTGGCGCGGGCACCCAGTCCGCGAAGGGTGCCGTCGTGACCGTGTACTCGAGCAAGGGCAACAAGGAGCCCTTCCCCGACGTCGTGGGTGACGGTACGGCGTTCAAGTTCAACGAGGCGAAAGACGTGCTGGACTCCAAGGGCTACTCCACCATCAACGAGACGTGCGTCGTGCTCACGCCCGTGTCGGGCCCCGGCCCCGTACTGCCGACCGACCCGCGAGTCGACAGGGTGCAATCGAGCGATCCCGCCCCCGGCGCCATGACGGTGCCCGGCGCACCGGTCACGCTGGCAATCGGCAAAGTCGCCTGTCCTTGACCCGCCACGCACGAACGGCCGCCACCACGCTGAGCGTGGTGGCGGCCGTCGGCGCGGCAGCGCTTGCGTGGGGTGCGCTCGTCGAGCGCAATCGCTTCACGATCCGTTACGAGAACCTGCCCGTGCTCGACCCCGGTGCTCGGCCGATAACGGTTCTGCATCTCTCCGACATGCACATGGCGCCCTGGCAGCGCCGCAAGCAGGACTGGGTCAGGTCGCTCGCGATGGTCGAGCCCGACCTCATCGTCAACACGGGGGACAACCTCGGTCACGTGGACGGAATCGAGGGCGTCATGAGGGCGCTCGGACCCTTCGCAGGAGTGCCGGGCGTGTACGTCAACGGCTCGAACGACTATTTCGGTCCGTCCGCTAAAAACCCCCTGCGCTACTTGACCAGCCCGTCGCAGCGCTCGATCACGGCAGCCACCCTCGACACTGCGGGGCTTGAGTCGTACTTCCAGGATTCGCTCGGGTGGCTCTCGCTCAACAACGCGGCGCGAGCTCTCGAACTCAAAGGCTCACGGCTCGAGTTCTTCGGAGTCAACGATGCCCACCGCGGCTGGGACAGGCTCGACCGGCTTCCCGGAGTCATCGAGGAGATGCGCGAGAACGTGGGCTGGCAGGATGATCGCACGGGACCCGAGGCCGTCCCGATCGGCGTGACCCACGCTCCTTACCGCCGCGTGCTCGACTCCTTTGTGACGAACGGCGCGGAGGTCATACTTGCCGGCCACACTCACGGCGGCCAGGTGCGCATTCCGGGTCTTCCCGCCCTCGTCACCAATTGCGATATCCCGCGCGAGCAGGCCCAGGGGCTGAGCGTGTGGCACCACGCGCGTCGTGCTGCCTTCCTCAACGTGAGCGCAGGGCTCGGCACATCCATTTATGCTCCTGTGCGCTTCGCGTGCCCGCCCGAGGCGGTCGTGATAACACTCGTTCCCGGCGACGACTTCTCCTGAGGCGGGCTGCCGAGGCTCAGCAGGTATAGCCCTCCAGCCGAGTGATCTCCGTCGGCTTGGCGAGGGGCGTCACGAGAGCGTCGAGCGTGCGCGGCCGGTCATCGGGCGCCACCACGTCGAAGCTCACCGTCGCCGTCTGGCCCGGGTCGAGCACCATGCGCACCTGCATGGCGGAATACTCGCCGTCCGTTCCCTTCAGCGGCGGATAGTCGCTCGAACCGATGGCGGAGACGATGCTCGTTCCCGGCGGCGCGTAGAGCGTGACGAATATGCGCAGTGAGCCGTTGGTCGTGTTGGCGACATACGTCGGCAGGCTTTCTCCCGTACCGGGGACGACCGCGTTGGTCGCCGTGAAGTCCACACGGTACTGCGTGGTTCCGGTCGAGCACTGGGCCTGTCCCAGGGCGACCGACGCATCCACGTAGTACGTCATCTTCGAACCCAGGTTGTCTTGCACGTAAACGCCGAAGGTCGCGTTCGCGTCATCCATGCCCGGCATCCTGCCGTTGAAAGGCGTGGCCGCAAGCAGTTCTCTCTCCTCGGCGTGGAAGCTCCACAGGAGAAGGCGGCGTTGCTTGCCTGCCTCGATCGCGGCGTCAAGGAGCTTCTTCGGGTCGAATGCGCCAGTGGAGATGAGCGCGAACGTCTGCGCGGCCGCCGACTGGAACACGGGATCCTGCTCGCCGCCGACCGGATACGACAGGTAGACGCCGTTCAGGAGGAAATCGGCCGCGTTCTCGGTCGAGATGACGTCGCCGGTCGCCGCCGTCACGGGCCCGGTCGCCGCGAGAAGGTAGCCGAGTGCTACCGGGTCGAAGAACAGCACGGCGTCGATCGTGCCCCCGTAGCGCTGCTGCCAGAACGCTTTGGCGGTGTTCGCCGAGAGATCCAGCCGTGGGTCGATCCCTACGTTCCCGGGATCGGTGGCCGTGCCCGGCCCCCACAGCGAGAGGATGTCGCCCGGCACGTCCACGACGGGAACGGCAGTTTTCGTGAGGCCGCCCACGCCCACCTGCGCCACGAGCGAGATCGTGCCGTGATCGGCCGTGACGAGCGCCCACGACCCGGCGTGTCCGCCGAGCGCCCTCGCCTCGGCGTTGTTCATGAACACCACGAGGTAGCTGCGAGCGCCGTCGAATCCAAGCAGCCCGGGGATGGCCTCCAGCGCCAGGCTTGCCTTCACCACGAGGGGGCTCGCGGAACGGATGAGAGCCGACAGCTTCTGCTTCGCGGCGGCGACGGGACCGATCAGTTGCTCGTCGTCGATCGCCGCGATCGAGGCCGAGGCCGCCGCGAGAGTCGTGCCGATCTCCCGCAGCACGGGCTCCGCCTCGAGAAAGGGCTGGATATCGACGGTTCCGTTGACCGGCTTGAGGGAAGCCGGGTCGAGCAGGTCCGACATCCCCGGGAGGGGCACGAGCGCGTGAGTCACGATGTCGTCGGCGATCTGCGCCAGCTGCCGCACGGCGCTCAGGTTCTCGCCGACGAAGGGGATGCCCTCCGCCGCGCGCCAGAGGGCGTCGCTCGTGAGGTCGCGCGCCGCGCCCGTGTGGCCCACGACCTCGTCGATCGTCGGGCGCAGCCCCCCGATCGTGGCTTGAGCTGTGTCGAAACCGGCGCCGACCACCTGGTCTTTGATCTGCGACACGAGTGGCAGTGCCGCCTCGAGCTCGTTCTTCGCCAGAATGCCTCGAATACCGATCCATGCAGCGAACCCGATGAGCAGCACGGCCAGGCCGAGCGCGGCGATAAGGATGATTCGGCGACGGCCCCACGTCGAGCGGACCGCCGCCGCGAGGGCGTGATGAGTCCCGCTCGGGTCATCCATGAGCACATTCAATCAGACGCCCCACGAACGCGATCCCCGTGCTCGCCAGGTGCGGCGGATCGGCTATCCTTGTGGAGGTCCGGTGCTCGAAAGCGCCGGTCGATCGGGGTGTGGCGCAGCTTGGTAGCGCGCTTCGTTCGGGACGAAGAGGTCGTGGGTTCGAATCCCGCCACCCCGACAGATACGCAAAGAAGGACCGCCATGTAGTGCGGTCCTTCTCTGTTTAACTTGCGGTCAATCTTTGCGTATCTGGCGGGGTGACTGCACGAGAAGCCACTCATGGGCCCCCGCTGAGTGGCGCGGTGGGGCTAAGGCAATCGCGCCAGCGATTGCGCGACCCCAGCGCCGACCGAGCCTGCGAGGGAGGGAGGCGTCTCAGTAGGGGAGTCGAATCCCCCCACGGAATACGCCCCGATGGGTCCCCTCCGAGAGCCTCAGGTGAAATCCGGGTCAGGCCCGCTGCGGTAACTGAAATCCGCGCGCGGCCGCCAACCGTTGTTGAGCACGCCGTTGCTCTCCTCGAGGTAGCACGCGCCGCACAACGACTCGTAGGTCACATCGACGCCATCGATCGCGATCTGGTCGCCGTCGAAGACGTAGCGCTCGCCCACCTTGCGCGCGTTGAACACGGCCTTGCGTCCGCAGCGGCAGATCGTCTTGAGTTCTTCGAGCGAGTGCGCGATCTCCAGCAGCCGCCTGCTGCCCGGGAACGCCACCGTCTGGAAATCGGTGCGGATCCCGTACGCGAGAACCGGAACTCCCTCGAGGATCGCGATCCGCAACAGGTCGTCGACCTGCCCCTCGGTGAGGAATTGGGCTTCGTCGACCAGGAGGCAACTGACGGCCTTGCCCGTGCGATCGTGCACGCGCACGCGCTCGAGCAGGAACTTGTCGAAGATGTCCTCGTCCGGGGCGACGACGAAGTCGACCACGCGGGTGAGGCCGAGACGGGACACGATCGTCGCGTCACCCTTGGTGTCGATCTGGGGCTTGGCGAGCAGCACCTCCTGCCCGCGCTCCTCGTAGTTGAAGGCGGCCTGAAGCAGCGCGGTGCTCTTGCCGCTGTTCATCGCTCCGTAACGGAAGTAGAGCTTGCTCACCCAAGGATTATCGCAGGTAGCCGTCTTCCGCTGCCCGTCGGATGAGTTCAGACTTCTTGCTCGCCGGGCGATTGGCCTTCGCGTACTTCTCTCTCACGCGGCGCAGGTAGGTCTTGGCCGTCTCGTACTGCACGTTCATCCGATCGGCGACTTCCGGAGTGCTCAGCCCCGAGACGTAGAGGGTGAGCGCCTGCACCTCCCCCGCGCTGAGCTTGGGGCGGGTCTGCGTCGTGGCGCCGACGGGCAACGGGCGCCACTCACGCTGGGGGATGGAACCCCGCTCGACTCCCATCACAGCGCGTGCGGCATCCATCACCTCGCGCATCGGAAGCGACTTGGAGAGGAACGCGGCAGCCCCGGCATCGAGGGCGCGCTCGCGCGACTCGTGTGTATCGAGGCTCGAGAGCACGATGACCTTCGCCCCTGCTGCGCGGCACGTGCGCACGCGAGCTTCGATCGAGACCGGTTCTTTCAGCTGGAAGTCGATGAATACCAGGTCGGTCGGGAAGTTGTCGCTGTGCACGAGTTGCAACCACGTGCTCGCGCTCAGCACGAGATCGAAGTCTGGCGCGTTGAGGGCGATCCAGCTGGTGAGGCTGTCGAGCAACACCTCGTGGTCGTCGAGAATCGCCAGCCGCACTCGCGTGCCGACGGGCTCGTCGAAGCCCAGATCCTTGACGGAATCAATGCTTGTCATAGGAGAACCTCACTGTCAGGGTGGGCGGGCCGAAGTCGGCGTGGAGGTGCGAGAACACCACACGGAGCACAGCCAGGTAGGGGGCGAGGTCGGCGCGAATGCCGCCCTCGCCGGCGGCGAAGTCGGCGCGGATGGTGGTCGCGTATCCTGCGCTCGTTCGCGAGATCCGCACGTCGAAGCCGCGGGGCTCGAAGGCGGGGTGTCCGAAGATCGCCACTATCGCGGCACGCACCGCAGTGCGCTGGTCGGTCGACATTGCGACGGCGAGACGTTCGGGGTCATGAACTGCCTCGGTCGCGGGACCGCGCGTCGCGCCGGCGGCTTGCTCCACGACGAGGTCGAGCCAGCTTCGGTCGACTTCGGCGACCATGAGCCGGCGGATCGACTCCGAGATCTCCGACGCGCGAGTGCGGTCGCTGCCGAGCAGGCCGCCGCGCTCGAGCACTGCGGCGAAGAACGGTACGACGTCGCGATTGAGTATCGTGACGCGATCCTGCTGCACCGACCGCGCGAGGCCGGCCTTGCGCTCGTTGGCCAGAGCGCTCACGGCGGATGACGCCCGCGAATGCCAGCGGTGCACCATCCTGAGCACGGCTCGCGCGAATACGGCACCGCCGAACGACATCGCGAGCACCGGTGTCGCCGCAATGATGACGTAGATCATCACCGGCAGGTCGGTCGAGAGGATGCCCACCTCGAGTGCTGCGACGAAGCCGGCGAAGACGGCGGCGAGCGCTCCGAGAATCGCGATCTCCCGCGGCGGGCGATACGGCACCATCAGGAGGCTGATGAAACCGAGCATGGGCGGACCCCAGTCGTCTCGGATGAACGCGTTGCCCTGCCACATCGAGGCGGCGTTGAAAGCGAGCCCGAACACCCCGAGGCCCATGGCCGCGATGTGAACCCCGCGATTCAGGGGTGCGCGAAGGGGGTTGGCTGCCACGGCGATGAGCGTGGCCGCACCGACGATCATGCCGATGCCCACGATGGCCACGCCGACGTTGTCGATATCGGCCGAGTTGACCACCGTCATGACGATGGCGTAGACGACCATGCCCAGGCAGCCGAGCAGCGTCAGCGAGCGGGCGGCGAGCGCACCGACGGGGTCGGATTGCTGCACGGTCTGCTCGCGCGCGATCACAGCGTCACCTCGAGCGCGTCGGCAAGCGGCGTGTCGCCCTCACCGGTGGGCACGGGCACACGGATCATCACGGACGTGCCGCGGCCCGGTGACGACCACACCTGCACTTCGCCGCCGACCGCTTCCATGCGACGGCGCACCGACTGGCGCAGCCCCAGGCGATCGCTGCCGGTCTCCGTCTCGGAGAAACCTCTGCCCGAGTCGATGACCATGACGCTCACGTCTGACCCCGAGCCGTACACGACGACCTCGGCGACGTCCGTTCCGGAGTGCTTGAGCACATTGATGAGGCACTGTTTGACCGCGAGGCCCAGGGCGGACGAGCGCGCGGGGCCGAGGCGCCCGGCGGCGGCGATGTCCCCGCTGATGTCGACGACGAGACCGAGTCGGCGTGACTCCTGGATGGCGAGGAAGAGTTGGCTCTGTCTCCACTCCGCGCGCGCCTGCACGTCCACCGCCGGTGAGCCGACCGTGAGCCACTCCTCGCCGACGAGAATCTCGAGATCCCGCTCCATCTGCAGTTGCAGGTCTGAGCTGAGCGCGCCCTCTGGGGCGGCGGAGATCGCGGCGAGGTGCCCGAGAATCGTGTCGTGCATGACCGCGGCGGCCTTCGCTTCGATGCCGTAGCGGAGCGTGGAGAGGTGCTCATCGCGTGCCGCCCGGTGGATGCTCGGCTGCGCGCGGCGCACCATGCGCTGGCTCGCTCCGAGCAGGAGCAGCGCTACCACGACACCGACGAATGAGCTCAGGCTCGTGCCATCCGGGGCAAGATCCACACCCGTCTGCACGGCGGCCGTGACGATCGCGATCTCGGCGATCACAAGGCCGATTGCACACCACGCGATGCTCGCGCCAATACCGACCCCGACTCCGCCGACGAACATCAGGGCGATCCGCGGCAGGCTCAACACGAAACTGTCTGTGCCCGTCAACGGCTCGAACTCGGACATGACGGTGAGGGCGAACCAGTAGACGGATGCCCCGCCGATGATGAGGTAGCTCACCGAGAAAAACATGCTGCGGTACCGGTCGAGCACGGCGAGCATGACAATGAGGGGAAGCAGGGCGATGACGGCGGGCCAGAGGATGAGCTGCGGATTCGCCGCCTGTACCGCGACGACCATGCCCGCCGCAGCGATGAGGCACACGAGGCCGGCGACGTGACCGGCTAGGGTCAGCGCGCGGCTAACGGCCTGTGGGCGCAGGTGTGCGGGCAGTCCGATCGACACCGTGTACCCCCTCTGCGGCTTCGTCTGTGACAAAGTATGGCAGCGGAGGGGTACGTTCTGTACCCCGCACTCGGGGTACAGCTAGAAGAGCCTCGGTTGGGGGAAGGTGTCGGGCAGTTCCTCGGCGATGAGAGAACGCTCGTGGATCGGCGAGGTGCCCCTCGCCGGCTTGACTGTTCCGGGGCGCTCGAGGCCGTGCTTGCGCAGCAGCGGACGCATCCGCTCCGCAAGCCACATGCGGTATTCCTTCGGGGCATACGCACCCTTCGCATACAGTTGCGCATACTTGCCGACAAGGTCAGGATGCTCGCGCTCGAGCCACTGCAGGTACCACTCGCGAGCTCCCGGCCGCAG
Organism: Rhodoglobus sp.; assembly: GCA_025463605.1. Classification (GTDB taxonomy): domain Bacteria; phylum Actinomycetota; class Actinomycetes; order Actinomycetales; family Microbacteriaceae; genus Rhodoglobus. The sequence continues at coordinate 17,804 of JAODAV010000027.1, read as the reverse complement.
GTGGAGTGCCGAGTACGACACCGAGGTGCCGCCCGCCTGCCGGATCTGCTCGAGCGCGTGGTCGAGATGGGCTCGAGTGTCGGTGAGGTAGGGCAGCACGGGCATCATGAGCACGGCGACATCGAGCCCGTGCTCCCTCACCGCCCGCACGGTCTCGAGCCGGGACTTCGTCGTCGGCGCGCCGGGCTCGACCGACTTCTGCAGGTCATCGTCGTGAACGGCGATCGTCATCGCGAGGTGCACTGGCACTCGCTCGCCCGCCTCGACGAGCAGCGGCAGATCGCGCCGCAGCAAAGAGCCTTTGGTGAGGATGCTGAACGGCGTGCCGCTCTCGGCGAGCGCCGCGATGATGCCCGGCATGAGCCGGTACCGCCCCTCCGCGCGCTGGTACGGGTCGGTGTTGGTGCCGAGGGCGACACCCTCCCGCTTCCAGGACGCGCGCGCGAGCTCCTTCGCGAGCACCTCGGCGACATTCACCTTGACGATGATCTCGCTGTCGAAGTCCTTGCCGGCGTCGAGGTCGAGATAGGTGTGAGTGTTTCGGGCGAAACAATTGTGGCTGATCACGCCGTTGGCGATGAAGTCGCCGGTGCCGGTCGTGATGTCGTACATGTCCTCCTCGTGACCCAGCGACTCGATCGAGACGACGCCGAGGCGCGCCTGCGATTTGACCGCCATCCCCTCGATTGAGAGCTTTCGTGTGATTGCCGGGCCTGTCAGTTGGAAGAAACGCTGCCTTATCGCAAGCCCACCCACGACGCGGATCGCGCTCACCCCGATCGCGTTGGGAGGGTCTGTCGTGTGCCTCACGCCCAACTCATCCATCGATTCGCGGATTTGCGCGAGCAGGGTCTCGTCGCCGTTCGAGATGCGGAGCACGCCACCCGAATTGCTGCCCTCCGCATCGAATATGCCCGCGAGGAAGCCCCGGTGCCACATGAGCGACTCCTGGGCTCGCCAGTGGATCAGGTCAGTGATCCGGTCGAAGGCGGCACGATTCGCAATCCGGATTCCCGTCATCGGACGATGCCGCTCGTTACCCGGGGTGAACTGAAATATCGCCGTCACGACGCCCTCAACCTCGAGGAAGGTGCGCGCGCGATGCAAAGCCTCCGTATCTGCAAGCGCCAACCGAAACTGTGTGATCGTACCGATAGAGCCGCTCGGGCGCTTGTACTCGTGCGTGGCGAGATGGCCGCCGCCCCGGATCATCCCGCACAGGTAGCCGCGGCGGTAGTCCGCGTCGTGCAGGGGCGCTCGGTTGAGTTCGTCGAGCCCCGCCAGTCCGAACCCCATGAGCGAGTTGTTCTTCGTTAGGTACGGTCGGGTGCCCGGTCCGCTCATCGCCCCGATGACGTGCTTCCAGCCCCGCTCGGTAAGGAATCTGTGCTCACCCGAGGCGACTACGCGAGTGCCGTCCGCGAGAGTGACTCGGTGCGCCGGCTTGCGTGTCCTCCAGTGTGCGAGCACCTTCGTGCGCACGTAACGTCGATACCTGCCTTCTTGTCGTGTGCCGTAGATCTCCTCGCCAACCTCTATCGCCCAGATCGGCTTCTGCGTTCCGTCCGCCATGAGAATGAGAGTCTCGGCACCCAGGCAGAACACGCATGCGTGCGAGCAGCCGCGGTACGGGTTGATCGTCCAGTCGAACGGCATGCCGCTCTCGCCCGGAACTTTGTTGAGCGCGCTCTTCGCGAGCACCTCATGGAATCGGATGCCCGCGAACTCCGGAGTCGACACCGAGCGCACGAGGTTCGACAGTCGAGCGAGGCCGGGCAGCGCCGACTCCTGCTCCGTCGTCAGTTCTTGCCCGCTCCACCGCATCTACACATTCGAACATACGTTCGAGTGCCGGTCAACAGCATGTCCGTTTCATGCGACCAGCACGCCATCACTCATCGCCACGGATGCCCCGCTCCACCGCCGCCGCAACCAACGGTCGTGGCTTGCCACGACGACTGCGCCCGGGTAGCTCCCGAGCGCATCCTCGAGTTCGGTTGCGAGAGCGAGGGATAGGTGGTTGGTGGGTTCGTCGAGCAGGAATACGTGCGGCGGCCGGGCGATGATGAGCGCGAGCGCCAGGCGCCGCTGCTGGCCGATGGAGAGCTGCGCGACCGGCCGGTCGAGGTCGCGGGGCGCGATGAGGCCGAGCGATGCCAGCGGCACGTCCCCGGCGCGGCACTCGCCGACCGCGGCCTCATAGGTCGCGATCGCCGAGCGGTGCGGCTCCGGAAACCGCACGTCCTGTTCGAGGAGCGCAACCCGCAGCCCCTTGCGGCGGCTCACCGTACCGGAGTCGAGCGCGAGCCTGCCGGCGAGCATCCCGAGCATCGTCGATTTGCCGGCACCGTTCGCCCCCGCGACGAGCATGCGCGATCGCGGCTCCACAGTGAAAGCGGCAACGTCGAGGCGGTTGGCGAGCCGCGCATCCTTCACAGTGATGAGTGTGCCGTCGTCGAGCGCGTGGCTGCCGTGCGGGATGCCCGCGAACGAGAGCACCTCGGTGGGTTTGCGCACGCGGTGCTCGACGAGGTCGTCGAGCCGACCCTGGGCGTTGCGCACACGACGACTCACCTGGCGCGCGATGTTGCCCGCCTTGAACCCGTAGAGGAACTTGTCGTTGTCGCGCGGCCCCGACCCGGTGTCAAGCGTTCGCGCGGTCACGTTCACGGCAACACGCAATCGCGACTCCTCCTTCTTCTCCGCCTCGAACTGCTCCTCCCAGCGCTTGCGCTCGGCCGCCTTCGCTACGAGGTAGTCACTGAAGACGGCACGCGCCGACGAGCCCGTCGAAGCCCCGAATCGCGTCACGCCGATGCGGGAGGGGTCGATGTCGGCGAGCACGGTCGCCGCCTCATCCAGAAACGCCCGATCGTGGCTCGCGAACACGACCGGTCCCTGCCATCGCACGAGCTGGTCACGCAAGTACGCGACCGCCGAGTCGTCGAGATGGTTTGTGGGTTCGTCGAGCAGCAGAGCCGTCGGACGCTCGAGTAACAAGGCGGCGAGCGCGAGTCGCGACCGCTGCCCGCCGCTCACCTCGTCGAGTCGGCGTTCGAAGGGGATGCCGTCGACGCCGAGTTTCGCGATGGCCTCCGCCATCCGCGCGTCGGTGCCCCACACGTCGGCACGCTCGGCCGCAGCGAGGGCATCCGAATACCGCTCGTTCGCCGCCGGTGATCCGTCGAGCCCGGATGCTGCGTCCTCCAGGTGCCGCTCGAGCTGCCGCACCCCGGCGAGCGCCGCGGAAATGAGGTCGCCCACGGTCGCCCCCGGTTCGTGGCGCACCTCCTGCCACAGCAGGCCGGTGCTCGCCGGGCGCGACACGATTCCGACATCCGGCTGCTCGACCCCGGCCATGATGCGCAGGAGCGTCGACTTGCCCGCCCCGTTCTCACCGATCAGCCCGAGGCGATCCGACTGGTCGATGATGAGCCCGACATCGGTGAGCACGCGGCGATCGCCGTAGGCGTGGGAGATTCCGTCGACGCGGATGTGATTCGTCATGGTTGTTGGCACTGGCATGGGGAACCCCGTTCTCGATGATCGAGTGGTTCCCGCACGGGCATGGTTGCAGGGAGGGTGGCGTCCGGGCGCGCGAGAAGCACGGGATGTTCCGGGGAGGGCCTACCGTCACACTGCGCCTCGGGCGCGGGACTGGTAGGGAGTTACCTCTTCATAGCGAGGTCGAGGCTAGCCGCGGCATCCGCTCGATGTCAAGCGATGCCGCCGATGCTCACAAATTGATCGAGAGCGCCTTCGCGGTGCTCGCGATCGTCTTCGCCGCCAGCTTCGGGTCGTCGGAAAGCTGCTTGCCGTAGCTCGGGATCATCCCCGTGAGCGCAGGCTTCCAGGCGTCAATTCGGTCGGGGAAGCACTTCTCAATGAGGCTCAGCATGATCGGCACCGCCGTCGACGCGCCCGGAGACGCACCGAGCAGGCCCGCGATGCTGCCATCGGCGGAGGAGACGACCTCGGTGCCGAACTGCAGCACTCCGATCTTCTTGCGGTCCTTCTTGATCACCTGCACGCGCTGACCAGCCGTGATCTTGTACCAGTCCTCAGGCACCGCCTTGGGGAAGAACTGCTGGAGTTCGGCGAACTTCGTCGACGGTCGTGCGAGCAACTGGCTCACAAGGTATTTGACGAGACCGAGGTTGCCGAGCCCGGCCGCGATCATCGGGAACAGGTTGTGCCAACGGATCGAGGCGAACAGGTCGACGAGCGACCCGGTCTTGAGGAACTTGGGACTGAAGCCCGCGTACGGTCCGAACATGAGACTGCCCTGGCCGTCGACGACGCGGAGGTCGAGGTGAGGCACCGACATGGGGGGCGATCCGACGGCGGCCTTGCCGTACACCTTCGCCGCGTGGCGCCCGACGACTTCGGGATTGTCGGTGCGCAGGAACTCGCCGCTCACCGGGAAACCGCCGTACCCCCGGATCTCCTTGATGCCCGACTTCTGCAGCAGGTTGAGAGCGTAGCCGCCCCCACCCACGAAGACGAAGCGAGCAATGACTGGCTCGAGCGGAGTTGCGCCGATGTCGCGGCGCAGCGTCAGCCGCCAGGTGCCGTCACGTCGTCGGCTCAGGTTCTTGACGACCACTTCGGTGTTGAGCACCGCACCCTCGTCGACCAGATTCTTCGTGAGCAGATGCGACAGTGCGCCGAAGTCCACGTCCGTGCCCGAGGCGATGCGTGTCGCGGCGATGGCCTGGGACTTCAAGCGCCCCGGGATCATGAGCGGAGCCCAGGAGCGGATGACGCGGGCATCCTCGCTGAATTCCATACCGGCGAAGAGCGGGTGATCTTTGAGTGCCTCGAAGCGCTTGCGCAGGTACTCGACGTTGTCCTCGCCCCAGACGAAGCTCATGTGCGGCGTCGGATTGATGAACGAGCGGGGTTCGGGCAGGGCGCCCGTACCGACGAGGTGGGCCCAGAACTGGCGCGAGACCTGGAACTGCTCGTTGACCTTGACCGCGCTGGCGATGTCGATCGTGCCGTCAGCACGTTGGGGCGTGTAGTTGAGCTCGCACAGAGCCGCGTGGCCGGTGCCGGCGTTGTTCCAGGGGTTCGAGCTCTCGAGGGCGACGTCGCCGAGCCGCTCGTAGATCTGGATGTCCCAGTCGGGTTGAAGCCGCTTGAGGATCGCTCCGAGAGTGGCGCTCATGATGCCCCCGCCGATGAGGGCGACATCCACGGGTTTGCTCACCCGGTCAGTTTAGCGGGCTGTGAGAGGCCCAATTTGCGGAGCTCCTCGTCCATGCGCCTCGCGATCGCTCTGGCGCGACGGAGTAGCGCTCGCTCACCGAAACTTGTCAGCCACGACGTTGGGCGTGATGTGGACGTCGATGAGCAGCGGGGCAGTGAGGGAACCAAGGTCTGGTATGAGGTTGATGTCGTCGAACGTTTTGATGGTGATCGCCTCGACTCCATGGCTTCGGGCGATGGCTGCGAAGTCGGTGCGGGGAAAGTGGACGAGATCGGATTCCAGGCCGAGCTTGCGGAGACTGTGCACCTCTGCGCCGTATGCGCGGTCATTCATGACGAGCACCGTTACGGGCAACCCAAGCCTGCCCAGGGTCTCGAGTTCGGGTAGGGACATGAGCAGACCGCCGTCCCCCACGACGCAGAGCACGGCGTCGCTCGGACTGCCGACTGCGGCACCAAGAGAGGTTGAGAGAGCGAGGCCGATCGACCCAAAGCCGAAGCACGGTACAAGTTGCCCGAACTCGAACGACCGGATGTGCTGACAGGGAAAGGTCGAGAAGTGGCCGAGATCGACGATAGTGCGGCGCCCGCGCGGCAGCCGCTGGTCGACCCGACGAAGCACACTCCTTGGATCGACCCCCTCGAGGTCTGAGGCGTCCGGAATGAGTTTGTACTGCAGGCCCGCAGCCAGCCGCTCCCGTACGGAGTCAGTTCTGTATCCAACTGCAGGCGATGCCGGCGGCCCGAGCGATTCCCCGATTTGGCCGAGAACCCGATCGGCTGATCCGACCAGAGGAAGATCGACGCGGTGGTGCCGCCCGATTCTCGAACCGTCGATGTCGCACTGCACCACGGCTGCGTTCTCGAACAATAGGGACTCATTGGTTGTGTACCGGTTGAGACTCGCTCCGAACGCCAGGACCAGGTCCGACTCTCGCAGAGTGTCTCGAACACTTTCAACCGCGAAACCTCCCGAGAATCCGATGCTGAACGGATGCTCGCCGAACAGTCCGTGTGCGGGCAGTGACGTTGCGAGCAGTGCCCCGATCCGATCAGCGAGTGTAATTGCGCCACGTCGCGCCGCTTCGCTGCTCGCGCCTCGGCCCGCGAGCACGACAGGTCGTCGGGCAGCGCGCACCAACTCCGCCACATGCGCGATCGACTCTGCACTGGCTCCAAGAGTCACAGGAGTGGATTCGGCTCGTGGGAGGCTCACCGCGGGCTGGCCAGCCGTTGAGCCGTCGAGTAGGTCGATCGGAAGATTGACGACGACAGGTCGACATTCGCCTCGTGCGATTGCGAAAGCGGCAGAGAGGGCCTCCGACAGCTCCCGGGTCGACCGAACGGGGATCACGTTCGCGCCCGCGAGCCGCGCGAGCGCCTCTTGGTCGACTTCCTGCGGTTCGAATGTCTCCCGCGGCGACGCAGGATCATGCGAGGCGGTCGTGGCAGCACATCCGGCAAGAAGCACGAGAGGAATCCGATCCCTGACCGCCGAGACCAAGGGCGTGAGTGCGTTGGTCACACCCGGTCCCTTCGTCACGCTCACAACGCCCACCTCGCCGGTGGCGACGGCGTAGCCTGCGGCCATGCTCACTGCGCCGCTTTCGTGACGGCTTGAGTGAAACGTCAAGCCGTCACGAGCGGCGAGCACGAACATCTGAAGGTTCGCGTCACCAAGAAGCCCGAAGGCGACCGATACTCCACGAGCCCGGAGCAGATCGGCCACGATCTGGTGACCCAGAACAGTCGAGCTCGAATCAGAGCTGCCAGACATCGACTACTCCCCTAGATGCTCGGAGGCGTGTCATTCCAGCGGAACAGGTGTCGCTCGACGGCGCCGAATATCCCCAGGAATGCGGTCACCAGCGTTGCGAGGATGACAACCACCGCGAGGAGAGTCGTCGTGTCCAGGACCGAGGCCGCGTTGCGCATGAGGAAGCCCAGGCCCTCGTTCGCGGCCACGAACTCTCCGACGATGTCGGTCGCGACCGCCATCGGCGCGGCCACCTTCACTGTCGTCCCGATCCACAGCAACTCCTGCGGGATGATCGCCTTCCTGAAGAGAGCCCAGCGACTGGCACCCATGACACGGATGCCGTTGACCATCGATGCATCGATCGTTCTGATCGCACCGACCGTCGCCGCCTGGAACATGAAGAAGATCACGAACATGACGAACATCACCTTGAAGGGCGCACCGATCCCGAACCAGATCACGAAAAGCGGAGCGATCGCGATTCGAGGAAGGGTATAGAAGAAGGTGAGTATCGGCCCGAAGCTGCGGTTGAGGGTCGGAATGAGCCCCAGCAGGTTGCCAACTGCTATTCCGCCCACAGCACCGAGCAGAAACCCGAGGGCCGATTGGCCGAGGGTTGTCGCGGCGTGCGGAAATATCGCTCCGGTACTGATGAACTGCCAGATCCTCACGATGACTCTCAGTGGCGAGCTCACGAACACATCGTCGATGAGCGTTCCCGAGGAGAGCTGCCAGATGAGGAGACCGACAAGCACGATCACCGTGGGAATCAACCAGCTGGACACGGCCGTGCTGGCCGTCTTGACCGTGCGGATGCGCCGGCGCACGACTGTGCCGTCTTGGGTGGTTTCGGCACTCATGTCAGATCTCCTCCTGCAGCTCGCCCCAGAGTTCGGTGTAGAGGTCGCGGAAAGCGTCGTCCTTCCACACCTCGAACGGCGAAGGGCGCGGCCGCTCGATGTCCACCGTCATGACTCGCTTGACCCGACCCGGGCGTCCGGTCATGACGACCACCCGCTCGGCAAGGTAGATGCTCTCGGCGAGGTCGTGCGTGATGAAGATCACGCTCGGCCTGTGCTCTGACCAGATCTCGAGAAAGAGCTCCTGCATCTGACCCTTGGTCTGCGCATCCAGTGCCCCGAATGGCTCGTCCATGAGCACGACCCGAGGTTCGTAGATGAGCGTTCTGCCGATTGCGATCCGCTGGCGCATCCCGCCGGAGAGCTGGCGCGGATAGTAGTCTCCGAAGCCTTCCAACCCGAGCTTGGAGAGGTACTCCCGCGCCCGGTCCTCTCGTTCCCGCTTGCCCACGCCGCGAAGTTCGAGCGCGATCGTCAGGTTGTCGAGCGTTGTGCGCCATGGGAGCAATGAGTCGCGCTGGAACACGTAGCCGAGGTCCCTCGCCCCACGCTTGGGCAACGTCACCTCCCCCTCGTAGGTTGAGACGAGGCCGGAAACGACCCCGAGCAGTGTCGATTTTCCACAGCCGCTCGGCCCCACGACGGTGACGAATTCACCTTCGTGCAGCTTCAGGTTGAAGTCGTCGATCGCCCGAAGCGGCCCCCTGTCGGTGTTGAAGGTCACCGACAGGTTGGCCAGCTCGAGCACTACCGGCCGCTCGTCCACGAGCACCCCTTCAGGGTTCGGCCTTTTTTGCTCACTCATACTCTTTTTCCCGACCGGGGATGACGTAGACGACGTCCTCGAACTTGGCACTTCCTGCAGCTCCCGCGAGTTCGGGGATCTGGGCGAGCAGACCGAGGCTGATCTCGAAGTAGCCACGCTTGGGGTAGACCTGCCAAGCGTTGCGAGCGACCAGGTCCGCGAAGAAGTCCTCGATCTTCAGGTTGGCCGGGTCCGTGCCGTTCTCAACGAGGAACGCGTCGTAGACGGTGAACACGTTCGGGTCGATGTTGTCGGTGTCCACCACGTCCTTCACGTCGAGCAGGGTGTCGACGAATCGCGCGATGACATCCGGGTCCTTCTGGATCAGTGAGCTCGTCGCGGTGTATTGCGTGGAAATAAACGTGTCCACCTTGCCGACAAGGTCGTCGATCTCGGAGAAGCCGCCGGCGCTATCCAGCTGATAGGTGTACGGCGGAGTCGTGAGCGCCGCATCGACCGACCCAGCGGTGAGGGCCTGATAGTTGGTCGCCGAGCTGTTGTAGGTGAGCACCACAGAACTCAAGTCGACTTTCTCATCCTTGAGGATCGTCTGGATGAGGATGTCCGCCGCGCTGCCCCGGCCAGCGGGGATCCCGATGTTGTGGCCGGCCACGTCAGCCCACGAGTCGACCACTCCGTCGCGGCCCCAGAACGAGAAGTACGGAAGCGCGGCACCGGCGACAACCTTGAAGTCGGCACCTTGCACGATCGCCGACTCGACGGACGGCGCCGCCAGTATGTCGATGTCCCCGCTCGCGAGCGCTTGAGCCGCGACATCCGAGCTGATCTGCACGAGTTCGAGGGTGAGACCGTGAGTCTCCGCGATGCCGAGCTTCTCCGCGAGAAGCGGAAGGATCGTCGGCGGAGCCGTGAGGCTCGTGATGCCGATCTTCAGGGTCTTCGGCACGACGGGGCCCGCGGTTGGATCTGCAGTGGGTTCGGCGGCCGGGGCCGACGCGCATCCCGCGAGCAAGGCGGTGCCTGCCACTAGTGCGACGACGAGCAGCGTCGCCCTCTTCTTGATGCCAACTTTCATGACAGTTCCTCTCTTGGTGGTGCATTGGATTCGCCGGTCAGAAGCCCTGATTGGCGGAGCATGGTGAGCGATTCCTCGCTGAGGGCCTCGGAGCCGATCGTCAGGGCTCCGAACGACGCCTCGGGGAGGAAGAAGTCGTAGGCCCGATCGATTCGGCGCTCAGCGAACTTCCACTCGCGCCCCGCTCGAACCACCCGGTCGATGTAGAAACCTCCACCGACGGCGGGTTTCGCCTCGGCGCCCGGCGACCTTCGCATCGTCTGAGTCCACTGGTAGAGCGAAGTGACCAGAGCGGTGTCGCGGTCTTCGTGGCGCACGATGCTGTTCGTGATCGAATGCCGCATATCAGCAATGAGCTCGTTGGGTGGACCGAGCGCGAAGAACTCCCGAATCGCGTCGTGTCCTCGAATGTCTCCGGACCGATGGTGAACGACGCAATCCTCATGGTGAAGCGCCACCTTCTCTTCGAGCGCGTCGGCGTCGTGAAGGTATGCCCAACGAATCACCAGTTCGCGAATGGCTCTCTCATCTTCGAGCACCAGCAATCGGTCTTCGAGGCTCGGAGAAGTCCACGGGATCGCGGGCGCGGCGGCTTGCGTGGCGAAAACGGTCCACGGATCTGGCTGGGTCATCACGCCGCCCTTTCGGATTGCACAGACAAGGCGACGCCACCGCCGCGTGGATCGGCCGCGCCCACCCACTCGTCGTGGCCGATCCGCTCGAGCGCCACAATTCGCCCGACGAGCTCAGAGTCGAGCGCATCCGGCAAGACACGCACGGTGAATCCCGCGTCGCTCAATGTGCGAACCGTCGCGACATCGACGCCCGCTTCCAGCACGACCTCACCGGACTCCACCGCGAATCGCGGAGCAGCGAGGGCGGCGGCCGGGCTCATCCCGAAGTCGACAACATTCGACAGCACCTGGACGAGTCCCTGAACGATGCCGACACCCCCGGCGCCGCCGAGCGACAGCTGAGGCTCGCTGCCCGTTCTCAATACGAGCGGGGAGATCCCCGTCAGCCTGCGCGCCCCGGGCCGTAACGAGTTGGGAGAGCCTGGAGTGGGGTTGAATCGGTGAAGCGCGCCGTTGAGCATGAATCCGGAACCTTCGACTATCACGCCAGAGGCCGCCCCCAGGGAAGTCGTGAGGGAGACCAGCGTGCCTTCGGAGTCCAACACGGTCAGGTGGGTCGTGTTCCTCTCCAGGGATTCGATGGATTCCGCCGGGAATTCAGGATCACCGAGGGAACTGAGGCCTGCCAGGGTCCGCTGCATCGCATCAACCCGTCGACGCACTTCCTTGGGTCCTTGGGGGCTGTCTCCGCGATCAGAAGCTTCGAGCAGCCGGAGTGCATCGAGCACGAGAACACCAAGTGAGGGAAGGGGTGGCACTTCGACCTCGAACTCGCGGTACCGTCCGCGAAGCGGTGGTGTCGTATCGACCGCGTAGCTCTCAAGATCGGCGGAGCCGAGGTACCCGTGGTTGTCGCTGAAGTCCTGCGCGATGCGGTCGGCGAGCTCACCCCGGTAGAAATCGCCGAAACCCAGACGCCCGAGCTGTTCCAGGCAATTCGCGTAGTCGTCGTTCCTGAGGCGGGTGCCGGGCTCCGGAAGTGCTCCGTGATCGGAATAGAGCCGCCGACCTGTTGCGGAGAAGTGCAACCGGGTTGCCGGACGGGCGTACCCCGGGCGGTCATCGGACACCCAGGTGCGGTAGACGTGCTGCGAGAGCGCCGGTCCCGACCTCAAGAACGCGACAACAGGGGCAAGCACCTGATCGAGCGGTCGGGACCTGCCCCGACGGAGTCCTTCCCGATGCAGCCCGTCCAGGCCGGCAGCCATGCCCGGTGTCCCCACTGCCAGGTGACCCAGCTGGTTGAGCTGACCGTCAACCGTGAATGCGCCCACCGTTCCACCGCTGACCGAGGCCGTCAATCCTGTGCTGAACGCGAGTGGGCTTATCCCGCCCGGCGCTCGCGCGTGGAACGAGAGCGCTGCAGACTCAGATGCTCCGAGGTCGGTCACGAGCGCCACGCCGAACCCGCCAAGTGAGGTCCACAGTGGATCGACGGCACCTTGCGCCAGCGAGGCGCAGATAGCCACGTCGAACGCGCTCCACCCGCGCTCAAGCAAGTCCGCGCCGAGGCGCATCGCCTCCGGCTCGAAGCCCGCGATCCACGATCGACTCATCGTCAGGCTCGGTGGCTCGCGGTGGGTCGGGACAGGTAGTTGCCGTCACCGGGTTGGGCGAGCACTTCGCCATCTCTCACGACGGTGCGACCGCGCGAGATCGTTCTGACCGGCCAGCCATGCATCGTCAGGCCTTCGAACGGGGAGTAGTCCGAACGCGATTGCATCACCTCGGCGGTGATGGGCTGCTTCTTGTCCAGATCCACGAGCACGAGGTCGGCGTCGGCTCCCACCGTCAGGCTGCCCTTCAACGGGTGGAGGCCGAATGCCTTGGCCGGGCCCGCAGACGTCACACGCACGATGTCGAGCAGTGACATCCGACCGGCGTGGTACCCCTCGGTGAGCAGGCCCGCCAGGATGAGCCCCGACGACGGCGTACCGGTTCGGCTTGTCCAGATCTCCTGCTTGTCAGCGCGCATGAACGCGCCGTGATCGGAGGCCACGGTCGCGTAGACGCCGTCTTTCATCGCATCCCAGATTCCGAGGCGGTTCGCCTCGTCGCGCAACGGCGGGTTCATCTTCGCCAGCACCCCGACGGCCACATTTTCGTTGATCGTCAGGTATTGCACGAGCGTTTCCGCGAGAATGTTGGCGGTCGTCTCGCGCCGGATCCTCTGGATCTCCCGAGCGGAACGCGCACTTCCCATGTGCACGAGATACAGCGGCACACCAGTAAGTTCGGCCCAGTACACTGCGCGCCGCACGCCCTCGGTCTCCGAGTAGTCCGGGCGGCTGGCATTCCACGCCGGCAGCCCATCGAGGCCCGCTTCCTTGGCGCGCTCGGCCGCCAGCGCGTTGATCTCGGCGTTCTCGCAGTGGGCCACGGCCACTCCGCCCGGTAGCGCGGCCACTGCCTCGAACCCCTTGAGGATGAACGCGTCGTCGATCGGAAGATGCGGACCAGTGTGCGGCAGCGCCGTGATCGTTCGCAGTGACTTGTCCTGGTGGCCGAGGAAGAACTTGAATGACGTCACGCCCAGGCGCGCATACTCGGGAAGCTCTTCGAGGTGCTCGTCGGTGAACAGCACGAGGTGCACGCCGAAGTCGATGAGAGCCGCCTTCTCGCCGGCAGCGATGAGCTCCGGAAGTAGTCGCAGGTAGTCATACGGTTCTTTGCGGAAATAGCTGAGAACGGTTGTTACCCCACCGACCGCGGCGGAGCGGGTCTCCGACGTGAATTCTTCGGCGTGGGGACCCCCGTGGCCGAGGTGGACGTGGGCGTCGATGACACCGGGGAGCACATGCAGTCCGTCGGCGCGAATGCGCTCCTTGGCTGCAACCTCAGCTCCGGGCTCGAGAATCGCCGCGATCCGACCTCCCGAAATAGCGATGTCGGCCTCGAGGATTCCCGTCTCGAGAGAGGCGACCGTTCCGCCCGCAATTACCGTGTCGAACTCCGTCTGACCCAATGTGCAAACCCCTGTTCCTCGTATGTGCATCAATATGTACCACGGTATACGCACGGATGCACTACTTCGTCGATAAGTTAATCTGCCCGTAACGAGGCTAGCCGAGGAGAAAATCTCAACTGCCTCGGTGCGCCCCTTGCCTCACGCCCCGTGCCGTGTACACAGTAAGATGGAAGACCTTCGGAAAGCGGGGAACAGTGGCCACCTTGGAGACTCTCGATCGTGTCGACGGCGACAAGATGTATGAGGAGCTTAAGTTCGCCATCAGGAGTGGCGAGATAGCAGCCGGGATGCCGCTGCGCGAGGCAGCGCTCTCCACGCGATTCGGCGTATCCCGGACCCCGGTTCGCGAGGCCCTGAATCGCCTGTTCCACGAAGGCCTGTTGGAGCGCAGGACCCGGGGGCTCTTCGTGCGGGTCGTCGGTATCGACGAGGTGATCCAGATCTACGACCTGCGGATTCTGCTCGAGGGCGAGGCGGCGAGCCAGGCGGCCGAGTCAAGGCGACCCGGTGATCTACTTCGCCTCGAGGCGCTCATCCAGCGAGACCGATCGCTCACCGAGCCCTCAGATGACACTCGAATCAGCACAAATCTCGAGTTTCACGCGGCAATCTGGACCGCGACGAACAATCGTGTTCTCCGCGACATCCTTGAGCGGCTCGCTACCCACTTGGTTCACGCCCCGCAATCCACCCTCTCGGGGCAACGTTGGGCTGAGGCGCTCGACGAGCACGAGGCCATCTTCAATGCCATTGACGGGCGCGACAACGAACGCGCCCGACGGCTCGCGGAGGAACACATGCGGGTCGCGCGCGGCCTGCGCATCGGGATGCTCACCGAATACTCCTGACCGCTTGAGGCGCTGAGCGTGCGCGGAGTGGCCGGCCCGAGCGGCCCTGGGCATCGCTGCTGTGTGAGGCGGTAGCCCGACACGCCCGCGGAGCGTCCGGCGTTTCACCCGACTCATCACCGCGCACCCTGCGGGCTGCGGGCCGCTGAGCACTGGCATCTCGATGGGTTCTCCCCTGGTCACCGTGCCGCTACGTTCACCGTCGCGCGCAAGCGAAAGCTATTGTGTACAGTAATCAACATTCGGATACCGTAGTGGGGTGCACATGGGAAATCGGTCGTCAGGCGATGCGATTGCAGACGTCATCGTGGTCGGCGGTGGCAACGCCGGATTCGCTGCAGCGATAGCAGCCTCGGAGCGCGGACGCAGCGTCGTCATACTGGATCGCGCGACCGAGGCGGAAGCGGGCGGCAACAGCTACTTCACGGCCGGGGCCACGCGAATCGTGCACACCGGCATCGACGAGTTACGCGAGTTCATCGTCGGCGACCCCCGTCACGACACCAGTCACGTGCCGGCGTACACCGCCCATGACTTCCGGTCCGACCTCGAGCGGGTTACCGAAGGGCGGAACGATCCCGAACTGACGGAAGTACTCATTGCGGAGAGCCAGAGCACCGTCCGCTGGCTGGTTCAGCATGGCGCTCGCTACCGCCTCATGTACGAGCGACAGGCCTACCGGCGCGCGGACGGCACCTACCTGTTCTGGGGCGGGCTTCACATCGGCAACGTCGACGGCGGCGAAGGCCTTGTCACCGAGTACCTGTCGATCATGCGACGGCTCGGCGTGGGCATCCGGTTCCACCATCACGTGACTGATCTCATCATGATCGAAGGGCGCGTTGGCGGAGTTCGGTATACCGCACCTGACGGTACTGCGCGCGAGGCCTACGCCGAATCGGTGATCATCGCTTCGGGCGGTTTCGAGGCAAGCCCGGAACGTCGCAGGGCTCACCTGGGCCCGGGCTGGGAGAGCGCGAAAGTGAGGGGAACGCCGCACAACACGGGCGAATTGCTCGATGCGGCTATCTCGCTCGGAGCCGCGCGCGGCGGCGACTGGACTACGTGTCACAGCGTGGCCTGGGACGCCTTCGCAGAGCAGAACGAAGGTAACCGAGAGCTGACCAACCGGCTGACCAGGCAGAGCTACCCCCTGGGCATACTCGTCAACAGGGATGGCAAGCGATTCCTCGACGAAGGTGCAGACTTTCGCAACTACACGTACGCGAAGTATGGCCGCGAGATTCTGGCTCAACCTGGATCGGTCGCCTACCAGCTGTTCGATTCAGCACTCCGACCGCTGCTGCGAACGGAAGAGTACGACATGCCCGGCATCTCCGTTTTCGTTGCCGATTCACTGGACGACCTGGCGGTGGCGGCGGCGATCAACCCGGCCGAGCTCACGCACACAGTGAACGAGTTCAACAAGTCGATCGCCTATGCAGTGCCCCTGGATCCCACGGTCAAAGACGGCCGAAGGGCCGACGTGACTCCGCCAAAGAGCAACTGGGCTGCGCCGATCGACGCGCCCCCGTTCTACGCCTATCCCGTGACGTGCGGGATCACGTTTACCTTCGGGGGGCTCAAGGGCGATACGAGCGGGCGGGTGCTCGATGAGCACGGACGCCCCATCCCCGGCCTGTTCGCTGTCGGCGAGGCCCTCGGTGGGCTGTTCAGCGGCAACTACCCGGGTGGGTCCGGCCTAACCGCCGGCATGGTGTTCGGACGCCGCGCGGGTGCGGTCGCGTAGAGGCGCCCTAAGCGGTCACAGGCCCAATTTGCGGAGCTCCTCGTCCATGCGCCTCGCGATCTGCGCATATCCGTCGTCGTTGGGGTGAAGGCCGTCGCGCGCCATCCACTCCGGATGCCCCTCGATCCAGTGCGATGCACCCGAGATGTAGTCCGCGCCGATATCGTTCGCGGCGTCCCGCACCCAACCGCCGATGACCTCCACCGAGTCGGGCCGATCGTCGGTGTACCAGAACGGCTCGACGACGATGAGGCGGGCGGCGGAGAGCGCGGTTGCGAGCCGGTCGAAGTCGGCGGCGATCTGAGCCTCGATCTCGTCGGCCGCGTGCGGGAAGCTGAAGTTGTCGTTGAGGCCCATCGTCACGAAGACGATGTCGGGGTCGTCGGCAATCACGAGCGAGAGAATGCCTCCGTCTGCGTAGATCGAGCGGTTGTTGACGAAGCCCAGACCGTTGACGCTCGGGTTGAATTCGCTCCACCCGCGCTGCTCGCAGATGATGGTCGACCAGCGCAGCGACGGGTCGGATGCGCCGGTACCGAGCGTGTACGAGTCCCCGTAGAACGCGACCCGGGTCTGCCCCTCGTCGCGCGGTTCGTTCGCGGGGCCTGTGATCGTGCATCCGGTCATCGCGGCTCCCACCACTACCACGGCTACGACTGCGCGCAGCGGGCGTCTCGGGCTCATGATGACCATTCGACACCATGACGCGCGCCGCTTGCTACGGAAGCGCAGCCACCCCGGCCATGATGAGGCCGATGCCCGCCGTGATGAGGCCGATCGTGAGGCTGGCCGCGCCGATCCACAGCAGCACGATGAGCCGGTTGGGCTTCTCGGGATCTTTGCCGATGACGGAGAGGAAGAACCCGGCCGGCATGAGGATTGCCGCCGCCGGCACGAAGTTGCGGCCGATGAAGCCCCACACTCCCTCGAGCGGTGTGTAGTCGATCACGGCGAGGATCGCGAAGCCGAGCAGCAGCAGCACGGCGGCGTGAGCGTGCCCGGCGCGGAAGAAGTTCTTCTGCAGCAGGTTGGCAGGAACGTGGCCGCGCACGACCTTGGTGAGGAAGTAGCCGCCCGACTCGACCGTCACGAGAGCGAGCAGCAGCACGCCGAGTGTGATGAGAGTCTGTGGTTGGATAGTCATAGTATCCAATACTAGATAGCGGTACTATCCAAGTCAAGGGAGGTTCGGATGCGCGTTTCCGAGCTCGTCGAGCGCACGGGCATCCCGCTCGCGACCATCAAGTACTACCTGCGCGAGGGGCTCCTCATGCCGGGCACCGCCACGAGCGCCACGCAGGCCGTCTACGGCGAGCACCACGTTCGGCGGCTCGCGCTGATCCGAGCCCTCACCGAAGTCGTCGGCCTCACCGTGCAGAAGGCGGGTGAGGTCATCCGGCTCATCGACTCCCCCGAGCCCGACCTTTTCGAGACCCTCGGCAAAGCCGTCGCCGCACTGCCGCCCTACCTCGACGACTTGGCTGACGACTACCCTCGCGCTCGCGCAGCCCTGGAGCGCATCGGCCAGGTGTACGACCCCGAGTACGCCGCGGTCGGACAGTTCGAGCGTGCCCTCGCCGCAGCCGAAGCGGTGGGTCTGCCCATGAGCGAGGAGCGGCTCGACGGCTATGCGAGCCACGTCATGGGCATCGCCGAGATCGACATCGGCGGGGTGCCAGCCGAGTCCCCGGGCTCCGCGGTCGAGTACGCGGTGCTCGGCACCGCGATCTACGAGCCGATACTCGCAGCGATGCGCAGGCTCGCGCACCAGGATCTTGCGAGCCGCCGGCTCGCCGCGGGCTCCACGTCCGAGCAGTAACCGGTCGGAGCCCCTCCCCCGGCGGGCGCCCCGTCGCCGGCAGAACTGTACCGGACCACCGAAACACTGAGGAGCCCCTGCGAACGGGCGCAAAAGCATCCTTCACAAGGCCC
>JAODAV010000062.1 GCA_025463605.1 Rhodoglobus sp. | reverse complement strand
CAGGGAAAGAAGCCAGCAAAGCCAGCAGAGCCAGCAAAGCGGTGAAGCAGGCAAGCAAGGCAAGCAAGGAGAGCGGAGACCTGGGGCAAGCACTACGCGAGATACTAGACCAGTATTTCATAATCTCGAAGAGGCTACCCGAGGAGTTCCCCAACGCCTCCAAGACGAGTGAAGGGCCAACAACCAATGCGCACGCTGTGGCAAAAGAGGTCACCTCTGGCGATGGTGCCGCTCACCCGCGAACAGCAGCGCGGCAATTTCTTCCCTTTCCCAGAATCGTCCCCGGGATGAAGAGGGCGACGTTGATATGGAACCGAAAGCCCCAGAATCCAAACCCAAATCAAAGCGGGCTAGACACAGGGCAAAGAAAACGGCAGCTGCAGCAGCAGCCGAATATTCCACTGGTGAGGCGTTTGTTAGAGAGCGTGGGTCGGAGTCGGAATTGGATTTCGATATGGGTTTTTAGAAGGGAGTTCTGATGAGTCAGAATCGGAGCTCCCCCAGATTGCTATGTTATCCCTGACACAAAATACCAAAAAAATGTTAAAACGGAAAAGACCGGAGGAAGTGGCGTCTTCCCCGATGAAAAAACAAAAATGTTTGGAGGAGCCAATTCACGGCCCTCGTCCAATTGTTAATTTCCTTGTTGGTTATTTGGACTTTTTGTTTCCTTGCAGGGTTTTGTTGGACACCGGAGCTACGGGCCCGGTTTTGAGTTCTGTTTTTGTTTCTAAATTTGCTGTCCCGAAGGTGAAACGAGACGTCCCGGCTAAAGTTGTAGGGTTTACTGGAGAAATTATGTCAAGCACGGGACACGCCTTTACCATACCTCTAATGATTAATTCTAATGGCCACCAGTCGGAGGTATCCTTCGAGATCGCCCCTCTTCCAACAGGCCTCGATGCGATCCTCCCGGCCTGGTGGTTGCAAGAACATAAGCCGGTCATAGGCGAACACGGGGAAGTCACCTTTTTGGGACCACTATGCAAGGGTAGATGTTTTACTGACAAACGGGAACCTGCTGTGGTGTATGACGAGAGCATATTGGACGATCCAGAAATGCAATATATTGGCTCGGTCGCAATGATCAGCGACGAGGTCGTCCATCTCCGCGCTCTGATACCCCCAGAATACCATCAGTTCCTCGACGTGTTCCTACCCTCGGAGGCAGATAAGCTCCCCCCGCATCGTCCCTATGACCACGCTATCGATTTGGAGCCAGGCCAGAATCCCCCTTGGGGACCAATATATTCCCTCTCTGGGGGTGAGTTAAAGGTCCTGCGGGAATATCTGGATAGAATGCTCCGCTTGGGTAAGATCCAGGCGAGTAAATCGCCAGCGGGGGCCCCTATTTTGTTTGTGAAGAAGAAGGACGGTACTCTCCGACTATGCGTCGACTACCGTGGTTTAAATCGCGTATCAATCAAGAACCGGTATCCTCTACCGCTAATGGATGAGTTGAGAGACCGTATTATAGGCGCGACAATCTTCTCGAAGATCGACCTGAAGGAAGGGTACAACCTCGTCAGGATCAAGCGTGGCGACGAGTGGAAAACAGCGTTCCGGTCACGATACGGACACTATGAGTACCTGGTCATGCCTTTTGGGCTGGCGAATGCGCCGGCGACCTTCCAGAACATGATGAATGACGTCCTGAGGGAGTTTTTGGATCAAGGAGTGGTAGTATACCTAGATGATGTCCTAATGTATAGCAAGACTCGAGAGGAACACAGAGAACTGGTTGGCAAGGTACTACAGAAACTACGGGAATACAACCTAGTCGCCAACCCAAAGAAATCGTTCTTCGACAAGACAGAAATCGAGTTCCTAGGCTACATCCTCTCTCCCGAAGGCGTCACCATGGCGACGGACAAGGTCAAGTCTATTATGGAGTGGCAAACCCCGCGCAGTGTCAAGGATGTTCAGATTTTTATGGGTTTTGCCAATTTTTATAGGAGGTTTATTCATAACTTCTCCGGGGTCTGTAAACCTATCACCGATTGTCTGCGTGGCGATGCTAAGAACTTTGTCTGGTCAAGCATGGCCCAAGGGGCCTTCAAAATGTTGAAAACCCTCTTCACATCTGCACCGATCTTGATCCATTTCTCACCAGACCGGCAGATCATCGTGGAAACGGACGCTAGCGACTTCGCCATCGCTGCTATCCTGTCCCAGGTCGTTGACGGCAAAACTCACCCCGTAGCCTTCTATTCGCGGAAACTTAACCCAGCCGAGCTCAATTATGACGTATGGGATAAGGAGATGCTAGGGATAGTGTCGGCCTTCAAGCAATGGCGCCACTACCTAGAAGGACCCAACCAGACAGTTTTGGTCTACACCGATCACAGGAACTTGGAATACTTTTCAACAACCAAGAACCTTAATCGGCGACAGGCAAGATGGGCTGAGTCTATGGCAGAATTCGACTTCAAGATTATATACCGACCAGGGACAAAGAATGGCAAGGCTGATGCGCTATCTCGACGTCCGGAGTACCGTCTCGAAGGGGGGGGCACGCTTGGGAAACAACCAGTAGACACGTTCTTCAAGCCCGGACAGTTGGTGGATGAGGAATTTATGGTATCAGCGGTGTCGCTTGCCTCAAAGGGGGCGATTGACTGGTCTAAGAATTTTCTGGACCATGTCCGGCAGGCGGCATCGGGAGACCCGTTATGGGTAGGATTGAAGGAGCGGGTTGAGAATGGAGAGAGACTTGGGGAAATGAAGGACTTTGAAGCGAAAGATGGGTTGCTGCTATTCAAGAACCGACTCTACATCCCGGCTGATGACCGGATCAAGATTCGGATAGCAGAGGCGGAACATGACTCGAAGGTGGCAGGACATTTCGGCCAGGACAAAACACTGGAGCTGATAACGCGCAA
>JAODAV010000014.1 GCA_025463605.1 Rhodoglobus sp. | reverse complement strand
AGCTTTTCCTCTGCAGCAAGCCTCCGAGGCCCCCATTTATGGTTACCCCTCCACCGGGTGACATACTGGGAGATGGCGCACCGCAGCGCCAATTCCATTCACTAAGGATCGTCCGGCACGTACCTGCCGGTGAAGGAGCATTAATAGTCATGGCAACTGTAACGTTCGACAAGGCAACCCGCCTTTACCCGGGCTCCACCCGTCCCGCCGTCGACCAGCTCGACCTTTCGGTCGCTGACGGTGAGTTCCTCGTTCTCGTCGGCCCCTCGGGCTGCGGAAAGTCCACGAGCCTTCGCATGCTCGCCGGCCTGGAGGAAGTCAACGAGGGCAACATCTTCATCGGTGAGCGCAACGTCACCGACGTTCCCCCGAAGGACCGTGACATCGCCATGGTCTTCCAGAACTACGCTCTCTACCCTCACATGACGGTTGCCGAGAACATGGGCTTCGCGCTCAAGATCGCCGGCATCAACAAAGAGGAGCGCGCAACGCGCGTGCTCGAGGCCGCGAGGCTGCTCGACCTGGAGCCCTACTTGAGCCGCAAGCCCAAGGCCCTCTCCGGTGGCCAGCGCCAGCGCGTCGCCATGGGCCGCGCGATCGTGCGCCAGCCTCAGGTGTTCCTCATGGACGAGCCGCTGTCGAACCTCGATGCCAAGCTGCGCGTGCAGACCCGCACCCAGATCGCTTCGCTGCAGCGCCGCCTCGGCGTCACCACCGTCTACGTCACGCACGACCAGACCGAGGCGCTCACCATGGGTGACCGCATCGCCGTGCTGAAGGATGGCGTGCTGCAGCAGGTCGGAACCCCGCGCGACCTTTACGAGGCTCCGCAGAACGTGTTCGTCGCCGGCTTCATCGGAAGCCCGGCCATGAACCTGTTCGACGCCGACGTCGTCGAGGGCGGCCTCAAGTTCGGCACCGCCGTTGCCAAGGTCGACCGCGAGACCCTCAACGAGACGAAGGCCAAGAAGGTCACAATCGGTGTTCGCCCCGAAGACGTCAAGGTCGCGAACTCCGGCGAGGGACTCCCGGTCGAGGTCGACGTCGTCGAGGAGCTTGGCGCCGACGGCTACCTGTACGGTCACACCGATGTCGACGGCAAGCGCGTCGACATCGTCGTGCGCGTCGATGGCCGTTCGCACCCGAACGCCGGCGACAAGGTCTACATCACGCCGCAGCCCGACCACATCCACGTCTTCGACACGGAGTCCGGTCTGCGCCTGAGCAAGAAGGCCGTCGTAGCCGGTTAGTCATTGCTTGATCGGGCTTGTCGATGAAATCGGCAAGCCCGATCAACATTTAAGAGGGACATCATGAGCGGTTCACTCAACATCACGGCGGCAACCGTCGATCCTGCCCTGCTCGACCTGCCGTGGAACCTCCCCCTCGAGACCTGGCCCGAGGAGTCGATCGCGGCCCTGCCCAAGGGCATCTCGCGCCACATCGTGCGTTTCGTCAACCTGAGCGGCTATGTGCTCGCCGTCAAAGAGACCTCGGCGGAACTCGCGCGCAAGGAGTACGACATGCTGCGCACGCTGCAGCGTCTCGACATCCCATGCGTCGACCCCGTCGCCGTCATCACCAACCGCAGCGCCACCGACGGCGAGCCGCTCGAGTCGGTGCTCGTCACCCGCCACTTGCGCTTCTCGCTGCCGTATCGCGCGCTCTACTCGCAGAGCCTGCGCCCCGAGACCGCGACACGACTCGTCGATGCGCTGGCCGTTCTGCTCGTACGCCTGCACATCATCGGGTTCTTCTGGGGCGACGTCTCCCTCTCGAACACGCTCTTCCGACGGGATGCGGGCGCCTTCGCCGCCTACCTTGTCGACGCCGAGACCGGCCAGTTGTACGACGGCCTCTCCAACGGCCAGCGCGAGAACGACCTCGAGATCGCGCGCATCAACATCGCGGGCGAACTGCTCGATCTCCAGGCCGGGGGTCGACTCGAGGAGGACATCGACCCGGTCGAGATCAGCAATGGCATCGTCGCCCAGTACCGCACGCTGTGGAAGGAACTCACGGGACCCGAAGAGTTCTCGCAGTCGGAGCGGTGGCGCATCAACAAGCGCGTCGAACGCCTCAACAACCTCGGCTTCGACATCGAGGAACTCGCGATCCGCACAGATGAGACGGGCACCCAGGTGCGCATCCAGCCCAAGGTCGTGGACGCCGGGCACCACTCCCGCCGATTGCTCAGGCTCACCGGGCTCGACGCCCAGGAGAACCAGGCGAGGCGCCTGCTCAACGACCTCGACTCCTATCGTGCGGCTTTCGAGAAACAGGATCTCGACGAAGAAGTGGTCGCGCATGAATGGGCGGCGCGAGTGTTCGAGCCGGTCATCCGTGCAATCCCCAAGGACCTCAAGGGCAAGCTCGAGCCTGCCGAGATGTTCCACCAACTGCTCGACCACCGCTGGTACCTCTCGCAGAACGAGGGCAGGGACGTGCCTCTTGCCGAGGCGGTCTCGAGCTACGTCGACTCGGTGCTCAGGCACCGCCGCGACGAGGCGACGATGATCAACCCGCCGACAGGCACATTCACGATGCCGATGCCCGTTATCGACGACGCCGAAGAGGATGACTGGCGCAGCAAGGTCTAGCCCAGCAACTCCTCGAGTCCCCGCCCCGGCACGTGCTCGAAGATGAGGTTCGTCTCCGTGTGGGCCACGGCGGGATGCCCCGCGAGATAGGTCAGCACGAAGTCCCGCAGTTCCGGGGCGCCCCGGGACGCGACGTGCAGGAGGTAGTCATCCGCGCCGCCCATGTGGAACAGGGCGAGTACACCTGGCCAGGTCGGGGCCGCCCGCCGGAACGCGTCGACCTCCGCGCGCACGTGCTTGACGAGCTTGATCGAGATCAACGCCTGCACGGTCGCTCCGAGCGCTGCGACATCGATGTCGGCCCGGAAGCCCGTGATGTATCCGTCGTCCTGCAGCCGGCGCATGCGCAGCGCGACAGTGGACTCCGCGACACCGACAGTGCTCGCGAGTGCCGCACCCGACATGCGGGCGTTGGTCGACAGCGCGCGAAGCAATGCCCGGTCGATGGCATCAATGGATCTTCGAGAGTCATTCATGCAGCATCCTCGATTTCAGTGGCGTATTTCACACTATCTTGCAAGCTCATTGCAAATTGTCGCAGTAACTGTTGCGCTTGAGCTATGCGCAATGATGCCAGGCTCGAAACGATCGCCGTCCACTCGGGGATGGAAGGCTTACGCGAACTCGGCCAGCACATCCCGCCCATCGACCTGTCGACGACCTTCCCGCTACCGGATGTGGAGAGCGGCGGGGAGGCCTACGAGCAGCTGGCCATGGGCGGCGACCTGCTTCCCGGCCAGTCCGCCGTGTACCAGCGACTGTGGCAGCCGGGTGTCGCCCGCTTCGAAGACGGCCTCGCGGCCCTCGAGAACGCGGAGGGCGCCGTCGCATTCTCGACGGGCATGGCCGCACTCTCGGCGTGCCTGCTCGCCTCCGTCATCGCCGGCAAGCCGCACGTCGTCGCCCTGCGTCCCCTCTACGGCGGCACCGACCACGTGCTCGAGACCGGCCTGCTGGGCACGACGGTCACCTGGGTTGACGCCGATGGCGTGTCAGCCGCGATCCGCACAGACACCGGCCTGGTGATACTCGAGACCCCGGCAAACCCCACGCTCGAGCTCGTCGACATCCGACGTGTTGTCGAGGATGCCCGTGGCGTGCCAGTGCTCGTGGACAACACCTTCGCGACTCCCGTGCTGCAGCAGCCGCTCGATCTCGGCGCCACGCTGTCGCTGCACAGCGCCACGAAGTATCTCGGCGGACACGGCGATGTCATGGGCGGCGTCGTTGCCACCAACCGGGACTGGATGACCCGGCTGCGACAGGTGCGCGCCCTCACCGGCGGCCTGCTGCATCCGCTCGCGGCGTACCTGCTGCATCGCGGACTGCGCACCCTCCCCGTGCGGGTTCGTGCCCAGCAGGAGACGGCGGGAGAGCTCGCGCGTCGACTCGTGGATCACCCGGGAGTCTTACGCGTGATGTACCCGGGGCTGCCGGGTCAGGACCCGGCCGGGCTCATCGGCACGCAGAGCCGCGGAGCCGGGTCGCTCATCGCGCTCGATATCGCGGGCGGCTATGCATCGGCCGCGCGCTTCGCGGAGGCGTGCGAGCTCATCACGCACGCGGTATCGCTCGGCGGCATCGACTCGCTCGTGCAGCACCCCGCCTCCCTCACGCACCGACCCGTCGTGCCCGAGGCCCGCCCGGGCGCAGGCATCGTGCGGCTCTCGATCGGGCTCGAGCACGTCGACGACCTCACGGCAGACCTCGTCGGCGCTCTGGATGCTGCGGTGCTGTCGACACCTCGGAGCGTGTCCGCGACGGGTTAGCCCCGCTCAGACCACAATCGAGATCGGGTTCTCGATGCGCTTCACGAAGGCCGCGAGCCATTGGGCGGCGAGAGCACCGTCGAGCACGCGGTGATCGGCCGAAAGCGTCACGGTCATTACCGTTCCGACCGCCAGCTCGCCGTTGTCGACGACCGCCTGCGGTCGGGCGAGTCCTACCGCGAGGATGGCGGACTGGGGCGGGTTGATGATCGCGGAGAACTCGGTGACGCCGAACATGCCGAGGTTGGAGACGGCGAAGCTGCCGCCCTCGAGCTCGTGTTGGCGCAGTTTGCCGGCTCGGGCGCGCTCGGC
>JAODAV010000025.1 GCA_025463605.1 Rhodoglobus sp. | reverse complement strand
CTTCCAGCTCTGCGGGCTCGACCAGTAGGTCAAGCGAGCGAGCTGCGATATCGACCCTTATTAGATCACCATCGCGCACGAAGGCGATGGGACCTGCGTCCACCGCTTCGGGAGCTATGTGGCCGATGCACAGTCCGGTTGTGCCGC
Organism: Rhodoglobus sp.; assembly: GCA_025463605.1. Lineage (GTDB taxonomy): Bacteria > Actinomycetota > Actinomycetes > Actinomycetales > Microbacteriaceae > Rhodoglobus. Next base: position 51,048 of record JAODAV010000025.1, on the reverse strand, counting down.
CTGAGAATCGACCGTCCGTCAAGAGTAGTACATCTTTTCCGAGCCCAGCGCCCTTGATGGCGGCGGTAATGGCGAGCATCTCGCGCATGCCGGGGCCGCCCTTGGGGCCCTCGTAGCGGATGATGAGCACCGTTCCGGCCTCGATCGTGCCCTCCGTGAGCGCGTCGAGTGCTTCCCGCTCCCGCTCGAAGACTCGAGCCGGGCCTTCGAACACCGCGACGTCGAAGCCCGCGGTCTTCACCACAGCGCCCTCGGGCGCGAGCGAACCGTGCAGGATCGTGAGCCCGCCGGTCGCGTGGATGGGGTTGTCGAGGGTGCGGAGCACCTCGCCGTCCAGGGGCTCCGGGTTCAGCTCGGCCAGATTCTCGGCGACGGTCTTGCCCGTCACGGTGAGGCAGTCGCCGTGCAGGAGTCCGGCATCCAGCAGCGCCTTCATGAGCACCGGGATGCCGCCGTGCCGGTCGACGTCGTTCATGACGTACTTGCCGAAGGGCTTGAGATCACCGAGGTGCGGAATCGTGTCGCCGATGCGGTTGAAGTCGTCGAGCGTGAGCTCCACCTCGGCTTCGTGCGCGATCGCGAGCAGGTGGAGCACGACGTTGGTCGAGCCGCCGAGCGCCATGGCGACGGCGATCGCGTTCTCGAAGGCGTCTTTGGTGAGGATGTCGCGTACCGTGTGCCCGCGCTCGAGCATGCCGACGACGGCCTCCCCCGACCGGTGGGCGTAGTAGTCGCGGCGGCGATCGGCGGCAGCAGGCGACGCGCTGCCGGGCAGCGACAGCCCGAGTGCCTCGGCGACGCTCGCCATCGTGTTCGCCGTGTACATGCCGCCGCACGCGCCCTCACCGGGAGCGAACGCGCACTCGATGCGCTTGGCGTCTTCGAGGGACATCTTGCCGGCCTTGACGCCGCCCACCGCCTCGAAGGAGTCGATGATCGTGATGTCCTTCTCCGTGCCGTCGCTGAGCTTCACCCAGCCGGGCGCGATCGAGCCCGCGTAGAGGAATACCGAAGCGAGGTCGAGGCGGGCCGCGGCCATGAGCATGCCGGGAATGGACTTGTCACAGCCGGCGAGCAGCACAGAGCCGTCGAGGCGCTCGGCCTGCATGACGACCTCGACGGAGTCGGCGATGACCTCACGCGACACGAGGGAGAAGTGCATGCCCTCGTGGCCCATCGAGATGCCGTCGGAGACGGAGATGGTGCCGAACTGCAGCGGGTAACCGCCACCCGAATGCACGCCCTCCTTCGCCGCCTGGGCCAGACGGTCGAGCGAGAGGTTGCACGGGGTGATCTCGTTCCACGAGCTCGCGATACCGACCTGAGGCTTGTCCCAATCGGCATCTCCCATGCCAACCGCGCGCAGCATCCCGCGAGAGGTGGTGGCTTCGATCCCGTGAGTGACGGTGCGCGAACGCGGTTTACGGTCTATTTCAGGCACGAGTGAAAGTCTAGGACTTCCCGGGAGTGGGTCAGGTCGGCGCTACTGCTCGTGAACGTCGCCCTCGCGCAGGTCGGCGAGCAGCGCGAGCGTGCGGGCGACCTGGGTCGGTCCCGGCACGCGGAAATTGGCGAGGGTGGCACCGTCACCGCTCTTGAGGCCGACGTCGTCCGGGGTGAGGGCGGCGAAGGCATCCTCGTCGGTCACATCGTCGCCGGCGTAGAAGACGGCGTCAGCGCTCGTGTACTGGCGCAGGTGCTCGAGGGCCTCGCCCTTCGTCGTGGAGCGCACCGAGAACTCGAGCACGTGCTTGCCGTGGCGGATGGTGAGGTCCGCGACCTCGGCGTTCGCCTCGCTGCGCGCCACGAGGTGGGCCACACGGCTGTTGTGTTCGGTGGCGAGGCGGGTGTGCAGCGCGAATCCGGCGGGCTTGGGCTCGAGCCAGACCTGGTCGACCGAATCCGCGACCTCGCCCAGCACTTCGTTGAGCACACCGATCTGCCGGATCTCCGCGGTGTCGAGGGTCAGTTGCACGTCGGGTGAATCGAGCCGGATCTCGATGCCGTGCGAACCCACGAGCAGCGTCGTGTCGGGCAGGTCGGCCACCTGTTCGAGGCTGCGCAGGGCCCGGCCGGAGACGAGTGCGACCCGAGTGTTGGGCATGGCGAGCAAGCGCAGCACCGCGGCGCGGGACTCGGGAAGTGCGCGGGCCTTCTCGGGGTCGTCCACTTCGGGCGCGAGAGTGCCGTCGAAGTCGAGGGCCACGAGCAGGCGCTTGGTGCGCGCGAGCTCCCGCAGCGCGCCGACGAGCGGCTCAGGCAGCTTCGAGAATGGCGGTGCGGTGTCGACGTCGACCATGGGTCAGTTCGACCACCTGCGGTCGACAGTCCATTCGAGCTCCTCGGGAAGCTCGAGCGGCGCGATTCGGTCGTAACGGCCGACGCGCGCCTTTTCCAGGGTCTGCAGGAAGTTGCTCGACCAGCGGGCCACATCGTTCTCGAGCACGCGTTTTCGCATGTTGCGCATTCGCGCCGACCGTTCCCTCGGCGGCATCGCGATGGCGGACAGGATGGTCTCCTTGACACCTTCGATGTCGTGGGGATTGACGAGCAGGGCGCGCTTGAGCTCGTCGGACGCGCCCGTGAACTCGCTCAGGATGAGCACGCCATCCTCGTCGAACCGGCACGCTACATATTCCTTCGCGACGAGGTTCATTCCGTCGCGCAGCGCCGTGACGAGCAGGATGTCCGCCGCCAGGTACAGGGCGACCATCTCGTCGCGCGGATAACCGTGATGGTGGTAACTGATCGCCTGGTGGCTGATCGTGCCGAAGTCGCCGTTGATACGGCCCACCGTGAGCTCGATCTCGTCGCGCAGCTGCATGTAGGCAGCGACGCGCTCGCGGCTGGGATTCGCAACCTGCACGAGGGTGACGTCTTCGACATCGATGCGACCCTCGGCGAGCAATTCGCCGAACGCCTTCAGCCGGTGCCCGATGCCTTTCGTATAGTCGAGCCGGTCGACCCCGAGCATGACGGTGCGCGGGTTGCCGAGTCCTTCGCGAATCTCGCGGGCGCGCTCCTGGATGCGCGGCTCACGCGCGAGCGCCTCGTAACTGCCGGCATCGATCGAGATGGGGAACGGGCGGGCGATCACGCGGCGAGCGCGTAGGCCGGGAGTCGACACCTCGATGGCGGTGCCCTTCGTCGGGAACGGCGTGAGGCGACGTACCGCGCGAGTGAAGTTGGTCGCGTCGGCGACGCGCTGGAAGCCGATCACGTCGGCGCCGAGCAGCCCTTCGACGATCTGGGTGCGCCACGGCAGCTGCGAGTAGATGCCGTACGGCGGAAACGGGATGTGGTTGAAGAAGCCGATCGTGAGGTCGGGACGCGCCTCCCGCAGCATGCGCGGCACGAGCTGGAGCTGGTAGTCCTGCACCCACACGACCGCGTTCTCAGCGCTCACTGCGGCAGCGACATCCGCGAACCGCTGATTGACCAAGACGTAGCTCTCCCACCAGTCGCGGTGGTAGCCGGGGCTCGAGATCACGTCGTGGTACAGCGGCCACAGGGTGTCGTTGCTGAAGCCTTCGTAGAAGTTCTCGATCTCGTACTCGCTGAGCGCAACCGGAACGATGTGGATGCCCTCGTACTCGAACGGGTCGACCGTCAGATCGGGCTGGCCACCCCAGCCCACCCAGGCGCCGTCGGCTTCGCGCATGACGGGCTCGAGGGCGGTGACGAGGCCGCCGGGTGAGCGCGCCCAGCTTGCGGTACCGTCTGCGTCGACGACCCGGTCGACCGGCAGACGGTTCGACACGACGACGAAATCGTAATCCGCGTTCTCGGAGCGCGTTGGGGAGGACATCTCGTTCCCACGTTACCAGCGCGGCAGTCGGCCTCCCTGCGCCGGTCGGGGTTGAGCAGTACCGTTGCAGCATGCCCATCGTCGACAACGCCATCTACCGGGAGGGCGTGCGGCAGGCGCATCCGGTGACTCTCGATCAGACCTTCGAGGAGCTTCGCGACCGCGGCGGCTTCGCCTGGATCGGCATGTACCGACCGACCGAGGATGAGCTGCGCTCGGTCGCGAACGAGTTCGGATTGCACCCCCTGGCGGTCGAAGACGCGCTCAAGGGACACCAGCGGCCGAAGCTGGAACGCTACGGCGAGACCCTCTTCGTGGTGCTGCGTCCCGCCCGGTACCTCGACGCTCCCGAGGAGGTGGAGTTCGGCGAGGTGCACCTGTTCATCGGACCCAATTTCGCGGTGTCGGTGCGGCACGCCGAGTCGCCTGACCTCGGCCGTGTGCGCAAGCGACTCGAAGCGAACCCTGCCCTGCTCGGCCTGGGTCCGCAGGCGGTGCTCTACGCGGTGTTCGATGAGGTCGTCGATGAGTACCAGCCGGTGATCGCCGGTCTAGAGAACGACATCGACGAGATCGAAGACCAGCTCTTCGAGGGTAGCGACGTGAACGTGTCACGCCGCATCTACGAGCTAGCCGGGGAGGCGATGGCGTTCCAGCGCGCGACCCAGCCACTGGTCGGGATGCTCGCCGCCCTCGCCGCCGGATACGAGAAGTACGACGTGCACGTGGAACTGCAGCGCAACCTGCGCGACGTGCAAGACCACGCGATCAAGACAGTCGAGCGTGCCGACTCGTTCCGCGAGCTGCTGCAGAACGCGCTCACCGTGCATTCCACCCTCGTGACACAGAGCCAGAACGACGAGATGCGCAACCTCTCGCGCACGAGCATCCAGCAGGGCGAGCAGGTGAAGAAGATCTCCGGATGGGCTGCCATCCTTTTCGCCCCCACCCTCGTCGGCACCATCTACGGCATGAACTTCGACTTCATGCCCGAACTGCACTGGGCCGGGGGGTACCCGCTGGCGGTCGGGCTCATGGTCGCGTGCGGGGCGACGCTGTATGTGGTGTTCAAGAAGCGTGGGTGGTTGTAGGGGTCTCTCCTCCGGCGCACGACTTGACGGACCTCCGCCTCAGGGACTCCCGTGAATACGGACGTTTGCGGGGGCGGCTAACAATTGTCCGTATTCACGGGAGCTTTCAGAGGCGGCACGTAAGCCCCAGTCCCATCTCGATGGTCGCGTTCGAACCCTGATGCTCATCGGCCAGTGGCGGCAGAATCGGCGTGTTGGGCCGGACTCCGGAAAACCGTCCTCCACAATGAGGACATGTCAGACTCGCGCCACGCCAGCGCCGCAGACGATGCGGAGCAGCAGCTTGTCTTCGACCTGATGAGACAGAAGCTCTTCGACCTGTTCGGCCCGGGCGGAAGTTTTCGCATCACGCTCGGTCGCGCTACGGCGGATGACGCGGTCTTCGTCTCCACTGTCGCCGACGTCATCTCCCAAGAGGTCGCGAGCACCTTCTCAACGCCCCGCGACGTGCCGGCCCGCCGGGCTGCACCCACGACGAAACTCGAAGAGCACGTGCTGCTGTGGCGCGAGATCGAAGCCGAGCTCCGCATCCGTCGCACCGGTCCCGATTCGATCGACACGATCGTGATCGCGCAGCACGCTGACCACATCGGCGTTCGCCGCAAGAGCCGCGCCGCCTAGGTCTCAGTCGTACGAGGTCTCAGTTGTACGAGGTTCAGTTGTACGAGGTCTCAGTCGTACGAGCGCTCGAATCCGGCCGCTCGGTAGATTGCGTCGATCACCGTCATGTTGCCAATCGGATCGGCGCCCTCAGTCGGCAGGGGTGCGCCCGAGGCGAGTGCAGTGACGACGGCTGCGAGCTGGTGGTCGTAGGTCTCGTCGCCGGCGAGCGTCGACGTGCGAGTGATGGCGCCGATGGTCTCGCGGATGCTGTGCCCCCGGTGAGCGAAGACCAGGTTGTCGATGCTGACCATACCGGCCGTTCCGGTGACCTCGAGCGTCGAGGCCGTCGGTGAACCGGGGGTCATACTCGCGCTCACGACTGCCGTCGCGCCGGAGGGAAATACGAGCGACGCGTCGATGCTGTCATCCGCGCCAAGCGGGTTTCTCTCTGCGGATGCAGTCTCGACGGTCGGCTCCTCACCCATGAGGGTGCGCACCCAGTGCACTGCGTAGCAGCCCAGGTCCATGAGTGCACCACCACCTACCGCGGGATCGTGACGAATCGAACTGGGGTCGTAGGGAATGGTCGCCGCGAACCGCGCTTGCATGCGTACGATCTCCCCGATCCTGCTGGTCGACCGCAACTGGCTCACCAGCATGCCCACGGGGTGGTAACGGTCGTGGAATGCCTCGATGAGCCGACGGCCGTTCGCGGCGGCCGCGTGGGTCATGCGGGTCGCCTCTGCAGCCGACATCGCAAACGGCTTCTCGCACAGCACATCCTTGCCCGCCTCGAGAGCAAGGATCGACCACTCGGCGTGTGAGGAAGGCGGGAGGGCGTTGTAGACGAGGTCCACATCCGGGTCAGCGAGAAGGCTCGGGTAGTCGCCGTACGACGTGGGAACTGCGTGCGCCTCCGCATAGGTGCGCGCCCCGTTCGCGCTGCGCGACGCGACCGCGCCGATGATCACGTCATCCCGGCGGGCCGCGGGCCGGATGATCGACTGGGGTGCGATCCGGGCCGCGCCCAGTATCCCGATTGTCAGCATGAGGTTCCCTTCGTCGTCAACCTACGTGCTCGAGCGCAAGGGGAAGAAGGTCACGCCATAGGTCGTCGGGAATCGGGAAGCTCAGAAAATGAGCCGTCTCTTCCACCCGCTCGGGGCTCGAGACCCCGACTGCGGTCGACGAGATCCGCGGGTCGCGTACCGAAAACTGCAGTGCGGCCGCCGCCAGCGGCACTCCGTACCGCTCGCAGAGCTGCTGCATCTCGAGCGCTCGCTGGCGGATGGACTCCTCATCGCGCCGATACGCATACTTGGGATGCGCCAGCGGCCCCTTCACGAGCATCCCGCCGCCATACGGCGCCGCGTTGACCACGCCCATGCGACGGAGAGTTGCCGCGCGCAGCAGCGGTTCGGCCGACTGGTCGATGAGCGTGTAGCGATTGTGAGTGAGCACGACCTCGAACAAGTCGGTCTCGACGTATTGCTGCAGAATGTCGAGGGCGCCTCCGGCGACCCCGATGTGATCCACGAGTCCCTCTTCTTTGAGGGCAACGAGCGCTTGCACCGGGCCGGTGTCCGACATGCCCTCCTCGAAGCTGATCCGCTCCGGATCGTGCAGATAGAGCAATTGGATGCGTTGCACGCCGAGGCGCTCAAGGCTCTCTTCGAGGGAGACCCGAACTCTGACCCCGGAGAAATCCCCCGTCTCGGGATCGGGATCGACCTTGGTCGCGAGCACGAATCCGGGGGGCGTCCCGCCGCTGTCCTTCAGCGCCTGCCCGATGCGGCGCTCGCTTTCCCCGCCGCCATAGGCGTTGGAGGTGTCAAGAAAGTTGAACGGGCTGGTCAGCACCGACCTGACGGTATCGATCGCCTGTTCCGCACTGACCTCGTACCCGTACAGGTGCGGACTGCTGCCGAGCGGGCTCGTGCCGATGCAGACCGCTGTGACCTGCAGGCCCGTTGTGCCGAGCGAACGTCGCTTGAGTTGCATGAAGTCGGGCTCCTTAGTGTCGTTCCAGGGTGGGAGTAGCTCGTAGGCGCGCTTCGACGAGCCTGTCTCTGGTGCCCTCGAGGTGGCTTCGTGTCAGCTCAGCGGTGAGCTCGGCGTCGCCGGATTCGATCGCGTCCAGCAAACCCTGGTGCTCCTCGGCGACGAGGACAGGGTCCATCACGCGCATGGTGCGGATCTGACCCATGCACAGTTCCGTCTCGCCGAGCACGATCGAGTGCATCCGGATGAGCCGCGGGCTTCCCGAAGCGGCGACAAGCGCCCGGTGGAACGCGATGTCCGCTTTCGTGAAGTTGGTCTCGTCTCCCTCGTCGCTGTGGGCGAGGAGTTCAGCGTGGGCCGCTGCCGCTTCTGACGGCACGCGCATCCGCCTCGCGAGCCGGCGCATGACGGCCGCTTCGATGATCAGACGGCTGTCGTACAGGTCGACGATGTCGGTTATTCCGAGGCGCGGTACCCGTGCTGCCCGGTTGGCGACGCGCAACAGGAGCCCCTCGGCGACGAGACGCTCAACGGCCGCCTTCGCGGTCGGGCGGGAAACGCTGTAACGCTCCGTAACAGAGGCTTCCGTGATCATCGAGCCGGGCGCAACTTTTCCGAGCACGATGCTCTCCCGTAGAGCCTCATGAACTACGGATGACAGTGGCGCGGTAGAGAGTGCGTTCACAATTTTTTAGAAACATTTGCATGGTTTGTCATACAATGATCATTGACTTTCCAGCGAACAATTGCAATAGTTGGCGAAATTGCCCATGCAAACAGCGAAACTTGATCGTCGAGATCACCTACCCAACAGCACGGGTTGCGTATTTGGGCATTCACAAAGGAGTGGAAATGCACAGAAATATTCGAAACAAGTCGAGGCGTCGTGCCATCGCCGGTATCGCAGTTCTGGGAGTGGCGGTGGCAAGCCTCGTCGGCTGCGCCGCAGGCCCCACCACGACTGACGAAGGATCGGCGACATCGGGCGACCTGACCTGGTGGGGATGGTCTCCACAGCCCGGGCCCGCTGAGGAGTTCCTCACCGCGTTCAACAAGGAATACCCCGACATCCACATCACGTACAAGAACCTGACCCTCGACGGATGGGATGCGGCCTTGCGTCCCGCGCTCGCTTCGCCGAACGGCCCGGACCTGTTCGGCATCTCCCCAGGCCCGAAGGTCGCCAACTACGGCGAGCAGGCGGTAGACATCACCCCGGCCCTCGAGGAGTCGCTGGGCAAGGACTGGAAGTCGAAGGTCTCTGCCCTGGTCTCGGTTCCCCAGATGTACACCGAGAGCGGCAAGCTGGTCGGCGCTGGCGTCGGTTCGGCTAACGGCGGCTCGATGTGGATCAACAAGGACCTCTTCGACAAGTACGACCTGACTCCGCCCACGACAATGGACGAATGGCTTGATGACTGCGAAGTCTTCAAGGCGAACGGCGTGACCTGCTTCGTGCAGGGAGCCGCTCAGGCAGCGTTCGACCGCGACCACCTCCAGGCGATCGCCGACAACCTCAAGCCCGGGGTCTGGCAGGCGGCCTCCGAGGGGAAGGCCAAGTGGACCGACCCGGTCATCGTCGAGGCTCTCACCATCTGGAAGTCCCTGTTCACGAAGGGCGTCATGCAGGAAGGGGCTGTTGGTGCGATGCACTTCCCAGACGCCAACAACGCCTTCTTCAGCGGCAATGTCGCGATGATCATGATGGGCACGTGGTACATGCAGTACGCCACGATCAAGGGAATGACTGCCGCGATGACCGCGGCGGGCATTGCTGACCCGAAGCCCTTCGTGACCATTCCGATTCCGTACCCGTCTGTCAACGGCAAGCCCAGCACCGACTACCACCTCTTCGGTGATGTCGACTACGCAGTGGCCGTGAACAGCAAGTCGCCCAACGTTGCTGCCGCGACGACGTTCGCAATCTGGCTCGGCACATCCGAGGCCGGCCAGCAGCTGATCGCCAACACGGGCGGCTCAGTCGCGTCTCTCAAGTCGGCCCAGCCGATCTGGGATGAGATCCCTCTCGTCGATCCCGACGTGCAGGTCGGTCCCATCTCTGATCTGATCAAGGCAGCGGGCACGATCACCGAACCCCGCCTCGGCATCCTGACCCAGGACATGACGAACGCGGTTGGTATCGCGGCTACGACAGTGGGAGCTGGCGAAGCGACCCCCGAAGAAGCCGCCAAGACGCTGCAGGCAACATTCGACCAGTTCGGATGAGCCGGCCGGCTTCACAACCACAGCGCAAGTAAGTAACCGGGAAGGACGGAGCGGTCGTGACCGACAAGTCAATTGCAGATCGTGGGCTGATCAAGTCACGGTCGTCTCGTCCGGCAAGAGGTGGCGCGGCCGCGCCGCGCCGCCTCTTGCAACCCCTGGGACTGCCTTGGGTGCTCCCCGCACTCGTCTTCACCATCGGAGTCATCTACTTCGGGGTGGGGTACACCGGATACGCGTCGACGCTCGATTGGAACGGTCTCTCCCCCAACCCACCGAGCGTCGGCGCGGGCAACTACATCCGCATCTTCCAAGACCCGGTGTTCTGGCAATCGTTGCAGCACACGGTCGTCTTCTTCGTCGTCGGATTCGTGATCCAGACCGCCCTCGGCATCACCTTCGCGGTGCTGCTTCACTCGAAGGTCAAGTTCGCGGTCATCTACAAGATCATCATCTTCGTTCCCGTTGTGCTGGCGCCGGCGATCATGGCGCCCGTGTTCCGGCAGTTCTACGGAGCGAACGGCCAGTTCAACTGGCTGCTCGACCACATCGGGCTCGGCTTCCTCACCCAGCCGTGGCTGGCACAATCGAGCACTGCGCTCGGCGTGATCATCGCCATCCAGATCTGGCAATTCACCGGACTGACCTTCGTGCTCTACTTCGCGGCGATGGGCCAGATCGACACCGAGGTTCTCGAAGCCGCCCGAATCGACGGCGCGAGTAACCTTCGCATCCTGGTCAGCATCATCTGGCCCGGGGTGTGGGGCACGACCGTCGCGCTGGCGATGCTGACAGCGATCGGGTCGCTCAAGACTTTCGACATCCCCTACCTCGTCACTATCGGCGGGCCGAACTTCTCCACTGAGTTCCTGGGGACCTACATCTACCGCATCAGCATCCCGCAGGCGCACGTGGGATACGGATCGGCGCTTTCGGTGCTGCTGCTGATCCTCGCTCTCACCATGGCGATCCTGCTCCAGTCGGGCGGCCGAGAAAAGAAGGGCAAGAACCTCTGATGTTCGAGGCTCGAAGTCGCAGGACCAAGATCGGCCTGCAGCTCATCGTCACGCTGATGGTGCTGCCCTACCTGTTTCCGCTGATCGCGATGGTGCAGGGCTCCCTGTCGGGCCTCGGCTGGGGCAACTACGCCAAGGTTCTCGAGGTACCCGGTTTCTGGCTGTTCTTCCGGAACAGCGCGATCATCGCCGCGTGCACGATCATCATCGTCTACGCCGTATCGCTTCCCGCCGCGTTCGGATTCTCCAAGCTGCACATCCGGCGCAAGGAGGTGTACTTCTGGTTGATCCTTGCGTGCATCACCCTGCCGGAGGTGGTGCTGCTTGCGCCGTTGTTCTCCATGGCGTCGGCGCTGGGGCTCTACAACACCTATTGGGCCGTCATCATCCCGCTCGCTGCCCTGCACGTGCCCTTCGCGCTTCTGCTCAGTCGCAACTTCGTTGACGGGATTCCCAACGAACTCTTCGAGGCGGCGAGAGTGGATGGAGCCTCCTCCCTCCTCGTCTTCTGGAACGTGGTCGTGCCGCTGTCCCGTCCGATCGCTGCCGCCATCATCATCTTCACCCTGCTCGCGTCATGGAATAACTACCTGCTCCCCCTCGTGTTCCTCCAGGACCCGTCGACGCAGACCATCACCCTCATCCCGCAATTCTTCGTCGGTGAGTTCAACAACGACCAGACGAAGGTGCTCGCGGCCGCGGTGATCACGGCACTGCCCGAGGTCGGCGCCTACCTGTTGCTCCAGCGGCTCTTCGAACGAGGACTCTCCGCTGGCGCGATCAAATAGCGGCCTGCGCACGCAGCCCCCACCAATGACGACAGGAGTCATCGCTTGACGCACGCCTCTTCCCCCGCCTTTCGACCCCGGGGGATCCGATTCGGCGCCGCCTACTACGCGGAGTACCAACTCACCGACCGGATCGAGGAAGACCTCGACCTCATGGCGGCCGCGAGCTTCAGCGTCATCCGGGTCGGAGAGTCCGTCTGGTCGACGTGGGAGCCGCGCAACGGTGAATTCGACCTCGACTGGTTGCAGCCCGTTCTCGATGGGGCCCACGTGCGGGGTATCGGAGTCATCCTCGGCACGCCGACCTACGCCGTGCCGCCGTGGCTGCTCAAGGCCTATCCGGAGATCGCCGCCCACCGCACGACCGGGCATCCGCTCACCGGGGGAGGCCGCCAGGAGGCCGATTACTCGCATCCTGCCTTCCTGTTCCACGCCGAGCGGGTGGTGAGAGCGGTCGTGAACCGCTACGCGGACCACCCGGCCGTCATCGGATTCCAGGTCGACAACGAGCCGGGCATGGAGTTGTTCCACAATCCGGGGGCATTCGCTCGCTTCGTGGACCGCCTGAAGAACCAGTACGGAGATGTCGACACCCTCAACCGGGAGTGGGGGCTCACCTACTGGTCGCACCGAATCTCCGACTGGTCGGAGCTCTGGGTGCGCGACGGCAACACGCTCCCGCAGTACGACCTCGCCTGGCGTCGCTATCAGGCAGACCTGACGACCGAATTCATCGAGTTGCAGGCGAAGATCGTGCGCGAGTACGTCAGGGAAGACCAGTTCGTCACGACCTGTATCGCGTATCTCCGCCCCGCGCTGGAGGACGTCGACCTGTCGGCGAACCTCGACATCACGTCGGGGAACGTCTACTACAGCACGCAAGACCACCTGGCCAAGGGCGTCGACCTTCCGCTCGGGCCTCCCCCGACGACCACCGGATACTGGAGCCTGTACCGCCAGGCCGATCGGATCTTCGCATCCAAGCAGTCCCGGTTCCTAGTCACCGAGACCAACGCCCAGGGCATCATGGGCAGCGACCAGAACTACCCGCCATATCCCGGCCAGCTCGCCCTCGCGGCGTTCGCGCTCGTCTCACGCGGGGCCGCGATGGTGGAGTACTGGCACTGGCACTCGATCCACTACGGCACCGAGACCTACTGGTTGGGCGTGCTTCCCCACAGCCTGCGCCCCGGCCGCACCTACCGCGAAGTGAGCGAGTTGGGACAATCGCTCAAGGCGATCGGTGACGCTCTGGATGACTACACGCCGGACTACGACGTAACACTGCTGTACTCGAACGACAGCAAGTGGGCCTTCAACTTCTACCCGCCCCTTCAGAACGCCGAGGGAAACCCCGACCCGCTGTCGTACCAGCGCATTTTCGATACCTTCTACCGGGGAATAGTCGACGCCGGCGCGCAAGCACGCATTCTGCACGCGAGCCAGCTCGGCGACGACCCGGCCGCCTTCGCCCGAACGAATCCGGTTCTCGCGGTTCCCGGCTTCTATGTGGCGACGGATGCGGAACTGCAGTTTCTGCGCGAATACGCACTCGCCGGCGGCCACCTGGTGCTGGGCATCCGCACCGGCTACGGAGACGACGAGGCACGCGCGCGAGCAGCGGTCGCCCCGGCGTTCCTCGATGAGGCCGCGGGCATCAGCTACGAGGAGTTCTCGAACCTCGACGCGCCGGTCAAACTGACGGCGAGCGGGCCCCTGATCCTCTCGGACGACTCGCGAGCGACGGCGTGGGCTGACGGCGTCATCCCGAGCACGGCCGAGGTGCTGGTCGGCTACGACCATCCCGCGCTCGGGCGATTCCCGGCGATTACCACCCACGAGTGCGGCGAAGGCCGGATCACTTATGTCGGCACTCTCCCCAACCCCGGGCTCGCCGCCGACCTGATGCGCCACGTGGTGCCGGTTGCCATCGCGCACCCTTGGCTGCGCGACGCCTCTGAGGCGATCGCAGTAGCGTCGGGAACCACCCCGAACGGAGCGCGCACGTGGTTCGTCAGCAATTGGAGCCCCGAGTCGGCCACCGTGGTCGCCCCGAGTGACCTGAGCAACCTCGTCACGGGAGAGCCTCGAGCCGCCGGCAGCACCATCGTGCTCGACCCCTGGGGTGTACTCGTGTTCGCCGACGCCGCTGATGTTCCGTCGCAAGGAAAGGGAAACCGATGAATCCAGGCCGTTTCGCCATCGTCGGACATGGCTGGAGAGCCGACTTCTACCTCCGCATCGCGCGGCAGGTGCCCGACCAGTTCGTTTGCGTCGGCGCCGTCACCCGCACCGAGGAGCGCGGGCGCGCCCTCGAGGAGCGTTGGGGCATCCCGACGTACCGATCGATCGATGAACTGCTTCTCCACCAATCCGTCGACGTGGTAGTGGTGTCTATCCCTCGAACCGAAGCGCCCGATGTCATCCGCGATCTCGTCGACCGAGGCGTGCGAGTGCTCTCGGAGACGCCGCCGGCCCCGAGCGTCGACTCGCTCAGGGACCTGTGGGCGGACGTCGGTGACTCCGGGCTCGTGCATGTCGCGGAGCAGAACCCCTTCCTGCCCTACTTCACTGCCCTGCAGAGGATCGTCGACGATGGCGCACTCGGCGAAGTGACGTCAGCGGCAATGTCGTTCACGCACAATTACCACGCCATGTCGGTGCTTCGCCGCCTGCTCGGTATCGGTGGTGAGCCCCTGCGCATCCTCGCGACGACCACGAACGAACCCATTCTGGATTCCTCGGATTGGCGCGGCGGCGAAGGCACCCTCGACGTGCAGGAGCGCCCTCACGTGCGGGCGATCCTCGAAAGCGGAACGAGAACGGCGCTCTACGACTTCGTCGGCAACCAGTGGTTCAATCCGCTGCGGCCCAGCCACATGCTCGTCAGGGGAAGCCTCGGCGAGGCGAACGACGAAGTCGTCACGTGGTGCGATGACGACGGAACAGCCATGACCTCACCCATCCACCGGCGCCAGCTCGGAACGGATGGCAGCATGGACAGCGCGGAACTCGGGACCATCAGCTGGGCCGGCAAGGTGCTCTACACGAACCCGTTCCCGGGGGCACGGCTGTCGGATGACGAGATCGCGATCGCCACGTGCCTTTCGCTCTCGATGTCTCCCGACCGCATGGAGGGCTACTCGCTCGCGGACGCCTCGCAGGACCAGTACCTGTCGTTGACCCTCCTGGAGACCGCGGAGGGCGCGAACATCACGTCGACTTCCGTGCAGCCCTGGTCGGACCACTTGGCGAAGCCCACGCGGTAACGCCGTCGAGGCCGGCCGAGATCGCCTGCTCGCAGCCGAGGAGGAGCACGCCGGCGCTCCACGCGTGGGACAGCGTCAGCAGCATCCCTTTCGGCTGGAAGCACGACGTCTGGTAGTAGCGCTCGCTCACCATGCCGCGGTAGGCGTTGAAGTCGCCGTCGTGCCGCGCCACGAATTGCCGGAAGCACGCGAGCGTCTCCAGGGCTCGCAAGCGATAGAACTCGTCACCCGTCGCATCCGCCAGCTCGAACAGTTCCTGCGTGCACACCAGCCCGTATGCATGGAGGTGCTGGTTCGACGGCGACGCCTGATCGGCGCCCCGCGTGCCGAAGTCGTAGATGCCCAGCATCGAGGTCGGTTCGAACGAGACGTCATACGAATAGCGGAAAGTGAACGTCCAATCCGCAGCCCGCCTGGCCAGATCGAGCCAGCGCGGCGCCCCGGTCGCCCGGAACAGGGCCATGTACGCCATCACCGCGACATAGCCATCCTCGGACGAGGGCGCGAGATCCACATCTTCGGGCGCCCCGTGAAGGTACTCGTTCTCGACGAAGGACGCGTAGAACTCTCCCGCCCGGGCCGCGGTCTCGAGATATTCCGCCCCCGCCGCCACGAGCGCCGGCACCCACGCGAGACCCGACGTGCCCACCCACGAGAGCACCTCGCCGGTCTCCGCGTGATGGATCGACCCCAGGTTGCCGTCGGCACGCTGGCGAGCCACGACCACGGAGAGGTTCGAGCGCACCGCCGCCGCCCACACCGGGTCGTGCCGCAGGGCGAGAGCTCTCACCAGAAACAGCGTCGCCTCCCCGAGGGTGCGCGAGTGCAGGCCGCGCTTGAGGTGGGTCCAGCTCTGCGTCCAGCCGTGCTCGCGGTACCACACGCCCCAGAACGTGCCGCTCGGCGACAGGTTCGACGCGATGAAATCGATCACGCGAGCTGCGGCATCCACCTCATCGGTTCGGCCGACACGCAGGCCGTGGCGCAGCAGGGCGTATGCCCACGGGATGCCCGAGACCCAGCCCACGTGCATCGCCTGCCGATCCACGCTCTTGCCGTCGCGTCCGGACACCTCGCGGTCGAAGCCCACTGTCTCCAGCAGCACGCCCGGATCGGGGTCGTAGTGCCACTCGAGCAGCCCGTGCGCCGCGAGGTCCGCTGCCGAAGACACCGGTACCCAGGGTCGAAGGGGCGCCGAGTCCGCCGACCGGCCGTGCAGCGCGCGCAACACCCGCGCGTAGTCGTGACGGTCTGCTGAGAGCTCGTGCACGGTGAACTCGAGGGTCGCGGTCTCCCCCGGCGACCACGAGTGCGTCTCCTGCTCGGCCTCGCGCGGCGTGCCGTCGCCGTAGTAGGTGACCGGGAACTCGCGGAACGGGAACGTGAGCGCCACGAATCCCGGGCCGAACCCGACACCCGAGAGACCGAGCGCACTCGACTCCGTGGTCGCGATCGCGAGCCCTGCTGTCGAAGGCGCGGGCCAGCAGAACACCGCGGGCGTCGCCGCGCGATCGGCGCGGAAGTGCCACTCGTCGCTGACCATCCCGGCGTGGTCGGCCTGCGTCGAAGCTCCGATCTGGAAGCGCGGGAACACCCGGTCGTTGTCTGCGGGCCGGTTCTCGCCGTAGAACGCCCCGGGGATGAGCCACCACGGGTCGGTGGAACCGGGCACGGGGATGGAGACCCGGATCGAGGCATCCACCGCATGGAGTCCGAGGAAGGTCACGTCGAGCGCGACCTGCCAGCCCTCCGCAACCGCCGACCAGTGCTGTTCGAACTCGAACGACCCGTCGCCGAGCACACCCACCGTCAGCTCGGGATGGGTCACTCCCCCGGCTTCCCATCGAGCGGCCATTCGAGCAGGTCGACGTCGACGACTTGCGCGGCCGGATCCTTCGGAACACGCACCGTGCGGATCTGGTTCGCTCCGAACTCCAGATCGAGCGTGCGGCCCACAAGCGGAAGCTCGATGGATGCCCGGCCCGGCGCCCCGGTCGTCTCGACCGCGCGCACGATGAGGTCGGCACCGCCGTCGGCCGCGGGATCCTCACTGCCCTTGATGGCCGTGACGAGCACTGCACCTCCGCCGTCCGAGGCGAACGAATGCCTGCGCGGGAGGTCACCAGGGTGGAACGACTCGAGCATGGCCCGCACGGGAGCACCAGCCAGGAGTGCTCGCCGTGCGGGCTGGGCCGCGCGCCAATCGCCGGCGTGTGGAACCAGCTCGTAGCTGAACCGCTGGATGCCCTGATCCTGGAAGGAGTAGAACCCCTCAGGGTCGAGCAGTCGCGGATCGTGCCAGGAGTAGACGGGACTGCGCACCGCGGTCACGCCGATACTCGGCTGGTTGCCGTTGTCTGAGGAACCCGGCGAAACGTCGTACGCGTGCTTGTTGGTCGTCACGACGGTGAGGCCCGCGGGCTCGCCGTCGACCGTTCCGGTGAGGTCGACCCAGGACTGGCCGGGCTCCTCGGCGCCATCCACCGGTCGCTCGATCGTGCCGTACGGGATTTCGTAGGTCGCGGTCGGGTCGACGAGCGACGTCGGGAAGCGCAGTTTGAGCAGGTGGGCCTGCTCGCGCCAGTCGAGTGTGACGTTGACCCGCAGGACGCCGCTGTCGTGGGAGAGGATCAGCTCCTCGACGAGGCTCGATGCCCCCCAGGCGCGCTCGATGCGCACGCGCGAGCGAAGCGGCCCGGACTCGCGCACGACGATGCGCTTGAGCTCCATCGTGGCGCCGGGCCACGCGTACGAGACGACGCGGTGGCCCCACGTGTCCGTCGGATCGTCGCACACCTGGGTGTGCTGCGTGCCGTCGACGCCGGCCATGACGTCGACGCCGGTCGCCTTGGTGACGAGCGACGAGATCCAGCCTGTCTTCGGGTCGAGCTCGACGCGGAGGTGATCGTTCTCGATGACGCTCTCCGAGACCGTGAGCGGTGAGCCCGCCGTGGGTACCGTCCCGGGACGCAGGCGGTAGAGCGCGTAACCCAGTGCGGGCACCTCGGCGCGGAACACGAGCGCACCGCGGCTCTTGTCATCCGTCGTCGCCGTCGACTGGCTGCGCTGATGCACGACGGGAGCGCCCTCGCCGTCGACGACGTGCACCCCCGTGGGATTGCCGCCGTACTGGAGGTCGACGTCGGTCTCGACAGCCCACGGGTGCGGGTTGAACACGAGTACGGGCTGCGTGCCGTCCTCGTGGGGGATGTCGACGCGGCGGGCGATCACGTTGTGGGCTCGCGTGATGATGCGCTTCGAGACCGCCACGGCCTCGCCGAGCTGGTCGCGCGCGTCGTCGTACGACGACTCGATCGCCGAACCGGGCAGGATGTCGTGGAACTGGTTGAAGAGGATCTGCTTCCAAGCGCCCTCGAGTTGCCCTCGCGGGTACTCGATCCCGTCGGTGACGTGCACGACGGCCGCCCAGCGCTCGGCCGACAGGGCGGCGAACTGGGCGCGGCGCTGCCATGCCTTGATGCCGGAATGGGCCGAATAGCACCCCGGTGCGTGGTGCTGCAGGTCGTCGCGGCGCACGTCGAGGGAATCGAGGAAACCCTCACCGCGCGCGAGTATCTCGTCGAAGTAGTCGCGGGGTGAGGACATCGTCATCCTTCCGAATGAGCCCATGCGGTCGTAGCGGTGGATCGACTCGATGTTGGCCTTCGTAGGCCCGCCGCCGTGGTTGCCGACACCGTAGAACACCATCATCTCGCCCAGGGTGCGATCGAGCTGCGCGAGCGACTTCTCCGTCTGGCCGACGACATCCCCGGGAGGGCTGCCGTATTCGAACGGGATGTTGTAGCCGAGCACTCGCGAGCCGTCGGCGGCCTCCCACCAGAACAGGGTCTGCGCGTAGTCGCTCTCCTGCTGGCCGGGCCGCAGGAAGCAGTACGAGTCCATGCGCTGCCCGCGAAGGATCGCGGGAATCATGGCGTTGTGACCGAACGGGTCGACATTCATGCCGACCGTCGCGATCTTGTTGAAGCGGGACTGCAGGTAGCGCTGGCCGTAGAGGCCCTGCCGGGCGAATGACTCGCCCATGGGCATGTTGCAGTCGGGCTCCACCCACCAGCCGCCGGCGTTGACCCAGCGGCCCTCCGCGACGCGCTCCTGAATGCGCGCGAACAGCTTGGGATCCTGCTCCTCGACCCAGCTGAGCAGCACGATCTGGTCGCACGTGAAGATGAAGTCGGGGTACTCGTCCATGCGGTCGATAGCGGACTTGAAGGTGGCGCGCGCCTCCTGGTAGCCCTCCTGCCACGGCCACAACCAGACCGGGTCGAGGTGCGCGTTGCCGATCATGTGCAGCGTGCGGTCTGGGCTCGCGCGCGGACGTGGGGCGGGTGGCAGGTCGCGCGGCTGAGGTCCGGACGGCGCATTGGCCATGGGCGCGTTCGACTTCGGCGCGTTCGACTCGGGACCGACCGACTTCGGCGCGTTCGTCACGCGCGGCTCACGCATATGTCTCGTCGCCGTCTGCCCACGCGTCGATCATCTCGGAAATGACGTGCAGCATGAAAGTGTGCAGCTCCTGGATTCGAGGGGTGGTCGTCGAGGGGACGATGAGCGCGTGATCGGCGAACTCGAGTGCCGGGCCCCCGTCGCCGCCGCCGAAGAGCACAGTCGTCGCGCCCTTCGACTTGGCGGCCTGGAGCGCGGTCACCACGTTCGGGGACTTGCCGCTCGTGGTGAAGGCGACGACGACATCCGCGGGCCTGGCAAGTGCGGTCACCTGGCGGCTGAAGATGTCATCGTAGGAGTAGTCGTTGGCGATGCAGGTCATGGTCGTCGAGTCGGTCGAGAGAGTGACGGCGGGCAACGGCCTGCGATCGCGCTTGTAGTGCCCGATGATCTCGCCCGTGAAGTGCTGGGCATCCGCGGCGCTGCCGCCATTGCCGAACGTGTAGAGGATGCCGTCACCCGAGAACGCGGCGATGAGCAGTTCGCCCACGCCCCTGACGGCGGGCAGGAGCTCGGCCATGCCGTTAGCGGTGGACAGGTGGTCGTCGAGCTGGGCGTGCATCCAGTCAGACATCGGCGGACTCCGAGATTCGGTCGAAGGCGAGAGCGGCGGCGCCGACGACGCACACCTCATCGCCGAGGGCGGCGAGCTCAACCCGGGCTGCGGCCGCAGCGGGGGGCATGGCGTCCCGGCGCACGACTGCCCGCACGGGATCGAGCAGCTGATTTCCCGAGCGCGTGACACCGCCGCCGAGCACGACGACGTTGGGTTCGAAGGTGTTCACGAGGTCGGTGATCGCCTGGCCGAGCACGGCGACCGTCTCCTCCCACACCGCGACGGCGACCGGGTCACCGGCGCGAGCCGCAGCCGAGACATCTTCACCCCGGATGGTGGGAAGGGCCGCGAGCGCCGATGATCCGTCGGATGCTGCGACGGCCTCAGTCGCGCGTACCGCGATCGACGTGCCGGACGCGTAGCCCTCGAGGCAGCCGAACCGCCCGCACATGCACAGCCTGCCGCCGGGACGCACCATGATGTGGCCGAATTCGCCGCCGTTGCCCGCGGCACCGCGGTGAAGGCGACCGTGCATGATGGCCCCGCCCCCGACGCCCGTCGAGATAGTGAGGTAGAGGGCGACATCAGCGCCGCGGGCGATGCCGTACCGGTGCTCAGCGAGCACGGCAGCGGTCGCGTCGTTCTCGAGCACCGCCGGCACGCCGAACTCGGCCTGGGCCATGTCCACGATGGGCACGCCGATCCATCCGGGAAGGTGGAGCGGGCTCAACAGCACTCCCGATACGGCGTCGAGCGGACCTCCGCAGCTGATGCCGACGGCCGCGACGGGGCCGAGTGCGGCATCCTCGATCGCTCGCTGTCCCATTGCGAAGAGGCGGCCGATCACGGCGCCGGGGCCCTCTTCACGCCTCGTCGGCTCGATCAGGTAGGCGTGCGTGCGACCGTCTTCCGTCACTACCGCAACCGCCAGCTTGGTTCCCCCGATGTCCAGCGCGAGCACCGGTCGCTGCCCTGCGGCCATGAATCCCTCCGAAACTCGAATGCCCGGCGGCGTGGAGCTCACCGCTATGACATCGTTCCCACATAGTAGATGCGCCAATGCCGCGGGGTCAACACGACCGCTCAGTTGAGAGGGGCCGAAGTGGATCCGCGCATGGTGATAGCGGCAGAGAGGATGACCGTGCGGGGCGGCAGGGACGCATCCGCGATCCGCTCCAGAAGGGTTGCGATCGCCTGGGCGCCGAGCTCACCGGCATCCTGCGAGATGGACGTGAGGCCCGGTGTGACCATGCTCATCCAGGGGGCATCGTCGAAGGAGACGAGGCTGAGGTCGCGCGGGACCTGCAGGCCCAAATGCGCCGCCGCACGCCACGCGCCCTCGGCGAGAACGTTGTTGGCGGCGAAGATCGCCGTCGGCCGATTCGCTGACGACAGCAGGGTGTGAGCGGCCTCACGTGCGGCGTCGACGTCCCACCCGGTGGGAAAGACGAGCGCCGAATCCAGTTCGATGCCGGCGGCCGCGATCGCGTCGGAGTATCCGGCGAGTCGATCGCGCCCCGTGGTCCATTCGGTCTCGTCGATGAAGAGGGCGATGCGCCGGTGCCCGAGGGCGAGGAGGTGCTCGGTCGTCACTCGCGTCGCCTCGCGGTTGTCGACGACGACCGCATCCACGACACCCTCCGCGAACTGGCGGTCCACTTCGACCACGGGGGTGCGCTGACGCGCGAGGAAGTCGGCGAGACCCGCGGAGACCGGAGTGCCCACGACACCCGCGACGCGCAGGGCGACGAAGGCTTCCGCCGCCTCGAGCTCGTCGTCGGGCGACCCGCTGTCATCGATGAGCATCATGGTGTAACCGCGGGCCCTGCACTCCCTGGCGGCGCCGGATGCGAGGTCGGCGTAGAAGGCGTTGGTGAGGTCGGAGACGAGCACGCCGATCAGTCGGCTCGACTGCTGCTTGAGGCTGCGGGCCGTAGCGTCGACCACGTAGCCGAGGTCGCGCGCGGCCTCACGCACACGCTCACGCACCTGGCCCGCGACATAGCCGTTGCCGGCGAGGGCACGGGACGCCGTCGACCGCGAGACCCCGGCGGCCTCGGCGACTTCCTTGATCGTGGGCCGTCGCAGCTCGGAGAGATCAGCCATGGCTTTGCCCTGCCCTTCCCGTGGACGAGCGCCAGCCTAGCGGAACGGCGCACGTCGGCCAGACAGGGTCACGCGGGCTGCTGCTGGCCATGTGCGAAGTCTATTCTGGTAACGTTGCCACACGTGGCAGAAGCGCTCATTCCGCAGCCTCGCGTCGTGAGAGCCCCGCGCGAGGCCGAGGCCCTACCCGCCGCCGAAAGCCTGCCCCCCGAGGGCTATGCCGTGCTCATCGATGCCCATGGCGCAGTCTCGATGGTCGCCCCGGATGCCGCGGGCGAGCGCCACGCGCGAGCCACCCTTGCGCAGCTCAGCTCGCCCGGACCGCTGCTCATCGTCGACTGGCCGGAGCTGCCGATCCGCGGCGTGATCGAGGGCTTCTACGGTGCCCCGTGGACGCACGAGCAGCGCCTCGAACTGATGGGTCTCAGCGAGCGCCTCAAACTCAACACCTACGTGTACGGCCCCAAAGACGACCCGTACCACCGCATCGACTGGCGCACCCCGTACCCGTCTGCCGAGCTGGCGAGGCTCGCGGAGCTCGTGGCCGCGGCGGCCGCACACGGCGTCGACTTCGTCTATGCGCTGCATCCCGCGATGTCTATGCGGTTCTCCGATGACGCCGAGCACGCGCTCCTGCACGCAAAGGCGGCCCAACTGCATTCGATCGGCATCGGCACGATTGCGCTGCTGTTCGACGATGTGCCGGCGGAACTCACCGACGACCGCGACGTCGAGGTGTTCGGCACCGGCGGCCGGGGGCTCGGACTCGCCCACGGCGCGACGTGCGCGCGCTTCGAGCGGGAGTTCATGGCTCCTCGCGGCATCTCGCGGCCGCTCCTGATGGTTCCCACCGATTACGCGGGCGATGATCCTTCCCCGTACCGCACAGCGCTCGCGGAGGCGCTGCCCACCACCGCACGTGTCTGGTGGACGGGTCATGACGTCGTCGTCGGCACGATCGACCGCGACGACATCGATCGGGCGGGCGCCGCCTTCGAGCGTGAGCTCGTGCTGTGGGACAACTTTCCCGTCAACGACTTCGACCGCACGCGCGCGTTCCTCGGTCCGTTGCACGGGCGCACCACCCACGTCGCGGACTCGGCCCTCCGTGGTGTCACGGTGAACCCGATGGTCGAGTTCGAGCCCTCGGCGTTCGGTATCGCGAGCGCCGCCGACTGGGCGTGGGACACGCCCGGCTATGACGAGTCCCGCTCGGCCGACGCTGCCCTGCGCTTCGTCGGCGGTGCTGACGCCGAGGCGCTCGCACCGCTCGTCGCTGCGCTCAGCTCGTGGCCGCCGTCGGCGCCGCAATTCCCTGGTCTCTCCGCGCTGCTGAAGGCAGCCCTCCGCGGCGAGCCGCACGACGGTCTCGCCGCTCTTCTGCACGGCATCGCTGCAGCAGGCACGGTACGACGACCTGGCCTCCAACCGTGGATCGACGCGGGCTCGTCGATGGCCTCGGCGGCGGCGGCCGCGCTCCGCCTCCTCCACGGGTCGAACGACGCCGCATCGGTGCGGGCCCTCTTCGACGACGCCGAGTCGCACTTCGCCGGCGTCGCGCGCGACAGCCTTCCCGCCTTCGTGCGCGAGGTCCTCCGCCGTCACGAGCCTGCGGCCTCCCCGACGGGTGCGGCCATCCGGGTCTTTTCGCGGCCGGAACCGACCGCTGGGGAGCTCGAGGTGCTCGCGCATCTGCACGCCCGCGGTTACAGGACTTCGGCGACGGATGAGCCCGCCCTCGTCATCGTCATGCCCGGCTCATCGGAGGAGTCCGCGGTCGCGGCCGCGGCCACCGGCACGCCCGTGCTGGCCTGGGCGCACGTGGCGGCACTGGGCCTGTCGACGGAGCCCGAGCGCATCCTCACCCAGACCCGCATCGACATCGTGGAGCCGTCGCACCCGCTCGCGGCGGGCCTGAGCGGCGCGGTCGACGTCTACCGCGGACCCTGGTTCATGAACTACGCGGTACCCGGCGACGACGATGCGATCGTCGTCGCCCGCACGACGTTCGAGCAGCGGCCGGCGATCGTGCACTACCCCTCGCGCGATGCGGTTGCCTTCTTCTTCGCGAAGGATGCCGCGTCCCGCTGGCTCGTGACACCAGAGGGACTGCGGCTCTTCGACGCGGCGGTAGACCTGCTCTTGGGCCCGTCCGAGCTTCCGCGGGGCGATGAACTCCAGTCACCCCTCTCGAACGCTCCCGTGAATACGGACATTAGTTAGGCCAGCTCGCGAATGTCCGCATTTGCGGGAGTGTCTCGGACGGGACCGTCTCGGGACGGGATGTTGGATTGTTGCGGTGGTAGCCCGCGGGCGCGGGCGGGGCAGGGCGGGGGCGGGGCAGTACCTTCAGCGAAGCTGCGCCGCATGCAGGCGGGCGTAGGTTCCGCCGGCGGCGAGCAGCTCGTCGTGGGTACCGATCTCGTCGATGCGGCCGTGGTCCATGACGACGATGCGGTCCGCCGAGCGGATCGTCGAGAGGCGGTGAGCGACCACGAGGGTTGTGCGTCCCTTCATGAGTCGCACGATGGCATCCTTCACCAGGCCTTCCGACTCGCTGTCGAGTGCAGACGTCGCCTCATCGAGCAGAAGGATGCGCGGATCGCGCACGAGGGCCCGCGCGATCGCGAGTCGCTGGCGCTGACCGCCGGAGAGCCGCGCGCCGCGCTCGCCGACGATCGAATCCCACCCCTTGGGCAGTTCCTGCACGATCTCCATCGCGTTTGCGGCCTCGAGCGCGTCGGTGATGCGCTGGTCGCTCACCTCGCCGAGCCCGTAGGCGATGTTGTCCCTGATGCTGCCCTCGAACAGCACCGACTCCTGCGGCACCACCGAGACGAATCGGCGGCTGGTGCGCAGATCGAGTCGCTCCATGTCCCTGCCGTCGAGCATCATCTTGCCGCTCGTGGGACGCAGGAAGCCCAGCGCGAGATTGAGGATCGTCGACTTGCCCGAACCGCTGTGGCCCACGAACGCCACCGTCTCCCCCGCGGCGATCGTGAGTGAGACGTTGTCGATGGCGGGTCGCTCGGCATCCGGGTAGCGGAAGGTGACCTTCTTGAGCGCGATCTCGCCGCGCACGCGACCGACCTCGAGCTTGCCCTGGTTGTGCTCGATGTCGGGTTCCTCGAGCACCTCCGCGATGGAACGCAGCGACTCGCGCCCCCTCGAGAGCACGGGCATGAGATTGAGGAGCTGCACGATCCCCTGGGTCAGCAGCGTGAAGTAGGTGCTCAGCAGCACCACCTGCCCTGCCGTGATCGGCAGGAAGTCGGAGATCGAGGCGGCCGCAGCGAGCGCAAGGCAGAAGAGGGCGAGGAACTGGAACGACAACCACGACACCGCACCGAACCGGCCGTTGATGCGGTCGAGGTTGAACCCCGCACTGCGCACGCCCTCGGCGCTGTCGGCCACCCGGTTGGCGGCATGACCCTCCAGGCCGTGAGCTCGAGTGACCGGCATGAGCACGGCCATCTCCCCGACTCGCGCGGAGAACTGCTCCACCTGACGGCGGAAAGCCTCATTGCGCACGTGGGAGCGCCTGCGGATCAAGAACAGCAGCACGACGCCTAGCGGCACCGTGAAGACGAAGACGACGATGAACTGCGGAACCTGAAGGGCCGTCATCGTGATCGCGCCGACCAGGATGCTGATCGAACTCATGATGGGCGGATAGCTCTGCTGAACCATCTGCTCGACCTGCTCGACGTCGCGCACCACCTTCGTCTGGATCACCGAGGCGCTCGCCCGCGTGTGGAAACCGATCGACAGGTTCTGGAGGCGGTTGACGAGGGCGTTGCGCAGATCTGCGCCGACCTGGCGGAACGTGCGACTGAACTGGTCGTTGTAGAAGATACCGACGGGATAGTTCTGCAGCAGGATCAGGCACGCGCACCCGACCAGCAGCGCGAGGTGGTGGAGGCTGCCGCGCGAGACGACCGTGTCGATGATCGCCGCCGTCAGCACCGGAAGAACCCACAACGGGCTGTCCTTGATGAGGTATGCGGTGGAGAACAGGATCACCCGTCGGCGGTGCGCCCCGATGATCCGTAGCAGGGAGCGGAGGGGATGCGCGCCGTTGACCGTAACGGTCTGTGTGTTGATCACTGCCTCCTGAAAGCGGCGATGGCCGCGGGTGTGTCGAGCACGGTCGTGCCCTCCCCATCCACGAGCGTAATGACGGGTGCAGCTCCGGACTCGCTGAAGTCGGCAGTGAGGGTGGCGGATGCCCCCGCCGCAGTCCACCGCAGCGTGAGCGAACCACCCACGACGGTGTGTGCGAAGTCGCCGTCGAAGGCGGGGTGCGAAGACCGCAGCCGCACGAGCCCGAGGATCGCCTGCGCGACCTCGCCTTCGAGTGCCGCCGCGAACTCGGTGTCGTCGTACACGTGCCGGTTGACGTCCCGCCCCTGACCGGTGCGGGCGAAGAGTTCGACGTCGTCGACTCCGGCGAGAAGGCCGACGTAGTACACCTGCGGCTCCCCCGGCACGAAGAACTGCACGGCCCGCGCGGTGACATAGCGGCGGGCATCCTGACCCATGGCACTGAAGAAGGTGGCGTTGATCTGGTGCGGCATGCTCGCCCACGTCGGCACCACGGAGGCGATCGTGGAGTGCCCGCCGGTGGCGATCGCGGCGCTCGCGAAGATCGCGGCCATTTCGCTCTCGTCGATGAGTCCTGGCAGGCCGCCCGAAGGGCCGGCGTCGATGATGCCGATGCCGTCGTGGGTGTCGAGCACGACGAGAGCATTGTCCGGCCGGATGCCCATCCAGTGGTCGAGCCGGGACGGGTCGCCCGTGACGAACCCGTGCAGCAGCAGCGGCGCGAGCGCGAAATCGTAGACGAGGTCGACGAGCGGCGCGATCGCCAGCTGCTGGGTGTAATGGGCGTGCACCTCCACGAGCACGCGCATGCCGGCCGCGCGCACTCGAGCGGCGATCTCGGCGACGAAGGCGAGCGTGTGCTCCGTCATGAAGCTGTCAGTGCCTGGGGTCTTCACCGCGTACCCGACGGCGTCGAGCCGCACGGTCGTGACTCCGCCGTCGCGAAGCGCCGCGAGCACGCGGTCGAAGTAAGCGTGGGCGGCCGGATGCGCGATGTCGAGGTCGACCTGGCTCGGCATGAACGTGGTCCAGACCAGGTGTCGCGAACCGTCGAGTCCCCGGTAGGCGGTGAACGGCAGCCCCGGCCGCGGTCGGTAGAACGCCGTGATCTCTGCGGCGGTCGCGCCATTCGGGAAGACCGTGTCGAAGGTGAGGAACATGCCGTCGTGGGCTGAGCGCGAACCGTGGGCGAGCCAGTCGACGAACTCGGCCGAGTAGGCGGACACATGGTTGACGATGAGGTCGGCCATGACCTCGCCCTCGATGGCGCGCACGTCATCCCAGGTGCCGAGGCGCGGGTCGACGGCAGAGTGATCGACCGGATCGAAGCCCGCGTCGTCTCCGTCGAACGGCGTGAAGAACGGCAGGAGGTGCACGCCGGCGAAGTCGCGCAGCGGTGCGCCGATGAGGGCTCGCAGGCGCGGGATGTCGCCGCCCAGGCGATCCGCGTAGGCGAGGAGGGTCGTGCCGGATCTCACGAGAGCAGTTCCACGAGCGCGGCCGCCCCGCTCTCGGGCGACGTGAGCACCGGCACGGTCGTCGCCGCTCGCGCCGCGGCGCGCGCCATGCTCGCCTGGGCCAGCACGATCACATCGGCGTCAGCAGCGTCGATTGCCTCGGCGACGAGCCGGTCGTGGGTCTCGTCATCACCGCTGGCACGCGCGGCGGCGGCACCCTCGACCACTCGAGCGATGACCTCGACCGCCGCTCCGTCACGCGAGCGCTCGACGAGCCGGCCGGTGGGCCCGACAGTCGCCTCGAGGGTCGCGAGCACCGCGATGCGGCCCCCCGCCGCAGCGGCGATCGCGACGGCTTCGTGTGCCATCGCCTCGTCAACACGCAGCACGGGCACTCCCGCGTTCGCGGCCGCCGCGTCGGCCGCCTCCCCGATCGAGGAGCACGTGACGAGGATCGCCTCCGCGCCCGCACGCACGAGGTCGGCGACATGCTCGGCGACGAGCGCCGTGACTTCGGGCGTCACGCCCTCGCGGATCGCGGTCGCGAGCAGTCGCGGATCCACGGCGTGCACCGCGGAGATGTCGTTTCCGCGCGTGACGAGGTCGTGGAACACCGGCGCGAGCGCTGGCACCGTGTGAAGGATGCCCACCGTGCGGGTCACTTCGAGCTCCACGGCTGTGCGTACCGGTCGACGATATCGACGAGTTTCTCGAGTCTCGGCACGGATCGCTCGCGCAGGGTGCCGGGCACGTCGTCGCTTCCGACGACATCGCTCCACAGTGCGCGGCCGGCGAGGAATCCGCTCGCCCCGCTGCGGCATGCCGCCTCGACGGCGGCGAGGTACCGATCCTGGGCGACCCCCTGCGAGAGCACGACCCACGGTCCCGTGATCGACTTCGCGAGCTCTTCGCTCGCGTGCACCTGCTCGTGCGCGGTTCCGGTGCCGGCGAGTGGCACTTGCACCTTGTAGAGGCTCTGCCCGAGGGGCGAGAGCTCGGCCGCGGCCTCGCGGATCGCGGCATCCGGCTGCCATGTTCCGTCTGCGAGCTCGTGTGGTGTCGCCCTCACGACCGGTTCGAGCACCGAGAGAAGCCCGCGTTGCGCGGCCGCGTCGATGAAGTCGCGAGCGAGCTGGATGCGCTGCTCGCGCTTCTCGTCGCGCCGCCAGATGATGAGGAGCTTGATCGCGACCGCGCCGGCGAGGTCGAACTCCGGTGCCAGCACGACGTCATCGAGGGCGGTCTCTTCGACGGGTTCGCCGTCGGCCTGGGTGATGTCATCGACGGCGAGGATGAGGCCGGCCGTTTCGGGGAGCACGGCCGCGACCTCGCGGTACCCGTAGTGGCGGTCGATGAGGAAGCCGGAGGCGAGCGGGCCCAGCGCGTCGGCCACGGCCACCTTGAAGTCGACGAGCACGTCGTCGGCGGGGCGCCCGCGACCGGCGGCGTCGAACATCGTCCGAAGGCTTTCGCGCTGGTCCATGGCTACCATGGCGAGTCCTCCGGATGGCCGCGCGATGGCGTCGAGAGTCTGGGTCGTGGCTTGGGTCATCGTGTTTCTCCTGTTGCTGCCGCGAGGAAGCGGCTGTAGGGGCTCTCGAGGTCGAGCTGGGGGCGCTCAACCGGGGTCGAGTCGAGCCGGGTCTGCGGATCGACGGCATGCGCGCGCACTGCGGCGAGCAGTGCGGCGGCGGCGGCGACGGGTTCGGCCGCTCGCGCGAGATTCAGCGGGGGCATGAGTGCGGCTTTCACCGACAGCCACACCGGATTCTGGGACGCGGGCGCTCCAAGCACCGTGATCTCCCGAGCCTGGAAGCCGCTGAGCTGCTGCTGCACGTCGAACATCCAGCGGGCCTGGAATGCGAGGGCGTCGAAGAACGCAACGCTGAGCTGGGCCCGTGACGCGCGGTCGCCGTTGAGAATCTCGAATCGCGCGGATGCGTCGGGTCGAGGGCACTGGCGCCCCGCGAGATACGGCAGCACGATGGGAGCGGGGTGCCGCTGGGCGCCCGCCAGCTCGGCCATGAGCTGCTCGAAGGAACCCTCGTACTCGCGCTCCACCCACCAGCGGGCCGCGGCGCCCGCAGTGGCCGACCCGCCGAGGATCGCCTCGAGGCGGCCTTCGACAGTGCGCACGAGACTCATGCCCGTTGGCACGAGCGCGGCACGATCCGCCGCCGCTCCCAGCACGGTCACGAGGGCCTCGGTGGTTCCGATCGAGTCGGCGACCTGGCCGGATGCCCGTACCCCCGACCCCCACGCGCCCACCGAGTGATCGTGGCCGGCAACGACGACGGGCGTGCCCGCGAGCACTCCGCTGAGGGATGCCCCGGCCGCGGACACGACGGGCCAGGGATCCGAGTGCAACCGCACCTCGGGAAGCTGGCTGGGGCGCAGGCCCGCGAGCGCGAGCAGCTCGGCGTCGAACTCGCGGGCGAGCTCGGCGCCGGCCTCGGGGAGGCGGTAGGCCATGGTGCGGCCGGCGAGGGTGTGATCGGTGACGAGCTCGCCGGTGAGGGCGAGCGCGACCAGGTCTGCGACGCCCGCCCAGCGGGTCATGCCGAAGTCGCGCCGCAGCCATGTGACGAGCGGCGCTTTGGGCGTAGCGGGCACCCCCGTTTCGGCGAACACCTCGGGGATGTCGCATGCCCAGCGCGCGCCGTCCCAGCGCACGAGGTCGGTCAGCGGCGTGTCCTCGCCGTCGAGCGGCGCTCCCGTCTCCGCCATGGACGCGATGCCGATGGCTGCGGGAGGCTCATCCCGGGCCAGTTCGGCGAGGAATCCGGCAACGAGTGCGACCAGAGCCGGGCCGCTCGAGGGTGTCGGAGCTGAGAGCGTCGCGAGCTCCTGTACGGAGGACGAACCGGAGGACGAGACGGCTACGAGCGAGGCCTTCGTGGTCGTGCTCCCGATGTCGACGCCGATCGAGAACACAGGCATGGGACCAGTTTGTCCGCTTTTGCACAATTACGTCAAGTTGTGTGCGAATGTTGACACATTTGACCCGCTCGACTTGGATGGTCCCGTGCGGTACACCGAAGCTCCCACCCGCCGCGCGGAGCTCCTCCGGCGGCTCTCCAGCGATGGTTACATCTCATCGAGCGAAGTCGCGGCCGAGTTCGGTGTCTCCGACATGACCATCCGGCGCGACCTTCTCCAGCTCGAACGCGACGGTCTGGCGCGCCGGGTCGCGGGAGGCGCGAGCATTCCTACGAGCCCCGAGGATCCCCTCCCGTTCGAGGAGCGCAACCTCGCGGGCGCTCCCCAGAAGCGCGCGATCGCCGCGCTCGCGGCCACCGTCATCACGGGCTCCACGCTTGCCCTGGACGCGGGCACGACGGTCGCTGCTCTCGCGCGACTCGTGCACCCGGGCACGACCGTGATCACCCACTCCGTTCCCGTGATCTCCCTGCTCTCCGAGCGAGGCGACATCGAGCTCATCTCGACCGGGGGCAGCTACCAGCGCGACACGCGGTCGTTCGCCGGCACCCTCGCCGAGTCGTACCTCGACCATCTCTCGGCTGACGTCGCCGTGCTGTCGGCGACCGCCGTCGACGACCGCGGGCTCTCCTGCGCCAACGCCATGGACGCGCCCATGAAGCGCGCACTCGCCGGCATCGCCGCGCGCGTCGTCGTGCTCGCCGACTCGAGCAAGATCGGGGCGCGCGCCGCGATCCGCGTCGCTCCCCTCTCGCTCATCGACACGATCATCACCGACAACCGCGCCACTCCTGCGCAGCTCGAACTGCTGCGCGGGAGCGGCACCGAGGTGCTCATCGCGCACAATTACGCGGGTCGCGTGTGAGTTCCCCCTGGTTCGGTGCCGTCGCCGACGACGTGACCGGTGCCGTCGACCTCGCGGGCGAGATGGCCGCCGCGGGCAGCCCTGCCGTCGTCGTGTTCGGTGTACCGGATGCCTCGATCGACCTGCCCGACGTCGACGTCGTGGTCGTGGCTCTCAAGTCGCGCACGGCGCCTGCGGGCCGCGCCGTGAGCGAGTCACTCGCCTCCGCCCGCTGGCTGCTCGACCACGGCGTGAGCACGCTGTACCAGAAGTACTGCTCGACGTTCGATTCGACCGACGAGGGCAACATCGGCCCTGTTGCCGAGGCTCTGCTCGGGCTTCGGCCCGCCGGCTCGGCGAGTGTCGGCACGCCGGCGACTCCGCACGCGGGTCGCACGCAGTACCAAGGCAAACTCTTCGTGGGCGATCGGCTGCTGTCGGAGTCGTCGCTCGCGACGCATCCGCTCACCCCCATGACCGACCCCGATCTCGTGCGCGTGCTCGGGCGGCAGTCGACTGCGCCCGTCGGTCTCGTGCATCACGAGACCGTGCGGCGGGGTGCCGCCGCGATCTCGGCGCATGCCGAGCGGCTCGTCGCCGAGGGCGCGCGCCACGTGCTCGTCGACGCGATCGACGACGACGACCTCGTCGCGATCGCCGCCGCCATCGACCCCGCAACCGCCCTCCTGGGCGGGGGTGCGGGCCTTGCTACCGCCATCGCCCGAGCCCACGGCGGGGGTTCCCCTTCCCAGCCGCCGGGCGTCGCCCAAGGCGGCGCGCTCATCGTGAGCGGCAGCGGTTCGGAGCGCACTCGCGAGCAGGTCGCCGCCTACCCCGGACCCGTGGTGACGATCGATCCGCTCAACCTCGGCGACGTGCCCGGTCGCGTGCGCGCGGCCATGCAGCAGGGCACGGTGCTCGTGAGCGCCACTGCGTCACCCGACGAGGTGCGACGGGTGCAGGCCGAACTCGGGGTTGCGGCATCCGCGGAGCTCATCGAGGCCACCCTCGCCGACCTCGTGCGCACGGCGGTCGACGACTGGGGTGTCAGTCGCGTGATCGTGGCGGGCGGCGAGACCTCGGGCGCTGTGGTCGAAGCCCTGGGCGTGAGGATGCTGCACCTCGGCGAGCGCGCCGCTCCAGGAGTCACGTGGTCGGTCGCGACTCGGAAGGGGCGGCCCCCGGTCGCGCTACTGCTCAAGTCGGGCAACTTCGGCGGCGAAGACCTCTTCACGACGGCGTGGGAGTCGGCACCGTGACGCGCGAAGCGCTCGTCGCCGCCGCACGGCACCGGCTGCGGCCCTAGCCCAGCCGCAGCACCTGCCCGGCGTCGGCGAGCCGCTGCTGCAGTGCGGCGATGTCGATGTCGTGAGCCGCGGCATCCTTCGCTGCCGTCATCGCAGCGGCGAGGCCCGCGGCGTGCCCGAGCATCTGGTACTGGGGCTCCATGCGCACGGAGGAGAACGCGACGTGCGACGCAGAGATGCACACGGGCACGACGAGATTCTCGACCGTGTCCCGTCGCGGCAGGAGGCTGCGGTAGGGGATCTCGTACGGCGGTACTCCCACCGACAGGTACCCCTCGCTCACGACCATGCCGATCGGGTCGGGGTGCTCGTACACCCAGCGCCACGCGCGCTGCACCTCGCGGATGTCGATGTGATACGAGCCCATGGCGACGGTGTCAGGATGCTGCCGCCCCTGCACGAGGTCGTGCTCGGTCAGCACGTGCTCGCCGAGCATGCGACGAGCTTCACGCACGTACAACTGGTGCGGCAGGTGACCGGTGTCGGCGAACTCGTCGCTCGGCAGACCCCAGCGCTGCAATTCGTCGCGAACCGAGGCGGGCACGCCCTCGTCGGTCGACAGCCACCAGAGGAAGTCCTGAGCGTGATGCAGATGGTGCAGCCGCAGCTGTTCCCGAAGCGCAGGCCCCGCCGTCGGGTACTCCCAGGCGGCTCCGTCGAGCACGCTCAGGGAGAACGGACCGAGAGAGTTGCCGTCGGCTTTGCCACCCGGGAGGTTCTGCTCGAGTCCGAGATAGCGACCCGCGGGCAGCACCTCGGTCGCTTGCGCGAACAGGCGGCGGCCCAGCTCCCAGTGGGCGGGGTCGTAGCCGTCCCTGCGCTGGAAGGGGATTCGATCGGCCGCCGTCGTGAGGCACACGCGATACCCGTACGACATGACGCCGCCGTCGCCCTCGCCCACCTCGACCATCGGCTCCGGTTTGATCTGGGGCAGTAGCGGTCCCGTCGCGAGACCGCTCGGGTCGTCGAGGAACGGCGAGACCCACTCGGGCATCGAGTGGCGCCCCGGCACGGGCTCGCGCCTGCCGGCGAACGTCTCGCCGTAAAGGTTTCTCGACTCGCGTCCCACGGCGAACGGCACGCCCGCGAGCGCGAGCAGGTCGCCCTCGTAACTCGCGTCGACGAACGCGCCGGCCTGTACCTCGAGGTCGCCGAACGAGGCGGTGCGGATGCGCGTTCCGGAGGTTTCGACCCCCGAGACGGTGCGCTCGAACTCGACATCGACCCCGGCCCGCTCGAGCCAGCGCGCGAAGATCGACTCGGCGACGTGCGGCTCTGGACCGGCGTAGCGCCCCGGCGCGACCCCGTAGTGCTCGGCGATGTCGGTGCGCAGTTGCGCGGCCATGCCGCCGAGCACGCGCACGTCGCCGACATCGGTGTACCCGAGGCCGCCGCTCGTCATGCCCCCGAGGTGGCGGCCCGGTTCCACGAGCAGCGTGCTCGCTCCCGCGCTCGCCGCCGCTACCGCAGCGCACACCCCCGCCGAGGTGGCAGCGTAGACGACGACGTCGTACTGCCGCGTCATCCGACCGCCGTATCGTCGCGCCAGTCGACGAGTCCGTTCGCGGCGACGATCTCGGCGTAGTGCCGTGCGCTGTCCTTGATGGTGCGCGTGCCGGTCGCGTAATCGACGTGCACGAGCCCGAAGCGGGGGCGATAGCCGAGAGACCACTCGAAGTTGTCGAGCAGCGACCAGTGCATGTAGCCGACGACGTCGGCCCCCTCGGCGATGGCCTGCTCGACCGCCGCCAGGTGCCCGCGCAGGTAGCGCGTACGCCGAACGTCGCGAACGCGCCCGTCGTGCAGCGGGGCCGAACCCTCGACCGCGCCGTTCTCGGTGATCATGAGCGGGATGCCCGGGTAGTCGACCGACAGGCGCACGAGCAATTGGCGCAGCGAGTCCGGCACGATCTCCCAGCCCTCGTCGGTGCGCGAGACGTCGCCGCTCGGCCCGACCACCTGCCACGGGAACGGACGGGTGGCGCCGGGCTCGGCCGCGGCCATCACGCGTCGCGTGTAGTAGTTGATGCCGAGAAAGTCGTGACGTGCGCCGATCGCGGCCTCGTCGCCCTCCTGGATGAAGTCGAGGGGGCGGCCGATCGCGCGCTCCCAGTTCGCGCGCATGTCGTCGGGGTAGCCGTCGCCGAGCAGGGGGTCGAGGAACCACCGGTTGACATAGCCGTCTGAGCCCCACGCCGCGGCGGCATCCTCGGCGCTGTCGCTCGCGGGGTCGCACGGGAAGAGGCTCAGAGCCGTGCCGATCTTGCCGCTCGTGAGACCCTGAAGCGCGTCGTAGGCGGCACCGTGCGCGAGCATCACGTGGTGGCCGGCCTGCACCGCCTTGCCGAGGTCGGCGATGCCCGGTGCGTGCAGTCCGAGCTGGTAGCCGAGCAACTGGATGATCCACGGCTCGTTCTGCGTGATCCACCACGGCACGCGATCACCGAGCCGCCCGGCAACCGCCACCGCGAACTCCGTGAACGCGTCGACGCTCTCGCGCCCGACCCACCCCTCGTGCGCCATGAGGGCTTGCGGCATGTCCCAGTGGTTGAGCGTGAGCACCGGCTGGATGCCGCGCTCGAGCAGCTCGTCGACGAACGCCTCGTAGTGGTCGAGACCGCGCTGCTCGACGCGACCCCTGCCCTCGGGCATGATGCGGGACCACCCGACGGAGAACCGGTAGGCGCCCACGCCGAGCTCGGAGAGCAGGTCGATGTCTTCGCGCCACCGGCGGTACGAGTCATCGGCGATGGAGGCGTCGCCGCCGCCCTCGATCGCGCCGGGCACACGCGCGAACACGTCCCACACCGATTCACCGCGCCCGTCGGCATCGTGGCTGCCCTCGATCTGGTGCGACGAGGTCGCGGCACCCCAGAGGAAGTCGGCGGGAAAAGTCATGATGTCTCCAGGGTGTGTGCCGTGTGCACTGTGCGCGGGTCGGTATTGAACGATTCCAGGCTGAACACGCCCGGGGAGGCCGTGAAGGAGCGAGTCTCACCGGGCAGCAGCGGTCGCGGGTCACCCGTCACGGCCACGAATCCCTCCTCACCCGCGGGTCGCGCGTCGGCGAGGCCGAGCCCCACGACCACGGGACCGGAGATGTGGCTCACCGTTACCGTGCCTTCAGCGGCGGTCACCGCGAGCTTGGCGCGCTCGAGGTCGAGCAGTGCTGCGAGGTGCTCGTCGCCCGTCGCGAGCACGACCTCACGGTCGATGGACTCGCCAGCAACCATCCACTCGGCCTCCCACAGGAACAGCCCGCTCGGCGCCGGCATGACCAGCTCCGCAACAGCGATCGGATGCCGTACCGCCGCGGTCTCACCCGTCGCCTCCGCGAGGATGGCGCCATCCATTCCGCGCGCACGCAGCGTGACCGAACCGGCGCCGCGCCCGGACTCGCTCCAGGCCCACGCCTCGGCGCGAGCCGTGTGCTCCCCCGCCCACGCCGTGCGGTCGACGCGGATCGTGACGCGCTCGCGAACGAAGGCGCGGGTCACGGCATGGAACGCGGGCTTCGGTTCGCCGAGGAAGTCGACGGCCGACGTGCACCACGCGTTCGGAAACGACTCGTTGAGCTGCCACGGGATGACCATGCTCGCGCGCGGCCAGCGCCGGCGGTCCGCCTCGACCGCGTACTGCAGGCCGGTCGCCTGCAGCCACTGGCTGGCGCGGCGCACGAGCTCGACCGAGTCGAGACGGCCGCCGAACACCTCCTGCACGAGAGAGGTGTTATTCCACCAGTCGCCCAGGTGCCGGTAGACGGGGTTCTGGCGGCCGGTGGGCCAGCGATCCGCCTCGGGAACGAGCGCTTCGAGCGCACGGCGGTTGGTCATCCCCTCGACACCGAACTCGGTGTGCGCGAGGGAGGTGCCCGCGTTGTACAGCGTGTGGTGGGCGACGAGGCCCTGGTGCTCCCACGGGCCGTGCACATCGTGCTGGTCGTCGGGCGCCGCCGCGATGACATCAAGACGGTTGTGGAACACGGGGCCGGTGGGCGACGTGGCGACCCAGTGCCGGCCGGGGTCGAGGCGCGCCACCTCCTCGCTGAGTGCCGCGAGTGCCGGCGAGCGTTGCTCGTCGAGAGGCACACCGCCCTCGTCGAGTTCGTTGCCGCCGCCCCACATGAGCAGCGACGCATGGTGGGTGAGTCGTGGTACGACCTCCCGCGCCTCCGCGCGCACGTGCTCGACGAACGCGGGATCGGTCGACGGGGCACTCTGCATTCCCGAGCTCGACTGCGAGAACTCCTGCCAGACGAAGAGACCCGCGCGATCGCACGCGGAGTAGAACTCCTCGCTCTCGATGAGCCCGCCGCCCCAGACCCGCAGGATGCGCGCGCCGGACGCCGCCGCGAGACCGACGAGGTGCTCGACCCGCTCGGTGGTGATGGAGCCGTACTGGGCGTCAGCGGGAACCCAGTTCCAGCCGACGAGCGGCACAGGCACCCCGTTCACCACCGCGGTGTACGGGAGCGCATCCGCCGGTGCACCCTCGTTCGGCTGCATGCGCACCTCGCGGAACCCGATGGGCAGCGTGTGCTCCCCCGTGCGCAGCTCGTACAGCACCGGTTCGCCGTAGCCGGCGGGCCACCACAACGCGGGGTCGTGCACCTCGATCACTCCGGTGCCCGCGGCGACGACGGTGCCGTCGAGGCAGAGCTCGGCGGGACCGTCGACGAACACGACGCCGACCCCACCCAGAAGCTCGACTCGAACCGGAGGCGCCGCGCTCGTGCCGATGCGCAGCCGCACGTCCTTCCAGATTCCCTGGTGCAGGAATCGCGGAACGAAGTCCCAGCCGTACCCCATGCGAGGCGCGAGCAACGTCACGCGTTCGGTGCGGCCGACCTGGGGCTCGGATGCCGGCACGGGCAGCACCACGACGGCGAGAACGTGCGCTCCGGCGGTGACGTCGACAAGCTCGAATCGCGCCGAGTGGTTGAGCCCGTGGACGGCGCCGAGTTGCACGCCGTCCCAGAACACGATGCCGCCGGGGTCGATGCCGTCGAACTCGAGCACGAGCGGTGCACCGGTCTCGGGGACCTCGACCCGGCGGCGGTACACCCAGTGGCGCTCGGCCACCCATTCCGCTGCACGGCTGTTGCGCGCGACGCGGGGATCGGCGAGCTCACCCGCGCGGTGCAGGTCGTCGACCACGGAACCGGGAACGGAGGCGGCGAGCCACCCGGGGGCTAGGGCTTCGCGGGCCGCGGCATCCGCCACATTGTTGCGAGCTTCTGGCAACGGGGCGGCGACGTGCCACGCCCACGTCTCGCCGAGCGCTTCTCGTACGCTCCAGCCGGGGCCCGAGAGGCTGAGTGTCTGCGCCGTCGCCATCGTGTGAGAACGTACCCACATTGCGCGCGGCAGTCAAGTCGAGGCGGCACAGTGTCCACGGAACGGCGGGAAGCGCAAGCCCCCCGTCGCCCCTTCCCGGTTTGGGGTGGCCCGGGCTTACCGTGAACTCGGAGGTTGCCAACTGGGAAGGTTGCCGGTGACACAGATCTCGTCGACAGAACTGAACGACGCAGTCGTGCTCGTTCTCGCCGCCATGGCGGTGGTGATCGGCGTGCTGACGATCCGGCTGATCTCCGAGGCGACGCGCGCGCTCGCTACCTACAACGCGAACCGCGGCCCCGACCGCTACCCGCCCTACGGGAGTTATGCCCGCACCGGCTCTGGCCCCCGATCGCAGAACGGACACCTGCCCCAAACGGGAGCCATGAATGTGGCCGCCGTGCCGCCGGAGAACCCGCACGCGCCCCCCACTCCGGCGCTCGGCGTGCCCAGACAGGGCGTGACCCGCCCGTTCAAGCCGCCGTCGGCGCCCTGAACGAGCCGGTTACCTCACCGTGACGTTGGCCTCACCGTGACGATGGCCTCCGCGGCCTGGCCGAGCAGGTGCTCGCCGGCCTGCACGTCGACGGCGACTCGCGCCCTCGTCACCGGTCCGCCGACGACGACATCGAACTCGAAGGTGACCTCCTCGCCGGCCTCGAGCGTGCGCGTGAGCTCGGCGGGAGCATCCCAGCCAGGCGGCACGATGGGTTTGACGCTCGCTTGCACCGTCTCGAACTGCGGGTTGCGCATGAAAGCCGAGAACCGCACGGTCGAGCCCGCAGTCACGTCGGAGCGGTAGGGCGTGAGGCGCACGAAGATGCTGTCGGCCGTGAAGTTGTAGTCCTCGAATGGCAGCAGCGCGTTGTGGATGTCCCACACGAACTGGCCCTCCTCGACGAGGTAGTCGAGGTACCCCTCGTCGACCCAGCGCGGCTCCCAGTGGCCGCTCACCATGAGCCCGGGGCCGACGCGCTTGTAGAGTTCGGCGCTCTTGCGGTAGTCCGCGATGCGGAAGCCATTGCGGTACTGGTAGTTGAGAATCTCGCGCCGCTCCCCCGGAATACCGAGGTTCTCCTGCTGGTCCCCCGTGAACAGCACCGTCACGCCATCGACCGTCACCTCGAACGCCGCGGCGTAGAGGGTGTGGCCGGGCTGCTCGTGCACGGTGATCTGGTACTCGTTCCAGGTGAACGACTCCCCGAGCGGCAACACGCGGTCGGAGGGGATTGCGTCATACCACTGGCACGGCAGGTCGTGCAGCCAGGGGTCGGCGAGAATGGGCGCGACATTCGCCGGCGACCAGATCTCGGTGCCCTCTACATCGCGCAGCAGGGGCATGCCCGCGACATGATCATCGTGGTAGTGAGTGGGCAGCACGGCCGTGATGGCCGTGACACCGTAGAGCGCCTTGAGCGACGGAATGGATGCGAGCCACGGCCTGCGCGACGCCCGGTCGTTGCCCGTCGGCAGGCCCGTCGTCACGTCGTACCCGAAGTCGATGAACAATGCCTCCCCGGTGTCTGACAGCAGGGCGTAGAAGCACGACAGGCTCGAGCGGTTGAGCAGCAGGTGCTCAGTGAGCTGCTTCCACGGGTAGCGCAACCGGTCGTTGAGGTCCCACGGATACCAGCGCCGGGAGTCGACGTATGACTGCATCTGCAGCGCGAGCAGGTCGAGGGCGGCGAGGGCGTCGCGCATGGGCTCGCCGTGCGAGGGCAGCAGGGTCGTGGGCCGCTCGTCGGCGAGGAGGTAGCAGCTCAGGATCGTCATCGCCGGTCCCTCGTGATTGGAGTACGACCACTGGCTGGCGGCGAGCGACCACACCTTGCCAGGGCCGTAGATGAGGTCGCCTGTGAACGCGATCGTCTCGCCGTCGCGATCGAGCAGGTAGGTGACCGAGCCGATGGTGTGCCCAGGGGTGGGGACGACACGCAACTCGATCCCGCCGTAGGTCCCGGTGCGATACTCGGGCACCGTCGAGGCGACGGGCACCGATTCGAGCAGCGAGAACCGGTCCTGCCGCAGGTTGTAGTCGTTCTCGAGCGCTCGCGTCGACCACATCGACTCGACGTCGGAGAACAGGTCCACCTCGACAGGGGGCACGTGGATCGGGATGCCCAGCTCCACCGCTCGCGGAAGCCCCTGGCCCTGGTCCCGGTGGTGATGGGTCATGACGATGTCAGTGATGCGCTCGATTCCGAGCGACTCGATCACGTCGAGAGCGAGGCCGGAGCCGAAGTCGACCGCGACCGCGGTGCGCGAACCGGCCTCGTCGTGCGAGACGATGAGATAGACGTTGCAGGTGTCCTTGATGAGGAACACCCCGTTCGCGACCTCCGTCGTGCGGGCTATCGGTACCGTGCTCACGCGAGACCCTCGCGGTACTCGCGCCAGGTGCCGGCGATGACGGCGAGATCGTCGGGGCCGATCGGCTCCCCCGAGCGGTCGATCGCCTCCACGTAGTAGAGCGCGGGCACGCCGAGCACGGCCTGCTCGGTGGCGTAGGCGAGCCATTCGCTGCGACTCGGCATCGGCCACTGGTCGGTGTCGACGAGGTGGTGCGGCAGGGTGTGCCTCGCAATCTCGTTGCGGAACCGCAACTGGTCGACGACGGGAACTCGGTTGCGATCCACATCGTACTTGGAGACGTCATTGAGGCGAATCATGTCAAGGACATCGCCGAACGACGGATGCATCGTGTGGCAGATCACGAGGGCATCCGGCTTGGCCGCCTTCGCCGCCCGGTACAGGGTCTCGAGCAGCTGATACAGCGCGGCGATCCCCCACGCGCCGGGGGCGGATCGCAGCGTCTTGCCGCTCGGGGCGCGCTGGGTGAAGTCGACCTTGAACCCGTCCGCGTCGAGGCCGTCGGCGCCGAGGAGCCCCTCGACGATCGACTCGAGCCGGGCGCGATAGGCGGGATTTGCGGGGTCGACCGAGACGGGGCGGCCCGCGGCATCCACGACGCATTCTTCGATCGGTATGCCGTCTGGGTCCCACGCCTTCCACCACAGCAGCACCTTCTGGCCGCGAGCGTGGCGCGCGGCGATCCAGGCCTTGAGGTCGGGCCAGTGCTGCGGATCGGGCTCGGCGCTGCCGTACTTGTGCTGCCAGCGGTCGTCGATCACGATGGTGCCGGGCTCGAGGTCGTTCTGCTCGAGGGTGCGCAAGAACTCGTCGTAGACGTCTTGCCTCGCAAGGCTCGGGGCGCCGAGCACGACGGTCGCATCCCCGGTCTCCACGACTTCGGCCTCCAACGCGGCCACTCGCGCGCACTGCGCTCCCCAGCCGCAGAAGATCGGCTCGCGCCACCATGCTGCCGCCTGGGGTGCGCGGTCGGGCGCCATGCCGTGCCGCACGAGATCCGCGCGGTACGCGTCGAGCACGCCCCAGCCCGACTCGCTCGGGGTGAACACGATCGAGGGCGAGGTCCACTCGCCGACCACGACCGTGTGCCCGTCGTACGACAGCCGCAGCCGGTACCCGCCATCGAGGGGCTCGTAGCGCATCGTCGTGAAGGTCAGCTCGCTCACCGGTGCGCGCACCGACAGCGCGAGCCAGTCACCGCCCGGTACGCCAGTGGCCGAGTCGCCCGCTTCGCGCCCGAGACCCAGCACCAACGGGGGTGGCGAGAAGATCGCGTTGAGACGGCCCGGGTCGGCGTCGCCCGTGACGCCGAGGACGGCGGACGAGCGCGCCGGGCGCACGAGCTGCACGGGCTCCCCGGGTGCGGGAACGAGCACACTCGCGAACCGGATGCCCGAGCGGTACTCCCCCGTCGCACCGTGGGGCATCGAGGCGCTGCCGCCGAGCACCCAGAGGTCGGTGATCGAGCCGGTGCCCGTCACGCGCACGCTCACGGCGACCGACTCGGGCGAGCAGACGACTCGCGTCTCATGCGTGTTCCACGCCGTGCCGCGCATCGCCACCGTGAGCACGACATCCTCGCCGTCACGGCTGTCGACGGGCGAGGAGACCTCCCAGATCTCGTCGGGCGACTGCACCGTGTCGATCGAGGCGAGGAGGTTGAGTTCGGTCCATGTGCGGCCATCGGCCCCCGCGAGTATCGCGTAGGGAGAGCGGGAGAACCGTGCCCCCGTGTCTTCGATGAGGAGGGAATAGGTCGCCGTGGAGACCGTGAGCCGCCTTCCCGAGCGACTCACGACAACGGCGTCGGCGTGCGCGACAGTCATGGCGAACATGCTATCTGCAATCGTTCCCACACGCCGCTTCGCGTGCCTGATGGTGTGCCGCTCACGTGCCTGGCCAAGTCAAGCGGCTGGGCTAACTGCTGCCTCGCGCGGTACGTTGGGATGGACG
The DNA here is from genome assembly GCA_025463605.1 of Rhodoglobus sp. GTDB lineage: Bacteria > Actinomycetota > Actinomycetes > Actinomycetales > Microbacteriaceae > Rhodoglobus. Next base: position 8,812 of record JAODAV010000025.1, on the reverse strand, counting down.
GTCGAGGAGGCCACGTGCGCAAGTTCATCTTCAATACGACTCTGCTCAGTGCCCTTTTCGGCGGGTGGGGTACGGTGCAAGCAACCCGTCGCGGTCCCCGCGACTGGCGTCTCATTCTGATGTGGATCAGCTGGGGTCTCACGGTGGCTATCGCCGTGGGAACTGTTATCAAGCAGTCCCAGGATCACAACGAGCTGGAGGATTGACCATGGATTTCGACGGAAACGGCTGGGGCGGACCTTTCGCGCACATCGTGGGAACGATCGTGTACGGGTTGTTCTCGCTCTTCATGCTCCTCGTACTCATCGGCATTCTCTTCCTGCTCGTGCGCTTCCTGCTCGTCGGCACGAAAGCGGCGCAGATCTACGTGGCGAAGAATTCGCCGGCCAGGCCCGCGACTCCCGCAGCAGCGTCCACTCCGGCCGCCACCCCTACCTCCACGGTGCCTCCGACTGCCGCGCGTCCCGCGTCGGGCACGGCGCCCACCGCTCCCACCAAGCCCGTCGCCTCGGACACCGCTCCCACCAAGCCCGCGACGAAGCCGCGCACGCCGAGAACTCCCCCGCCTCCCGCGGTGTGAGCATGGCGGTCACGTTCCGCACGCAGCTCGAGCAGGGCGGCGGCAACGCTGTGGGCATCGTCGTGCCCGAGAACATCATGGCCAAGCTCGGCCCCGGCAAGCGGTACCCCGTGGTGGTCACGATCGGCGATTACAGCTACCGCAACACGGTCGGCTGGTACAAGGGCGCGTTCCGCGTCGGTGTGAGCGCGGAGAACCGCGCTGCGGCGGGGGTCGCCGGCGGGGACGAAGTGGATGTGACGCTCGAACTCGACGACGCGCCCCGCGTGTTCGAATTGCCGGAGGAGTTGTCGCTCACCCTGCGTGATGCCGGCGTGCTCGACACGTTCACGGCACTGAGCTACTCGAAACAGCGCGGCTTCGTGGAGCCGTGGGCTGCGGCGAAAACACAGGAGACGCGCGACAAGAACCTCGCGAAGATACTCGCTGCGCTCACCTGAGCTGTCGCCACCGCCTGAGCTGTCGCCACCGCCTGAGCTGTCGCGACCGCCTGCGCGTCGCCCGGCCCGCCGCGGAAATGACCGTCCCCTCACGCAGACTCCCGTAGATGCGGACGTTCGCGAACGGGCCTGACTAATGTCCGCATTCACGGGAGTGGTCGAGGGGGTGACCGGAGTTCGTCGGCCCTCGGAACCCCGCCCCAGCACGCGCACGCGCACGCGCACGTGCACGCGGACGCACCCGCACCCGCACCCGCACCCGCAGAGCCAAGTGCCGTCTAAAGGACTCCCGTAATTACGGACATTTGTCGGGGGGTCTAACGAATGTCCGTATTCACGGGAGTGTTGGCGGGGGGACAACGACGTGCGCGCATTTAGGAGCCGGGACCGCCAGCGTGGGACGCGAGAAATCAGGGCCGCCGGCGAGGCAGGCAGGCGAAGGTGGCGGGGCGAGGCGAGGCAGGCGGGCGGGCGGGCGGGCGGGCGGGCAGACCTACCCCAGGAACCCGCGCAGCAGCGCCGCCGACCCCGCGAGGTGCTCGCTCATCGCCGCAGCGGCCCGCTCGGGGTTGCCCGTGAGGATCGCCGCAACGATCGCCTCGTGCTGCTCGTTGGAATGCTCGATGTTGCGAGCCAGCAGCGGGATGCCGTCGAGCAGCTGATTGACCCGCGTGCGGTTGTCCGCGAGCAGGGACACGAGCGATGGGATGCCCACGAGTTCGCCGATCGTGAGGTGCAGCCGAGAGTCGAGGCGGCGGTAGTCGGCGACGGGAGCCGCGGCGGTCTCCGTGAGTCGTGTCCACAACTGGTCACGCTCCGCCGCACCCAGCTGCCGAGCGGCCGCCGCTCGCGCAGCGCCCACCTCGAGAATCTCCCTCAAGCCGAGCACGTCATCGATGTCCGCCGCCGTCGGGGCGGCGAGGTCGGCGTCCAGCACGCCGCGCGCGGGCAGCTTCTCGCTCACGAATGTGCCGCCGTACCTGCCGCGACGAGAGACCAGGAAGCCGGCATCCGCCAGCGAACGAATCGCTTCGCGAACAGTGTCGCGGCTCACCGAGAAGCGCGCCGCGAGGTCGCGCTCGGGCGGGAGGGCGCCACCCGGCTCGACGATGCCGAGCCGGATCGTCTGCAGCAGTCTCGCGACCGTGTCCTCGAACGCGTTGCCGTTGCGCACCGGTCGCAAGAGCACCTCGTCTGCGAGGCCCTCGAACGTGGCATCCCCTGAGATCGACACGGCTACAGCGGCGTCACATAGGCGGAACTGATGCCGCCGTCCACGAGGAACGTGGATGCGGTGATGAAACTCGCGTCATCGCTCGCGAGGAACGCGACCGCGGCCGCCAGCTCCTCGGGCTCCGCGAACCGGCCCTTCGGGATGTGCACGAGCCGGCGCTCGGCGCGCTCGGGATCCTTCGCGAACAGCTCCTGCAGCAGAGGCGTGTTCACCGGGCCCGGGCACAACGCATTAACCCGGATGCCCTGCCGCGCGAATTGCACGCCGAGCTCCTTCGTCATCGCGAGCACCCCGCCCTTCGACGCCGTGTACGAGATTTGCGACGTCGCCGAACCCATGACCGCGACGAAGGATGCCGTGTTGATGATCGACCCGGACTGCTGCTTCACCATGTGGCGCAGCGCCGCCCGCGAGCACAGGTAGACGCTCTTGAGGTTGACGTCTTGCACCCGCTCCCAGGCGGGGAGCTCCGTCGTCTCGATCGAGTCATCCTCTGGCGGCGAGATGCCCGCGTTGTTGAACGCGATGTCGACGGCGCCGTAGGTCGACTGGGCGGTGTCGAACAGGTTGTTCACCTGAGCCTCGTCGGTCACGTCCACCTGCACGAACAACCCGCCCACCTCGTCGGCCGCCGCCTCGCCCGCCGACGCGTTGAAGTCGCCGATCACGACGGTCGCGCCCTCCGCCGCGAACCGGCGCGCTGTCGCCAGGCCGATGCCGGAGGCGCCGCCCGTGATCACGGCGACCTTGCCGGCGAGGCGCTGCGTGAGGTCGATCTTCTCGATTGCCATGTCACTCCGTACTGATGAAGACATTCTTGGTTTCGGTGAAAGCGGAAGCGGCATCCGGTCCCAGCTCACGCCCGAGGCCGCTCTGCTTGAACCCGCCGAACGGTGTCGAGTACCGCACCGAGGAATGCGAATTGACCGACAGGTTGCCGCTCTCCACACCCCGGGCGACCCGGATGGCGCGGCCGATGTCGCGCGTCCAGATGGAGCCGCTCAAGCCGTAGACGCTGTCGTTGGCGAGGGCGACCGCGTCCGCTTCGTCGTCGAAGGGCAGCACCGACACGACCGGTCCGAAGATCTCGTCGACGACCACACGATCGGTGCGCGACTGGGGCAGCAGCACGGTGGGCGCGAACCAGAAGCCGGCACCGGATGGTGCCGAGCCTCGGAACGCGACCTGCGAGTCATCCGGAACGTAAGAACTCACCGAATCGAAGTGCGTCTTCGACACGAGCGGCCCCATCTCGGTCTCCGGGTCGCCCGGCGCCCCCACCCGCACGCCCTTGACCGCGGGCTCCAGCAGTTCGAGGAACCGGTCGAGAACACTGCGTTCGACAAGGATGCGACTGCGCGCGCAACAGTCCTGCCCAGCGTTCTCGAACACGGCGTACGGCGCCGTCGCGGCCGCCTTCTCGAGATCCGAATCGGCGAACACGACGTTGGCGGACTTGCCACCCAGTTCGAGAGTGACCGCTTTGACCTGAGCCGAGCATCCGGCCATCACCTGCTTGCCGACCTCGGTCGACCCCGTGAACACGATCTTGCGCACCTGCTCGTGAGTCACGAACCGCTCGCCGACGACGCTTCCGCGGCCCGGCAGCACCTGGAACAGCCCCTCGGGCAGCCCAGCCTCGAGGCCCAGTTCGCCGAGTCGCATAGCGGTGAGCGGCGTCCACTCGGCGGGCTTGAGAACGACGGCATTGCCCGCGGCGAGCGCGGGCGCGAAACCCCAGCTCGCGATCGTCATCGGACAGTTCCACGGCACGATGACGCCTACGACGCCGAGCGGTTCGAGGAACGTCACGTCGATGCCGCCCGCGACGGGGATCTGCTTGCCGATCATCCGCTCGGGGGCTGCGGCGTAGTAGTTGAGCACGTCGCGCACGTGCCCGGCCTCCCACCGGGCCTGCGTGATCGGATGCCCGGAGTTGACGACCTCGAGGGCCGCGAGCTCCTCGATCGCCCCGTCGACGACACGGGCGAACTCGCGCAGGGCGTGCGCCCGGGCTGCAGGCGCGAGCGCCGCCCAGGCACGCTGGGCCACCACCGCGCGCGCGACCGCGTCGTCGACGCCCTCGACGGTGGTGTGCTCGACGGTCTCGAACGCGGTCTCGTCGGCGGGATTGATGAGTGTGGTGCTAGCCATGGGCGCTCCCGCTGGTTTTCGAGGCGTACTCGCGCGCCGCATCCACGAGTCCCTCGAAGAGGCGAATGTCGTCGGGGTCCTGTTCGGGATGCCACTGCACCGCGACACCGAACGGCACGCGCTCGAGCTCGACCGCCTGGATCAGTCCGTCGTCGGAGCGGGCCGTCACGACGAGCCCCTCACCGAGCTCGTCGATGGCCTGGTGGTGGTACGACTTGCCGACCAGCGATTCGCCGACGAGCTCGCGCAGTCGCGACGACTGTTCGACCGAGACCGCGTTGTCGTTGAAGTTGCCCTCGCCGAGGTTGTAGCGCGTGGTGCCGAGCACCTCGGGCAGGTGCTGGTGCAGGGTTCCACCGAGGGCGACGTTGAGTACCTGGGCACCGCGGCAGATGCCGAGGAACGGCACCTCCATGTCGATCGCGGCCGTGAGAAGGGCATCCTCCCACGCGTCGCGATCGCGGCGGGGCTCGTCGGTCTGCGGATGCCTCTCCTGCCCGTACCTCGCAGGGTCGACGTCTTTTCCGCCCGTGATGATGAGCCCGTCGAGACCGGCCAGCACCTGGTGGGCGATCGGGGCGTCGACCGGTTGCGGCGGCAGCAGGATCGCGATTCCGCCCGCGCGCGTGACCGCCTCGAAGTACACCTTCGGCAGGAACGACGCGGGCACGTCCCAGATTCCCGTCTGCGCTTGCTCCAAGTAGGTCGTGAGGCCGATCACCGGCTTCCTGTCAGAACCGTTCGAAACCACGGACCCTCTCCCAGTCGGTGATGGCCGCGTCGAACGCGGCCTGCTCGATGCGAGCGTTGTTGAGGTAGTGCGCGACGACATCGTCGCCGAAGGCCTCGCGGGCGATCTCCGACTCGGCGAAGAGCGCCGTGGCCTCCCGCAGCGAGGAGGGCACGCGGGGGGCATCCGACACGTAGGCGTTGCCCTCGAAGAGCGGCTCGAGCTCCAGCTCGTGCTCGATCCCGTAGAGACCTCCTGCGATGAGCGCTGCCACGGCGAGGTACTGGTTGACATCCCCACCCGGCACGCGGTTCTCGACGCGCAGCGAACGCCCGTGGCCCACGACCCGCAGCGCGCACGTGCGGTTGTCGAGGCCCCAAGCGACGGCAGTCGGCGCGAAGCTGCCCTCCACGTAGCGCTTGTACGAGTTGATGTTGGGCGCGAAGAACAGGGTCAATTCGCGCAGGGTCGTGAGCTGGCCCGCGATCCAGTGCTCCATGAGCTTCGAGAACCCGTACTGCCCGTTCTTGTCGGCCATGACCGGCTCGCCCTTCGAGCTCACGACAGACAAGTGGATGTGGCAGGAGTTGCCCTCGCGCTCGTTGAACTTGGCCATGAAGGTGAGCGACTTGCCGTGTTGGTCGGCGATCTCCTTCGCCCCGTTCTTGTAGATCGAGTGGTTGTCGCACGTCGCGAGCGCGTCGGTGTAGCGGAATGCGATCTCCTGCTGGCCCAGGTTGCACTCGCCCTTCACGCCCTCGCAGTACATGCCCGCGCCATCCATGCCGTTGCGGATGTCGCGGAGCAGAGGTTCCATGCGGCTCGAGGCCATGAGCGCGTAGTCGATGTTGTAGTCGGATGCCGGATACAGGCCCTCGTACTTCTTCTTCCAAGCGTCCCGATAGCTGTCATCGAACACGATGAACTCGAGCTCTGTGCCGACGTACGGAACGAGGTCCTTCTCCGCGAGGCGCGCGATCTGGCGCTTGAGCACCTGCCGCGGGTCGGGGCCCACGGGCTTCTCGTCGAGCCACGTGAGGTCGGCGGTCACCATCGCGGTGCCGGGCAGCCAGGGCACGAGGCGCAGGGTTTCCAGGTCGGGCATCATGGCCATGTCGCCGTAGCCGCGCTCCCACGACGAGATCGCGTACCCGTCGACGGTATTCATCTCCACGTCAACGGCGAGCAGGTAATTGCAGCACTCGGCGCCGTGCTCGGCGAGCTCCTCGAGAAACAGCCGCGCGGACGCCCGCTTGCCGACGAGCCTGCCCTGCATGTCCGTGAACGCGATGATCACGGTGTCGATCTCACGTTTCTCGACGAGTGCCGTGAGTTGCTCGACGGTGAGGTTGCCGGTAGCCATGCCGACCATTACATCACACGGGCTCCGCGGAACAACGGCCAGTCGTCGGGCGCAATTCCCATCCAAAGGTAGACACCAAGTACCAATAGGCGCCATGCTCTCCGGTAAGCGTGGACGCGGCCGTCTGCCGGTGTCCCGCACCCCGATTGGACACGTGGGAAGGACCGTCATGGCAGAGAGCAGAAGCGTCTCCGGTGTGAAGTACACGTCGGCCGGCGCAGATTACTTCGAGAAACGGAGCCTCAAGCGGGCCGCCGGCATCTGGGGCCTGTGGGGGCTGGGCATCGCCGCGGTCATCTCGGGCGACTTCTCCGGCTGGAACTTCGGCCTCGCCGCCTCCGGCTGGGGTGGCATGGTGGTCGCATTCGTGATCGTCGTGATCATGTACTTCGGAATGCTGTTCTCGATCGGAGAGATGTCGGCATCGATGCCGCATACGGGCGGCGCGTACTCGTTCGCGCGAGCCGCCATGGGACCGTGGGGCGGCTTCATCACCGGCCTCGCCGAGACGATCGAGTACGTCGCGACGACGGGCGTCATCGTCTACTTCTCGGCCGGATACGCGAACGGCATCACGAGCGCCCTGTTCGCGTTCGAGCTGCCCACCTGGGTGTGGTGGATCATCCTCTACGTCGTCTTCATCGCCCTCAACACGGCCGGTGCCGCGATCTCGTTCAGGTTCGCCGTGATCGTCTCGATCCTCTCGATAGCGATCCTCGTGGTCTTCGCGATCGCCGCGCTCGCGTCGGGCGCGTGGAGCACCGCGAACCTGTTCGACGTGGCACCCGATCCCGGCCAGTCCGAGTTCCTGCCGCACGGCGTGCTGCCGATCCTGTTCGTGCTGCCCTTCGCGATGTGGTTCTTCCTCGGCATCGAAGAGCTGCCGCTCGCCGCCGAAGAGGCGCACGACCCGGCTCGCGACATCCCGAAGGCCGGCATCGTCGGCATGATCACACTCGTCGTGTGCGGTGCCCTCGTGCTCGTGCTCAACCCGGGGGTGAACGGCTCCACAGCTCTCTCGACTTCAGGTGAGCCGTTGCTCGACGGGTTTAGGGCGATCCTGCCCGAAGGGCTCGCAGCGGTGCTATCGGCGTTCGCCCTCATCGGGCTGCTCGCCTCGCTGCAAGGAATCATGTTCGCCTACGGACGCAACATGTACTCGCTCAGCCGCGCGGGCTACTACCCGAAGTTCCTCTCCCTCACGGGCAAGCGCCAGACCCCCTGGGTCGCGCTCATCGTCGGTGCCGTGGTCGGCTTCGTCGCCCTCATCGTCGTCGACGTGCTCGGTGGCGCTGCGGGGACTGGGGGCGCGATCGTGCTGAACATCGCGGTGTGGGGCGCAGTGCTCGCCTACCTCCTGCAGATGGTCTCGTTCGTGATCCTGCGCAGCAAGCTGCCGAATGCGAAACGGCCGTACGTCAGTCCCGTCGGCGTGCCGGGTGCGGTCATCGCCGGCATCATCGCGGCGGCGATCTTCATCGGGCTGGCATTCAATCCCACGTTCCTGCCCGCGATCGTGGCGATCTTCGTGGTCTACGTCGTGATGCTGGTGCTGTTCGCGCTCTTCGGGCGCACCCAGCTCGTGCTCTCACCGGAGGAGGAGTACGCGCTCAGCAAGGGCGAGCACGGTGACCCGCAGGTGGAGGGTTATGACGTCATGGAGAAGGACGTCATCAAGTAGTGGTGCTTCAGTGGCCTTCGTTCGCTAGGTTGACACCGACGAACGGAGGCCATTCCCATGCCGAGTGACCAGGAGAACATTGAGGAACTGCAGCGCCAGGTGCGCCGGCAGGGCGAACTGATCGACGCGCTGTACCGCAGACTCGGTGTCGGCCAGCTCGATGCGGCGGGCATCCCGGCGGACGGTTCGTACCCGGACGTCGTCGACGCGATCACTGCCGGCAATAAGATCGAAGCCATCAAGCACTACCGCGAGCGCACCGGTGTCGGCCTCAAAGAGGCGAAGGACGCCGTCGAGGCGCTCGCGCGCACGATGGGGCGGTAGGGCGTTCGGCGCTTGCCTTCTGCGACGTTTTCTCAGAGCCCGCGCGGGCTCGGCGGAGAGACTCGCAAAGCTCCCGTGAACACGGACGTTTGTTGGTCGCCCCCGCAAATGTCCGTATTTACGGGAGTCTGTTGAGAGGCGGTCCGCCGCCCCATCCCGCAGAGCCCAAACGTCCGTATTTAGGGAGTCTGCGAGAGGAAAGGGCGCTTGGCTTCTGCGAGAACGTCTCACACGCACAGCGCCCCCATGACGGCGAGACCCAGGCCCGTGACGGCGGCGGATGCCGCGGCAGGGCGCCGCGCGTGC
>JAODAV010000004.1 GCA_025463605.1 Rhodoglobus sp. | reverse complement strand
GCTCTTCCGATCTTCGATCGAGTGGATGTCGCGGCACCACGCCCATCGCGAGAACGTCATCCTCTCGCTGCACCCGCACAACGAAAGGGGCACCGCGATCGCTGCAGCGGGGCTCGGCTACATGGCGGGCGCGGACCGAATCGAGGGCTGCCTGTTAGGAAACGGCGAGCGAACCGCCAACGTCGACCTCGTAGCCCTGGGGATCAACCTGTTCACGCAGGGCATCGACCCGCAGATCGACTTCAGCGACCTCGACGAGATCCGCCGCACGGCCGAGTACTGCAACCAGTTGCGGGTGCACGAGCGCAGCCCGTGGGCGGGCGACCTCGTCTACACGGCGTTCAGCGGTTCGCACCAGGATGCGATCAAGAAGGGCTTCGAGGCCATGGAGGCCGACGCGAAGCGACAGGGCAAGTCGGTCGACGAGCTGCTCTGGGCCGTGCCGTACCTGCCCGTCGACCCGAAGGACCTCGGCCGCGGTTACGAGGCGGTCGTGCGCGTGAACTCGCAATCGGGCAAGGGCGGTGTCGCGTACCTGCTCAAGGCCGACCACGCCCTCGACCTGCCGCGCAAGCTGCAGATCGAGTTCAGCGCGGTCGTGCAGGCGAAGACGGACGCGGAGGGCGGCGAGGTCACGAGCGACGAGATCTGGGCGATCTTCCAGGACGAGTACCTGCCGGCCCCGGCGGAGCGCCCTGAAGACAAGTGGGGCCGTTTCGAGCTGTTCTCCACTCGCACGGCGAGCGACATGACGGGAGAGGTGTCGCTCGACGTGCGTCTGCGCATCGGCGAGGAGGTGGAGGCGACGAAGGGAACCGGCAACGGCCCCATCGCCGCGTTCCTCGGCATCATGGCGGAGCAGCGAATCGACGTGAAGCTCTACGACTACGTCGAGCACGCGCTGAGTGCCGGTGGGGATGCTCTCGCCGCCGCCTACGTCGAGCTCAACGTCAACGGCAAGCGACTGTGGGGAGTGGGTATCGACGCCGACATCTCCACGGCATCCCTCAAGGCGGTCGTTTCAGCCGTCAATCGCGCCGTGCGCGCGGAGGCGGGGGACCGGCAACTCGTCTCCGCCTAGCGAGACGGCGCGTAAAAACGGCGCGTACCGGTACAGTTCACGCATGGATGCCCTGGCCCGCCTCGAGGTGGTGACCGGGGCATTCCTGCGCGACCTCTCCGTTGCGGATCCCGAAGCGTCGTGCGCGGATATCAAGTGGTCGACGACGCAACTCGCCGCACACCTCGGGGCAGTGCACCGCTGGGCCGCCGCGAACGCGCGCACAGGCAAGCGCAACCACCGCACCAACGTGCCGTCGCTCGAGGTGTCCGCGGTCGAGTGGTACTCGGAGTCCCGTGCCGAACTGCTCGACGCCCTGCGAGAGCTGCACCCGGATGCGCCCGCGTACACCCTGAGCAAAGTCGACAAGACGGTGCGCTTCTGGCATCGCCGGCAGCTGTTCGAGACGCTCGTGCACTTGTGGGACCTGCGCAGCGCATCCGACCCCACCGCCCCACCGCCCCCGGAGGTGACACCCGACTCGTACGCCGATGGCGTGTCGGAGCTGTTCGACGTGTTCCTGCCCAGGTCCGGCACGCTGGCACCACTCGGTGGCGGCGTGCGACTGGTGTCGACCGACACGGGCGACGGATGGCGCTTCGGCAACGACTGGCAGCGCGAGGGGAATCACGAGATCACCGCGACGGTGAGCGGGCCGGCCGGCGAACTGCTGCTGTGGGTGTGGAACCGGGGCACCGCTCGTACTCCCGCGACCCTGACATTCGAGGGCGACGCCGAGGTCGTTCAGCGGTTCGAGAAGGCTCGCTTGCGGCCGTAGCGCTCCCCGCCTCAGCGCTTGCGCAGCGTCGGCACCTTCGTAATAGCACGCTGCTCGGGCAGCGACCACTTGAACAATACGGCGAGCACGCGAACCCCGAAGGTGAGGGCGACGCAGGCCGTTGCCGCCCAGAACACCGGAACCCCGAATGCCAGCAGCACGACGAGGCTCGTCGTTCCGGCAACCGCCGCGACCGCGTAGAGCGAACCGACGTGCATGAGCGCTATGGGGAGATTGAGCAGCAGGTCGCGCAGGATCGACCCGCCCACGGCCGACAGCACACCCACGAAGATCGCGGGAACTTCCGGTAGTCCCGCGGCGAGGGCCTTCGTCGTGCCGATCGCGCCGAACAGGCCGATCGTGAGGGCGTCGAGCGCGGTGATGAGTGCGCCGAGCTTCGAGAACACGCGCTCGAGGAGCATGCCGAGCAGGGCTGCGCCCGTCGCGACGATGAGGTACCAGTTGCTCGTGAGGGCAGCGGGCACTTGCGCGAGCAGCACATCGCGCAGGATGCCCCCGCCGAACCCCGTCGCGATGCCGATGATCGCCACCCCGAGCAGGTCGAGCCGGCGGTCACGGAATTGCGCCGCGAACAGCGCGCCCTGCAGGGCGCCGATGCCTATCGCGAGCAGGTCGGCCCACAGGGGGATGATGAAGGTGCCGGTCACGCCTCATTCGTACCACGGCCGCGATCCGCAGGGGCACGATTTCCGGCCGCTTCGCGCTCCGCGTACTGCGCGAATCTCTCCGTACCGTAGCCCGGCATCGGGGTCATGTGGTGCCCTTCCTGGAACGCGCGGATCGTCTTGCCGAAGAGATGCAGCATCCACACGGGCTTACTCGTGCCGTGCGCCCGCTGCCAGATGTGGATGGCTTCGCGCAGCCTGAGTTGTTCGGGACCGCCGATATCGGTGGCGTGGCCGGACGGCCCGGCGTTCACGAGTTCGACGAGACGCGCGGCGACCTCCTCGACGGCGATCGGCTGGTCAGGTACGTCGAGGGCGAGCACCACGGGCAGATTGCGCTGGAGCTTGATGAACATCCCTACGAAGCTGTGGAACTGGGTCGCGCGCAGGATCGTGTACGGGATTCCCGATTGCTCGATGATGCGCTCGCTCTCGAGCTTCGCGCGGTAATACGGGTACGGGATGTCGTCGACGCCCACGATCGAGATGAAGACGAGGTGTTTCACGCCGGCATCGCGGCAGGCGTCGACGACGATCCTGGCCTGGGCGGGATCCTTCGAGCCGGCGCTCGTCGCCAGATGAAGCACCGTATCGACGTGCGCGAGTGCCTCGCGCAGACCGACGCCTGTGGTGACGTCGCCGATAAAGCGGTTGCGGCCGGGCTTGCGGCTGAGTATCCGCACGTCATGCCCGTGCGCCGTCAGTCGGGCTACGGTCGGGCGGCCGAGAGTGCCTGTTCCGCCGGTTACGAGGATGGTCATGGTTACCTTTCGTTGGAGGGGTCACCAGCTATGACCGACCAGCCGTCAGGAACGTGACAGTGCGACGGAGGCGAATCTCTCGAGCTTGTGCGGGTTGAGCACGATGAGCAGGCGCCGCACGCCGTCGGGGGCGATATCGACCGTCCAGAGGGCGACCGGATGCCCGTCCCGCACGCCGAGCATGGCGGGTTCGCCGTTCGCCTCCACCGCGACGGGCACGATGCCCTCGCCGAACTTCTCGAGCACGCCGAGGATGAGCTGGGCCACTCTCGCGCGACCGCTGACCGGCTTGCGCGCGGCATTCACCACTCCACCGCCGTCGGACATCGACAGGGCGTCTTCGGCGAGAAGCGACTCGAGGCGTGCCAGATCGCCTGCCTGTGCGGCGGCGAGGAAGGCGCCGAGCAGTCGCTCTCGCTCCGCTCCCGACACGGTGACACCCCGCTCGCGGTCGAGGTGAGCCCGGGCGCGGCTCGCGAGTTGCCTCGCGTTCGACTCACTCGTCTCGAGCACCTCGGCGACCTCGCGGAATGAATAGCTGAAGGCCTCGTGCAGCACGTAGGCGGCGCGCTCCGCAGGGCTCAGGCGCTCGAGCAGCAGCAGAACGGCGAGGTTGAGAGACTCCCGGTGTTCCGCCCCTGCCGCCGGGTCTGCTCCGGTCGCGATGGGTTCGGGCAGCCACGGCCCGACGTACACCTCGCGTCGCGCGCGGGCGGAGTCGAGCGCCGTGAGTGAAAGCCGGGTGACGATCGTTGCGAGGAAGGCGGCGGGCTCGCGCACGGCATTTGTGTCGGTCGCCTGCCAGCGCAGCCACGCATCCTGCACGACATCTTCGGCTTCGCTGGCCGATCCGAGCATTCGGTACGCGATGCCGAAGAGTCTGCCCCTCTGGGCCTGGAACGTGTCGACAGGGGTCACGAGAACCATTCTCCCCGGTTCGGCATCAGGGTACCGACAGTGGAGGAGAGGATAATCGAGGGGTGCCGACCTATCGTGACGAAGCCGTCGTGCTGCGCACCCACAAGCTGGGTGAAGCCGACCGCATCGTCACGATGCTCTCGAAGCAGCACGGCAAGATCCGGGCGGTCGCGAAGGGCGTGCGGCGGACCGCATCGCGCTTCGGTGCGCGGCTCGAGCCCATGATGGTCGCCGACATCCAGTGCTACATCGGCCGCAGCCTCGACATCGTGCAACAGGCGGAGTCACTCGGCTCGTACGGCGCCGACATCTCGGACGACTACGCGAGTTACACCGCCGGCAGCGTCATGGTCGAAACAGCGGACAAGATCACGGATGACGACGGCTCGCTTCAGCAATACCTGCTGCTCGTCGGAGCCCTCCGCTCGCTCTCGCGGCGGGAGCATCCCGCAACCCTCACCCTCGACTCGTACTTGCTGCGCTCCCTCTCGATCGCGGGCTGGGCGCCCAGTTTCGTCGATTGCGCCGTCACGGGCGCACCGGGGCCGCACACGGTGTTCGTGCCGCAGCTTGGCGGCGTTGTCGCCGATGCCGTCGCCCCTCCTGGCGCCCCGCGACTGGACCTCGACACGCTCGCCCTGCTGGGGGCGCTGCTCGAGGGCCGCTGGTCGGATGCGGAGGCGGCAGAGGATCGCGCGCGCAACCAGGCCAGCGGGGTCGTCGCGGCGTACACCCAGTTCCACCTCGAACGCTCGCTGCGATCCCTCCAGCACGTGGACCGCACAGCGTGAGCGCCGCCAAGACCCACAAAGACGCCGTCGACTTCAAGCCCATCGACTGGACCGGCCTCTACCCGCCGGAATTCCCGAGAGGCGCGGTGCCCGCGCACGTCGCTCTCGTCATGGACGGCAATGGCCGCTGGGCCAACGCCCGCGGCCTCACGCGCATCGAAGGCCACAAGGCGGGCGAAGCATCGCTGCTCGACGTGGTCGCGGGCGCCATCCAGGTCGGCGTCAAGCACTTGAGCGTCTATGCGTTCTCGACGCAGAACTGGAGCCGGAGCCCAGACGAGGTGCGGTTCCTCATGGGCTTCAACCGGGATGTGCTTCACCGCCGCAGGGACCAGCTCAACGACTGGGCGGTGCGAGTGCGCTGGGCCGGCCGCACACCGCGACTCTGGGCATCCGTCATCAAGGAGTTGCAATTCGCCGAGCGCCTCACGGCCGGCAACAACGTGCTCACTCTCACGATGTGCGTCAATTACGGCGGCCGTAATGAGATCACGGATGCCGTACAGGCTATTGCACGCGAGGTCGCCGCGGGCAGACTGAAGCCGTCTGGAATCAGCGAGAAGACGATCCAGAAGCACCTCTACACCGCCGACCTCCCAGACGTGGACCTGTTCGTGCGCAGCTCGGGCGAGCAGCGCATGTCGAACTTCATGCCCTGGCAGAGCGCCTACGCGGAGATGGTGTTTCTCGACACCCTCTGGCCCGACTTCACGCGCGAGCAGCTCTGGGAGGCGATCGCCGTCTACGCGTCACGCAACCGCCGCTTCGGCGCCGCCGTCGACGCGCCCGGCACCAGGGGAACGGACTGAGCCGGTTTGGGTCGACCTGACCCTAAGTGCTAAGATCAGTTCAAGTCATTCTGACTCTTACTGATCGGTCGTCATGGAACACACGCAGCAGGGAATCTCCCTCGCGGTCTCGACCGTCATCTTCGCGCTCCGACCGCATCCCGAGACCGGCCTCAGCACCCCCTGGATCCCGCTCGTGCGACGGATCACGAAACCGTACGAGGGCCGTTGGGCGCTGCCCGGTGGCTGGGTCTCGCCCGAAGAGAGCCTCGCGGATGCCGCCGCCCGCAACCTGCTCGAGACCACCGCCCTCAAGCCCGCGTATCTCGAACAGCTCTACGCGTTCGGCGAGGTGGGCCGGTCGCCCGACGGACGGGTGGTGTCGATCGTCTACTGGGCCATGGTGCGCCCGCACGAGGCCGAGCGTGCTGCCGAAGGCGAGAACGTGCGCTGGCACCCGGCCGACCACCTGCCCAAGCTCGCGTTCGACCACAATGCGATCGTCGAGTACGCGCTCTGGCGGTTGCGAACCAAGGTCGGCTACAGCCGCATCGCCCGCGCCTTCCTCGGCGAGACCTTCACCCTCGCCGAATTGCGCGAGGTCTACGAGGCCGTGCTGCAGCGGCAACTCGACCCCGCCAATTTCCGTCGGCAAGTGGAGGGATCCCTCGTGCCGACCGAAAGCAGAGTCTCAGGCGGACGGCATCGGCCGCCCCGACTGTATCGCCACGACGAGTCCATCGAGCTCGTCGACAACGGCCCCCTGGCCAGCCCTTAAGGAGCAGAGCACTTTTGGCATCAGTAGACACCCTCATCACGACCGCGCCCGGCGACACCTGTGCGCCCGACCTCGCGGACGGCCCGTGGACCTTCGACCTCGGCACGCCCGGGTACGGTCCCGGTGCCTCGATGGGTGACATTATCCCCACCGGCTCGCCGCGGCAGGGCGCGCTGCCTGCCGAGTACCAGCGCGCGAACAACGATGAGCTGCACGATCGCATCCGGGCAGCCAAGGCCGCACTGGGGCGTCGGGTGGTCGTGCTCGGCCACTTCTACCAGCGCGACGAGGTCGTGCAGCACGCCGACTTCCTCGGCGACTCCTTCCAGTTGGCCAACGCCGCCCAGACGGTGCCCGACGCGGAAGCCATCGTGTTCTGCGGCGTGCACTTCATGGCTGAGACAGCGGACATTCTCGCCCGCCCCGGGCAGAACGTCATACTCCCGAACCTCGCCGCAGGCTGCTCCATGGCCGACATGGCCGACATCGACTCCGTCGAGGAGTGCTGGGAGCAGCTGACGGCCATCTATGGCACTGACGCCGATGAGTCCGGTCGCGTTCCGGTCATCCCGGTCACCTATATGAACTCATCGGCCGCCCTCAAGGCATTCTGCGGTCGCAACGGAGGCATCGTCTGCACGTCGTCGAATGCCGCCACGGTGCTCGAGTGGGCGTTCGAGCGCGGCCAGCGTGTGCTGTTCTTTCCCGATCAGCACCTCGGCCGCAATACCGCCAAGGCGATGGGAATCCCGCTCGATCAGATGCCCATGTGGAACCCGCGCAAACCGCTCGGTGGCAACGAGCCGGATGCTCTCGCCGACGCTCGCGTCATCCTCTGGCACGGCTTCTGCAGCGTGCACAAGCGTTTCACCGTCGATCAGATCGAAAAGGCCCGCGCGGAGTACCCCGGCGTTCGGGTGATAGTGCACCCGGAGTGCCCGATGCCCGTCGTCGACGCGGCCGACGAGGCGGGCTCGACGGACTACATCCGCAGGGCCGTTGCGGGCGCGACCGAGCCGACCACGTTCGCGATCGGTACCGAGGTCAACATGGTCAATCGGCTGGCGGCAGAGTATCCCCAGCACGAGATCTTCTGTCTCGACCCGGTGATCTGCCCCTGCTCGACCATGTACCGCATCCACCCTGGTTACCTCGCGTGGGTGCTCGAGGAACTGGTTGCGGGCCGGGTGACCAACCGCATCTCGGTGGATGCGGCGGTCGCCGGTGACGCCCGTGTCGCGCTCGACCGCATGCTCGCCGCGAAGCCCCGGGTGGCCTGATCATGGCGCGCGTCGTCGTCGTGGGAACCGGCATCGCGGGGCTCGTCACGGCATACCGGGCGAGCAAGCACCACGAGGTCATCCTCATCACCAAGGCCGAGCTCGCCGAAAGCAACACCAAGTACGCTCAGGGCGGGATCGCTGCAGCCCTCTTTCCCGACGACAGCGTCGCCTCGCACGTCGCGGACACCGTCCGGGCTGGTGCCGGCCTGTGCGACACCGAGATGGTGGAGGTGCTGTGCGGGGAGGGTCCGCAGCGAGTGCGTGACCTCATCGCGCTCGGCGTCGAGTTCGACCGGGACGCGTCTGTTGGGCACCGTGGCGAGCTCGCGCGCGGGCATGAGGCTGCGCACTCGGCGCGCCGTGTCATCCATGCCGGCGGTGACGCCACGGGACTCGCGATCGAAGTCGCGCTCGTGCGAGCCGTTCGCGCGATCGCCGTGGAGGTGCACGAGCACACGTTCATGCGCGACCTCGTCGTTGCCGACGGCCGGATCGTCGGGGTGGATGTCATCGGCCCAGACGGTGAGGGCCGCGTCGTTGCCGGTGACGTGGTCGTGCTCGCGAGCGGCGGTGCCGGCCAGTTGTACAGCCACACGACAAACCCAGCGGTGGCGACCGGAGACGGTATCGCGGCCGCGTACCGTGCGGGAGCGGCGCTCGCCGACCTCGAGTTCTACCAGTTCCACCCGACCGCCCTCGCGGTTCCGGGCAGCCCCCTGGTGTCCGAGGCAGTGCGAGGTGACGGCGCGGTACTGCTCGATGACGCGGGCGAGCGATTCATGCTCGACGTGCACCCGCACGGCGAACTCGCCCCGCGTGACGTCGTCGCACGTGGTATCTCGGCGGCGATGTCCCAGCAGGGCGGCGCGCCGGTCAGGCTCGACGCGACAGCGCTCGGGCGCGAGTATCTCGCGGAACGGTTTCCCGGCATTACGCGCTCGTGCCTCCAGCACGGTCTCGATTGGGCCGTCGAGCCGGTGCCTGTAACGCCGGCCGCGCACTACTCGATGGGCGGGATTCGAACGGATGCCTGGGGACGCACATCAGTGCCCGGTCTGTTCGCCGTGGGGGAGGTGGCTTGCACGGGCGTGCACGGAGCGAATCGGCTAGCGTCCAACTCCCTCCTCGAGTCGCTCGTCTTCGCATGGCGTGCAGCGGATGCGCTCGCCCACCCCGAGCCGCTCGAAACCCCGTTCATTCCGCAGGGCGCGGAGCCGACCCAAAGTACCGAGCCGGCCCAGAACACCGAGCCGGCCCAGGGCGCCACCTCGTTCACCCGCAGCGAGCTGCAAGACCTCATGTGGACTCACGCGGGCCTCGAGCGCTCTGCCGCAGGGCTGCAACTGGCAAAGAGCACTCTCGCGAGGTGGACGGCCGCGGGCGACACCGTTGCACAGCTCGAGGACCGCAACCTGCTCGACCTCGCCCGGCTCGTGGTGCGTGCCGCCATTTGCCGCGAGGAGTCCCGCGGCGCCCACTACCGCGTCGACTTCCCCGAGCCCAGGCCAGAATTCGCGCACTCGTTCCTGTGGACGGCAGCCGTCCGCACCCCTGCACTGGAGGCAGCCCTGTGAACCCGCAGACCGTAGACGACATCATCCTGCGCGCCCTCGCGGAGGACGCGCCGTGGGGCGATGTGACCTCGGAGGCGTTCCTGCCCGAGCACGCCCGCGCACAGGCGAGCCTCGTCGCACGTGAGCCGGGCATCCTGAGCGGAATCGGGGTGTTTGCGCGCGTTTTCGAGCTCATCGGCGACGCGACGGCCGACACGCTCGTCGCAGACGCCACGCGCTTCGAGCCGGGCGCCGTGCTCGCGACGGTGGAGGGCAGTGCGCGCGCTGTGCTCCGCGGGGAGCGCATCGCGCTCAATCTCGTCCAGCGGATGTCCGGAATCGCGACACTCACCGCGCGGTACGTCGAGGCGGTCACCGGCACTCACGCGCGCATCGTCGACACCCGCAAGACCACGCCGGGACTGCGCGCATTGGAACGTCGAGCGGTGCGAGATGGGGGCGGGCGCAACCACCGCTTCTCGCTCTCCGACGCCGTGCTCGCGAAAGACAACCACCTTGCCGTGCTGACGGCATCGGGCATCCCTCTCGGCGACGCCATCCGTGCAGCTCGCGAACGACTCGGGCACACGACCCACATCGAGGTCGAGGTCGATCGCCTCGACCAGATCGAGGAGGTCGTCGCGGCCGGTGTGGACACGATCATGCTCGACAACTTCACCCCTGCCGAGCTTCGCGAGGGCATCGCGATCGTCGCGGGACGCGCCCTTGTCGAGGCCAGCGGCGGGGTCAACCTCGACACGGTAGCCGAAATCGCGCGTTGCGGGGTCGACATCATCTCCGTCGGTGCGCTGACCCACAGCGCGCGCGCCCTCGACCTCGGGCTGGACATCGAGATCGCATGATCTACCTCGATTCGGCCGCGACGACCGCCGTGCGGCGGGAGGTTCTCGAGGCCATGTGGCCGTACCTGACGGGCGACTTCGGCAACCCGTCGAGTCGGCACGAACTGGGAGAGGCGGCCGCGATCGCTCTCCAGGATGCCCGTGCAGCCCTCGCCCGCTGGTTCGGGTGCCGGGCATCCGAGGTGGTCTTCACCTCGGGCGGCACCGAGGCCGACAATCTCGCCGTCAAGGGAATCGCTCTCGCCGACCCGCGTGGACGCCACGTCGTGACGACGGCGATCGAGCACGAGGCGGTGCTCGAGTCGTGCGCCTACCTCGAGCGGCACCACGGGTTCGAGGTGACGGTCGTCGGGGTCGACACCGAGGGTCTCGTCGATGTTGCCGAGTTCACGGCAGCTCTGCGGCCAGACACGACGCTCGTGAGCGTCATGTACGCGAACAACGAGGTGGGGGCCATTCAACCGGTGGCCGAGCTAGCGGCGGCCGCCCGCGCGCTCGGCATCCGCGTGCACACCGATGCGGTGCAGGCGGCGGGATGGCTCGACCTCACCGCTCTCGACGTCGATGCCATCTCGATCTCCGGGCACAAGCTGGGCGCACCGAAGGGAATCGGAGCCCTGTACGTGCGCGGGGGCACGCCCCTCGAACCCGTGCTGCACGGCGGCGGCCAGGAACGCGGGCGCCGCTCCGGCACGGAGAACGTCGCGGGCGCCGTCGGGCTCGCCGCGGCCCTGGCGCTGGCGCCGGGAGGCGATATCGCTCCGCTTCGCGACGCGTTCATCGACGAAGTGCTCGCGATCGTGCCCGGTGCCGTGCTGACGGGCCCGCGCGATCGCCGCTTGCCGTCAAACGCCTCCTTCTGCTTTCCCGGCACGAGCGGGGAATCGATCCTGCTCGAACTGGGCCGTCGCGGCATCGTCGTCTCCGCCGGTTCTGCGTGCGCCGCGGGAAGCGACGAACCCTCCCACGTGCTGCTCGCGATGGGGATCGCACCCGAGGTCGCACAGACGGCCGTGCGCTTCAGCCTGGATGCCACGGCGACGGCGGAGCAACTGCACGCCGTTGCGCTGGACGTGGCCGCGGCATCCGAGTCGGTCGCCACACTGGGGCAGGCGACGGCGCGGCAGGCGTGACGCGCGCGACTGCGGCGCGAAGCTAGGCTTGTCGGATGCCCACCACGCCGACTATCCGCGCGGGGATCATCGGCTTCGGACTTTCCGGCCGCGTATTCCACGCCCCGTTCCTCGCCACCAACCCAGCCTTCAGCCTCGAGGTCATCTCCACGAGCAGCCCCGAGCGGGCAGCCGACGCGAAAGCGCAACACCCCGGCGCGGAGATCGTCGCCTCGCCGGAGGTACTCCTCGCGCGTGCCGGCGACCTTGACCTGGTGGTGCTCGCGTCTCCCGCGCACACCCACCTCGAGCAGGGGCTCGCGGCCCTCGAGGCCGGCGCCCACCTCGTGATCGACAAGCCGTTCGTGCCGACCGTCGTCGACGCCAAGAAGCTCAGCGCGAAGGCGGAGGAGGTCGGAAAGACGCTCGCGGTGTTCCAGAACCGCCGCTGGGACGGCGACTTCCTTACTCTCAAGCGCCTCATCGCCGAGGGCGCGCTCGGTTCCGTGCATCGCTTCGAGTCGACGTTCGAACGCTGGGGCGGACCCACTCGCGATCGCTGGCAGGACACGACGACGGCCGACCAGGGCGCGGGAATCACCTACGACCTCGGCAGCCACCTCGTCGACCAGGCGCTCCACCTGTTCGGTCCTGCGACCGTGGAGCAGGCCGAGCTGCAGGTCGTGCGACCCGGCGGCGTGAGCGACGACGATGCCTTCATTTCCCTGCTCCACGCGAGCGGCGTGCGGTCGCACCTCACGATGAGCCGGGCCGCCGCGCAGAGCGGCCCGCGCTTGCGCGCGCTCGGCTCCCGGGCCGCGTACACGGTCTACGGTCTCGACGGCCAGGAGCCCGCGCTCAAGCAGCGGCGCTGGCCCGGTTCGGATGGCTACGGAGTCACCCCCGAGTCCGAGTGGGGTCTTCTCGGCATCGACGGTGTCGAGCCGGGGCTCGTTCCCGTGCCGACCGAGATCGGGAACTACCCGGCGTTCTACGCGGGCGTCGCGGCGAGCATCCTCGACGGTGCACCGTCTCCCGTCGACCCGCGCGAGGCGATCGAGGTCGTGCGCATCCTCGAGCGCGCGCACGCGCTGTCCGCGGCCGCCCAGAGCAGCGCCGCCTAGCGCTGCCCAGAGCAGCCCCGCCGAGCGCGCGCGGCAGAGCCCCCCGCTAGCGCGCGCGGCTGAGCCCCCCGCTAGCGCGCGCGGCTGAGGCCCCAGCCCGAGCCGTCGAGCGAGGAGATCGCCGCGACCGCGGCGGCGATGCTCGGCACGCCGCGGGATCCGGCCTGCACGACGAGCTGGATGCTGCGGTCGCTCGAGGGAACCGTCGACCTCACGGTCGCGCCGCCGGGCACGGGTGCCGTGGCGAGCGCGAGCTGAGGGAGCAGCGCCACACCGAGTCCCGCGGCGACGAGGTTGAGCACGGCGACGGCATTGTCGGTCTCGAGTTCGATGCGCGGCGCGACGCCGACGGCTTCGCACGCGGCGAGAAGGTGGCCGCGGCAGAGCGGGCAGCCCGCGATCCAGCCCTCGGCCGCGAGGCCCGCCAGTTCGACGGCGTCCGAGGCGGCGAGCGGATGGTCGTCAGGCAGGGCGAGCACGACCGGTTCGGTGTAGAGCGGCACGGTGTCGAGCGATGAGTCCCCGTCGCGGTGCGGGTCGGCGCGGTCTCCCGGGTAGGCGAACGTGATCGCGACGTCGACGAGGCCGTCGCGAAGCATCCCGATCGCCTCGGGAGGCTCCGACTCCACGTAGGTGACCGAGATACCGGGGTGACGCTGACGCATCACACGCAGCAATCGCGGCACGATCGTTGACGACGCGGTCGGGAAGGCGGCGATGCGCACGGTTCCCGCGGCAAGGCCGACGAGCTCCGCGAGGTCGCCGTTAGCGGCGGCGAGCGCCGACGTGATCGTGATCGCGTGCCGCGCGAGCACCTGCCCCGGTTCGGTGAGCCGCACGCCACGCCCGGCCCGCACGACGAGGGGTACGCCGAGGCGCGCCTCGACGCGCCGCAGGTGCTGGCTGATCGCGGGTTGGCTGAAGCCGAGCGCGCGAGCCGCGCCGCTGATGGTTCCGTGCTCGGAGATGGCCCGGACGATGCGGATCGAGTGCAGGTCGAGTTGGGATTCCATCGCCTGAGCATAACCGGGTGTTATTCATGCCATGCGATACATGCCCTTGTCGCATGGATGCGAGCAGGGGATGCTGGGTGGATGACACCGCAGCGCACCACATCGCCGCAACTCGCCGCCGCGATCGACAGCTTCGGTGACCCCCGCGGGTACCTCGCCGTGGCCTCGATCGGCATCCCGCCGCGCCAGACGGTCGAGGCGCTCACGGCCGACCTCGCCGCGTGGTCCGCCGCCGACCGAGACCCGCAGGGCTACGACTCGGTGATCGAGCGCACCCGTGCCTTGTACGCGTCGCTCGTGGGCGTGCATCCGGACCGCGTCGCACAGGGCTCGCAGACCTCGGTGCTCGCCGCACTCCTCGCGGCCGCCGTGCCAGACGGTGCCGAAGTGCTGTGCGTCGACGGCGACTTCTCGTCGATCATCTTCCCGTTCCTGCAGCGCGGCGTGACAGTGCGCACGGTCGCGCTCTCCGCACTCGCCGACTCGATCACGGATGCCACGTGGCTCGTCGTCTTCTCGCACGTGCAGTCGTCGAGCGGGGTCGTCGCCGACGTGCCCGCGATCCTCGAGGCGGCGGCGCGCACGAACGCCTACACGTTCTGCGACGTCACCCAGTCAGCGGGCGTGTTGCCCGTCGACGCCGCCCTGTTCGACGTCACCGCGTGCCATACCTACAAGTGGTTGTGCTCGCCGCGCGGCGTCGCATTCCTGACCCTGAGCGAGCGTTTCGACGCTCTCCTCACGCCCCTGCACGCGGGCTGGTATGCGGGCGACGATGTCTGGCAGAGCTGCTACGGACCCGACATGCACCTCGCGCACACCGCGCGCCGCTTCGATGTCTCCCCCGCCTGGCAGGCGTGGATCGGCGCGGAGCAGTCGATCGCCCTGTTCGCGGGACTCGACATCGCGGAGGTGTGGGAGCGCACGAGCGGCCTCGGCGACGCGCTGTGCGACGAGTTGGGCATCCCGCAGCAACACCAGGCGATCGTGAGCTGGCCGGATGCCTCGGGCAGCGACCTGCGCAAACTCATCGATGCGGGCATCCGGGTGTCGGGGCGCGCTGGCCGGCTGCGCGCATCCTTTCACCTCTGGAATGACGAGAGTGACGTAGCCGCAGTGGTTCGCGCCCTCAACTGAACGCAGCGCAACAGCGCCGCCTACTGATCAGTGTCGGCGGTCGTCTCAGGAGGGGCTTCGTGCTCATCCCCGGGCTCGGCGATCGAGTTCACCTCATGCATCGTGCGTTGCATGACGGCAAGCATTGCTGAGTGGGCGTCTGCGGGCACGCCGCGTTGGATGGCACTGGCGACATCCACGTGCAGTTGCAGAGCCTCGACATCGGTGTGTGCCGGAGCGAGACCGTACTGTCGTTGACCAGCCAGCATCTCGGCGACGACCGAATTGAGCCGTTCAAACATCTCGTTGCCTGAACTGGAGAGCACCAGTCGATGGAACATGATGTCGAGTCTCAGGAACTCCTCGTTGTTGTCGCCCTCGCCCGCGACCCAGAGCTTTCCTGCGATCCCCATGAGATCGCCCGCGTTGATGAGTGGCGCGCGGATGGCGGCCAGACGGGCAGCCTCCGGCTCGACGGCGAGACGGAGTTCGGTCAGTGAACGAAGTTGCGCGATTCGCGCTGGCGAGGCCAACCTCCACCGGATGATCTGCGGGTCGTAGAGATTCCACTCGCTGGGGGAGAGGGCGACGATGCCCACCCGACGCCGTGACGCGACGAGACCCATGGATTCGAGTACCCGCACCGCCTCACGCACGACCGAGCGGGAGACCCCGTAGCGTTCTTCGATCTCTTCGATCGTGATGATGCTGCCCGGGGGCACTTCCTGCCCGCAGATCGCGACGCCCAGCTGCTGGAGGAGTTGTCCATGCAGCCCCCGGGAGCGCGTCGCGACCCCAGGTTGACTCGGGTTTGCCCCTGACTCGTTCATCCGAGGACTATATCAGAATACCTAAAGGCACTAATAGAACCTTTGAGGCGTACTTATACGGCTTATCCGGGGCTTGACTGAGGCAGCCAGCGCGGAGCGGCACTTGTCACTTGCCAGCGAGCAACGCACACCGGCGTTCGTTTACAAGAGACGCGCGATCGAATAATGATCTGATTCGTAACTATTAGTATGTCGTAGCGGCAAGAACGCGGCAGAAGATATGCTTTAAACCAGTTGGGGGCGAGAACTGTGAGATCGCAGCCGGGGTTGCCCCCGGTCCGGGCAGGTGCCTCGGCCACTACTACTTCGTCAGTAACTAACAATTGAAGGAGAAGCCAATGCCTTGGCTGAACACCGCCGCCCACGCTCGGTGGCTCGAGTCCGAAACCGATCGACTTTTCGAGTTCGGTCGCGCCGCCGCTATCGAGTCCGGAGGGTTCGGTTGGCTTGACAACTCGGGCGTAGTGCGTGCTGACCGCCCCACCTTCCTCTGGGTGACCGCGCGCATGACCCATGTTTACTCTTTGGCCACATTGATGGGCCGTCCGGGCGCAGCCGCTCTTGTCGATCACGGACTGGCAGCGATGACCGGCCCGTTTCGCGACGAGCAGAACGGTGGATGGTTCACGAGCATCGACGCGTCGGGTGCCGCCGACGACACCAAGTCAGGGTACCCGCACTTCTTCGTGATCCTCGGCGCGGCCAGCGCCACTGCGGCCGGTCGACCGGGTGCTCGCGAACTGCTCGACGAGGCGCTCGCCCTCACGAGCAAGTACTTCTGGAGCGACGAGCAGGGAATGGCTCTTGAGTCGTGGGATCGCGCATTCACGCAGACCGAGAGCTACCGCGGCGGCAATGTCAACATGCACGCCGTCGAGGCGTATCTCGCCGCCGCCGACGTGACGGGTGATCGGATCTGGTTCGACCGGGCGAAGCAGATTGCCGAGCGCATGATCCATCACTTTGCGAAGAACAATTCTTACCGTGTGTACGAACACTTCGACGAGGACTGGAATCCGCTGCCGGATTACAACATCGACACCCCGGTGCACCGTTTCCGTGCGTACGGGTCCACCCCGGGGCACTGGGCCGAGTGGGCGCGATTGCTCCTGCATATCCGCGCCGGTCTCGAAGCACGAGGTGAGGATGCGCCGGACTGGCTGCTCGAGGACGCGAAGGGGCTCTTCGCAGCCACCGTGCGCGACGCCTGGAGTGTGGACGGCGGAACAGGCTTCGTCTACTCCGTGGACTGGACGGGCGCACCGGTGGTGCGCGAGCGCATCCGCTGGGTCATCGTCGAGGCGATCGGCGGAGCGTACGCGCTGTTCGCGGCCACGGGGGACCCGCAGTACGAGAAGTGGTACCAGACGTTCTGGGACTGGTGCCGTGAGCACCTCATGGACATGGAGGGCGGCTCCTGGTGGCAGGAACTCGATGTCAACAACATGCCGTCGAGCGAGGTGTGGGACGGCAAGCCAGATCTCTACCACCTCATGCATGCGCTCGTCATCCCACGCCTTCCCCTCCGGCTCGCGCTCGCGCCAGCGTTAGCTGCGGGCTTGCTGGACGAAGCGCAGGCCTAAACCGCAACGATAAAGGGGCCCCGTTCGCTTGGCGAACGGGGCCTCTTCGGCTTATAGGGAGAGAGGAGCAACTAGGGAGCAGCTGTGCCCGTCGTGATCGCGTCGACCTCCGGCAGTTTCGAAAGAACCAGCGCGATGAGTTCGTGATCCTTCTCGATCCCTGCGACCTGGGCGAGAGCATCGCCTTCGCCGAACTGCTCGATGAGCTCGGCAAGCTTCACTGCCGACGGGTCGTTCGGGTTTCTGTGACGCAAGCCAGCCGCAATGCCGATGGCGACGGAATCGGGACGCACGCCGTGCTCAAGGGCAACGAGTGCCGCCCCCACGAGACGGTCATGGCGGCCGAGCTTGCGCAAGGGGTCGTTGATCTGCCGGGTTAGGGGGTCGACGATCTCAGGATCCTGAAATTTCACGAGTGAACGTTCTGCATACTGGCGCTGGTCCTCGGGATCGAAACCGAACTTGGCGACCATGGCTCGGCCCATCTCCTCATACGTGCCCTTGGCGATCTCTTCGATCACCGGATCGTTCGCGGCCTCGCTCAGATAGGAGTGGCCGCGCAGCCAGCCGAGGAATGAGATCGTGGCATTGCCCGTGTTGTAGGTGTAGAGCTTGCGCTCGAGCGCGTTGGCGAAGTTGTGCACCGGGTCGACGGTTTCGATCTCCGGAAATCCGGGGACGAGTGCGTCGCCGTCGATGGGCAGGAGCCAGAAGTTCTGCGACTGCACTGCGAGCGGGTCTGCTGCCACCTGGGCCGGGGTCGCCGCGATCGCTGACCGCATGATCGTCGATTCGGCGATGCCGACCTCTGTGGCGAAACGCTCGTGAAGCTCTTGTGGGAGGTTCTCCAGCACTGCGGCCTTGAGCGTCTCTCCGGCGGCGCGCCAGTTCTCGCACACGACCACATTGAGGGGACCGAGTCGGTTGGTGAGTCGCTCGGCAAGCGCGGCGGCGAGAGGGGCAGCGACGTGCCCGAGGTTCGCACCCCCGACGCTCACGAATACGACATCCGCTTGTGCGACTGCTGACGTGATCGCGGGGTCGCCGGACACAAGCGCTGACACGTTGGTCACTACGGTGTCCTTCTCGGGTGCACCGAGAATGTGAACCGTGTACTGCTTGCGCTCGTTGACAAGCGCGACCAGCTCCGGGCTGACATCCACAAAAGTGATCGAGAATCCCGAGAGATTGAGAATGTGGCCGATAAAGCCGCGGGCAATCTTCCCTGCGCCGAAGACGACGGCTGACTTGCTAGACATGGTG
This sequence comes from Rhodoglobus sp., assembly GCA_025463605.1. Taxonomy (GTDB): domain Bacteria; phylum Actinomycetota; class Actinomycetes; order Actinomycetales; family Microbacteriaceae; genus Rhodoglobus. The sequence goes on along the minus strand of JAODAV010000004.1, from coordinate 52,582 downwards.
TCCTTTCTTTGGGGTTAGAGCGGGGTTTCGTAGCCCTGACAGCGCTGGATACACCTCGCGGAATCGTGTGTAGGCATCGTCGTAGAGCTCGGCCGTTCGCACGTCGGGATCGATGATCCCGACCGTGCGGACCATCGCTGCGGACGCGGCGGCCGATGACGGGAAGGCTCCGCATCCGATGGCCGCGACCATTGCTGCGCCAAGCGCCGCTGAGTCGGCCTCTGCGAGGAGGCGGATGGGTCGCTGCAGCACGTCTGCCTTGATCTGGTTCCAGGCGCTCATTCGTGTTGGTCCTCCCGTTGCGCGGATCTCGCTTGGCGATGATTCGGGCAGGAGTTCCTTGATCTGGCGAAGGTTGAACGCGACGCCCTCCAGTGCCGCTCGAGCGATCTCAGGAGCACCGTGAGTCTGGGTGAGGCCGACAAGGGCCCCCGTAGCCGCCGCATCCCAAACGGGTGCTCGTTCTCCGCGCAGGTATGGCAGGAAGAGCAGGCCGTCCGAGCCGGGAGCGCTGGCAGACACCAGACTCGCGAGGGCGTCTTCGCCCAACTCGGAGCCGGGAGTGCCGGAAAGCGCCGCAGCGGCCCACTGGGCGATCGACCCACCGTTCGAGCTCACTCCATAGACCGAGTACAGCGACGTGTCGGTTCCATGAAGCGGAACGCTGTTGACCGAGGTTGAGGCGCTCGCGAGCGTCGAGACGTATCCCAGATGCTCAGACGTTCCGGCGACATCGAATGCCCGACCCGGTTCGACGGCCCCGATGCCAAGCAGACTGCAGTTCAGGTCGTTCATGCCGATGTAGACGGAAAGTCCCGTTGGCAGTCCTGTTCGAGCGGCGATGGCCGGGAGGAGGCCGCCGACGGTTGCGGTCTCGCGGAACAGTGGCGGCACAAGGTTGGCAATGCCGAGCTTCTCGAGCGCTTCAGTGACGATACTTCCGTCGGGGCGTGCGATTCCCCGCCAGCTCGACGGATCGCTCGCGATCTCGCCCGTCAGTCGACGCAGAAGGAAGTCCTTGGGCTGGGCTATCCAACGTGCACGCCGGAACAGCTGCGGATCGAGCCGGCTGAGCCACAACATGCGCACCAGTGGCCATGCAGCCCCCGCGGGCAGGCGCGTGTCGAGTTGGGTGCTGAGCCAATCGCGATCGATCGCATCCTCGACCTCCTGCACAACTCCGGCCGAGCGGCCGTCCTGCCAGGTGACGGCATCGTGGAGTGGGCCGCCGGCCGAGTCCAGGAGCACGTGAGTGCCGATCTGCCCACTCAGCCCGATGCCGAGCAAGTCGCCATCACCGACCGCAGGCGCGATAGCGCACAGGGCAGCGATGGCGGCCTCTGCCCACTCATCCGCCCGTTGCGTCACGCCGCCCCGCTCCGTCGCGGTCGCGTACGCGACCCGGCTGACGGCGTGTGGGCGGCCGCTGAGGTCGAAAACGGCGGCCTTGCATGACGAGGTGCCGAGGTCGAGACCTATGACGTAGGACTTCGACTCGGAGTTCACGCGCCCCTCGCCCTTTCTCTCCGCTCGATGCGGGTGGTATGAATGTTATACCACGCGCGCTGGCACGTGGTCCTCGATCCATCGCCAGCTCTGCTTCGCGCTCGCCGTCGGCTCGATGGATGCGCGATCGACTTCGACGACGACCCAGCCCGGGAAGTTCGAGGGCAACTCGGCAAGAACGCCAGCCAGGTCTATGTCTCCAGAGCCGGGCTCGAGGAAGAACCGCTGCACCGATGCTTCTCTGTACGAGGTCGGCACGGCGCGACTTGCAGTGGCGATCCGCGCGTCGAGATCCTTGATGTGCAGATCGAGCAGACGGTCGGAGTATTTCCGCACCATCTCGACCGGGTCCATTCCCGCCCAACTGAGATGACCGATGTCGAATCCCGCCCACAGGGAGTCCACGTTGTCGAGCACATACTCGATCTCCCGCTTGGTCTCGATCCACGTTCCGACGTGATTGTGCAGGCCGGCGCGAAGCCCTTCCCGGGCAAGCACCTCAACGGCGTCGGCGAGCAGTTCGGTGACTCGTTCCAGCCGACCCTGGTCGAAGGCGGCCCCGACGGCTACTGCTTCGTCGACCCGAACGCGTCCCGACCGCCTGATGTCCGACGCGATGAAGACCGAATCCAAGCCGCAGAAGTTCGACTCCTCGGCACGCCGGCGAACATCGTCGAACCAGCGGAACCACTCCTGACTGCCACGAGTGAAGGAGCGGTGTTCGTCCTCGGGGAGGGTGACCTGAACGTATCCGGGTGCAAGGTCGAGCCCCGCATCGTCGACCATCGACTTGTAGGCCTGCAGCGTTTGCGTCGGCGGAACTTTCAGCATCATGGCCCCGAAGCCAGACTCGGCCACCAATCCCAGAATCCGTCGGAAGGTGGGAATGAACCACGGGTCCGCGAATCGCGCGCTCCCGTCCGGTGATCGCACGCTGATTTCGCCTGCGGTGACCCACTGAAGGGGATTGAGACCGACACGATTTCGGGTGAGTGCCACTTGTTCTCGATTCGAGCGATTGCGGCAGGGGTCGAGTCCTGGCTCGCGGGGTCGTCTTGGTAGGACTGTTATACCAGCTGGGTCGTTGGCCACCGCAGTAGGCTCGACAGCGAGAACGGACGACGCTGCGAGGAGGAGCCACGTGATCGCGCGGAACAAACTGCGGGACGAGGTCATTTCCGCAGTGCTCGCCATCATCGAGGGCGATTCGCTCGGCCCGGGGGACACCCTGCCGCCAGAGCGGGAGCTGTCCGCAACGCTGGGAGTGAGTCGCACGGTTGTGCGCGAGGCGCTCACGGCGCTCGAAATGCAAGGACTCCTGGTTCTGGTGCCCGGTCGGCGCCCCACGATACAGCTGCAGTATGAGCGAGCATTCGGCGAAACGCTCGGTCTCGCTATGCGCAAAGACGAGAACTCGCTGAAGCAACTCATGGAAGTGCGGTGGATCATCGAGAATTCGGCGGCGGCGCTTGCCGCAGCACGGGCGACGGCTGGAGACATCGAAGCGCTGGGCAACGCGATCGCCAGAATGCGCGAGCACCTCGATGAACCATCCGGGTATGTCGATGCAGATGTCGCCTTCCACGAGGCCCTGCTTGTGGCAACCGGCAATGACGTACTCGTGAGCATGATGCGGCCGGCGGCGGGACTGCTCGCGCGAAGCCGCGAACTGACGACCGGAAGCCGTCGTCCGCCCTCTTCTGCCCTCGAAGAGCACATCGCCATCTTCGAGCGCATCAGCGCCGGGGATGTCGAGGGGGCCCGAGAGGCGAGCGCGCGTCACATGGCAGCCACCATCGAGGACCTCGAGAGCGTTCCGGCCGCGGCGGTTGCTTCGACATTTCCGCGAGTGTCCGCCCGCACCTGACTCTGCCCTGCCATGCCGCGTGCGGCCGGATGGATGACTGAAATACCCTCGCGCGCGCTCGATTGCCTTGATCGTCGTCTTGGCGAGCAATCTGATGAAAAGCGACTATAGATCATAGACAGAGTTTGACTAAGTATGATCTAAACGCATATTATTCATCATTGAGAAGATGTAACGAGGCATCGAGCGTGAACCTGCAACTTCGCGCCCACTCTCAGGGAAGAAGGAAATAAGTGAAGAAATCGACGATTCTGCGGGCTACCTCCCTTGCCGTTGCTGCTTCCGCCGTTGTGGCGCTTGCGGGATGCGCCGGAGGCGCGGACGCTGGAACGGGTTCATCCGGGACGCTCAACGTGACCCTTGCGAATCACCCGTGGAGTGACGCCGTCAAGAAGGCTCTCCCGGACTTCGAGAAGGAGACCGGGATCAAGGTTGACCTGAACATCTACGACGACGAGCAGCTCGCGCAGCTCTACAATGTCAAGCTCAACGCCGCGAGCGACGAGCTTGACGTCATGATGTTCAAGCCGCTGCAGGACACGCTGCAGATGTCTACGAACAAGTGGCTTGTCGACCTCAGCGACGATGTCACCAAGGACGCCGGGTGGGACTGGCAGGACTTCCAGGAGTCCGCGCGGTCGTCGGTGACCGTGGGCGACGAGGTCGTCGGCGTACCGATCGCGACCGAGACCGCCGTGCTCTACTACCGCAAGGATCTTCTCGCGGCCGCCGGTCTGGACGTCCCGAAGACGATGGATGAACTCACCGCAGCGGTGAAGAAGATCCACGAGCTCAACCCGGACATCTACGCGTTCGGTGCTCGCGGCGAGAAGTCAGCTGCTGTGACGCAGTTCTCGAGTTTCCTCTACAGCTTCGGGGGAGACTGGGTTGACAAGAACGGCAAGGCGGCCGTCGACAGCCCGGAGGCGATCAAGGCATACGAGTACCTGGGCGGCCTCATCAAGGACTATGGCCCTCCCGGCTCCGTCGACATGAACTGGCCGCAGGTCATGGGCCTCATGCAGCAGGGTCTCGTCGCGTTCTACCCGGAGGGTAGCTCGCAGTACAACAACGCAGTCGATCCCTCGAAGTCGAACATCGCCGACCAGATCGGTGTCGCGCCGATTCCGTCTGGATCGGACGGATCGCGACCGTACAACATCACCAACTTCGCCATCGGGATCAACTCCGGGTCGAAGAATCAGGACAACGCCTGGAAGTTCATTCAGTGGGCCACGAGCAAAGACAACGTGCTCAAGTTCCAGCAGGCGGACGTTCCCGGCCCTCGCACGTCGGTGTGGGCGGACCCGGCGGGCACGAGTGCGCTTCCGGCCGACCTCCTCAAGGTCATCCAGACGAACGGTGACATCGGGGTCGGCTATGACCGCCCGGTGCTCATCGCGGTAGCTGCGGCGCGCGAGGCTGTGGGCACTCCGCTGGTGACGGCCATCCAGGGTGGTGACGTGGCGGACGCTGCGAAGACCGCGAACGCCGCCTTCCAGGATCTGCTGGACAAGGAGAAGTAGGACGTTCGTCAACGCTCCGTTGTGCCGGTCGCTTCCTGGTCGGCACAACGGAGCATTCTTCGGTGCCGGATCCCGCCGAGCAGTCAGTCTGGGCGACTGCCGTGTGCCGACCGTTCTTGTCATGTGTGAGGTGCAGTAATGACGCAAACCAATCTGCGAGGCAGCCAGTTCGGCTCGTCTCTGTCGATCTGGGCAAATCGCCACAGAAAGTGGATCTTCGCCGGGCCCGCGGTGATCTTCGTAGCGGCCCTGATCATCATCCCGCTGAGCTACACGATCTACTTGAGCTTCACGGATGCCGCGAACTCCCTTCGCGCGGAGATCAACTTCATCGGCTTCGAGAACTACGTTGCCGTTCTCACCGACACGACGCGTTTCTGGCCGGCCGTCGGACGCACCGTCACATTCACGGTCGGTGTCGTGGCTGTCGAGCTCGCGCTCGGCATGGGAATCGCGCTGTTGTTGCGGCGGCCGTTTCGAGGGGAACGGATCGTGCGCGGGATCATCCTGCTGCCGCTCGTGGCTACCCCGATCGCCGTTGGCATGATGTGGAGGCTCATCTTCGAGCCGAGTATCGGTTTCGCGAACCAGCTCCTGAACTGGTTCGGACTACCGGACAACGGCTGGATCTCCGACCCCAACCAGGCGCTGCCTACCCTTATGTTCGTCGACATCTGGCAGTGGACACCCATGATGGTATTGATTCTGCTGGCGGGCCTCACCTCGTTGCCCGACGAGCCCGATGAGGCTGCCCGAGTCGACGGAGCCTCAGCGTTCCAGCGTTTCCGATACGTCACCCTGCCCTTGCTGATGCCCGCCCTGATCGCGGCGGTCGTGCTGCGCTCGATTGACGCGTTCAAGACTTTCGACATTCTCTACGCCACCAAGGGAACGGGCGGCGGCTCGCTCCACGAAGTCGAGACGGTGAACATCTACGCGTATGGCGAAAACTTCCTGTACAGCAGGTATGGCCTCGCGTCAGCCGTACTCGTCGTGTTCTTCGCCATGGTCCTTATCCTCGTGGCGATCCAGTTGCTGAGAAGGAAGAAGGACTACTGATGACCGCTGCAACTGTCACACGAGCGAATCCTGTCGCCAGGAAGCGCAGGCGGAGCAGGGCGGGCGATTCCCGTGCGTACACGATCTTCCGGGTCGTAGCTCTCGTCGTCGTGGTCGTCGGACTCGCGTTTCCTATCGTGTGGATGATCCTGGCTTCCCTGAAGTCGAACATCGACATTTACAACGCAGCGAAGACCTTCTCTTTCGTCCCCACGTTCGACAACTATGTGACGGTATTCGGCGAGCAGAGCTTTTTGCCGTTCTTCTGGAACAGTTTCGTGGTCGGCGCGGGGTCAACGGGGCTCGCGCTCGCGCTCGGCCTCCCGGCGGCGTACGCCATGTCCAGGTTCACAATGCGGCGATCGGCCAGTACCGTGCTCCTGGCGCGCATCATCCCCGCGATCAGCCTCATTGTTCCGTGGTATTTCATCTTCGCCAACCTCGGCCTGGTCGGCGGCTATGGCGCGATGATCCTCGCGCACATGTTCACCTCGGTGCCGCTTATCGTCTGGATCCTGATCTCGTTCTTCGACGGGCTGCCGGTCGATCTCGAAGAAGCGGCCCAAGTCGACGGCCTCACCCCGATCGGTGCGTTCTTCCGGATCAGCCTTCCGCTCTCGGCGCCGGGGATTGCGACGGCGGCGATTCTGGCGTTCATCTTCTCGTGGAACAACTTCCTGTTTTCGCTCATCCTTTCTGGATCGCAGACCAAGACGCTGCCCGTCGCGATCATGAACTTCATCGGCTACGCGAGCATCGACTGGGGAGGCCTCATGGCGGCAAGCACAGCGATCACGGTCCCCATCATCGTCATGGCCGTCTTCTTCCAGAAGTACGTGGTCTCAGGACTCACGGCCGGCGCAACCAAGGGGTAGTTGCGCACTCGCGCGGCAGCCCCGACATCACAGATCCACAGATACAAAATAGGAGAACTGCATGACATCGCCTCTCGACTACACCGTTGGAGGAAAGACCGCTCTCGTCACCGGGGGCGCGACAGGTATCGGCTACGCGGTGGCGGAGGCGCTCACCAAGTACGGCGCCACTGTGTACATCGCCGGGCGCACCGAGGATGTAGGCCGCCAGGCCGCCGCTGAGCTGGGGGTCACCTACATTCCCCTCGATGTAACGGAGACCGCGTCGATCGACAGCGCAATCGCCCAGATCGTCAAGGAGAACGGTCGCCTCGACATTGCGATCAACGGCGCGGGAGCGCGACTCAACAAGCCGGCTGAAGACACGACGGATGACGAGTGGGATGCGGTGTTCGCCACGAACATCCGCGGCGTCTTCCGATCCTGCCGGGCGGAAGGGCGCGTCATGCTGGAACAGGGCTCCGGCTCAATCGTGAACATCGCGTCGATGTCGGCCAGCGCCGTCAACCGTCCACAGCGGCAGGCCGCGTACAACGCGTCGAAGGCTGCGGTCGTGCAATACACCAAGTCGCTTGCTGGCGAGTGGGGCGACCGCGGGGTTCGTGTGAACTCGCTGTCACCGGGATACACCGAGACCGCGATGACCGCGCTCAGCCGATCCAAGCCGGAGATGGTCGACGCCTGGCTCTCGAAGACGCCGCTCGCGCGTTTCGCGAAGCCTCACGAGATCGCAGGGGCAGCGGTGTTCCTCGCCTCCGATGCAAGCACTTTCGTGACCGGTCACGACCTCCTCGTCGACGGCGGCTACACAGTCTGGTGATGGCACCGATCCGCACCGCAATCATCGGCTACGGGCTAGCCGGACAGGTGTTCCATGAGCCCCTCGTCGCTTCGAATCCCGCGTACTCGCTTGATCTCGTGGTCACAAGCAACCCGGAACGCCAGGCCAAGGCGGCCCAGAAGTACGAGGTCGTCGCTACCACCGAGGAGCTTCTCGCCCGGTCTCGGGACCTCGATCTCGTCATCATCGCGACACCGCCGCCGACCCACTTCGAGCAGGCGCGCGCCGTGCTCGAGGCCGGCATCGCGCTCGTCGTCGACAAGCCGTTCGTGGTGACGACTGCGGAAGCGGAGACGCTCATTGATATCTCGGAGCGGCAAGGCGTGCCCCTGTCGGTGTTCCAGAGTCGTCGATGGGATGGCGACTTCCTCACCGTCAAGGCTCTGGTAGAGCAGGGTGCCTTCGGGCGCATCCATCGCTTCGAGTCGAGTTTCGAGCGCTGGTCGGTCGAGCTGAGGGCCGAGTGGCAGGGTGCTACCCCGGTCAATGAGGGCGGCGGGGTCACCTTCGACGTGGGCAGCCACCTCGTCGACCAGGCGCTTCACCTGTTCGGCCCCGCGACGCTCGAGTACGCGGAGGTCGGATACGTGCGGGACGGGAGGGCGAGCGACGACGAGTCGTTCCTCGCTCTCCATCACGAGTCAGGCGTCAGGTCACACATCACGGTCGCGCGGGTGTCTGGTCAACCGGGAGCACGATTCCGTGTTCTCGGCGAGAACAACGCGTACGCCTCCTATGGTCTGGACGGGCAGGAGGCCGGACTCAAGGAAGGCATCTGGCCCGACGACCCGAACTATGGCGTTACTCCGCCCGCACTGTGGGGCACCCTCGGTGTCGACGACAGCGAGGGTGTCACGTCCGTGCCCACCGAACGCGGTCGGTATCCCGAGTTCTACGTGAGGATGGCTGCAGCGATTCTTGAAGGGTCACCCGTGCCTGTGGCACCCCGCGACGCGGTTGCGAGCCTCGCAATTCTGGAACGCGCTCACGAGATTTCGGCGCGGTGATCCCGCAGGGGGTCCCGAAGCACCAAGGGCTCCGGGCGCTGCAATCTCGTGCCCGGATCCGTTAGTAGACTCGTGACTCACCGCCGACCGGGCACCCAGCTCGGCTGACTATTGGCGCGCGTCGCGGAAACGATGGCGCGCTTAAGGAGCACCCCTTTGGCCACCCCCAGCAATCTCGACGCCGTCATCAACCTCGCCAAGCGCCGGGGTTTCGTCTTCCAGTCGGGAGAGATCTACGGCGGTTCACGCTCCGCCTGGGACTACGGGCCGCTCGGCACTGCGCTCAAGGAGAACATCAAGAAGCAGTGGTGGCAGACCGTCGTGCAGGGTCGTGACGATGTCGTCGGTATCGACTCGGCGGTCATCCTGCCCCGTCGGGTGTGGGAGGTGTCCGGCCACGTCGAGGTCTTCTCCGACCCACTCGTCGAGTCGCTGCACACCCACAAGCGCTATCGCGCCGATCACCTGCTCGAGGCGTACGAGGAGAAGCACGGGCATCCGCCGGCCAACGGCCTCGCCGACATCAAAGACCCGGACACCGGCCAGCCCGGCGCCTGGACCGAGCCGCAGAACTTCTCCGGGCTGCTCAAGACCTTCCTCGGGCCGGTCGACAACGAGGAGGGCCTGCACTACCTGCGGCCCGAGACCGCGCAGGGCATCTTCGTGAATTTCGCGAACGTCATGGGCGCCAGCAGGATGAAGCCCCCGTTCGGTATCGGCCAGGTGGGCAAGAGCTTCCGCAACGAGATCACCCCCGGCAACTTCATCTTCCGCACGCGTGAATTCGAGCAGATGGAGATGGAGTTCTTCGTCGAGCCCGGCACCGACGAAGAGTGGCACCAGTACTGGATCGACGAGTCGCTGCGCTGGTACACCGACCTCGGTATCAACCCCGAGAACCTGCGCCTCTTCGAGCACCCCAAGGAGAAGCTCAGCCACTACTCGAAGCGCACCGTCGACATCGAGTACCGCTTCCGTTTCCAGGGCAGTGAGTGGGGCGAGCTCATGGGAGTCGCCAACCGCACCGACTTCGACCTTCGCACTCATTCCGAGGCCTCCGGAACCGACCTCTCGTATTTCGACCAGACGAAGGACGAGCGCTGGATCCCGTACGTGATCGAGCCCGCGTTCGGCCTCACGCGCGCCCTCATGGCCTTCTTGCTCGACGCATACGCAGAAGACGAGGCCCCGAACGCCAAGGGCGGCGTCGACAAGCGCACGGTTCTGCGGCTCGACCGTCGGCTCGCGCCCGTCAAGGTGGCCGTGCTCCCGTTGTCGCGCAACGAGCAGCTGTCGCCCGTCGCGCGTGAGGTGGCCGCCGACCTCCGACGATCGTGGAATGTGGACTTCGACGACGCCGGCGCGATCGGCCGCCGCTACCGCCGGCAGGACGAGATCGGCACACCGTTCTGCGTCACGATCGACTTCGATTCGCTCGACGACAAGGCTGTGACCGTGCGCGAGCGCGACACCATGGAGCAGGAGCGCATCCCGCTCGAGGGCTTGCGCGCGTACCTCGCCGAGCGGCTGATCGGCGCCTAGCCGCGGCTCGAGCCGCACCGAAAGGAGCCCCGGATGCCGCGGCTCGCGCTACACCGGGAATACGGGCGCACGGCTCGCGTTGGGTCAAGGGTGAGTGAACCCATCAAGGTGGACATCTGGTCTGACGTGCAGTGTCCGTGGTGTTACATCGGCAAGCGCAAGTTCGAGGCGGGAGCGGCCGCGGCCGGCATCCCCGTGGAGGTCGAGTACCACTCGTTCGAGCTGTCTCCTGACACTCCGGTCGACTTTGAGGGCTCTCCCATGGATTACTTGAGCCAGCGCAAAGGTATTTCGCCCGTGCAGGCCGAGCAGATGCTCGCTCGCGTGACGAGTATCGCGGCCGACGTCGGTCTCGACTACGACTACGACCACGTGCACCAGACCAACACGGTGATCTCCCACGAACTGCTGCACTTCGCGAAGAGCAAGGGCCGCCAGCTGGAGATGAAGGAGCGGCTGCTCGAGGCCTACTTCATCAAGGGCGAGCACGTGGGTCGCATCCCGGAGCTCGTGGACATCGCGGTCGAGCTCGGCTTCGACCGCGACGAGGTGACGGAGGCGCTCGAGTCGCACCGGTACCTCTCCGACGTGAAGGCCGACATGGCGCAAGCGCGCGAATACGGCATCAATGGCGTGCCATTCTTCGTGATCGACGGCAAGTACGGGGTGTCTGGTGCGCAAGAGGCCCAGACTTTCGCTAACGTGCTCACACAGGTTCGAACCGAAAGAGACGCCGTCTGATGGATGCTCCGACCATGCCACTGCAGATCATTTCGCTCGAGGAGTTGGGCGATCCGACCGCAGCGTCGTGCGTTGGCGACTTCTGCGCGATACCCGAACACCACACGCAAGCTGTGGTGAATCGCAAGCTCGACGAAGACCTCGTCTAGCTTCTACCTCGCTTCGGGCGGCACGCCCCCGCGCTTCGACCACTCGATCAGGTCTCGAGCGCTTGCGTCCGCGGGCGCTTTCGCCGCCACGCGCGGTGGCACCCGAGTGAGCGCCGGGATGCTCGGCCGCGGCGTCGTGGGAGCGGTGCTTGAAGCGCGCCCGGCGCCCAGCATCCGCTTGTTGATCATCGCCCCGAGCACCGCCCCGAAGGCGAACGCGATGGGCAGCACGAACAGGTAGAGCACGGGCGGTGCTCCCGTCGTGATGCCGAGGCCGAGTACGGCCCCTACGCCCACGGTCGCGCCGACGCCGATCGCAACCCACCAGCGTTGTGCCTTCGCGGTCGCGTCATCCCAGGCCCGCTGCGCCTGGAACTGCCGCAGCGCGTCCTCGCGCGGCACCTCGCTCACCCAGAGCCGGCCCTCGAATCGGAACACGTTGGGGTGGTCGTCCAGTGCCATCAGTCGCTGATGTCCGCAGTCGTGGCGACGAAGCCGCGGATGAGGTCGAGGGCGTCGACCCAGGCGCTGAACCCGTGTTCGCCCGCGCCCATGGCGATGCGGCCGGCGATGCGCTCGTCGGCGTAAACGGGCCAGGCGGTGGTGCTGCCGAACGGGGTGATCGTGCCGCGCTCGTAGCCCGTCGCCTCGAGCGCGAGGGACGCCTCGGGCAACTGGAGTTTGTTGACTCCGACGACAGCCCTCAGCTTGGCCCACGAGATCTGCCGGTCGCCCGGCACGAGGGCGAACAGGAACGTGCCGTCGTGGCGCTTCACCACGAGCGACTTGACGATCTGGGCGGGTTCGATCCCGAGAATGGCCGCGGCCTCCTCGAGCGAGGCGGCCTGCGGGCGCGCGACGATGTCGATGGGGATGCTTCGGGCCGCGGCATCCTGGGCCACCCGATCTCGGCCTGAAGTCATGCATGCCACCTTGGGTCTGGGTCTGGGAGGAACGGATCGATTGAGTCTGGGAGAATCGTCGAGTGACCATTCTCGCGGACGCGCCCCACCGGGCTGCACCCAGGCTGAACATCGGGCCAATCGCCCTTGATGTTCCCGTGGTGCTCGCGCCCATGGCGGGAATCACCAACACGGCGTTCCGGCGGTTGTGCCGCGAGTACGGCGCCGGGCTGTACGTGAGCGAGATGATCACGAGCCGCGCCCTCGTCGAGCGCACCCCGGAGAGCATGCGCCTCATCCGTCACCACGAGTCGGAGACTCCGCGCAGCATCCAGCTCTACGGCGTCGACCCGAAGACTGTAGCCGAGGCCGTCACGATGCTCGTCGCCGAAGACCGCGCCGACCACATCGATTTGAACTTCGGATGCCCCGTGCCGAAGGTCACTCGCAAGGGCGGGGGAGCTGCACTCCCGTGGAAGCGCGACCTGTTCCGAGACATCGTGGAGCGCGCGGTCAAGGCGGCCGGGGATGTGCCGCTCACCGTGAAGATGCGCAAGGGAATCGACTCCGACCACCTCACCTACCTCGAAGCGGGTAGGGCGGCGGAGGGCGCCGGTGTCGCGAGCATCGCCCTGCACGCCCGCACGGCCGCCGAGTTCTACTCCGGAACGGCCGACTGGTCGGCGATCGAGAAGCTCAAGAACGTGATCACCTCGACTCCCGTGCTCGGCAACGGGGACATCTGGAGTGCCGAGGACGCGCTGCGCATGGTCGACGAGACCGGATGCGACGGTGTCGTCGTCGGGCGCGGATGCCTTGGCCGCCCGTGGCTGTTCGGCGACCTCGCTGCTGCCTTCCGAGGCGAGAAGCTCAAGGCCGAGCCCGCACTCGGGGAGGTCGCGAGAGCGTTCAAGCGCCACGCCGAACTGCTCGTCGAGTTCTTCGACGACGAGGATCGCGCGTGCCGCGACATCCGCAAGCACGTCGCCTGGTACTTCAAGGGGTACTCGGTCGGTGGCGACCTGCGGGCGTCCCTGGCCACCGTGCACGATCTCGCCCAGCTCGACGAGCTGCTCGCCCAGCTCGACTGGGAGCAGCCCTACCCGGGCGCCGACGCGGAGGGACAGCGCGGGCGCGCAGGCACTCCCAAGAACCCTTCGCTGCCGCACGGCTGGCTCGACAGTCGCGAGCTGCAGGAGACGCACCGGGCAGAACTCACCGAGGCCGAACTGAACACGAGCGGTGGCTGAGGACAGCGTGCCTGAGCACAGCATGGCTGACTACAGTCAGGCCGACGCCGAGCGCTGGCTTGCCGAGCAGCACTCGAGCCGCCGCAGCGACTTCGCGCGCGACCGTGCGCGCGTGCTGCACTCGAGCGCGCTGCGCCGGCTCGCCGCCAAGACGCAAGTGCTGAGCCCCACCGCGGGCCTCGACTTCGCGCGCAACCGTCTCACGCACTCGCTCGAGGTCGCGCAAGTCGGTCGCGAGCTCGGCACCAGCCTGGGACTCGACCCGGACGTCGTCGACACGGCATGCCTCGCGCACGACCTCGGGCATCCGCCGTTCGGGCACAACGGCGAGCGCGCGCTCAACGACTGGTCCGCGGATATCGGCGGTTTCGAGGGCAACGCCCAGACCCTGCGCCTGCTGACGCGCATCGAGCCGAAGGTCTATGGCGACGACGGCCGCAGCTACGGGCTCAATCTCACGCGCGCGAGCCTCGACGCGAGCTGCAAGTACCCGTGGCCGCGGTCGCAGGGCATCCCCGACCCGAGTGGGCGCAGCAAGTACGGGTTCTACGACGACGACACCGCCGCGTTCGAGTGGTTGCGGGCGGGCGCGCCCGATCGGCAGCGCTGCATCGAAGCCCAGGTCATGGACCTCTCCGACGACATCGGCTACTCGGTGCACGATTTCGAGGATGCGATCGTCAACGGCTACGTGGACGTCACGGCGCTCGGCGCTCGCGTCGATCACGACGAGCTCGTGGACTCGATGTTCGAGTGGATCGGCGGCGAGGTGAATCACGACGAGCTCATCGCCGCGTTCGACCGCCTCGACAACCTGGACCAGTGGATCGACCGCTGGGACGGGAGCAGGCAGGCCCATGCGCGCCTCAAGAACCTCACGAGCCAGCTCATCGGGCGGTTCGCGGGCGCTGCCACCCAGGCGACTCGAGCGGCGTTCCCGCAGGCGAGCCTCGTGCGCTTCGGCGCCGACATCGTGGTTCCGCGCGAGATCCAGGCCGAGATCGCCGTGCTCAAGGGCATCGTCGCGGCCTTCGTGATGTCGACGAACGCCCGCCGCCCGATCTACGCGCAGCAGCGCGACATCCTCTCGGAGTTGGCCGATGTGCTCCTGTGGACCGCTCCGCGCAACCTCGACACCGGGTTCACGGCCGACTGGAACGACGCGACCACCGACGAGCAGCGCAAGCGAGCCGTGGTCGACCAGGTCGCATCCCTCACCGACCAGTCGGCGATGGATTGGCACCAACGGCTCGTCGGCTAGCTCACCTACAATCAACACGTGGCAGGCCTGATCCGACAAAGCGATATCGAAGAGGTCAGGTCGCGCACCAACATCGCCGACATCGTCGGCGACTACGTCTCGCTCAAGAACGCCGGCGCCGGCTCGATGAAGGGCCTGTGCCCGTTCCACGAGGAACGCAGCCCGAGCTTCAACGTGCGCCCGCAGGTGGGCCTCTACCACTGCTTCGGCTGCGGCGAGGGTGGGGACGTGTTCACGTTCCTGCAGAAAATGGATCACGTCTCGTTCAAGGAGGCGGTCGAGCGCATGGCCGCGCGCATCGGCTTCGAGCTTCACTATGAGGATGGCGGTACCGCCACCGACCACGGCAATCGCGCGCGCATCCTCTCGGCCAACCAGGCCGCCGCCGAGTTCTTCGCCGCCCAGCTCAGGAGTCCCGAGGCGGAGCCCGGCCGCAAGTTCCTCGGGGAACGCGGATTCGACCTCTCCGCCGCCGAGCGGTTCGGTGTGGGGTTCGCCCCGCGGGGCGGGCTCGTGGGCAAGCACCTCAAGACCCTGGGGTTCACCGAGGAGGAGCTCATCACTGCTGGTCTCCTGGGCCGCGGCGACCGTGGCGACGTGTACGACCGGTTCCGCGGGCGGCTCGTGTGGCCCATTCGGGATGTCACGGGCTCAACCCTCGGCTTCGGCGCACGCAAACTGCTCGACGACGACAACGGTCCGAAGTACCTCAACACTCCGGAGACGCCGGTCTACCACAAGAGCCAGGTGCTCTACGGGCTGGATCTGGCCAAGCGGGACATCGCGCGCGGCCGCCAGGTCGTTGTCGTGGAGGGTTATACGGATGTCATGGCCTGCCACCTCGCGGGCGTCACGACCGCCGTCGCCACCTGTGGCACCGCTTTCGGGGTCGACCACATCAAGATCGTGCGGCGCGTGATCGGCGACGTCGACAACGCCGACACGACCGGCACGGGCGAGGTGATCTTCACTTTCGACCCCGACGAGGCCGGCCAGAAGGCTGCGAGCAGGGCCTTCGCGGAGGAGCAGCGCTTCGCGGCGCAGACGTTCGTGGCGGTCGCCGACGACGGGCTCGACCCGTGCGACTTGAGGCTCAATCGGGGCGACGACGCCGTGCGCCGGTTGATCAAGACGCGCAAGCCGATGTTCGAGTTCATGATCCGGCGCATTCTCGACAGATTCGACCTGGAGACCGTGGAGGGCCGCGTGGGCGCGTTGCGCGAGGCCGCGCCCGTGGTCGCGGGCATCCGCGACCAGGCTTTGGGCGTGGGCTACGTGCGCAACCTGGCGGGCTGGCTCGGCATGGAGCCGCGCGAGGTGCAGCGGGCCGTGGCATCTGCTCGAAGTCGCGCCCACGAGCCCGTGGACCGCGCACCGGAGCGAGATCGATCGGCCGAGCCACCCATGCCGGAGTCCGAACCTTCGCTGACCCGGTTGGGTACAGACGCGACCACTCGCACGGAGCGCGATGTGCTCATGGCGATGCTGCAGCATCCGGGGCACATCGGCGGCGATCTTCTCGCGAAGGCCGCACTGATCGAGTTCACCGAGCCCACGCTCGCCGTTGTGCGGGATGCGGTCGCGGTGAGTGCGGCGGACTCGCAGTCCGCCGAATGGGTCGCTCGAGTCACGAGGGAGGTGCCGCCGCGGTTCGCGACGCTCGTCAACCAGCTCGCGGTCGCGCCGATCCCGGAGCGCGAGGACCGCATCCCCTCGTACTGCAAGCGCATCGTCGCCGACTTCATCGACCGCGATCTGCTGCGCCAGAAGGTCGCCATGATGGGCTCGATGCAGCGAGTTGACGCCTCCTCCGAGCCGGAACGGTACTCGAGCATCCAGCGGGAGCTCGTGCGCATCGAGACCGAGCGCCGCGCCATTCGCGGCGACTGACCCGCCACAAGCGTTCGGTCCCGAACGTTGCGTTCCGGTAAATTTTCCTCACCTGATGTCTGGCACAAGTGCTTGTGTGTTAGGACTGTTTTTACAGCAACGCCGGGGCGCTACAAGCGCGCCGTTGCGTTCCTTGAAATCAACAGGAAGAGGTAGACGGATATGACATCCGCATCCAACAAGAAGCGCGTTCTCGGCGTGCTCGCCGGATCCGCAGTGTTCGCACTGGCGCTTGCCGGCTGCGCGCCGTCAGACGGCGGCGGCGGCGACACCACTGGAGATGGCGCCATCCTCGTCGGCACGACCGACAAGGTGACCACTCTCGACCCCGCCGGCTCGTATGACAACGGATCGTTCTCCGTGCAGAACCAGGTCTTCGCGTTCCTCATGAACTCGCCCCTGGGCAGCCCGGATGTCGAGCCCGACCTCGCGGTCTCCGCCGAGTTCACCGGCCCGAACGACTACACGGTCACGCTCAAGCCCGACCTGAAGTTCGCCAACGGCAATGACCTCACGGCCTCGGACGTCAAGTTCTCGTTCGACCGTACGATTGCGATCGCCGACCCCAATGGCGCTTCCAGCCTGCTCTACAACCTCGACAGCACCGAGGCGGTCGACGACACCACCGTCGTATTCCACCTCAAGGCCGCCGACGACCAGGTGTTCCCGCAGATCCTGTCGACCTTCCCCGGCTTCATCGTCGATGAGGAAGTCTTCGCCGCCGACGCCATCACGCCCGACGAGGACATCGTCGCCGCCGAGGCATTCAGCGGTCAGTACTCGATCTCGAGCTACGACTTCAACCAGACGATCGAGTTCGTTCCGAACCCGAACTACGACGGCCTGCTCGGCCCGGCCGAGAACGAATCGGTCATCCTGAGCTACTACGCCGACTCGTCGAACCTGAAGCTCGACGTTCAGGAGGGCAATATCGACGTGGCGTTCCGCACGCTGTCGGCTACCGACGTCGCCGACTTGCGCGGGGATGACAACGTCGTCGTGCACGACGGTCCCGGTGGCGAGATCCGCTACATCGTGTTCAACTTCGACACGCAGCCGTACGGCAGCACGACCCCCGAGGCGGACCCCGTCAAGGCCCAGGCCGTTCGCCAGGCTGTCGCGTCGCTCGTCGACCGCGAAGAGATCGCCGACCAGGTCTACAAGGGCACGTACACGCCCCTGTACTCCTTCGTTCCCGCCGGGTTCACCGGTGCGACCGAGGTGCTCAAGGACCTCTACGGCGACGGCAACGGTGGCCCTGACGCCACCAAGGCCGCCGACATCCTCGCCGCTGCCGGCGTGACCACCCCGGTCGCGCTCAGCCTGCAGTACAACCCGGACCACTACGGCCCGTCGTCGGGTGACGAGTACGCTCTCGTGAAGAGCCAGCTCGAAGCCGACGGACTCTTCACGGTCGACCTCCAGTCGACCGAGTGGGTGCAGTACTCGGAGGACCGCACGGCTGACGTGTACCCGGCCTACCAGCTCGGCTGGTACCCGGACTACTCGGACGCCGACAACTACCTCACGCCGTTCTTCCTCAAGGAGAACTTCCTCGGTAACCACTATGACAACCCGGAGGTCAACGACCTGATCCTCCAGCAGGCTGTCACCCCGGACCCGGCCGAGCGCCAGGCCCTCATCGAGGAGATCCAGGCGAAGGTAGGCGAAGACCTCTCGACCGTGCCCCTGCTGCAGGGTGCCCAGGTCGCGGTATCGGGACCGGATGTCGACGGGCTCGTGCTCGACGCATCCTTCAAGTTCCGCTTCGCCACCCTGATTAAGAGCTAGTCGCACACCAGCGACTAGAGTCGTTCCAGCTAGTTAGCGAGGGGCGGTCCGCGAGTCCGCGGACCGCCCTTTCGCAGTGTTACACGACGTGAGGCGACGATGACGACCACTCAGCTCGAGGGCAGCGCGCCGGCCGGCGCACCCGCCCGCGCGCAGCGTTCGGGCGGCAACAAGCTCGTGCGCTTCATCATCGTGCGATTCCTGCTCATCTTCCCGACGATCTTCATCCTCGTGACGATGGTGTTCCTGCTCATGCGCACGATCGGTGATCCGATCACTGCCGCGCTCGGCGGCAGGCTCCCCGCGGAACAGCTCGCGGAGCGCATTCATGAGGCGGGCTACGACCGGCCCATCTGGGTGCAGTACTTCGAGTACATCGGCCAGGTGTTCACGGGCAACTTCGGCACGACCATCACCGACAACCGTCCCGTCGTGGACGTGCTCGTGCGGTATGGCGGCGCGACTCTCGAGCTCGCGTTCTACGCGCTCATCGTGGCCTTCATCGTCGGCATACCGCTCGGTATGCTCGCGGGCTACCTGCGAGACAAGTGGCCGGATGCGATCCTGCGGATCTTCGCGATCCTCTGCTACGCGACACCCGTCTTCTTCGCCGGCCTCTTGCTCAAGCTCATCTTCGCGGTCAACCTGCACGTGCTCCCGGTCGCCGGGCGGGCGTCGGTACGCACCGAGTTGAGCCTCACGCGCGTCGACAATCCCACCGGCATCTACCTCATCGACGCACTCAAGACGCCGAACCCGGGCGCCGTGTACGCGGACCTGCTCCAGCACGCCGTGCTGCCGGGTGTCGCCCTCGGGCTGCTCACCGCGGGCATTTTCCTCCGGTTGGTGCGCACGAACGTGATCGGCACGCTCTCGATGGAGTACATCGATTCGGCGAGGTCACGCGGCGTGCGCGAGTTCCGGCTCGTCACCAACCACGCCATGAAGCCTGCCCTGATCCCCATCATCACCGTCATCGGCCTGCAGATCGCTGTGCTGCTCGGGGGCGCAGTGCTCACGGAGACCACGTTCGAGTGGAAGGGCCTCGGCTTCACGCTCGCCGAGTACCTCACCGCTCGTGACTTCGTGGCCGTGCAGGGCATCGTGGCCCTGCTCGCCGTGATCGTCGCCCTCACCAACTTCATCGTCGACATCATCGCGGCGATCATCGACCCGCGAGTGAGGTACTAATGGCATCCCTCACCGGCCCTCGCGGGCTCATCAACCGACTGCCGATCGTGCACCAGCTGCGGCAGAGCGTGGGCCTCCAGCGCGGCATGCTCATCGCCGGCCTCGTGATCACGGGCCTGTTCGTGCTCACCGCGATCCTCGCGCCGCTTCTCGCGCCGTACGGCTACTCGACGCTGCGCGACGAGGATGGCGTGTTCGGGGCGCAGCAGCCGCCGGGTGGCAAGCACCTTCTCGGAACGACCGTCGGCGGTTACGACGTGCTGTCACGCGTGATCTGGGGCACCCAGACCGCACTCATCGTGATCATCGTGGCTGTTGTGCTCTCGATCTTCCTGGGCGTGTTCCTCGGTCTCGTCTCCGGCTACATCGGGGGCTGGGTCGACCGCGTGCTCGTGGTCATCGCCGACGGCGTTTACGCTTTCCCGTCCCTGCTGCTCGCCATCGTCGCGGCGATCGCGATCAGCGGTGGCCAGTCGAGCTTCTGGGGCGGAATCATGGCCGCCGCGATCTCGATCACGGTCGTCTTCATCCCGCAGTACTTCCGGGTGATCAGGGCCGAGACGGTGCGCATCAAGTCGGAGGCGTACGTCGAGTCCGCGATGGTCATCGGATCGAGTGCGCCGCGGATCATGACGCAGCACGTGCTGCGCAATGCGACTCGCACCCTCCCGCTCATCTTCACCCTCAACAGCTCTGAGGCGGTGCTCACCCTCGCGGGGCTCGGCTTCCTCGGATTCGGCATCGAGCCCACTGCGGCGGCCGAGTGGGGCTACGACCTCAACAAGTCCCTGTCGGATGTGACGAGCGGCATCTGGTGGACGTCCCTGTTCCCCGGGCTCGCGATCGTTCTCGCGGTGCTCGGAATCACCCTCGTGGGGGAGAGCCTCAACGACCTCGCCGATCCCCGGTTGCGCACGCGCCGGCGGGCGGATGTCGCTCCCGCGCCGACAGCCGCGGCCTCGGTCGTGCCCGGCGGAAGCCTCACCGACGCGGTCGACCTCGACTCCCTGGAGGCCAGGTCATGAGCAGGGTCGTGGACATCCAGAACCTCGAGGTGACCTTCGCGACCGACGGCGGCGACGTCTCCGCCGTCGACAACGTGAGTCTCTTCGCGAACGCCGGCGAGGTCGTGGCGATCGTCGGGGAGAGCGGCAGCGGCAAGTCCGTCACGGCCAAGACGATCATCGGACTGCTGCCCGAGACTGCGGTCACGCGCGGCGCGATCCTGCTCAACGGCCGCGACGTCATCGGCCTCACGGGCGAACAACTGCGGGCAACGCGCGGACACGACGCGGCGATGGTCTTCCAGGAGCCCTCGACGGCGCTCAACCCCGTCTACACGGTCGGGTGGCAACTTGCCGAGGGGCTTCGCGCCCACGGCAAGTACACGAAGCGGCAGGCCAGGGCCAAGGCGATCGAGTACCTGACGAAGGTCGGCATTCCCGACCCGGAGAAGCGCGTCGACTACTACCCGCACCAGATGTCGGGCGGCCAGAAGCAGCGCGTGGTCATCGCGATGGCGCTCGCTCTCGACCCTGAGCTCATCATCGCGGACGAGCCCACGACGGCGCTCGACGTTACCGTGCAGGCCGAGATTCTCGATCTGCTGCGGCATGTGCGCGACGAGTTCGGCACCGCGATCATCCTCATCACCCACAACATGGGCGTGGTGGCAGACCTCGCGGATCGCGTCGTCGTCATGTTCGAGGGCAAAGTCGTGGAGCAGGCGACTGCGCAGAAGCTGTTCAGCGCGCCGGAGCATCCGTACACCCAGCGCCTGCTCGCGGCCGTACCGCGCATCGACGTCTCGCGAGTGCGCCCGCCGATCAAGCCCGCGCCGCCCGTGGTCGAGGCCAAGGATCTCGTGATCGAGTTCGCGGGACGGCTCGGCCAGAAGAGTTTCCGCGCGGTCGATGGTGTGAGCTTCTCGATCTCTCCCGGCGAAGTGCTCGGTCTCGTGGGGGAGAGCGGTTCGGGCAAGACGACGATCGGTCGCGCGATCGGCGGGCTCACGAAGGTGACCGGCGGTTCGCTGGAGGTTCTCGGTCATCAGATGCTCGGCATCAAGGAACGCGCGTTCAAGCCCGTGCGCAGCGAGATCGGTTTCGTCTTCCAAGACCCGGCATCGAGCTTCAACCCGCTTCTGACGGTCGCGCAGGCCGTCGCCGAGCCGCTCATCGTGCATGGCAGGGCGGGGGATGCCGCGGCGGCCCGCCCCCGGGTCGACGAGTTGCTCGAGGCAGTGCAATTACCTCGCGCATTCGGTGACCGGTTCCCGCACGAGTTGAGTGGCGGCCAGCGCCAGCGCGCGAGCCTCGCCCGGTCGCTCGCGCTCGAACCGACCCTTCTCATCGCCGACGAACCGACGAGTGCGCTCGACGTGTCGGTGCAGGCGCGCGTGCTCGAGCTCTTCGCGGAATTGCAGAAGGAGTTCGGTTTCGCTGCGCTCTTCATCAGCCACGACCTCGCCGTCGTCGACATGCTCTCCGACCGCATCGCGGTGCTGTACCACGGGCGACTCGTGGAGGAGGGCACGGGCGCCCAGGTGCTCGGGGCCCCGCAGCATCCGTACACTCAGCGGCTGCTCGCCTCACTGCCCGTGCCCGACCCGAAGGAGCAGGCTGTGCGGCGCGAGGAGCTCCGCGCACTGAGGGAGGCGGACTGACCGTGGCACCCATCGCCCCCGCGGTCTCCGCGCGGGACCTCTCGCTTCGCTACCCCTCCCGCAATCCGCAGACCCGGTCGATCGCCGTAAATGGCGTGACGTTCGACATTCTCCCCGGCGAGGTGCTCGCCGTCGTGGGCGAGACCGGTTCGGGCAAGAGCACGCTCGCGAAGACGGTCGCACTGCAGGCCGAACTGTCACCCGACGGCTCCCCGGAGATCAGCGGCGGCGGCCTCACCGTGCTGGGCACCCAGATTCGTGGCATCTCCGCCCGGCGGCGGGACATGCTGAGCCTCTACGTCGGCTACCTGCCCCAGGAGGCGGGCGACCTGCTCTCGCCGCGTCTCACGATCGGCGAGAACGTGGCCGAGCCGATCTTCTCTCGCGACCGGCGTTTCGACCAGGAGGAGGCGGGCGAGGCGGTCGCCACCCTCATCGACGCCGTGCGTCTGCCGCTCGCGACCATGAACCAGTACCCCCACGAGTTGAGCAAGGGCCAGCGGCAGCGCGTGGCGATCGCGCGCACCATGATCCTCGAACCGAAGGTGCTCATCGCGGACGACCCGACTGCGGGCATCGACGTGACCGTGCGCAGCGCCATCCTCGACATCATCGTGTCCCTGCAGCGGGAGCGGGGCTTCTCCGCGCTCGTCGTGACAGCCGACCTGGCCGAAGTCCGCCGCGTGAGCTCGCGCGTCGCGGTGATGCATCGCGGAATCATCGTCGGCATCGGTGACCTCGACGAGGTGCTGGGCGACCCCCGCCATCCCTACGTGGGCAATCTCGCGCGCTCGCTCGATCACCTCGAGCGCTCGGGAAAACTCAAGGAAGTGGAGGCGGCCCGTGTCGACTAGAAAGCAGACGATCGCGGTTTGGAGTCCGGGCATCCTTTGGTAAAGTAGGCAAGCCCTGTTCCCCTCCAGGCACAGGCAGCATTCCTCGATAGCTCAATTGGCAGAGCAATCGGCTGTTAACCGATAGGTTCTTGGTTCGAGTCCAAGTCGGGGAGCTGAGGCCCGGGTCCTCCACGATCCGGGCCTTTTCGTTTGCGTCCTGTCGGGGCGCTACTCCCCAGGGAGTACCCCGACCACGCCCCAGAGCCGACGCTCCCGGGATGCCTCGGGCCTACGATCGACACATGCCATACCCCGGTCGCGCCAACGGTGGACCGTGGCGCGACAACGCGCACTACCGCGGAGGCTGGTCGCCCGGTGGTGCCGGCCCCTGGCACGAGGATTTCTCCAGCCGACCTCCCGGCTTCCGGCTCTCAGCGCGGGCTCGCCTGATCGTGCCCGTTGTTCTGTCGCTGCTCGTGCAGCTGCCACCGGCTCTCTTCTGGCTGTTTCACCTGGAGAATCGCACGCCGACGGGCTACGTCACGCTCGCGCTCGCGCTGCTCGGCCCTCTCGCCCTTCTCGCGGCGCGGCGCTTTCCCGGACCCGTTGTCGTTTTCGTGTCCGCCGCCGCGTGCATCGACTTCCTGCTCGCCGACCCGACCCAAGGCCCGCCCTATCTCGCTCTCGCCTTCGCGATCGTGGGGGCGATCGCGCGAGGTGCGCGGGTGTGGGCCTGGATCTCGGTGGGCGTGTGCTGGACCGCGACTCTCGTGGGGGGACTGCTGATCGGACTGGATTGGCATCCGGCGCGCATCGCGGTCACGACCCTCGGCATCCTCATCGTCTTCGGCATCGGCGAAGCAGTGCGCACTCGGCGCGAGCATTTCGAGGAGTACCGCCGCACCATCGCCCAGCGCAAGCTCACGGAGGTGCAGGCGGAGCGCGTGCGGATCGCGCGCGAGCTGCACGATGTGCTCGCGCACTCCCTCAGTCAGATCAACGTGCAGGCGGGGGTGGGACTTCATCTCATGGACAAACAGCCCGCGAAGGCGGCCGAAGCCCTCGCGAGCATCAAGGAGACGAGCAAGACGGCACTCGACGAGGTGCGTTCTGTGCTCGGTATGCTGCGCGCGGAGAACGGCGACCCCGATGCACCGCTCGTGCCCGAGCCCAATCTCTCTCGATTGCCGGGGCTCGCCGCGTCGGTCACCTCGCAGGGCGTCGATGTCGCGCTCTCGAACTCGGTGGATGACGCTCCCCAGGCTGTGCAGCTCGCCGTATATCGCATCGTGCAGGAGTCGCTCACGAACGTGCTGAGGCACGCGAACGCGACACGGGCGACTGTGGATGTGCGGGCGGAGGCTGGCCACTACGTCGTCACGATCGGTGACGACGGCACGGGCATCCAGGGCGACCCCGACAGCGGCCGCGGACTGCTGGGGATGCGCGAGCGCGCGGAACTGCTCGGCGGCACCCTCGACGTCTCACGCGCGCCGCAGGGCGGGGTGCTCATCACGGCGCGCATACCGAAGAAAGAAGATCTCGCATGATCCGCGTGGCCATAGCCGACGACCAGCAGCTCATTCGCGGCGGGTTCCGCAGCCTGCTCGAGGCCGAGCCCGACATCGAGATCGTGGGGGAGGCGGGCAGCGGGGCGGATGCGGTCGCGCTCGTCGCCGCGACGCGCCCCGATGTCGTGCTCATGGACATCCGGATGCCCGACGGCGACGGCCTCTGGGCGACCGAGCAGATCGTGCAGAAGCCGGAGCTGAAAGACACCCACATCGTGATCGTGACGACGTTCGAGCTCGACGAGTACGTGGGACGCGCGATTCGCGCCGGTGCGAGCGGCTTTCTTGTCAAAGACACCGAGCCGGTCGAGCTCATCCGTGCTGTGCGCGTGGTCGCGGGCGGTGACGCCCTCCTGAGCCCAGGGGTCACGCGCCGCCTGCTCGAACGCATCTCGAGCGAGCTCAAGGAGGCGCCCGACACCTCCCAGCTCGCCGTCATCACCGAACGCGAGCGCGAGGTGCTCGCGCTCGTGGGCCAGGGCCTCACGAACGAGGAGATCGGCCGGCAACTGTTCCTGAGCCCGCTCACGGCGAAGACCCACGTCTCGCGAATCATGTCGAAGCTCGCCGCGCGCGACCGCGTGCAACTCGTCGTCATCGCCTACGAGACCGGCCTCGTGAAGGCGGGTCGCGGGGAGTAGGCGCCGCGCGGGGAGTAGTCGTGGGCCGCGCGTGACACCCGGCGGAGTACGTGAGGTGTCACCGCCGGGCAGATTCGCCGCGACGCAGAGGCGACGAACCTAGGACTAACGGCCCCACCGGGGCCCTTAGTGAATGGAATCGACCGTGTTATCTACACTCGCTCTCGCTGGTACCGCCGCCCACGTGGGCGGACCCTGGGCCGCCGGTTTCGGCTGGCTCTTCTTCCTGGTCCCGTTGTTCTGGATCGCCGTCATCGTGCTCATCATCTCGCTCGCGCGGCGTCGCTGGAGCCGCGGCTGGGGGCCCGGAGCGTACGGACCCGGAGCCTTCGGCCCCGGGCACCACGGCTACTGGGGCGGAACCTCGCGCAGCGCTGAGGCGTCGCTTGCCGAGCGATTCGCGCAGGGCGACATCGACGAGAAGGAGTACCGCGCTCGTCTCGAGGTGCTTCGCGCGAACAACCCGTTCACGCCGCCTGCCAAGTAGCACGACCGCCGCGCGTCTACCGGATAGAGTCTCCCTTCGGGCCTTCTGAAGCCCGGAGGGAGATTCGCAGTTTGGCACGACAAGTCCGCAGCACAGAGGTGTCTGACGCGATCCGCGCGAGCTTCGCGGTCGGGCTGGCAGTTGCGGCGTACGGAATCTCATTCGGGGCGCTCTCGGTCGCTTCGGGCCTCGACGTCTGGCAGACGTGCGTGTTGAGCCTGCTCATGTTTTCCGGGGGTTCGCAGTTCGCGCTCGTCGGCGTGCTCGCCTCGGGCGGTGTCGCTGCCGGCGGAGCCGCCATCGCGAGTGCGGCCCTTCTGGGCACGCGCAACGGTCTCTACGCGCTGCGTGTCGCACCCTTCATCGGCGGGCCGTGGCCGAAGAAGGTGCTCGCGGCACACTGGACCATCGATGAGACCACGGCGGTGTCGACGGCGCAGCCCACGCTCGAGGGCCAGCGCGCGGGCTTCTGGTGGACGGGCGTCATCATCTACGTCGGCTGGAACCTCACCACCCTCGCGGGTGCGCTCATCGGCGACCTCCTGGGAGATGTGAGCCAGTACGGGTTGGATGCGGCTGCCGCTGCGGCTTTCCTCGGCCTCCTGTGGCCCCGGCTCAAGCAATTGCAACCCGTGGTGGTCGCGATCGGCGCGGCCGTGGTTGCCGCGGTGCTCACGCCCGCGCTGCCGGCCGGAATCCCCGTGCTCGTCGCCGCCGCAGTCGCGGTCATCGTCGGACTGGCGAACTGGTTCGGCACCAAGGAGAGCGATCGCTTCGAGGCCGAGCCCGACCCGATGGGAGAGAAGTGACCGTCTGGCAGATCATCATTCTCGCGTCGATCGCGGTGCTCGCCCTCAAGCTGGTGGGCTATCTCGTGCCGCCATCGATCGTGGAGCGGCCGACGCCCGCTCGCGTCGCCAACCTTCTGACTGTCGCCCTCCTGTCGGCGCTCATCGTGGTGCAGACGCTCGGCGCAGGCCAGGGCGTCGTGCTCGACGCGCGCGTGCCTGCCATCATCGTCGCGGCGGGCCTCTTCGCCCTGCGCGTGCCGTTCATCGTGGTCGTCGCCGCGGCAGCAGCGACCGCGGCGCTCATCCGCTTCATCTGGTAGCGGAGCGCGGCAACAGGCGTACGCCGCGGCCGCTTGATTCAGGCCGCGGGCTTCACCTTCATGGGCATGAAACGGAACACGGCCCAAATTCCCACGGCGAGCACGGCGAATCCGGCGAAGAACGCCCCCCAGCCGAGCAGCGGAGCGCTCATCTGGCCCCAGTTGTCGGAGAGCGGCAGGATGACGACGACGAACGCGACGATCGCCACGATGTACGTGCCCGCCCACACCCACTTGTTCCACTCGAAGAGCGTCTTTCCGTCGAGGAACGTGAGCGGGAGCAGCGCGACGGTCATCGTCGCCAGCGCCTCGACGGTGGTCGCGGCAAGGGTCTCCTGCGCAAGCAGGTGCCAGAACCCGGGCTCGGCGGCACCACTCGTCGCGAGGGCGGTGTAACCCAGCCAGGCGGCGACACCGATGACGAGCGACAGGCCGATTCCGAGCAGCACGAGCAGGGCATCCTGCCGCTTCTTCAGTTCGATCGCGAACGCGACGCCCAGTACCACTCCGAACAGGAATCCGGGTTGAATTCCGATGATGCGCGAGATGAGCACCGAGAGTACGACGAGGATGAGCGCCGCCGGCATCGGCACGAGCGTGCCCGGTGCCGAGAACTTGCGTTTCGCCACCGACATCACGATCGTCGAAAGCACGACGTTGAGCAGCACGATCGACACGACGAGCGCGATCCAGAGCCGCACGGAACTGCCGTTGAACCCGAATCCGGGGTCGGAGAAGCCGAGAATGAGCGCCGTCAGGGCGATGATGCCGACGGTCGCGACCCAGGTGTTGACGGGAATGCGCTTGATGGCGTGGCCGATCCTGCCGAGGCGGCGCTTGATGGGCGCGACCCACCCGAACACCCGGTCGTAGTTGGCGCGCACGGTCGACTCGAGAAGTTCGGCGGGGAACGCGACAAGAAGGAGGAACGCGGCCGCGATGAGGCCGGCGGCACCGAGGAGGGCGGGGGTGAGGCGGAACTCTGTCGCCGTCTTGAGGCTGGAGGTGAAGCTGCTCGGGGAGTCGAAGCCGTTGCCCGCCGAGCCGCCGAGTCCGGCGAGGAACGCGATCACGTCGTCCCTATCGGGCTGCTCAGAGGCTTTCTCCGGCGCGGGATCCTCGTCCGGAGGCTCGATCGTAGCGACGGTCTCGAACGTGGCTGACGCCTGGCCCGCCGGTGTCACGATCGCGACGAAGTGGTGCTCGCCCGGTTCGATGGTCTTGGGGATGAGGGCAGTGAGCGAGAACGTCCCGTCCTGCTTGGCCGTGGTCGAGCCCAGCGTGATCGGGTCTGAGTGCAATTCGATGACCGCGGTCGCGCCGGCGGGAGCTCCCGAGCCGGTGATGACGACCGTCTGGCCGGCCT
Organism: Rhodoglobus sp.; assembly: GCA_025463605.1. GTDB lineage: Bacteria > Actinomycetota > Actinomycetes > Actinomycetales > Microbacteriaceae > Rhodoglobus. The sequence goes on along the minus strand of JAODAV010000004.1, from coordinate 24,507 downwards.
TGATGGGTTTGCCCGTCAGATCGGTGCCAGCCTTATCGGTGATCGCGAGCACCACCTCGAGCGCCGGGGGAGTCGCCGACGGAGTCGGTGTCGGGGTGGGAGTGAACGTCGGGGTCGGAACCGTGACTGGCACCGGGTCGGGCAGGGTAGGCAGCGAGAACGGGGCCTCGATGGTGAACGCGCGGAACACGGGCTCGGACTGCGTGCCCTCCCAGTTGGTAGCGACGATCGTGGCGGTATACGAGCCTGGGGCGTACGGGCCTCCCGTGCATGACCAATCGCCTTCGCCGTTACTCACTTCGCAGGTCTGCGACCCATTGACGAGCACGCTGACGGGGTAGTTGCTGAATCCCGAGAAGTAGACGTAGGGGTTGACCGCGCTGTACCCGCCCGACGGGGTGTCCACCGTCGGCGTGCTCGGCGGTGCGAGAACGGTGTAGTACATGAGCTCGGCGGTGCCGGGCGATTCGTTGCCCAACGGCCCCACCTGCTGCGCACCGAAGGTGTAACTCTGTTCGGGAACGAGGGGGATACCACTGCAGGCGTAGTAACCCGACTCGTCCGCCGATGTGGTGCAGTACGTGCCGTACGAGCCGGAGCCGATGCCCTCGTGATAGAGCACGGTCACGGTTGCGTTCGGCACAGCAGTGCCCTGGATGAGAGGTGTCGTAACGGAGGAGAAAACGCCTCCCTCCGACCCGCTGGGACTGTCGATCGAGGGGTCGGAAAGAGCAGGCTGTTCGATCGTGAAGGAGCGCGACACGCCCGCAGACTGCGTGCCGTCCCCATCGGTCACGAACACGGTGGCCGTGTACGAGCCGGGCGCGTAGGGCCCGCCGGAGCAGTTCCAGTCGCCTTCGCCCATGGTCGGCTCACAGGTCGGCTCCCCATTCACCAGAACCGTGACGGGATAGCTGGGTCCCGTGAAGAAGCCGGAGAAGTACACGTAGGGGTTCGCGGACGAGTAGCCGTCGGTCGGGCTCGAGAATTCGGGGGCATCGGGCGCAGGGAGGAACACGAGCTCCATCGCTGGAACGCCTTCCGGGTTCAGGCTCGAGTTTCCGGCGGAATCAGTGCCGTAGACCGCCAGCATGATGTGCTCGTCGACCGCGAAGGTGGTCGGTGACGGGCACGACCAGGAGCCGCCGGGGTCAACGGTCGTCGCGCAGAACTCGTTCATGAATTGCTGCGAGGAGTCCGCCCCGTAAGTCACCCACGTCGTCGTGCCCGGCTCGCCAGTGCCGCTCACAGTCGGCGAGAGATCGGATGTGTAGTACGTCGGGGTGGTGCCGGGGTAGCTCTCGCCCGGGGAAAGGATCGTCGGGGTGGGAGGTGCGGTGTAGTCGACGACCACGTCGATGTACGTGGGATTCGACGTCGTGGTGGCGGCACCATACGACACCGTCTGGGTTACCGGAACGCCGACGTAGGTGCCTTCCGGGAGAGTCATCGTGCACGACCAGTCGCCCGTGATGTAGTTCGAGGTGGTGCTGCACACCAGACCGGAGCCGAAGTCGACGTCGACGGTCACGGTCTCGCCCGACGAGATCGCGAAGTTCCCCGTGACGGTAGTCGTCGAGGCGTTCGTGAGCATCGGGTTCGCGGATGTCACCACCGGGGGCAGCAGCACACCACGCACCGGCTTGGAGGCGAAGTCCACCCCGCCGGTGTACGGTCGCTCCGCCGAGATCGAGAAAGCGTTGGTGTTGGGCATGTTCGTGATGTCGCACGACCACGCGCCACCGGCATCCGCTGTCGCCTGACAGTCGGTCGCCCCGGCCAACCCCGACGTCACCGTGATCAGCTCGCCCGCGTCCGCGGTGCCGGCGACTGTCAGCGTCGGCGCTAGCTGGATGCCCGGGTACGCGCCTTCGGGGCTGGTGATGGTCAGATCGGCGGCCGCCGCGGATTGGGCGGTGGAGAGCACGATAACGCCGGCGCCCGTGAGGGCGAGCGTGCCCGCCGCGAGCAACGCCATGATTTTGCGCACGGTTCGGGCATGCGTGGCGGACATGGGCGGGGTCCTACTCTTCTAGGTGATCCTCGCCAGGGAGCCAGCTCAGACCAGGAACCCCCCAATTCCGCTTGCGGATAGTTTTTCGTGACGCTTTGGCATGATCGTAGTCCAAACGATCCGAGTAAAGCACACCTTCGAGGTGATCGAATTCGTGCTGGAAGATGCGGGCGAGCCAGCCTTCTGCCTTGATTTCGAACGGTTTCTGCTCGAGATCGATTGCGCGAAGGGTCGCGAGCGGCGAGCGGCGGAGGGGAAAACGCTCGCCGGGGACCGAAAGGCATCCCTCCGACTCGTTCTCCTCGTCGGGTTCGCCGATCGGTGTGGGAGTAATCCACAATTCCGGGTTGATGGCCACGCCTCGCCATAACGTCTCGTTGTCGTCGGTCCAGTTGTAGACGAATACCCGCAGCGGAACGCCAACTTGGGGCGCGGCAAGACCTACGCCGGGAGCCTCCCGCATGGTGTCGAACATCTCTGCCACGAGTGTGCGCAGTTCGTCGTCGAATTCGGTGACCTCACGGGCCGGGGAGTGGAGCACCGGATCGCCGGTGATTCGGATCGGGAGTACGGCCATTTACCCAGATTATCGGTGCCGAAACGGGTAGATTCGACGGGTGCCGCCAGACCTGCAGGAACTCGCCGATCAGCTGACGCTGGACTCGAACTCAGCGATCGGCATCTCCCTCGCTGTCGTCGCGGCCGTGCTGCTGGCCCTGGGCACCCAATTCCAGCACCGTGGTGTGTCGCTCGTCGGCGAGCGCACGGGGGGCGCGGGCAAGACGGGTCTGAGTTTCGGCCAGTTGACGTCCCTGCTCGCGAGGCCGTCGTGGGTCATCGGCACCGTGCTTCTCGGTGTGGCGATTGTGCTCCAACTGTCGAGCCTGACGTTCGCGCCGATCACTGTCGTGCAGCCACTGGGCGCCATCGCACTCGTCGTCACAGCTATCGTGAACTCTCGCGTGAGCAAGGTGCCGCTCGACAAGATCTCCATCCGCGCGATCATCATCTGCGTGGCGGGTGTCGCGGCCTTCGTCACGATCGCGGCAATTGTTGCGAAGGAGCATCCGGTTACCGGAACGCAACTCGGCGTCGTGCTCATCATCCTCTCGGTGGTGCTCGCGGTCTTCGTGACCCTGTTCATCCTCATGCGTCACCGCAAGCCCCGCCCGATCTTCTACGTGATCGCGGCGGGTGTGCTGTTCGGTTTCGTCGTCACCCTCGCGAAGGTCGTCATCGGGCGCATCAAGACGATCCTGGCTCTGGATTTCAGCATCGATGCCGCAGACGTTCTGACGATCCTGTGTCTCGTCGGCCTCGTCGCGGCAGCCCTCCTCGGCACCTACTTCGTGCAGACCGCCCACTCGTCGAACCCGCCCGACATCGTCGTTGCCGGCCTAACGGTGATCGACCCGATCGTGGCGGTCACGATCGGCATCGTCGTGCTCGGTGAAGCGGCGGATGCCCCGCTCTGGGCCATTTTCGCGTTCGCACTGGCCGGGGCGGCCGCCGTGTGGGGCGTTGTCTCGCTCTCCCGGCACCACCCCCAGGCGCTGGCGAATACGGCGCTTGCAGACGCGGCGGACGGCTCCTTCAAGCGTCGGTGAGATACGGTGATAGCCAGCGTCCAGCAACGCATCTGAGCGCGAGCCCCCTGTACTCTCCCGTTCGGACCGCTCCCCAACGCTCCCTGAGACAAGGAACACCGGAAACAGTGGCAACCTCCCCGCGACGTTCACCCCACGAGGGCAAGCCGCGACTGCGCATCCTCATCGCAGGCGACACGTTCGCCCCGGAGATCAACGGCGCTGCGAGTTTCATCGCGCGCCTCGCCGCTGGCCTCGTCGAGCGCGGTCACGAGGTGCACGTCGCCGCTCCCGCGCCGACCTATCGCGGGTACGGCACCTTCACCGAAGTGCATGAGGGCCAGCCGATGACCGTGCACCGCATCTACTCCTGGCGCTGGTACCCGCATCCGTGGCTGCGGTTCGCGCTTCCGTGGCGAATCAGGCAGAACAGCGCGAAGATCCTCGACAGGGTCAAGCCCGATGTCATTCACTTCCAGTCGCACATCATCATCGGGCGCGGCATGACGATCGAGGGGCGCAAGCGGGGCATCCGCATCATCGGTACCAACCATTTCATGCCCGAGAACCTGCTCGAGTACACGCTCGTCATTCCCCAGTTCCTGCGCCAGAAGGCGATCAAGATGGCGTGGGATGCTGCGGGCCGCTCGTTCAGCCGCGCGGAGCGGGTCACGACGCCCACGCGCAAGGCAGCCGAGTACCTCGAGGCCAACACGTCGGTACGGGGAGTTCTCGCAATCTCATGCGGCATCGACGCGCACAACTACACGCCTGACCTGACGCCGCGCAAAGACAACCTCATCGTGTTCCTCGGCCGGGTCGTGGACGAGAAGCAGATCGACAAACTCATCCGCGCTGTCGCGAAACTCGATCCGGCTCTCGACGCAAAGCTCGAGATCGTCGGCGGCGGCGACCACGAGAACAGGCTCAAGGCGCTCACGGCCTCCCTCGGCCTCGCGAACCGCGTCACGTTCGCCGGATACGTGGACGAGGCGTACTTGCGCAATGCCCTGACCCGGGCATCCGTCTTCGCCATGCCCTCCATCGCGGAACTGCAGAGCATCTCGACGATGGAGGCCATGGCCTCCGGACTGCCCATCGTCGCCGCCGACGCGATGGCGCTGCCGCACCTCGTGCATGATGGCGAGAACGGGTTTTTGTTCGAACCCGGCAACGTCGATGACCTCGCCGCGAAACTGACTCGCGTGCTGACCATGCCCGAGGATGAGCTGCTGAAGTTCAAGATGGAGAGTCTTCGCATCGTCGAGGCGCACGACATCCAGCGCACTCTGGACACCTTCGAGAGCCTGTACCGCGGCGAGGCCGTCGACGACTCCGCCGCGATGGGCACGGCTTCGCATACCGGCTAGCGCTGCGCGACTGCAGCACCGGCTAGCTGAGTCACGGCGAGCTGAGGCCTACGCGAGGTCGCGAAGGCGCGCACCCACCCCGCGAGAGGCTGCGCTTTTGCGCTCGTAGGTGACTGCGATGACGAGTAATACGGCGCCCGCTGTGGCGAGGGTGATCCACCACGGTGCGGCGCCGATCGACCGGCCCAGTTGAACGGTGAACACCAGCACATTCTCGATCGGCAGCGCGATGATGCCCAAGATGAACGGCGCTCCCAGCTGGCGCAGGGATCCGATGAGAATCGCCACGAGTGCGAGCCCGATGACGAGGATGGCGCGTTCCGTTCGTGGATCGGTGAGAGTTGCCAGCATGGACGGGCCGAGGGTCACGAGTATGCCGGGAGCGAGCAGGCGCCACGATCCGGTGAACCCGATGGGCCACGAGTTGAGGTTTGGCGCCGGATGCACCGACCGCATCGCGATCACTCCCGTTGCGACGAGAGCCAGTCCGAGCGGCAGGGAGAACGCCTCGACCCGCAGTTCGCGTTCGCTCCACCCCGCGATCGCGGTCGCTAGCGCGAGGGCGAATGTGAACCAGACAGGAGGTAGCGTGACCTCGCGGGTTCGCGCCCGCGCAGCGGTTACCACCATCAGGACAAGCAGAGCGAGCGTGAGGGCGAGGAGCGTGAAAATCGAGAACCAGCCCGGTCGGATCGCGACGATCGGGCCGGCTACGAGGTAAACCACGGCGGGCATGAAGATCCAACGCCCGCGACCGAGTGCTCGGCCCGCCGCAACGGCGACGAGCGCCGCGATACCGCTCCACGCGAGCACGGGAAACATGAGGTCGTGGTTCGGAACGCCGGCGGGGTCGAGAGACAGCCCGAGCCGCACGGCCTGCACGGCTCCGCCGGCCGCCGCGAGCATCGCGACCACGAGAGTCGGCTTTCGCAGGCGTCGCAGTTTCTCCAATCCTGACTGCGCTTCCGGGCTGGACAGAAGCCCGCCCACGGCGGTGAGCACGAACGCCCCCGCAAGCAGCAACCAGGTGCGCAACTCGCCCGCGCCATCGGCCCGGTGCCCGAACGTGGCGAGCACGCCAAGGCTCGGGAGCACGGCGGCCGCGAGCCCGGCAGCGTAAAAGCCGATACCGGGCAGGCCGCGCCACACCAGCACGGCACCGAGGAGGGCTGCGACGAGCGCCGGCGGCAACACGTACGGTTCGAGCACGTCGACGCCGATGAGCGCGAGGAACGACCAGAGCGCCCCGGTCCAGCTCGCACCCGAGACGCCCCACGCGTAGCGCCGGCGCGTGACAAGCGCGGCCGCTGCAGACCCGATGCCCAGGATCGAGAGAACGAGAAAGCTCGTCTCGAAGCCTGCCGCTACGCGAACCAGCGCAAGCACTACGGCGATCGCCGCCGTGATGAGGCACGATATCTCGATCCAGATCCGGGATGCTCGTGCGTGCGCATCCGCAATCCCTCGGCGCACGAGCACGCGCTCGAGGTGACCGGTGACGGGCAGGGCGAGCGCGACGATTCCGGCGATGATCGGCAGGGTGATGGGGGACGCGCTGATCGCCAGTACTTGCGCACCGAGGCAGATGACGACGACCGCGAGGGCGGGAACCAGGATCGCTGCGGCACCGGCCCGCACGATGCGGTTGAGACCGGGCCGATTGGTGAGCACGAGCGTGAGGGCGAGCGCGAAGGTGACGCCAGTGGAGAGCGCCGTCCAGCCGCTGCGCACCATGATCACCGAGATGACTCCGATGGCGAACGGCACGGCGGTCACGGTGAGGATGGCGTACCACGCCGGTGCCTTCACCTGCCGGATAAGGGTCGCGGCGAGTGCCCCCAGTGCTGCGAGGGATGTGGTCAGGCAGAGCATCGCCATTGTCTCGACTCCGGCCCTGTCGAGGAAGGTCGTGAAGACGATGAGCGCATACGCGTACGCCGCGCCGACGTGTAGCGGCCTGACGCCCGCGGGCACAGTTCGGGCGACCAAAACGAGCGCCGCAACGACTCCCATTCCCGCGACGACTGTTATGGATGGGTCGGACCACGAGACTGCTACGGCATACACGAGCGCAAGGTGCGCGCCGATGGCGAGGGGCGAGCGTAGCAGCGGGCGCCAGGCGCGGATCGGATGCGCCCACACGACCACTGCGCTCAACCCCACCGCAACGGCCAGTGTGATGACCGTCTGTGTGGTTCGTGGCAGACCGGCCCACAGGGCAAGCGTCAGGAGGGCGACGACGCCGAGCCACAGGGCCGTCGCGAGCGCTGCGTCCGGCAATGCCGGTTTGCCACGCCAACGCCGGATGGCCCTCGAGAGCCCCCACGATCCGCCCGCCGCTGCGGCGACGCCCACGGTCGATGCCAGGCCGAATCCCGGCTCGAAGGAGAAGCCGACGGGGGAACTGAGTCTGATGAGTGCGAGGCCGAACGCCGGTACCGCGGCGAACAGGGACACCGTCCAGGCGCCGCCCGCGATCAGTTCGCGCCTCACGCCCGGCAGAGACGGTGCGGCGGTCACCGCGACGAGTGCGAGGGCACCGGCCAGCGGCACGATCGCGAGTATCCAAGGCCCTTCCGGGCGCAGGGCGACCGACAACACCGCCGCCGCCGACACGAACAGCACCCCCGCCGAGTAGCTCCAGAAGCGGGGCAGACCCGTTCGTGCTGCTAGGGCGGCGAGTATCGCGAGAGCCGCGATCACGGCTGCGGCTCCTGGGGCGTTCGCGGTGGCATCCGGGAACACCACGCGCGGTAGCAGCCCGAGTGCGAAGATTACAGACACCACTTGCAGCGCCGAGAGCGTGACGTGCTCCACACGAAGTGAACCGCCGAACCGAGACTCGAGCCGGTGGGCGACTTCGTGCAGGCCGAGTGCGATGAAACCAGCCATCACGTACCCGATTACGTCGACCCACGGCTGGGCAATGGCGTACGCGAAGAAGACGGGTGCCGCCACCACTCCCAGGAGTCCCGTCCACAGCCAACTGCGCACGCGTGCGACGGCCGCGATAGCGATGACGATCGTGGAACTGGCGAGCGTCGCTATCGCTATAAGAAGCCACGCGCTCACGCCCGTTGGGGCGAGCTCTGATAAAGCCCACACGTCGAGCGCGACGAAGACCATTCCGAGTCCGCCAATGGCTTCGGCGGAGAACTGAAGTCCCTTGCGTGCGAGCAACCAGGCTCCCGCGAGGAACAGGGCCGTGGTGCCGCCGATAATCGCCGTGCGAGTGCCGAAGTTGGTGAGGTCAGGGTTGAGGAAGGTGAAGACGATCGCCGCGACGCCTAACAGCCCGGCGCCGGCAACGGCGAGAACCGACTGCACGCTGAAGCTTGAGGCATCCTCGTCCACCCTGGGGGGCGGAAGGATCGCCGGGGGCGGCGCGACCGACAGTGCGGGCGCGGATGCGGGATGCACTCGAGTGGGGATGCGGTCGATGATCTCCTGCCGCGCCTTGATCGCGTCGGCGACTTGCGTCGACGCATCCCACAGTTCGGAACCGAGCTCGGCGTCGATGGATGCGCCGCAATCGCGGCACTGGCCATCGTCCACCAGCCTGCAGCCGCAGCGTGGGCAGGTTGTCGTGCTGAGAACGTAGGCTGCCGCGTAGTCGCTCCAGGTCGTCGCCATGGCCGTCATCCTAGGGGAGCGATTGGCCGATCACCTGAGTACACCTCACTTCCACGATGAGGCAGCGCAGGTGCCGTCAGTCGTTCAGCTCGTAGGTGAGCGACAGATGCCCGCGTGGGAACGCTTGCGAGCCCGTGAGCGTGAGTACGCGGTGCTCGACGGTGGGCGGTGCGATGGCACGGCCTTGACCAATGAGCACGGGCACGATGCGCAGCCGCAGCACGTCGACTACCCCCGCTTGCAGCAATGAGTCGACGAGGGTGAGGCTGCCCCAGATGATCAGGTCACCGTCGTACTCGTCGCGCAGGCGCTTGACCCCGTCGACGCCGTCGCCGCGCTCGATGATGGCGGGAGGCAGATCACCCCAGGGGGCCTCGTCGAGGGTGGAGGAGAAGACGTGCTTCGGCAGGCTGTTGATCGGGACAGCGACGTGCTCGATCGCAGAGTCGGCCTTTGGCCAATAGTCGGCGAACATGCGGTAGGTGTTGGCGCCGAACACGATGGCATCGACTCCCGCCATCATCTCCATCTGCTCGTCCTGCGTCTCGCTGAAGTCGCCGGCGGCTTCGAAGAAGTCGATGCCGCCGGTGCGATCGGCCGTGTAGCCGTCGGCGCTCACGATCTGTTCCACGATGATTCGTCCCATGTGGACAGTGTACACACTGGTCAGGCGGTGACGCGGGCGAGTAATTCCTCGAACTCGTCGCGGGACACCTCCATGCCGGCATCTCCCAGACGCTGGGCGAGTGCATCCCTCACGTTGTCGACATGACCCTGGGCCACATCGGCACGGGTCTGCTCGAGGATGCCTTCGATGCGGTCCTTATCGGACGCGTCGTCAGACCCGTCCTCGATCGGCGCCGATTGGTCACGGGAAGTGGAGTCATCGCTCATGCTTCAAGCGTCGCACCGTGGAGTGGGGTTGGGAAGGTGTTGACGCTCGCTCCTTCTCGTTCTTCTCCGGCGACCGGCCTCCTCTCCTCCACAGATAGCTACTTTCAACAGCACTTTTGCCATGTCGGTGGCTCTTGGTTCCATTGATACATGACCCACCCGCAGCCCCACATCGATCCCCGTCGCGCTGAGGTGCGCGTCGAATGGGGGATGGCGCGAGCCGAGGTCGCCATGCGCTCCGTCACGATCGCGCACGCGGAGCAGCTCGCCGCAATCGAGCTGACCCTGCGTGACGCGCGCGCGTATCCGGAGGTCTTCCTCGACCACTCCCTGCTTGCAGTCGATCCGGATGCACCCGCCTTCGCCGAGCGCGCGGCGATCGCCGACCTCGCCGTGAGGCTTGGTCTGGCCGAGCAGACCGTGCGCTCGCAGGCGCACGAGGCTCATATGCTGCGTACCCGAACTCCGCGAGTCTGGGCGGCCTTTCGCGAAGGTGATATCTCAGTGCCAAATGCCCGCGTCGTGGCGGAACTCGTCACGACGCTCGAGCCGCAGGCCTGGCCCGCCTTCGAGAGCTCTCTGCTCGAGTTGGTCGCGCTCGCCCCGGCCCGCTTCCGGCTCCGCGCACGTGCCGCGGCTGAGCGCGCCCAGTCCCGGCCGGCCGCCGAACGCCATCGACTGAGCACGCAGGAGCGCCGCGTCTGGGCCGACCCCGACCGCGACGGTATGGCCTGGTTCGGCGCGTACCTCCCCGCGGAGGCGGCCCAGCGAGCGATGGCTCACGTCGATGCCGTGGCGCGTTCACTCGCCGCGCACCCCGACGAAACCCGCACGCTCGCGCAGGTGCAGGCGGATGTCGCTGCCGACCTACTTGCCGGTGTGCCCGGCTCCAGGCGTGGTGCGAGTGTCTCTGTCGCCGTCACCGTGCCCGTGATGACGCTGCTCGGCCGCAGCGAGGAGCCGGGCATCCTCGAGGGGTATGGTCCGATCGACGCCGCGACCGCTCGGGAACTCGCGGCGCATGCGCCCTCGTTCGCGCGCATCCTCACTGACCCTGTGACGGGTACGGTGCTCGATGTCGACCGTTCGACCTACCGCGTGCCCGCCGACCTCAAACGCTGGCTGGGTGTGCGGGACGGTGGATGCACGTTCCCCGGTTGCGGCCGAAGCACACGTAATTGCGACATCGACCACACAACGGATTGGGCAAAGGGCGGTACGACGAGCGCCGGCAATCTTGCGCACCTGTGCCGACATCACCATCGCATCAAGCACAACACCCGCTGGAAAGTCGAGCAGACTGGCGACGGTTTGCGGTGGACGAGTCCCACCGGCCTCGTCACGGCGCCCGATCCGCCTCCCTTCTAGGCCCAGCGGTTGCTCGGCTGCCGCACTCGCGTGCCCAGCGGCTGTATCGTATTGATCCGGTGGCGCAAGCCATCTCGGGGCGGTAGCTCAGCTGGTTAGAGCAGCGGACTCATAATCCGTCGGTCACGGGTTCAAGTCCCGTCCGCCCTACCAATGTTTACGCGGAAGTTTTGGTGTCGGTCCGTGAGGCCGGACATCGAAAGCACTCCAAAGCGTGCAGCCACATTCGCGGTCCCGCTCCTATGTGTACAGTGTTTACATAAAGGAGGGACGAAAGGACGGCGCGATGCGCAAACTGATCTACGGGATGAATCTCAGCTTGGACGGCTACATCGCAGCACCCGGCGGCGACCTCGGGTGGAGCGAACCCAGCGACGAGCTGTTTCAGTTCTGGCTCGACGAGGAACTCCCCATCGGCCTGCTGCTCTACGGCCGCAAGCTATGGGACGGCATGAGCTCCCACTGGCCAACCGGCGACCAGCAGCCCAACGCGACCCCGGCGCAGATCGAGTTCGCACGCAACTGGCGGGACACACCCAAGGTCGTGTTCTCCTCAACGCTCGACAGCGTCGACTGGAACGCGCGCCTCTTCAACGGTGACGCCGTGGAGGAAATCACCCGCCTCAAGGCCGAGGAGGGCGAGCCGATGAGAGTCGGCGGCGCGACGCTCGCCGCCGCGGCTATGCGGGCCGGACTGGTCGACGAATACACGATCATTACTCATCCAGTCATCGTCGGCGGTGGCACGCCGTTCTTCACCGCGCTCGACAGTTGGGTGAAGCTGAATCTCATCGAGACGCGGACCTTCCCCGGAGGCGTGGTCCTGAATAGGTACGAAACCAGACGCTAGGGCGTTCCCGCGGGCTCGTTGTGGCCGGGTCGGTCCGGGTCCGACTCGTCCGCGTGATCGATGAGGTACTCCAAGACAAGCCGCCAGTCATCAGTGGCCGGCTCGTCGTACTTGTTCTCTTCCCCAGCGAAATCGAGAGTGTAGAGCGGCCCCGAGCGAACCTCGCCCTTGCCCTCTCCAGGCACGGCCACCAGCACGCCGAGGTAGATGTCGCCGTCGAACACGTCCCAACGCTCGCTGTCGGCTTCCACGAGTCGGTATGTCTTGTCGCGGTACGGGTAGTTACCCTCCGCCGACTCGGGTCCATCTTCCATAGCTCGAACCTACGACCACAAGCACCCCGAAAACACTCCTGCCGCGCCGCTCCATGCCGATCCGCTCCGCGGGGGACCGGCGGGAAGCCCCCGAATGTGCCTACTGCACCGCCTTCTTCACGAGCGCGCCGATCCGCGCCTCGTCGGCCGAGGTCAACTCCATCAGCGCAAAGGAGGTCGGCCACATCGCGCCCTCGTCGAGGTTCGCCGCGTCGTTGAACCCCAACGTCGCGTACCTGGACTTGAACTTCGCCGCGCTCTGGAAGAAGCAGATGATCTTGCCGTCCTTGGCATATGCAGGCATCCCGTACCAGGTTTTCGGTGAAAGCTCGGGCGCGCTGGCTGTGACGATTGCGTGGATCCGCTCGGCCATGGCGCGGTCCGGTTCGGGCAGCTCGGCGATCTTCGCGAGCACTTCGCTTTCCCCGTCAGCCTTTTCGGCGGTGCGGCGCCCCTCCGCCTTCAGCTCCTTGGCGCGCTCCTTCATCGCGTCGCGTTCCTCTTCCGTGAATCCCTCGTATGACTTCGAGCCGCCGGTCTTGCTCTTGGCAGACTTCTGAGTGTCGTTCATGGTGAGTCCTTTCAGCACGATCGAATGGGACCGTTCTTCAACGCTAGGGCCCTATCGTGGCAGTTGCTTCTCCAGAACTGCTCGATGGCGTCGCCTCGAGCAGCTGGCAACACCCCAAAGTGAGAAGCGCACACCAAGCGAGGGAGAAGAATGCCCCATCCAGCCGGGTTCCGCCGGGTCGTGTTGATCGTTGCGCTGCTCAACCTCGCCTATTTCGGCGTCGAGTTCACCGTCGCGCTCCAGATCGGCTCCGTCTCCCTGTTCGCCGACAGTGTCGACTTCCTCGAAGACGCGAGCATCAACCTGCTGATCTTCGTCGCGGCGGGCTGGTCGCTGGCACGCAGGTCGCGGGTGGGGAGCATCCTCGCGTTCGTCATCCTGATCCCGGGCCTGGCGACCGCATGGACCGCGGTGCTCAAGATCCTCAATCCGGCGACGCCCGACCCCTTTCCGCTGTCCCTCGCGGCGTTTGGCGCTCTGATCGTCAACCTGTCCTGCGCGCTCCTGCTGGTTCGGCACCGCCATTCGGGAGGCAGCATGGCGAAAGCGGCGTGGCTGTCTGCTCGCAACGATGCCCTCGCGAACGTCGCCATCATCGCCGCGGCACTCGCGACGCTGTGGATATCGACCGGCTGGATCGACATCGCAGTCGGTCTGGGCATCGCGATCCTCAACGCCGACGCAGCGAGAGCGGTGTGGCGGGCGGCGCGAGCCGAGCGACTTGCTCCCGAAACGGCTGTGCCCTAACCGCTGGCGCCCAACCGGTCCTTGTCCGGCCCGTCCCTGATGTCGCGGTACGGGTCCTCAAGCACGGCCTCATCGGCCGCCTCGAGCGTGGGGAAGTATCCGATGAGCTGGCGACCCTCCGAAGTGGGCGCCCACGTGACCGCGCGAAAGAAAGTCGGATGCTGCGAGTCCGCGTCGAAGCGCCTCACGAGCCCTTTCGGCTGCGTGGGGCTGTTGCGCATGATCACCCACTCGAACTCGCTGATCTGGATGGGGGACCACGGCCAGGCCGACAACTGCGCTCCTTTCTTGCTCCGGATCCACCACCCCCACAGCCGGTCGCATGCGGCCTCGAGGGTCCAGGCGTAACCCACGAGCGACCCGTTCCGTGCCACGGCCCGAAAAGCAGGTCGGCGTCGCACGTTGCCGAACTGGATCGTGCCGACGCGGTTCGCGCGGTCGGACAGTATCCACTCGCTCGACTGGTAGCCCGGCTCGAGGTTGTCGCTGGGCCTCCAGTGGTGCGCCATCTCTCTCCACCTGGCGTGTCATGCGGTCAGGGTGTGTCTTGGAATATCGAACATACGTTCGAATGTGCGTGCCGTCAAGGGGCGACCGGGTATCGTGAGCAGGCCATGCTGAGCGAGTCCGAGATCGTTACGACACTGCGCGCTGCGGGTTGCGTGTTCGCTGAGGATGAAGCGCGCCTGCTGCTCTCGGCGGCGACGACGCCCGACGCGCTCGACGAGCTCGTGGAACGCCGTGTCGGCGGCCTGCCGCTCGAACACGTGCTCGGCTGGGCGGACTTCTCTGGCGTCCGCATCCATCTGGATGAGGGGGTGTTCGTGCCCCGCCCCCGCAGCGAGTACCTCGTGCAACGAGCGCTCGCGGTCACGCGGCCCGGCGCGATCGTCGTCGATGTGTGTTGCGGCTCGGGAGCCATCGGCGTTGCGATGGCGTCAATCACGCCCATCGAACTCCACGCCGCAGACCTCGACCCCGCGGCAGTTCGCTGCGCGCGGCGCAACGTGGAGCCGATGGGCGGCCGGGTGTACGAAGGCGACCTGTTCGACCCGCTCCCGGCGACCCTGCGCGGCCGTGTCGATGTGATCGTCGCGGTTGCGCCCTACGTGCCGACGACGGCGATCGACCTGTTGCCGCGCGAAGCCCGACTGTACGAGCCCGCGCTGGCGCTGGACGGCGGCGACGACGGGCTCGACGTGCTCCGTCGAATGGTCGCCGAGGCTCCCGCCTGGCTGGTGCCCGGCGGCAACCTGCTCGTGGAGTCGAGCGAACGCCAGGCGCCCGTGCTCGTCGCGGCCATGACCGTCAGCGGGCTCATCCCGTCAATCGAGCGCGTCGAAGAACTCGACGAGACCGTCGTCGTGGGTCGGGCGGCGCACTAGCCCTTCGCGGGCGTGCGGTTCTCGGCCGACACCATCCACGCGAACTGCTCGAGCCGCTCGATCGCGGCGTGCAGGATGTCCGAACTCGTCGGGTCCTCCTCGTCTACCGCGTCGTGGACCTCGCGCATCGTGGCCACGGCGGACTCGAGGCGCATCGTGACGAGGTCGACCGTGTCGGATGTGTCAACCTCTCCGTTCGGGTACTCCGGCAGCGTGGTCGTTGCCGCGACGGTGTCGCTGCGGCCGTCCGGAATACCGTGCAGCGCCCGCATCCTCTCGGCAATGGTGTCGCTGAAGGCGCGCACGTCTTCGATGATCTCGTCGAGCACGCGGTGCGTGTCGCGGAAGTTCTTTCCGATCACATTCCAGTGAGCCTGCTTGCCCTGCATCTGCAGTTCAAGCAGGTCGACGAGCACCTTCTGCAGGTTGTCGGTCAGTTCTTTGGATGCAGTGAACCCGTGCTCGGCGTTCTGGCGTCTGGTTCTGCGCGCTCCGCCGTCTGGGGGAGCTTTGGTTGTGTGTGCGGTTGCTTGTGCCGTTGTTTGTGCCATGTGATTCAGGCTACGTCGCGCCTTCCGGGCGCAACAGGGCTCGCATCGCGTTCCCGGGAGTGCTAGCCGCCGGGATCGCTAGCCACAAAGAGTGCTAGCCGCCGAGAGCGGCAGCGGGGGTGGAACTAGAGTCACGGGGGTGGTGCCCCTAGCGCGAGAGCGCGCGCGGCGACGTAGCATCGAAGCATGAGTATGCTTCACGCCGCGTGGAGCGCCCTCGGCGAGGACGCGTCCGCCCTCTCGCTCGTGCGGGATCGCGGGGACGCCGTGCCACTCGAGTCCGCGCTGCCGGTGGGGCGATTCGTGCACGATGCGATCGCTGCGGCGTCGCTCTCGGCCGCACTCCTGGCGGCTCGGCGCTCCGGTTCGGCCGCACCCATGGTCGAACTCGACCCCGTGCACGTGGCTACCGCAGTCACGAGCGAACGCCACTTCCGCCTCGCGGGTGACCCGATGAGCGCTTGGGCGGAACTCTCCGGATTCTGGCCCACCGCACGGGTGGAGGGCGAGCCCGGCTGGGTGCGCACCCACGCCAACTACGCGCATCACCGCGCGCGCCTCCTCGACGCGCTTGGCCTACCCGGACGCACCACCGCCGACGAGCTTCTCGTCAACCTCCACGCCCGCACCGCGCAGCACGTCGAAGATCTGGTCGCCGAAGCGGGCGGGGTCGCGGCCGCTGTGCGCACCGAGCAGCAATGGCGGGAGCATCCACACGCGGCATTCGTTGATGCGCAGCCCCTCGTGAGCGTCACGCGCGTCGGCGAGGCACCGGCCGCCGAGACGGGCGAGACCGAGCCGGATGCCCCCGCACGGGGACTCCGTGTGCTCGATCTCACGCGTGTCATCGCCGGGCCCGTCGCGACCCGAACCCTGGCCCTGTGGGGCGCGGAGGTGCTCAGGGTCGATTCACCGCTCAACCCCGAGATCCCGTGGCAGCACCTCGACACGGGCGCGGGCAAACGGTCGACGACCATCGACTTCGAGACCGAGCGGGACGTGCTCGACTCCCTGCTCGAAAAGGCGGATGTCGTGGTGACGGCATACCGCGCCGGTGCGCTCGATCGCTTCGGGCTCAGCCCAGCGGCCCTCGCCGAACGCAGGCCCGGCATCATCGTGGCGCGGCTCACCGCTTGGGGAACGGAGGGCCCGCTCGCAGACCGGCGAGGGTTCGACAGCATCGTGCAGGCCGCGACCGGAATCGCGTGGGTCGAGAGCATCGACGACGACAAGCCGGGCGCGATGCCCGCGCAGGCTCTCGACCACTCGGCGGGCTACTTGCTCGCGGCGGCCGTGACGTCTGCGTTGCGCCGCAGGCTCGACGAAGGCGGGTCCTGGCTCGTCGAGACGAGCTTGGTACGAGTCGCCCACGAGCTGCTCTCGGCGGAGAGGGTGCCGCGGCAGGCGCATCCGGCATGGCTGCCGACGGTCGTCACGCGCGGGGACGTGACGAGCACCGCGGCGGCGGCACACTACGACGGGGGCCCCGAGGACTGGGTCGATCCCGCGGTCGAGTGGGGCAGTAGCGAACCGGCATGGCAGTAGCCCCTCCGCGGGGTAGCGGCGTGAAATAACTCCGTGTCGAACGCTGTTGGTGTGAGGGACCAACAAGAATGGATGCCATGACCGACGTTGCGACGCAGACCCCGGAAGACCTTCTCGCCACCTACCGCTCTCGCCGGGAGGAGTCGGTCGTACAGCCCAAGGGCAGCCTCGCCCTGGTGAACACGCAGTGGGTGGACGCCGAGCAGACGATCTGGGGAGTTCCCGGTCGCTGGGCACCCGCGGAGAACGGGCTCACGGTGACGGCAGAGGCAACAGAGGGCATCGTCGTCGACGGCGTGCTCGTCGATGGCAGCGCGGTAGTGCGCAGCAAGAACGACCCTGAGCCGAGCGAGATCGCGTTCAGCGACACCGTGAGCGGATTCGTGATCGCCAACTCCGAGGGCGGCTACGCCCTGCGCGTGTGGGATTCACAGTCGGAGGGCATCCGGGACTTCGGGTCGATCGACGCCTACCCCTACAATCCCGACTGGGTCATCACGGCGACTTTCACGGAGAACCCCGCGGGCACGACGATGGGGTTCGAACACCTCAAAGACGACGGCGCGACACGGGAAGAGGTCATCCCCGGCGAGATCAGGTTCACCCTCGACGGCATCGACTACAACCTCGCGGCGTTCAAGGCGGGCCGCGCACTGCAACTCGTGTTCGCCGATGCCACCAACGGCGTCGACACCTACAGCGTTGGCCGGTTTCTGTACCTCGCCCCCAATCCCGACGGCACGATCACGCTCGACTTCAACCGGGCCGTGCTGCCGCCCTGCGCCTTCAGCTACAACTTCAACTGCCCGCTCCCGCCGAAGCAGAACCGCTTCGCTGTCGCCATCGAGGCCGGCGAGAAGAACGTGCTCCGGAAAGACGGGTCACTGCTTCACGCTTGACGCTGCGCGGTGGTCGGGGCGCATGCAGAGCACCCGTCTGCCGTTAGCGGCAGTATGGAAGCGTGCACATCGTTCTCGCTCGCGTTGGCGCGGGAGCCGCCGCACGGGTAATGGCGGCGCGCCTGCGCGACGACGGCGGGTCGCTCGGCATCGAGTACGTCGACGATCTTGCCGCGTACGTTGTCAAGCACGAGGTGGCGCACCCGCGGTGGGTGTGGGATGACACGTCCCGCTGGTATCCGGAGCTTCTTGCCGCCGGAGTGAGAGTCGACCGGTGCTTCGACCTGCGGTTGTGCCACATGATCCTGCGGTATTCGACCCTCACGGCAGACTCCGCGCTCGCGCGGGCGGCGAAGAGCTCGTGGGACGCACCACCCGCAGCTCTCCAGCGCCGCGAGGCCGGCGGCGGCCTGATCGAGGCCGGCCTGTTCGACCTCGAGCCCGAGCACGAGGCGGAATCCGATGCCGACCCGCTCGCCGAGTTCACGCTCCAGCGAGCCGCGGTCGCGGGATGCGCCGAGCCGGGGCGCATCAGTCGTCTGCTCGCCGCGGAATCGGCCGGCGCCCTCATCGCGGCGGAAATGCGATTCGCCGGGCTGCCGTGGCGCGCGGACGTGCACGACAACATCCTCGAGCGCATCCTCGGCCCGCGCCCCGCTGAGGGTGACCGTCCGGCGAAATTGCAGGAGACATTGCGCGAATTGCGCGAACTGCTCGAATCTCCCGACCTCAACCCGGATTCTCCCGCAGATGTGTTGAAGGCCCTCGGCAACGCCGGACTCATGGTCTCGTCGACGCGGTCGTGGGAGCTCAAGCAGCTCAAGCATCCGGCGATCGCCCCACTGCTCGAATACAAGAAGCTCGCGCGCCTGCTCGCTGCGAACGGATGGCACTGGCTCGACACGTGGGTCGAGGATGGGCGCTTCCGGCCGGACTACGTGCCGGGCGGGGTCGTCACGGGCCGTTGGGCGACGAGTGGCGGGGGAGCGCTGCAGCTTCCGCGCCAGATCCGCGGGGCCGTCGTCGCCGACGAGGGATGGAAACTGGTGGTCGCCGACGCGTCGCAGCTCGAGCCGCGCATCCTCGCGGCCATGTCCGCCGACCGCGGCATGGCGGAGGCCGGTGCAGCGGGGGACCTCTACGCGGGAATCGTCGCGAGCGGCGCCGTCGAGACCAGGGACCAGGCGAAGGTCGCCATGCTCGGCGCCATGTACGGCGCGACGACGGGCGAGAGCGGTCGCCTCATGCCCCGGCTCGCGAAGGCCTACCCGAGGGCGATCGGAATGGTCGAGGATGCCGCACGCGCGGGCGAACGCGGCGAGATCGTCACCACTCGCCTGGGCCGCAGCTCGCCACCCGGTCGCGAGAGCGGCGGATACGACGAGTCGGTGTCACCCGCGGAGGTGGCCCGCTCCCGTGAGCGCTCCCGCGCGTGGGGACGGTTCACACGCAACTTCATCGTGCAGGGCACGGCCGCCGAGTGGGCGCTGTGCTGGATGGCGAGCATCCGGCGCCGCTTGCACGAACTGGATGTCGGCCGGCCGCTCACCGAATCGCCGCACCTCGTGTTCTTCCTGCACGACGAGGTCGTCGTGCACACTCCGGTCGAGTTCGCCGAGCGAGTCGCCGTCGAACTCTCCGAGGCGGCGGGCGAGGCGGGGCGCTTGCTGTTCGGCAACCTGCCCGTGACCTTCCCGTTGACGGTCGCGATCGTCGACGACTACGGCCAGGCGAAATAGCTATACCGTGTAGCAATGTCGATCCGGCTGAGTCTGCTTGCGATCCTCGACCAGGGTCAGTGTTACGGCAACCAGTTGCGTCTCGAGTTCGAGCGACGCACGGGCGGGATGCGCGCGGTCAACGTCGGGCAGGTCTACCAGACCCTCGAGCGCCTCGAACGGGACCGTCTTGCGGCACGCATCCAGCCGGACGGCGCGGGATACACGTACTTCAGGATCACTCCTGCGGGCGCCGCCGAAGTGCGCAGGTGGTTCTCGACGCCGACGAGCGAGACGGCGCGCGCCGATCTCGCGATGAAGGTGGTTCTCGCGATGACGCTTCCCGGTGTGGATGCGGCGGCCGTGATCGAGCTGGAGCGCACGTTCGCGCGCGGCACGATCGCTCGGCAGGATTCCGCCGAATCCTCCGAGCGCAGGCTCATCGTCGAATCACTCGTGCTCGCGGCGGAGGCGGAGGTGAGGTGGCTGGACCGCTGTGACGAGCAACTCGCGAGCGAGCATCCCTACGGCCTCGCGACCGAGCCGCCGAAGCGCGGACGTCCGGCGCAGGTCACGCGGGCATAGCCCACCTCGGTGCCAATCACGCTCGAGCGCTCGCGCCCGTGTAAACGCTCGAGATGCGATCCACATAGGCCGCCGCCGAGAACGTCGAACTGTCGAGCCGCGCGCCAAGCGATAGCTCGAGTAGGAGATCGGGGGATGAGGTGAGTTCGACGATCGCGTCGGCGAGGGCCGAGGCATCCGGGGAGGCGGCACGGTGTCCGGAGTGACTGAGACCCTCCCGCAGCTTCGGATCGCAATACAGCACGCCTCGGTACCGGCTCGAGGCTTCCGCGATGGTCATGGGCTGGTTGTCGAACCCGACGGATGTGAGGGCCACGAGGCATGCGGCATCCATGAGGTCGATGACGGTGTCGTGGTCGAGCCCGCCGTGCACGCGAATCTCCGGATGCCCCTCCGCGAGCTTGCGCAGCGCCGCGAGCTCGCTGCCGTCGCCGACGAAGTCCACCCCGAATCGCCGACCGTTGCGCTCCAGCGCCTCGAGCACCGCTTCCGCGAAGACGAGGGGCCGTTTCTCAGGCTCGCAGCGAGCAACCCATACGATCCGCGGGTGCTCGGCCTGTTCGCGCGTGAGCAGCCGGGGCATGCTCCGAGACCGCGTGATGGGATTGGGGATGACGACGACGGGTCGTCCGACGCCGGCCGCGAGCAGGTCATCCGCTTGGTGCGCCGAGGGGGATACGACAGAATCGGCGCGCATCGCCATCGCAAGGGTGAGGTTGCGCAGCAGGTTGTCTGATGCCCTGTCGCCGAATCGCACTCGCGGGATGGGGCGCTGGATGGCGTCTTCCAGGCCGAACCGCATGATCGGGGTCGCGAGAGTGGGGCCGATGCCCACGCTCTGCCAGTAGAACGTGTGCACGGTGTGCACCACGGGGATGGCCAGCTGCTCGGCGGCCGTCGCGGCCGCGTGGGCCAGCCCGAATTCGGTCTGCGTGTGCACGACGTCGATGCGTTCGCGCTCCAGGTAGTCCCGCAGCCGCGCCACAAGCCTGGGGCGGGCTGCCACGACCGGCAGGATGACGCCGGGCACGGTGTACGCCGGACGGATCTGGAGGCCCACGCCCGGCACCTCGCCGAGCGGTTCGCGCGCGAGAGAAACGAGCCGCACCGTGTGCCCCGCGCCTTCGAGCGCGGCCTTCTGCTCCAGAAGGGAGCTCTGGAGTCCGCCCACGTAGTCGAGGTAGAAGTCGCTCACGATGGCCACGCGCATCGTCGTACTCATTTCGCCCCTGTCTCGACCATCCCTTCGAGTGTATGCACCGCAACTGGCAGGAAGCGTCGTCAGGACCCGCCGAATGACAGTCTTGTCATTCGGCGCATGCATCGGCCATAATGGCCCCAGCGGTTCGCCGCACAATTGAACAAACGTCATGCATGTGAATCCGTTCCACGGGTCGATGGGGAAGTCGCACCCAACCGGAACGGAGTTATCGTGACTGCATCGAATGCTCGCGGAGTGCTGTACGTGCACTCCGCTCCTCGTGCTCTGTGCCCGCACATCGAGTGGGCCGCGGGTCGCGCACTCGAGCGCGCCGTGAACTTCGATTGGGATACCCAGCCCGTGCTCAAGGGTGCCCAGCGCACGGAGTTCTACTGGGAGGGCCCCCGCGGCACCGGCGCCATTCTCGCGTCAGCTCTGCGCGGCTGGGAGCACTTGCGTTACGAGGTCACCGAAGACGCGGGGCTCGGCACCGACGGCGGCCGCTGGATGCACACTCCCGATCTGGGAATCTTCTTCGCGCAGACCGACACGGTCGGCAACGTCGTCATCCCGGAGGACCGCATCCGGTACGCGATGGAGGTCGCAGGCGCGAGCGCGATCGACTTGCACCGCGAGCTGCGACTCGCCCTCGGGCAGGCCTGGGACGACGAGCTCGAGGCTTTCAGGCATGCCGGGCAGGATTCGGCAGTCGTGTGGTTGCACAAGGTCGGCTAGGGGAGGAAGTCATGGATACGTTGCATCGGGAGCTGGAACACCTCGTCGATGAGGTGGCACCGCCGCTCATCGACCTCGAACAGCTCGAGCGTCTCGTCACCGAAGACGAGCTCAGGATCTTCGACGACGAGTGCACCGTTCACGACGGGTGCATTCCGGTTCACGCCAGGCGCATCGCCTGACGCGCCAGAACGGACTGCTTGACGGGATGCTGCGGCTCCCGCAATACTTTACCGTGTGGTAAACAATTTTGTGGTAAATGGTCTCGACGCGGTCTACTCGGCACTTGCTGACCCCACCAGGCGGCGGATGGTGGAGCGGCTGCGCGCTGGGCGCCTCACGGTGAGCGAGCTCGGTGAACCCCTCACGATGACGCTCGCGGCCGTGGGCAAGCACGTCGCCGTGCTCGAAGCGGCAGGAATCATCCGCACCACCAAGCAGGGGCGCGTGCGCAGTTGCGCGATCGTTCCTCGGGCCCTCGGCCCCGCGAGCAATTGGCTCGCTGAGCAGGAGGCGTTCTGGAACACGCGCGTCGATGCGCTCGAAACGTACCTGGAGGAGAATCAGTGACCGAGTTGCGAGTCGAGCGGGAGCTCACGGCGTCCCCAGAGCGCGTCTGGAGCGCGTTCACGACCGCGGAAGGACTGGCCGGATGGATGTGGCCGGGGGCGTGGAACACGACCGCAGAGGTCGACCTGAGGGTCGGCGGGCGGTACCGCATCGCCTCCGAGGTCAGCGGCATGGGAGTCTCGGGAGAGTTCGTGAGCATCGACGAGCCGGATCGCCTCGTGCAGACCTGGCGCTGGGACGGCGACGACGAGGAGACGCTTGTCAGCGTCACGCTCGCGCCGTCAGGAACAGGCACCGCACTAACGATCGTTCACGAGCGCTTCCGCACCGACGACGATCGCGACAACCACCTGCAGGGGTGGAACGACTGCCTGGACCGACTGGACCCGTACCTCGCCTAGTAGCTCCTGAACGCCGCAACCGAGTTGTGCCCACCGAAGCCGAACGAGTTGCTCAGCGCGAGCAGCGGACCGTCCCCGAGCGGGCGCGGCGTCGTGACGACGTCGAGTTTGATCTCCGGATCCTGCTCGGTGAGGTTGATCGTCGGGGGAGCCGTGCGGTGGTGCAGCGCGAGGATCGTGAAGATCGCCTCGAGGGCGCCGGTGCCTCCGAGTAGGTGACCGGTCGCCGCTTTCGTCGCCGAGACCGCGATGTTGGGGAGGTGGTCGCCGAAGACGCGCAGCATGGCGTTGTACTCGGCGATGTCACCGACCGGAGTGCTCGTCGCGTGCGCGTTGATGTGGCGAACGTCTTCACGGGTTGCGCCGGCCTGTTCGATCGCCGCGATCATGGCCCGCGCGGCCGCCGACCCTTCGGGGTCGGGAGCGGTGATGTGGTACGAGTCGCTCGTAACCGATCCGCCGGCCAGTTCCGCGTAGATGCGGGCGCCGCGGGCCAGGGCGTGCTCTTCGGTCTCGAGCACGACGGTTCCGGCACCCTCGCCGAGCACGAATCCGTCGCGCGACACGTCGTAGGGCCGGGATGCCGTGGCCGGGTCGTCGTTGCGCTTCGAGAGCGCCTGCATGGACGCGAACGCCGCGATGGGAAGCGGATGCACTACAGCCTCAGTGCCGCCCGCGATGACGACATCGGCGAGGCCGGCCTGCAGGTGGGCGTAGGCGTTCGCGATGGCTTCGGTGCTCGACGCGCACGCCGAAACGTCGGTGCGCGCGTAGGCGCGCGACGGAATCGACATGCTGATCGCGGCGGCCGCGGCGTTCGGCATCAGCATGGGGATCGTCATCGGCAGCACGCGCCGAGGACCTTTCTCGCGCAGCGTGTCCCACGCGTCGAGAAGCGTCCACAGTCCGCCGATGCCGGTGGAGTAGTCCACGCCCACGCGGGTGGGGTCGACGTCGGGGGATCCCGCGTCGGCCCAGGCCTCGCGAGCGGAGATGAGGGCGAACTGGCTGGAGGGGTCGAGGCGCTTCGACTCGACGCGCTCGAGCACCTCCTCGGGGCGAACCTTCGCCTCCGCTGCGAACGTAACGGGGAGGTCGTACTGCGCCACCCACTCGTGCTCGAGGGTGCGAGCGCCGGACTCGCCCGCGAGGAGCGCAGCCCAGGATTCGGGTGCGGTGCCAGCGAGCGGTGAGGTGGCGCCGATGCCGGTAACAACGATCTTCTTGGTCATTTCACGTTCCTGTTTGAGCTTTCAGTAGTGAGCCCACTGAGGTTCCTGCGGGATGGCCAGCCGAGCAAGTGCGGGGCTGGCCAGCCGCGGCGTGCGGTCCTAGCCCTGAATCGATAAGCCCTGCGTCGACTAGCCCTGGGCGCTGGTGATGAAGCTGACGGCGTCGCCGACGGTCTTGAGGTTCTTTACCTCTTCGTCGGGGATCTTCACATCGAACTTCTCTTCAGCGTTGACGACGATGGTCATCATCGAGATGGAGTCGATGTCCAGGTCGTCGGTGAACGACTTGTCCAGCTCGACGGTGTCCGTCGCGATGCCGGTCTCGTCGTTGATGAGTT
>JAODAV010000049.1 GCA_025463605.1 Rhodoglobus sp. | reverse complement strand
CGCCCGCGCGGGAGACCGTACTGCCGCGCCGGATCGTGATGGCACCGTGGACGCGCTCGCGCGCGGGCAGCCGGCGACGTTCCGACGCCGCTGCTGGCGTGATTTCGCGCGCAGCGCGCGTCCGGGGAGGCGGATCATGCTGAACGTAACACCGGGTGTGCGCGCGATCGACAACCGCGCGTTCCGCCAGATGTTCGCGCCCGAGCGGCTCACCCTCGGCGTGTTCTTTCCGATCGAGGCGTTCCACGGCGATCGGCCGACGATGCGCGACCAGGAACGTCTCGCCCGCCGCGCCGAAGAGCTGCGCTTCGCCGCGCTGTGGTTGCGCGACGTCCCGCTTCGCGATCCGACTTTCGGCGACATCGGCCAGGTGTTCGATCCCTGGGTCTATCTGGGCTGGATCGCGTCGCACACGCAGTCGATCGCGCTGGCCACCGGTGCGCTGGTGCTGCTGCTGCGCCATCCGCTGCACACGGCCAAGGCGGCGGCGTCGGTCGACCAGCTCAGCGGCGCGCGGCTGGTGCTGGGCATCGCGTCGGGCGACCGGCCGGTCGAGTTCCCCGCATTCGGCGTCAACTTCGCGCAGCGTTCCGAGCTCTTCCGCGAAAACCTGCGCGTGATCCGCACGGTGCTCACCGAGGAGTTCCCGACGATTCATTCATCCTATGGCGACCTGGTCGGGACAGCAGATCTGGTGCCCAAGCCGGTCGGCCAGATTCCGATGCTGGTCACCGGCCACAGCGGACAGACGCTGGACTGGATCGCAAAGAATGCGGACGGCTGGATCACCTACCCGCGCGGGCTCGAGCGGCAGGCCGAAGCCGCCAGGCACTGGCGTGCCGCCGTGGAAGCCGCTGCGCCAGGCGTGTTCAAGCCGTTCGTCCAGTCGTTCTACGTCGACCTGAGCGACGATCCCGACCAGCCGGCGGCGCCGATCCACCTGGGCTTTCGCGGCGGCCGGAAGATCATCTTCCGGTTTCTCGACACGCTGCGCCTGATCGGCGTCAATCACGTCATTCTCAATCTCAAATATGGCGCGCGCGATGCGGGCGAGGTCCTTGAAGAGATCGGACGGGAGATCCTGCCGCAACTTGAGGCCAGCGCGCAGGCTGCGGCGCCATCGCCCTGACAGGCTGGTCCTCCATGCAACGCAAGCAACGCCTGCGGCTGGCCTGATCCGGCGCCTGGCCAGTCAGACGCGCAGCGCGTCCGATGGCATCATGCGCATCGCAATCCACGCGTTGCGCGCGACGGCGATCATGGCAATCGCAAACGTCGAAGCCAGCGCAAACAATAAGGTCCAATAGCCGATCGGCGCGCGCTCGACGTAGCTGGCGAGGTAGCGCTGAATGGCGATCGCCGCGAGCGGCAATCCGATGAAGGCAGATATAACGATCAGGCTGCCGATTTCCCGGACGACGAGCAGGCCGACATCCAGACGGAGTGCGCCGTACAGCTTGCGCAACGCGATCTCCTTTGCGCGCCGCTGCACGGTGTGCGCGGACAGCACATAGGTGCCGAGAGCCGCGATCACGAGGGCGAGGCCGGTGGCAACCGCCAGCAGCTTGGCAATACGGGCATCGTCGGCATAGTTGGCGGAAAAAATGTCCCTGGCCTGGTGCATCTTTAATATCGTATCCGGAAAATAACTGGGCCATAGCGTCTGGACGACGCGTTCCACCTGCGATGGGGAGGCCGCCGCACGCACGCTCAGCGTGGTCGTCCAGTCCGTAAATAGTTCATACGCGGTGGCGCGCGGAGCTTCGCGCAGCGACTGGAAGCGAAGTTCGGGCGCGATGCCGACCACCCTCTTGTGGACGACCTTGCCGTCGAAGCCGGTAAACAGCACGGTCTGCCCGAACGCCGCTGCGGCCGTGTCGAAACCGAGTTCGCGCGCCGCGACGACATTCAGGACGACCGGTACCGGATCATCGTCCTTGTCGATGCGGCGATCGAACAATCGCCCCGCTTCCGGCTTGATACGATACTGTTCGAAGAAACCCACGCTTACCGATTTCATGTCCATCGGAGCGCTCGTGCCTCCCGGCCGCTTCAATACTCGGGACCAGTTCATACCGGTCCGCCCCACCGCGTCTTCCGATATCGCCACGCCCGCGACCTCAGGCTGGGCCGACAGCGCCGCGATGAAGCTGGCGTTGCGCGCCTTCGCGCTCTTGTCGGCCACCTCCGGCAAATCGATGATGAGTAATGGAGCCGGGTCGAATCCGGGAGAGGCTTGCATGGCGAACGTGGTTTGCCACGCGATCGCAAGGGTAATGCTGGCAAGGCCCATGGCCGCGGATACCTGCAGCACAATCATAACCCGGCGCACCTGCATGCCGCCTCTCGACTCGCTATCGGGCCGGCCCGCCAGTACCTGGCTTGGGCGAACGCGGATTGCAATCCAGGCCGGATAGGCCGCCGTCAGCGCGCCCAGCAAGGCGCCGATCGCAAGGGCCGCGCCGATATTGGATGGCGAGAGCATGCTGTCCAGCTGGCGGTTCAACAGCTCGGAGAATAGTGGCAGCACCAGCCAGGCAAACAGCAATCCGAGCCCGGTCGCCGCCATGGATACCACCAACGATTCGGCAAGGAAGTGAAGCACGATTTGGGGCACGCCGGCGCCCAGCACTTTGCGCATCGCGACCTCGCGCTGGCGCCGCAACACGCGCACCGTGGCCAGGTTGACGTAATTGATCGCGGCCAGCCCGAGGATCAGAATGCCGATCGCCCCCAGGCCGGCGACAACGGCAGGATTGGCCCGGTCACCTGGTCCCGCGACAAAGTTGCCGGCAACCTCATGGTCGAAATAGGCGTAGCGCAGCGGGGACAAGGCGATATCCATCGGCCTCCGTGTTCCCAGCCGCGCTTTGACCTCCGGCTCGATCTTCTGGATGCTGGCAGCGCTATCGACCGCCCGTTGCAAAGCCTGCGTGATGGCGGCCAATGACGCGTCCGGCCGCACACGAACCAAGACCTTGGCCGACCAGCCCTGGTCGCCCGTGTTGATCTGATGGAGAATTGCGTCATCCACCAGCACTGAATTCGCGCCCAACAGCGCTTCGAAAGGAATGGTGGTGTTTGCCGGAGGCGCGCGCAGGATCGCGCCAACGCGCAGAAGCTTGCCCTCGACCAGCATCGTCCGCCCCAATGCATCCGCGGAGCCGAAAAGTCGGATTGCCGCTTCTTCGGTGATGGCAAAGCT
>JAODAV010000018.1 GCA_025463605.1 Rhodoglobus sp. | reverse complement strand
GATGGGCTCCCGGAAGATCACGCCGCCCAGGATGTTGCGGATCGTACCGTTCGGGCTCTTCCACATCTGCTTCAGGCCGAACTCCTCGACGCGCGCCTCATCTGGCGTGATCGTCGCGCACTTCACGCCGACACCGTGCTTCTGGATGGCGCGCGCCGCGTCGATCGTGACCTGGTCGTCAGTCGCGTCCCGGTGCTCGATACCGAGGTCGTAGTACTCGAGGTTGATGTCGAGGTACGGGTGGATGAGCGTGTCCTTGATCTTCTGCCAGATGATGCGGGTCATCTCGTCGCCGTCGAGTTCGACGACGGTGCCTTCTACCTTGATCTTGGACAAGCGCAACTCCTTAGTCTTTTGGGCCGTCCAACAGCATACCCGCTCGACGAAGTATCTCGACATCGAGATACTTTGGGCAGGAGCGAGTGCGCGCGTTAGCCTGATGGCATGGCTGAACTGCGACTGGAAGAACTGTCCGCGAAGACCATCGTCGCCGCGAACAATCTCACGCTGCGGCGCGGCCAGGAACAGTTCGTCACACCGCCGTCGTACGCGATCGCCGACAACTACCTCAATCCAGCAACCTCGTGGCCGCGCGTCGTACTCGACGGCGACCGGGTCGTCGGGTTCATCCGAGGCAACTTCGACCCCGAAGCGGATCAGCCGGAGTTTCGCAGCTGCGTGTGGCGGGTTACCGTCGACGCCGAAGTGCAGGGCTCCGGTGTGGGCAGATTCGCGGTGCTCGCACTCGCCGCCGAAGCTCGCGACAGGGGCTTCGAGCGTCTGACCGCCCTCTGGGAGCCCGGCGACGACGGCCCCGAGCAGTTCTTCCTCCGCGTCGGCTTCACCATCGTCGGGCAGACCCAGTACGGCGAGAACCTCGGAGCGCTCACGCTCTGATGCGGTCGCCGTCCGACGATTTCATCAGCCGCGTGCTCAACGTCGTCTCGTCGATTCCCGCCGGACGGGCGATGGCCTACGGCGACGTGGCCGCGGCCGTCGGCACGCGCGCCGCCAGGGCGGTAGGCACCGTGATGTCGCACTACGGCGCGGATGTGCCGTGGTGGCGCGTGGTGCGCGCGAGCGGGCATCCGGCCATCGATCACGAGGCGCGCGCGCTGCAGTACTTCCGTGCCGAGGGAACCCCGCTCAAGTGGTCCCGCGACGGGGTGTACCGCGTCGACCTCGCGGTGGCGCGGCACAGCCCGTAGCTTCGCGGGCCGCGGTCAGCCGGCGTACGCGGCGTCGAGGTCCGCGATGACGATCTTCTTCATCTGGAACATCGCCTGCGCGACCCGCTGCACCTTGGCTGGGTCCGGGTCGGCGAAGTAGCGGGGCAGCGCGGTCGGGATGATCTGCCACGACAAGCCGAATTTGTCCTTCAGCCAGCCGCACTGGGACTCCTCGCCGCCATCGGCGATGAGGGCGTTCCAGTAGCGATCGACCTCCTCTTGCGTCTCCACGGAGAGGAGGAACGAGATCGCCTCGGTGAAGGTGAAGTTCGGGCCGCCGTTGAGCGCGATGAAGCGCTGGCCCGCGAGCTCGAAGGTCGCGTTCATGAGCGTGCCGGCCGCAACCGGCCCTCCCTCGGTCCAGCGCGCCTCGTCGATCTTCTTCGCGTCGGGGAAGATGCCCGAGTAGAAGTCGATCGCCTCCTCTGCGTTGTTGTCGAACCAGAGGTATGGGGTGATGGTGGTCATTGTCGTGCTCCTCTCAGAAGTGGGCCCGTCTCTCGCGGGCCTTCACGAGTGGGTCGGAGTCACAACCCCGTTCTCGACATCCTCCACGAAAAAGACATCCTCCACGATAAAGACGTCCTTCACGAGAAGGGCATCTCGAAAAGATCAGACCAGGGAGTCCCTCCACGCGGCGTGCAGCTGCGCGAAGCGACCGGTGCCGGCGATCAGGTCGCGCGGCGTGCCGTCCTCGACGATGCGGCCGTGCTCCATGACGAGAACGCGGTCGGCGATCGCCACCGTCGAAAGGCGGTGCGCGATGATCACAGCGGTGCGATCCGCGAGCAGCGTCTGCAGCCCCTCCTGCACGAGACGCTCGGAGGGGATGTCGAGCGAAGCCGTCGCCTCATCGAGGATGAGTACGACCGGGTCGGCGATGAACGCGCGCGCGAAGGAGAGCAGCTGTCGCTGGCCGGCCGAGACTCGTCCACCGCGCTTGTTCACGTCGGTGTCATACCCGTTCGGGAGGGACTCGATGAACTCGTGTGCTCCGACTGCCCGCGCCGCGCCGATGATCTCGTCGCGCGTGGCATCCGGCTTGCCGAGTGCGATGTTGTCGGCGACGGTTCCCGAGAACAGGTACGCCTCCTGCGTCACCATCACGATGGCGCGCCGGAGATCCTTGGGATGCAACTGCCGCAGATCCACGCCGTCGAGGGCGACCCGGCCGCGGGAGGGGTCGTAGAACCGCGAGATGAGCTTCGCGAGCGTCGACTTGCCAGCACCGGTCGAGCCGACGAGGGCGATCGTCTGCCCCGCCGGGATCTCGAGGTCGAACTCCGGGAGCACGATGCGATCGGTCTTGTAGGCGAACTCGACGCCATCGAAGCTCACGCGCCCCTGCGCCTTGCGCAGGTCGATGGGCCGCGTCGGGTCTGGCACGCTCGGCTTCTCCTCGAGCACGCCCGAGATCTTCTCGAGCGCCGCGGCGGCGGACTGGTAGGAGTTGTAGAACATCGCCATCTCCTCCGCGGGCGCGAAGAACTGCCGGGTGTAGAGCAGCGTGGCGAGGAGCACACCGATCTCGATGCCGCCACTTGCGACCCGCAGGCCGCCGAGCAGCAGCACGGCAGCGAGGGCCACGTTGCCGATGAGCACCAGTCCGGGGTCGAAGATGCCGAACAGCCCGATCGCCTTGCCGTTGGCAGCCCGGTAGTCCTCGACGAGCCCGCCGAACACCGCCTGGTTTCGCTTCTCCTTGCGGAACGCCTTGACCGCCCGGATACCCGTCATCGTCTCGACGAACTGCACGATGAGTTTCGCGGAGGCCGTGCGGGTGTCGCGGAACACCGACTGCGAGCGCACTTGGAACCAGCGCGTGAGCAGGCCGAGCGGAATGAGCGCGCCGAACAGCACCAGTCCGCTCACCCAGTCGAGCGAGATGAGGGCGATCGCCACGAAGACCATGTAGAGCAGCCCCTGCACGAGCTGGTTGATGCCCGAGTCGAGCAGTTCCCGGATGGCATCGAGGTCGCTCGTCTGCCGCGCGATGATGCGACCCGACGTGTAGCTCTCGTGGAATTCGAGCGAGAGCCGCTGGGTGTGCAGAAACACTCGTTTGCGCAGATCGAACAGGATGGCCTGGCTGATCCTCGCCGTGAGCACCGTGTACCACGCGATGAGGGTGGCTCCGATGACGCCGGTCACGAGGTAGACGACCACCGTTCCCGCGAGCGGGAGCCAGTCGCCGGCGAGTAGCGCGGGCAGTCCGCGGTCGATGCCGAAGGCGATGAGCGCGGGGCCCGCAACCTGCGCGGCCGTGCTGATCACCACGACGATCATGGTCAGCACGACCCGTGCGCGCACCGGCCGGATGAGCGACCCGAGCAGCTTGAGGGACCGCTGGCGGATCTGCTTGCTCTCGAGCTTGGTGTAGTCGTTGCGCTCTTCGCCCTCTACTCCTGCAACGCTCATGACAGCCCCGTTTCAACCGTCTTGTGAGCCGGCGCGGAGCTTCGCTCCGCGCTTTCGCGCTTCTCTTCGTCCTCCAGGCTGGAGATCACGAACCGGTAGTGCTCGCTCGACGCGAGCAGCTCTGAGTGCCGGCCCACCGCCGTGACCTTGCCGCCCTCGAGCAGCGCCACCCGGTCGGCGAGCATCACGGTCGACGGGCGGTGCGCCACGATGAGCGCTGTCGTCGATGCCAGGATGCGACGCAGCGCGGCCTCGACGAGGGCTTCGGTGTCCACGTCGAGCGCGGACAACGGATCGTCGAGCACGAGCACTGACGGCTTTGCGGCAACCGCGCGCGCGAGCGCGAGTCGCTGTCGCTGACCGCCGGAGAGCGAGAGGCCCTCCTCGCCGACTCGGGTGTCGAGTCCCTCGGGCAGGTCGTACACGAAGGCGGCTTGCGCGATGTCGAGGGCTTCCGCGAGCTCGGCCTCCGAGGCATCCGGTCGGCCCAGCAGCACATTCTCGCGCACGCTCGCCGAGAAGAGGGTCGCGTCTTCGAAAGCCATGGCGAGCAGTGTGCGCAAGTCGAGCAGGGTCAGGTCGCGCACGTCGACGCCGTCGACCGTGATCGAGCCGCCCGTCACGTCGTAGAGCCGGGTGGTGAGCGCCGTGAGCGTCGACTTGCCTGAGCCCGTAAGTCCTACGAGGGCCATCGTCTCCCCCGGTTCGATGGCGAGGTCGACGCCGTCGATCAGGTCGGGCACGCGCTCCGGCGAGTCCTGGTAGCGGAAGTGCACGTCGTCGAACACGAGCCGTCCCTGGGGGTTCGCAACGGTCTTCGGTTTGACCGGGTCGATGACGGTGTCGTCCGAGTCCATGACTTCGAAGAACCGGTCGGCCGCGGTGCGGGTGTCGAAGGTCATCGACAGCAGGAAGCCGATCGACTCGACCGGCCAGCGCAGCACGGTCGCCGTGGCGAAGAATGCGACGAGGTCACCAGCCGTCATCTGGCCGTTCGCCGTGAGCCACACTCCCGCAAGCAGGCACAGCGCGAAGGTCACATCGGGCACGAGCAGCAGCCACAGCCAGATGCCGGCGATGGCTTTCGCCTTCTCGATCTCGGTGCCGCGCAGCTCCTCGGCCTGCGACGCGAAATTCTGCAGTGCATGCTTGCCGCGCCCGAACGCCTTCAGCACCCGGATGCCGTGCACCGACTCCTCGACGGTCGTCGCGAGGTCGCCGGCCTGATCCTGGCTGCGACGCGCGACGACGGAGTACTTGTTCTCGAACAGGTATCCATAGATCCACAGCGGGATCGAGCACACCATGAACAGCACCCCGAGCATCCACGAGATGTTCACCAGGAAGACGAAGCCGATCACGATGGTGAGCACGTTGACGACGAGCAGCACGGTGCCGAACGAGAGCCAGCGCCGGATGAGGTTGAGGTCGCTCACCGCGCGTGACAGCAACTGCCCGCTCGGCCAGCGGTCGTGGAAGCCCACGGGCAGGTTCTGCAGCTTCATGTAGAGCGCGTTGCGCATCCGCGCTTCGATGTGCGTTCCGGGCGTAAGCACGAAGAACCGTCGCAGCGCGATCATGATCGCCTCGAGGATGCCCAATGCAAGCACGATCGCGAACGCGGGCCAGATCTGGGCCGAGTCGCCAGACTGCAGCGGACCGTCGACGAGCGACTTGAGCACCTGCGGAATGAGCAGGGCAACGACGCCGGCTAGCAGCGCGGCGAGCATGCCGAGGTAGATCCGGGGCATAGCCGGCTTGGCGTATGGGTAGAGCCTCCGGAGTGCCGTGAACGTTCCGCCCGACTTGCGGGGAGACGACTGTGCTGTACCTGAAGACATGAAACAACCCTTGTGGGGAGCGCAGCGCTTTCGCCGCGAGTGTGGACTTGCGTGATGGGAGCGGGCGTGGTGCGCCCTGGTAAGACGGTGGGGCCGGGGAGGCTATGGGGCGCCGAAGACAGTGCCCGCGGTCGCCGAAGCGCGTGCCGTGGTGCGAACTGTCTCTGTCATGATGCCCTCCATCTACCGTCATGTCCTGCGGCCCGTAGGGCGCACGCAGCCCTCCAGACTAGACCCGCGATTCGCGACGATGCAATACACGGGTGCCCACGATGCATGCTGAAGCGTTCCCGTCAAGACGTTGAGAAGGCGCCGTCGCGGTGCTTATCGTCCGGAATATGGATACCAACACCGTGTGGATCATCGTCGCCGTCGTTGTCATCGTGGCCGTCGTCATCGCCGCCGTGCTGTTCAGCCGTCGGCGCAACACCGAACTCGCTCGAAGGCGAGCGACCGACCTCCGCGACAAGGCCCAGGCCGACGAGCTCGCCGCGAGCCAACGAGAGGCTCAAGCCGCGCGCGCGCAGGCCGACGCGAAGGAAGCCGAGATCGCCGCTGAGCGCTTGCGCCGCGAGGCCGCCGAACACGAGAGCACCGCGTCGGAGGTGCGTGAACGAGCCGCCGAGCAGGCGCGCAAAGCCGACGAGCTCGACCCGGGAATGCAGCACGGCGAGCACTCGAGGCACTCTGCCCGTGGCGCCGGCGAACCGGCGGTCGCCGACGATGACGACATCGTCGACGACGCCGAGGTTGTCGATGAGCCCGTCGCGGAGCCCCGCCCGGCACGTGGTCCCGCTGTCGACTTCGGCGACGACGCCGACCGTCGCCGCTGACCCGGCTTCAGTGGAAGAAGTGCCGCTCGCCCGTGAAGTACATCGTCACGCCGGCCGCTTCGGCCGCCGCGATGACCTCTTCGTCGCGAATCGACCCGCCCGGCTGAACGATCGCCTTCACGCCGGCCGCGATGAGAATCTCTGCGCCGTCCGCGAATGGGAAGAATGCATCGCTCGCCGCGACTGACCCTGATGCCCGTTCGCCCGCTCGCTTCACCGCGAGTTCGCATGAGTCCACGCGGTTGACCTGGCCCATCCCCACGCCCACGGATGCGCCATCCGACGCCAGCAGGATGGCGTTCGACTTGACCGAACGCACCGCACGCCAGGCGAACTCGAGGTCGGCTCTCGTGGCCGGGTCGGCTTCCGGTCCGGCGGCGAGAGTCCAGGCATCCGAGGAGAAGTCCTCGTAGGTATCGGCGGTCTGCACGAGCGCGCCGCCCGAGATCTGACGGAACTCCTCGCCCGCGCGACGGTAGCCGCTCGGCAGGCGCAGCAGCCGCAAGTTCTTCTTCGACTGCAGGATCGGCAGCGCGTCGTCGTCGAAGCCAGGCGCGACGATGACCTCGGTGAAGATGTCTTTGATCGATTCGGCAGCGGCGCGCGTGATGGGGCGGTTGGCTGCGATCACTCCCCCGTACGCCGAGACCGGGTCGCAGGCGTGAGCCCGCGCGTGGGCCGACGCGATGGCGTCGCTGGAGCCCCGCGCCACGGCGATGCCGCACGGGTTGGCATGCTTGATGATCGCGACCGCCGGCTCGTCGAAGTCGTAGGCCGCGCGCAGGGCGGCGTCCGCGTCGACGTAGTTGTTGTACGACATCTCCTTGCCGTGCA
This sequence comes from Rhodoglobus sp., assembly GCA_025463605.1. Lineage (GTDB taxonomy): Bacteria > Actinomycetota > Actinomycetes > Actinomycetales > Microbacteriaceae > Rhodoglobus. The sequence goes on along the minus strand of JAODAV010000018.1, from coordinate 59,004 downwards.
GTTGCGTCGCCTGCGCGATTCCGCGACCGTCAGACTCGACGAAGAGCGCCGCGGACTGATGCGAGTTCTCGCCGTAGCGCAGCGTCTGCTTGAGGTGCACCTCGTAGACAAGGGTGTCAGCGAAGTCCTCCGACAGTGGATGCTCCGAGCGCACGCCCACGTTGTCCGCGAAGTACTCGGCGACCGCCCTGTCGTATGCGGCAGTGTGGGCGAACGCCTCGCCCGCCAGACGCTGCCGCTGGGCTAGCGTCGTTCCGCCGAGGGTGAGCGCCTTGACGACCTGCGGGTAGCTGGCCGGTGAGGTGACGATCGCGACGTTCGCGTGGTTCTTGGCCGAAGCCCGCACGAGGGCTGGCCCGCCGATGTCGATCTGCTCGATCACGTCATCCGTCGCCGCACCGGATGCCACGGTCTCGACGAACGGGTAGAGGTTCGACACGACGAGCTGGAACGGCGCTATGCCGAGCTGCGCAAGCTCGCGCTCGTGCGATTCGAGTCGCAGGTCGGCGAGCAGCCCCGCATGGATCGCGGGATGGAGGGTGCGCACCCTGCCGTCGAGCGACTCGGGAAACCCGGTGACCGCGGCGACTTGGGTGACCGCGAGCCCGGCATCCGCGATCGTCTTCGCGGTCGAGCCGGTCGACACGATCTCGATGCCGGCGCCGACGAGCGCACGGGCGAGCTCGACGAGTCCCGTCTTGTCGCTCACCGAGATGAGCGCGCGCTCGATCGGTATGGCGTCGCGATTGCGATACTCGGCGGGGTTGTTACGGGCTCTCATGTGTTGCCTTCCTCGGTCGCGGGCTCCCTCGGCGCTGGGGTCGCAGGTTGCTTCGCAACCTTCCAAGCTCCACCGCGCCGTTGGCGATGTCGAGGATGGCCTGGATGAGCAGGCGCCGCTCGACGGGTTTGATGCGCTCGTGCAGGCTCGACTCGGTGTCACCGGGCAGCACCGGCACGCGTTCCTGCGAGATGATCGGCCCGCTGTCGACCCCGTTGTCGACGACGATGACGCTCGCGCCGGTCTGCGTCACCCCCGCCGCGATGGCATCGCGCACGCCGTGCGCGCCGGGGAACTCGGGGAGGTAGGCAGGATGCGTGTTGATGATGTTGGGGCTCAGCACCGCCACCACCCGCTCCGGCAGCAGTTTCATGAAGCCGCTCAGCACCACGAGGTCCGGGTTCCACACGGTGATCTGCTCGATCAGGGCCTCGCCCCACGCGTCGCGGTCGGAGAAGCTCGAGAGGGCGAGCGAGAAGGTCGGGATGCCGAACTCTTCCGCGTGGTCGAAGCCGTCGGCATCACGATCGGCTCCCACCGCGACGACGCGCGCAGGGAACTCGGCGTCTTCCGAGGCCTCGAGCAGTGCCCTGAGGTTGGACCCGCCGCCCGAGATGAGGACCACGATCGAGAGCACCCGCCAAGCCTACCGGCGGGGCCGCAACCTCATGGGCTCTCGCTCGTCGGCCGACCGGCGCGATGCCGCGGCGAGTCCGATGAACGACGAGACACCGAGCTCGATGGCCGCGAACACCCCGACCGCCCACGGGTCCGGCCCGACGTGCATCAGCCGGCCCGGTCCGGCAGAGCCGCTCGAGACCCAGGCGAGCAGGCCGAGGATGACCCCGCCGATCACTCCTGTGCCGAGCGCGACGAGCACGCGCGAGGGCTCAACCGACTGGTGTTTCCGGCCGCCGAGCACGGCGCCCACCAGGAAACCCGCGACGACGGGAACCAGCAGCCCCACGAACCCGAACGGCCAGTCGCCGGGAGGCAGCGCGCCGAGAACCGGTATCGCGGGGATGGGCCCGAGGTTCGTCGCCAGGGGGCTCACCGCCGAACCGGTGCCGATCGCGAAGCCCGGCCCGATGAGCCAGCACGCGGTCCAGATCACGAGATTGGGCAGCAGCGCGAGTTGGCCGAGGGTGATCGCGATGCCGCCGAGGGCCTCGGCATGGAGGCCCTCGTAGAGCGAGATGATGCGCCCGTAGGAGAGCACGATGGCCGCCGCGGTGAGCACTGCCGCGAGGGTCACGACGGCGGCGGCGGCCGCGGTTCCACCCCGCAGCGCGGTGACGACGGTCGAGTGCACTCGCGGCGGCCAGTCGTTCATCCAGTCGCGCAGGGAACTGCCCGAGTCATCCTGCTCGTTCCTCGTGCGGCGCACGCCGATGGCGAGCCCGACCGCGAACACGAGCGTGGGCAGCAGGGTTCCCTGAAGCAGCGAGGGACGGGCGAGCGGGTGAATCGCCGAGAACGCGACGCCGAAGGATGCCGCGGCGAACGTACCGAGCGAGACGAGTTCACCCAGCAACCGGTATCGCGTCTCCGCCACACGACGCCCGGCACGGATGCCGAGCAGCACCGTGAGCATGGCAAATCCCAGCACCGCGATTGTGACGGTCACCGGAGCGTCAGCTCCGACGAAACCCAGTGCCGCGGCGGTCGCGGGGTCGAGCACGAACGTGATGTCGGTGCCGTGGCCGACAAGCCACAGGTCGGCCGACGCCCGCCAGAACACGGCCCAGTCGATCGACAGGCCGTATTGGATGCCCCACAGCATCGTGAGCGGCACGAGCGGGATCGCCACGCCGATCGCCACGACGAGAACCGCCTCGAAGGCGGCGAAGAGGATGGTGAGCTGGCGATTCATCGGGGTGTCTGTGTCATCAAGGGTCAGTGCACCGCGATGTTGAGCACGATCATGAGCAACCCGAACAGGGCGGTTCCCACGGCACCGAGGATGCGGACGACCACGGGACTGCCGCGCTGCGCGAAGGCCTGGTAACCGAGGACTCCGAGGATGACCATCGCGACGAGCAGCGCGAGACTTACGGCATCGTCCGTGCCCAGGACGTGAAAGGAGCCCAGCAGCAGCACGAGCGACGGCAGGATCGCGGCGTAGAGCATGCCGGCGGAGTGACCGATCGAGCGCACGATCGCGCGGCCCAGGGTGGTCTCCATGCCGCCCTCCACGCCGTGCGTCGCGATCGTTGCCGCAAAGACGTGCGCTCCCCAGAAGATGAGGAGCGACACGACCGAGAAGACGAGCACCTCGAGTGAGTCCGAATCGTCATCGGACACGGCGCCCACGATGGCGGCGTACAGGATGAGGCCGTAGACGGCATCCGGGGTCACGAAACGATCGCGCACCCACAGCCGAAAACCCATGGGGATACCGTAGCTGGCTACCCCGTCCACAACCGCTCGCCGAACCCGTCAGTCGCCACTAGAGCGCTCGAAATCTCAGGCGTATAGTCAGGAAATAGGTCACACTAGCGCCGGGCGAGCCCCGGCGACCGTGGAGTTCGAGACCGTTCCGCCGGCATCGGCGGCTCCCCTCCCCCTCCCGCACAATGGCGCGTCGTCGCCTCCGGGCGTCATCGCGTTGCCAGCACAGTCCTTCACGCGTCAAAGGAGACGACTCATGATGAAAGAAGTCCAAACGGTGCTGCCCGCAGCCGATCTGGCACGGGCCCGCCGGTACTACCACGACAAGCTCGGAATGGATTCGGACGAGGAGCATGACGGCATGGTCCTGTTCCACCCCTTCCCAGGGGGAGTGTTCGGGATCTACGAGACGCCGAACGCCGGCACCGCCCAGAACACCCAGATGAACTGGATGACCGACGATCTCGACGGCGAGATGTCGGTCATGCGCTCGAACGGCGTCGTCTTCGAGGATTACGACATGCCCGGCCTGAAGACCGAGAACGGCGTCGCCGAGACGGCGGAAGCACGGTCGGCGTGGTTCAGGGACAGCGAAGGCAACTTCATCTGCGTCACCGAGATGAAGTCGTCCGTCTGAGGCAGGGTCCGGGTGCGCCGTGAGGCGTGCCCGGCACCGGCCTACAGCGCCGCAAGCACCTCGCGCATGAGCGAAGCGGTCTCGCTGGGCGTCTTGCCGACCTTCACCCCGGCGGCCTCGAGGGCCTCCTTCTTGCCCTGTGCCGTGCCAGCGCCCGCCGAGACGATCGCGCCGGCGTGGCCCATCGTCTTGCCCTCGGGAGCCGTGAATCCCGCGACATAGGCGACGACCGGCTTGGTGAGGTTCGCCTTGATGTAGTCGGCCGCGCGCTCTTCAGCGTCGCCGCCGATCTCGCCGATCATGACGATCGCCTTCGTCTCGGGGTCCGCCTCGAATGCCGCGAGTGCGTCGATGTGCGTCGTGCCGATGATCGGGTCACCGCCGATGCCGATCGCGGTCGAGAAGCCCAGGTCACGCAGCTCGTACATCATCTGGTACGTGAGCGTGCCCGACTTGGAGACCAGACCGATCGGACCCTTGCCCGTGATCGTCGCGGGGGTGATGCCGACGAGCGACTCGCCCGGCGTGATGATGCCGGGGCAGTTCGGGCCGATGATGCGCGTCTTGTTTCCCTTGCTCTTGGCCAGGGCCCAGAACTCCGCCGAGTCCTGCACCGGGATGCCCTCGGTGATGACGACGACCAGCGGTACCTCGGCCTCGATGGCTTCAACCACGGCATCCTTGGCGAAAGCCGGCGGCACGAAGACGATCGACACGTCAGCGCCGGTCTCGGCGACGGCTTCGGCGACCGTGCCGAATACGGGCAGCGTGACGCCGCCATCGTGCTCGACGGTCGTGCCGGCCTTGCGCGCGTTCACGCCGCCGACGACCTGGGTGCCCGCCTTGAGCATGAGAGCGGTGTGCTTGGTGCCCTCGCCGCCCGTGATGCCCTGCACGATGACCTTGGAGTCCTTGTTGAGGAAGATCGACATTCTCTTATGCGCCTTTACTTCGAAGCCAGCTCGGCGGCCTTGTCGGCGCCGTCGTCCATGGTGTCTGCCAGTGTCACGAGCGGGTTGTTGGCGCCCGAGAGGATCGCGCGACCCTCCTCGACCTTGTTGCCGTCGAGCCGCACGACCAGCGGCTTCGTTGCGGTGTCCCCGAGGATCTCGAGCGCCTTGACGATTCCGTTCGCAACCGCGTCGCATGCGGTGATGCCGCCGAAGACGTTGACGAACACGCTCTTCACCTGCGGGTCGCCGAGGATGACGTCCAGTCCGGCCGCCATGACCTCAGCGGATGCCCCACCGCCGATGTCGAGGAAGTTTGCCGGCTTCACCCCGCCGTGCCGCTCCCCCGCATACGACACCACGTCGAGGGTTGACATCACGAGCCCGGCGCCATTACCGATGATCCCGACCTCGCCGTCGAGCTTGACGTAGTTGAGGTCGTGCGCCTTGGCCTTAGCCTCGAGCGGGTCGTGGTCACCGGCATCCTCGAGGGCTTCATGGCCCGGGTGGCGGAATGCCGCGTTCTCGTCGAGAGTGACCTTGCCGTCGAGGGCGAGCACGGTGCCGTCTTCGGTGAGCACGAGCGGGTTGACCTCGACAAGCGTCGCGTCCTCCTTGTCGTACACCTCGTAGAGCTTGACGATGACGGGAGCGACCTTGTCGGCGATGTCGTCGTCGAAACCGCCCGCGATGGCGATCTCGCGAGCCTTCGCGAGGTCGATTCCGCCGATCGGGTCGACCTCGACCTTGGCGAGGGCCTCGGGGCGCTCGACCGCGAGTTCCTCGATCTCCATGCCGCCTTCGACGCTGCACAGAGAGAGGTAGGAGCGGTTGGCGCGATCGAGAAGAATCGAGAAGTAGTACTCCTTGGCGATGCGCGCGCCCTGCGCGACCATGACCCTCTTGACGACGTGACCCTTGATGTCGAGGCCGAGGATGGCCTCCGCAGCAGCGGCCGCGTCATCCGGGTTGTGTACGACCTTCACACCGCCCGCCTTACCGCGGCCTCCGGTCTTCACCTGCGCCTTGACGACGACGGTGCCGCCGATCTTCTCCGCCGCGGCCTTCGCCTCGGCCGGGGTGTCGGCGATGATGCCGGCAAGTACAGGCACTCCGTAGGATTCGAAAAGGTCCCGAGCCTGGTACTCGAAAAGGTCCACGTAACTCTCGCAATCGCGCGTCTGTGTAGATGATGTCGTCGGTGTATTGGCCCCGGTCGCCCGCCGGAATAACTTGGCGTCAAGACACTTTGGCCATCAAGAACTCTACCCGCTCGATTCGGGGGCTTCGTCCGGCAGGGTCCAGGGGGCTCCTTAAGATCGCTCGAACTTTCGCCCGGCGGTGCCGCCACCGTCCTTCCGTCTCGGCCTCTCCCCCGTGCACAACTCCTGCAGACCTCGCCACCCTGCTGCTGCCGGTTCCGCCAGCCGTGCGCATAACTCCTGCAATCCCGGTCGACGGGATGGCCTGAGTGCCGCAAACTCGCCCGGGCACCGGCAGGAGGCTGAGGATTGCAGGAGTTATGCACCGCGGCGGGACGAGAAACTTGGGAGAGATCACCCCGATGCCCCGCGGCGGCGCGGAATTGCAGGAGTTGTGCACGGCGGCGGCACAATGGAACGTGCCCCTGAGAATCGCGGACGTGTCGGCGGAGGCGGTGCTCCTCGCCGGGGGAGCGCGCGCCATCCTGCTGCAACTCGCGAACCCCGGTGTGAGCCGTGGCGTCGCCGAGCACAGCGATTTCGCCCGGCGGCCGCTCGAGCGGCTGCACGGCACCCTCACCTATCTCTACGTGATCGTCTACGGCACGCCCGCGGAGGCGCACCGTGTCGCTCGCGAGGTGGGCGAGGCGCACCGGCCGGTACACGGCGAGGGGTACGACGCTCGAGATGAGCGCGCGCAATTGTGGGTCGCCGCGACCCTCTACGACACGGCGATGCGTCTGTACGAGCACGTCTACGGCACGATCGACGACGACGACGCCGAACAGCTGCTCGCCGACTACGCGATCATCGGCACGACCCTGGGCGTTCCGGCGGCCTCGTGGCCCGCCAGCCGCGCCGCGTTCGCCGAGTACTGGTCGCGCGAGTCCGTGCTGCTGCGAGTGGATGCCCCCGCCCACGCCGTGGCGCAGGAGCTGATGCATCCCACCGCGGGGCCCTGGTGGCTCAAGGCCATCATGCCGACGATCCGCGTGCTCACGGCCGGGCTGCTGGACGCGCCCCTGCGCGAGGCCTACGGCCTACCGCTCGACGAGCGCCGGTTCGCACGACTCTCGCGGGTCATCCGTGCCGTCTACCCGCGCCTGCCGCGGGCTCTGCGGCACGCTCCTATGCGGCACTACCTGCGCCGCTTCCGTTCCCGAGCTTCGTGAACAGCACCGTGCCGGTGGCGATATCGGCAGTCACGAGAGTCGCCCGCACGGCCTGACCCGCTTCGACGTCACCCTCGATGTTCGCGGTGACCACCGGGTCGGTGAGCTGGATGATCCCCGACCGCACGGCCGCCCCGACGCTTCGCGACGCGCGGGAACCGGCGGCCGTGGGCCCACCGCCCTTCTCGCTAGCGGCGATGACGACGGCGTCGAACTGGTCGCCGACGCGATCGCTGAGCAGTGCCGCTTCGATCGCATCGACGGACGCGTGCTCGAGCCGGGACGCGATGCCATCGGAGCGGGACATGATCTTGGGCAGCGTCGGGAGCGCCTCGCGCACCCAGGTCGGAACCTCGCGCCCCGACTTGAGCGCCTCGCACGTCACGAGCACGAAGCGATCGACGAGCCGGCGCAGCGGGGCGGTCGCGTGCGCGTAGGGCGCGGCGACCGCGGCCTGCGTCGTCTGCTCCGGTTCGGCGCCGTCGAATGCCGTGTATCCCGCGCCGCGAAAGAGCGTTGCCGCGGCATGGATGACGGCAAGTCCGCGCGGGTCGTTCCGATCCAGGTTGCGGAGGTACTCGCCGTAGGGCTGGCCGTCTGGCCACGGGCATCCGAGCGCCGCCACCTGCCGCCGGAACTGGTCGAGCGTGTCGGGGAAGGGCTCCGGCATCGTGCGCAGGATGCCGATGCCCTCGCCGAGCATGATGCCGGCCGCTTCCATGCCCGTCATGAGCGAGACCTGCGCGTTCCACTCCTCCACCGGAAGCGGACTGCGCCGAACCAGCTCGTACCGGCCGGCCTCGAGCACGACCTCCTCGTCGGGGCGGTTGAGGCTCGCGCCGCCGCGCTGCCGCTCGAGCTCGATGCGCTTGAGGCCGAACTCCTTCAGCAGCTGCAGTGACCCGTCCGCTTCGCCCGAATCGATTGCCGCCTGCACGTGCGTATAGGAGTACTGCTTCCTGCTCCGTATCCGCGCTCGTTCGAGCGTCACGCCCGTCACGGTGGCCGCGGCATCCAGCTCGAACGTCCACACGTAGGCGCCGCGCAGCTGCCCCTCCAGGAGCGACGCCGCACCTTCGCTGATCGCGGTCGGGTGCAGCGGCACGCGCCCGTCGGGGGCGTACATCGTCTGCCCGCGCTGCCTCGCCTCGAGGTCGACGGCGCCGCCGGGCCGCACGAATGCCGGAACGTCGGCGATCGCGTATCGCACGCGCATTCCGTCGCCAGCGCGCTCGAGGTGCACGGCCTGGTCGAGGTCGGTCGCGCCCTCCGGGTCGATCGTGACGAAGGGAATGCTCGTCAGGTCGAGCTCGGGCAACTCGGCGAGCTCGACGACGTCGTGAGCCTCACGCTCCACCTCCGGCGGGAACGACTCCGGCAGGTTGAGGTCTTCACGAATGAGCTGCAGGGCGGCCCCGAGCCCGTCCGTCGGTCGGCGCACGCGTGGCACGATGACCGGCTCGCGCGCGCTGGAGCTTGGAGAAACGCGCAGCGTTTCCGCGACGCCAGCGCCGAGGCGGCTATGCCGCCGAGGATCCGTCACGAGTTGCCAAGCTTCTCAATGGGCGCGATCTTGATCAGCAGGCGCTTGCGCCCGGCGGTGTCGAACTGCACTTCGGCGATGCGCTTCGAGCCCTCGCCCGTGACGGCGTTCACCCTGCCCTCGCCGAAATCGGTGTGACGGATGCGGTCGCCCACTTGCAGGGTCAGGTCGCCGTTGTCGCGCACGGCCCCGGTCACGGCGCTCGTCCACTCGGTCTTAACGCGGGGCGGGGCGGGCGGCAACGCGCCATAGCTCTCTCGCATCGGCGCCGCGCGGCGGCCCAGCTGGCGCTGCCCGCCGCGGAAACCGCCCGAGCCGCCCGACTGGCGCCACTCGATGAGCTCGGCGGGAATCTCCTGCAGGAACCGGCTCGGCATGGCGACGTTGACCTCGCCGAAGCTCGCACGCGACGCGGAAAGGGAGAGGTGCAGTCGCTTGCGCGCCCGCGTGATGCCGACGTAGAAGAGGCGCCGCTCCTCGGCAATGCCGCCCGGCTCGTTCGACGACATGCGGTGCGGCAGCAGGTCTTCCTCGACTCCGGTGAGGAACACCGTGTCGTACTCGAGTCCCTTCGCCGTGTGCAGGGTCATGATCGAGACCGAGCCGTCTTCGTCGTCGATCTCGTCCGCCGCCGCGAACAGTGCGACACCCGTGAGGAACTCGATGAGCGTGCCCTCCGGGTTGATCGTGCGGAAGTCCTTGGTCTGCGACACCAGTTCCTCGAGGTTCTCGGCGCGCGCTTCATCCTGCGGGTCGCCACTGTTCTTGAGGGCCGCGAAGTAGCCCGTTTTCATGAGCAGGTCGCTGAGGATGTCGTGCGGAGCCCCCGTCGCCGCCACCGCCGTCGCGTCGCCCAGGATGGTGCCGAGCTCGACGATCGCCGCCGTCACCTTCGGCCCGAGCCCGAGCTGGCCGGCGTCGACGAGAGCCTCGCGCAGGGGCATCCCCATGCGGTCCGCGTGCGCCTGCAGCGCGGCCTCGGTCGCCGGCCCGATGCCGCGCTTGGGCACGTTCATGATGCGGCGCAGGGCCAGATCGTCGTCGGGGTTGGCGACCTGGATGAGGTAGGCCATCGCATCCTTGATCTCGGCGCGCTCATAGAACTTGGTGCCGCCCGGGATGCGATACGGGATCGCCGAGCGGATGAAGATCTCCTCGAGCGGCCGGGTTTGAGAATTGGTGCGCACGAACACCGCGACGTCGTTGTAGGTGAGGCCCTTCTGCCGCAGCGCCTCGATCTCGTCGGCGACGAACTGGGCCTCGTCGTGCCCCGAATAGCCCGTGTAGCCGACGATCTTCTCCCCCGCGCCGACCGTCGTGAAGAGGTTCTTTGCCTTGCGGTCGAAGTTGTTGGAGATGACGCCGTTGGCCGCATCGAGGATGTTCTGAGTCGAGCGGTAGTTCTGCTCGAGCAGGATGACCTTCGAGTTGGGGAAATCGCGCTCGAATTCGACGATGTTGCGGATGTCGGCCCCGCGGAACGCATAGATCGACTGATCGCTGTCGCCGACCACGGTGAGGGATGCACCCGGGATGCCGCGCGTAGCGTCGAGCTTCATGCGCGTGTCGGCCGGCACGTACTCACGCAGCACTGGGCGCACGAGTTCGCGGATGAGCGCATATTGGGCGTGGTTGGTGTCTTGGTACTCGTCGACGAGCACGTGCCGGAACCGCCGCTGGTAGAGGGCCGCGACATCCGGGAACGCGCGGAACAGGTAGACCGTCTCGGCGATGATGTCGTCGAAGTCGAGGGCGTTGGCTCGGCGCAGCGCGGCCTGATACCGGCCGAAGATCTCGACGAAGCCCGCCTCCTTCGGATCTTCCATGTTCACCGACCGGGCGAAGGCGTCGATGTCGGTGAGTTCGTTCTTGAGCTTCGAGATGCGCGCCGATACGCCGCCGGGCGTGAAGCCGACGGTATCGGCATCCAATTCCTTGATGATGCGTTTGAGAAGGGCGCGCTGGTCGGCGGTGTCGTAGATCGTGAAACTCTGCTTCATGCCGAACGCGGCCGCCTGACGGCGAAGGATGCGCACGCACGCCGAGTGGAACGTCGAGATCCACATGCCCTCGGTCGCCTCATCGCCCACGAGGTCACGCACGCGCTCGCGCATTTCTCCCGCGGCCTTGTTGGTGAACGTTATCGCGAGGATCTGGCTGGGCCACGCATCCCGGCTCTGCAGCAGTCCGGCGATGCGGCGCGTGAGCACGCTCGTCTTGCCGGAACCTGCGCCCGCGACGATGAGCAGCGACTGCCCGCGATACAGCACCGCCTCGCGCTGGCGCGGGTTGAGCCCGGCGAGCAGGGACTCGTCGACGGAGGCGCCGCGAGCGCCCTCGACGTCCGCGCCGGAAGGCGGATCGTCCTGTTCGAACGGCTCAAGAACGTAGGTCATCGCCTAGCGATTCTACGGCGGGCTGCCGACCGTCCGGTCGGTGCCGGTCCTGGCCCTGGTCCAACCCGAGCGCCTCGAGCACGAGGTCGGGCTGGTCGGCGAACACCCCGTCGACGCCCGTGCCGATGATCAGACGGAACTCGGTGAGCCAATCCCCGAAGTCCCGGGCGGATGAGCCGCGTCGCAGGTTCTTCGCGAGAAAACGGTTCTCCGCCCGCAAGGTCCACGTGTAGACCTCGAGCCCGGCGGCGTGGGCGTGCTCGACCAGGTCGGTCGTGCCGATGAGCCTGCCCGAGGCATCCGTACGCAGCAGCAGTTTCTTGTCGACGCTCACGCCGTCGACGTCCGTTGCGAGCCGCGCGAGACCGGCCGGCGTGAGGTGGGCCGAGTACGGCAGCGCCTTGCGCCCCCATCGTGCTACGAGGTCGGCGGGGGAACCGGCGGCCTCCGCGAGGAACACGTATCGCCCGGGCACACCGCGATCACGGATGCGGCCCAGCACGGCCTGCTCGAAGCTCTCGACGATGAGGTTGGCCGGCGTCGCCCATCCGCTGATCTCGGCCGCGAACAGCTCGTCGAGCGGCAGCCCGATCGACTCGAAGTACGTCGCGTGCTTGATCTCGGCGACCATGATGAGGTCGTCGCGGGGCTGGGCGTGCATGATCGCCTTGAGGTCGCGCAGGCGCAGGATGGGCGACAGTCCGTTGAAGGTGGCGCCCGCGGTGCGGATGGTGGGAAGCCGCTCCGTCGCGCGCAGCGTGCTGAGCTCGGCCCACGTGAAATCCTCCGTGAACCAGCCGCTCATCGTGACGCCGTCGATCACTTTGGTGGCACGGCGGTCAGCGAACTCGGGCCGCCCCGCCACGTCGGTCGTGCCCGAGATCTCGTTCTCGTGGCGCAACACGAGCACGCCGTCGCTCGTCGCGACGATGTCCGGTTCCACAGCGTCGGCACCCAGCGCGAACGCCAGCTCGTACGCCGCCCGCGTGTGCTCAGGGCGGTATCCGCTCGCCCCCCGGTGGCCGATCACGAGGGGCCTGCCGCGGGTGCTCACCCCACTAGCATTCCACTATGCCCGAGTGTGCGTCCTGCTCCGCCGAGCTCAAGCCCGAGTGGAAGTACTGCATCTACTGCGGCACGCCGGTAGTGCCGGGCGCGATCCGGCCCGAGCCCGTCGAGAGGCCCCGCATCAGCACTCTCGCCGTCGTGATCTATGTGCTTGTGCTGGTCGCGGCCGTGCTCGGCCTGGTGTGGCTGGCGACCTGGATCTTCTCCGGTGGAATACCTCTCTCCAATGCCCTCTGACCGGATTCGCTGGCAGGAACCCACCCGCGCGCTGGAGCTGCGGTGGGGCAACTACACCGACCGCTACCTGGCCGGGCTCATCCTGATCGTCGCGGGCGCCATCCAACTGCAGGGCTCCAACACCTGGACGCTCCCGCTCCTGCTCATCGGCACCATCGCCCACGCCGTGGGCTGGTCAATCCTTCCGTCGAAAGGGTGGCGCCGGATGCTCGTGGTCGTGCCCGCGACCTTCCAGATCTGGCTGCTCCTCACCGGCCCCCAGTCCATGTGGACCCTCACCATTCCCTACGTCGCGTGGCTCATCGTGCGCCACCGGCCGCTGCGCAGTTACGTCACCGTCGCGTTCCCGATCGCCAACGGAATCGTCATCACCCAGTTTTTCCACGAGTACGCCGGGATGCCCGCCGCCCTCGCCATCTCGATGGCCGTGTTCGTCGCCGCGGCGTGGATTGCGCGGGCGATCGCTACGAGCGCACGATCACCCAGCCAATCTGGGGAAACATCAGCTAAATTTGTGGACAACTAGTGGCCGAAAGGCCGAAGGAGAAGACCAGACACCATGGCCCTGTCCAACCCCGCATTCGGTAAGCGAAGCTTCCCAGTCGCCACGATTCCCCAACCCGCGACCGCACAGCCCGGCATGACCGCCGAGCAGCTCGACGAACTGTACGGCCGCCCGGCCGCCGGTCCCGCCGAGACCGATCGCATGAGCTACGAAGACACGATCGTCAAGACTGCGGTCACCTTCGGTTTCGTGCTGGCCGGCGCCGCAGTGGGTTTCTTCATTCCCGCACTCGCGCTGCCATTCGCTCTCCTCGGATTCGTGCTCGCCCTCGTCAACATCTTCAAGAAGGAGCCGTCGGCCGCACTGGTGCTGGCCTACGGTGCCGCTGAAGGAGTGTTCCTCGGTGGCATCTCACGCATCGTCGAGAACATGCTTCCCGGCGTCATCTTCCAGGCCCTCATCGGCACCGGACTCGTGTTCGGCGTGACCCTCGCCCTCTTCGCCAACGGCAAGATCCGGGCATCCAAGCGCGCAACCAAGATCTTCCTCATCGCGATGATCTCGTACGCGCTGTTCTCGGTGGTGAACCTGGTGCTGCAGTTCACCGGCGTCGCCAACGACCCGTGGGGCCTGTACGGCGCAAACATCGCCGGCATCCCGCTCGGCCTCATCATCGGCCCGCTCGCCATCCTCATGGCCGCGTACTCCCTCGTGCTCGACTTCACCTCGGTGCAGCAGGGCGTGCAGGCGGGGGCGCCCCGCAAGTGGGGCTGGAAGGCGGCGTTCGGCCTCGTGCTCACGATCGTCTGGCTCTACGTGGAGATGCTGCGCCTGATCTCGATCTTCAGGTCGAACTAGCTTCAGGCACGCGAAAGGCCGTCCTTCGGGGCGGCCTTTCGTCGTCCTCCGACCTCGAACGGGCCGTCGAACCGCCGCAAAGACACCGGAACGGCGTTCCGAGGATGCGTTTGCGACGGTTCGGCGCACGCGGGCGCACGAGGCGGAACAGCCGCGACGGTTCGGCGCGCGCCCGGCACAGCGGCTCGGGCGGCCGACTCAGCCGGCGAGAGCTACTCCCACTCGATGGTGCCCGGCGGCTTCGACGTGACGTCGAGCACTACGCGGTTGACACCCGGCACCTCGTTGGTGATGCGGTTGGAGATGCGGGCGAGCACGTCGTATGGCAGCCGGGTCCAGTCCGCGGTCATCGCGTCTTCGGACGAGACCGGGCGCAGAACGATGGGATGCCCGTACGTGCGTCCGTCGCCTTGAACGCCGACCGAGCGCACGTCGGCGAGGAGCACGACGGGGCACTGCCAGATCGCGGCATCCTGCCCAGCAAGGGTCAGTTCGGCGCGCACGATCGCGTCGGCGCGGCGCAGCAGCTCGAGTCGCTCCCGCGTCACTTCGCCGACGATGCGGATGCCGAGCCCGGGACCAGGGAACGGCTGCCGGTAGACGATGACCTCGGGCAGCCCCAGCTCGCGGCCGATGGCCCGCACCTCGTCTTTGAAGAGGGTGCGGAGGGGTTCGACGAGGGTGAACTGCAGGTCTTCGGGGAGTCCGCCGACGTTGTGGTGGCTCTTGATGTTGGCGGTGCCGGTTCCCCCGCCGCTTTCGACGACATCCGGGTAGAGGGTGCCTTGCACGAGGAAGTCGATGGTCGCCCCGCCCGCGGAGGCTTCGAGCACGAGCGCTTCGGCGGCGTTTTCGAAGGAGCGGATGAACTCGCGCCCGATGATCTTGCGCTTCTGTTCGGGATCGGTGACGCCGGCGAGCGCGTCGAGAAACTGGTCGACCGCGTCGACAGTGATGAGGCGAACACCGGTCGAGGCGACGTAGTCCTCTTCGACCTGGCGCCGCTCATCCTGTCGCAGCAGGCCGTGGTCGACGAAGATGCAGGTGAGCTGGTCGCCGACGGCGCGATGCACTAGTGCTGCCGCGACCGCTGAGTCGACTCCACCCGAGAGTCCGCAGATGACGCGAGCGTCGCCGACCTGTTCGCGGATGCGCGCGACCTGCTCTTCGATGACGTTGGAGGAGTTCCAGTCGGCCGGGATCCCCGCCGCTGTGTGCAGGAAGTTCTCGAGCACGCGCTGCCCGAATTCGGAGTGCTTGACTTCGGGATGCCACTGCACGCCGTACAGCCGCCGCTCGTCGGACGCGAACGCGGCGACGGGGGTGGACGCGCTGGATGCGAGCACCGTGAAGCCGTCGGGTGCTCTCGACACGGAGTCGCCGTGGCTCATCCACACGGTCTGGGCATCGGGCTGGCCCGCGAGCAGGGAACCACCATCGCCGGTTACGGTCATGTCGGTGGCGCCGTACTCGCGCAGGCCGGTGTTGGCGACCTCGCCGCCGAGCTGCTGCGCCATCACCTGGAAGCCGTAGCAGATGCCGAGCACGGGAACACCGAGTGCGAGGATGCCCGGGTCGAGGGTCGGGGATCCGGGCTCGTACACGCTCGAGGGTCCCCCCGAGAGCACGATTCCGGCAGGGTTCTTCGTCGCGACTTCCGCGGCCGTGATGGTATGCGGCACGATCTCGCTGTAGACGCTGGCCTCGCGCACCCGGCGGGCGATGAGTTGCGCGTACTGCGCTCCGAAGTCGACGACGAGTACGGGCCGGGCTTCGGTGTCTGAGCTCACGCGGGCACCCTCTCGTTTGCGGCGATGGCGGCCTCGGCCTGGCGGGGCACGCGGCGCTCGAGGAAGAACGAGAGCAACGGCACGACGCCCCCGAGGGCGATGAACAGGAACCGCCCGAACGACCAGCGCACGAGCCGCCACAGCAGGAAGTCGCACGCGAGGTAGAGCACGTACAACCAGCCGTGGGCGATGAGGATGATCGTTGACAGGTTGAGACCTGCGATGAGGTCTTTCGGGGTGAGCGCCAGGAACCCGTACGGCCCGAGCAGTTCGATGTCGACGCCGAAGCCGTAGCGCAGCACCATCATGAGGCACAGCAGCAGCAGGAACGTTCCGGTGATGATCGAGGAGACCTTGTAGACGGCTATCGTCTTGCGGATCCGGGGGATGTCGTCCGGGCGGGGTCCGATGGCCATGCTCCTATTCTACGGTCGGCTCCGAGGCACTCTCCTCCTCCACCGCGTCCTTCACGAGGCGGTACCACAGGAAGATCGCGAAGCCCGCGAAGATCACCCACTCGACCGCGTAGAAGACGTTGAGCAGGTTGAGCGAGACTTCAGTGGACGGCGCGGGAGCATCGATGCGCTCGAGCCCGGCGGGGGCATCCTCGGCGATCACGTAGCCGCCGTACACGCCGTCTGGCGCCTCGGGCCAGATGTTGATGAGCTCTGGCACGGCGAGCACGCTGTGCTGTCCGGCCTCGAAGTCGGTCTCCTGCGGGGACTCGCTCGGCAGGTAGCGGCCCTGCAGCTGCGACGCGGGCGGGTCGTTCTGGAGGGTTCGAATGGCGGATGCCGCTGCATCCGCATCGGCGGCCCAGCCGAGTGCCACGGCGATGCTCGCGCCGCCTGGCACGACCCCGTGACCGACGACCCAGTAGCCGGGGCCGGAGAGGTTGATGCGGTCGGACAGCACGACGTAGTCACCGGCGACGAAGTCGGCCTCGAAGCGCACGAGCTGCCCGGTCGCCACGGCGAGCACGGGTTGCTGCGGTTGGGCGACGGCGTCGAGGTCCACGACCCGCTCCGTCTGCTGCTCGGGTGCGACCTGGCTCTCGAAGCTGCGGGCGAGTTGCCACTGGCCGAGTGCGGCGAATCCCGCGGCGATCGCGAGGGAGAGCAGGAGGGCGCCGATCCACTTGGGCCGGCGTGCGACGTCGAAGAAGCTGGTGCTCAATATTCCGGGTCCCGTCGGCGTTCGTATTCGGCGTCCGACTGCTCAGCCGCCTGCTCGGCGACGGGATCGGCAGTAGTTTCGACGGGAGCCTGCTCGAGCGGGTACTGCTCCACGACGACGTCCGGCTCGGGTTGCTCGACAGGCTCGACTCCGGCCATTGCGGCCTCGACGAGCGCGATCTCTTCCGCGCGCATCCGGTCTCGCTCGGGACGCGGCGCGACGACTTGGCGCGTTCGGAATATCACCCGGCCGATCTTCTCCGAGTTGAACGCGAGGATGGGCCCCACGATCGCCATGGACAGCACGTAGAGGCCCGCGAAGGGGGTGAGGCGCGGGTCGAGTCCCGCGGCCGTCGCGAGGGTGGCGAGGATGAGCGCGAACTCACCGCGGTTCTGCAGCATCGCGCTCGCGTTGAGCCCTTCGGCACGGGTGAGGCCGTTCTGCCAGGCGATGAGCTGGCCGCCGAGCGTGTTGATGACCAGGGTGAGCACGACGGCAACACCCACGGGCACAACGACTTCGCCGAAGGTGGAGACGTCGAGCGCGAGCCCGAAATTGAGGAAGAAGAAGGCGCCGAAGACATCGCGCAGCGGCAGCGCGAACTGCTCGATCCGGCCCCGGAATCGGGTGGATCCGAGCACCAGCCCGATGAGGAAGGCGCCGATCGCGTCGGAGACACCGAGCAGCTCGCCGATACCGCCGAACCCGACCGCGAGACCGAAGAACAGGATCGTGAACAGCTCATCGTCTTTCGTTGCCATGAGCCGCGACGCGATTCGGCCACCCCACCGCGCGAGAGCGAACATGAGGATGAGGAACGTGAACGAGATCGCGAGCTGCAGCACGATCGCCCAGAGGTCGGTCTGACCGCCGATCACGACGCCGACGATCGCGAGATAGAAGGCGATGAAGACGTCTTCTAGCACCATGATGCCCAGAATCGTGGGCGTCTCCCGGTTGGCGAGGCGGCGAAGCTCGATAAGCAGCTTCGTGATGATCGCGCTCGACGATGCCGCCGTCATCCCGGCGATGATGAGGGCCTCGCGAGTGCCCCAGCCGATCCACATTCCGAGGGCGAAGCCGACGCCGATGTTGATGACGATGCGGGTTCCACCGGAGACGAGCAGCTTTCCGGCGTTGCCGTAGAACTCGTCTTGGTCGAACTCCAGCCCGAGGCTGAACAGCAGCAGGATGAGCCCGAAGACGGCGACGAGTTCGACGTCGGCCGACTCGAAATTCAGCGGGAAGAAGTGCGAGTGCGGGCTCGCGATGAGCCCGACGAGCATGTAGATCGGGATGGCGGGCAGACCGATGAGCTTTCCGAGCCGCCCCAGAATGTAAGCAATGACGAACAGGATTCCGAGGACGAGGAGGTCTTCACCCAGGTGCATGGACTACCCGCCGGGCGGGGAGTCAGCGGTCACTTTGGGCTTCAGTTCACCGGTGCGGTAGAAGGTGAACGCCTTCGAAACCTTCTCGGGTGAACCTGCGACGACGAGCGTGTCGCCGGGGAAGACGGTGAAGTCGTCGGCGGGCGCCGGGTTGGCCGATTCCCCGCGCACGACGGCGACCACCGTCAGGCCGACCACGCCCTTGCTCGCGAGGTTGCCGAGTTTCTGCCCAGCGATGTAATCGTCGTAGTCGACGGTGAACCAGTCGATCGAGAGGCCGGGAATCGCATCGAGCTTGGACAGCGACTCGGTGATGCGCGTGCCGCCCAGCAATTCGGCAAGAGTGTGGGCTTCGTCTTCGTCGAGGCGCAGGGAGACTTTTGCCGCGTCTGCGCCGTCTTCGGCGTCGGAGAATGTGATGAGGTCGCTGTGGCCGGAACGGTGAGTGATGACGCCGACCTTGCCGCCGTCTTGCGTCACGAAGGTGTGAAGAACACCTACCCCGGGAAGTTTGACCCGCCGAACGTCAACCATGAATGGGTTCCCTTCGAGGTCTTGTGGTCGATATCCATTCTACTGCCGGGGCCGTTTGGCCCTTCCGCGGCCGTTGCGCCGGCGGCGAACCGGTCTATTCGGCGACGATCTCCGGTGCCTCGAGTCGCACGCGATCTGCGGATGCGTCATCCGGCTGCAATTGGCTCGCGCGTTCGGCGGCCACCCGACTCAGATAGGTGTCGATCTCGACTCGGGTGCGTGCGGCATCCCAGCCCAGCTCCCCTGCCATGAGCGCGGCGGCGACCGGTGCGGCGGAGACCCCGCGATCCCAGGCCTCGATCGAGATGCGGGTGCGCCGCGCGAGCACGTCGTCGAGGTGCAGGGCACCCTCGTGGGTGGCGGCGTACACGATTTCGGCGCCGATGTAGTCGTCGGCTCCGGGGAGCGGCTCCTGAAGCTCGGGCCGCGCTCGGATGAGGTCGAGCAGCTCGTCCGTCATCACGCCGTAGCGGTTGAGGAGGTGCTCGATGCGCACCTTGTGCACGCCGAACGCCCTGGCGATCTTGCTGCGCTTGTTCCACGCGGCCTGGTAGCCCTCGGCGCCGAGTAGCGCGATGTCTTGCGTGATGCTCTTGGAGACCTTGCCGTCGAGCGCGGCCACGGCCTCGTCGATCGCATCCTTCGCCATGATGCGGTAGGTCGTCCACTTGCCGCCGGCGACGACCACGAGGCCCGGAACGCTGTGGGCGACGATGTGCTCGCGACTGAGCTTCGACGTCTCGTCGGACTCGCCCGCCAGCAGAGGCCGGAGCCCCGCATACACGCCCTCTACGTCGTCGCGTGTGAGCGGTACGGCGAGCACCTCGTTGACGCGCTCGAGCAGGTAGTCGATGTCGACGGCGGTCGCGGCCGGGTGAGCCTTGTCGAGATTCCAATCGGTGTCGGTCGTTCCGATGAGCCAGTGCCGGCCCCACGGGATGACGAACAGCACGCTTTTCTCGGTGCGCAGGAGCAGGCCCAGCTTCGACTGGAACCGGTCGCGCGGAACCACGAGGTGCACGCCCTTCGACGCCCGCACCTTGAACTGTCCGCGTTCGCCCACCATGGACTGGGTGTCGTCCGTCCACACGCCCGTCGCGTTGACGACCTGCCGCGCCCTGATCTCGAACCGCTCGCCCGTCTCCAGATCGTGGGCCTTCACGCCGACGACGCGCTCCCCTACCTTGAGAAACCCCTCGACCCGCACCCGGCTCGCCACGTGCGCTCCGTAGAAGGATGCCGTGCGCGCGAGATTCGCGACATAGCGCGCGTCGTCCACCTGGGCGTCGTAGTAGGTGAGGCCACCCGTGAACGCGGTGGACTTGAGGCTGGGAATCGCGCGGAGCACCTGCCGCTTGGTCAGGTGCCGGTGATGGGGCACTCCCGGGGGGCGGCCGCCCGTGTAGCTGAACAGGTCGTAGAGCAGCATGCCCGCGCCGATGTAGATGCGCTCGAAAATGGGTTTCGTGAGCGGGTAGAGAAAGCGCACGGGCTTCACGAGGTGGGGCGCGATGCGCTGCAGCAGCAGTCCGCGTTCGATGAGTGCCTCGCGCACCAGCCGGAAATCCAACTGCTCGAGGTAACGGATGCCGCCATGCACGAGCTTCGACGAGCGACTGCTCGTACCCGACGCCCAGTCGCGCGCCTCCACCATTCCGACGCGCAGGCCGCGGGTCGCGGCATCCAGTGCCGATCCGGTGCCGACGATGCCGCCGCCCACCACCAGGATGTCCAGCTCCTTGGTGCGCAGCGTCTCGACCGCGGCGGCACGCTCCTCCGGCCCCAGCCTGGAGGACCGCGTGACGGAATCCTTGGGCATCGTCAGCCGGCGTGATACGGCGCGACGACGACTTCGACGCGCTGGAATTCCTTGAGGTCGGAGTATCCCGTCGTCGCCATCGACCGGCGCAGCGCCCCCACGAGGTTGACCCGGCCGTCGGCCACCGTTGACGGTCCGAACAGGATCTGTTCCAGCGGCGCGAGCGTGCCGACCTCGACGCGATTGCCGCGGGGGAGCTCCGGGTGCCGCGCCTCCGCGCCCCAGTGCCAGCCGCCTCCGGGTGCATCGCTCGCCCGCGCGAGGGCGCTGCCCAGCATCACGGCGTCCGCGCCGACCGAGATCGCCTTCACGATGTCGCCGCTCGTGCCCAGCCCGCCGTCGGCGATGACATGCACGTACCGACCGCCGGACTCGTCGAGGTAGTCGCGGCGAGCGCCGGCGACATCCGCCACCGCCGTCGCCATGGGTGCATGGATGCCCAGGCTCGCCCTGGTCGTGGACGCAGCGCCGCCGCCGAAACCGACCAGCACCCCCGCCGCGCCCGTGCGCATGAGGTGCAGGGCCGCCGTGTAGGTGGCGGCGCCGCCCACGATCACGGGAACGTCGAGCTCGTAGATGAACTTCTTGAGGTTGAGGGGTTCCGTGTTCTTGGAGACGTGCTCGGCGCTCACGGTGGTGCCCCGGATGACGAACATGTCGACTCCGGCGTCGACGACGGTCTTGTACAGCTCCTGGGTGCGCTGCGGGCTCAGGGCCCCGGCGACCGGGACACCCGCGGCGCGGATCTCGGCAAGGCGAGCACTCACGAGCTCGGGCTTGATAGGTGGCGCGTACAGCTCCTGCATGCGCTTGGTCGCGTTCCCGTCGCGGAGGTCACGAATCTCGGCGAGCACGGGCTCCGGGTCGTCGTAACGCGTCCAGAGGCCCTCGAGGTCGAGTACGCCGAGGCCGCCGAGCTTGCCCATCGCGATCGCTGTCGTCGGGCTCATCACCGAGTCCATTGGGGCCGCGAGCACCGGGATGTCGAAGGTGTAGGCGTCGATCGTCCAGGTCACACTCACGTCCTGGGGGTCGCGCGTGCGGCGCGACGGCACGATCGCGATGTCGTCGAAGGCGTAGACCCGTCGAGCGCGCTTGGCGCGGCCGATCTCAATGTCACTCACCCGCCCAGCCTATCCGCGAGGCGCGGGCTATCGGGCGCGGGCGACGCGCGGCTCGTCCCACACAGGCTCGGCGGACTCGTAAACCCGTCCGACCGAGCCGAACACGAGGTACCGGTCGAAGGACCGCGCGAACCACCGGTCGTGGGTGACGGCCAGCACAGTTCCCTCGAACCGGGCCAGGGCATCCTCGAGTGCTTCAGCCGACACGAGGTCCAGGTTGTCGGTCGGCTCGTCGAGCAGCAGCAGGGTCACGCCGCTGAGTTCGAGCAACAGGATCTGCAGGCGTGCCTGCTGACCGCCGCTGAGCGACTCGAACACCTGCTCGGCTCCCTCGACGAGTCCGTACCGATCGAGTGCGCGGCTCGCAGCCTCGCGGGCCAGGCCGGCGCGGTTGTCATCGCCGCGATGCAGGATCTCGAGCAGGGTGCGGCCGAGAAGCTCAGGATGCTGGTGCGCTTGGGCGAACCAGCCGGGAACCACTCGCGCGCCCAAGCGGGCCCTCCCAGCGTGAGGAACCGGGTCGAGCGTCGCGCCGACCGTCGTCATGTGCTCCTTCTCGGGCACGGTTCCGCCGAGGGCGAGCAGCCGCAGAAAGTGCGACTTGCCGGAGCCGTTCGAGCCCAGCACGGCGACGCGCTCGCCGAACCACACCTCGAGGTCGAAGGGCGCCATGAGCCCGGTGAGTTCCACCTGCTCGCAGACGATCGCGCGGTTGCCCGTGCGAGCGCCCTTGAGTCGCATCGTGAGACTCTGGTCAAGCGGTCGCTCCTGCGGCGGGCCGACCTCCTCGAACTTGCGCAACCTGGTGAGCGCGGCCTGATAGCGCGACGCGAAACTGTCCATCGCCGTCGCCCGCACCTTGAGGTTCGCGACGAGGGTCTTGAGCTTGGAATGCTGCTCGTCCCAGCGGCGCTTCAACTCGTCGAGGCGTGCCATCCGGTCGTTTCGAGCCTCGTGGTAGCTCGCGAAACCGCCGCCGTGCGTCCACGTCGTGTTGCCGGCCGCCTGCACCTCGACCGTGACGATGCGGTCGGCCGCCCGCGCCAGCAGTTCGCGGTCGTGGCTCACGAGCAGCACCGTCTTCTGGGTCGCCCGCAGGGCCTCTTCGAGCCAGCGTTTGCCGGGCACGTCGAGGTAGTTGTCCGGCTCGTCGAGCAGCAGCACCTTCTCCGGGCCGCGCAGAAGGGCCTCCAGCACGAGCCGCTTCTGCTCGCCCCCCGAGAGACTGTTGATCTCGCGGTACTTCGCTCGCTCGAATGGGATGCCCAGGGCGGTGATCGTGCACATGTCCCAGACGGTCTCCTGGTCGTAGCCGCCCGCGTCGGCGTAATCGGCGAGCGCCGTGGCATACGTGAGCTGGTTGACAGTCGAGTCGTCGTCGATGAGCGCGAGTTCGGCGGCATCCAGGGCAAGCGTCGCCGCCCGCACTGCACCCGGCGCGACCGAGATCAGCAGGTCTCGCACGGTGGAGTCGTCGCGCACGTGCCCGACGAACTGGTCCATCACGCCCAGGCCCCCGTCGATGCTGATCGCACCCGAGTCGGCTTTCAGGTCGCCCCGGATGATCCGCAGCAATGTCGACTTGCCCGCTCCGTTCGCGCCGATGAGCGCTGCGGTCACGCCCTCCCCCACCCGCAACGACACGTCGTCGAGCAGCACCCGCCCATCCGCGAGCGAATAGCTCACGCCGTTGACGTCGATGAATCCCATGGCCGTGCCTCTCGCTGCGCGCAGGGCAGCCCGCCAGCCTACACGCCCGGCCCGCCTCGCCAGCCGTGCGCGGACCTTTGTCGTCGCGGCGCCGGTTTGTGCACCCGCGACGTCGCCAAACCTCAGCGCGCTCGACCACGCTCAGCGTCGCGGAAACTCGCGGTCACCCGTGGGCCCCACCCCGCCACGGCTACCGCCGGTAGTTGGGCGCCTCGACCACCATCTGGATGTCGTGCGGGTGCGATTCCTTGAGCCCCGCGGCAGTGATCCGCACGAAGCGGCCCTTCACGCGCAGCTCGTCAATGGTGCGCGCACCCGTGTAGAACATCGACTGCCGCAGGCCGCCGAGCAACTGGTAGACGACCGAGCCGACGGGGCCGCGATAGGGCACCTGCCCCTCGATGCCCTCGGCGATGAGCTGCTCGTCGGAAGGCACATCGGCCTGGAAGTACCGGTCACGCGAGTATGAGGTCTTCGTGCCGCGGGTCTGCAGGGCGCCGAGGGAGCCCATTCCGCGATACCCCTTGAACTGCTTGCCGTTGTTGAAGTTGAGGTCGCCGGGGCTCTCGTCGGTTCCCGCGAGGAGCGAGCCCAGCATGACGGTCTCGGCGCCGGCGACGAGGGCTTTGGCGATGTCGCCCGAGTACTGCAGTCCGCCGTCGGCGATGACGGGCACGTTCGCTTCGCGCGCGGCAAGGGATGCCTCGTACACGGCCGTCACCTGCGGAACACCCACTCCGGCCACGACTCGAGTCGTGCAGATGGATCCCGGACCCACCCCGACCTTCACGGCGTCCGCGCCCGCATCGATGAGCGACTGCGCTCCCGAGCGGGTGGCGACGTTGCCGCCGATGACGTCGATCGAGGCGAAGGCGCTGTCTGACTTGAGTCGCTTGATGATGTCGAGCACGCCGGCGGAGTCGCCGTTGGCCGTGTCGACGACGATGACGTCGACTCCGGCATCGCGTAGCGCACCCGCGCGATCCCAGGCGTCGCCGAAGAATCCGATGGCGGCACCGACGCGCAGGCGGCCCTCCTCGTCTTTGGTCGCGTTGGGATACTTCTCGGTCTTCTCGAAGTCCTTAACGGTGATGAGCCCGCGCAGTCGGCCCTCGCTGTCGATGAGCGGCAGTTTCTCGATCTTGTGCTGCGCGAAGATCGCGACCGCGCTGTCGGGGTCGATGCCTTCGGGTGCGGTGACGAGGGGCATCTTCGTCATGACGTCGCGCACGAGCGTGGTCGACTTCTCGAACGGGGAGACGAAGCGCATGTCGCGATTGGTGATGATGCCGACCAGTTTGCCGTCACCTTCGACGACCGGCAGCCCGGAGACGCGGAACTGGCCGCACAAGGCATCCACTTCGGCGACCGTCGCGTCTGGTGTCGTCGTGACGGGGTTGGTGATCATGCCGGACTCGCTGCGCTTGACCTTGTCGACGTACGCGGCCTGGTCTTCGATCGAGAGATTGCGGTGCAGGATGCCCAGGCCCCCGTTGCGCGCCATGGCCACCGCCATGCGTGATTCGGTGACGCTGTCCATGGCCGCGGAGATAAGGGGAGACGCAACGCGGATGCGCCGGGTGAGGCGGGAGCTCGTGTCGGCTTCGCTCGGGATGACGTCGGTATGGCCCGGAAGCAGCATGACGTCGTCGTAGGTGAGTCCGATGAAGCCGAAAGGATCAGGCTGGTCCATGAGTTCCCTTGGGTGAGAAGCGATCGAGCGAATGAGCCCGGATGCAGCACTGGATACCGGTACCCAATATTAACCGGTTAGACCCGCGGCTATTCCACGCGCATAATGGCTGGATCGGATTGTGTCCCACCTGAAACACAGGAGACACAATCCGCAAGTATCGTCAACGTCGACGGTGCGCCAGAACCCGCGGGATGCATGATTCCGGCTGGTCCCGTCTTGGAGGTTCCGTGGAAGTCACTGGTTTGGCTCGCAAGCGCTGGTCGCGCGTCGTGGTCGCACTGTTCGTCGCGCTGCTTGCCAGCCTCACCTTCGCCGGTGGTGCCGTCGTGCACGCAGACGAGGTGGGCACGGACGAGTACGACTTCGTCTTCAGCGGCAACGTGAAGTTCGACGGCGAACCACTGGAGGACGTTCTCATCAAGGTCGAGGGCAACGGCTACAGCGCCGAAGTCGTGACCGATGCCGAAGGCAAGTGGAAGATCGGCGTGCCTGAGAAGGCCGAGTACACCGTGACTCTCGACGAGTCGACGCTCCCCGAGGGTGTGATCGTGACCGAGGAGGGCGGCGCGACGAAGAAGGCGGAGTTCGGTCTCACCAGCAACAAGACCGTGAACTTCTTCATCGGTGAGGGCGTGCGCACGACCACGAGCTTTCTCGACCAGTTCATCGGGCGAGCGTTCAACGGCTTGAGCTTCGGCCTGCTGCTCGCACTCGCCGCGATCGGCCTCTCGCTGATCTTCGGCACGACAGGGCTCAATAACTTCGCTCACGCCGAGATGGTCACGTTCGGCGCGCTCGCCGCGCTGACCCTCGCGGTCGACTTCGCGTGGCCACTCTGGATCGCCCTCATCGGCGCCGTCGTGCTCAGCGGTGCCTTCGGCTGGACCCTGGATGCCGCGATCTGGAAGCCACTGCGGCGCAAGGGCGTAGGACTCATCCCCATGATGATCGTGAGCATCGGCCTCTCGCTGGCGGTGCGCTACACCTACCAGTACTTCTACGGCGGGTCGACGCGGCAACTGCCGGGGGCGGATGGCGCCGACATCAAGTTCGGGCCCGTCTCCCTCTCACCCGTCGACATGATCGGCATGGGCATCAGCGTCGTCGTGCTCCTCGCCGTCGCGTTCTTCCTCCTGCGCACGCGCATCGGCAAGGCGACCCGCGCGGTGAGTGACAACCCGAGCCTCGCGGCGGCGAGCGGCATCGACGTCGACCGCGTGATTCGCATCGTCTGGGTCATCGGCGGCGCGCTTGCCGGCCTCAGCGGCATCCTCTTCGCCTTCTACCGCCCCGGCGTCTCGTGGGACATGGGCTTCCAGATCCTGCTGCTCATCTTCGCGGCGGTCACCCTGGGCGGTCTCGGTACGGCGTTCGGCGCACTCGTCGGCTCGCTCGTGGTCGGCTTCTTCATCGAGATCTCGACGCTCTGGATCCCCTCCGACATGAAGTTCGTCGGAGCGCTCGTGATCCTCATCCTCGTGCTGCTGGTCAGACCTCAGGGCATCCTGGGTCGCAAAGAGAGAATCGGTTAGACCATGGTTGACTTCTGGCAGATCATCCAGAACGCTGCGATCGAGCTCATCAGCCCGACGACGGCGGCATATGCGCTCGCGGCGCTCGGCCTCGCGATCCACTTCGGTTACACCGGGCTCATCAACTTCGGCCAGGCCGGGTTCATGGCCATCGGTGCATACGGCTACGCCATCTCGACGCTCACGCTCGGATTCCCGGTGTGGGCCTCCGTGCTGGTGGGCATCGGCGCTTCAGTCGTGTTCGCGCTGATTCTCGGGATCCCGACGCTGCGACTTCGAGCCGATTACCTCGCGATCGTAACGATCGCCGCCGCCGAGATTCTGCGCCTGATATTCACCACCAACACCCTCGAGGCGGTCACCGGTTCGGCCGACGGGCTCAGCGGCTACAAGGGCGGGTTCGCGGCGCTGAACCCCATACCGCCCGGCAACTACGGTTTCGGGCCGTTCGAATACAACGCCTACGACTGGTTCCTGCGAATCGTCGCGTGGACGATCGTCATTATCGCGGCACTCCTGGCCTGGCAGCTCATGCGCAGCCCGTGGGGTCGTGTGATCAAGGGCATCCGCGAAGACGAGGATGCCGTGCGCGCGCTCGGCAAGAACGTCTACTTCTACAAGATGCAGTCCCTCATTCTCGGTGGCGTCTTCGGCACGCTCGGGGGGATGATCTTCATCCTGCCGCGGGCCGTGGTTCCGGCGAACTACGCGACGACGCTCACGTTCTTCATCTATACGATCCTTCTGCTGGGAGGGGCTGCAACCATCCTCGGACCGATCATCGGTTCGATGATCTTCTGGGTGCTGCTCTCGGCGGTGTCCGGCTTCGTGGCCCGCGCCCAGGCGGCGGGCTGGTTCCCGGGTATGTCGAGCGTGCAGGCCGGCCAGACCCGGTTCATCATCGTCGGCATCGTGCTGATGTTATTGGTGATCTTCAGGCCCCAGGGCATCTTCGGAAACAAGAAGGAGCTGGCCTTTGTCAAGTGAAGCGAAGCCGACGCGCGGAGCGCCGGTCAAGAGCACCAACCTCCACATCGGGGAGATCAAGCCCGGCGTGGCCAAAGTCGACCCGATCATCGTGGCCGACAACGTGACGCGCACGTTCGGCGGCCTCACGGCCGTCGACGTCGAGCACGTGGAGGTTCCCCGGAACGCGATCACGGCGCTCATCGGCCCCAATGGCGCGGGCAAGACGACGCTCTTCAACCTGCTCACGGGGTTCGACAAGCCCGACACCGGTTCGTGGGTGTTCGACGGCACCGCGCTAGCGGGCATCCCGTCATTCAAGGTCTCCCGGATGGGCCAGGTCCGTACCTTCCAGCTCACCAAGGCCCTCAACCTGCTGAGCGTTCTCGACAACATGAAGCTCGGCGCCAAGGGCCAGAAGGGCGAGAACATGTTCCGGGCGCTCCTGCCGTGGACGTGGCGCGCGCAGGAGGAGCAGATCGAGGCGAAAGCCATCGAACTGCTCTCGCGCTTCAAGCTCGACACCAAGGCGGAGGACTACGCGGCGAGCCTTTCCGGTGGGCAGCGCAAACTCCTCGAGATGGCACGCGCTCTCATGAGCGACCCCCAGCTCGTGATGCTCGACGAGCCCATGGCCGGCGTCAACCCGGCACTCACCCAATCACTGCTCGACCACATCCTCGATCTCAAGACACAGGGCATGACCGTGCTCTTCGTCGAGCACGACATGCAGATGGTGCGACACATCGCCGACTGGGTGATCGTGATGGCTGAGGGCAAGATCGTCGCCGAGGGACCGCCGGAAGCCGTCATGGCCAACCCCGCGGTAATCGATGCGTACCTGGGCAGCCACCACGACCAGGACCTCGGCGCCACCGAGGAAGAGAACGTTGTTGCGATGAAGGAGCTGCTCGATGCCGACGACGAGTCCTGAAACCACTGCCGCACCGGCCCCGTCGACGACACCTGTCGTCGAAGTCAAGAACGTCGTGGCGGGTTACCTGACAGGCGTGAACATCCTCAACGGCTGCTCGCTCGTTGCCAACCAGGGCGAGCTCATCGGCATCATCGGACCCAACGGTGCCGGCAAGTCGACGCTGCTCAAGGCGATCTTCGGCCTCGTGAAGGTGCGCGAGGGCGAGGTGCTGCTGCAGGGCCAGGACATCACGGGCCTCAAAGCGAACAAGCTCGTCGCCAGGGGCGTGGGTTTCGTACCGCAGACCAATAACGTCTTCCCGACGCTCACGATCAAAGAGAACCTCGAGATGGGCCTCTACCAGAAGCCCAAGGGCATCAAGGATCGGCTGGCCTTCGTCGTCGAGATCTTTCCGGAGCTGGAGAAGCGGCTGGCACAGCGAGCCGGGTCCCTCTCCGGTGGTGAACGGCAGATGGTGGCCATGAGCCGCGCGCTCATGATGGGTCCGCACATCCTGCTGCTCGACGAGCCGTCGGCCGGTCTCTCGCCCGTGCGTCAGGACGAGGCCTTCCTGCGCGTCAAGGAGATCAACAAGGCCGGGGTCACGACCATCATGGTCGAGCAGAACGCGCGGCGGTGCCTTCAGATCTGCGATCGCGGCTACGTGCTCGACCAGGGCCGTGACGCCTACACGGGCACCGGTCGCGAGCTGCTCAACGATCCCAAGGTCATTTCGCTCTACCTCGGCACGCTCGGCGAGGACTGAGCGCCCGCAGAACGCGATGAGAGGGCCCCGGATGTTGCAACCGGGGCCTTTCTCGTCGGTGCCTCCGTTCGGGCCCGTACGAGGCGCCTGCGCCCGCGCGCGCGACCGAAGGGGAGCGGAGCACGCACGTGAAAGGGCCCCGGCTGCGCCGGGGCCCTTCGTGCTTCAGCTAACAGAAGTTAGTTGATGCGGCTGTACTTGTTGTTGGCGTCGTACTCGTAGATGCCGATCGTGGCCTCGGTGGGGTCACCGTTGTCATCGAACGTGATCGGTCCCGAGTAGCCGTCGTAGTCGACAACTCCGCCATCGAGGATGATCTGGGCAGCCGACGCGAAGTCGGTCGCCTTCTTGCCATCGCCCGAACCACCGGAGACTTCCTGCAGCTTCGACGCGATCTCCTTGCCATCGACCGAGTTGGCGGCCAGGGCAGCGAGCGCGAGAAGCACGACAGCGTCGTACGACTCAGCCGCGTAGCTGTAGTCCGTCAGGTCGGGGTCGATCTCGAGGAGGCGGTCGGTGAAGTCACCGAGGGTCGCCACGTCGAGACCGGGCAGGGTGCCCTTGGCGCCCTCGAGGGCACCGGGCGCGAGGTCAGCGCTGTAGTCGAAGAGGTTTCCATCAACGAGGTAGAGCGGGCCGGTGTAGCCGGCGCCACGGAGAGCCGGGATGACGACCTTGGACTCATCGAAGGTGATGAGCGCGATCGCGTCCGGGTTTGCAGCGGTCAACTCGGAGATCTGCGTCGTGAAGACGGTCTCTCCGGTGTTGAACAGCGGCTGTGCGACGATCTCTCCACCTGCTGCGGTGAAGTTCTCCTCGAGCGCGGCCGCGAGGCCGGTGCCGTACGAGTCGTTGAGCACGAGCATGCCCACCGTCTCGGCGCCGTCCTCGGCGATCAGGTTGCCGAGCACCTCACCCTGGAGGACGTCGGACGGCGCGGTGCGCCAGTAGAGTCCGTCGTCCGCGTAGTCGGTGAAGTCGATCGACGTGTTGGCCGGCGAGAACTGCACAACGCCAGCTGCGGTGATCTGGTCGATGACCGTCTTCGAGACACCCGAGGATGCCGCACCGACGATCGCCGAGACATCCAGCGACAGGAGGTCGGTCACGGACACCGTGGCGGTGTCGGTCGTGGTGTCACCAGAGTCGCGGTACTCGACCTCGACGGTGATGCCCAGGTCGGCGTCGTTGATCTCCTGGACAGCGAGTGCAACGCCGGCTTCCTCGGGCGGGCCGAGGAACGCGAGCGTTCCCGACTGCGGGAGGATCGTTCCGATCTTGAGGGTCAGGGGCTCGCGGGGTCCCGAGGTCTCGCCGCCGCCCTCTTCAGCGGGTGCTGCGCAACCGCTGAGGATGAGTGCGCTGATACCTACGATGGCTGCGCCACCGAGGATCGACTTGAGAGACCGCGAGCGCGGGGCCGAGGCCTTCACGAATACGCTCATGTTGCTCCTTGCATTGAATGTGTTTGGGACGCAGCACTGCAGCGCAGTGCTGTCCTGACACGGTATTCGGCTGGAGCGTCTTTCACAATACGTACGTGTTACAGGGCTGTAACACGCCCAGATCGTTACCAACCGTGACCATCACGTGATCTTTCGCTCGCGAGAACCGGGAAACAGCTACGGAATCAGTGGCAACTCATCCGGCGATGACACCATGCGTGAAAACGAATTTGTTGTCGCCGTCGTAGGAGTACAACCCGTACCAGACGGGCAGCACGTCACCCTGGGGCGTGAAATTCACGGGACCCGAGACGCCGTCGTAGTCGATGTCGTCCTGGGTCTTGAGCACGTCAAGACACTCGGCGAAGCTCGTGCACTTGATGCCGCCCTTGGACACGTTCTCGAGGGCGGAAGCGATCGCCGGACCGTCGTCATCGCCGGCGACGATGGCGGCGAGTGCCGCGAGGATCGTCGCGTCGTAGGACTCCACCGAGTAGCGGGTGGCCGCGAGCCCGGAGTCCACTTGCTTGAGCCTGGCCTGGAACGCCTCATCGGGAACCACACCCTCGATGACGCCGTTGACGGCGGCGAGTGTCCCCGGGGAGAACGCCTGGTTGTAGTCGCCGGTGTTCTGGGTCGTGAGCCACAGCTTGGCGCCGCCGAAGCCCGCCGCCAGCAGCTTCGTGATGAGAGCCTTCGTCGTGTCGAAGGAGCTGTAGGAGGTCGCGAGCACCACGGCATCCGGTTTCGCTTCGACGATCTTGGCAACGATCGGGTCGAAGTCGGTGGATGCGACGGGGATTCCCTCCGCTGCGACGAGTTCGCTGCCATTCGCCTCGAGGCTGTCGCCGAGGGTGTCCGCGACGGACTGCCCGAGATCGTCGGTGACATAGACGAGACCGACCTTCACGGGTCCCTTCTCGGAGAGCGCCTTGCCGAGCGCGACGCCCTGTGTCGCGTACGACGGGATGGTGCGGAAGAAATAGCCCGAGTCGCTCGCGTCGGTGAGGCTCGTGAAGGTCGCGGCGGGCGAGATCATCGGTATCTTCGCCGTCACCGTCAGGGGCATGAGGCGCTCCGCGATCACCGACGACGACGGTCCGATGATGACGTCGGCTTTTTGCGCAACGAGATCTGCGAGGGACTCCTCGGCCTTGCGCGAGCCCGCGTCTCCTTCATCCCGCTGGAGCAACTCCACCGGCACACCGTCGACGCCGCCCGCCTCGTTGATCTCGCGAACAGCCAGCTGCACGCCTGCCGCCTGCGCTGGTCCGAGGAAGGCGTATGTGCCCGAGGTCGGAACGATCGTGCCGATTCGCAGGATGCCGTCGCCGGTCGGTGCGACCGTCTCGGTAGGCGAGGGCGCGGGCATCGCCACCGGGGTGCTGCACGCGCCGAGAACTGAGACGACCGCGAGGCCGAGGGCGACGCTCACGAGCGCGCGGGAGCGTGACAGGGCCTTCGGGTTCACGGGTGGAAGACTACCGGCGAAGCCGCGCGCGAGGCCTATGGCGCGCCCGATGCCTCCACGGCCGCGACGCCCCGCTGGCGCGTCGAATGAAGGAACATGTCCACCGTGAGGATCGCGAGCGCGAGCCACACGATCCCGAATCCGAGCCAGCGCTCGGGCGGCATCGCCTCGTGCGCTATGAGGACCCCCACGAGCAGCTGCAGGATCGGCGCGAGGTACTGCATGAGGCCCATGTACGTGAGCGGCAAGCGACGGGCGGCTGCCGCGAAGAGCAGCAGCGGAACGGCAGTGGCGATTCCGAGGCTCAGCATGAGGATCGTGTGCGTCGTTCCGAGAGCCACGAGCGTGAGACCCGTCGTGGACCCGACGACGATGAGCGCGACGATGGCGAGTGGGCTGAGCACCGCCGTCTCGACAGTGAGTCCACCGATCGCATCCGCCCGGCCGCCAACGCGCTTCTTCACGAGACCGTAGAAGCCGAAGCTGAAGGCGAGCCCGAGGGCGATCCACGGGAACGAGCCGTAGCCGATTGCGAGGATCACGACGGCGACCGCGCTCACGGCTATCGCGACCCACTGCAGCGGGCGCAGTCGCTCTCGAAGCACCAACACGCCGAGCAGCACGGTGACGATGGGATTGGTGAAGTAGCCGAGGGATGCCTCGACGACGTGTCCACTGACGCTCGCATACACGTAGATGATCCAGTTCACCACCACGAAGGCGCCCGCGATGGCGAGCGAGACGACGGCGGTGCGATCCCTGAGGATCGCGACCAGTCGGCCCCAGCCGCGCGTGACGGTCAGCAGCAGCGCGCAGAAGACGAGCGACAGCACGACGCGCCACGCCACGATCTCGATGGCGCCCGAGGCACTCAGGGCGAAGAAGAGAAGCGGAAGGAATCCCCACAGCAGGTACGAACTCGCCGCGAACGCGAGCCCGCTGCCCGAGACCTTGTCTGGGACAGTAGCGGGGGTCACCGCCCCAGCCTAGGGGCCCCGGCACGCCAGAGGGCCCGGTGGACGAACCACCGGGCCCTCTTGGCAGGATCTGCCCGAAACGTTAGCGAACTACGACCGCGAGCACGTCGCGAGCCGACAGCACGAGCAGGTCTTCCCCGCCGTACTTCACCTCGGTACCGCCGTACTTGGAGTAGATGACCTTGTCGCCCACGGCGATGTCGAGCGGTACGCGGTTGCCGTTATCGTCGATGCGCCCCGGGCCCACCGCGACGACTTCACCCTCCTGGGGCTTTTCCTTAGCGGTGTCGGGGATGACGAGACCCGACGCCGTGGTCTGCTCGGCTTCGACCTGCTTGATGACAATGCGATCCTCGAGCGGCTTGATGGACACCGACACGGTTGACCTCTTCTTTCTAAATCCTTGGTTGGCACACTCCCTCTGAGAGTGCCAGAACAACTATAGAGGCTTGTTGGCACTCGATCAATGCGAGTGCTAGCGCTGTACCGTGTACCCATGGATCAAGCCGAGCTGCGCGAGCTGCTCTCGGTCGAGGGGCTGCGCCTGCTCGACGAGCTGCCGCCGTACGAGTCGGCCGCCGACATCGTGCGCACCGTATCGGAGCTCCGCAAGGCGGGGCACGGCGCCGGTCTCGTCGCGGCGGTGCTCAACCAGGCGAAGCTGCGTGCCCGTGCTCGCGCCAAATTCGGCCCGTTCGCCGACCGCATGCTCTTCACCGAGACCGGCCTCGAGCAGGCGACTCGGCTCGGTGTCGCGGCCCAGCACGCGGGCAGGTTCCAGCGCGCCGGAATCTCCTGGATCGCCGACCTCGGTTGCGGCATCGGCGCGGATGCCCTCGCCATCGCCGCGCTCGAACTCGAGGTGACCGCGGTCGAGCACGACGAAGTGACCGCCGCCGTCGCCGCCTACAACCTGGCGCCCTGGTCGAACGCGCGCGTGGAACATGCCGACGCGCAGACTTTCGACCTCTCCGGCATCGGCGGCGTCTACCTCGATCCCGCCCGTCGCGACGGCGCGAAGCGGCTGCGCAATCCCGCCGACTGGTCGCCATCTCTCGACTTCGCGTTCAGCATCGCCGGGCGGTACCCGACGGGCATCAAGCTCGGGCCGGGCGTCGATCGCGAGATCATCCCCCACGAGGCGGAGGCGCAGTGGATCTCGGTCGACCGCGACGTCGTCGAGCTGGGACTGTGGTTCGGGCCGCTGGCCCGGACGGGCGTGCGGCGATCCGCCCTCGTGCTGGGAGAGCATGGTTCATCCGAGATGACTGCGGCGGGCGACAGCGAGGATGCAGAGTCCGGCAGTCTCGGTGAGTTCGTGTACGAACCTGACGGCGCGGTCATCCGGGCACGGCTCATCGGCGACCTCGCCCGATCGCTCGGCGCGCGCATGCTCGACTCGTCGATCGCCTACCTGACCGCCGATGAGGCGATTCCCACGCCGTTCGCGACGTGTTTCCGCGTCGTCGCCGAGCTCCCCCTTGACAAGAAGACGATCAAGCGCGACCTGGATGCCCGGGGCATCGGCATCCTGGAAATCAAGAAGCGCGGGGTCGACGTCGACCCGGCCACGTTCCGCACGGCGCTTGCGCCCAAGGGCGACGCGAGCGGCACACTCATCCTCACGCGCGTGGCTGGCCGCCGCCGCGCGCTGCTCGTGGAGCGGGTCTAGCCGAAGTACGCGCCGCTCGTCGCGAGTACTCCCGCGATGATCGCGAACACCAGGATCGCGCCGAACACGACGGAGATCGCGAGCCCGACGTATCCGGTGATGATGCCGGTCATCCAGAAGGCTTTCGCCCACGGCTGCCGCTTCTGCGCCATGTGCCCGGTGATGACCGCGGCGATCGCTGCCAGGAGGCCGAGGCCGAACAGCGAGAGCACGAGGCCGCCGATGCCGAGAATCATCGACGCGATGCTCAGGCCCTGTGCGGGGCCGGCGGGCGGCGGCGTGTAGCCGGGCTGGCCATAGGGCGACTGGCCGTATGGCTGCTGCCCGGGGGGCGCGGCCGCAGCGCCGGGCGCGGGGTGGCCGTAGGGTGCCGGCTGGCCGGGTGCGGGTTGGCTGTTGCCGGGTGCCGGAGCCGCGGGCGAGGCGTACGGGTCGGGCGGCGTGGGCGGCACAGCGGGCGAGGGGGCCGCAGGGGTGTCAGCCGGAGCGGGCGGAGTCGCGGGCGGGGGCTCGACGGGCGGTACGCCCGAGCCGGGCGGCGGGACGGGAATCGGGGGAACGTCGTTGCTCTTGGCGGCCATGCTTTGAGAATAGCGCTCGACTACGTCGCGAGCACCCCGGTGAGAGAAGCGAGGTACGCCACGATGCCGATCGTCGCTCCGACCGTGATGAGGTAGGCGAGCGCGGTGGCGGCGACGGCCACGGAACGCCCACGCTCGCCGGTCTGCTCGATCTGCCGCAGGGCGAGGTGGCCGAGCACGATGCCGACGAGGGGGAGCAGGAATGCAGCGATGAGCGCTACGACGGAGAGGCGATTGACGGGAGCTTCGAGAACAGGCTCCGCGGCATCCGCCACCGCTGTCTCCGGCACCGCGGCGGTCGGGTATGGCTCGCTCATGCTGCGAGCGTAGCAACGCGCGAGTCGGTGACCTGCCGTGCCGTGGCAGGGGCCGGAACGCGGAAGGGGCCCGCGTCGAAACGCGAGCCCCTTAGCGTGCAGTGGATCAGTAGTTGTAGCCGCCCACCGAGCCGAGGATGAGGAACGGCAGCAGGACCGAGAGCACGACGATCAGCAGCCAGAGCACCGTGAGCACGATGCCGATGATGATGGCCGCCTTGGCGAGGCCGGCCCCGTTCTCACCGGTCTGCTTGATCTGGTTCTTGGCGATGAAGCCGAGGATGATGCCGACGGGTGCGACCACAATGGCAGCGATGATCGCGATGATCGCAAGAGTGTTCGTGGGACGCGCAGGACCCGCGGCGGGAGCCGTATAGGGAGTGGGTTCGGTCATGTCGTGATACTCCTTAAGAGGATGGTGCCGAGTTCGGCGCCCCCATAGTGGCAGTGGCCGTAGGGCGTGTCAACGGGGGTTCCGGCGTGTTACGCGCGTCGATTCAGGCCTGAATGACGGTGACCGGCAGGGTGGAGTCGGCTCCGAACCCCAGCTCCGAGGGCGCACGGCCGGCCATGATGAGTTGGGCGCCCAGAGCCGCGATCATCGCACCGTTGTCGGTGCACAGCGCGAGCGGAGGAATGCGAAGCCGGATGCCCGCCGCCGCGCACCGCGCGGCCGCGAGCTCACGCACTCGGGAGTTGGCAACGACGCCACCGCCGAGCAGCAAGCGCGGCACCCCCAGATCGGTGCACGCCGCGACCGCCTTGGTGAGCAGCACGTCGACGACCGCCTCACGAAAGCTCGCGGCGACATCGGCGATGGGAACCTCGCGACCCTCGTCGCGCTCGCGCTCGACCCAGCGGGCGACCGACGTCTTGAGGCCAGAGAAGGAGAAGTCGTAGCGGTGTTTCTCGAGGTCTTTCGGCAGGCTGAGCCCGCGGGGGAAGCGAATGGCCGTGGGGTCACCGCCGACCGCGGCGCGGTCGATCTCCGGGCCTCCTGGATAGGGCAGGCCGAGCAGTCGAGCCACCTTGTCGAACGCCTCCCCCGCCGCGTCATCGATGGTCTCGCCGAGCAGTTCGACATCGGACACGAGGTCGCGCACGAGCAGCAGCGAGGTGTGCCCGCCCGACACGAGCAGCGCGACGGTCGGGTACTCCAGGGGTTGCCCTTCGAGTTGCTCGGGGCGCGCGAGCAGATCGACCCCCACGTGACCGACGAGGTGGTTGACGGCGTAGAGGGGCTTTCCGAGTGACAGAGCGAGCGCCTTGGCCGCGCCGACGCCGACCATGAGTGCGCCCGCCAGGCCCGGACCGCTCGTCACCGCCACCGCGTCGAGGTCCGCGAGGCCGACCCCGGCCGTTGCGAGCGCCTCGCGCAGCGTCGGAACGAGCGCTTCGAGGTGAGCTCGTGCGGCAACCTCGGGCACGACGCCGCCGTAGCGGGCGTGCTCGTCCATCGACGACGCGATGACATTAGCGAGCAGTTCGGTTCCGCGAACGATCCCGATTCCGGTCTCGTCGCAGCTCGTCTCGATCCCCAGGACCAATGGCGCGCTCATGGGGCTCCCCGCTGTGCAGGTCCGGTTTGGGGCGCGGGGATTCTCAGGCGCATGATGAGCGCATCCACCCCGCCCTTGTAATAACGCGGACGCATGGCGATCTGCTCGAACCCGAGCGAGTCGTACAGCGCTTTCGCGCCCGGATTGTCGGCGCGCACTTCGAGGAAGAGCTCGGCCGCCCCGCGCTCACGCGCCTCCTCGATCATGCGCAGCATGAGCACGCGCCCGAGGCCGTGCCGGCGAGCGGTCTCCGCCACCGCGATCGTCTGGATGTCCGCTTGAGGCTCCAGCATCGGCGAACGCAGCCCCGCGTACGCCTCGACGCGATCGGGCTTGCCCGGCGGAAAGGCGACGAGGTAGTACCCGTGCGGGTCGTCGAGCTCGGCCGCCATGGTCACTCGAGACCACGCATCGTCGTCGAACACCGTGCTCTCGATCGCCATGATCGACTCGAGATCGCTCGGCGTGGCGCGCCGCAACTGCCAGCTCACGACGTGACCCGCTTCGGGCCGGCGGAAAGCGTGACGTCGGGCGAGCGAAGATAAAGCGGCTCGTCGGCCGCGAACGGGCGGCCGTTCGCGTAGAGCAGCTCGGCGACGAGGCCAAGGGCGGCGGCGGAAACCGTGCGCGGCTCGCTGAGGCGATAGGTGTCGAAACCGGCAACGGCGTGCTCGAGCTCGGCGGCCTTGGCAAGGCTCGGCCCGTGGGTGCGCACGGGGAGGCCGGAGGCATCCGACCCCGAATAGGCGGACCAGAACACCTCGTGACGGCGCGCGTCGGTGGCGACGATCAGCGGGCCGTCGGTTCTGAAGGCGACGGCGTCGTGGCTGACCACGGGAACGACGATCTTTTCCGCGCCCACGGCGAACGCACGCGCGGCGGCGATGCCCACCCTGAGACCGGTGAACGGCCCCGGACCCATGCCCGCGACGACGCCCGAGAGGTCTGCCACGGCGATTGCCGAGTCGGCGAGGCACGCGGCGATCAGGTCGCCGATGACCTCGGCGTGGCGGCGTGTGTCGTCGGAGGAGCGCTCGGCGAGGATGCCCGCCTCCCGGTCCACGACAGCGACGCTCGTGCCGGCCGATGTATCAATCGCGAGCAGCATCGAGCCACTCCATCCGCTGCCAGCGCGGGCCGTAGCCCGTGAGCATCACGTCGCGCGGTTCGACCTCGACGTTCGGGTCGCCGCCGTGCGGCCGCGCGATGTCGACCGAAAGCCAGGAGTCGGCGACACCGTCGAGCAGGCCAGCGCCCCACTCGACGACGACGATGGATGCCGCATAGTCGATGTCGAGGTCGTCGAGCTCGACGGCGCTCGAGAGCCGATACGCGTCGACGTGGACGAGGGGCGGTTGGACGCCGACGCGGGGGTGGGTGCGGGCCAGCACGAACGTGGGGCTCGTCACCGCGCCGCGCACGCCGAGGGCCTCCCCGATGCCGCGCGTGAGCGTGGTCTTGCCCGCGCCGAGCTCGCCGTTGAGCAGCACGAGGTCGCCGGCGCGCAGCTCGCGCGCGATTCTCGCTCCCAGTTCGGCCATCGCTTCGGGGGTCTCGATGCGCACGATCGTTCCGCGCCGCACGGTCGTCACGCCGCTCCGCGGCGCGCCGGAATTGTCGGCCCGGGTAGGTACCGGCGCGGCACTCGGCTTCCGATGCGCGTCACGATCTCGTAGTTGATGGTGTCCGCCGCGGCGGCCCAGTCGTCCGCCGAGGGCACGCCCGTCGAGGGGTCGCCGAAGAGCACGGCGCGGTCTCCCACGTGCACTGGGGCGTCGCCCACGTCGACGATGAACTGGTCCATGGCCACGCGACCGGCGATGCGGTAGCGGGCGCCCCCGATGGACACCGGGCCGCGGCCGGAAGCGTGGCGCGGAATACCGTCGCCGTAGCCGAGCGGCACGAGTGCGAGCGTCGTCTCCTCGGTGGTCACGTAGTCGTGGCCGTACGAGACTCCCGTGCCGGCCGGGACCCGCTTCGCGGAGACCACAGAGGCGGCCAATTCCATGGCAGGGCGCAGGCCGAGAGCCGCGGCATCCTCGTCGTCGAATGGAGACAGGCCGTACGCGCTCACGCCGAGGCGCACGAGATCGAATCGCGCCCCCGGCACCCTCAGGGCCCCGCCGGTCGCCGCGAGGTGTGTGAGCTCGGGGTCGAGGCCGGCCGCCCCAGCGGCCGCCAGCGCCGATTCGAAGCTCGCGATCTGGGCCGCGTCGTGGGCCTCACCCGCGTTCGCCAGGTGACTCCACACGCCCCGCACGGTGATGCGCCCCGCGCGCTCGAGTCGTGCGGCTGCGGCGAAGAACTCGTGCCAGTCCGCCTCGGGAGCGCCGTTGCGGCCGAGACCCGTGTCCACCTTGAGCTGCACGACAGCGCGACCGGATGCCGCGGCCGCGCGCTCGAGCTGGCCGAGGTAGCTCACGCCGATGTCGACCCTCGCCGCGACGGCTTCATCGAAGTCGGCGTCGGGGTCGTGCAGCCACGTGAGCACGGGAGCGTCGATGCCGGCCGCCCGCAGCGCGAGCGCCTCATCGAGGTCAACCACCCCGAGCCACTCGGCCCCGCCGGCGAGTGCGGCGCGCGCCGCCTCGATCGCGCCATGCCCGTACCCGTCGGCCTTGACGACGACCATGCACCGGGTGTCGCCGACGGCGGCACGCAGCGTCTCGACGTTGCTGGTGATCGCGCCGAGATCGATCACGGCCTCGCGCATCATGACTCCGCCACGACGTAGGCGATCGCGATTCCGGCGTCGTGGGTCATCGACAGGTGGATTGCCGTGATGCCGCGCGCGTCGGCTATCGAGCGCGTCGAATCCATGAGTTCGAACGAAGGGTTGCCGAGGGCGTCGTTGACGACGCGCATGTCGTGCCATTGCACACCCGTGGAGTCGCCGAGCGCCTTGATGAGAGCCTCCTTGGCCGCGAACCGGCCGGCGAGCGATCGCAGTGGCATGGGCTCACCGTCCTTCAGCTGTTCGCTTTCCGCGAACAGTCGGGACTTGAGCGTCGGGGTGCGGACGAGAGCGCGCTCGAACCTCGCGAGGTCGACCACGTCTACGCCGATGCCGACGATCATTAGCCGAGATCTATCGATCGCTGCATCATGAAACCGCCGTCGTAGGCTCCGTTGGCGCTGGGGTCACAGATTGCTTCGCGATCTTCATAGCTCCACCGCGTCATTCGACCGTGACGGACTTGGCGAGGTTGCGCGGCTGGTCGACGTCGAGACCCTTCGCAGAAGCAAGCTCCATGCCGAAGATGTGCAGGGGCACGACCGCCAGGAAGGGCTCGAACAAGTGGCCGGCGAGCGGGATCGGGATAACCTCGTCGGCGAACGGGAGCACCGAGGCGTCCCCCTTCTCAGCGATCGCGATCACGCGAGCGCCGCGAGCGCGGATCTCCTGGATGTTCGAGACGACCTTGGGATGCAGCGAGTCGGGGTCACGCGGGCTCGGAACCACCACGATCACCACCTGGCCGGGCTCGATGAGGGCGATGGGGCCGTGCTTGAGCTCTCCGGCCGCGAAACCCTCCGCGTGGATGTAGGCGAGCTCCTTGAGCTTGAGGGCCCCCTCGAGGGCGACCGGGTAGCCGACGTTGCGGCCGAGGAACAGCACCGACTGGGTATCGGTCATCCAATGGGCGAGCTGCCCGATCTCCGCCTGTGATACGCGCAGCACTTCGGCGATCTTGTCGGGCACGGCCTGCAGCTCCGCGACGTTGGCTCGGATCTCGGCGTCTGTGAGGGTCTCCCGCACGCGAGCGAGGTGCAACCCGATGAGGTAGAGCGCCGTCACCTGGGCGACGAACGCCTTCGTCGAGGCGACCGCGACCTCGGGCCCGGCGTGGGTGTAGACGACGGCGTGAGACTCACGCGGGATCGTCGCGCCCTGGGTGTTGCACACCGACAGCACGCGGGCGTTGTGTTCCATGGCGTACTTGACCGCCATGAGAGTGTCCATCGTCTCGCCGGACTGGCTGATCGAGATCACGAGCGTGCGCTCGTTGATGATCGGATTGCGGTACCGGAACTCGTGCGAGAGCTCCACGTCGACCGGAATGCGCGACCATTGCTCGATCGCGTACTTTCCGAGCATGCCGGCATAGGCCGCCGTGCCGCACGCGATCAGGACAATCCGGTCGATTCCCGCAAGCACGTCGTCGCCGATCGGTTCGAGCTCCTTGAGGGTCACGATCCCGTCGTGCACCCGGCCGAGCAGCGTGTTCGCAACAGCCTCCGGCTCCTCGCTGATCTCCTTGGCCATGAAGCTCGACCAGCCGCCCTTGTCAGACGCCGAGGCATCCCAGGCGATCTCGAACTCCTCCGTCTCGACGGGATTGCCGTCGAAGTCGGTCACGACGACCGAGTCGGTGCGGATGGTGACGATCTGGTCCTGCCCGATTGCCACGGCACGGCGCGTGAACTCGACGAACGCCGCGACATCGGAGCCGAGGAAGTTCTCGCCATCGCCGAGTCCGATCACGAGGGGCGAGTTGCGACGCGCTCCCACGACCACTCCGGGCTGGTCCTCGTGCATGACGAGGAGCGTGAATGCACCCTTGAGCCGCGCGACGACTCGGCGCAGCGACTCGGTGAGGTCGTGGGTCTCGTCGTACTCGCGACCGACGAGGAGCGCCGCGACCTCGGTGTCGGTCTCGCTCGTGAATGTGGCGCCGGAGTCGAGCAGCTCCTGCTTGAGCTCGGAGAAGTTCTCGATGATGCCGTTGTGGATGAGCGCGAGTTTGCCGTCGTCACCGAGGTGAGGATGCGCGTTGCGGTCGGTCGGTCCGCCGTGCGTCGCCCAGCGGGTGTGCCCGATTCCCGTCGCGCCGTTGGCGATCGGACGGTCGGTCAGGTCGTCGACGAGCACCTGCAGTTTGCCTGCGCGCTTGCGCGTGGCCATGTGCCCGTCTGCGTCGAGAACGGCAACCCCGGCGGAGTCGTACCCCCGGTACTCGAGGCGCTTGAGGCCCCCGAGGAGCACCTCGAGACTCTTGCTGTCACCGACGTAGCCCACGATTCCACACATGGAAGACGATTTTAGTTCTACAAACCGCACGCCGCGGCGCCGGTAGGATTCGAGGGATGTCTGACCCGGCTAGCCAGAACGGCCACGTCTCCCCCTTCGTCGAGCTGGACCGGGGCGACTGGGCCGCACTCGCGCCTACCATGAAGGCCCCCCTGAGCCAGGCCGAAGTCACCGAATTGCGCGGTCTCGGCGACGCACTCGACCTGGTCGAGGTCGAAGAGGTGTACCTCCCGCTCTCGCGCCTCATCAGCCTCTACGCCGAGGGGGCACAGCAGCTTCACGCGGCGACGACCGCGTTCCTGCGGGCCAAATCCGAGAGCACGCCCTTCGTGATCGGCGTTGCGGGATCGGTCGCGGTCGGCAAGTCCACCATCGCGCGCCTCCTGCGCGAGCTCCTCGCACGCTGGGAGGGCACGCCCCGCGTCGAACTCGTGACTACGGACGGATTCCTCTTTCCCAACGCGGAACTCGAACGCCGCGGCATCCTCGATCGCAAGGGTTTTCCGGAGTCCTACGATCGCCGGGCGCTCCTGCGCTTCGTGAGCATGGTCAAGAGCGGCGCGCCCGAGGTGCACGCCCCCTACTACTCGCACCTCGAGTACGACATCGTGCCCGGGCGCGAGATCGGCGTGAGCTCCCCCGACGTGCTCATCGTCGAGGGACTCAACGTGCTGCAGCCGCCGACTCCCGGTAGCCGCCTTGCGGTGAGCGACCTGTTCGATTTCACGATCTACGTGGATGCCCGCACGAGCGACATCGCGCGCTGGTACGAGGAGCGCTTCCTGAGCCTGCAGCGCGGGGCTTTCGCCGACCCGCAATCGTACTTCCACCGCTACGCCGACCTCAGCGAGGACGAAGCGCGAGCCCGCGCCCGGCAGATCTGGAAGAGCATCAACGAGCCGAACCTCGTGCAGAACATCCTGCCGACCCGGCCCCGCGCATCCCTCGTGCTGCGCAAAGGCGGCGATCACGCCGTGTCGAGCGTTCTGCTGCGCAAGACCTAGCGCACCGTATCGGAGGGCTAAAGCGCCAGACGCTCCCGCACGACCTCGGCCAGTTCGGCTGCGATCTCGTCCGCGACGTGCTGGTGCTCCGCCTCCACCATCACGCGAACCATCGGCTCGGTGCCCGACGGGCGCAGCAGCACCCGACCGCTGTCGCCCAGGCGCGCCTCGGCCGCCGCGACCGCATCCGCGATGACGGCGTCTGAGGAGAGCGCGTGATGATCGACGCCGCGCACATTCACGAGCACCTGCGGGTAGACCGTCATGATCGAGGCGAGCTCCTCGATCGACTTGCCGGTGCGAGCCATCTCGGCCACGAGGTGCAGGCCGGTGAGGATGCCGTCACCCGTCGTCGCGAAGCGCGTCATGATGACGTGGCCTGATTGCTCGCCGCCGAGGGACAGGCCCCGCTCGTTGAGCGCCTCGAGCACGTAGCGGTCGCCGACAGCGGTCTCGACCATCGTGATGTCGTGGGCGGCCATGGCGCGCTTGAGACCGAGGTTGCTCATCACCGTGGCGACGAGCGTGTTGTCGGCGAGCACGCCGCGCTCCGCCATCGAAACCGCGAGGATCGCCATGATCTGGTCGCCGTCGACGACGGTGCCGTTCTTGTCGACGGCCAGGCAGCGGTCGGCGTCGCCGTCGTGTGCGATGCCGACGTCCGCGCCGTGGGCGAGTACGGCATCCGCGAGCTTGTCGAGATGGGTGGAGCCGACCCCGTCATTGATGTTGATTCCATCGGGCTCGGCTCCGATGACCGTGACCCTGGCGCCGGCATCCGTGAACACCTGGGGCGAGACG
The DNA here is from genome assembly GCA_025463605.1 of Rhodoglobus sp. Classification (GTDB taxonomy): domain Bacteria; phylum Actinomycetota; class Actinomycetes; order Actinomycetales; family Microbacteriaceae; genus Rhodoglobus. The sequence goes on along the minus strand of JAODAV010000018.1, from coordinate 14,985 downwards.
CCCGCGGCGGCACCGTGCGCGCAATCGAGCACGACATGGATGCCGTCGAGCCGATGCGGCAGCGTCGACAGCAAGTGGACGATGTAGCGGTCCTCGGCGTCGGCGAACCGGCGGATGCGCCCGACATCGCCACCCTTGGGTGCGAGTTTGGGCTGCCCGAGGGCCGCCTCGATGCGGTCCTCGACCTCGTCGGGCAGCTTGGTGCCGCCCGTCGCGAAGAACTTGATGCCGTTGTCGGGAGCCGGGTTGTGCGAGGCCGAGATCATCACCCCGAGATCCGCCTTGACATCGGCCACGAGGAACGCCGCTGCCGGAGTCGGGATGACCCCGGCGTCGTACACGTCGACGCCCGAACTCGCGAGCCCGGCGGCGACCGAGGCCGCGAGGAACTCGCCCGAGATCCGCGGGTCCCGAGCGATCACGGCGATCGGGCGGCGCCCCGAAGCGCGCCTGCCGTCGGCGACGCGCCCCTTGCCCAGCACCACGGCGGCAGCCTGGGCCAGGCCGAGGGCGAGATCGACCGTCAATTCACCGTTCGCAAGGCCGCGAACGCCATCCGTGCCGAAGAGGCGAGGCATCTAGTCGCGCAGCGCGGGTTAGCGCTTCGAGAACTGGGGAGCCTTGCGCGCCTTCTTGAGACCGGCCTTCTTGCGCTCCTTGACGCGAGCGTCGCGGCTCAGGAAGCCCGCCTTCTTGAGCGATGCGCGGTTGTTCTCTTCGTCGATCTGGTTGAGCGAGCGAGCGATGCCGAGGCGCAGCGCGCCGGCCTGGCCCGAGGGGCCGCCACCGGTGATGCGCGCGATGACGTCGTAGCTGCCGAGCAGGTCGAGCACCTTGAATGGGTCGTTGATGAGCTGCTGGTGCAACTTATTGGGGAAGTACTCGGCGAGCTCGCGGCCGTTGACCGTGATCGTGCCGGCACCGGGAACCAAGCGCACGCGGGCGATCGCCTGCTTGCGGCGGCCCACGGCAGCACCGGGAACGTTGAGTACAGCGCGGGGCGCCTTGGGGGCCGCCTCAGGAGCGGACTCGGTGGAGTAGCTCGTGGGGGTCTCGGTGGAGTAGCTCTCGGGCGTGGTCTCGTCGGTCTCGACGGAGTCTTCGATCTTGGCCAATTTAGAAGTCCTTATTTTTCTAGCAGCGGGCGCTACTGGGCGACCTGGGAAAGGGTGTACGGCTTGGGCTGCTGCGCAGCGTGGGGGTGCTCGGCGCCTGCGTAGACCTTGAGCTTGGTGAGCTGGGCGCGCCCGATCGAGTTCTTCGGGAGCATGCCGCGCACCGCCTTCTCGACGGCGCGCGTCGGGTGCTTCTCGAGCATCTCGGCGTACGTGGTCGCGCTCAGGCCACCCGGGTAGCCGGAGTGGCGGTACGCCTTCTTCTGCGCGAGCTTCGCACCGGTGAGGGCGATCTTCTCGGCATTGACGATGATGACGAAGTCACCCATGTCCATGTGGGGGGCGAAGGTGGCCTTGTGCTTGCCCCGCAGCAGGGTTGCCGCGTGGCTGGCGAGACGGCCGAGAACGATGTCGGTCGCGTCGATGATGACCCAGTCGCGCTGGACGTCATCGGGCTTGGGCGAAAATGTACGCGTCACAGTAATGCTGCTTTCGGTTGATCGGATGAGAGGCTCGTGAATCCCGCTCCGGTGGGCCGTTCCTCGACGATGTCGGGGAACCTCCCGGTGGAGGGCTCATGATCGGGTACCCTTCACTGCAGGCACCAAGGGTCTACTTTAGGCGAGAACCGGGGTTGGGGTCAAACGAACCATATCTCGGGGGAGTCTCAGGCGCGACGGGCGCGGGTCTGGGCCGCGCGGGCGGCGAGCGCCGCGTCATCCGGGTAGCCGACCTCCACGAGGGTGAGCCCCGTGGCCGGCATGACCTTGAACTCGCTCGTGCGCTGCGCATCCGACCGGATGCCGAGCAGCCGTTCGCCCTCGAGCTGTCCCTGCCCCACCGACACCGCCGCGCCCACAAGAGCGCGGACCATGCTGTGGCAGAAGGCGTCGGCCTGCAGTCGCGCCACCAGCACTCCGGTGGAGTCGCGCTGCCACGAGAACTCCTGCAGTTCGCGGATCGTCGTGGCCCCCGCGCGCGGCCGGCAGTACGCCGCCCAGTCGTGCAGGCCGAGTAGCTGCCGGGCGGCGGCGTTCATCGCATCGACGTCGAGCTCCGCGGGAAACCACACGGTGTGGTTGCGCAGCAGCGGATTGCGCTGGGCCGCGGCATCCGCGATCCGGTACTCGTACCTGCGGTAGATCGGCGAGAACCGCGCATCGAAACCCTCCGGCGCGATCGTCGCACGGGACACGTACACGTCGCTCTTGAGGCCGGCGATGCCGTTGACCCGGCGGGCGAGCGCGTCGCCGGGCTGGGGCGCGGTGCGGCCGTGCTTCTTGGCGAGGTGGGCGAGCTGGCTCGCGTCGAGGTCGAGGTGTGCAACCTGGCCGGTGGCGTGAACGCCGGCATCTGTGCGGCCCGCGACGGTGAGCACGGGCGGCTGGCCGTGGCGCCGCAGGATGATCGCGATCGCGGCCTCGAGCTCCCCCTGCACCGTCCGGATGCCCGGTTGCTTCGCCCAACCAGTGAAGTTGGTGCCGTCGTAGGCGATATCGAGCCGTAGACGGGTGGTCTGCTGCTCGGTCGGCGGCTGCTCCTGGGACACGTTGCGAGCTTAATGCGCCGAAACGCAGTGTACTGATGGCCGTGCAGTTGACCCGTCCGTCGTGTAGGCGCGCGCGGCGTTTTGCGTCGGGCGCGGTCGTATTAACCGCCGCGCGCGCCAAAACCCCCCGCGCGCGAGAAGCGCACCGCGTTACGGGGTGCGCGTGCGCGTCAACGACGGCATGATCGAAGCATGGACCTCCCCGAAGGATTTCCCGTTGCCCCCATGCTCGCCAAGGCTGTCCCGGAGGTGCCGGATGCGCCGGGGTTCAGTTACGAGCCGAAGTGGGACGGCTTCCGTGCCATCGCGTACGTCGACGGCGCCGATGTCGTGCTCGACAGCCGCGGCGCCAAGCCGCTCACCCGGTACTTTCCCGAACTCGTGGCGGAGCTCTCGCGGCAGTTCACCGCGCCGGTCGTGCTCGACGGCGAGATCGTCGTGCGACAGGGCAGGCCCGGGTCGGAGAAGCTCGACTGGGAGACGCTGTCGCAGCGCATCCACCCCGCCGAGAGCCGCATCAACAAGCTCGCAGTCGAGACACCGGCATCCTTCGTCGCGTTCGATCTGCTCTACCTCGACGGAAAGTCGCTGCTCGACGAGCCGTTCGAGACTCGGCGGGAGGCGCTCGAGTTGCTCGGCGCGTCCCTCGAGGCACCCCTCCACATCACCCAGACCACCCGCGACGTAACGCTCGCCCGTGGATGGCTCGCCGAATTCGAGGGCGCCGGGCTCGACGGCGTTGTGTCCAAGCCGCTCGCAGCGCCGTACGCGCCCAACAAGCGCGCGATGTTCAAGACCAAGCACGCCCGCACGGCTGACGTCGTCGTGCTCGGCTACCGCGTCCACAAGTCCGGAAGCGGCGTGGGGTCGCTGCTGGTCGGGCTGTACGACTCGTCGGGCAACCTCCTGCCCGTCGGCGGAATCTCCGCGTTCTCGGATGCCCGCCGCCAGTCGCTCGTCGATGAGCTCGCACCGCTCGTGGTGCGCGGCGACGACGGAGAAGCAGTGACCGGCGAGACGGAGCGCAGCCGATTCTCGGCGAGCAAGGACGTGTCGTTCGTTCGACTGCGCCCGGAGCGCGTCGTCGAGGTGCGATACGACCAGATGGAGGGCTGGCGCTTCCGGCACACCGTGCAGTTCGAGCGTTGGCGACCCGACCGGGACCCGCGCTCAGTCACTTACGAGCAACTCGAGGTGCCGGCCGCGTATGACCTCGGCGACGTGCTCGCCTGAGTTCCGTCGCGGCGCCGGCGTAAGCACCGGTGCTGCCCCGGGCGTCAGTCCTTCTTCGCCCGGGACGGCTGTACGCGCGGCGGCTCCCCCGGCATCTTCGGGTAATCCGGCGGGAACGGCATTTCACCGAGCCCGTTCGCGAGGTCGCGTTCCCACCACTCGAGCAGCACGTCGATGCCCCCGGGCTCGTCGCCGAAGTGCTGCCACGGGTCGCCCGTGGTCGCGAGCCGCGCGGGCATCGTGAGCACGGTGAACTCTCGGGGGTCGGCACTCTCGAGCTCACTCCACTCGATGGGGGCGGACACCGGCGCGTGCGCGAGGGGACGGGGGCTGTACGCGCCTGCCATGGTGCGATCGCGATTGGCCTGGTTGAAGTCGGCGAAGATCTTCTCCCCGCGCTCCTCCTTCCACCACGACGTCGTCACCCTCTCGGGCATGCGGCGCTCGAGCTCGCGCGATGCGGCGATCACCGCGTGGCGCACCTCGAGAAACTCGTGCTCCGGGCGGATGGGCGCGAACACGTGAAGTCCGCGGTTGCCCGATGTCTTCACCCATGCCACCAGTCCCGCCTCGGCGAGGATCTCCTGCAGCACGGGAGCGACGGCGACGGCATCCGTGAAATCGGTCCCGGGCTGGGGGTCGAGGTCGATGCGCAGCTGGTCGGGATTGTCGGAGTTGCTCGCACGACTGGGCCAGGGGTGGAACGTGATCGTGTTCATCTGTACGGCCCACACGGCGCCGGCCGGCTCGTCGATGACGAGTTGGGGATGAGTGCGTGCGCTCGGGTAGATCACGGGCACGCTGCGCACGTAGTCGGGCGCGCCCTTCGGCGGATTCTTGGAGAAGAACTGCTCGCCATCGATGCCCTCGGGGAACCGCTGGAGCGAGAGCGGACGATCGCCGTTTGCCCGTACGAACGCGTCGCCGACGGCCACGATGTACTCGGCGAGCTGCAGTTTCGTGATACCCGACTCGGGCCACAAGACCCTGGAAGGGCTGGAGATTCGCACCTCCCGCACGCCGTTCGGACCGGGTACCGACAGCATCACCGCTTCGCTCGCCATCGTCCCAACTTACGCCCGCGAGTAAGCTCGTCCGGGGATTGCGATGAATAAACCACGGACGACGACGCGGCTTGCAGGTCTAGACGGCCTGCGCGCCGTCGCAGTTCTCGCCGTGATCGCCTACCATTTCGTGCCGGCAACCGTCATCGGCGGTTACATCGGCGTCGACGTGTTCTTCGTGATCAGCGGGTTCCTCATCACGGGCCTGCTCGTGCGGGAACGCACCGAGAACGGCCGCATCGACCTGCTCGGCTTCTGGCTCCGACGCGCGCGACGGCTGCTGCCTGCGCTCGTTCTCGTCGTCGCCGTCTGCTCGGCCGCCGCGTTCTTCGTGGGCGGTGACGTACTCGTGGGCATGGCGAGCCAGGTGCTCGGCGCAGCGACGTTCAGCAGCAACTGGCTCTTCATCGCCGAAGGCTCGAGCTACTTCCACTCCGCCACGCCCGAGCTGTTCCGCAACCTGTGGTCGCTCGCCGTCGAGGAGCAGTTCTATCTCGTGTGGCCGGCACTGCTCCTGCTCCTGCTGCTCGTGCGCAGCCGCGTCGCACGAATCGTGATCATCGCCGCGCTCGCGATCGCTTCGGCCCTCGCCATGGCCCTCATTTCCGGGCCGGACGCCACGCGTGTCTACTACGGCACCGACACCCACAGCTTCGGCCTCGCGCTCGGCGCGGCGCTCGCCCTCCTCGTCGAGGGCCGATTCCTTGCCTCGACGGCCATGCCACCGACGGTGCTTCGGTTCGGGATGCCCGTGCTCGGCGCTCTCGCCGTGGGCGGTCTGGTCGTCGTCGCCATCACCCTGCCCACGGATGACCCACTCGCCACGCGAGGCGGGCTCGCCCTGGCCGCGGTGCTCACCGCCCTCGCGATCGCCGGCTCGACCGCCGCGGGCTCATGGCTGGGCCGCTCCCTCGACGTAGCGCCCCTACGCTGGATCGGCGAGCGCTCGTACGGCCTCTACCTCTGGCACTGGCCTGTGCTCGTGCTTCTCGTCGCTGCCCTCCCCGCCGACGCTCCCATCTGGCTCACGCCCTCGGTGGCGCTCGTCGTGACGGTCGCCGCTGCAGCCCTCTCGTACCGTTTCGTCGAGATGCCGATCCGCACCCGCGGGCTGCTGGGCTCGCTGCCACGCTCCCGGGCACTGCGGGTCGTCTCCGGCACGGCGATCACGGGCCTGTTCGCCGCGGTGGCCATCACGGGCGCCGCGATCGCGAGCGATCCGGGCAAGGGCGAAGCCGAGCTCGCGATCGAGGCGGGCCAGCAGGCGATCCAGGCTGCGGCATCCCGGCCCGGTTTCGCGATGGGTCCCCGCAAGCCACCGCCACCGCCGTCCGGTGATCAGATCATGGCCGTGGGTGACTCGGTGATGCTCGCGGCAGCCCCCGAGCTTCAGGCGGAGTTCCCTGGCATCGCGATCGACGCGAGCGTGTCACGCCAGATGTTCGAAGCCGAAGACATCGTGCAGTCGATCGTCAATGCGGGGCAGATGCGGCCCATCCTCGTGCTCGGTCTCGGCACCAACGGCTGGATCGAGGGCGAGACGCTCGAGCACGTGCGGGCCATGCTCCCCCCGAAGACGCTCATGGTGGTCGTGAACGTGCAGGCGCCGCGCGAATGGGTGCCCAACGTCAACGCGACGCTGGAGAACTTCGCCCGGAAGGAGCGGGACGTCGAGCTCGCCAATTGGCACGACGCCATCCGGCCGCAGATCGACGTGCTCGCGAGCGACGAAGTGCACCCCGGCCCGACGGGTGCGCGCATCTACTGCGGGGCGCTCGCGGACGCCCTGCAGCGGCTCGCCGAGATTCCGCCGCTCGTCGACTACAACAAGTACGACTCGCTCTATCGGCCGGTGTAGCGCGTCAGTACACGCGGGTGAGGTTGAGGCTGCGATGCGCCTCGACGAAGCCGAGCCCCGTGTAGAGGCCCAGCGCGCCCGTGGGGCTATCGGAATCGACGTCGAGGGTGACCTGATCGACACCCGAGTCTCGAACGGCCAGCAGGGTGCGAGTGAGAAGGGCCGCGGCGATACCTTTCTTGCGCCACGCACTGGTCACCCCCACCAGGTGCACATAGCACGAGGAGAATCCCTGCAACTCCCAGTCCTGTTCGTTCGCCTCCCCGATCGAGAAGCCCACGACGGCATCTCGCCCGTTCTCGTCTGGCGCGACGGCGACGAACGACCAGTCGTTGCGCGGGCCCTCGCGCGCCGTGAACGACGACCACTGCTCTTGCGTTACCGGCTGACTGCCCCAGTGGTCGCGGAACGACACGTTGCGGGCTTCGAGGGTCGCCGCTGACCACTCGGGCGAGAACTGCTCGATTCGCACTCCCGGCGCGACGGCACGCTCTTTGATCGGCTGCGACAGGTCGCGGTGCAACTCGAGGAAATACCGCACGACCTCGAACCCGAAGCGCTCCATCATGCTGCGGGCGCTTGTCGCGCGCTCGTCGCAATACGACACCAGCCAGCCGGGCAGTGTCTTGTCGGATGACGCCAGCTGCTGCAGCCCGCGTTGCTCCTGCCAGCGCAGCAGCCGCCGCCCGATGCCGCGCCCGCGCTGGGAGGGTCGCACGCCCCCGACGAAGATCGAGCGCACGAGCGACTCCTGGCCCGGGCTGAGGATGCACTGGCCCCACGCCACGACCCGATCCTCGTCATCGAGTACCACCGTCGTGTCGTCGGCCAGGTCGACGTAGCTGTGCTCGAAGTCGTTGGCGACATCCTCGCGGGTCACCGTGTAGTGGGGATGGTCGGCCGCGGCGATCTCTCGCTCGAAATCCAGGATGGCCTCGAGGTCATCCATTGTCGCCGCGCGCCAGCGCAGCCCGTCGCCATCCGAAGGACGGTCGACGGTGTCGGGGGCGGGCACACGGGCGCTCAGCGGAAGTGCGGTCACGGGTTAAACAGTAAGACCCCGCGCGGAGGCGGGGTCTTACCGAAAGCGATGAACTACTTGTCGTCGGCCTTCTCGGCGGCGGCGTCCTCGGCGGGCGCCTCTTCGGCGGCAACCTCGGCGTCGGCGTCAGCGACCTCGTCGGCGACGGTCTCGGCGGCAACGTCCTCGGTCGACTCCTCGACCTCGGCAGCGGATTCGTCGGGCGTCTCGGCCGGGGCCGCGTCTTCGACAGTCTCCGCGTCATCCGCGTCCGCCTTCGGCGCGGCCTTGGCCGGCTTCGACGCGGCGTCGGCGGCAGCAACCTTCTTCGCCGACTTCGGCTTCGGGTTCACGGGCTCGAGCACGAGCTCGATCTGCACCATCGAGGCGTTGTCGCCCTTGCGGAAACCGAGCTTCGTGATGCGGGTGTAACCACCATCACGGTGCTCGACGAGGGGGGCGATCTCGGTGAAGAGCTCGTGGATGACGTTCTTGTCGCCGATGATCGCGAGCGCGCGGCGACGGTTATGCAGGTCGCCCTTCTTCGCGAAGGTGATCAGTCGCTCAGCAACGGGACGCAGGCGCTTGGCCTTCGTCTCGGTCGTCTTGATGCTCTTGTGGGTGAACAGGGCTGCGGCCAGGTTCGCGAGCATGAGACGCTCGTGGGCCGGCCCTCCGCCGAGGCGGGGTCCCTTGGTAGGTGTAGGCATTGTTCTCGTTCTCCAGTGTCAGAAGTGAAGTGCGGCGCTTACGCGTTTGCTTCGTCGTCGTCGTAGCCGCCGTAGAAGTGTGCGCCGTCGAATCCGGGCACGCTGTCCTTGAGCGAAAGGCCCATCTCGACGAGCTTGTCCTTGACCTCGTCGACCGACTTCTGGCCGAAGTTGCGGATGTTCATGAGCTGCGTCTCCGAGAGGGCGACGAGCTCCGAGACGGTGTTGATGCCCTCGCGCTTGAGGCAGTTGTAGCTGCGCACGCTCAAGTCGAGGTCTTCGATGGGCATGCTGAGCTCGCTCGACAGAACGGCGTCGACGGGAGCCGGGCCGATCTCGATGCCCTCGGCAGCACTGTTGAGCTCGCGGGCGAGACCGAACAGCTCGGTGAGCGTGCGGCCAGCGGATGCAACCGCGTCACGCGGGGTGATCGCGGACTTGGTCTCGACATCCACGACCAGGCGGTCGAAGTCGGTGCGCTCACCGGCACGAGTCGCCTCGACGCGGTAGGTCACCTTGAGCACGGGCGAGTAGATCGAGTCGATCGGGATCTGGCCCGCTTCGCTGAACTCGCTGCGGTTCTGGGTTGCCGAGACGTAGCCGCGACCGCGCTCGATCGTGAGCTCGAGCTCGAACTTCGCCTTGTCGTTGAGCGTGGCGATGACGAGCTCGGGGTTGTGGATCTCGACACCGGCGGGAGCCGAGATGTCGGCAGCAGTGACCTCACCCGCGCCCTGCTTGCGCAGGTAAGCGGTGATGGGCTCGTCGTGCTCGCTCGAGACCACGAGGTTCTTGATGTTGAGGATGACCTCGGTAACGTCTTCCTTCACACCGGGAACGGTGCTGAATTCGTGCGGCACACCATCGATACGGATGCTCGTGACTGCAGCTCCCGGGATCGAGGAAAGCAGGGTACGACGGAGGGAGTTGCCGAGCGTGTAACCGAAGCCGGGTTCGAGCGGCTCGATGACGAACCGCGAACGGAACTCGGAGATGTTCTCTTCGGCAAGAGTGGGGCGCTGTGCGATGAGCACTGGTGATTCCTTTCGGCGAGGTGTCCGCTATTTGACACCTGAATGCGACGAGTGGCTGGCCCGTCGGTCTGTTGAGTTATACGCGCTGGCGCTTGAGCGATGCGTCAGCATCGCCGCGACGCCAGCGCCGACCGGGGCGGAGCCCCGATCGGATACTGATGAACTGACTAAACGCGGCGGCGCTTCGGCGGGCGGCAACCGTTGTGCGCCTGCGGGGTGACGACGTTGAACGAGCCGACCTCGAGGCCGGCGGCCTGGAGGGAGCGGATCGCGGTCTCGCGGCCGGAGCCCGGTCCCTTGACGAACACGTCGACCTTCTTCATGCCGTGCTCCTGCGCCTGGCGAGCAGCGGACTCCGCTGCGAGCTGGGCGGCGAAGGGGGTCGACTTGCGCGAACCCTTGAAGCCGACAGCGCCGGACGAAGCCCAGCTGATGACGGCCCCACTGGGGTCGGTGATCGAGACGATGGTGTTGTTGAACGTCGACTTAATGTGGGCCTGGCCCAGTGCGACGTTCTTCTTCTCCTTGCGGCGCGGCTTGCGCGCGGCGGCCTTCGGTGCAGCCATTTCTTAGATTCTCCTGGTCCTGGCGCCCGCTACTTGCGGCCGGCCTTCTTCTTGCCGGCAACGGTGCGCTTCGGGCCCTTGCGGGTGCGAGCGTTGGTCTTGGTGCGCTGGCCGTGCACGGGCAGGCCGCGACGGTGACGGATTCCCTGGTAGCTGCCGATCTCGACCTTGCGGCGGATGTCGGCGGCGACCTCGCGACGGAGGTCACCCTCCACCTTGAAGTTTCCTTCGATGTAGTCCCGAAGGGCGATGAGCTGGTCGTCGGTCAGATCCTTGACGCGGATCTCCCCGCTGATGCCCGTGTCGGCGAGGGTCTTGAGTGCCCTCGTACGGCCGACACCGTAGATGTAAGTCAGTGCGACCTCAACGCGCTTGTCGCGCGGGATGTCGACGCCGGCTAGACGTGCCATGGTGGCTTCTCCTGTGAGTGAGTGGAGGTGTGGTGCACCGCCGGTGCTCGGGCCTCCAACCCGGGGTGTCCCCTGCTTGCGCAGGTTCTGGCGGTGCGGTGTTTATTCAGTTGTAAGTAATGGCTAGCCCTGGCGCTGCTTGTGACGCGGGTTGGACTTGCAGATGACCATGACGTTGCCGTTGCGACGGATGACGCGGCAGTGGTCGCAGATGGGCTTGACGCTGGGGTTGACCTTCATGATGTTTCCTTGCACTCGCTGTCTTCGTACCTGCGGGATGCCGCGGGCCGTTACTTTCCAGCACAGTTTCTGTTAAGAAGCAGTCGTTACTTGTAGCGGTAGGTGATCCGGCCACGGGTCAGGTCGTAAGGGCTCAACTCGACGACTACACGGTCCTCCGGGAGGATCCTGATGTAGTTCTGTCGCATCTTGCCCGAGATGTGGGCGAGCACTTTGTGTCCGTTGGTCAGCTCAACGCGAAACATCGCGTTGGGCAGAGCTTCGACAACTGCGCCCTCGATCTCGATGACACCGTCTTTTTTGGCCATAGCCTCTTCGTCGCTAAAAGTATTGATTCGCTGGTCTGCGGGATTGTGATGTTTCCATAGCGAGCCGCCCTTGGAAGAGCCGTACGCAGGCACGACAAAATCGGCCGGAAACACCAAAGATCAAGCTTAGGTCATTACCGGGATTTTCGCCAACCCTGCGCTATGAGGATCGCGCGCCAGCGATCCCGCGACGCCAGCACCGAAGGTGCCTGCGATTGAGGTCAGGCGATCGCAACGGGTACCACGCCGAACGGCGCGAGACCCGCCGCGCCGCCGTCCTCTGCCGTGAGCACCCAGAGCCCGTCCGCGTGCACGGCGACCGAGTGCTCCCAGTGGGCGGCATCCGCCCCGTCGTCGGTCGACACCGTCCAGTCGTCGCCCAGCACGTGCGTGTCGATCGTGCCGCGCACGACCATGGGTTCGATGGCGACGACGAGACCGGGCTTCACCTCGGGCCCGTTCTGGCGCACGCGGTAGTTGAAAACGGGCGGGTCCTCGTGCATCGACCTGCCGATGCCGTGGCCGACGTAGTCCTCGAGTATGCCGAATCGGGTGCCGGACGACTCCACGGCATCCTCGATCGCACCCCCGATCTCGTTGAGACGGCGCGCGGAGGCGAGTGCGGCGATTCCCGCCCACAGGCCACGCTCCGCGGCCTCCGCGAGCTGCCGGCGGCTCGCGACGACCTCGGGCCGGGCCGGGTCGGGCACGACGACCGTGAACGCCGCATCCCCGTTCCACCCGCCGAGTTCGGCTCCGCTGTCGACCGAGACGATGTCGCCGGCCCGGATGACGCGCGGCCCCGGCACCCCGTGAACGACCTCGTCATTCACCGAAACGCACAGCGTGTGGTGGTAGCCCGGCTCCTTCATGAAATTGGGAACGCCGCCGGCCGACCGGATGACCGACTCGGCGATCGCGTCGAGTTCGAGCGTTGTGACGCCGGGGCGGATCGCCGCCCGCACCGCCGCGAGCGAGGCCGCAGTCACACGGCCGGGCTCCATCATGAGCCGCAACTCGGCGGGAGTCTTGTAGATCCCGCTCTTGCCGAAAGCCATGGGAGCTAGCGGGTTGCGGCGTCCGGCATGGCGATGCCGCGTTCGGCCAGAGCCGAAGTGATGCGCTGGGTAACCTGGTCGATCGGACCGATCGCGTCGATCTTCACGAGCTGTCCGCGCCCGGCGTAGACGTCGATGAGTGGGGCAGTCTGCTCGCGGTAGACCTCGAGACGGTGGCGCACAACCGACTCATCATCGTCGCTGCGCCCCTGCTCGACCGCGCGCTTGCGCAACCTGTCGACCACTACGTCCGGGTCGGCCACCAACTCGATGACGGCGTCGAGCGCCGCACCGTGGCTGGCGAGGAACTCGTCGAGCTCCCGCACCTGGTCTTCCGTTCGCGGGTAGCCGTCGAGCAGGAAGCCGTCCTGGGCGTCCGGCTCCTCCAGGCGATGCCGGATGAGGTCGTTCGTGAGCGAGTCGGGAACGTTGTCGCCGGCATCCATGTAGGCCTTCGCCTGCTTGCCCAGCGGGGTCTCGTTCTTGACGTTGGTGCGGAAGATGTCGCCCGTGGAGATGTCCGGAACGAGGTACGACTCAGCGAGTCGGACCGCCTGGGTGCCTTTACCTGCGCCGGGTGGTCCGATGAGAAGAAGCCGGGTCACCGAAGCAGGCCCTCGTAGTGGCGTTGCTGAAGCTGTGAGTCGATCTGTTTGACGGTTTCGAGTCCGACGCCGACGATGATCAGGATGCTCGCGCCTCCGAACGGGAAGTTGGTACTGGCATTGACGAGCACGAGTGCCACGAGCGGTATGAGCGCGATGAGACCCAGATACAGGGATCCCGGAAGCGTCACGCGAGTGAGCACGTAGTCGAGGTACTCGGCGGTCGGCCGGCCCGCCCGGATGCCCGGGATGAAGCCGCCGTACTTCTTCATGTTGTCAGCGACCTCTTCGGGGTTGAAGGTGATCGCGACGTAGAAGTACGTGAAACCGACGATGAGCAGGAAGTACAGCAGCATGTAGAGCGGGTGATCGCCCTTGGTGAGGTAGTTCTGGATCCAGACGACCCACCCGGCCGGGGTCTCCCCCGCAGCGGGCTGGTTGAACTGCGCGATGAGGGCGGGCAGGTAGAGCAGCGACGAGGCGAAGATGACGGGCACGACGCCGGCCATGTTGACCTTGATCGGGATGTAGGTGTTGTTGCCGCCGTAGGTGCGCCGCCCGACCATGCGCTTTGCGTATTGCACCGGGATGCGGCGCTGCGACTGTTCGACGAAGACGACCGCCGCCATGATGACGACTCCGATCGCGATGACCGCGATGAAGACCTCGATACCCTTGTTGGTCTGGATGGCCCAGAGTGCGCTCGGGAACTGGGCTGAGATCGACGTGAAGATCAGCAGTGACATGCCGTTGCCGATGCCGCGCTCGGTGATGAGCTCGCCCATCCACATGATCAGCCCGGTGCCTGCAGTCATCGTGATGACCATGAGCATGATCGCGTACCAGGAGTCATCAGTGATGAGCTGGCTGCATTCGGCAACGCCCGAGTTCGACGGGAAGAGCGCACCGCTGCGGGCGACCGTGATGAGGGTGGTCGACTGGAGCACGCCGAGCGCGATCGTGAGGTAGCGGGTGTACTGGGTCAGGCGCGACTGGCCGGACTGGCCCTCCTTGTAGAGGGTCTCGAAGTGAGGGATGACCACGCGCAGCAGCTGCACGATGATCGACGCCGTGATGTACGGCATGATGCCGAGCGCGAAGATCGACAGTTGGAGGAGCGCTCCGCCGCTGAACAAGTTGACGAGATCGTAGAGGCTGCCGGCGTTCGCGTTGCTGGCGAGACAGATCTGCACATTGCCGAAGTCCACGAACGGCGCGGGGATGAACGAACCTAGACGGAACAGCGCGACGATGCCGAGCGTGAACCCGATCTTCCTGCGAAGGTCAGGCGTGCGGAAGATCCGCGCGACAGCTCTAAACACAAGGCCTCCGATGATCTATGTAATGCAGTCGGGTGGGGCTCCGTCAGGAAAACCCCACCCGGGAGTACTACTGGGCTTTGTTACTTGACCGAACCGCCTGCGGCGACGATCTTCTGCTCAGCAGAGCCGGAGACCTTGTCAACTGCAACGTTCAGCTTAACCGCAATATCAACCGACCCAAGAACCTTGACCTTCTCGTTCTTGCGCACGGCACCCTTGGCGACGAGATCGGTGATGGTCACATCGCCTCCCTTGGGGTACAACTCGGCGAGCTTCTCGAGGTTCACGACCTGGTACTCGACGCGGAACGGGTTCTTGAACCCGCGCAGCTTCGGCGACCGCATGACGAAGTTGAGGTTTCCGCCTTCGAAGCCGGGACGCACCGAGTAGCGCGCCTTCGTGCCCTTCGTGCCACGACCAGCCGTCTTGCCCTTGGAACCCTCACCGCGTCCGACGCGGGTCTTGTCCTTCTTGGCGCCGGCGGCGGGCCGGAGGTGGTGCATCTTGAGCACCTGGGGGCGCGACGGCACATCGGCGGCCTTAGGTGCGGCCTTCTTCGCCGGCGCGGCCTTGGCAGCGGGCTTGCCGGCCTTCACGGTGGTGTCGCTCTTCGCGGCAGCTGCCTTCGGAGCAGCAGCCTTCGCAGCGGCGGCCTTGGGAGCAGCAGCCTTCGCGACGGGAGCCGTCTTCTCGGCAGCCTTTGCGGCAGGTGCCTTCTTGGGGGCCGCTTCTTTTTCGTCAGCCATTAGTCAATCTCCTCGACTCTGACAAGGTGAGCGACCGTGCGCACGTAGCCACGGTTCTGCGAGTTGTCCTCGCGCACAACCACGTCACCGATGCGCTTGAGCCCGAGGCTCCGCAGGGTGTCGCGCTGGTTCTGCTTCTCACTGAT
>JAODAV010000012.1 GCA_025463605.1 Rhodoglobus sp. | reverse complement strand
GAGTAGCTACTTCGCGGCGACCGCGAGATCGGCGGCGACCAGCTCCGCAATCTGCACCGCGTTGAGCGCGGCACCCTTGCGGAGGTTGTCGTTGCTGATGAAGAGCGCGAGGCCCCGGCCATCGGGTACACCCTCGTCCTGCCGCAGTCGGCCGACGTAACTCGGGTCTTTGCCTGCGGCCTCGAGAGGCGTCGGCACGTCCGTCAGAACCACGCCGGGGGCATCCTTCAGCAGCTCACGCGCCCGCTCGACGCTCAGCGGCTTCGCGAACTCGGCATTCACCGACAGCGAGTGGCCGGTGAATACAGGAACTCGCACGCAGGTTCCGCTCACAAGCAGCCCCGGAAGTTCGAGGATCTTGCGGCTCTCGTTGCGCAGCTTCTTCTCCTCATCGGTCTCGCCGAGCCCGTCATCGACGAGGTTGCCGGCGAACGGGATCACGTCGAACGCGATCGTCTTGGGGAATTTCGTTGCCGCGGGGAAATCGACCGCCGAGCCGTCGTGCACGAGCTGGATGGCGTCTTGCGCGACCGCTGCGCGGGCCTGCTCGAGCAGCTCCTCGCCGCCCGCGAGACCTGCGCCGGAGACCGCCTGGTACGTGCTCACGACGAGCCGCTGCAGTCCCGCCTCGGCGTGGAGCACCTTGAGGATGGGCATGGCCGCCATGGTCGTGCAATTCGGGTTCGCGACGATGCCCTTTCGAGCCTCCTTGATCGCGTGCGGGTTGACCTCGCTCACGACGAGCGGAACATCCGGGTCCATGCGCCAGCCCGAGGAGTTGTCGATGACGAGCACGCCGGCCTCCGCGAAGCGTGGAGCCTGGGCCTTCGAGGTCGTGGCGCCCGCGGAGAAGATCGCTATGTCGAGGCCCGTGGGGTCGGCCGTTGCCGCATCCTCGACGACGACCTGCTCGCCCTTCCAGGGAAGGCTCGTGCCCGCGCTGCGCGACGAAGCGAAGTAGCGGATCTCGGCGACCGGGAAGTCGCGCTCCTCGAGGAGTCGACGCACGACGGCGCCGACCTGGCCGGTGGCGCCGACGACGCCGATTCTCACTCCGGTGCTCATCTGCTGTTCCTTGTTCTTGTGTGTCGTGCTGGTGTTGAGTTCAACGGCTTGCATTGCATTCTATTCCGCGGGACGGAGCCGCTCGCCGCTCGCGGATGTCTCTGGCCGGAATGTGAACGGCCGCCGGGCAGGACGGAAGTCCACCACATCAACGAGTTCGCCACGGGAGGTGAAAACCAGCGTCCAAGACGGAGTGTCCCTGTGCATGCGGTGCCCCTGCCCACGAAGAGCGCCGTGGTCCGTCGCCTGCTCGCGTGAGAGAAAGGCGCCGCTGTTTCGGCTAGATCAGCGACCCGTGCCCGCGTGCACGATCGCCTCGGTGTCGCCGTCGAGCCCGAAGGCCGTGTGAACGACGCGAACCGCCTCGTTCACCGTGTCGGCGCGAGTCACGACCGAAATGCGGATCTCACTTGTCGAGATCATCTCGATATTGATGCCGGCCTCGAACAACGCCGTGAACAGCTTGGCTGTGACGCCCGCGTTCGTGCGCATGCCGGCACCCACGACCGAGAGCTTGCCGATCTGGTCATCGTGCTGCAACGACGCGAACCCGATATCAGGCTGCGCAGCCGTGAGAGCGGTCATCGCCACCTCGGCGTCCGACTTCGGGAGGGTGAAGGAGATGTCGGTGAGACCCGTGCTGGCCGTCGACACGTTTTGCACGATCATGTCGATGTTCACGTTCGTGTTGGCGACGACGGTGAAGATCTGCGCTGCCTTGCCCGGGATGTCCGGGACGCCGACCACGGTGATCTTCGCCTCGCTCAGGTCGGCCGAGACGCCGGTGATGATGGGCTCTTCCACGATTTCTCCCTCTTTCGGGCCGACGACGAGCGTGCCCTCGTTGTTGTTGAACGATGAGCGCACGTGGATCGTGACCCCGTGCCGGCGCGCGTACTCCACCGCGCGGATGTACAGCACCTTGGCGCCGGCCGCCGCGAGCTCGAGCATCTCCTCGCTCGTGATGCGGTCGATCTTGCGTGCCGTCGGCACGACGCGCGGGTCAGCAGTGAAAACCCCGTCGACGTCGGTGTAGATCTCACAGACGTCGGCGTCGAGAGCGGCCGCGAGCGCGACCGCTGTCGTGTCGGAGCCGCCGCGGCCCAGGGTCGTGATGTCCCCAGTCAGCCGGTTGAAGCCCTGGAAGCCGGCCACGATCGCGACCGCCCCCGAGTCGAGGGCCTCACGCACGCGCTTCGGTGAAACCTCAACGATGCGCGCCGAGCCGTGCCGGGCATCCGTCACCATTCCGGCCTGGCTGCCGGTGAAGCTCAGGGCATCGATGCCGAGCCCCTTGATCGCCATGGCCAGGAGCGCCATCGAGATGCGCTCGCCCGCGGTCAGCAGCATGTCGAGCTCGCGGCCGGACGGCACCGGCACGACCTGCTCGGCGAGATCCAGCAGTTCGTCGGTCGTGTCGCCCATCGCCGAGACGACGACGACGACCTCATGGCCGGCCTTGCGCGTTTCGACGATGCGCTTGGCGACGCGCTTGATGCTCTCGGCGTCCGCGACCGATGAGCCCCCGAACTTCTGGACGATCAAACTCATGGTTCTCCTGCGGGCTGAAAGGACGGGCGCGTCGGCCCAAGCTGCGATTCTAGCCGCCGCCGAGAGAGGCGATGCGCGCGTTACGCCGCTAGTTCTCGACCAGCCGCCTGCCCTCGAAAGCGCGGCCGAGGGTGACCTCATCGGCATACTCGAGGTCGCCGCCGACGGGCAGCCCCGATGCCAGCCGCGTGACCCGCAGGTTGGGATAGACGAGCAGTCGCGTGAGATAGGTCGCCGTCGCCTCGCCCTCGAGATTCGGGTCGGTCGCGATGATGACCTCGGTCACCGTGCCGTCGGACAGCCTGCCGACGAGTTGCTTGATGCGCAGATCGTCTGGACCGATGCCGTCGATGGGGCTGATGGCGCCGCCGAGCACGTGGTAGAGCCCGTTGAACTCGCGCGTGCGCTCAATGGCCACGACATCCTTGGCCTCCTCGACGACGCAGATCGTGGCAGCCGACCTGCGCGGGTCACGGCAGATCGAGCACGTCTCCTGCTCGGTCACGTTGCCGCAGATCGAGCAGAACCGCACCTTGTCTTTGACGTCGCGCAGCACCTCCGACAGGCGTGTGACGTCGAAGCTCTCGGTCTGCAGGATGTGGAAGGCGATGCGCTGTGCGGACTTGGGCCCGATACCGGGAAGGCGGCCCAGTTCGTCGATGAGTTCCTGCACTATGCCGTCGTACACGGCTAGTCGTCCTTCGGCACGGGAACAACGCGCGGTGCGATCGGCTGCTCCTCGATGAAGCTCGCTCCGAGCAGTTCGCGCACGACCGACTCGCCGTAGCGCTTCGACTCGGGCGACTTCGGCGCGTCGGGCTTCTGGCGCGCGGCTTTCGCGGGTGCTGACGGCTGCGCGACGGGCTCGGACGCGGGAATCGCGACGACGGCCCACCCTTCGGCATCGGTAGTGGCCGGGGGCGCATCGTTCGCCGGCGGGGCGGGTTCGGATGCACCAACCTCGGCCTTGGCGATGAACTTCACCCGGATACCGAGGATCTCCAGGATGGCGCGCCGCAGAATCTCACTCACGCCTTCGCCCGATCCCTGCGGCTGCTTGAAGCTGTCGACGTCGTTCTGGCTCACGAAGGTGAGCGTGAGCACATCGTCGACGAGGGTGCGCACCTGAGAGGTGTACACGACCGTCCAGGCGCTCATCTTCGCCTTCTGCACGGACTCGAGAATCTCGGGCCACGCGTCTTTGACCTGCTGCGCGGTGACGGGCGCGGCGGGCGCAGGCGCGCCG
>JAODAV010000006.1 GCA_025463605.1 Rhodoglobus sp. | reverse complement strand
GTCATCGCCCAGATCGGCACCGGCGGCGGGCAGGGCTACGTGCTCGAGTACCGCGGCAGCGCCATCCGCTCGCTCTCCATGGAGGGCCGCATGACGATCTGCAACATGTCGATCGAGGCGGGTGCTCGCGCGGGCATGGTCGCGCCTGACCAGGTCACCTACGACTACCTCACGGGCCGCCCGCACGCACCGCGGGGTGCCGACTGGGATGCCGCCGTCGCCTACTGGGAGACCTTGCGAACCGACGACGACGCCGTATTCGACGCCGAGGTCTTCCTCGATGCCAACGAGCTCGAGCCGTTCGTCACGTGGGGCACCAACCCCGGCCAGGGCGTTTCGCTGAGCGAGTCCGTGCCCGACCCTGTGAGCTACCCCGACCCCAACGATCGCGCCGCCGCCGAGCACGCCCTCGAATACATGGACCTCGAGGCCGGCACGCCGATGAAAGACATCCGGGTGGATGCCGTCTTCATGGGTTCGTGCACGAACTCCCGTATCGAAGACCTGCGGGCATTCGCGTCCATCATCAAGGGACACAAGAAGGCCGACCACGTTCGCGTGCTGGTCGTGCCGGGCTCGGCTCGCGTGCGCATCGAGGCCGAGGCCGAGGGCATCGACAAGATCGTCCAGGAGTTCGGCGCCGAATGGCGGTTCGCCGGATGCTCCATGTGCCTCGGCATGAATCCCGACCAACTCGCGCCGGGGGAGCGGTGTGCCTCGACGTCCAACCGCAACTTCGAGGGCAGGCAGGGCAAGGGCGGGCGCACCCACCTCGTGTCACCGCTCGTGGCGGCGGCCACGGCCATCCGGGGCACGCTCTCGTCCCCGTGGGATCTCGAGAACGGGGGCCCGCCCGCTCCCTTCCGAAATGACGGAGATTTGGTCGGCGCGAGCCCCGAAACCGCGCAGGCGGGTGCCTGATGGACAAGATTTCCGTCATTTCGGGAATTGCGGTGCCGCTGCAGCGCTCCAACGTTGACACCGACCAGATCATCCCGGCCGAGTTCCTCAAGCGCATCACGAAGACCGGTTTCGACGACGCCCTGTTCTACGCATGGCGACAGGATCCCGAGTTCGTGCTCAACCGCGAGCCCTTCGCCGTCACCGACCGCAGCACGACCGAATCGCAGTCCCGAATTCTCGTCGCTGGGCCGGATTTCGGTACCGGATCCAGCCGCGAGCACGCCGTGTGGGCGCTGCGTGACTACGGCTTCCAGGCGGTGCTGAGCGCTCGATTCGGCGACATCTTCCGTGGCAACTCCGGCAAGCAAGGCCTTGTGGCGGCCCAACTCACGGAAGCCGACATCGCCACGCTCTGGCTCCTGATCGATGAGCACCCGGGAATAGAGGTGTCCGTGGATCTCTTAGCTAAAACGGTGACCGCTGGCAAGGCCACCTTTGCTTTCGAGATCGATGATTACACTAGGTGGCGTTTGCTCGAAGGACTGGACGACATCGGTCTTACCCTGCGCAATGAGGCACAAATCACGGAGTTCGAGTCTCGCCGCGAAAGCTGGCGGCCCACGACACTCCCCGCCAGATAGCCCCACCCCGAACAACCCCCGGGCCCAAGAACAGAGGTGAGTATGAGTTCTCTTACCAAGGATGCCCAAAAGGCAGCAGAGAGGGTGGGACTCGTTTCAGACAAGATCGTCATCAACGGCGGAAAGCCGTTACGCGGTCGCATCGAGATCCGCGGGGCCAAGAACCTCGCGACGAAAGCGATGGTCGCCGCCCTGCTGGCCGACACTCCCAGCACCCTTCGCGATGTCCCCGACATCAGTGACGTGGGAGTGGTCACGGGCATGCTCGAGGCCTACGGCGTCTCCGTGCACAACGACGGCGACGGCACGCTGGTCCTCGACCCGAGCAATGTGCTCAAGGCCCACTTCGCGCAGATCGACGCGCTCGCCGGTTCGAGCCGCATCCCGATCCTGTTCTGCGGGCCGCTGCTGCACCGCCTGGGTGAGGCGCTCATCCCCGACCTCGGCGGCTGCCGCATCGGCGACCGACCCATCAACTTCCACCTCGACGCGCTGCGCGCGTTCGGGGCGATCGTGCACAAGAGCTACGAGGGCATCCGCCTCACCGCGCCCAACGGCCTCCAGGGCGCCGACATCGAGCTGCCCTACCCGAGCGTGGGCGCGACCGAGCAAGTGCTGCTCACGGCGACGCTCGCGAGGGGCACGACCGAGTTGCGCAACGCGGCCATCGAGCCCGAGATCATGGACCTCATCGCGATCCTGCAGAAGATGGGCGCGATCATCAACGTCGAGCCCAACCGCGTGATCTTCATCGAGGGCGTCGAGAAGCTCGAGGGTTACGACCACAGGGCGCTGTTCGACCGCAACGAGGCCGCGAGCTGGGCATCCGCCGCGCTCGCCACCGAAGGCGACATCTTCGTGGGCGGCGCGAAGCAGCAGGAGCTCATGACGTTCCTCAACATCTTCCGCAAAGTGGGCGGCGCGTTCGACATCCACGAGGACGGCATTCGGTTCTACCACCCGGGCGGGCCGCTCAAGCCGGTCGTCGTGGAGACGGATGTGCATCCGGGTTTCATGACGGATTGGCAGCAGCCGCTCATCGTCGCGCTCACCAAGGCTTCAGGCCGCTCGGTCGTGCACGAGACCGTGTACGAGAACCGTTTCGGATTCACGGATGCGCTCATCGAGATGGGCGCGGATATCGTCGTGCACAAGGATGGGCTCGAGTCGATCAGTCGCCGGGTTCCGCGCCGCCCCCTCGAGCAGGCCGCCGTCATCAACGGACCCACGCCGCTGCACGGCGCCGATATCGAGATTCCCGACCTGCGCGGCGGATTCAGTCACCTCATCGCCGCGCTGACCGCTGAGGGCACCTCAACGGTCACCAATATCGGCATCATCAGCCGCGGTTACGAGCACTTCATCGACAAGCTCGACCTGCTGGGTGCCGACTTCGTGTATGCGGGATAACCGCGCGTGACGGCCGTGCCGCCAACGAAGCCGCGGCGGGAGAAAAGCGTCGGCTGGCGCATCCTTGCGGGAATCGTCATCCCGTTCCTGTTGCTGCTTGCGCGCTATCGCTTCCGCAACCTCGAGCGGGTGCCGCGCACGGGAGCGTTCATCCTCGCTCCCAACCACTACACGAATTTCGACCCACTCGTCTCCGCCTACGCGGTGTGGAAGGCGGAGCGGGTGCCGCGATTCCTCGCCAAGGCCGGCTTGTTCCGTGTGCCGGTGCTGGGCGGGATTCTGCGGTGGACCGGCCAGATCCCCGTCGAACGTGCGGGCAGGAGTCGGGAAGGCGATCCGCTGACCGCCGCGTCCAGGCTCGTCGATGAGGGCCTCGCGGTGATCGTCTACCCGGAGGGAACGCTCACGCGTGACCCCGAGCTCTGGCCCATGCGCGGCAAGACCGGCGCGGTGCGCCTCGCACTCGAGCACGGCGTGCCGATCATTCCCATGGCGCACTGGGGTGCACAGCACGTGCTGCCGCGGTATTCGAAGAAGCTGAGCGTCTTCCCGAGAAAGAACATCGACGTGATCGTCGGCTATCCCGTCGATCTCAGTTCGTGGCACGGCAAGCCCGTCACGGCGACCGTCGCGGCCGAGGCGACCAACGCCGTCATGCAAGCGATTACGGCGCTGCTGGAAGAGTTGCGCGGCGAGAAGGCCCCCGCCAAGCGATGGGACCCGGCCGACCACGGCCAGAATGAGTTCGGCCGACCCTGAACATCTCATGCACCACAATGGGTACGTGAGTGAAGCCAGCGCGGTCCAGCCTGCCCGCCGCGTCGCAGTGCTGGGTGCCGGCTCCTGGGGCACGACGTTCGCCAAGATCCTCGCCGACGGCGGCAGCGATGTCGCGATCTGGGCTCGACGGCCCGAACTGGCGCGGGAGATCTCGCAGTCGAAGCGCAACAGCGACTATCTGCCGGGCATCAACCTGCCGCGCGGGCTCTGGTCCAGTTCCCAACTGCCCGAGGTGCTCGAGGGAGCCGAGCAGGTGTACTTCTCGGTACCGTCGCAATCCCTTCGGGAGAACCTTCGGATCGTCAAAGATCTTCTGCCGCCCGACGCCCTCATCATCTCCCTCATGAAAGGTGTCGAGAAGGGCACCGGCGCGCGCATGAGCGAGGTCATGCGCCAGGAGCTCAAGCTCGACGGGGATCGCGTGGCCGTGGTATCCGGCCCCAATCTGGCGCTCGAAATAGCGAAGGAGCAGCCGACCGCGGCGGTCGTTTCGTCGGACAGCTTGGAAACGGCGACCCTCGTCGCGATGACGGCGACCAACCCCTACTTTCGCTCGTTCGTGAACACGGATGTCATCGGCACCGAGTTCGGCGGAATACTCAAGAACCTCATCGCCGTCGCGATCGGCATCGTGGATGGGGTGGGTTACGGCGAGAACACGAAAGCCTCGATTATCACGCGCGGCCTCGCCGAGATGACGGACTTCGCGGTCGCGTACGGCGGGCGCGCGGAGACCCTCGCGGGGCTCGCGGGGCTGGGCGACCTCATCGCGACATGCGAGTCGTCGCTGTCGCGCAACAACACCGCCGGGCGGCTGCTCGGCCAGGGCTACAGCTACTCCGAGGTCATCAAGCAGATGAATCAGACGGCGGAGGGACTCTCCTCCGTCGCGCCCGTGCTCGAGCTGGCGCTCGCGAAGGGCGTCGAAATGCCGATCGTCAGCCAGGTTGCCGAGGTGCTTGCCGGTACGCTGAATCCGCGGGACATCGCGCCGCACCTCACGACCGACGAGTTGCCCCAGGGAGAGTAGCCTTCATGAGCGACGAGCCCAGAACGACCGTCGCCCTGCTATTCGGGGGCCGGTCGTCTGAGCACACCATCAGCTGCGCTACCGCGGGCGGCGTGCTCTCGGCCATCGACCGCTCCAAGTACGACGTGATCCCCATCGGTATCACTGCCGACGGAGCATTCACTCTTCAGCCCGACGACGCCGAGCTCTTTCGGATGAACCCGGCCGCGATGCCGACGGTGGTCGACAACGGCACGCGCGTCTACTTTCCGGAATCGGCGGTCACGCGCGAGTTCACGGTGACGGATGCCGCGGGCCTCACCCGCTCGCTGGGAGACGTCGACGTGGCCTTCCCCATCCTTCACGGGCCATTCGGGGAAGACGGCACCGTGCAGGGCCTTCTCGAGCTGGTCGGACTGCCCTACGTGGGCAACGGCGTGCTCTCCTCCGCCCTCGGCATGGACAAGCACTTCACCAAGAACGCGCTCGTCGCGGCCGGCGTCTCCGTGGCCCCCTGGGTCACCGTCACGCCGGCGCAGTGGCGCGATGACAACGAGTTGTGGCGCGGACGGGCAGCAGAGCTCGGACTGCCGCTGTTCGTCAAGCCGGCGCGAGCGGGTTCGTCTGTGGGGGTGACGAAGGTGTCTTCGCCCGAGCAGCTCGATGCGGCGCTCGCGATCGCGTTCGCGGAGGACACGAAGGCGCTCATCGAGAGCGCTGTCGTCGGCCGCGAGATCGAATGCGGCGTTCTCTCGGGTCGTGGGGGTTCAGCTGCGCGCGTGAGTCTCGCGGGCGAGATCATCATGGAGACGCGCGAGTTCTACGACTTCGAGGCCAAGTACCTCGACCCCGACGCGGCCCGGCTCGTGTGTCCTGTCGAGCTCGCCGAAGGGGAGTCGCGCGAACTGCAGCGCGTCGCCGCTCTCGCGTTCGAGGCGATCGGCGCTTCCGGGCTCGCGCGAGTCGACTTCTTCTTCACGGGCACCGAGTGGATCGTCAACGAACTCAACACGATGCCCGGGTTCACGCCCATCTCGATGTTCCCGAAGTGCTGGGAGGCGAGCGGCATGTCGTACCCGCAACTCATCGACGAGCTCATCCAGCTCGGCCTGGAGACGGCGCGCTAGCAGCGCGCTACTCGCTCAGGCCGATGCACTTTCCCTCGGCCGGGATGCCCGAGATGGCGTTCGAGAGGTCGGTCAGCGCCTCGATCCCCGATACCGCCACGCTGTCGATGATGACCGCCACCGCGGGGTCACGCCCGTACGTCGTGAACACGAAACGCGGGTCGTCTTTGTCATCGCGCAGCCAGTCGACGCCGTCGACTGTGACGCACGGGAACTCGGCAGTCGGCGGCGGCACGGGCACGCCGCACCGCAGGATCACGCTCGCCGGCTCGCCCCACGCGGCGGTCGCCTGGGCGTCGGTCTCGCGAGCGGGCAGCTCGCCGACGGTCTCCGGCAGATGCACGATCACGTCGGCGCACAACGGGTTCACCGCGTCGTCAGCCGGCTGCAGCGCAATCACGGGCGCGCACCCGGCGAGAAGAACGGCGATCGCGAGTAGTGGCAGGGCTCGGGTGGGTGATCGCATCGCGATTCAGGCTACCCGGTTTGTCAATTAGGCCACACGCATGCGCAAGCGCAAAGAATTCCGACACGCGGTGACGTGGACCTGTATGTCAAGCTCCTAGCCAAGGACGGCGACAACTACCGCCTCCTGGAGCTAGCCCGCTGAACCGCTTGACACCCGTTTCCAGTGAAACAATACCCGCCAGATGGAATATGCCTCCTGCGGGGCCTCCGAATTAGAGCGGCGGCAACTCAGTCCACGGCCTCCAGCCCTTGGCGAATTCGCCTTGAGAAGATGAATGACAAGAAGACCGAGGAAGTACCCTCGGTCTTTCGCGTCCTGTGCGGTAACGTTGCACGACTCTACAACTGCGCCAGAACCCCTCTAGGGGCTGCGAGGTCAGGGAAGTTGCCACTTCTTACTGCCCCGGTAGGTGCGCCACCCGTACTTGGGCTTCTTTAGGCGCACCCAGGGCTACCTCCTAGTCATCATCACGCCCCTCGATGTCCAGGACAGTCTGAAACACAGCAAGCGATGGGCTCATGTAGTGGCCGTCCTGCTCGACTATGAGGGTCTTCTCGACTGCGCGAGCGATTGCGTTATTGATGGCGTTCGCCGGGTTTTCCCAAGTCGGCGGTACGCCGATGCGCTCACGAAATCCGTCATGAATCTCTTGTCGTGTCCAGCGGGCGTTGCTCTCGTTGATCATGTCGGCCACCAGCTGGGTCGAGCGAATCTTCTTCTTCGGCGCGCGGAGGTCGATAGGTGATCCGTCCACCGAGATGATCGTCAGCGGTTCGTGGAGTTTGGGATCGTTGATGTCGGAGGTGCCATCCGAACCGGTGATCGTCAGCGTCCCGGAACCCGAAAGGCCAGCGGTTCCTTCCAGCTTCGTCGCGTTCGCTCGTATGGCGTTGAGGCTATTGAGCCGCTCACGCGCGATGGCGAGCTGAGCGGCAATATCGGCCACCTCAGCCTCCTGAGATGCGATTTGCCGCTCTAGCTCTTGGAAGTTCACTAAAGAGGTCACGCAAGCATGCTACCCCATTCCTACACACGAACACAACCTCAAACCCAAAAACATTTTTTGACACCCAACTGTCAACCGGGTTTACATTCTGTACACGTCGTTGACACATAAGCGTTTAGGGCATGTACACCCACTCAAAGCTGGGCGAGGCGCGTTAGGCCCCGAACTCGGAGACTAGACCGGCTCGACTCAGTGATATAAACGGGTCACAGTCCGGTCACGAAGTGGGCTGCCTACCATGTTTTCCCATTGAGAAGCAAGCGGGATCGGTGTCACGGTTCACTCATGACAACTACAGCAATCACAGAAACCTACGCTCGACGGGTGGCCTCCCAGCATGGCCTGGCACTGCGCAAGTCCCGCGCCCGCAACCCGCTCGCCATCGAGTACGGGACCTATGGCCTCGTCGAACCGGCCACCAACTCATGGGTACTCACGATGCCCTACGGATACGGATATACCCTTGACGAAGTCCGGGACTTCCTGGCTCAGCGTCACTACGCATTCCTCTCCGAGCGCGAGCCGGAGGCAGAGCCGGAAACCATCATCGGCGTGCTACAGCCCCCGACCAAGGACTAGACCGGCTCGACTGACACCCGCTCGGCACCCTTGCCGTCTTTGAGGGACACCACGAAAGACCCCTTGATGATGTCGCGCTGGCGATCCACGGTGAGTGCAGCCCAGGCCTCCAAGTCAGGGTCCATCGAGAGATCGTTCGCAGCGTCCAGCTTGCGGGTGTTGGCGGTGATCTTGGCCTGGACCTCTAGTAGCTCACCTAGGTCCTCCGGTCCGTCCAGGCGTCCATCCATGAGCGCGGTGAGGATCGAGTCTGTGACTGCGCCCTCCGCCTCCTCCTTGAGGACTGACTGGTGGCGGAGCGTGCCCATGGGACGCCGGCACTTGTAGATTCCGCGTGAGTGCTCGGCGGTCATAGCCTCCCCACACTGGTAGCGGATGATGCCGGACAGAAGAGCCTTCTGAGCCGGTCCGCGCTTGGGCTTGCGGGTCGGGTCCTCCAGGAGGTGCACTACGTTCTGCCAAACATCTTCCGTCAAATCACTGGCTGGTTGCGAGCGATGCGCTCACCCTTGTGCTCCAGCCAGCCAGCCAGCGTTGCGAGGACGGAGGAGAACGTTACGGACGGCGGCAGGTGCCCACTCATGGCCTCGGGGCGTCTTTAGCCCTGACTCATTCCAGGCCTTGGCGATGCTGTAGAGGGTCGCACCGTTCAGGAGGTCAGCCGCTGCCTTGCGTATGGCCTCCGCCTCCAAGTCGTGCAGTCCGGTCACTCTGCCCTTCTCGGGCGTGCCCACGGTGGTGCCAATCGTGAACCCAAAGAACCTGGGACCCCAAAGCGGAAGGCCAGCGCGTAACTCGTCCTGGTTGCGGGCGTGCTGTAGCTCCATGCGGACCTCAACCTCAGCAGAGCCTTTGACTACCTGGGTGCGCGCATACTCCCGATGCTTGGCCAGAGTCATGTTCCACGGGCCACCACCGTAATGAGGCTCAAATGGGACCTTGGCGGACCTGAGGAGCTTGATGGCCGGCTCCCACTCCGCCACGTTGCGACCTAGGCGCTTCTGGTTGGTCGCTATGACGATGTCGTACGCACCAGCCGCGATGCGCGCGGCCAGGGCGTTGAAGCCTGGCCGGTTCGTGTCATCGATGTACCCGCTGATGCCGTCATCCGTGAACACGTCAACGATGGTGTAACCCTTGGCGTCCGCGAACTCCACCAGGCGGAGGCGCTAGTTCTCAGGCTTGTCCACCGCTTTGTCCGTGCTGGAGATGCGAGTGTAGACCGGCGCGCGCTTGACTGTCATGGGTCTCAATGTAGGGGGACCGGGTACCGTGTGAACCATGAGCGCCGCCGAGACCCTCGCCTCCCTCGGCGAGGCCGCGGTGCTGCAGCGCATCTTCCCGCGCCTTCCCACCGCGACCGCCGAGTTGCTCGGCCCGGGTGACGATGCCGCCGTTCTCGCCACGCCGGACGGCCGAGTCGTCATCACGACCGACATGATGATCCACGGCCCCGACTTCCGGCTCGCCTGGTCCTCGCCGCGCGATCTCGGATGGAAGGCGGCGGCGTCCAACCTCGCTGACGTCGCGGCCATGGGCGCAGTGCCCACCGCTCTCGTGGTGGCGCTCGCCGCGGCATCCGACACCCCCATCGCATTCCTCGAGGAGTTCGCCGACGGCTTGCGCGCGGGGTGCGAAGCGATGGCGCCGGGGTGCGGGGTCGTCGGCGGCGACCTGTCGGTGTCATCGACTCTCACGATCGCGGTCACGGCGTTCGGCGATCTCGAGGGACGCGAGCCCGTGCTGCGCTCTGGCGCGCGAGTGGGAGATATCGTCGCGGTCTCCGGCCCGCTCGGCGCTGCAGCCGAGGGCCTGCGCCTGCTGTTCGAGCACGGTGCGGTGACGCTCGTCGACGGCAGCCGCGAGCCGGATGCCGCCGCCGCCGCCCGCGTGACTCGCGAGCATCCCGCCGCCATCGCCGCCCAGCTCAGGCCCCACCCGCCGATCGCGGACGGCAGAGCCGCCGCGATCGGCGGCGCCACCGCGATGCTCGACTTGAGCGATGGGCTCGCGATCGACGCGCGCCGCCTGGCGGTTGCAAGCGGCGTGGGTGTGGACCTGGACCCGGCCGCGATCGCCTCGCCGAGCCAGTCCAGCGCCGCAACTTCTCCCCGCGACGCCCTCGACGGCGGCGAAGACCACTCCCTGCTGGCGACGTTCCCCGCTGGGGTCGACCTGCCGGGCGGCTTCCGCGTGATCGGCACGGTCGTCGAGGGGTCGGGAGTGCTCGTCGGCGGGCGGCCTTATGAGCGCGCCGGCGGCTGGGATCCCTACGAGGGCTGGGACGGCGGCAGCGGTTAGCGCTGATCAGTCCGACAGGGAGACCCAGTACAACGCGGTGTCGCCGTAGGTCTTGCGCTTCTCCAATTCGAGACCCTCCGGCCACTCGGGCGCGGGCGTGCGCGAGCTGCGCTCCAGCACGACGACCGCGCCGGGCGCCAGTCGCGCAACGAGGGCCTCGAGATTGTGGGTGAGCTCGGGCAGCCCCAGGTCGTAGGGCGGATCCATGAACACGAGGTCCCACGTGTCGAGCGACGAATTCAGGAACGCCTGCACCGGCTGCCCGGTCGTGACGATGATGGGCGGGGTCGCCTTGGGCGCCTGCCGCAGGATCTTCGCCGCGTTGACTTTGCTCGTCTGGATGACGCGGTCCACGAGAGTCACGTGGGCGGCACCTCGCGACGCCGCCTCCAGACCGAGCGCCCCCGAGCCCGAGTAGAGGTCGAGCACGCGCATCCCATCGATGGCGTCACGAGCCTCGAGGGCAGAGAATATCGCCTCACGCACCCGGTCGCTCGTCGGTCGGGTGCCGAAGCCGGGCACTGCGATCGTGAGCGAACCGGCGAACCCGGCGATGATGCGCGTCATGTCGTGAATTCCCTATTGCCAGAACCGGAACAGCTGGTAACCCGCGGCGACGAGCCCTGGGTCGACGCCCAGCAGCGCCACGATGCCGAGAATGCCTGTGAAGAAGACCCGGTTGACCGCCGGGATCCACAGCAGCCCGAAGAGGATGATGATCGCGAACGGCGCGAGCCGGGCGACGCGATTCACGAGCGACCGGGGCAGGTAGGGCTCCAGGATGCCGAAGCCGTCGAGCCCGGGAACCGGCAGCACGTTGAGCACGGCCGCCGTCACCTGCAGGAACAGAAGGAAGGCGATCGCCGACCAGAACGCGATGTGGTCATCGCTGTAGCGGTAGTCGCCGAAGAGAAGGGTCAGGGCGAGGACAACCGCGATCGCGACATTCGTCAGCGGGCCGGCAGCCGAAACCGCGGTGCTCGCGAATCGGGTGCGCAGCGCCCGTCGATCGATGAACACCGCGCCGCCGGGCAGGCCGATGCCGCCGAGAAGCACGAAGAGCACGGGCAACACGAGGCTGTAGACGACGTGAGTGTAGCGCAGCGGGTTCAGGGTCAGGTAACCGCGATGCACGACCGAGTGGTCACCGTAACGGTAGGCGACTGCCGCGTGGGCGAACTCGTGCAAGCAGAGCGAGACGACCCACCCGGAGACGACCGTGAGCAGCGCGAACACTCCCGGCGAACCGAATCCGCCCCACAAGGCCCAACCCGAAAGAACGGTGATCGCGAGCAGTCCCAGAAAAATGGGGCTCGGGCCGCGCGGAACCGATCTGGCCGAGCCGCCTGGGCGCGCGGGCTGGGCGGGCTCATTGGGCGTCGGGTTGGCTTCGGTCATGGGCGCAATCATCCCACGGGCCCGCCCGGCGCCTGTGCCGGCCCCGGTACCCTCGTATCGTGGCATCCCCCCTTGATCAGAAGCCCCTTGATCAGAAGCTCAGCGCGGCCCTCGGCGGGCGCACGGCGGCTGCCCTTCACAAGGGATTCGGGCTCTCGACGGTCGGCGACCTGCTCAGCCACTACCCGCGCCGGTACGCACGCCGCGGCGAACTCACCGAGCTCGTGCAGCTGCCGATCGACGAGAACGTCACGATCGTCGCCGAAGTCGTCAAAGCCGTGAACCGCCCGATGCGCGCCAAGCGGGGTTCCATCCTCGACGTGACGATCAGTGACGGCACAGGGTATCTGTCGCTGACATTCTTCAACCAAGCCTGGCGCCAGAACGAGCTGCGTCCGGGTGTGCGGGGCATCTTCGCCGGCAAGGTAGGCGACTACAAGGGGACCAAGCAGCTCGCGCATCCTGACTACGAACTGTTCGGCCAGAACGGGGAGCAGGATGCCGACCCCGCCACGGTCAAGGCCTGGGCCGAGCTGCCCGTGCCCATTTATCCCGCAACCTCGACGATGCCGAGCTGGCAGGTGCAGAAAGCGGTCGGCGTAGCGCTCGACACGCTCCCGCCGCTCGACGACCCGGTACCGGATGCCGTGCGCAAGCAACGCGGGCTCCTCCCGTTCGCGAAGGCGCTCGAGCTCGTTCACCGTCCCGCCGTCGACGCGGATTGGGGCGCCGCGCGCAAGGCGCTGCGGTTCCAGGAGGCGTTCGTGCTGCAGGCGGCCCTGCTGCAGCAGCGCCAGCGCCTGCGCGAGACGGCCGCCACCGCACGAACCGCTGGCGCGCTACTCGCCGGGTTCGATGAGCGCCTGCCGTTCA
Organism: Rhodoglobus sp.; assembly: GCA_025463605.1. GTDB lineage: Bacteria > Actinomycetota > Actinomycetes > Actinomycetales > Microbacteriaceae > Rhodoglobus. The sequence goes on along the minus strand of JAODAV010000006.1, from coordinate 144,033 downwards.
CCCTCACGGGAGACCAGACTTCGGTCGGGGAGCAGATCTCAGCGGACCTCGCTGCACCCGTGCCCATGAATAGGCTCGTGCAGGGCGAAGTCGGCTCGGGCAAGACCCTCGTCGCCCTGCGGGCCATGCTCGCCGTCGCCGAATCCGGTGGCCAGTCGGCGCTGCTCGCGCCGACAGAGGTTCTCGCGCACCAGCACCTTCGCTCGATCGCAAAGACTCTCGGTCCAGACCTCTCGGCGCGCTTGCGTCCGACGCTTCTCACCGGGCAGCTTCCGGTCGCGGAGCGTAAGAAAGCACTTCTCGCCGCCGTCTCGGGCTCGGCATCCATCGTCGTCGGAACGCACGCGCTGCTCAGCGACAACGTCGGCTTCTTCGACCTCGGACTGGTCGTCGTCGACGAGCAGCACCGCTTCGGCGTCGACCAGCGCGAGGCGCTCCGCCTGAAAGGCACGCAGCCGCCGCACGTGCTCGTGCTCACCGCGACGCCGATCCCGCGCACGGTCGCGATGACGGTGTTCGGGGACCTCGACATCTCCTCGATCGCGGAACTCCCGGCGGGCCGTTCGCCGATCTCCAGCCACGTCGTGCCCCTTGCCGAGAAGCCGGGGTGGATGACGCGGGTCTGGCAGCGCGTCGCCGAAGAGCTCGATCAGGGCAGGCAGGCCTTCGTCGTGTGTCCCGCGATCGACGCGACGGTGCTGGACGACACCGATGACTCCCCACAGCTCGCGGGCGGCACGCGCGCGAACGTCACGGAAGTGCTCGCGTCCCTTCAGGCGAATCCCGTGCTCGCCGGCAAACGTATCGAAGCGCTGCACGGACGCCTGCCGAGCGACGAGAAAGACCGACTCATGCGGGCGTTCGCGGCCGGGGAGATCGACGTGCTCGTCGCCACGACCGTGATCGAGGTGGGTGTGGATGTGCCGAACGCCTCGGTGATGGTAGTGCTCGACGCTGACCGGTTCGGGGTGTCACAGCTGCACCAGCTCCGGGGGAGGATCGGGCGAGGGGGTGTGCCCGGCGTCGCCCTGTTCGTCACGGCAGCGGAAGAAGGAACCCTCGCTCGTGATCGAGTCGAGGCCGTGGCATCCACTCTCGATGGTTTCGAACTGGCGCAGAAAGACATCGAGTTGCGTCAGGAAGGCGACGTGCTGGGTGGCGTGCAGTCCGGCGGGCGGTCGAGCCTGCGACTGGTGCGCGTTGCGCGAGATGGCGAACTCATTTCGGATGCGCGCGAGCTGGCGGCGGGCATCCTCGCCGACGATCCCCGGCTCGAACGGCACGCGGCGCTGCGCGAAGCGCTCGAGCGGCGGCTGGATGAGACGGCGGAGGCGTTCCTGGCCAAGAACTGAGTAACGCGGGGCTACTGCAACGCGGCGCAACAAGCGACCAGCCCGCAACGTGTGCCCGATAAGGTGAGGCCATGAGCAGGATCGCCGTCGTTCCTGGGTCGTTCGACCCGATCACCCTGGGCCATCTCGACGTGATCGAGCGCGCGGCCGGCATCTTCGACCAGATTCATGTGCTGGTGGTGCACAATCCGGGCAAGACGGCGCTGCTTCCCATCGCGCAGCGGGTCTCGTTGATCGAGCAGGCGGTGCGCGAGGGTGGGCTGCCGTCCAACATCCTCGTCACGAGTTGGAGTGTGGGGCTGCTTGTCGACTACTGCACGGATGTGGGTGCGAGCGTGATCGTGAAAGGCATCCGCTCGCAGGTGGATGTCGCGTACGAAACGCCCATGGCGATCGTGAATCGCGACCTTGCTGGTGTGGAGACCGTTTTCATGCTGCCGAGCCCAGCGCACGCGCACGTGTCGAGCTCCTTGGTGCGGCAGGTCGCGTCACTCGGCGGCGACGTGACACCGTATGTGCCTGGTGTGGTCGCGAACTACCTGCAGACGCCCCGCACGGAGTAGGGCCCGGGCACCCGCTCGATTTCACTCCTCGCTGCGGCTCAGAGCCCGGCGACGTCGCGGGCCGTGCGTACGAACGTGTTCCTGATGGTGTTCGGCCCGTCGAGGTAACCGCCCACGAGGGCGGCATCGCGCAGCAGCACTAGCGCGCCCGCCCGCTCTTCGGCGTCATCCTGTCCGGCGGCGACGAGCGCCTCCCGCAGGGTCTCGCGGAACCAGTCCCTGTGCGACTTCACGGTGCGACGTACTCGGCTTCGGGCATCCGGATATTCGGCGGACGCGTTGATGAACGGGCAGCCGCGTGTGTGGTGGTGCTCGATGTCGTCAGCGAGGCCCGCGATCATGACTCCGAGCAACTGCCGGGGATCGTCGGTGAGTTCGCGCGCGCCCGTGAACATTGCCCGGATGCTCGCATCCTCGGCCTCGAGGTAAGCCTGCACGAGGTCTTCCTTGCCGGGGAAGTGTCGGTAGAACGTCGCGCGCGTGACGTTGGCAGCGTCCAGGATGCGGTCGACCCCCACGGAGTGGATGCCTTCCCGGTAGAACAGGCCGGATGCGGTCGCCAACAGGCGCTCGCGGGGCTCGGAGACGCGCACGGTCTTGGCCCGACGGCTCGCATTCGTTCGGACTGTTGATGTTTCCGGCGTCGGGTGGGCCGTCCCCACGGGCGTCGCCGTCTCCGGCGTCGGGTGGGCCGTGCCCACGGGCGTCGCCGTCCTGGCTGCGGTCGCGTGCGCCGTTGCCTGCGGTGCCGCTTTGCTTCGGGTACTGGAGCTCATAAGCCGATGATAGAACGATCTTTCTCCTCTTGCTTGACTTTCATCTTCCGAGCGGAGTAGGTTCGCAGTCAACAGAAAGAACGATCGGTCTCTCTTGGGAGATCACCCTCGAACCTCAGGAATCGACCACGGAAAAGGGAATGAAGAATGAACGAAATCGCCAAGAAGGCACCGATCGTGCTGGTTCACGGGTTGTGGATGACGCCCAAGAGCTGGGACACCTGGGCGGAGTTCTTCCGCTCCGAGGGACACGAGGTGATCGTGCCGGGCTGGCCTGGCATCGACGACCGCACCGTTGACGACATCCGCCGCAACCCCGAAGCGCTGAAGGGCGTCGGACTCAAGCAGATCGCCGACAACTACGAGCGCATCATCCGTGCCCTGCCGCAGAAGCCGATCATCATGGGTCACTCGTTCGGTGGCCTCATCACGCAGATGCTCGCCGACCGCGGGGTCGGTGTCGCCTACGTGGGTGTGACGCCCGGTCAGCCGGCCGGTATCACCACCCTGCCGCCGTCGACGCTTCGCACGGGCTTCCCGATCCTGCGTAACCCGTTCCAAAAGAATGGGGCATCGCCGATCTCGAGGTCGCACTTCCATTTCACCTTCGGCAACGACCTGAGTCGTGCGGCCTCGGACCAGATCTGGGAGGACTTCGCCGTCAACTCGTACAACAGGGTCTTCTTCGAAGGCGTCGCTGGTGCTTTCAACGAGAAGCGGGGCGTGAGCCACGTCGACTACGCAAAGAAGGACCGCGCGCCCTTGCTCGTGATCACGGGCGAGATCGATCATGTTGTGCCCCCGGTGATCGGTCGGGCGATCGTCAAGAAGTACGCCTCGACCGGAAGTCCGTCGGTCGTCGAGTACAAGGAGTTCGCGGGTCGCACCCACCGCATCGTCAGCCAGCAGGGCTGGGAAGAGGTCGCCGCCTACGCCCTGGACTGGGCGGTTAAGCACAGCGCTAACCCCACGGTAACCCGCAGCGGCAGCTGAGTGGCGAACACACCGCGATCTGGCCGGTGAACCGCGGCGCGTGCGGGGGCGGTGTTGGTGCTGGCGCTGGCGCTGACGTCTGTGCTGTCGGTCCCGAGCCCAGGCGCAAGCCCAAGTGCCAGCGGTGGGTCAGAGTTCAATCGAGCTCAAGCGGTGGCAAGCAGCCGTCGGACAGCAGGGCCCTTGGGTTGCAGGTGTATTGGCGTCTGGATCGGATCGATGCCCGGAGGCGGGATTAACGAGTATCGACTTCCGGAGCGACTCACGCGCCAGTCATTGTTGTGCACGAGCATGTGGTGATGTCGGCATAGCAGTACGCCGTCTGCGACATCCGTTTTCCCGCCTTTGCTGAACTCTTCGATGTGGTGAACTTCCGACCAGCTCGGCGGTCGATCACATTCAGGAATAAGGCAGCCACCATCTCGTGCGGCAATCGCAATCCGCTGCCGTGCGCTGTGCAGTCTTTGCGTGCGGCCGAGGTTCATCGCCCGGGCATCTTTGTCGAAAAGGATGGGAACGAGCCCGCCGGCACATGCGTGGCGCTCCACGGTCGCAATGGAAACGCTCGCGGTTTGACCTTCAATGTAGCCAACTCCCTTGCGGCGGTCGAGGTCCCCGAGCGTCACGAGTACACGCACGTCTGCTCGGCGCGGCGCCGGTGCCGACGAGGCCTGCAAGCGCACGGACAAGTCGATGAGTTCGACAACCGCGTCTAGCGCCAGTTGTTCGGTGGTGCGCTCGTCGTCGACGATTCGCTGCGCTCGCGCTATGTCGGTTGGGTCGACGAAGCGCGGCCCGCCACGGCGCGGCGACGTCGCGACATCGACAGCATTGATAACAACGGCTGCCGATTCGGGGTCGAGAAGCCCCACGATTCGCGTCATCCCGTCCAGCTGCGGAAAGAGCCGCAGATATCGCCGATCCCGCCGCTCCTGTTCACGTAGGGCGACGCCGCTCCCGTCGAGTTGGTCACAAAGTTCCCGCGCCCGCGAGGCGAGCCTCTCGATCGTCACCTCGCGGGCCTCGCCGGCGAGACGTCGAGCGGCGTCGGCGAGGGCATCCGGGCTTGCGTCACCGCTGTGTCGCACCAGTCCCGCTCGGATTACCTCTACTGCTTCGGCCGAGATCGCGCCCGTTGACGCGGCGGCGAGAGCGGGCGCGAGCCACGGCTCTGCGATCGCGAGAGTCGGGTCAACGTCGTGGGCCGCAGCTTGCGCCATCATCGTTCCCACCCTCACGAGCCGTCGAGCAGTCGACGAACTCGTGCCGGTCACGGCCTGAACGAGGGCCTCGGGAGTTCGCGCGCCCTTGCGTTGGGCCAGTCCGCTGTACTCGAGCTCCCGGCGCGATCGATGCGCGACTTCCGCGGCCACGGCGGCCGCCGCGAGATCGACGAAGCGTGCCGATTCCGCGAGGGCGCGTTGATGCTCGAGGAGAGCGTCGTCCGGCAGATCACTCACGGTCGTACGTGCGATCTCTGCGCATCGGGTCGCCGCCGAGGTGAGGTCGGCGAGAGCTGAGGGGAGATCGAGCATGGGTCAATTCTCTCAAGGTTCGAAGATATGTACTAGCGATTGTGTGAAGGTCATGTCCACAGATTTGGTGCGGAGGGGAGGGCAGCGGCAGTGGGGTGCGGGGAGGCCCGCTAGGGTGCCGAGCGCGAGAGCAGGGTGTGGGCCGGGTCCGCGGTGAGCGCGCCCCACGGTGCCCTACAGTGGGGGTCTGGAATAGCGAAGCCGCGGACTGGCTTCGAGTCCGCGCGTATTGCGGTCGGCCGGTCCGGAGGTGAATGTGACCGACACGTCGGTTCCGCCCGCGCCGACCTCACCTCCGCCGCCCTTCGCCCCAGGCTGGGCCGGGGCGGCGATGGCGATCAACTCGATTCGCCAGATCCCGAGGCCCATCCTTCTCGCCCTCGTTCCAGAGGGGCACGGCTCGATCGTCATCGACTTCCGCGATCTGACCTACGTTTGGGACACGCCGATCGAGCGCTTTCCCACGAGCCCCGGCGTCGTGCAAGTGGGCACCCACGCGCTCGACGGCGACGATCGCTCCCTCGCACGGGGTGCCGTCGGACTCGACCCGCTGCTGTGGATGATCGGGCTCCACGCTTTTCCGGGTGGCTTGGCCTCGTGGCTGCGTGCAGGCGACAAGCACCGTCTCAAGCGCTGGCCGGATTTCGACGTGCTCCCGCACACGCCGGAGCAGGCCCGCGTGGTCAAGACTCTCGCGAAGGGCCTCATGACGGTGGAGAAGCTCGCCAAGCGCGCCGCTGTGGGCGACGAGACCGCACGGCAGGTCGTCAACGCCCTCAGCCTCATGGCGGCACTTCGCCGAGTCGAATCGAGCACCGCCGCGCCCATGCTGCCGCCGTCGTCCGCCGACTTCCAGCCGATCGTGAAGATCGGCCGACACAGCACGAGGCGGGGCGGCTAGCGAGAGGCGGGGCGGCTGAGCCGGGCATCCGGCCGACACAGCACAAGGCGCGGCATCCGGATAATGGCGTAGCACGACAGAATGGTCGAGTGACCCTCAAACTCGGATACAAGGCATCGGCAGAGCAGTTCGACCCACGTGAGCTGGTGGAGATCGCGGTCGCCGCGGAGCAGCACGGCATGGAGAGCGTCGCCGTGAGCGACCACTTCCAGCCATGGCGGCACGAGGGTGGGCATGCGCCGTTCTCTCTCGCGTGGATGGCCGCAGTCGGTGAGCGCACCAACGACATCACGATCGGCACGAGCGTGATGACACCGACGTTCCGTTACAACCCGGCCGTGCTCGCCCAGGCGTTCGCGACCATGGGCGTGCTCTATCCGGACCGAATCTTCCTGGGCGTGGGCACAGGGGAGGCGCTCAACGAGTTGGTAACGGGGTGGAACGGCGCGGGTGACCAACCCTGGCCCGAGTTCAAGGAACGGTTCGCCAGACTTCGCGAGGCTGTCGAGCTTATGCGCGCGCTGTGGTCCGGCGACCGGGTGAGCTTCGAGGGAGAGTACTACTCCACACACGACGCGTCGATCTACGACCGGCCGGCCAAACCCATCCCGGTCTATATCGCTGCGGGCGGCCCGGTCGTCGCACGCTACGCCGGCCGCGCGGGCGACGGGTTCATCTGCACCTCGGGCAAGGGAATGACGCTCTATACCGATGAACTCATTCCGGCCGTGAAGGAGGGCGCCGAGAAAGCGGAGCGCAACTTCGACGGCATCGACCGGATGATCGAGATCAAGCTCTCCTACGACACGAACCCCGTGGCCGCCCTCGAGAACACCAGGTTCTGGGCGCCGCTCGCGCTGTCGAAGGAGCAGAAGCACGACATCACCGACCCCATGGAGATGGAGCGAGCGGCCGACGCCCTGCCGATCGGGCAGATCGCCTCCCGCTGGATCGTCGGCTCCGACCCCGACGAGGTCGTCGCCCAGGTCAAACAGTACGTGGATGCCGGACTCAACCACCTCGTGTTCCATGCGCCGGGGGCAGACCAGCGCCGGTTCCTCGAGTTGTTCGAAAAAGACCTGGCGCCAAGGCTCAGGGAACTGTGAGCCAGAAGCAGACCCTGCACCGATACCTGCGCACCGCGCGGGAGGCCTTGCTGTGGAAGCTCGACGGCCTCTCCGAGTATGACGCGCGCCGGCCGCTCGTACCCACGGGTACGAACCTGCTCGGCATCGTCAAGCACGTCGCGAGCGTCGAAGCCGGCTACCTCGGCGACATCTTCGGTCGGCCGTTCCCGCAGACGTTTCCGTGGTTCGACGAGAGCGCAGAGCCCAACGCCGACATGTGGGCGACCCTCGATGAGTCGCGCCGGAGCATCCTCGACCTCTTCGAACGGGTGAATGCCCACGCCGATGCGACGATCGAAGCGCTCGACCTGGATGCGACGGGTCGAGTTCCCTGGTGGCCGGACGACCGCAACCCGGTTACGCTGCACCAGATCCTCGTGCACATGATTGCGGAGTTCAACCGCCACGCGGGCCACGCCGACATCGTGCGGGAGCTCATCGACGGCGCTGCCGGACTCCGCCGCGACAACGACAACCTGCCCGACGTCGATGCGGCCTGGTGGATCGCCTACCGCGAGCGGCTCGAGGAGACGGCGCGGCTGGCGGGGGAGTGATTGCGTCTCCATCGCCCCATATATACGTTGTGAACATGGAGCTCGCTGATATGGACGCCGCCGACCAGAACGGCTGGTCGGCGGTCGCCGCGGAGTGGGCCGAGTTGTGGGGGTCGTTCGCCGACCCGGCGCGCCAAGCGGTTCTCGTGGAGGCCCGGGTCGGCTCGGGCTCGAGAGTTCTCGATGTCGGATGCGGCAGCGGCGAGTTCCTGGCGATGGCGCACGCCCTCGGCGCTGTGCCGTTCGGCGTCGATCCCGCACCGGGCATGGTGTCGCTGGCCCATGCATCCGTGCCTTCGGCGGACATCCGCCTCCGAGGCGCAGAGCATCTGCCGTGGCCCGACGCGTTCTTCGACGTTGTCACGGCCTTCAATGCGCTGCAGTTCGCGGATGACCCAGTCATCGCCCTCGCGGAGATGAGTCGCGTGACCGCGGTCGGCGGATGCGTCGCCGTCGCGAACTGGGCGGAGGGGGCGCTCAACGACCTCAACGTTCTCGAGGCGGCGGTCGCCGCGGCCGACGACGAGGAGCTGCTGCCCGATGGCCCCCTGCGACCAGCCGGAGGACTTGAGACGCTCATGCGCGACGCGGGGCTGCAGGTGATCTCGTCGGGACTGGTCGAGGTGCCCTGGAAGGCGCCCGACGACGAGACCCTCGTGCGCGGCGTGCTGCTGGGTGAGGATGCCGCGGGGCTCGCGGTGCGCGGACCGGTGGTGGTCGAGGCGGCGCAGCCGTTCCGGGTGGATGGCGGCGGTTACATCCTGCGGAACGCGTTTCGGTGGGTGGTGGCGCGGGTTTGACCCGACCGTCGCCGCCCCACGACCCGCCAGAATAGACCCATGCCCCCCACCCCCGCCCACATCGGCTACGCCGCCATGCTGGAGCGCTTCGCCCCGCTCGAAATCCTCGAGCTTGCGAAGCACGCCGAGACGCACGGCTTCCGCGGGGTCATGGCCGCCGACCACTTCCAGCCGTGGATTCCGCAGCAGGGGCAGGCATCCTTCGTCTGGAATGTGCTTTCGGCGTTGGGGCAGACCACCACGGGAGACCTGGGTACGGGCGTGACGGCACCGACGTTCCGGTGGCATCCGGCGATGGTTGCTCAAGCGAGTGCGACGCTCGCGGCGATGTACCCGGGGCGGCACTGGCTCGGACTCGGCAGCGGCGAGGCGCTCAACGAGCACATCGTGGGGCAGTACTGGCCGGAGGCGCCCGAGCGCATCAACCGCATGTTCGAGGCTGTCGACGTCATCAAGAAGCTGTTCGTGTCGGGGCTGAACGGCCGCGACACGAGGCACGACGGAGAATTCTACAAACTCGAGTCGACCCGGCTGTGGACGATGCCGGAGGTAGCACCCGAGATTCTCGTCGCCACCGCCGGCCCGGTCACAGCAAAACGTGCCGGACGCACAGTCGACGGACTCATCACCGAGGCCGCCCCGGTCGAGAAAGTCGACGCGCTGCTTCGGCGGTTCGACGAAGGCGCGAAAGAGGTCGGCCGCACGACGCGCACGACGGTGCTGCGCATCCACCTCAGCTGGGCGCCGACGCACGAGGAGGCGATGCACAACGCCCTCACCGAGTGGCCGAACGGGGGCATGCGGTTTCCGAAGGGAGACATCCGCTCGCCATTCGAACTCGAGCAGATCGCGCGCACCGTGCGTGCCGAAGACTTCGAAGGCAGGATGCTCGTGAGCTCGGATCCCGACCGGCATCGCGCCCACATCCAGCAGTTCGTCGACCTCGGCTTCGACCGCATCTACCTCCACAACGCTGGGCGCAACCAGCGCGAGTGGATCGAAGTGTTCGGCCGCGACGTGCTCCCCGGGCTGGTGCGTTGATGCTGCAGGTGTGGACCGTCGACGGCATCCCCGAGATCGTGGCGGGGGATGACCTCGCTGTGGTAATCGGCGACGCGCTGGGTTCCGACGTGCTCGACGGCGACATCATCGCGGTCACGTCGAAGATCGTGAGCAAGGCCGAGGGGCGCCAGGTTCGGGCATCCGATCGGGAGGATTCGATCACCGCGGAGACGGTGCGGGTTGTCGCGTCGCGCGAGCACTCCGGGGGTGTAACGCGGATCGTCGAGAACCGGCTGGGGCTTGTGCTCGCCGCGGCCGGGGTCGACTCGAGCAATGCGCCCGACGGCATCGTGCTGCTGCTTCCCATCGACCCGGATGCCTCGGCTCGCGCCCTCGCAGCCGCCCTGCGATCGCGGTTCGGGGTGCGCCTCGGCGTGCTGATCTCGGACACGCTCGGCCGGCCCTGGCGGCAGGGACAGACCGATATCGCGATCGGGGCTGCGGGCATCCACGTGCTCGACGACCTGCGTGGCACCATGGACTCGGGCGGCAAACGACTCGACGTGACCGTCGCCGCGGTCGCCGACGAGATTGCGGCTGCCGCCGACCTCGTCAAGGGGAAGGTGAGTGGGCTGCCGGTCGCAGTCGTGCGCGGTCTCGGCCATCTGATGACGTCGTTGGATGCCCCCGGCGCTCGGGCGATCGTGCGGCCGGCCGACGAAGACATGTTCCGTCTCGGCACGAAAGAGGCGTATGACGAGGGTTTCGACGCGGGTCGACGTACTCGGCCGCCTCTTCCCTAGGATGCTCACATGCAGATCGTGGTCTCGCTCGCGTTCCTCGCCCTCACGATATTCGTGCTCGTCGACATCATCACGAGCGACGAGTCGCGCATCCGCAATCTCCCGAAGATCGCTTGGGTCATCGTCGTCATACTGCTCCCTCTCATCGGATCCATCCTGTGGTTCGTCGCGGGCAGGTCCTACGACCAACCCGTCGAGACACTGAGCTTCGGTGATCCGCGTCGTCGGGAGCAACCGGAGCCGCTCGCTGTGGACGATGACGATGTGGATGCCGCGGTGGAGAAGGAGATCGCATTCCACGAGAACGAGGCGCGAATTCGCCGGCTTGAGGCCGAGATTCGAGCTAGGCGAGAGGCGAAAGGCGAAGCTTAGGGTCTGGGTCGAGCGGTGACTCGAGCTGTAGCAGATCTCTGGTCGCCGTCTGCGGCCGGTCTTGAGTCCCTTCCCGAGCCCTGTGGAAAACATTCGAACATACGTTCGAATCCGTGTCACCATGAATTATGTCTTTCCCGTCCGGAGCTGTGGTGGTGCCACCATCGTCGGGTCTCGGGGAGCTCACTGACGTGCAGTTGCAGCAGCGCCAACGGGACTTCGCGGCGGTCCGGCGGCGAGTCGACGCGGGGGCCGCACTCGTAGCTGCCGAGGTGGCACGCCGATCCACCCGCGAACTCGGATACTCGGGGCTCGCGCAGCGCGAAGGGGCGCGCTCTGCCGAGCAATTGGTCGAGCAGCTTGCAGGTGTCACACCGGCCGAGGCTCGAGCGATGGTGCGCGTGGGCGAGCTGTTGAGCGTGGACGACCCCTCGTCGCCCGACCACGGCCCCGCGTGGCTCGAGTCGGTGACTACAGCGGTATCCGTGGGCGAACTCTCCGTCATCGCGGCCGACGCGATCCGCTCGGGCCTCGGGGAGCCATCCGAGACAGTGTCAGCGGATGCGCTCGCCGACGTCGTCGACCTGCTCCTGCCGATGGTCCCGTTGGTTCCGGTGCGTCGGCTCGCGGCTCAAGCGAGAGCACTCCGCGATGCGCTTGACCGCGCAGGAGTGGCCGAGCGTGAGGATCAACTGCGCGAGCGCCGGTACCTCAAGCTTCACCTGCAATCCGATGGCATGACGCGGCTGAGCGGTCTCCTCGACCCGGAGTCGGCCGCACTCGTCTCCGATGCATTCGATCTCGTGACGTCCCCGCGCAGAGGCGGGCCGCGATTCGTCGATCCTGCGGCCGCGAAGCGCGCCCAAGCGATCATGGACGACCCGCGCACGACCGACCAGCTGCTCCACGACGCCTTCGTCGAGATGATCCGAATCGCGGGTGCCGCTGACACCGGCAGGATCTACGCCCAGCGCCGCCCCGCTGTGAGCATTCACGTGGACCGGGCGGAATTCGAGGGCGGAGTCGGTGTCGCCCACATCGAAGGGCAGACGGTCGGCGTCACGATCGCGACTGCTCGCCGGCTCGCGTGCAGCGCCGGCGCCGTGCCGATCCTGTTCGACGGTGAAAAGTCCATCGATGTAGGGCGGGCCCAACGCACTTACACCGACCGGCAACGCACCGCCCTGGCCGCTCGCGACGGTGGATGCCGGTTCGCCGGGTGCGATCGGCCGCCCTCCTGGTGTGAGGCGCACCACGCTGATGAGTGGGTGCGAGACCAGGGCGAAACCTCGCTCGATAACGGCATTCTGCTATGCCGGTTCCATCACCTCATGGTGCACAACCAGGGGTGGCGCATCGAGAAGCGCGGGGAGACCTATGTCGCGCTGCCGCCACCCGAGCGGGGAGGGCCCGAAGTGCACCTCCCTACGCGCAATCCCGTGCGGGCGCGACAGGTCACTATGCGCGCCAGCCGCGAGTGGCAACGCGCATGACGAGCTGCGACGCACGCCAGCGCGCCCCGGCCGCGGGCGGCAACGCGCACAAGGAGATGGGCGGGTTGCGGGCTGTGTCAGCGGACACTCCAGGGCTCGCCCACCACCAGCCCCGCACGCACGGCGAACTCACAGTGTGACCCCTTCACTATGTCTGGCAGACTCACGGAGTGGACAGTTTGCCGACGAATGTTCAGGCGGGCAGCGATGGCGCCCTCGCTCCGGTGATGCCACGCGATGTCTTCTACGCAAAAACACGCGCAATCCTGACCTCCGTCGAGACGGTAATCGACGGAAAACGCGAAGCCGTCGAAATGGCACTGACCGTCCTGCTCGCCGAGGGCCACCTGCTCATCGAAGACGTTCCCGGCGTCGGCAAGACGATGCTGGCCCGCGCACTCGCGAGAAGTGTCGACTGCTCGGTGTCACGCATCCAGTTCACACCCGACCTGCTGCCGGCCGACATCACCGGCGTATCCGTGTACAACCAGGCGACACGCGAGTTCGAATTCAAGCCGGGACCCGTCTTCGCCAACATCGTCATCGGCGATGAAATCAACCGTGCGAGCCCCAAGACCCAGTCCGCACTTCTCGAGAGCATGGAAGAAGGCCAAGTCACCGTCGACGGCCGCAGTTACCAACTCGCAACACCGTTCATCGTCGTCGCCACACAGAACCCGATCGAGATGGAAGGCACCTACCCGCTACCCGAAGCCCAGCGCGACCGCTTCATGGCTCGCATCTCCATGGGCTACCCGGATGCCGGGGCCGAGCTCGCGATGCTCCGCACGAGGGAGACGTCGAGTCCGCTTCTCGCTGTCGAGCCGGTCGTCACCGGAAGCGACCTCGCCGACATGATCGCAACCACCCGAAGCGTCTACGCGAGCCGCGCAGTCGAGCAGTACGCGGTGGCGATCGCCCAAGCGACGCGCGAAGACCGTGAACTGAGACTCGGAGCGAGCCCACGGGCAACACTTCAACTGGTGCGTGCGTCCAAAGCCCGAGCAGCACTCGACGGCCGTGACTTCGTTCTCCCCGACGACATCGACGCGCTTGCCATTCCCGTGCTGGGCCACCGCCTCATCGCCGCCCGACGAGCGGGAGCCGGCAGTTCTGTTCTCTCCGGCGGAAGCGTGCCCGACATCATCGCGCGCATCGTCGCGGACACCCCGGTGTCCCTCGGCTCCGCCGGTCGCGCCTGAGTCCCACGGCCCGGCCATGCCACCCCGCGCACTGAACCGCCTCACCGCGTTGACACTGGGCGGGGTGCGACTCACACTTCGAGGTTGGGCGTTCCTGGGGGCATCCTTCGTCTGCTTCGTCGCCGCCTACGGGGGCGGGCGTCACGAATTGCTCTACATCGCGGTGCTGCTCGGCGCCCTTCCCATCATCGCTGTGATCGTGGTGAGGGTGCGCCGCCCCAAACTCTCGGTTGCACGCAGTTTCACACCGCACGTCATCCCGGCAGGAAGCACTGCCACAGTCACGCTCGCGGTACGCAACCTCGCCCCACGCAAGAGCATGCGCGCCCGCTGGGCGGACACGGTGCCATGGCGACCCGGCGTCACGGAAGAGGGCGACCTGCCGTCGCTCCAGGTGCGCGGCCCGCGTTTCGCGACCCGCGGCAATTTGGTAACTCTCAGCTACGAGCTCACACCACCGCGCCGGGGGATCTTCCCCATCGGTCCCATGAACATCGACCTCGGTGATGGCCTCGGCCTCGCCGCGAGTTCGCTTCTCGCGGGCGAACCCCAACCGGTGATCGTCACACCGGAAGTGGTTCCCCTCGCCGAAACGGGACTCACGATGCCCGCCGGTGACGGCGAAGCGCGACTCGTGCAACGCCGCGCCACCGGTGACGACGACGACTCGATGACGCGCGAATACCGTGCAGGCGATGCCATGCGGCGAGTGCATTGGCGCGCCACAGCACGCCACGGCGACCTCATGGTGCGCCAGGAGGAACAACGCTCCTTCCCCGAAGCACGGATCATCGTCGACACTCGCCGCGCGGGGTACCGTGACGCGTCAACCGATGAGGATGACGACGCCGAGAGCCCAGCATTCGAGTGGGTTGTGCGCATGCTTGCATCGGTTGCCGTGCACTTGCGCCGGATGGGCTTCCTCGTGACCATCGATGAGACCGCACTTCCCCAACTGGAGTCCGTCGGCCAGGGCCGCCGCCGCACGTGGGGCGACGAAGAGTTCCTGTCCAACCTCGCCGCAATCGAGCTGGCCGACACCATCTCGGTTCGACGAACGGGGGGTGCCGAACGACAGCGCGGGGCGAACGGTCCGGTCGTCGCGATCGTGGGCACCCCCGAACCGGAGACACTGGAGTGGCTGCTGAGGCAACGTCCTCCCGGCGAACTCGCGGTCGCATTCATGGTGCGCAACACATCGGCCCTCGACATGCTCGACCGCTCCTTCGGGGTTCCGGCATCGGCGCCCCAGATCGCCGAGCGGCTCGCGGATGCAGGGTGGCTCGTCGTTCCCGTTCGAGCGGATGACGACCACGCCGCCGCCTGGGAGGCCGTCGTAGTAGAGACCGGACGGGCACGTGGAAACGCGTGAGCCGATGACAGTGCGACGGGACGCAGGGCGAGACGCGAGCCGGGCTCGTGGCCGGGGCTCGAGCGTAAGAAGTGACGTGCGCCTAGGGGCGAACCGGGACCAGCCAAAAACCTGGGACCCGTCGGCGAGTACCGGCGGCGAGAACCTCGCGTCCGACTGGGTGATGAGCGGGCTCATCCTGCTGTCCATCGGTCTCGCTGCAGCGAGCCTGCACAGCGTGGTCGCGGACGTCGCCTGGTGGTTCGTGCTCATGCTCGTTGCGACGATCGTGCTGGCCGCGGGTGGGATCGTTCGATCTTTCGCGAGACACAAAGGGTGGGGCACGCTCGCGGCATTCCTCGCAGCGGTCATGACGATGACACTGCTCTTCTCGCCGCAGAACGCGCTTCTCGGCCTCATCCCCACCTTCGACACGCTCGGCACGTTCCGCGAGATCGAAGCCGCCGGGTCCGAGTCGATCGCGACCCAGGGCATTCCGGCCAATGCGAGCCAGGGGATTGTCTACTTGCTGTGCCTCGGCGTTGCCGCGATCGCGTTCGTGATGGACACCCTCGCTTTCGCCGCACGCGCACCCGCCTTCACGGGAGTCCCACTCATCGTGCTGCTTCTGGTTCCGAGTTTCGTGAACGCAGAACTCAACGACCCGTTCCTGTTCACCCTCACCGCGGCCGCGTGGGTCGCTATTCTGCTCGTACGATCCAGACCGGCGGGTCGAGCGACTGCTCTCGGTATTGCCTCGGTGGCACTTGCGTCCGCCCTGCTACTGCCCCTCGTGCTGCCGAGTGTTCAGCCGCGAACTGCGTCGAGCGGACCAGCAGGCATCGTCACCACCGGAATCAACCCGATCGTCAACCTGGGCGACGACCTGCGTCAAGGGGACCCGAGCCTGGCCCTCACCTACACGACGACGGCGCTCACGGGGCAGTACCTGCGACTCACCGCCCTGGACGATTTCACCGGCACGGCGTGGGCGCCGACCGCAATCGAGGTCATCCCGGAGAACAGCATGGATGCGATCGGCGCTGCACCGGGTCTCGGCGAGACGGTGCCCCGCAGTGAGGTCAGCACCGACATCGTCGTCTCCAACATCGGCACCCAATGGCTGCCCGCGCCGTACGCCCCCGCGAGCGTCACAGGTCTCGTCGGCGACTGGGGCTGGGAACCGGATGCACTCGCCATCCGCTCCGATCGGTCGAACGCCCGCGGCCAGGAGTACACGGTGCGAAGCGTGCTCATCGCCCCCTCGATCGAGCAGTTGACCGCTGCCGGAACGATCGTGGAACCGGGACTCGAGCGCTACCTGCAGGTGCCAGACGACCTCCCCGCCGTTGTGGGCGCGACGGCGACTGAAGTGGTCGCAGAAGCCACGACAAACTACGACAAGGCGCTCGCGTTACAAGACTTCTTCCGCGCCGGCGAGTTCACCTACTCGGAACAAGCACCGGTCGAGCAGGGCTACGACGGCTCGGGGGCGAGCGTGCTTGCAGCGTTCCTCGAGGCCAAGTCCGGGTATTGCGTGCACTTCTCCTCTGCGATGGCATCGATGGCGCGCACTCTCGGAATCCCGGCACGAGTCGCCGTCGGGTTCACCCCCGGAGAAGCGCTCACCGATGACTCCGGCCGTCTCGTCGAGTACCGCGTGACGACGATGAATCTTCACGCGTGGCCGGAACTGTACTTCGCCGGCATCGGCTGGGTTCGCTTCGAACCGACACCGGGGCGCGGTGCCGTGCCCGAGTTCGCTCCGCAGGCGCAGGATGATCCGGCAACCCCCGACGTGGACGAATCGGTACCGATTCCCGCGACCACATCGGCGCCGACGGCCACGCCGAGTGCAGCACCGTCGCTTCCCCCGGAGGAGCAGTCGGCGCCGGGCGCGACGACTCCCGGCGCGACGATGTCGGTGCAGTGGTGGTGGGTTGCCCTCGCCATTCTCGTGGCGCTCCTCGTTGCGCCGTCGGTGGTGCGGGCCGTGCGGCGGAAGCGCCGTGAGGCGGAGACGGCGCGAGGCTCCGCTCTCGCCGCCTGGGACGAGTTGCGTGATCTCGCGGATGACCTCGGCCTGCGCACGAGCGACGCCCGAACGCCACGGCAGCTCAGTGGAGACCTCGCCGATCACCTTGACGACGACGGTCAGCGTGCTCTCGCGCGGTTGCGCACGGCCCTCGAGACGGAGGCGTTTGCGGAGCAGACCGGCAATCCGGACCCGCACGACCTCACCATCGTGTGCCGATCGCTGCGGCGCCGGGCGGGAATCGTTCGGCGGCTGGTGGCGGCGCTGTTCCCGCGGTCGTTGTTCGCGTCATGGCTGCCCGCGCCGAGCCCAGGGGGCTCAGCTACTCCAGCGGGCTGAGCGCGATCACCGGTCGCCGAGTGACCGGATTCTCGAGCACCGTCGCGTGGACTCCATAGATGTCCCGGATGAGCGACGGCGTGAGCGTCGACGCCGTCGGCCCGGCCGCAGCGACCTTGCCCTCCCGCAGAACGATCACGTGGTCGGCGTAGGTGGCGGCGAGTCCCAGATCGTGTAGTGCCGCAAGCACGGTCGCACCCCCTGCGGCGAGCTCGCGCAACAGCAGGAGTGCCGAGAGCTGAGCCCGGATGTCGAGGTGGTTGGTCGGTTCATCGAGGAGAAGCAACCGCGGCTCCTGGGCGAGTGCCCGAGCGAGCATGACGCGCTGCCTCTCACCACCGGACAGGCTCGCGAACTCGCGCGAAGCGAAGTCGGTCATGCCCACCGTCGCGAGGGCTTCGGCGACGATACGGCGGGATTCGGGCGTCTCGTCGCGCCACAGGTCCTGATGGGGGAGCCGGCCCAGCCCGACGACTGAGGCGACCGTCATCGCGGTGTCGGCGGAGGCATCCTGTTCGACGAATGCAGCTAGTCGAGCACGCTGGCGACGGGGTGCCGCGAGCAGGTCGACGTCGTCGAACACGACCGACCCGGCGGCCGGCCGCGTGACTGCCGCGAGCGCTCGCAACAGCGTCGATTTGCCCGCACCGTTGGGGCCGATGAGCGCGGTGAGACTGCCGGCGGGAACGGTGCAGTCCACGCCGTCGATGATGAGCGTGTCGCCCGCGAGCACGCGGATGCGGCTGCCCGTGAGGCCGCCATGCCCGGGCGCCCGCCCCGCCGAGCTCACGTGGAACTCCGGCGCCGCGCGAGCAGCAGTGCGAACACCGGCGCGCCGATGATCGCGGTCACGATGCCGACGGGGAGTTCGCGCGGGTCGAAGAGGGTGCGAGCAGCGGTGTCCGCCCAGACGAGGAAGATCGCACCCACGAGTGCGGAGAGCGGCAGAAGAGCCCGATGCCCCGGTCCCACGAGAAACCTCACGGCGTGCGGGAGAATCAGCCCCACGAATCCGATGGAGCCGCTCACCGACACCATGCCACCCGTCAGCAGGGCGGCTGCCGCGAGCAGACCCCAACGCGTCGCACTCACGTTCACCCCGAGCGACGCCGCCGTGACATCACCGAAGGCGAAGGCGTCAAGCAGCCGACCGGTGAGCAGAATCGGGATTCCCGCGATCACGAGGGCGATGATCGCAATGGCGACGGCGGGCCACCGGGCACCCGCGAGGGATCCGAGCAACCACCCGAGGATCTCCCGGTACGAGTCGCCCGTCACCGTCCAGAAGATCACGAGGCTCGTGATCGCGGACGCGAGCGCAGAGACCGCAAGACCCGCGAGCACGGTACGAGTGGGCGTGATCGTGCCGAGCGAACTCGCAAGCAGGAGGGTCAGCCCGAGCGCGAGCATCGAACCGACGAAAGCGGCGAGCGGCAGCAGCACGGCGGCCCCGAGCAGCAGCACGCTGACGGCGCCGAGTGAGGCCCCGGATGACAACCCGAGCAGGTACGGATCGGCGAGCGGATTGCGCGTGATGGCCTGCATCACCGCACCCGAGATCGCCAGCCCCGCCCCCACGGCTGCCGCCGTGAGCACGCGCGGCAGGCGCAACTCCCAGACGATGCCGTCGCGCAGCAACGGCAGGGGACTGGTGCCTAACCCGAGGTGGCTCGCGATGGAAGCCCACACTTCGTCGAATCGGATGTCAGCGGGCCCGATCGTGACCGCAACCGTGATCGAGACCGCGAGTGCCACCGCGAGAAGCACCGCCCAGAAGGCAACCGGGCGCCGCGCCGCCGCCCGCGCTGTGCCGGAACTACTGCCCATCGAGCTCCGCGATCTGGTCGGCCAGCGATGCCGCGGCTTCGACAGTGCGCACGCCCGCCTCACTCGCCGCGAACGGCACGATGAGGTAGCGGTTGTTGACGACGGCCGTGAGGTTGGCAGTGGCGGGGTTCACCTGAAGGATGCCGATCTTCTTTTCCACCGAGTTCCACGTCGCATCGACGAGAACGATGAAGTCGGGGTCGGCGTCCACGACCGCTTCCCAGTTGAACGGGGCCCACGTGGCATCCAGGTCACCGGCAATGTTCTGGAGGCCGACCGTCTCGAGCACGAGCTCGGGAGCGCCGATACCCGCCCCGACATACGGGGTGTCCGAACCGGACGAGAACCACAGCGCGGTACGGCCGTCACCCACCGGCTCGACGGATGCGAGGGTCTCCTGCTGCGAGGCGATGAGCTGCGACGCATCCACCCGGAAGATCGACGCCAGTTCGGTGATGTCGGCGAAGATGTCGTCGAAGCTCAGCTTCGCCGGCTGGTTGGCGCTCTGGCACGCCGAGGGCGAAACGTACGACGCGACTCCAAGTGAGGCGAGTTCGGGGCGCTCGCCGGCGCCCTCCGCCGAGAAGTTGGACTCCCATCCGGCATAGATCAGGTCGGGCTGCTTTTCGAGCACCACCTCTTCGCTCGGCACCTTGTCGGCGATGGAGGTGAGGCCTGCCGCATCCGCCGCCCACTCATCGGGCACAGGGCCATCCTGGAATGCGGTGCCGACGATGCGGTCGCCGAGGCCGAGAGCGAGCAGCAACTCCGTCGTCGAGGACTTGATGGTGACAACGCGTTCGGGGGCGGAGTCGAACGTCACTTCGGTTCCGCAATTGTCGACGGTGACGGGCGCGGCAGGGTCGACGGTGGGGGTGGGGCTCGCAGTCGGGGCCGCTGCACCCGCGCACCCGGCGAGGGCAAGAACGGCGACAGCGCCGACGAGGGTGGCGCGAGCAAAAATCACTGGGCGATGCACAGCCAAAGGAACCTCCGAGAGTTCGTGATGAAGGGATGAAATGCGGTGGTGGGATGCCGCCGGCCCAATTGCCGGAGAGAGACCACCCGCCTCAGATCGGAGGTCAGGACAGCGCGCCAGTGCCGGCGCGAGGGTCTTGTTGTTCGTAATCCTAGTCGCGTCGTTGCGGGGTGATGCGCCGTGCGCTGGTACAGGATCGATGGGTGGCGCCGAACCCGGTCCCGCTCATCCGAGCGACCCGGCCCGCTCTATTTACGCGCCCGTCACAAAGAGAAACAATGGGGAAACGTTTCCCCCGAATACTGGGGTCTTCACCCGGAGGTATCGCATGACCGTCGTACGAGCAGCACTCACCCAGACCACGTGGACCGGCGACAAGGAATCGATGATCGCGAAGCACGAACAGTTCGCGCGGGATGCCGTCGCAGACGGGGCGAAGGTGATCTGCTTCCAGGAGCTGTTCTACGGTCCCTACTTCGGCATCATCGAAGACGCCAAGTACTACGACTACGCCGAACCGGCGGATGGTCCGACGGTGCAGCGATTCCAGAAGCTTGCCAAGGAACTGGGACTCGTGATGGTGCTGCCCATCTACGAGGAGGACATGCCGGGCGTGTACTACAACACGGCGGTGGTGGTGGATGCCGACGGCACGGTGCTGGGCAAATACCGCAAGCACCACATTCCCAACCTCGACCGGTTCTGGGAGAAGTTCTACTTCCGTCCGGGCAACCTGGGTTACCCGGTGTTCGATACCGCGGTCGGCAAAGTGGGCGTCTACATCTGTTACGACCGGCATTTTCCCGAAGGATGGCGCGAGCTCGGGCTCAACGGTGCCGAGCTGGTGTTCAACCCGTCGGCGACCAAGCCGGGCCTCTCGAACCGGTTGTGGGAGCTGGAGCAGCCCGCAGCGGCGGCCGCGAACCAGTACTTCATCGGCGCGAACAACCGCGTCGGCACGGAGTCGCAGGAGTTCGGCGACAAGGCGGTGACCTTCTACGGCTCGAGCTACTTCGTGGATCCGCGCGGCAACTACGTGGGCGACGTCGCCAGCGAGGACAAGAGCGAGATCATCATCCGCGACATCGATCTCGACGTCATCCGCGAGGTGCGTAATTCGTGGCAGTTCTACCGCGACCGCCGCCCCGAGTCCTACGTTGCGACGGTGGCGCCGTAATGCCCACGACCCTCATCACCGGAGGCACCGTGGTCACCTCCACGGGCCGCTCAGAAGCAGACGTTCTCGTCGACGGCGAAACGATCGTCGCTGTTCTCGCTCCCGGCTCGGTGCTGCTCGGCAATGACCTGTCGACGGCCGTCGATGCTGTGATCGACGCAACCGGAAAGTACGTGATCCCGGGAGGTGTCGATGCGCACACCCACATGGAGTTGCCGTTCGGTGGCACGGCTGCCTCCGACACGTTCGAGACGGGTACGCGAGCGGCAGCGTGGGGCGGAACGACCACGATCATCGACTTCGCCGTGCAGACCTACGGCCAGAAGGTAATGGATGGCCTCGCCGCCTGGCACCAGAAGGCCGAAGGCAATTGCGCGATCGACTACGGGTTCCACCAGATCATCGGGGACGTCAACGACGACTCGCTGCAGGCGATGCGCGGCCTTCTCGACGAAGGTGTTTCGAGCTTCAAGCTATTCATGGCCTACCCGGGAGTCTTCTACTCGGATGATGCCCAGATTCTCAAAGCGATGCAGGTGTCGGCCGACACGGGGCTCATGACGATGATGCACGCCGAGAACGGACCCGCCATCGACGTGCTCGCCCAGCAGCTCGTCGAGGCGGGCAAGACCGACCCGTACTACCACGGCATGGCGCGCGCGTGGCAGATGGAGGAGGAGGCCACCCATCGCGCGATCATGCTCTCCAACCTCACCGGGGCTCCGCTCTATGTCGTGCACGTGAGCGCCAAACAGGCGGTCGAGCAGCTTGCGTGGGCGCGCGACAACGGGCAGAACGTGTTCGGCGAGACGTGCCCGCAGTACCTGTATCTCTCGCTCGAGGAGCAACTCGGTGCGTCGAGCGATGAGTGGGGCGCGTTCGAGGGCGCCAAGTGGGTGTGTTCCACACCGCTGCGGTCGAAGGCCGAGGGCCACCAGCACCACATGTGGCAGAGCCTTCGCACCAACGACATCCAGATGGTGTCCACCGACCACTGCCCGTTCTGCATGAAGGGGCAGAAGGACCTGGGGCTGGGCGACTTCCGCAAGATCCCGAACGGCATCGGCTCGGTCGAGCACCGCATGGACCTGCTTTACCAGGGCGTCGTCGATGGGCAGATCTCGCTCGAGCGCTGGGTGGAGATCACCTCGACCACCCCCGCGCGCATGTTCGGCCTCTACGGCCGGAAGGGCGTCATCCAGCCCGGCGCGGATGCCGACATCGTGATCTACGACCCCGAGGGCCACACGTCTATCGGTGTGGGCAAGACCCACCACATGAACATGGACTACTCGGCGTGGGAGGGATTCGAGATCGATGGCCACGTCGACACTGTCATGAGTCGCGGCAAGGTCGTCGTCGACGACAACCAGTACGTGGGCGCGAAAGGCGACGGAAGGTACCTCAAGCGCGGCCTATCGCAGTACCTGATCTGATGGCCACCTCGTCCATTTCCCGTCGCGCGGTGTTTTGTCGCGGGCGCGGTAGTACAAACCGCAGCGCGTTCGACACAACACCGCGCCGTAGAGAGAAGGCCTTGTAATGGAATTCGGCGCAGTACTTCAGACCAACCCGCCCGCCTCACGCACCGTGCACCTCGCCAAGCTCGCCGAGCAGTACGGGTTCGAGTACGTGTGGACCTTCGACTCCCACCTGCTGTGGCAGGAGCCCTACGTCATCTACAGCGCGATCCTGAGCCAAACCCATCGCGTGATCGTGGGTCCCATGGTCACCAACCCGGCGACCCGCGACTGGACGGTAACGGCATCCGTATTCGCGACCCTCAACGAGATGTACGGCAACCGCACCATCATCGGCATCGGACGCGGCGATTCGGCCGTGCGAGTGACGAACGGGGCACCGACGACACTGAAGACGCTTCGGGAGTCGATCCACGTCATCCGGGAACTCGCCAACTCGCGACCCGTCGAATACAACGGCGCCCAGTTGCAATTTCCGTGGTCGAAGGGCTCGCAAGTCGAGGTCTGGGTCGCCGCCTACGGCCCGCTCGCGCTCAAGCTCGCGGGTGAGGTCGGCGACGGCTTCATCCTGCAGCTCGCGGACCTCGACATCGCCGAGTGGATGATCAAGTCGGTGCGGGATGCCGCGGCGGCAGTCGGGCGCGACCCCATGTCGATCAAGTTCTGCGTCGCCGCACCTATGTACATCGGTGACGACATCGCCCACATGCGTGACCAGACCCGCTGGTTCGGAGGAATGGTGGGAAACCACGTCGCCGACATCGTCGCCAAGTACGGCGAGAATTCGAACGTTCCCAAGGCGCTGACGGACTACATCAAGGCGCGGGAAGGCTACGACTACAACCAGCACGGCCTGGCGGGCAACACCCACGCCGACTTCGTGCCCGACGACATCGTCGACCGGTTCTGTGTGCTCGGCACCGCAGAACAGCACATCGAGAAGCTGAAAGCCCTCAAGGATCTCGGTGTCGACCAGTTCGCGGGCTACCTCCAGCACGACAACAAGGAGGAGACGCTGCGGGTGTACGGCGAAACCGTGATGCCCGCTCTGCGCGAGCACGTTGTCGCCAAGAAGGATACGGCGCCCCAGAGCGAGGGCGCGAGTGAAAGCATGAACACCAATCCGACCAGCAAGCGCGGCGCCGACGCATGAACTCCACCTCGGTAGCACGAACCGCGCGCGCCATTGCGCTGGGCGCGCTGGGGATCGTGCTGCTCGGGGTGATCTGGGAGGTCTACAAGCTCCTGGGTCCCGCGGCGGGATTCGAGCTGTTCGGCGTGCAGTTGCTGCCACGCACCTCGGATGTCGCGATGCCCCACCTGTGGGACATGCTTGCCCGCGCACTCGCGCCGGCCAACACCTCCGCCGCCTCACAGCCCGTGTGGCTCGCAGTCGCACTCGCGTGCCTCTCGAGCCTCGGCACCGCGGCGATGGGATTGCTCGTGGGAGCGGTCGTCGGCTTCGGTCTCGCTCTCGTGATGCTGCGGTTGCGTGTGGCAGAGTCCGCGATTCTGCCCTGGCTGGTCCTGAGCCAGACCGTTCCCCTCATCGCACTCGCTCCGGTGATCGTGAGTTGGGGCGGTCGGGTGCAGATCGGCGAGTTCGAATGGCAGCGCTGGATGTCCGTTGCAGTAATCGCGAGTTACCTCGCGTTCTTCCCCGTGGCGGTCGGGGCCCTGCGCGGACTGCAGTCCCCGCTCGTGGCCCAGCAGGAGCTCATGCACTCGTTCGCCGCAGGCTGGTGGAAGACGCTCCTGCACTTGCGTCTCCCCGCGAGTGTGCCGTACCTCATCCCCGCGCTGCGACTGGGTGCGGCATCCGCCATCATCGGCACGGTTGTCGCCGAAGTATCCACCGGGGCTAAGGGCGGCATCGGGCGCCTCATCATCGAGTACGCGCAATCCGGGTCTTCCGATCCCGCGAAAGCCTGGTCGCCCATCGCGGGCGCCGTGCTCATGGGCCTCGCGGCGGCGGGCATCGTCGCGCTGGTCGCGCTCACGCTCGGTCGATTCCGCCGGAACGAGGTGACAGCGTGAGCCCGGCCAGCGGTGTGAAAGCCGTCGAAGTAACGGGTGTGACCAAGACATTCCCCACGAAGGCCGGCCTCGTCACCGCGCTCGACGACGTAGCGCTGTCGGTCGCACCGGGGGAGTTCGTATCCCTCATCGGTCCCTCGGGCTGCGGCAAGTCGACGCTCCTGCGGCTCATCGCCGACCTCGACACTCCGACCGCGGGCTCGATCACCGTGTTCGGCAAGTCCGCGAGGCAGGCGCGACTCGACCAGGATTACGGGATCGCCTTCCAGACGGCCGGCCTGCTGCCGTGGCGTTCCGTGACCGCCAACATCGAGCTGCCCCTGCAGTTGCACGGCGCAGAGCGGGCACAGCGGCGCGATCGGGTCGCCGAACTGATCGAGCTCGTGGGACTCAGCGAGTTCGCCGGCAGCTACCCCGAGCAACTCTCGGGTGGCATGCAACAGCGCGTCGCGATCGCACGGGCGCTCGCCGAGAGACCCGAGTTGCTGCTCATGGACGAGCCATTCGGCGCCCTCGACGAAATGACCCGCGAGCGAATGCAGTCCGAACTCGTGCGCATTTGCGGTGAGACGGGAGCCGCCGTGATCTTCGTGACGCACTCCATTCCCGAAGCCGTCTTCCTCAGCGACCGCGTGGTCGTCATGTCGCCGCGACCCGGCCGCATCCGCGAGGTCGTGGAAGTTCGACTGGGGGATGCCCGGGGCGAGGCCCTCCGCGAGGAGGCGGCGTTCTTCACGAGTGTCACCGACGTGCGCGAGGCGCTTCACGGCACCCCCGGCGCGCCGGCCGCGCGGGGAGTTGAGTCGCGATGAACGCCGCCGCGATGAACGCGGGCGCCGTGAAGGGCACGGCCCGGCCATGAACACCGTGCTCGTGCGCCGGGTGCTACCGCCCGTGCTCCTCGGTGTGCTCGCGCTCATCGCGTGGGAGCTGCTCGTGCAGCTCGCCAAGATCCAGCCCTACCTGCTGCCCGCGCCGACCGCGATCGCGAAGCAGTTCTCCGCCGTGTTGCCGGCGCTGTGGTCGGCGACCCTCGCGACGGGAACGAACGCTTTCATCGGATTGGTTGCCGGGAGCATCCTCGCCATCATCGTCGCGCTCGTGGCATCTCGCCTCCGGTTCATCGACGAACTCATCGCGCCCGTCGTCGCCGCGATCGCGGTAGTACCGATCGTCGCCCTCGCGCCCGTGCTCACCACCATGTTCGGGGCGACGAGCGAGACGCCGCGCAGGGTGATCGTCATGATCGTCGTGTTCGTTCCCGTGTTCGTGAACACCCTGCGGGGGCTGCGGCAGGCTCTTCCTGTGCACCGCGACCTCATGCGCGCGTACGCGGCGTCGAACTGGCAGCTCACGCGCACCGTTACGGTGCCGGGCGCGCTGCCGTACATCTTCACGGGACTCAATATCGCCAGTTCGCTCGCGGTGATCTCGGCGGTGGTCGCCGAGTACTTCGGCGGACTGCAGAACGGTCTCGGCTCACGCATCACCTCGGCGGCGGCCAACAGCGCGTACCCGCGCGCGTGGGCGTACGTCTTCGGGGCGATCGTGCTCGGCCTCGTGTTCTACGCGGCGACTCTGGTACTCGAGCGGCTTGCGAGCCGCCGGCGGTAGCCCCACACCCGTCCCCCTGCCGAAGAAGCCAGGAGGCCGTCCACACAGCACACAGCAGACAACGAACAGGAGTAGATCATGCGAAACATGAAACGCGCCGTGCTCGGCCTTGCGGCCGCCGCGGCGACAGCAGCGCTCGTTCTGAGCGGTTGCGCGGCCACCCCCGAGTCGGATGAGCCCACCGACGGCGAACTCACACCCGTGACTCTGCAGTTGCAGTGGTTCGCGCAAGCTCAGTTCAGCGGGTACTACGCGGCACTCGACCAGGGATACTTCGAAGACGAGGGTCTCGACGTGACGATCGTCGAGGGCGGCGTCGACATCGTGCCGCAGACGGTACTCGCCGACAACCAGGCCGACTTCGCGATCGCGTGGGTTCCGAAGGCGCTCGCTTCGCGCGAGCAGGGTGCGGGCATCACCGACATCGGGCAGATCTTCCAGCGCTCCGGAACGCTGCAGGTCTCGTTCGCCGACAAGAGCATCTCGACGGCGGCAGACCTTGCGGGCAAGACGGTCGGCAACTGGGGGTTCGGCAACGAGTTCGAGCTGTTCGCAGGCATCACCGAGGCGGGCCTCGACCCGGCGACCGACGTGACGCTCGTGCAGCAGAACTTCGACATGAACGCATTGCTCGCCGGCGACATCGACGCCGCGCAGGCGATGACGTACAACGAGTACGCGCAAGTGCTCGAAGCCGTCAACCCGGCAACGGGCGAGCTGTACCAGCCCGAGGACTTCACCGTCATCGACTGGAACGACGAGGGCACCGCGATGCTGCAGGATGCGATCTGGGCCAACAGCGAGCGGCTTGAGTCGGATGAGGCATACCAGGACACGGCGGTCAAGTTCCTCAAGGCCGTCATCAAGGGCTTCATCTACGCGCGCGACTTCCCTGAGGAGACGTCACAGATCGTGCTCAAGTACGGACCCCAGCTCGGCGCGAGCCACCAGCTGTGGCAGACCAACGAGGTGAACAAGCTCGTGTGGCCGTCTCCGAACGGTATCGGCATCATCGACGAGGGCGCCTGGGCCCAGACGGTCGAGGTGGCGCTCAACGCCAAGAACCTCGAGGGCACGACGGTCATCACCGCCGAACCTGACGACGGCGCGTACACGAACGAGTACATCCAGAAGGCGCTCGATGAGCTCGGCGATCTGGACACGACCGGCGAGGCCTTCGCGCCCATCGAGGTCACGCTCAACGAGGGCGGCAACTGACCCGCGGTAAACCCCGCGGCAACCCCCCGCGGTAACCCTCGCAGTAACCTGAGCGGGTGGTCGGTTCTCCGGCCACCCGCTCGCACGAAACGCACCGCAAGCACAACACGCACCACAAGTGAGGACAAGCACCACATGACCGACCAGAAGCAGCACGGCTCACTCGACAGCGCCGACGGGGAGCTCGCGTACGACCTCGATCGCGCTCACGTGTTCCACTCATGGTCGGCACAGGGTGCGCTTCACCCGTTCGTCATCGCGGGTGGCTCGGGCGTCACGATCTGGGATCACGACGGCAACAAATATCTCGACTTCTCGAGCCAGCTCGTCAACACCAACATGGGGCACCAGCATCCGGCCATCGTCGACGCCATCAAAGCGCAGGCCGACGTGCTCACGACTGTCGCGCCGCCCCACGCCAACCTTGCCCGCGGGCAGGCGGCCAAGCGCATCATCGCCAAAGCCGACGCGCACTTCAACAAGGTCTTCTTCACCAATGGCGGCGCCGACGCGAACGAGAATGCGATCAGGATGGCGCGGCTCACGACCGGTCGCGACAAGGTGCTCTCCCACTACCGCTCCTACCACGGCAACACGGGCGCGGCGATCGTCGCGACGGGAGACTGGCGCCGCATGCCGAACGAGTACGCGCGCGGGCACGCCCACTTCTTCGGGCCGTTCCTCTACCGCTCCGAGTTCTGGGCGCAAACCCCGGAGCAGGAGTCGGAGCGCGCGCTGCACTACCTCGAGCGGGTCATCCTCTCCGAGGGGCCGAATACGATCGCCGCGATCCTGCTCGAGACGGTGCCGGGCACCGCGGGCATCCTCGTGCCACCGCCCGGGTACCTCCCGGGTGTGCGCACGCTGTGTGACAAGTACGGCATCCTGCTCATCTTCGACGAGGTCATGTGCGGTTTCGGGCGCACGGGCGAGTGGTTCGCGTGGCAGGGTCTCGGCGACGACGGCGGCGCGGTCGTGCCCGACCTCGTGACCTTTGCGAAGGGCGTGAATTCCGGCTACGTGCCGGTCGGCGGCGTGCTCATCTCCGAGTCGATCGCGAACGGCTTCGACACCCAGGTATTCCCCGGTGGGCTCACGTATTCCGGGCACCCGCTCGCTGCGGCATCCATCGTCGGTTCGATCGATGCGATGGAGTCGGAGGGCGTCATCGAGAACGCTCGCATGATCGGCACCGACCACCTGGCTCCGGGTCTCGAGGAGCTCGCCGCGAAACATCCGCTCATCGGGGAGGTGCGCGGACTCGGCGTGTTCTGGGCGCTCGACCTCGTGGATGACCGCGAGTCGCGGCAGCCGGTCTCGGGCGGAGTGATCATCGAGCTGAAGAAGGCCCTCATGCGGCGCGGTCTGCTGCCGTTCACGGCCGACAACCGCATTCATGTCGTTCCGCCGTGCATCGTGACGCCCGCCCAGGTGTCGGATGCACTGGCGATCTATGACGAGGCGTTCACAGCAGTGGAGGCCGCCCTCTAGGTGGACCGCCTACCCGCCAGCGACGGACAGACTCGGCAACGCGCCGTCGGCCCGGTCGGCGAGCGGCGTGTCCGCTGCGGAGTCCGTCGATGGGGTATGGCGCGGTCACGTTCGCCCAGAGCGAGAGCCGCGGCATCCCCAGCGGCCGAAGCGTAGGATAGTCGCTCGTGTCCCACTTCAAGTCCACCCCGTATACCGTGCCGGTCTTCGACCTCATGCACCGTCCGGGGGAGATGCGCGAGAAGCGCCTCGACGTGGTCGTACCCGAGGGGTTCGGCAACGCTGTGATCGGCGTACGCGAAGGCTCGGCGCTCACGATCGACGCCCGTCTCGAGTCGCTGCACGACGGCATCCTGGTCTCTTGTGAGGTCGACGCGACGGCCGAAGGCGAGTGCGTACGCTGCCTCATCGACGTGTCGATCCCGGTCGAGGTCGAATTCACTGAACTTTTCGCGTATTCTTTCGACGAAGCTTTTGACTACACGGTCCACGACGATCACGTCGACCTGGAACCGGTGGTCAGGGATGCGGTGGTGCTGTCACTGCCGTTCCAGCCCGTCTGTCAGGAAGATTGCCTCGGCCTGTGCCCAGAGTGCGGGGTGCGGCTTCTGGACAACCCGGGTCATGAGCACGAGGCTCCCGTCGATCCACGATGGGCGGCGCTCGCCGGGCTTGAGAGCCTGAACGAAGACTCCACCGAAGAGAAGAGATAAACCATGGCAGTTCCCAAGCGCAAGATGTCGCGGGCGAGCACCCGCATGCGCCGCGCCCAGTGGAAGGCTGAAGCCCCCACCCTCGTCAAGACGATCGAGAACGGCAAGGTCACCTACAGCCTCCCGCACCGCGCGAAGGTCGTCGAAGACTCCACCGGAACCCCCCTGTACCTCGAGTACAAGGGCCGAAAGGTCGCCGACGTCTGATGACGATGCCGCAAAGAGCTGACCTCGCGTCGGTTCTCGGCGTCGACATCTCGCCTGAGCTCTTCGAGCTCGCTCTGACACACCGCTCGTTCGCGTACGAGAACGGCGGCCTCGCGCACAACGAGCGCCTCGAGTTCCTCGGCGACTCCATTCTCGGGCAGGCCGTCACGGTCATGCTCTACAACGAGAATCCTGACCTCGACGAAGGCGAGCTCGCCAAGCGCCGGGCCAGCCTGGTCTCGAGTGTCGCGCTCGCGGAGGTCGCCCGCTCGATCGGGCTTGGCGCGCACATCCGTCTCGGTAAAGGTGAAGAGCTCACCGGCGGACGCGACAAGTCCTCAATCCTCGCCGACACGGTCGAGGCGATCATCGGCGCCGCCTACCTCGATCTCGGCGGGGAGCAGGCGACCACGCTCGTGCTGCGCCTGATCCTGCCGCTGCTCGAAGACCCGGAGCGCTTCGGTGCCGCGATGGACCCGAAGACGAGCCTCCAGGAGCTCGCCGCACGTCTCGGCCGGGGGCTGCCGACCTACCAGGTGACCGACAGCGGTCCCGACCATTCCAAACGATTCCACGCGAGCGTGCTGCTCGGCAAAGACGTCATCGCGACGGGTGACGGCTCCAGCAAGAAGCAAGCGGAGATGGCCGCAGCACTGGATGCGTGGACTCTGCTCCAACTGCCGGCCAAGTAGCCCCGGTGCCCGAGCTTCCCGAGGTCGAGGTGGTGCGTGCCGGCCTCGAGCCTGCCGTGACCGGCGCGACCGTGGCATCCGTCACCGTCTACGACGAGCGCTCGCTGCGTCGCCATTCGGGACCGAGCGAGGACTTCGTCGACCGCCTGACGGGGCGAAGGATGCTCGCGCCGCAGCGACGCGGAAAGTTCCTGTGGATCCCGCTCCTAACTCCTGAATTTCCGAAAGAGGCGCTTGTCGTGCACCTCGGGATGAGCGGGCAAGTGCTGCTGCGCGACCGCGACACGGATGATCCGCTCACCCGCGTGAGGCTCGAGCTCGATTCGCCGTCGGCAGGGCCGGCGCCGCGCGCGCCCACCGCTCACAGGCCGTTGCGTCTCAACTTCGTCGACCAGCGGATCTTCGGCTCGATGGCCATCGATGAACTGGTGCCGGCGCTCGATCACCCGAGCCAGCAGGTGCCGTCGAGCGTGAGCCACATCGCCCGGGACCCCATGGACGAGCTCTTCGACGAGCGCCGCTTCTTCTCCTTGCTCGCCCGCAAGAACACGACCATCAAGCGTGCCCTGCTCGACCAGACCCTCGTGAGCGGTATCGGCAACATCTACGCAGACGAGTCGCTGTGGGGCGCGAGGGTGCACTACGAGCAACCCACTGCGACCCTCAGTCGTGCGAAGGGAACGCTGCTGCTGTCCGAGGTGCGGGCCGTGCTCGCCCAGGCCCTCGCGGAGGGCGGCACGAGTTTTGACACCCAGTACCTCAACGTCAACGGAGTCTCGGGGTATTTCGCCCACTCACTCAAGGTCTACGGGCAGCAGGGCAGGCCGTGCCCGCGCTGCGGTCGGCCGGTGGTGCGCGAGCAGTTCATGAATCGCGGCTCGCACTTCTGCCCGTTCTGCCAGCGGGTCCGCTGACGACTCGAGCCGACGCCAGTTCTCCGGGGACATAGGATCGTTCCCATGTCTGCTCCTTCCGCGGATCCCCAGGTCACGGCCGTCACGGTCACCGCACGGGGCGAGGTGGCCTTGGTCTCCGAAATCCCCCGCTGGAGCGGCCCGCTCGCGCCGCACGAAGTCTTCGGCGAGACCGTCTGCACCCTCGTCAGCCCCGGCACCGAGATTGCCGGAGCATTCCGGCCCGACCCGTCCCGCGAGACCAGGTACCCGACGGTTCCCGGCTACGCCGCCGTCTTTCGAGTCACCGAGGTCGGCGAGAGGGTGTCGACCGCGGCCGTCGGCGATCTCGTCTTCACGCACGGCGCTCACCGTTCCCACCAGCGAAAGCCGGCCGCAGAAGTCTTCGTGCTGCCTGAGGGGCTCGACCCGTTCGTCGCGGTGTTCGCACGGCTCATGACGGTGCCGATGGCCACGCTGAGCACCACGGCAGCGCGGCCGGGCGCGCGCGTCGGCATCAGCGGGCTCGGTCCGATCGGTCACTTCGCGGCTGTCGCCTTCGCGGCGAGCGGCTACGACGTGACGGCCTGGGATCCCCGGGCGGATCGACGCGAATTGCTGCCTGCGGGCATCCTCTCGCTCGATGCTGCACCGGAAGGCGTCGAGCGCGCCCAGTACGGAACCACAGACG
The DNA here is from genome assembly GCA_025463605.1 of Rhodoglobus sp. Lineage (GTDB taxonomy): Bacteria > Actinomycetota > Actinomycetes > Actinomycetales > Microbacteriaceae > Rhodoglobus. The sequence continues at coordinate 111,815 of JAODAV010000006.1, read as the reverse complement.
GCTTCGATCTCGTGCTCGAGTGCTCGGGCCACGACGGGGCGGTGCTGCCAGCCGTGCGCTCCGTGCGCTCACTGGGGGAAGTGGTGCTCGTCGGTTCGCCGTGGATTCGGCGCACCGACACCACGGCTCACGAGCTGCTCGCGGAGATCTTCCACCGCTACGTGGTGCTGCGCAGCGGCTGGGAATGGCAGGTGCCTGCGAGCGACCTGCCGTTCCACGGCACGAGCTCACAGCGCAACCTCGCGCTCGCCCTGCGGTGGCTGGAGGCCGGCACAGTGCGGGTCGACCACCTCGCCGATCGCTTTCCCCCGTCGCAGGCGCAGATCGTCTACGACACGCTCGCAGCGGGCAAGGGCAGCCAGCTCACCGCATTGTTCGACTGGCGCGAATAGGCTGCGGGGATGACGAAGTCGTCCGAGGAGCTGCTGGGGCTGGATGCCCTACTCTCGCCCGGACAGCGCGAGTGGCAGTCGAAGGCCCGAACCGTCGCATCCCGAATCGCGGAGTCGGTCGACGAGGACTTCGAGGGGCACCTGTTCCGGCGAGAGTACGTCGGCTTGCTCGGCGAAGCGGGCCTGCTGGGCATGCAATTGCAGGGCTACGGATGCGCCGGCGCCGACTCGGTGAGCTACGGGCTCGCATGCTACGAACTCGAGGCGGTCGACACGGCGTGGCGCACGTTCGTGTCGGTGCAGGGTTCGCTCGCGATGGCGGCGACCGCGAAGTTCGGCTCGGAAGAGCAGAAGCAGCGGTGGTTGCCGGGCATGGCGACAGGCGACCTGATCGGATGCTTCGGGCTCACGGAACCCACGGGTGGCAGCGATCCCGGCAGCATGACGACGTCGGCGGTACGGGACGGCGACGACTGGGTGCTCGACGGCCGCAAGCGCTGGATCGGCCTGGCCTCGATCGCGGATGTCGCGGTCATCTGGGCGCGCACCGAGGAGGGAATCCGGGGTTTCCTGGTCCCGACGGCGACGGAAGGCTTCCACGCACAGGACATCGCGGGCAAGCTGTCGCTGCGCGCGTCGATCCAGTGCGACATTCGACTCGATGCGCTTCGCCTCCCGGCTGACGCGATGCTGCCCGACGCGGTGGGGCTTTCGGCGCCGTTCACGTGCCTCACCGAAGCGCGCTTCGGGATCGTGTGGGGCGCGATGGGTGCCGCCCGATCCTGCCTCGACGCCGCGATCGCCCATTCGACGACGCGCGAGGTGTTCGGCGGTCCGATCGGCGCCAAGCAACTCGTGCAGCAGCGCCTCTCGGACTCATTCGTCGAATACGAGAAGGGGATGCTCGTCGCCCTGCATCTGGCCAGGCTCAAGGATGCCGCAACCCTCGTGCCCGAGCAGGTGAGCGTCGGCAAGCTCAACAACGTGCGGGAGGCAATCCTTATCGCGCACGCGGCGCGCGAGATTCTCGGGGGCGACGGCATTACGAACGCCTACCCCGTGATGCGACACCTCGCGAACCTCGAATCGGTGCGCACTTACGAGGGCACCGACGACATCCACACGCTCGTGATCGGCCGCGCCCTCACGGGCCTCGCGGCGTTCTAGAGCTAGACGTTTTGTTGAACACCACGACTACCTGAACAGGACAATCACATGAAGGTCATCCTCGATTGCGACACGGGCGTCGACGACGCGATGGCACTGCTGTACCTGCTGTCGAGCGACAAGGCCCAGGTCATCGGGGTGAGCACGGTGTTCGGCAACATCTCGGCCGCGATGGCGGCAGTGAACAGCCTGCGCGTACTTGAACTGGCCGGCGCGGAGGGCATCCCGGTTGCGCAGGGAACCGAGGTGACGATCCGCGGGGACATCCCGGTTCTCGCCCCGCACGTGCACGGGGCCGACGGGCTGGGCAGCTCGAACCTGCCCCACCCTCGTGGAGTGATCGCCACCGAGACCGGTCCCGAACTGATCGTGCGTCTGGCGCGTGAGAACCCGGGCGAAGTGCACTTGATCGCGACGGGGCCGCTCAGCAATGTGGCGATCGCCCTCGGCATCGAACCACGCCTGCCCGAACTCATCCCGTCGATCACGGTGATGGGCGGCGCTGCCGAAGTGCCGGGCAACCAGTCGGCGGCTGCGGAGGCCAACATCCTGCACGACCCCGAGGCGGCGCAGGCGGTACTGAGCGCGCCGTGGAACGTCACGCTCGTTCCGCTCGACGTCACCATGCGGGAGATCCTCACGGAAGACCACCGGAAGCGCCTCGAGATCGCGGGCAATCCGGTCGCGAGTTTCGTCTCCCGCATCACCGACTTCTACTTCGATTTCTTCCACAGCGTCTCCTTCGATGAGCGCTGCTCGCCGTGCCACGATGCGCTCGCCGCGGCTATCGCGATCGGTGATGTCGTTCCCCTCTCGGCGCCCGTCATCCACGTGGAGGTGGACTGCAACGACGGCCCGGCGCGCGGCGCGACGATTTGCGACACCCGGGGGCGTTACCAGGGTTTCCCCGAGCAGGAGGGTGCGCATTGCGCGGTGGTGCTCGAGACGTCCGGCGACTTCGCCGACCGGATCACGCAGCGCTTCGTGGAGTGGGTCGGAGGTCGGTTGTGAAGCCGCTCACGCCAGGTCCTTGCGCCACGCGCTCTCGTTCGCGATCGGCACGAAACCGACGGCTTCGTTCACGTCGAGCATGTGCCGGTTCTCCTCCGCGTTGAACGTGATGACGGCCGGATGCCCGGGCGCCACCCGCGCGAGGTGCTGCAGGTTCGCGACCTTCATGAGCATGCCGAGCCTGTGTCCGCGGTGCTCGCGGAGCACGAGCGTCGCGTACTGGTCGACGGCACGGTGCTTCTGCGGCGGCACCGACAACACGGTGAAACCGGCGAGAGTGCCGCTCGGCACGTGCTCCACCGCAGCGGTGAGCCGGCGGCGGGGGTTCATGCGCTCGTTGCGCTCGTCCGCCTCGATGAGGCGTTCGACCGTCCAGACGTCTTGCGGTTCCTCGAGACCCGCGGTAGGGGCATCCGTGCTCATTCGCGTCCCGAGCACTGCGAGGTCCTCACGCCACCGCTGGGGGGTCACCCCGCCCCAGAGGTGAACCCTGTAGTCGGCGCCGCTCGTCGCCTCTGCCGTGGCGACGAGCTCGTTGAGCCCGGACACGGGCAGAGGCAGGCGGCTCACGCGTTCCACCTGTTCGAACGAATACCCGCGGCGCTGGAGGAACCGCACGTCACCGCTACCGGCGGGGATGGACCCGAAACCCGTGGGGGAGCCGATGCGCTCGCCGGCGCCTTCCGCTATGGGCGTGTAGACGAGCGACTTGCGCTTGCCCTCGTGCACGGCGAGCGCCTCGACCCGGTCCGCAAGTGCGCTCCCGATGCCCCGGCCGCGGAATTCGGGCAGTACTTGCGCGATCACCCACGCCGAGTCTGCCTCCTCGCCGGCCTGCGTCTCGTAGAGGGCGCGAGCGACGACTTCGCCATCCACGACCGCGACGAACATGTGCTTCGGCTCGTGCGGGTTGAAGAACGGCGGCAGCTCCTCGACCGGCTCGTACGCAAGCTCGGGAGTGCCGTAGCCGAGTTCCTCCACGGCATTGCCGACCTCAATCGCCCGCACGAAGTCGGCCGCGTCAGGAGCATCGATCGCGGACGGGATCGTCACCTCGCGGATCTCGAAGCCGAACATGGCGGTGTCTCCTCGCAGGATGGGCGGAGCCGCCAGTGGGCAGCCGACCAGATTACTCCCGCCCGGGGCGCGTGTCGACGGACCGTGACCGAAGCGTTAGCTCCGCGTCGGGTACCGTGTATGCAGCATCGAGCGAGCAGAAGGGCCGCGACTTGTACCTGAAGAGCCTGACCCTCAAGGGGTTCAAGTCCTTCGCGCAGCCGACCACGTTCGCATTCGAGCAGGGGGTCACGTGCGTCGTCGGGCCCAACGGGTCGGGCAAGTCCAATGTCGTGGATGCCCTCGCCTGGGTCATGGGCGAGCAGGGCGCGAAGACTCTTCGCGGCGGCAAGATGGAAGACGTCATCTTCGCCGGCACCGCCACGAAGGGCCCGCTCGGCCGCGCCGAAGTGCTTCTCACGATCGACAACGCCGACGGGGCTCTCCCGATCGAGTACAGCGAGGTGACGATCAGCCGCACCCTGTTCCGCAACGGCGGCAGTGAGTATGCGATCAACGGCGAGCAGTGCCGTCTGCTCGATGTGCAGGAACTTCTCTCCGACTCGGGCCTGGGCCGCGAGATGCATGTCATCGTCGGGCAAGGTCAGCTCGACGCGGTGCTTCACGCTTCACCGGAAGATCGGCGCGGGTTCATCGAGGAGGCGGCCGGCATCCTCAAGCACCGCCGTCGCAAGGAGAAGACGATCCGCAAGCTCGAGGCGATGCAGGCGAACCTCACGCGCCTCTCCGACCTCGCCGGCGAGATCCGCCGCCAGCTCAAACCGCTCGGGCATCAGGCCGAAATCGCCAAGGAGGCGGCCTCGATCGCCTCGATCGTGCGGGATTCCCGCGCCCGGCTGCTCGCGGACGAGGTCGTCGAGCTGCGCGCGGCCATCACGACGTTCAGTCGCAGCGAGTCGGAGCGCAAGACGGAGCGCATCGTGCTGCAGGAGCAGCTCGACCAGAACAAACTGCGCGAGGGACGCCTCGAGCACGCGCAAGTCGGGGACGCCGTCGATATCGCGCGCCGCGTCGCCTTCGGGCTCGAGTCGGCCCAGGAGCGCTTGCGCGGCCTCTACACGCTCGCCAACCAGCGGCTCGCGCTGCTGGGGCAGCAGGGCGAGGGGCCCTCGATCGGCTCGACGATCTCGCAGGCCATCGTTCAGGAGGCCAGGGATGAGGCCGAGCGCCTCGTCGCCGGGGTCGCCGAAGCGGAGGAAGCCGTGGGCGTCGCCGCTGCCGAGACTGCGACCGCGAAGGCATCACTTGACTCACTCGACGAAGAGATCTCGGCCCAGAGCGCCCTCGTCTCCCGCCACGAATTGGAACTCGCAGGCCTCGCCGCGCGCGTCGACGTCGCCCGATCTACCCTCGCAGCCGCCCGGGGGGAACTGCTGCGCCAGCAGAACGCGCTCGCCCAGGCCGAAGAGCGCCGGGATGCGACGCGCGCCGAGTTCGTCGCCCTCGAAGCCGTAGCGGCGACGGGCGAAGACGCCGACGGCTCACTCGACTCCGCCTACGAGGCGGCCGAAGAACTCGTCGCGGGCCTGAATGCCGCGATCGAAGCCCTGCGAGACGACCTCCACGCCGCGGAGCGCGAACGCGATGCTCTCGCCGCGCGGAGTTCCGCGCTGTCGCTCGCGGTCGACCAGAAGGACGGCTCGAGCGCTCTCGTGGGGGCCAAGCGCGCAGGCATCCGGGGTCTCGTCGCAGAGCATGTCAAGATCGAGCCCGGCTTCGAGGCAGCCATCGCCGCCGCACTCGGCTCTCTCGCCGACGCCGTGCTCGCCGACGACAGTGACGCCGCGTTCGAGGCGCTCTCGCACTCCGCCGATCAGGACTTCGGCCGAGTGGAAGTCGTCGTCGCCGACGTCGACGCACCCACCCGCCACCTCGCGATCGCCGGCGTCCGGGCGGCCTCCGAGGTTGTGAGCGCCCCTGGCGGCGTGCTCGGCCTGCTCGCCGGCGTCTACATCGCGGACGACATCCCAGCTGCCCGGGCGGCGTTCCAGAATGTCGGCGACGCGACCTTCGTTACCCGGCAGGGCGATGTGCTCACTCGTTTCGTGCTCCGCGGCGGTTCCGGCTCGAAGCGCTCACGGCTCGAGCTCGTGGCCGAACGGGACGCGGCCGCCGCCAAGCTCGCTACCGTCACCACCCAGATCGAGCGCACGCGGTTCGCGCTCGCCGAGAAGCGCGGCGCCCTGGAGACGGCGAAGACGGATGCCGCAACCGCTCTCACCGCGCTGCGCGAGTACGACGCCCACCTCGCCGCCCAGTCCGAGCAGCTCGCGCGCCTCCGTATCCAGCTCGAGGCCGCTCAAGCGGAATGGGAGCGGCTGTCTCAAGCGGTCGAGGTGTCGAACGAAGCGGTGCGTGAGGCCGAAGCCGATGTGGAGCGAGCGAGAGGGGATCACGACGCCTTCGAGGCGACCCCGCGTCCCATGCTCGACGCGTCATCCCGGGATGGCGTACTCGCAGAGGTCGAAGCCGCACGAGCGCGGGAACTCGAGTTGCGCATCCAGCTGGAGACGATTCGCGAGCGCGTGAGGGCGGAACGCGCGCGTGCGGAGTCGCTCGCGGCGCAACTCGTGGCCGAGCGCGAAGCGGCCGAGGAGCAGGCGCGGCTGACCGTCATCCGCCAGCGCCAGGTCGCGGCCGCCAATGACGTGATCGCGGCGCTGCCCGCCGTGCTCGACGCGGTCGACCGTTCCGTGTCGCAGGCGCGACTGGAGCTCGCGGCGCGCGAGGCCGAGCGCTCGCAGCAGAACGAGGAACTCACGACCTTGCGCCGCGAGGAGAGCGCGCTGCGCGAGCGCCTCGCCGCGATCAGCGAGAACGTGCACGGCCTCGAGATGCAGATCTACGAGAAGAAGCTGCACCTCTCGACGCTGCTCGAGCGGGCGGGCGAGGAGCTCGGCCTCGTCGAGGACGTTCTCGTTGCCGAGTACGGCCCCCAGGTGCCGGTGCCCGATGACGCGCTGCCCGGCCCCCCCGCGCCCCGGCCGTTCGTGCGCGCCGAGCAGCAGGCGCGCCTGGCCGCCGCCGAGCGCAAGCTCGCGCAACTGGGTCGCGTCAACCCGCTCGCACTCGAGGAGTTCGAGGCACTCGAGCAGCGGCACAAGTTCCTCACCGAGCAGCTCACCGACCTCACCAACACCCGCAAAGACCTGCTGACGATCATCGACGAGATCGACGAGAAGATGCAGGACATCTTCGGCAGTGCATTCGAAGACACGAAGGCCGCGTTCAATACGGTGTTTCCCGTCCTGTTCCCGGGCGGCACGGGCAGCATCCACCTCACCGACCCCGAGAACATGCTCACGACCGGCATCGAGGTCACGGTCAAGCCCGCCGGGAAGAAGATCGAGCGGCTGTCGCTGCTGAGCGGCGGAGAGCGCTCCCTCGCCGCGGTGGCGCTGCTCATCGCGATCTTCAAGGCGCGGCCGAGCCCGTTCTACATCATGGACGAGGTGGAGGCGGCGCTCGACGACGCCAACCTCGGCCGGCTGCTGACGATCTTCGAGGACTTGCGCCAGACATCCCAGCTCATCGTCATCACGCATCAGAAGCGCACCATGGAGATCGCGGACGCCCTCTACGGCGTCTCGATGCGCGCCGACGGCATCAGCGCCGTCGTGGGACAGCGTGTGGGCGAGGGCAAGGCGAGCTAAAGAGGGCCGGCCCGCGGGCAGCGCGTGGCGAGGGGTGGGCGAGCTAGGGCCGGAGAGTCGAGTCGCGCGGCACGAGCGTCGGCTCGATCGTGATGTGCTCGCGTTTCTTGCTTCCACCCTCGCGTTGCGCTTCGATCATCTCGACCGCCTTGCGCCCGATGATCTCCATCGGCTGCCGGATCGAGGTAAGCGGGACCGAGGTCGTGCTCGCGAAGTCGATGTCGTCGTAGCCGATGATCGAGATATCCCCTGGTACAGCGACCCGGTGCGCGTCGAGTGCCTGCAGGATGCCGATAGCGAGCAGGTCTGTCATGGCGAAGAGGGCGTCGGGGCGAGTCTCGGGCGGGCGCTTGAGCACACGTTCACCGATGGTGCGACCGGTGAGCACGGTGCGATCGGGCGTCTCGAACACCTCGAGTGTCACGGCGCCGTTGGTTCCTGAGATGGCGTCGTTCGCGCCCACAAGCCGATCGGTGAGAACCCTCAGCCGCATGGGACCACCGACGAATCCGATTCTCCGACGACCCGTGTCGATGAGGTGCTGAACACCGATTCGTCCCCCGAGCACGTCGTCGGGCCCGACCGAGGAGAAGCGTTCATCCACGTCCGGATCCAGGAGGATGGACGGCATGCCGCCGCGGGCGAACTGGTGGAGTCGGTCGTGGATGTTGCCGGCGGAGGCGATGATGAGTCCGCGAGCACGTTGCTCCCCGAACGCCTCGACGTATCGGGCCTCTCGCTCGGCCTCGTCGTGGCTGGTGCCGACGAGCACGATGTTGTTGTTGAGGGTCGCGGCATCCGACGCGCCAAGAGCGACGCTCGTGTAGAAGGGGTTGTTGCCGTCGGGGATGATCATGCCGACGGTGCGGCTCGTGCCGGAGCGCAAGGCGCGAGCGGCGTCGTTTCGAACGAATCCGAGCTGCATGACGGCGTCATTGACGCGGTCCACGTACTCCTGCGCCACAGTCGCGCGACCGTTCACGACATTGGATACCGTGCCCACCGAGACCCCGGCAAGCGCGGCTACTTCACGTAACCCGACTTCCACCGCGCCTCCAACCCTGTGCTCTATTCAGCGAATTCCACGCCCGAAGCGTGTAGTGAAATTTCTCCGCGGCCGATATTGCAATTCACGGCCCCGATGTGGCAGCCTAACCCATGAATCGTTTCACGGGATCGATTGGAGCAGCCCAGAATGACATCCACGACCGACTACAGTCCCACCGACGAGCTTCGCCGGCGGATGACCGGATGCTGGATGGGCAAGGCCGTCGGCGGCACGCTCGGCCAGACCTTCGAGGGCCAGGAGGGACCCCTCGGCGCGACGTTCTACACGCCCGTGCCGACCGAGATGGAGCCGAACGACGACCTCGACCTGCAGGTGCTCTGGGCCGTGCTCATGGATCAGCTCGACGACGTGCGAGTCGATCGCCGGGTCATGGAATACGGATGGTTGAACCACGTCGAGTTCCCCTGGAACGAGTACGGCGTGGGCATCCGCAACCTTCGTGACGGTGTCGTCGCCCCGCTCTCCGGTTCTCACGACAACTGGTACACCTGCGGCGAGGGGGCGGCGATCCGCACCGAGATCTGGGCTTGTCTGGCCGCGGGCGATCCCCAGCTGGCGGCCGAGTACGCGTACGAAGACGCGAGCGTCGATCACGCGGGCGACGGCCTGAACGCGGCGCTCTTCCTGGCGTCGGTGCAGGCAGCCGCGTTCGTCGAGTCAAACCCCGACACACTCCTCGAGATCGGGCTCGCCGCGATTCCGGCCGAGAGCCGACTCGCCAGGGCGGTGAGCGACACGCGCGCCTGGGTCGCCGAGGGGTTGCACTGGCAGGACGTGCGCTCGCGCATCCTCGAGTCTCATGGATCCGTCGACTTCACCGATGTTCGGCAGAACACGGCGTTCCTCGTGCTCGGCTGGCTCGCGGGCAACGACTTCGCGGAACGGATCCTCATCTGCAACAACTGCGGCAAAGACACCGACAGCTCGACGGCGTCGCTCGGGAGCATCCTGGGCATTCTGGATCCGGACTCGATCGGCGAGGAATGGCTGGCTCCGATCGGCCGCACCCTCGTGCTCAGTCCCGAGATCACGGGGATAACCCCGCCCGCGACACTCGACGACTTCACTGAGCTGGTGCTGAGCGTGCGCGAGCGCCTCGCGGGCAGCCCCGCCCGTCCCGGAGAGGCCGTGGGGACGAACGCGCCGCCAGTAGTCAGTGCTCGAGTGGGCTTCACCAACTTCCTTGACCGGCACCGAATCGACAATCGGTTCATGCTCGGCCCCCGTGACTCGGAGCCACCCCTGGACGGCACCGAGCAAGTGGTGGTTCTGGATGGCACGTGGCACCGCATGCGCCATGCCGACTTTCTCGACGACGTCGTCGTGCTCCGCTACGACCTCGTGCTCGAACGCGATCAGTTCGTGCGGGTCATGTTCAATACGCCCGAGCAGTGCTGGGTCGCCCTCGATGGCGCATTCGTGTTCGGTCGGGAGACGGGTGCGCTCGGTGAGCCCGCCTCGATGTTCCCGGCGCTTCACGCCCCACCGCTCAATCAGTACGTCGATCGCGAGCTGTCGGCCGGCCACCACACGCTCACCGCTCTCGTGCGCCGACCGGTTATGGGTCGCGACGCCGAGTGGGTGCTCGGCGTCGGCGATCAGAAGTCCGGGATGTGGCTGAACGGAGCCGTGGGGCAGGCACGGGTCTGAGCCGCGCTTCAGCCCGTCACGCGGTGGAGGAGACGGCTCCGATTGACAGTCCGTTGTCCACGAGGTAGCGCAGGTCGGCTCCGGATGCCTCGACGAAGTCGCCGTCGAACTCGTCGAAGGCGATGATGTGCCACTGCGCGCCCGGAGCGGCGCGGACGGCGGCGGGAAGATCGAATGCGCCCTCACCGAACACCGTGGCCACTTGAGATTCAGTGAGAGGTCCATCCTTCAGGTGCAGTCTCTCGATTCGCGGCTCGGCGAGCTTTCGTGCCGCATCGATGGAGAGCCCGCCCACTTGCGCCCAGTAGTAGTCGAACTGCAGGAAGACATCTGCTCGAAGTCCGGCGAGGAACAGGTCGAGTGCGATGCGGCCGTCCTCGAGCCGATTCACTTCCCACGGATGATTGTGGTAGCCGAGCCGCATCGACCTCGCTGAGCATTGATCAGCGAGGTCGTTCGCGAGTTCGATGGCGCGCTGCACCCCGGAGCGGTCGGAGAAGTAGCTCGCGTCCAGGCCCAGAACCACGGTGTCGTTGCCGAAGGCCTGCTGCTCGTCGAGATGCTCGGGAAACCGTGTGCTCTCACCCACGAAGTAGTTCGATACCACCTCGAATCCGTAGCTCGAGAGTTCGTCGGCGGATGCAGCGCTCGGCAGTTCTCCGCTGAATCCCGCGGTCTCGATGCCGCTGAACCCCAGCTCGCGAATGCGGCGGAACGTGCCTTCGCGATCCTGGGCCAGCGCCTCTCGAACGGTGTAGAGCTGCAGGGCAACCCTGGCGGTCGCGGGCTGTGGTGACTCGTGCATGGGGTCCTATCGAGGTGGTGATACGTTTCATGGGAAACCTAGCCAGCCGGTGCATCCGTGTCAACGATCACCACTTCGGGATGATCTGGTCGACCGCGCGTACCGCGATCGTGAAGCGCTCGACCGATTCGTCGAGTCGCTCCTCCTGGGCGTCGATGCACAATTGGCGCGCCCGGTCGGGCGATCGGGTTGCGAATACGGGAATGAACGCCGGGTCGAGCGTGGCCAGCGCACGCACGAGCACCGCCGCGGGCATGACGTCGGCGTCCGCAGCGATCGAGTGGAGCAGGGCGCGACGGCGCTGGTTCTCGGGGCCCGCGAACTCCGGCAGTCCGCCGCTCTTGGTGAAGAATCCCGAGGACAGCGAACTCCAGCCGAGCACCTCGAATCCCTCGTCGTGGGCAAGTCGCAGCAGTTCGGGTGTGGTGCTGCGCACACCGGGCCATTCGGCCGGGGCCGTCGGCACCGCTACCCCGCCGTAATTGCTGACGACGGCAAGCGCGGGGCCACCGAGCGACCGCAGCGCTTGACCCAGCTCGCGCACGCGAGCCTCGTCCCAGTTCGAGACGCCGATCCGTTTCGCGTAACCGAGAGCCACGATCTCGGCAAGGGTGCTTGCGATGTCATCGATCGGATGGGCCACGTCGTCCCGATGGAGCAAGTAGCAGTCCACCGCCGGTATGCGAAGGGCATCGAGGCTCGCGAGCGCGTCCGCAACGACGGCGTCACGAGACAGGCGCGAGGTCCAATCCGGCGCCGGATGCCCTCCCTTGGTGACCACGACCATGTGCTGCCGCGCATCGCGGGAGTCGAGCCAGGCACCGACGACGGTCTCGCTCGTGCCATAAATGCGCGCCGTGTCGAGGATGCGCCCGCCGACCTCCCGAAACGCGTCGAGTACGGCGAAGGCGGCGTCCGATTCCACGTCGGACATCGACCCGCAGCCGAGAGCTACGCGGGGACCGGAGCGGTCGGGGCGGAGTGTGGGAGTGATCACGACGTACTCCTGGGGCGGCTGCGAACGAACGTTTCATGAAACGTATCATGAGCGGTCGGAGTGTCCGTTGACATTGGCAAGGGACAGGGTTATTGTCCGAAGAAGCAAGGTGATGAAACGTATCATAGAAAGGGACAACGGTGACCCAACCACAGCAAATCTCACGTCGGAGCCTCTTGGTGTTCGGCGGATCCCTCCTCGTCATGGCGCCGATTCTGGCGGCGTGCGCCGCCCCCTCGGGCACCACGACTCCTCTCGGCGTGAAGAAGGTGACCACCGGCACGGTGCGGTGGTTGACGGACGCGCCCTACAAGCCGTCGATCGATGCGGTGCTCGCCGCTCTCGCGAAGGACGACACCCTCAAGCTCAAGGTCGAGTTGTCGTCGGTCGTCACGAGTGAGTTGCCGGCGACGTGGCGCAACAGCTCGATAAATGGCGGCGAGGTCGACCTCCTCGATGGCAAGAGTCCGAAGTTCCAGTTCCTGGATCCGATGTTGAAGGCCAAGGTTCTCGCCCCGCTCGATGACTACTACGAGCTCTACGGGTGGGACAAGTACCTCGCGGGCGCCGCCGTCAAGCACACGATCCGTGACGGCAAGAAATGGATGGTGCCCCTCTACCTCGAGCTGCCCGGGCTCGCGTATCGCCCGTCGGTGTTCAAGAACTACGGCCTCGATGCGCCACCCAAGGATTGGGACGAGTTCGTGGGGGTGCTGCGCGCCGCCAAGGATGATGGCAAGATCCCGCTCACGGTGGGCAGCCGCGGATTCTCGTTCGTGATGCTCCTGCAGAACATGTTCTGGGCGGCGGGCGACTCGAAGTCCATCGAGAACGTCATCTTCGGAGACGGCAAGTGGACCGACGGCCCGTTCGAAGAGTCGGCGGCCGCCATCGTCGAACTCTGGGATGAGGGTCTCATCGACCCCGACGCGACCTCCATCGATCTCAATGCCGCGGGCGAGCGCTTCCTGGCCGGGGATGCGGTGATGAACGTGACAGGAACCTGGTTCTTCGCGACGATGCAGTCCACCTTCGGTGGTACCGACTGGGACCTGTTCACGCCGCCGTCGAGGCAGGGCGCTCCCAAGTGGTCGCTCGGCGAGGACCAGTCCATGGTGCTGCCGAAGAACTCGAAGGATCCCGATGCGGCTGCCGCGCTCCTGAACTATCTCGTGGCTGGCGAGGGGGCGAAGGTCTACACCGAGCAGGGCAACCTCATGGCGACCAATGCCGCCGCCAGCGCCGCCATCCCGCAGGTGCAGGCCCTGCCCACCGGTCCAGACGACGACACGGCGGTCTACCTGTACGGCTGGCTCGCCGCGAACGCGTCTCCGGCGTGGCAGAACGGAAGCACGGACCTGCTCACGGGGGCCCAAACGCCCGCGCAGTACGCTGAATCCGTGCAGACCGCCTGGGAGCAGGACATCGCGCAGGGCAACCTCCCTGAGGACCGAGCCCAGCTGTTGTGAGTGGTTCAAGCCTGATGGAAGGGTCCGCTCGCCTGCACTGGCGGGCGGACTCTTCTCACGAGGGTCGCCGACGGCGACTCTCGATTCCCTCCAGTGTCTTCGGGCTGCTGCTTGTACTCCCGGCGACCGTGCTCACGATCATCGTCATCGTCGTCCCGTTGCTGAGCACAGTGTTCGTGAGCTTCAGCGGACCACGCGGCGACCAGATCACGTTTCCCGACCTCGGAGCATTTGTCTTCGCATTCCAGACCCCCGGCCTGTGGCAGGCTGTCGCGAATGGCCTCGTCTGGGCCGTCATCGCCGTAGCCGTCGCGCCGACCGTCGCCCTCGTCTCGGCCGCCCTCGTCGAAGACGGTCCGGTTCCCGGAAAGGCGCTCCTACGGTTCCTGTTCTTCTGTCCGTATCTGCTGTCGCTTGCCGTGGCCGGCGTCATCTTCAGCAAGTTCTACGATCCGTCGTACGGATTGGTCAATCAGCTTCTGGGTGCTGTGGGCCTGCCATCCAACACTCAATGGCTCGGTGACCCGAGTCTCGCACTCGGCGCCGCCATCGTGGTGTTCCTCTGGCACGAGACCCCGTTCTGCTTCCTCGTTCTGAGCGCCGCGATCAGACAGGTCGATCGTGAGCTGTACGAGGCCGCCCGGCTCGACGGTGCGGGCGGTGTGCGCATATTCTTCAGCGTCACGATTCCCGTGGTGCGGGGCATCCTGGGTGTGCTCGCGGGCGTGATGTTCATCACCGGGATGATCGCGTTCCCCGTCATTTTCGCGCTCACCGCGCCGGCCGTGGGCGCCCCCTCGCACGCGACGGAGATCCTCCCGACCCTGATCTTCTCCCAGGGCATTCAGGGCGGCAACACCCCGACCGCGGCGGCGCTGAGCGTCATCCTTCTCGCGCTGTTCGGCGTGCTGCTCGGCGGTGTCGCTCTCGTTCGCAGGAGGTTCACTCGTGCGTAGCGCCAAGTCGGTCCTGATCTCCGTCGGTACCTACGTTCTCGCTGCGGTGTTCGCCGCGCCCGTGCTGTGGGTCGCGATCGCGAGCCTGTCGACGAACAGCCTCCTCGCGCGCACTCCGATCCCGATCGGGCTGAACTTCGTCAATTACGTTTCCGCCTGGATCGACGCCCAGATCGGCGTCTTCGTCTTCAACAGTCTCCTCGTCAGCATCTCGACCGCGGTGATCATGACGGTTCTCGCGACGATGGCCGCCTATGCCGTAGCAAAGACCCGCCTGAGGTTTCGCCGGATCTTCCTGGGCATCCTCAGCATCGGCCTCGTCGCGCCGATCTTCACGTACATCGTCTGGCTACTGAACGCCATCGCCACCCAGGGCCTGCTCAACAACCGGCTCGCTCTCATCCTGGTGAGCTCGATCGTGTTCATCGCCGTTCCGCTTCTCCTGCTCATGGCCTTCTTCCGTGACGTTCCGGGGGAGCTGCTGGATGCCGCGCGAGTCGACGGTGCGTCGGAGTGGGGCGTGTTCTGGCGCATCGCCGTGCCGTTGGCGCGCCCCGCGATCGTGACGTCGCTCATCTTCGGATTCGTGTGGACCTGGAACGACCTGTTCCTGCCCGCGGTGTTCCTGCAGAACCCCACGCTGTACACGATCCCGCAGGGGATCATCTCCTTGAGGGCCAATGCGTACACGGCCGACTACGTGCGAACGTTCGCGGCAGCCATGATTTCGACGGTGCCCATGATCCTGCTCTATCGGGAACTCGCGCGCCGCGCCGGTTCTGCGATAACGGGCGGCGCGCTGAAAGGCTGAAGTGATGCAGGTCCAGGTCCAGGTCCAGGTCCAGGCGCAGGTGCGGGTCAACAGATGAGCGATGTCTTCGGCGTTGGAGTGATCGGGGCAGGACCGGTTACTCAGGCCATTCACCTGCCGACTCTCGCCCGGATGCCGGACCGGTTTCGCGTGACAGCGATCATGGATGTCGACGAACCGGTCGCGGAATCAGTTGCAGGTCGAGTCGGTGCCCGGCATTCGACCTCCGCAGACGACCTGATAGGCGACCCCGGAGTCGACGTCGTGGCGGTCTGCAGCCCCCACCGGTTTCACGCCGAGCAGGTCGAGGCCGCCTGTTACGCGGGCAAAGCCGCCGTACTCTGCGAGAAGCCACTCGCGCTGACGGTGGCGGATGCGGAGCGAGTCGCCCAGGTCTCGCGAGAAACGGGCGTGCCGGTCATCGTCGGAGCGATGCACACATTCGACCCGGGTTGGCTGGGCGCCAAGGCCAATTGGGGCGATCTCCAGGAGACGGTGCGCGTGGTGAATTCCTCGATCGTGCTGCCATGGAACGCGAGGTATGAGGACTGGGCGACGCAAATCCTCCGGAGACCCCCGCCGGGCGAGCCGGTGGCCGACGACGCGCTGAGCCGGTCGGTGGCGGTGCGAGACGCCGTGCTCGGCCTCGCCGTGCACAACCTTCCTCACGTGCGGCACTTCCTTCCCGACGTGGAGTCGGTGGACTGGGCCGAGTCGGTCGATCCGTATGGCTACCTGGTGACGATTCGGGGAGGGGGGATAATCGCTCGCCTGCTCGGGAATATGCACGGCTATTGGAAGCCGAGCTGGACGCTCGACGCCTGGGCTGCCGATCAGAGCCTCCACGTCGAGTTTCCGCCTTCGTATGTACAGGCGGGCTCGTCGGTCGCGACGTTGACGAGCGACACGCAGACCCGACGGTTCGGTGGCGTCGAGGCAAACGGCTACGAGGCCGAGTGGTTACGGGTTTGGGAACTGGCGGCTGGCATCGTCCCCCAGGGTGAGGACCTGCAAGCGACCGTGGATGACCTCATCTACGCGGTGCGGATCGCCGATGCCGCCGCCGATTTAGTGCGAGGGGAGCACGCACGTGACCGAGTTCGCTGATCGGCCGCACCTCGTGACGCTCCCGAGCGGACCTGCGCACAGGGATATCGCCGCCGCCCTGGCCAGCCTTCCCCGATCCTTCCGGCCCGGCGCCGGGGAGGACGCGATCGTGTACGTCACTGGCGACGACGACTGGCCGGCCTCGGTCGAGCACGCCCTGTCGGTGGCGCGGCGAGCGATCGTGGTCATCCAGCCGGGGTATGCGCAACCTTCGACGGTGCTGAGGCTCGCCGAGCGGGCCGCCACCGACTCCGTTCCGGTGATGATCGACTACGCCTTCGCGTCGAATCCGGCGGTCGTCCTCGCGGCCGCTGCCTGGAGCGCCGCCGTGGAGCCCACGGGAATTCTCGACGTGACGTCGCGCCACGCAGGCGACGGCACCGGTCCCATGGCGGTGCTGCTCGACCAGCTCGCGGCGCTTCACAGTCTCGTGGGTCCGGTGCGCACGATTCGACAGCTTCACATCGACGGGGATGCGCATTCGGCAGTCGTCGCAATTCCTGTCGGCGGGGGAGTCATTACCGCAACGCTCCTCGGTGCTCGAACGGAGCTGGGCTCACGGGGCTCGCGAGTGCGGTGGCTCGGCCCGACCGAAGCGCTCGAACTCGAGGTTCCGCATGCCGGCACGGCCGGGCCGGGTTACTCGCGCCATGTGACCACCGAAGGCGAGCAACTCGCTCCCACCATCTACGAGAACGCGCATCGGGCGACGCTCGCGAGGCTGTCGCGGCACCTGGAGGCGGGCGCGGGCAGGTGCGACGATCTCACCACACTCGCCGGGCATCTCGAGTTGGTACCCCGGGAACATCCGTCGCGCAGTGCCTCGCAGCGCACGAGCGACCAGCGAGCGAACTGAAGGGCTTTCACGACGCCGCATCAGTCGATAACGTGTGCCCGTGAACGAATCCCGACGGATGCCCCGGCTCTTGCGTTTCGCCCTAGCTGCAGTCGTGGCGGCTCTTGCCGTCGCGCTCCCGATCGGCGCGCCGGCCGCGCACGCCGATGAGTCGGAGTGCGTGGACCTGGACCGCGCCGGCGGGGGTTACGAGCTCTTCGACCTCGACGAGAAGTACGTTCCGCCGCCGCTGCGCGCGTTCCCGTACGACTGCGTGTCACGCATCGCCGACCGGGACCTCAACACCGCGTACATCCTCGTGTACGTCGGCTCCACCCTCGATGACTACGTCGCGATGATCCGCTCGTTCGAGAACGCCGGCTGGCTTGACGGCCCAGCAGTGAGCTACGTCGACGGGGACGGCAACCGGGAAGCCGCCCAGGTCGACTCCGCGGGACTCGCGCAGGTCGGCCCCGATACCCGCTGGGCGACGGCGCGCTTCTCCAACGCCGCCACCGGTAGGAACATCGTCTCGATGACCTACACCGACGGTGTGAGCGGCGGTGCCAACAACGACCCGGCTCTCAATGGTCCGAGCATCTACATCGACGTCTTCGTCAACGAGTCGTTCACGGCCACCGGTTTCACCGATCCGAGCGTGCTGAGCAACCTGCGGTCGGTGTTCGAGCTCAACCTCACACCGACGAACGGGGCAGTGCTGTGCGGTGGCGCGATCATGCTCACGCTCGTGATCGGATACCCCGGCTCGCTGCTCTCCGGGGTGGTCGGCTCGCGCTACGACCAGTTGTTCGGGTGGGTACGCAAGGGCCTGCCCGGCCGCATCTCGGCGGCGCTCAAGAAAGACCAGCCGCGCTGGCTCGTGTGGATCGGGTTCGTGGTGGCCGCGGTCGTCGCGGGTTTCGTCGATCCGTCGTTCGGCTTCAACCTCATGTCCCTGCGCGTTCTGCTCACCGGTTTCCTGAGTTTCGCCCTGTTCAACGTCGCGGGCTGGGCATTGGTACGCGCGCTCGTCAACCGCATCCAGCCCGAGGCCAAGCCCGCGGTCAACTTCCGCTGGGGGTCGCTCATTCTCGTAGTCGTCACTGTGCTCGTGGCGAGGCTGCTCGAGTTCAGTCCCGGAATCATTTTCGGCCTGGTCGCGGGGCTCACCTATGCCGTCACGCTCGTCGCCTCGCGCAAAGCGATCGTGGTGCTCGTGGGCTCTGCGTTCGCTCTCGCCCTGGGTCTCGTGGGCTGGGTCGCGTTCAGTCTTCTCGCACCGCTCGCCGACGCATCATTCGGCAACCCCGTGCTCGTGACCCTCACCGAGTTCTTCAGCGGCGTCACGATCGAAGGGATCTCGAGCCTGCCGCTCGCGCTCCTGCCGTTCGCGGCACTCGACGGCGGCACCCTTCTCAAGTGGAAGAACTGGGTCTGGGCGATCGCCTACGCGGTGGGGCTCGCGGCGTTCATGCTCGTGCTCTTCACGATTCCCGACAGCTTCTCGACGATCGAGGGCGACTTCAGCCGCTGGTTGGGGCTGTTCCTCATCTACGCCGTCGTCGCGGTGGGCATCTGGATCGTTGACGGTCGGCTTAAGGCCCGCAAGAAGGCGAAAGAACCGGTCGCGACCGGCAGGAGGGCCTAGCCGAGCCGCTTCCCCGTCGGCCGGATGACTCGCAGCCACCGGTACCCGTATCCGTCCATGGCAATCGTGGCCGTTCCGCTGTCGTCGAGTTCGATCACGCGGCCGTCGACCAGGAGGTCGACGAGCTGGTCGTCGCGGTCGACATCCTCGAGGGTGAAGGTCACGGCCGCCGGAGTCCCGCTGAAGTTGTGCAGCGCGACCATGCGTCCTTCCGCCCCCACGAGCGTGTGAACGAGCACCGATCGCGCCCCCTGTTTGACCGCGGTGTACTGGCCCCAGCCCATCTCGGCAGAAGCACGATAGCGCTCGATAAGCACGCGCATGAAGTGCAGCAGCGACTCCGGATCATGCCGCTGCTCGGACGCGTTCACGTGCTCGGGCGAATACCCGTCTTCGACGACCGGCGACGGGAGGGTCGACTCCGGCGCATTCGAGAAACCGCCGTTCACCCCGTTAGTCCATTGCATCGGGGTTCGCACCGACTTGCGGTCGCCCGCCTCGAGCCGCTCGCCCATGCCGATCTCCTCCCCGTAGAACAGCACAGGGGTGCCGGGTAGGGAGAACAGCAGGCTGTAGACCATGCGGATGCGCCGAGGGTCGCCCTGCAGCATCGTTGGCAGGCGGCGGATGATTCCGCGCCCGTACACCTGCATGTGCTTTTCCGGGCCGAACGCCGCAAACACCTCCTCGCGCTCCTCGTCGGTGAGTTTGTCGAGGGTGAGTTCGTCGTGGTTGCGCACGAAGTTCGCCCACTGCGATTCGACCGCGACGATCGGCCGTGATTTGAGTGCCTTCTCGAGCGGTCGGGGATCCTCGCGCGCGAGTGAGAGATAGAGATTCTGCATGGTGATGAAGTCGAACTGCATCGTGAGTCCATCACCGTCTTTGCCGCCGAAGTACTTGACCTGCTCGGGGCGCGACAGGTTCGCCTCGCCGAGCATGACCGAGTCGCCCGAGCGGCGCCCGAGGAAGGCACGGATGGACTTGAGGAAGTCGAGGGGGTCGGCGAGGGCATCCTCAGGTTTCAGCACGCCCGTTTCGTCGATGAGGAACGGCACAGCGTCGACGCGGAAGCCCGAGACGCCGAGCTGCAGCCAGAAGCCCATGATCTTGGCAACCTCGTCGCGCACTTTCGGGTTCGTCACGTTGAGGTCGGGCTGGAACTTGTAGAAGTGGTGCAGGTAGAACTGGTTGGTCTTCTTGTCGAGCTCCCACACGCTCGACTCCTGGTCGGGGAACACGATATCGGCCTTGCCGCGGGCCGGCTTGTCCCGCCAGACGTAGTAGTCGCGGTACGGGTTATCCCGGCTGGAGCGGGCCTCGAGGAACCACGGATGCTGGTCGGAGGTGTGGTTGACGACGAGGTCGACGATCACCCGGATGCCCCGGTCCTTCGCCATGCGGATCATCTCGACGAAGTCACCGTGGTTGCCGAGCCGCCCGTCGATTCCGTAGAAGTCAGACACGTCGTATCCGTCATCGAGGTCGGGTGTGGGGTAGAACGGCATGAGCCACAGGCATGTGATGCCGAGTTCGTGCAGGTAGTCCATGCGGTGAGCGAGACCCTCGAAGTCGCCCGTGCCGTCGTCGTTCCAGTCCATGAAGGTCTCGACGTCGAGGCAGTAGATCACCGCCGTCTTCCACCACAGGTCGCTCGTGTCGGTGATTCTCACAACTGACCCAGCACTTTCTCTCCGTAGACGCGGATGAACTCCTCCTGCTCCTTGCCCACGTGGTGTACGTAGACGTCGTCGAAGCCGAGGTCGAGATAACCGCGAAGCACCTCGGCGTGCACGGCGGGGTCGGATGACACGAGCACCGAGTCGCGCACGGCCGCAGGTTTCACGTGTTTCGCGGCCTCGTCGAAGGCCTCGACGGTGTCGAGATCCCAGCACAGTGGAGGGGAGAACACGTTGGTGCGCCACTGGTCGTGGGCTATGGCGAGGGCATCCTCGTCGGTGCGTGCGTAGCAGACGTGCACCTGGAGCGCGAGCCGGCCGCGGCCGCTATGGTCGCGGTAGCTGCCGATGACGCGCTTCAGGGTCTCGGGCGGCTGCGCCACGGTGACGAGGCCGTCGGCCCACTCCGCGGCCCACCCCGCGGTCTCGGCACTCACCGCGGCCGCGATGAGCTCGGGCTGCACCTCCGGCAGCGTCCACACGCGGGCCCGGTCGACCGTCACGAGCCCCTCGTGGCTGACTTCCTCGCCTCGCAGCAGCGCGCGGATGACGTTGACGGACTCTCGCAGGCGCTCGTTGCGCACGGTCTTGCGCGGCCATCCGCCACCTGTCACGTGCTCGTTGGATGCCTCGCCCGAGCCGAGCGCAGCCCAGAAACGGCCGGGATACATGGCCGCGAGCGTGCCGATCGCCTGCGCGATGATCGCGGGGTGGTAGCGCTGCCCCGGCGCGTTGACGACGCCGAACGAGAGGTTCGTGGCCTGCAGGGCTGCGCCGAGCCAGCTCCAGGCGAATGCCGAATGGCCCTGGCGTTCGCTCCACGGAGAGATGTGATCTGAGCACATGGCGGCCTCGAATCCGGCCTGCTCGGCATGGTGCACCGCTTCGAGGAGTGCCGTCGGATGCACCTGTTCGTGCGAGGCGTGGAAGCCGATCGCCATGGAGCCGTCCCTTCTTCGTCGCGCGAGGCGACCCGTCGGTAGGTCTCGTTCCACCCTAGCTGCGCCTCCCGCGCCACGGCCAAATGGTGCAATAGCCTTGACAGATGGCTTCGACGTGGTCGCTCGGCAATGCTCTGCGCGGCATGTTCACGCGCGCGACGATCGACGACGACACGTGGGAGAACCTCGAAGACGCGCTCATCCAGGCCGACTTCGGGCCCGACCTCACCGACTCGATCGTCGAGGAACTGCGCGCGAGCGTCGCGCGGTTCAAGACCACCGATCCCGCGGACCTGAGACGGATGCTGCGGGAGACCCTTGAGGAGCGCCTCGCCAGGCTCGACCCCACCCTCAAACTCAGCGCACGGCCCGCGGTGGTGCTCGTCGTGGGCGTCAACGGTGTCGGCAAGACGACGACGATCGGCAAGTTCGCCAAGTTCCTCACCAACTACGGTCGAACGGTCGTCGTCGGCGCGGCCGACACGTTCCGGGCGGCTGCCGTGGAGCAACTCGCGACGTGGGCTGAGCGGGGCGGTGCATCCATCGTCAAGCCGCAGCAGCAGGGCCAGGACCCGGCATCGGTCGCGTTCCAGACCGTGGAACTCGCGCAGCGCGACGGCATCGAGATCGTGCTCATCGACACCGCGGGGCGGCTGCAGACCAAGAGCGGGCTCATGGACGAGCTGAGCAAGATCCGCCGGGTCATCGAGAAGCAGACCGACATCGCCGAAGTGCTGCTCGTACTGGACGCGACCACCGGCCAGAACGGCCTCGCGCAGGCGGAGGCGTTCATCGAGCACGCGGGCGTGACGGGGCTCGTGCTCACCAAGCTCGACGGCTCGGCGAAGGGCGGCTTCGTGCTCGCCGTGCAAGAGAAGACGGGCATCCCGATCAAGCTGGTCGGCCAGGGCGAGGCAATCGGCGACCTCACGGGCTTCACGCCGCACGTCTTCGTGCAGGGGCTGCTCGACTGAGCGGTTCCTGCCTTTCCTAGTAGGCAAGGCGCGATCTTTGCTCCCGATCGTCGGAGACCCAGCCGGCATCGAAACCTAAGCTTGACGACTAACTACCGTCGTACGAACACCGCCGTTTGAAACCCTGGAGGCCACATGCCCGACCCCGCAGGTCCACTGTCCACATCCGGCGAGCCTCCCATCATCTCCATGAAGGGCATCCGAAAGTCCTTCGGCCACACCGAAGTGCTCAAGGGCGTCGACCTCGAGGTGCGCCAAAGCGAGAAGGTCTGCATCATCGGCCCGAGCGGATCCGGCAAGTCGACGCTCCTGCGCTGCTGCAACCTCCTCGAGATGCCCACCCATGGCGATGTCTCGTTCAAGGGCACGCTCATGTTCCGCGGCGGCACGTCACACAAGCTCAGTCACAAGCAGGTCGGGCCCTACCGCGCCGGCATGGCGATGGTCTTTCAGCAGTTCGATCTCTTCCCCCACCTCACGGCCCTGCAGAACATCTCTCTCGGCCCTCAGCAGTCACTCGGCGTGAGCCCTGAGGTGGCCAAGGCGCGCGGGAGGGCGCTCCTCGACCGCATCGGCCTCGGCCAGTTCGCTGACGCTCACCCGCGTACCCTGTCGGGCGGGCAGCAGCAGCGCGTCGCGATCGCACGGGCCCTCGCGATGGAGCCGGACGTCATCCTGTTCGACGAGCCCACCTCGGCGCTCGACCCGGAGATGGTGGGCGAGGTTCTCTCGGTGATGCGCGATGTCGCGAACGAGGGGATGACCATGGTCATCGTGACGCACGAGATGGCGTTCGCCCGAGAAGTTGGCGATCGGGTGATCGTGATGGACGATGGGATGATCGTAGAAGAAGGCACGCCAAAAGAGATCTTCACGGCCGCGAAGCAGGATCGAACCCAGAAGTTCCTCGAGGCGATCCTCCACTAGCGCGGCAGCGAGGCGCCCATGACCGTCGAAGACCTTTCCGCTCGGACGAACTCCTCCTCCGAGCTCGTCACTATGCGAAGCAGCGTCGAGCTGTTCGAGAGCCTGCGGCGGATCTCGCTGTCGGTCGGATCGAACCTCGAACTCGATACCGTGCTGCAGACGATCGTCGATGCGGTGTGCGACCACAGTCAGTGGCAGGTCTGCTGGATCAACGAGGTTCACGTCTCGCACAACTACGCGGAGGTCGTCGCCCGCCGCGACAAGCTCGAGTACACGCTCGAGAGCCGCAAGCGCAAGTGGGATCTGCACCGTATCCCGACGCTGGAAGCGCTCCGCCGCAACGAGCCGATCGCCATTCCCGACATCGCGCTGTGTGAGGACTACCCCGACTACTGCGAGGATGCCCTGACCCGCGGGGCCGTCGCGGGCGTGATCATCCCGTTCAACACCGCCGATCCCCTCGATCTGCCACGGGTGATGTGCGTGCAGTCGACTCTGCCGTTGCTCAGCGATGACCGGCAACTGCCATTCCTGCGCACTGTGACGGGGATGGCCTCCCTGGCCGTGCACAATGCGAGGCAGGCCGACAGCAAGCGGCGCGAGACCCTGCAGTCGACCGAGTCGGTCTCCCTCTTCTCGTTCGCGACCGAGAGCCTCGCGCAGGGAATGGAGACGATCGAGCTGTGCGCCCAACTGGAGCAGCGCACGGACAGCGCCCTCATCCTGTTCGATTGCGACGGCGCGATCGACGTGGTGGGGCGCAGCCCGGTGAGGTACGAGCTCAGCGACAGCGAGTGGGAGGCGCTGGTGCGTTCACGCGGTGAAGACCTCGCCCGACTCGTGCGGGAGCGCTGCTCGCACGAGTCGCCGACGGCAACCGTTCAGCTCGACGGCATACTCCCTCTCGCCGACACGATGCTCGCCACCATCTCCCGGCTCCCGGGGTCTCCGTCGTTGGGAGCGCTCATCGCAATCAACCGGGAGGGCACGGGCCCGCACGTGCAGGCGTCGCTCACCCCGGCGATCGCGGCGACCGTGCTCCGCGACCAGATCCGTTTCGACGTCGAACGCGAGCTCAACGCGGATGCGCTGTCGACTCTGTTCATGCCGGGTCCGGTCGTCGATCCGACGATCGCGCGCCGCGCCGCGAGCTTCGGCATCGACATCACCCAGCCGCAGGCTCTGGTGCTGATCCGGCCGACGGGAGCGCGACTGTCACGGGGTACAGCACGCTTGCGGCTCGCGGTCGCTGCCGTTCTGCAGCGCTGGCCGGGCGCGACCGTGCACTCGATCAACTCCGACCTCGTGGTCTTCCTCGGCGATGCGGAGAACGAAGAGATCGTGCTCGCGAGGATCAGAACCCTGCACGGCCTGCTCACCCAGGCCACCGGTCCGGCAAGCCTGTTCATGACGTGGGCTGGTCCGTGCGTCGCCCGTGCGGACTACCCGCAGGCCTGGAACGAGTGCCTCACGACGATGGACCTCGCGCAGAAGCTGGGCAGGCACGATCCGGTCAACCTCAAGGAGTTCGGGTCATACCGCTTCCTCATCTCGGCCCTCGCCGAGCAGGACATCGGCGGGTACATCCAGCAGATCCTGGGTCCCCTGCTGGAGCACGACGAACAGCACAGCAGCGAGCTTCTGGAGACGGTCGAGGCATTCCTGCATTGCGGGGGCAGGCTCCAGGAGACCGCGAGGCGCCTGCACATCCACGTGAGCACCCTTCGCTATCGCATCGACCGGATCAAGGCGCTCATCGCCAAGGATCTCTCCGACGACGACACCCGCTTCGAACTGTCCCTGGCGGTTCGCCTCTACCGACTGAGGCTGCTTCAGGACCCGCAAGCGTGATCAGCGGTCAAGTCGGGGTGTGGGGGATCCCGTTCCGCTCCCTTCCGCTCGATGACGCTGCGCGTCTCGCAGAGACGGTGCACGCGGCGGGCTTCACGACGGTGTGGGTGCCGGGTGGTCGCGACGAGTCGCTCCTCGACCGGCTCATCGGCCTGGTGAGGCTCACCTCGGGCGCCTCGATCGCATCCGGGGTCCTCGTCAGTTGGCGTCACCCGCCCGAGGAGGTCGCCGCTCGTCTGCTCGCGGCCGATCCGGTGCTCCTGCGCCGGCTCGTGCTGGGCATCGGGGTGAGCCACCCGGAGATCAGTCTCAACGCCGCGAGCGACCCGGTGGGCCAGATCGCTGACTATCTGCGCGACGTGCGAGCCCGCCTCGACGCCGAGCACACGCCGACCATCGTTCTCGGCGCGCTGGGACCCCGGATGACGCGGCTGGCAGGTGAGGCGGCAGACGGGGCGCATCCGTACCACATGCCGCCCGCCCACACCGAGCGATCACGCGGCACTCTGGGGCCCGGAAAGCTCCTCGCGCCCGAGCAGCCGGTGATCCTGGAGACCGATCCCGAGGCAGCCCGCACGATCGCACGCGAGCACCTCGCGGCGTACCTCGGCACTGGCAACTACCGCCGCAGCTGGCTGGCTTCAGGGTTCAGCGAGGACGACCTGGATGGGCGCGGGTCGGACCGATTCATCGACGGGGTCGTCGCGTGGGGCAGCGTCGACCGCATTCGCGAGCGAGTGGCAGAGCATCGCGCCGCGGGAGCCGACCACGTCGCCGTGCAGATCCTGCAGCCCGCGGGCGTGTCAGCCTTCGACGCCCCGTGGACTGTTCTTGGCGCTGCGCTGCACGAGGCATCCTGAAGCGGCGTGCTCGCACTCATAGGACAACACGTGACAAATACCCCACGGAACGTACGAGGTAGTGCGCAGCGCCTGCGACCAGCATGGAGGGAAAGCTGATCCAAGAGGAGTCGTCGTGGAATTCGGAGTCTTTCTGCCCTATCAGGTGTTCAATCCCGGAGAGGAGCAGGACTCGTTGAGCGACCGAATGCTCGAGACGGCGGTTGCCGCCGACAAGGCGGGCGTCAGCTACGTGTGGGTACCTGAGCATCATTTCGTGCACTTCCTGCAGTCTCCCTCTGCCCTCATCGCCGCGACGCAGATCGGGCAGCACGTGCGATGCCGCGTGGGTACGGCCGTGATCGTGCTGCCGTACCACAACCCGGTCATCCTCGCCGGCGAGATCGCCCAGGCCGACCGCGCCCTTCACGGCCGGCTGGAGCTGGGCGTCGCGCGGGGCGCCTACAAGTACGAATTCGAGAAACTGGGCGTTCCGTTCGAAGAGAGCCTTCCCCAGTTCATCGAGACGCTGGAGAGCCTTCAGGCTCTCCTCGGCAACGAGACCGACCCCACGAGCTTTCAGGGCAAGTACGTCAACTTCGACAACATGTACATCTGGCCCCGTCCCGTGCAGCGGCCGAATCCCCCGTTGTGGATGGGATCACAGTCACCCGCTGCAGTGAAGGATGCCGCGAGCCGTGGGTTCAACGTGCTGAACTCCCTGTTCCTCTGGGACGACGAGCATGTCGCAAACGTCGCCAAAGCTTTCGCCGAAGGCCAGGCCGAGGGCGGACACACCGATACGAAACTCGGCCTCACGCGGTATTCGCTCATCGTCGACAAGGAGTCGGAGATCGATGACCGCATCGACGAGCTGATCCACGGCTGGCGCATTCACGCCCAGCTTCACGATTTCGTGCAGAACTCCGATGCGATCGGCCGAGTCACCTCGCGACCGCAACCCTCAGAACCGACCCGGGATGAGGTGCGTCGCACCCTCATGATCGGCACGGCGGAGCAGGTGACCGAGAAGCTCGAGTTCTATGCGTCGGTCGGTGTCTCGCTGGTGAACCTGAACCAGTCGTTCGGCTCGTCGCATGAACGAGTGCTCGAGAGCACAGCGGCGTTCGCACCGATCATCGAACAGTTCGCGCGGGTGCCTGCGTGACCGAGTTGCCCCTTCCCCTCGGACGTGCGGCAGCCGATCGGCTCGCCGGACGCTGGTTCGCGCACGGTGACCTGAGGCGCGCTCCGTCGAGTTACGAGCTCGCGGTCCCCTCGATTTCGGGACAGTCGCTTACCGTCGGCGATGTGGACGTGCCGGGAGCCATCGAGGCGCTCGAGGCGGCTGCTTCCTCGCAGCCCGCATGGGAGGCCACGCCCCTCGCGCGCCGTATCGCGATCGTGCGGGAGCTGGGCCGGATCCTGCAGCAGCAGAGAACGGAGATCGCGGAACTCATCGTGCTCGAATCGGGCAAACCGCTCAAGCACGCCCGCTACGAGGTGGATTACGCGCTCACCGTTCTCGAGGCGATGTGCCTCGCGAGCGTCTCCCTCACCGGTTCCTCGGTGGTCGATGTCGCGAGCAACCGGGCGATTGCCGTGCGGCACCGTGCAATCGGTCCCGCACTCCTCGTCACCCCGTGGAACTTTCCGCTGAGTCTCGGCTTGCGCAAAGTCGTCACGGCGCTGCTGGCGGGATGCACGCTGCTGCTGAAGCCCTCCGAGCTCACGCCGCTCACCTCCGTGCTCATGGGCGAAGCGCTCGCCGCCTCGGGACTGCCGCCCGGCGTGGCGGCGGTACTGCCGACCAAGGACTCCATCGGAGTGGTCGACACGCTGCTCGGCCACCCCGCCTTGCGCAAGCTCTCGTTCACCGGCTCGACCCGCGTGGGCCGCGAGTTGCACCGCCGGGCGTCGGACCAACTGGTGCGCACCTCGCTCGAACTCGGGGGCAACGCCCCCTTCATCCTGGGCGCGGACGCGCCCATCGAGGCGGCTATGCCGGCGATCCTCGCGGCCAAGTTCGGCAACAGCGGGCAGGCCTGCACGGCCCTCAACCGCTTGTACGTTCCGCGCGATCGGGTCGGGGAGGTGGTCACGGCGCTGCGCGAGCACGTCAGCCGGCTCGAGGTGGGCGACCCCTGGCTCGAGACCACGGACATCGGTCCGCTCATCACGAGGGACGCCGCCGAGCGCGTGAAGACCCTCGTCGCCGGTGCCGCGCGCGACGGCGCAGCAGTCGATGCGTCATCCACACCCGGTTCGCAGTCCGCCCAGGTCATTGTGCCGACCATCGTCTCGGGCATCGGGAGTGAGAGCGAGCTGGCCAGTTCCGAGATCTTCGGCCCCGTGCTGCCCGTCATCGCCTATGACGGAACGGATGACGCGATCGCTCAGGCGAACGCGACCCCGTACGGCCTGGCCGCCTACGTGTGGAGCAACGATGCCACGGAACTGGATGCGATAGTGCCCCGTCTCACGGCCGGCATGATCGCCATCAACAGCGGCTCGGTGTCGGCGGCGAGTTCGCCCTTCGGCGGCACCGGTTGGTCCGGCCACGGCCGGGAGAACGGGTCCTGGGGCTTGAGCGAGTTCACCGAAGTGATCGCGGTGCTGCGATGAACGGCAGGGTCGCCATCAGGTCGACGTCGATCTATCCGATGACGGGAGGCAGCGAACCCCTCGACGGCTTCGTCCTGGTCGCGGACGGCAGGATCCTCGACGTCGTGAGCCGCGAATGGGCGCCCCGGCCGGGAGAAACCTGGACGGTCATCGACGGCGGTTCCGGGTCGGTCGTGCCCGGTTTCATCGACCCGCACGTGCACATCGAGCACACTGCCAACGCGGTCTTCGGCGCGGTCGACTGCCACACACCACCGAACTCCGACATCGATGAGCTCATCGGCACTCTCCGGTCGAACACCCACCTCGCCGACGCCCGCGGCGGCTGGCTGATCGGCCAGGGCGGCCTCTTCGCCGACCGCCGTTTCTCCGACGGGCGGCTGCCGAACCGCTTCGACCTCGATCGCGTCTCGAGTACCCTGCCGGTTGCCGTGCGGTTCGGGTTCCACGTGACGGTGCTCAACTCGGCGGGTCTCAGGCTCGCACTCGAAGCGGGTCTCAAGGATTCCGACGGCGGCCACATCATCTACGGTGACGACGGTCAGCCGACCGGGGTCATCCACGAGCTCTACCACGCGCTGCCGATTCCGCACTTCAGCGACCGGCTGCTGCAGGAGGCGATTGCCAGCACGACTGCCGAGCACCTCACGTCGTACGGCGTGACGACGTTCGGGGAGATCAGCAATACCGCGCGTGACCTGGCCGCGCTCGACCTTCTCGTCGCAGACGGCCGCGTGCCCCAAGAGGTGCACGCATTCCTCTGGACACCCGGAACGCGCACGATCGACAGGGTCTTCGACGTCGAATCCTGGGACGACCTGGGCATCGAGCGTCCCCGCGCGCTGACCCTTGCGGGCGTGAAGATCTTCGCGGACGGCGGCTTCTCGGCCGCTGGTGCAGCCGTGCTGCGGCCGTACGCATCGGGCAACCTCCGGGCCGGGCATCCGCGGGGAAATCTCTCATTCACCGACGAGGAACTGGTCGCTCTCGTCAGGCGGGCGGATGACGCCGGTCTGCAGCTCATCGCCCACACCAACGGTGAGCGTGCTCAGCGCCAACTTTCCGATGCTGCCCGCACGGCACGCGGAGGCGACCGGGGAGATCGCAAGCCCGTGCGACTGGAGCACGCCGGAAACGTCGTCACCGATTGGGAGACCCTCGACCATTGGGAGCGCGGCGAGATCGTGCCGGTCGCGCAGGCGGGGTTCATCTGGACCATGGGCAGCTACATTCCCGAGTATCTCGGGGACTACTCGCGGACGGGGATGTTCCCCTTCCGGTCGCTCATCGAGCGCGGCTGGCCCGTGGCCTCCAGCTCCGACGGCGCGGCGAGTGAGATGGCGCAGTTCAACCCCCTGTTCGGAGTCGGCCGCGCACTCGACCGCCGGGGGTACGCCGGCGATCTGGTTGCCATCGACGAGTCGATAGGACTCGTCGACGCGCTCGCCATGCACACGAGCTCGGCTGCCGAAGCCCTCGGCCTCGGCCACGATCGCGGACGCCTCGTGACGGGGCACCGCGCCGATATCGCCGTGCTCTCCGAGGACCTGGCCACGATCGCCCCCGATCGGCTCGGCGACGTGGTCGCCAGCCAGGTGCTCATCGAAGGTCGTCCCATCCACGGAACCTCGCGGCAGGACTCGCACGAGGGGAGGGGCAGCACCTCAGTATTCGCCGGCTGACGCCGGGTCGAACCACCACAGCTATCACGTTCTCAGGAAGGAAGT
The DNA here is from genome assembly GCA_025463605.1 of Rhodoglobus sp. Lineage (GTDB taxonomy): Bacteria > Actinomycetota > Actinomycetes > Actinomycetales > Microbacteriaceae > Rhodoglobus. Next base: position 81,605 of record JAODAV010000006.1, on the reverse strand, counting down.
ATCACCATGCAAGGCACAATTGCACGGCGTCACCGAAGGCTCGCAGCGGGCATCACCGCTCTTGCTCTCGCACTCGCTCTCGTCGGTTGCTCGGCCGGAACTCCTGCTCCCACGAACTCCGAGCCCGCAGCCGAGATGGACTTCGACGTCGCTCAAGACGGATTCCTCACCATCGCGACCTACGGCTCCAACCCACCCGTCAACATCGACAACCCCGACGGCACCCTCGGAGGCATCGAAGGCGACCTGCTCAACTCGTTCGCTGAGAAGTACGGGCTGCAGGTCAAGCTCCAGCCCACGACGTTCGCCTCGATGATCCTCGAGGTGCAGCAGGGCCGCGCGGACATGGGGCTGTTCGTCTACTGGACCGAGGAGCGCGCACAGACCCTGTACTACAGCTCGGCGCTTCTCAAGGTTCCCGCCGTCGTCTTCACCGAGAAGGGCTTCGACTACGAGGGCCCCGACAGCCTCGCGGGAGAGAAGATCGGCGTCATCGTGGGCCAGGTCTGGGCGGAACTCATGCAGAAGGAGCTCGGCGAGGACGCTCTGCTGTTCCAGAGCCAGCCGCAAGCCGCCCAGGCCCTGCTCAACGGGCAGATCAAGGGCTATGTGACGGGCCTCACCCAGATGTTCAACGCACCGCTGAGCGAGCATCAGGACGAAATCGACGCGCATGAACTCGTCGACGGCGACTGGAACATGCCCGAGAGCGTGCTGCAGAACACCGGTTACAACGTCGTCTCCTGTGAGAACAGCGCGCTGGCGACGGCCCTCGACGAGCACCTGCAGGAGATGATCGACTCGGGTACGTGGGAAGAGACATTCTCGGCGCTCCCGGATGAGTTCACTGTCGACGAAACCGTGCCACCCACGCAGGGCTGCTAGGAACGGACGATCATGATCTGGCCGGATTGGGACACCCTCGCGAGTTGGCTCGAGCTCATGCTCGCGGGGCTGGTCGTGACGCTCAAGCTGTCGTTTCTGACGACGGTGCTCACGATCATTCTGGGAAGCCTCAGCGCACTGGGCGCGGTATCGACGAGCAGGACGGTGCGGATCATCAGCCGCGTCTACGTCGATCTCTTCCGGAGTGTCCCGATCCTGGCCCTCATGATCATCTTTTACTTCGGATTCGGACCGTGGCTGTCGGAGTGGGGGATCGACACCTTCACCCTGGCCCTCGCCGCACTGTCGCTGAGTTCCGGAGCCTACCTGTCCGAGGTCTACCGGGGGGCGATCCAGTCGGTGCCGCGTTCGCAATGGAGAGCGGCGGAGAGCCTCGGGCTCGGGCACTTCGCCATCCTCCGGTTCGCCGTCATCCCCCAGGTGATCCCGCCGCTCGTACCGCTCACCCTCAACGCGGTGATCTCGATAGTCAAGAACAGTTCGCTCGCCTCGCTCATCACCGTCAACGAGTTGACGCTCAGCGGCACGATGGCCGTCTCGCTGAGTTTCATGCCGATGCAGGTCTACCTGCTGCTCGGAGCGATGTATGCCGCGATCATCCTGCCGCTCATTTTCGCGGCCGGCCGGCTGGAACGGTGGGTCAACCGCCGCTACGGGCTCGTCTCCGCGCGGCTCAAGCCGACCATGGCCATGCGCACCTACGCTTCCGCGGCCGGACTCGGAAGGAGAGATCGATGAACGGACTCGACCTGACGGCGCTCCTTCCCGGCGCGCTCGCAACCATCAAGATCGCGGGTGGCGCCTGGTTGCTGGCGCTCGCGATCGGCATGCTCATGTCGTACATCCGGGAGACGGGCTTCCGACCGCTTCTGTGGCTCGTCAACGGTTTCACGACCCTCATCCGGTCGATTCCCGAACTCGTGATGCTGTATCTCGTCTACTTCGGTATCGCGTACCTAGGGGTGCGACTGGACTCCCTGACCGCTGCGATCGTCGCGCTGGGCGTCGCCGAATCGGCGTTCATGGCGGAGTACTTCCGCGCTTCGCTCAACACCGTGTCGTCATCCCAGCGGCAGGCCGGCCTGAGCCTCGGGCTCTCGCAGGTCAAGGTGCTGCGCCTCATCGTGCTGCCGCAAGCCGTGCCGTTCGCCGTTCCGCCGCTGCTCAATTCGTTCGTAGGACTGCTCAAGACCGCGACCCTCGCGTCCGCGGTCGGCGCCGTTGAACTGCTCTACGCCGGTCAGGACCTCATGAACCGCACCGGCCAAGTGCTACCGGTGGCCATCTCGCTCGTGGTCATCTACGTCGTGGCGACCCTGCCGCTCACGGCGCTCGTGGGCAAGCTCGAGTCCCGAGCCAGGGCGAGGGCTTCCCGTGCCTAGCCGGCAGCCGCGCGTCGGCATCCTCTCGCTCGATGGCACTCGTGTGACGGGTGCCGGGTCGATGTACGACGAGGCGCTCATCGCGGCGCCTGTCACATCGATGACGGTGCCGGGCGCATTCACGAGTGTCATCGTCTCCGAGCCGGAAAAGCTCATCGCGACCTACCGGAACACGGCACACTCGCTCGCGCTGTCGGGAGCGGACGTCGTGGTCTCGAATTGCGGGATCTCGATGGTCTACCAGTCGGCAGTTGGCGCCGCGTCGGCACGTCCCACGGTCATGTCGTCGCTGCTGTTGCTTCCGGTTCTCTGGAGGGTGTTCGGCGGGGGAGTGGGCCTGCTCACCTATGACACCGCGGCCATGCTGGATCCCGCGCTCCAGCGCGAATGCGGCTGGGACTCCGACATCACGCCCGTGGTGGGCGACGTGAGATCGTTGGCGTCCTGGTTCGCGCTCGAGGGATCGGTCGAGACACCGCTCCCGTTCGAGAGCATGAGGCGGGACCTGCTCGGCGTCGTGAAGGACGTCGTAGCGCGAGGAGGCGACCGCGTCATCCTCATCGAGTGCACGGCCATGCTGCCGTTCGCCGACGACATCCGGCGCGCCGCCAAGCTGCCCGTGTTCGACGTGGTGGGTCTCACCGCGTTCGTGAGGGAAGCGCTGGCTCGTGTCCCCTGAGGCGAACCCCCTGCACCTGCAGCTCGCAGCACATGAGTGGACCGACAGGAGCGAGGCCGCGATCTTCAGCGGGGGCGCGGTCAGCGTAAGCGGGCTGCAACCGGTGGCGGCGAGCATCCAGAGGATGACCGGGGTGGTCGCCCAGGCCTCTCTCGTGCGCTTCGCGCCGGGCGCCCACACCCGCTTGCACACGCACGACACCGACCAGATCCTCGTGGTCATGGAGGGCCGCGGCCACATCGGCTCCCCGGGCCATGATCGCGTCGTCGGGCCCGGGGACATCGTCGTGATCCCTGCCGGATCGGTGCACTATCACGGAGCCGCAGCCGGGGAATCGATGGCCCACCTCATGACCCTGTTCGGCTCGGCCACGACCGTGCTTGACGACATCGAATGGCCGCCGCGCGACCAAGGAGAAGCATGACCGCGACCGACGTGACAAACGGGCTGGGGACCGATCCCATGGTCTTCCGCAGAACTCTCGGCAAGTTCCTGACGGGCGTCACCATCGTCGCCACGAGGGACTCCGCCGGCAAGCGCTGGGGGATGACGGCGAACTCCTTCAGTTCGGTTTCGCTCGCGCCTCCGCTGATCTCGATCTGCATCGCCGACCGGTCGCCGAGTTTCCCCGCTTTCGTCGATGCGCAGAACTTCGGAGTCTCAATACTCTCGAGCGACCAGCAGGACGTGGCGATGCGGTTCGCGAAGCCGTTCGAGGACAAGTTCGACGGGCTGCCCTTCGTGGAGCCGCGAGCCGGCTCGCCGGTGCTCGATAGCTCGGCGGCGACCCTGGTGTGCCGCACGGTGCAGCGGATCGTCGCGGGCGACCACGTGATCCTCGTCGGGGAGGTTCTCGAGTGCACCGCGCACGACGAGCCCCTGCTCGGCTACAGCGAGGGCCGATTCTTCCGGATGGATCCGCACGTGCAGCACGGCACCCTCGTGCCGCGCAGTGGTCGGGAGGTGGACTTCGGCTGGCTGATCGAACAGGACAAGCAGCTGCTCCTGTTCCGCGACCGGGCGACACAGCGCTGGACGATCCCGATGGGCGCGCTCGCCGCGGGCGTCACGATGTCGGAGTCGATGAGTCGCTCGGCGCGAAACGTGCTCGGCGTCGACGTCGAGCCCCAGTTCCTGTATTCGACGCTCGACCTCTCCGATGAGCGCACGTGCTATGTCTACCGCGCCACATCGACGAGCGACCTCCCGTCGGGGGCTGAGTGGGGGCTGTTCGACGAGCAGTCGGTGCCGTGGGACGAGTTCAAGCACGACAACATGATTCCGATGGTGCGGCGCTACTTTATGGAGCGCGAGCGCGACAAGTTCGGCATCTTCCTCAATCTCGGCTCGGGGCGGATCGCCCAGTTGAGCGACGAAGCACCCTGGCCGATCGATTGATTCCACGACCCCGAGCGAATTGGAGCGAATCATGCCCTACGTCAACGTGCGGATTCTAGACGACGGAGTGTCCGCGCAGCAGAAGAGCCAGGTGATCGCGGCGATCACGGACGTACTCGTTCGCGTGCTGGGCAAGACCCCGCAGAGCTGCCACGTCGTCATCGACGAGATCCCTACGGAGAACTGGGGATTCGGGGGCGAGAGCGTTGCCGACCGCAGGAATCGTGAGACGTCCGGGAGCTGACCGGGCCGGGGATACGCCGGGACGCGTGCCCGGACCGCTGCTCGTCATGCTGTTCGTCGTACTGACGAGCGTGTGGGGATCGAGCTTCTTCTTCACCGCAATCGCACTCGACTCGTTCGGCCCAGGTCTGATCGCTCTCCTGCGCGTCTGCATCGGCACGCTCGTGCTCGGCGTGGTGCTCGTCGCCCTGCGCGCGCGGCTGCCGGCCCCGGGCCGCGTCTACCTTCACGCCCTGCTGCTGGGTGCGATCAGCATCGCGGCGCCCTTCCTGCTCATCACCCTCGCCCAACAGCACCTCAACTCGTCACTCGCGACAATCCTCGTGAGCACGACGCCCATCTTCGTGTACGTGATGGTGGCGGCGACGGGAGCGGGCGGTCGGTTCTCCCCGGTGGCCCTCGTGGGCATCGTCGTCTCGTTCGTAGGGGTGGCCTCCCTCTACGCAGGTCAGGACTCCCTCGGAACGGACGGCTGGTTCTGGCCGCTCGTGGCCGTTCTGTGCGCGTGCCTGTTCGCCGCCGGTAACGTGTACACGCGGCGCTTCCTGCGGGTCGTGCCGCCCATCACGCTTGCTTTCCTCCAGATGGCGGCCGCCCTCATCTTCCTTGCACCCGCGGTGCTGGCGACCGAGCCCTTCCCCGCGGCGGCGCCCAGCTCTCTGGCGGTGCTCGCGGTGCTCGAACTGGGTGTGCTCGGCTCGGCCCTGGCCTACATGATCTTCTCGCTCCTCATCCAGACCTGGGGCTCGACGGCGACATCGATCAACACCTACCTCCAGCCGATCGTCGGTGTGATGCTCGGTGTCGGGATACTCGGCGAAGTCATGTCGCCGAGCGGGTGGTTGTCGGTCGTGGTCATCCTCGGCGGAGTCCTCCTCTTCGGCACGGCGGCGGTGAGGGAAGCCGCGCGTCGCAAACGCGAGCCTCCACCGCCCACGGGGTTCTGACCGGGCCTAGTGCGGTGCCGGGCCAACTGCTGTGCGGCGCCGGCAAGAGCGGTGCTGACAAGAACACTGAACGACCGCTACGGTTGCGAAAGGTCTTCACACTTCGCTCACCCCAGGAGTCACATGGGCATGCCGTCGTCATCCACGAGCCCGTTGCGCGGTCTCATCACGCTTCTCGCTGCCCTTGTCGGCGTTCTCGTGATGTTCTACGCGTTCACCGAGGGCATCTCGGCGGCCCTCGATGGCTCGGGCTCCGGCTCGATCCTGTGGCAGGTGGTGTTCCTCCTGGCGCTCATCATCGTGATCGCGTCGATCGTCTTCGCAATCGTCAATTTCGTGCGCAAGCGGTCGCGCATCCTGAGCGCCATCACGATCGTGATCGGTCTCATCCCGATCGGCGTCGTGATCGCCCTCGCGATCGGTGCCAACCTCCCCGCACCCACCCGCTGAACCCCACCCCCACGCCCGCCAAGCGCCGAGTTGGGAGTTCCGCACCTTCCGAGCGGCCGGAAACGGCTGGGAAGGTGTGCAACTCGCAACTCGCAGGCAACCCGCGAGCTGAGCGCTCAGTCGGCGCACGCCTCGCGATGGCCGTCACTGATCACGAGGTAGTGCTGCGCATTCGACCGGATGCCCGCCCGCTCCTCATCCGTGAGCTCGCGCCGCACCTTGCCGGGCACACCGGCGACGAGTGATCCGGGAGGCACGATGGTGCCCTCGAGCACGACGGTTCCGGCCGCGACGAGCGACCCGGCGCCGATGACGGCGTGGTTGAGCACTGTGGCACCCATTCCGATGAGGCAGTCGTCTTCGACGGTGCATCCGTGCAGTATCGCGCTGTGCCCCACGCTCACGCCCGAGCCGATCGACGTGGGCTTGCCGGCGTCGCAGTGCACGGTGACGTTGTCCTGCAGGTTGCTTCCGTCGCCGATCGTGATCGCGTCGACGTCGGCCCGCAGCACCGAGCTGTAGAACACACTCGCGCGCTCGCCGAGGGTGACGCGACCGACGAGAGTCGCATTGGGTGCGACCCACGCGGACGCGGAGATGACGGGGGAGTTGCCTGCGAAGGGTACGAGTAGCGCCATGTTCACAGGCTACTGCGGGCCGATTAGTGACTAATCGCGATTGCCAGCCGGTTAAACTGGCCCGACCATGGCCATTTTCGGAAACCTGACGGATCGCCTCGCCGAGACGTTCAAGAACCTGCGCGGCAAGGGCAAACTGAGCCCCGCGGATGTCGACGGCACCGTCCGTGAGATCCGTCGCGCCCTGCTCGATGCCGACGTCGCCCTCGAGGTCGTCAAGGAGTTCACCGGACGGGTGCGCGAGCGCGCACTCGGCGACGAGGTGTCCAAGGCGCTCAACCCCGCCCAGCAGGTGGTGCAGATCGTCAACGACGAGCTCGTGACGATCCTCGGCGGCGAGGCGCGCCGCATCCAGTTCGCCAAGGTTGCGCCGACCGTCATCATGCTCGCCGGTCTGCAGGGCGCGGGTAAGACCACACTCGCGGGCAAGCTCGCGAAGTGGCTCGCGGCCGACAACCACACTCCACTGCTCGTCGCCGCCGACCTCCAGCGCCCCAACGCCGTCACCCAGTTGCAGGTCGTGGGCGAGCAGGCGGGAGTGCCGGTCTTCGCGCCGGAGCCCGGCAACGGCAAGGGCGACCCGGTGAAGGTCGCGAAAGAGGCGCTCAAGTTCGCTAAGCAGAAGCAGTACGACGTCGTCATCGTCGATACCGCGGGTCGGCTCGGCGTCGATGCCGAACTGATGAAGCAGGCCGCCAACATCCGCAAGGCGATCGATCCCGACGAAGTGCTCTTCGTCATCGACGCGATGATCGGACAAGACGCCGTCACGACGGCGCGCGTCTTCCAGGAGGGCGTCGATTTCACGGGCGTTGTGCTGTCGAAGCTCGACGGCGACGCGCGCGGTGGCGCGGCCCTGTCCGTGGCGTCGGTGACCGGTCGACCGATCCTGTTCGCGTCGACGGGGGAGGGACTCGACGACTTCGAGCCGTTCTATCCCGACCGCATGGCGAGCCGCATCCTCGACCTCGGTGACATCCTCACCCTCATCGAGCAGGCGCAGAAGACCTTCGACGAGGAGGAGTCGCGCAAGGTCGCCGAGAAGTTCGCGACCGACACATTCACGCTCGAAGACTTCCTCGGCCAGATGCAGCAGCTCAAGAACATGGGCTCCATCAAGAACATGCTCGGGATGCTCCCCGGTGCGAAGGGCATGCGCGAGCAGCTCGACAACTTCGATGAGTCGGAGATCACGCGCACGGAGGCCATCATCCAGTCGATGACGCTGCAGGAGCGCCGCGTGCCCAAGGTGCTCAACGGGTCGCGCCGCGTGCGCATCGCGAGGGGCTCCGGAACGACCGTGACCGAAGTGAACGCGCTCGTCAATCGCTTCGAGCAAGCCGCGAAGATGATGAAGACCGTGGCGAAGGGCGGGGTACCGCAGATTCCGGGCATGGGGCCCATCCCCGGCCAGAAGTTCGGCGGAGCCAAGCAGCAGCCCAAGAAGAAGGGCTCGAAGTCGGGAAACCCGGCCAAGCGTGCGGCGGAGAATGCGGCGCTCGCGGCGGGGGTCTCGGCCAAGCCGGCGGCGGGCGGCTCGGGTTTCGGCCTGGGATCCAAGCCGGGCGGTCCCAGCGAAGAAGAACTCGCGTCGCTGCAGAAGTTCCTCGGCCGGTAGCCGCCTCCCGTCCTTCGCTCCCGGTCGACCGCCTGCCCGCTCGCCGTCTGCCAAATGCTCGCCGTCTGCCAATGCTCGCTGCGGAGGGCGAGCGACCCCGGCCCGCCGCCATAGTCTTGGTGGATGCCATTGCGTCCCATCCGCCTCGGGGTCCAGGTTGAGCCCCAGCACGCCACCTACTCCACCATCCGCGACACGGTGCGCGAGCTCGAGCAGCTCGGCGTCGACATCCTCTTCAACTGGGACCACTTCTTCCCCCTCAGCGGCGATCGCGATGGCCTGCACTTCGAGTCGTGGACTGAACTCGGCTCCTGGGCCGAGCTCACGAGCCGCGTCGAGTTCGGCTGCCTCGTCAACTGCAACAGCTATCGCAACCCCGACCTGCAGGCCGACATGGCCCGCACCCTCGACCACATCAGCGGCGGGCGTTTCATATTCGGCACCGGTTCCGGCTGGTTCGAGAAGGACTACGACGAGTACGGCTACGAGTTCGGCACTGCCGGTCAGCGACTGGATGCTCTCGCCGAGGCCATGCCCCGCATCGAGCAGCGCTGGGCGAAGCTCAACCCGCCGCCGACGCGCAGGATACCCGTGCTCATCGGTGGCGGCGGGGAGAAGAAGACGCTCAGGATCGTGGCGCGGCACGCCGACATCTGGCACAGCTTCACTTCCGTCGACGAGCTGCCTCGCAAGCTCGGCATCCTCGCGGAGCACGGCGCGGCCGTCGGTCGCGACACGAGCGAGATCGAGATCTCGAATGAATTGCGCGGCCGCCACGAGGCGGATGCCGACGCCATGGTCGAGGCCGGCGTCACGCTCTTCACCCTCGGTCTCACGGGACCCCAGTACGACCTCGAGAAGGTGAAGAGATGGCTGGCCTGGCGCGATCGCGCCAACGGCTGAGAGACGGTCCGGGTCACCACTCCTGCCACAGTTCGGCGGGTTACGGACACGGCGCTCCCGCGAGGGTCACGCCGTCGGCGGTGATCACTAGCCTGAGTCCGTGACCACCACCACTACTGCACGCCCGCAATCCGTCGTGACACCGCTCGTCATCGTCGCGATCGTGGTCACGATCGTGGCATGGGCGAGCGCGTTCATCGTCATCCGCGGCACCGGCCCCTACTTCTCGGGCGGCGCCCTCGCGCTCGGGCGCCTTGCCATCGGTACGGTGCTGCTCGCAATCGTCTTCGCGGTCGGTCGCAAGAAGTGGGTGACGCCCAATCGCCGGGAGTGGGTGCAGATCCTCGGGTTCGGCGTGCTGTGGTTCGGTGGCTACAACGTCGCCCTCAACATCGCGGAGCACACGATCGACGCGGGCACGACGGCGATGATCGTGAACATCGGCCCCATCCTCATCGCACTCGGTGCCGGCCTGTTCCTGCGCGAGGGAATCCCGAAGTGGCTCGCGATCGGCGCGGGCGTCGCGTTCTTCGGGGTCGTGCTCATCGGATTCGCGACGAGCGGGGGCTTCGGCGACGGCGTTGGCATCCTCTGGGCCCTGCTCGCCGCATTCACGTACGCGGCGGGAGTTCTTCTGCAGAAGCCCGCGCTCAAGCGGCTGCCCAATGCGCAGGTGACCTGGATGGGCTGTGTCATCGGCCTCGTCGCGTGCCTGCCATTCGCCGGTGAACTCGTTCGTGACCTGCAGGATGCGCCCCTCAACGGCATCCTCGGGGTCGTGTATCTCGGGGCCGTTCCCACCGCGCTCGCGTTCAGCACCTGGGCATATGCGCTCTCGCGCATGCCTGCGGGACAGCTCGGAGTCACCACATACATCGTGCCGCCGCTCGCGGTGCTCATGGGCTTCATCGCGTTCGGCGAGGTGCCAGCCGCGCTGGCTGTCGTCGGCGGCGCGATCTGCCTCGTGGGTGTCGCGCTCTCCCGCAGGCGCTCTCGGATTCCGGTGCCGCCGCAAACCATTTCGGCTCCGAGCAAAAGCGTGGCAGAATAGCGAGTCGAGTCCTGTCTCCCCCGACCCTCTAATCAGGCGCGGCAGGAATCCATCAGAGCTTTTTCGCCGAGTGTGCCCCCACGCTCACGGCTATCGGTTCGCCACCCAAACATTTATCTCAGGAGAATTGTGGCTGTAAAGATTCGTTTGAAGCGCATGGGCAAGATCCGTGCACCGTATTACCGCATCGTTGTTGCCGACTCGCGCGCCAAGCGCGACGGCCGCTCGATCGAGGAGATCGGCAAGTACCACCCCACCGAAGAGCCCTCGTTCATCGAGGTCGACTCGGAGCGCGCGCAGTACTGGCTGAGCGTCGGCGCCCAGCCGAGCCCGCAGGTCGAGGCGATCCTCAAGCTCACCGGCGACTGGGGCATCTTCAAGGGCGACAAGAACGCGAAGAGCACGGTCAAGACTAAAGACGCCAAGGTCGAGTTCCAGGCAGACGAGAAGAAGAAGCCGGTGCTCAAGCCCAAGTCGGAGAAGCCGGCCCCCAAGGAGGAGGCAGCTCCCGCCGACACCGACGCGGCCGCCGCGACCGGTGACGACCTCGCAGCCGACGAGTCGGCTTCGACCGAGGCCGCCGCTCCTGCCGAGGCGGCTGAAGTTCCCGCGGAAGCTGCTGAGGCTCCCGCGGAAGCTGCTGAGGCTCCCGTGAGCGACACCGTCGCCGAGGAGGCTCCCGCCCCCGACGCCGCGGACGAGGCTCCCGTTGCCGGTACCGACGACGCTCCCGCTGCAGACGCTGCCGCCGAAGAGCCCGACGCGGACAAGGCCTAGTCTTGCTCGCTCCCGCTCTCGAACACCTGGTCAAGGGGATCGTCGATCACCCTGACCAGGTGCAGGTCGTCGCGAAGAACTCGCAGCGCGGTGAGGTTCTCGAAGTGCGCGTGCACCCAGACGACCTCGGCCGTGTGATCGGCCGCGCTGGCCGAACGGCGAAGGCGCTCCGCACCCTGGTCACGGCTCTCGCCGATGGCCGTCGGGTGCGCGTCGACGTCGTCGACACCGACTTCTAGACGGTGGCCCAGCCCTCCAAGCCCCAGCCGAGCCATACGCAATTGCGCGTGGGGCGTCTGACAAAGGCGCACGGGCTCAAAGGTGCGATCAAGATCGAGCTGTACACGGATGCCCCGGAGCGACGTTTCGTTCCGGGCGCCGTGTTCTCGCTCCAAGTGCCGACGACGTCGCCCTGGCACGGCAAGACCCTCGAGCTCAACGAACTCAAGTTCTACAACAGTCATCCAGTCGCATTCTTCAAGAACGTCTCCGACCGTACGACGGCCGAGTCCCTCATCAAGGCGATCCTGTGGATCGACCAGGATCTCGCGGAGGCCTCCGATGAAGAGGATGCCTGGTTCGATCACCAGCTCGTCGGCCTCACGGTGCTGCGCGACGGCACCACGGTCGGAACGGTCACGCAGATCGACCACTTCCCGGCCCAGGACCTTCTGACCGTAGCGACGAGCACGGGCGACGTTCTCGTGCCCTTCGTGAAGGCGATCGTGTCATCCGTCGACATCAAGGCCGGAACCCTCACGGTGACGCCCCCGCTCGGGCTGTTCGAGGAGCTTGCCGACGACGAGCCAGCTGACGGTGAGCCCGCCGACGACGAGCCAGCTGACGGTGAGCCCGACGACGACCCCACTGACGAAGAGCGGTCCCCGAGCGAATAGAGTCGCTGCGTGCGCATCGACATCGTGACGATCTTCCCTGAGTTCTTCGGGGTGCTCGACATCTCGCTGCTCGGCAAGGCGCGCGAGCGGGGGATCATCGACCTCGGAGTGCACGACCTTCGCGAATTCACACACGACCGGCACCGCACCGTGGATGACACGCCCTATGGGGGCGGCGCCGGCATGGTCATGCGACCCGAGCCGTGGGGTGAGGCGCTCGACGCGATCGTGACCGACCCCCAGACGACGATCATCTTCCCGTCGGCTGCGGGAGAGCGCTTCACTCAGGCGACGGCACATGAACTCGCCACGGAGCAGCACCTTGTCTTCGGATGCGGACGCTACGAAGGCATCGACCAGCGCGTCGTCGACTACGCGGCGACGCGAGCACGCGTGCGCGAAGTGAGCCTCGGCGACTATGTGCTCAACGGCGGTGAGGTCGCGGTCATGGCGATGATCGAGGCGATCGGCCGGCTCATCCCCGGCGTCATGGGCAACCCGGAGAGCTCGGTCGAGGAAAGCCACTCCGACGGCCTGCTCGAATACCCGAGCTACACGAAGCCCGCCGAATGGCGCGGACTCGAGGTGCCGCCCGTGCTGCTGAGCGGCAACCACGGCGCGATCGCCGCCTGGCGCCGCGAGCAACAGCTCGAGCGCACCAAGAGAGTGCGACCCGATCTGCTCGACCAGTAACCCGTCACATCGACGCGAGCGCGGCGGCGGTGCCGCACCACGGCTCCTGTGAGAGGCCTATGCCCCGATGTCGTCCTGCTGGCGTCGCGCCGTCAGCACGACGGGCCCATCGTCAGTGACCGCGACGGTGTGCTCGAAGTGTGCGGCGCGTGACCCATCCGCGCTGCGAAGGGTCCAGCCGTCGTTGTCCGTGAAAATGCGGTCCGTGCCGAGCATGAACCACGGCTCGATCGCGAACACGAGACCCGCGCGAAGCGGCAGCCCGCGACCGGGTCGGCCATCGTTGGGCACGTGCGGATCGCCGTGCATGGTGCGGCCGACCCCGTGACCGCCGAAGTCGACGTTGACCCTGAGCCCAGCATCCCTGGCGACATCGCCGATCGCCGCAGAGATGTCACCGATCCGGTTGCCCACGGTGGCCGCTGCCACGCCGGCGTCGAGGGCGCGCGAGGTGACGTCGATGAGTCGCAGATCCTGGTCGCGCGGAGTGCCCACCACGATCGTGATCGCCGAATCGGCGACCCAGCCGTCCACGGAGGCTGCGAAGTCGAGCGAGAGCAGGTCACCGTCGCGCAGCCGGTAGTCGTGCGGGAGGCCGTGCAGCGCCGCATCGTTGACCGACGTGCAGAGCACCTTGCCGAAAGGCGAGCCGCCGAACGACGGGTGATAGTCGATGTAGCAGCTCTCGGCGCCGCGGGCACGGATCAGGTCGTGCGCGAGCCTGTCCAGCGCGAGCAGGTTGACTCCGACGCCGGATGCCGCAGCCGTCGCCTCGAGAACGCTCGCGACGAACTCGCCCGCGCCGCGCATCCTCTCGATCTCGACGGGCGTGCGGAGTTCGATCATCTCGCCGGCGGCAGCGCTCGGTGCGAAGCCATCAGTTCTCGCACGATCGAGCGCAGCTTCTCGATGAACTTCTCCTCGCCCTGCTTGTCATAGACGAATGCGCGGTGCAGAAGCGCATCGGCGATCTCGACGATCACCTCGAGATCGAACGAGAGCTGGTCCGACGGCACGAGACCGTACTTCTTGACGAGCAACTCGTTGAACCTGCCCGCGAGGAGGCTGTTGTTGGTCAGCTCCGGCTGGATGAACCGCTCGTCGATGATGTCGCCGAACCGCACCGCTCGAAAGCCCGGCTCCGTGCGCGTGAGGTCGATGTAGGCGTCGATCGTCGAGTCGAGAGCGGTGAGCCACTCCGCCGGCGAATCGTTCATTGCCGCGTAGATGCGATCCGTGAACTTCTCCATGTTGCGGGCGGCAAGGGCGCGAAGCAGCGACTGGATGTTGGGGAAGTAGCGGTAGACCACTCCCACCGAAGAACCGGAACGGGTCGCAACATCGCTCGTGGTGAGGCCGTCGATGCCGTGCTCGTCGATCAGGGCCGCGGCCGCATCGAGGAGGCTGGCGATGCGTTCCGTGCTTCTCTGTTGTACTGGCTCGGTGCGTACCGTGGCAGGCACGAAGTCGGCCTTGTCGATCATGTGGTCAAACTCTCCGCTCAGTGGGTCACATGACGATACCCCGCGTAGATATGCGGAAAGCTGAGTGTTACGGCGCGTTCGCCCGAGTGGCACGCGATGCCGGTTCTGTGCGAGAATTACCCTTCGTGTTTGCATCCGGCTCTGCCACAGGGGTTCCGGCGTTGTGCGACCACGATCCCATCTTCTGAATCACTGAAGAACGCGTTCGACCTGTGGCGGGCGCAGAGAGCGAAACACCATGCACATCCTCGACAGCGTCGATGCAGCATCCCTCAAAGACAACATCCCCGACTTCCGCGCCGGCGACAACGTCAAGGTTCACGTGAACATCATCGAGGGCACCCGCTCCCGCATCCAGGTCTTCCAGGGCGTCGTCATCGGCCGCTCGGGTGAGGGCGTGCGCGAGACCTTCACGGTGCGCAAGGTCAGCTTCCAGGTCGGCGTCGAGCGCACGTTCCCCGTGCACTCGCCCATCATCGACCACATCGAGATCGTCACGCGCGGTGACGTTCGTCGCGCGAAGCTGTACTACCTGCGCAACCTCCGTGGCAAGAAGGCCAAGATCAAGGAGAAGCGCGACTTCTGAGTCGGTCGCGCTTCGCTTCAGGCAGCGCGTTTCGAATGCTTTCCTGAGCTCCCAGCCGCTTATGCTTGCTGGGAGCTCAGGGGTTTAATGACACAGGAAACACAGGATGCGGCCGCCAATCCGGCGTCGGATCACACGGATTCGCGGCCACAGCGCAAGCGCCGCGGCTGGAAGATATTCGTTCGCGACGTGCTGCTCATCTTCCTGGCGGCGCTGCTCATCTCGTTCCTGATCAAGACGTTCCTGATCCGCTCGTTCTACATTCCGTCGTCGTCCATGGAGGAGACCCTCCACATCGATGACCGCATCATCGTCAACCAGCTCGAGCCCGACCTGATGCCGATCGAGCACGGAGACGTCGTTGTCTTCAAAGACCCGGGCGGATGGCTCACGCCGACCGTCGAGCAGCCGGTGAACTGGTTCGTCGGCGGCGTGGATGCCGTGCTCGCCTTCGTGGGACTGAGCGCCCCCGACAGCAACGATCACCTCATCAAGCGCGTGATCGGCCTCCCCGGAGACACCGTCATCTGTTGCAACGACTTCGGGCAGCTCACCGTCAACGGTGTTCCCCTCGACGAGCCGTACATCAACCTCCCCGACGACGTCACGAAGGTGACGCGCGACGACTTCGAGGTCACAGTGCCGGAGGACTCGATCTGGGTCATGGGCGACAATCGCTACAACTCGGCCGACTCCGCCTTCCATCGCAACGATCCGACCGGTGGCTTCGTCCCGATCGACAACGTCGTGGGGCGCGCCCTGCTCATCAGCTGGCCCGTTGATCGCTGGACGTGGCTCGACAACTATCCGGTGACCTTCCACGACGTGGACCGCAAGTAGCCATGATGACCGTCGCAGACCCGACACTTCGCGTGGAGCGCTCCATGCATCGGGAGGGTGTGCGGTTCGTGATCGGATGCGACGAGGTGGGTCGCGGCGCGATCGCGGGCCCAGTCGCGGTGGGGTTCTCGGTCGTCGGTGTGGGCGTGAAGGCGCATCCGGCGGGCTTGCGGGACTCCAAGATGCTCAGCGAGAAGCGCCGCGAGGAGCTCTCGCCACTCGCCCACAAGTGGTCTCTGTTCGCCGCAGTGGGCCTCGCGTCGGCGCTCGAGGTCGACGCGATCGGCATCATCTCCGCGCTGGGGCTCGCGGGAAGCCGGGCGCTTCAACAGCTGCGGGATGCCGGCGCTCCCGTCGACGAGGCCGTCGTGCTGCTGGACGGCTCGCACGACTGGCTCACCCCCCACGCGCCGGGTGCGCCGCGAGTGCGAACCCTCGTCAAGGCTGACAGGGATTGTGCTTCGGTGGCTGCGGCATCCGTCATCGCCAAGGTGCACCGCGACCGAATCATGATCGAAGCGGATGACACGATTCCCGGCTATGGCTGGAAGGGCAACAAGGGCTACGCGTCGGCTGGGCACTACGCCGCGATCGACGAACTCGGGCCGAGCGAGTGGCACCGGCAGACCTGGTTGCACGAGAGACCGCCGACGCTGTTCTGAGTCCCGGTCTAGACTTGTCCGCAGCATGGATGAAGACGAGTTCGAAGACTACGACCGCGAGGTCGAGCTGGCCCTGTATCGCGAATACCGCGACGTCGTCAGCCAGTTCCGCTTCGTCGTCGAGACGGAGCGTCGCTTCTACCTCGCCAACGAGGTCGAGCTGGTGCGCCAGGACACCGAGCACGACTTCTACTTCGAACTCACCATGAACGACGTATGGGTGTGGGATGTCTACCGCTCGGATCGTTTCGTGAAAAGTGTGCGCGTGCTCACCTTCAAAGACGTCAACGTCGAGGAGCTCAGTGCCAAAGAGCTCGAGCTTCCCAAGGAACTAGCGCTCGACGAGTAGCCTTTCGCACCCCTTGCATGCCCTGATTCGCGGGCGTAGCGTCCCCCTTGGGGCTCAGACAAGGAGGTTCGGAAGATGCAAATCGCAAAGGAAGGCGGCATCCGGTTGGGTGTCGCAGCATGCGCAGCGCTCGCTCTGGCATTGGCGGGTGGTACGGCCGCCACCGCGGCGCCGGCCATTCCGCTGAACAACGGGCAGGAGACCACCGGGGCCAATACGGGCGCGAGCGGCTTCTTCAGCTACACGATCGACGGCAGCGAGCTGTGCTACACCCTCACGGCCCGCAACCTGTCGGGTGATGCTGTCGCCGCTCACATCCACGTCGGGGAGCGCAAGGTCGCCGGCCCGGTGGTCATCCCGCTCGAAGTGGGCACCGGAACGACGTGGACAGTGGAGACCTGCACGACCGCGGATGCCGCGCTCCTGCAAGCCATCTCAGAAAGCCCCGGCGACTACTACGTGAACGTGCACACAGCGGCGTTCCCGGGCGGGGAGATTCGCGGGCACCTGAAGTAGGGCAACTTCGGCCGGTCTTCCCGGTTCAGCTAATCCTCCCCAGCGAGGCAGTAGCCACACCCCGCCACAGTGCAGGTCCCGCCGGCGTCGCCGACGGCCGCGGCGCTCCACCCTTGGTGCATGGCGGCGAAGGATGCACTCGGCAGGCGGGGTGAGGCTATAGCGGCCCGCCATCTGGAGGCTCGCGGACTTCGCATCGTCGACCGCAATTGGCGGTGCGGCCAGGGCGAGATCGACCTCGTCGCGCGCGACGGGGCCGAGACGGTCTTCGTGGAGGTCAAGACGCGCTCGGGCGTCGGGTTCGGGCATCCGCTCGAATCCATCACGGTTGCCAAGCTCGCTCGTCTGCGCCGACTCGCGGCCGCGTGGTGCGAGGCTCACGCGGGATCCCACGACCGCATTCGCATCGACGCGATCGCCGTCATCGCACCGCGGTCGGGGCAGGTCACCGTCGAGCATCTCGAGCGGGTGTTCTGATGCCCATCGGCCGCACCTATGCGATCTCGCTGCTCGGGCTGCAGGGCGCCGTCGTCGAGATCGAGGCGGACATCTCGAGCAACCTGCCCGCCTTCGTGCTCATCGGCCTCCCGGATGCCGCTCTCGGCGAGGCGAAAGACCGCGTCCGTTCGGCGGCGACCAACTCGGGGTGCGCGCTGCCTCCGCGCAAGATCACCGTGAATCTGTCGCCCGCAGCCCTTCCCAAGCACGGATCGGTCTTCGACCTCGGCATCGCGCTCTCGGCTCTCGCTGCCGCCGGGTCCGTCAGGGCCGAGTCCATCGACCGCGTGCTGCACCTCGGTGAACTCGGGCTCGACGGTCGCCTCAGGCCGGTCAACGGCATCCTTCCCGCGGTGCTCGCGGCCAGTCGCGGGGGATTCGACACGGTGATGGTGCCGACCGGCAACGCGGATGAGGCATCCCTCGTGCCGGGCGTGCGGATCATCCCGGTGGCCTCGCTGCGTGACGCCGCGATCTGGCACGGGGGCGACTTCGAGCCCGAGCCCGTCGAGCCCATCCTGCATTCGGTGCGGGATGCCCCCGCCGACGACCCGGGCGATCTCGCCGACGTCATCGGCAACGCGGAGACCGTGGAAGCGATGCTCGTCGCGGCGGCGGGCGGACACCACGTCTTCCTTCTCGGCCCGCCGGGCGCCGGCAAGACGATGCTCGCTGCGCGGTTGCCTGGGCTGCTGCCGTCGCTCGATGCCGAAGCCGCGCTCGAGGTCAGCTCCATCCGGTCACTCGCCGGTCTTCCGGTCGGTGGCTCTCTGCCTACTCGGCCGCCGTTCGAGAGTCCGCACCACACGGCTACGGCAGCAGCGCTCGTCGGGGGCGGCAGCGGGCTCATCCGACCCGGTGCAGCAGCGAGGGCCTCCCATGGGGTGCTGTTCCTGGATGAGGCGCCCGAGTTCAACCCTTCCGTACTCGACACCCTGCGGCAGCCGCTCGAGTCCGGGGTAATCAGCATCCACCGCGCCAACGGGGTCGCCCACTTTCCCGGCAGTTTCCAGCTCGTCCTGGCCGCGAACCCGTGTCCCTGCGGCCAGTACGGAGCTCGCGACTCGGAGTGTACGTGCCCGCCGAGCGCCCGGCGACGGTACATCGGTCGCCTGTCGGGCCCACTCCTGGACCGCATCGACATCCAGTTCCGGGTGCACCGAGTCACCTCGGCCCAGCTTCGGGTCTCGCACGAACAACCGCGGGTCTCCACGTCAGAGGCGCGAGGTCGTGTGGTCGCCGCCAGGGCCGCGGCCGCCGAGCGACTGCAGGCGACTCCGTGGCGGCTCAACTCGCAGGTGCCTGGTTCGTGGTTGCGCGCACCGGGTGTCCGGCTAGCGCACACCGTCACCGCAGCTCTCGACCGCGCTCTTGAGCGAGGCGGAATCACGATGCGCGGCTACGACCGGGTGCTTCGGGTCGCGTGGACGCTCGCGGACCTCCAAGGCGTGACCGCGCCGACCGCGGCCCAGATCGGGCAAGCGCTGTACCTGAGAAGGGCGATATCCACGTGAGCATGTTCGGATTGAAAGAGGCCGAAGTGTCGCAGCTCGTGCGCGATGTCTCGAGCGACGAATTGACCGAGGCGACGGCCGCGCTCGATCGCCCGGCGATCGAAGACCGGTTTGCGCGTGCCGCATGGACGGGAATCGCCGAGCCGGGCGACGGGATCGCGGGGCTCGCGATCGCCGCGCTGGGGGCGCCGAGGGCGCTCGCGGCGGTCGTCGAACGCTGGAGCGCCCAGCAGCTGGTCGCCGCATTCGGCGAGAATCCACCGGTCAGTGCGCTCGAAGCACAGCAGGCGATCGAGCGCTGGCAGCCGCGCGTGAATTCCGGGTCGGCTCTCATCGCGCTGCGACAAGCGGCTCGCTACGGCGCTCGCTTGCGTGTCCCCGGCGACGAGCTCTGGCCCACGTCGGTCGACGACCTCGCGAGGCACGCGCCCATCGCCCTCTGGACGAGAGGTCCGGATGACGCGCTCGCCTCACTCTCGCGATCGATCGCCCTCGTCGGGGCGCGTGCCGCCACCGGGTACGGGGAGCACGTGACTCTCGAGTCCTCGGCCGGCCTCGTGGACCGCGGATACACGATCGTCTCGGGCGCCGCCTACGGGATCGACGGCATGGCCCATCGTGCTGCACTCGCTAGCGGGGGATTGACGGTGGCATTCCTCGCTGGCGGCGTCGACCGCTTCTATCCGAGCGGACACGATGCGCTCCTCACTCGCATCGTCGAGGCGGGTACGGTCATCTCCGAACTGCCGTGCGGGTCTCCGCCGACCAAGTGGCGCTTCCTGCAGAGGAACAGGCTGATTGCCGCGGCGAGCCTCGCGACGGTCGTGCTCGAGGCTGGTTGGCGTTCCGGATCGCTCAATACGGCCAACCACGCCGCCGACCTTTCGCGCCCGGTCGGAGCGGTTCCGGGTCCAGTCACGAGCGCGGCATCGACCGGCTGCCACAAGCTCATCCGCGATCAGAAGGCGACGTGCGTCACCACCCCCGAAGAAATGGCTGAATTGGCGCCACTGCCGGAAGCGGTCCCCATTCCCTCCTCCGCTTTGCCGGTGGCCGCCGATTCCCGGGCAGTGCACCGTGATTTCGACGGCACGCGAGTTCTCGACGCGCTCAGCGACCGGGCGGCGCGCCAAGCTCCGGACCTCGCGGCGCGGTCCGGTCTGGCCGTCGCAGATGTGCGCGCCGTGCTCGGTCGTCTCGAGCTTGACGGGCGAGCGCGTGAGACCGGCCGCGGCTGGCTCAAGTCAAAAGGCCGTCGTGCCGACGCGTGAGGTGCGAAGCGGCTGACGAGAGCCGCCGGTGCTAATTCGTGAAGCATGCACTCCAGCACTCCGGTCTTCCGCGACTCGACCTGCAGGACAGCACGATCGCGACCGTTTCGAACTGAGGCGCCGTCGGGGTGAGACGCTTAGCATGGGGGCGTGATCCAACTCGGGCAGTACCCCGCCGCATCCCACGTCATTGCTCACTTCAGCGACACGCACCTTCTCGCGGGCGGGCGACCGCTCTACGGCCAAGTCGACACCATCGACCACCTCGCCCAGGCGCTCAAGCAGCTCGAGCGATCGATCGCGAAGCCGCAGGCGATCGTGTTCACGGGCGACCTCGCAGACCTCGGGGAGCCAGACGCGTACTCGAGGCTGCGCGAGCTGGTCGAGCCGGCCGCCGCGCGAATGGGCGCCCAGGTCATCTGGGTCATGGGCAACCACGACGAGCGAGGGGACTACGCGCGGTTGCTCTTCGACGAGGAGTCGGATGCGCCGCAAGACCGGGTCTACGACATCGACGGACTGCGCATCATCTCCTTCGACACCACCGTGCCCGGCTACCACCACGGGGATCTGACCGAATCGCAACTCGTCTGGCTCGCCGACGTGCTCGCCACTCCGGCTCCGCACGGAACGATCCTCGCCGTGCATCACCCGCCGATCCCCACCCCGCTGCTCGAGGCGATGGGCATGCTCGAGCTGCAGGACCAGTCCCGGCTCGCGGCCGTGCTCAGGGGCTCGGATGTTCGGGCCATTCTGGCGGGACACCTCCACTACTCCACGCACAGCACGTTCGCGGGCATCCCCGTCTCCGTCGCTTCGGCCACGTGCTACACGCTCGATCTCAGCGCCGAGGACCGGCTGCTCTCCGGCGTGGACTTCGGCCAGTCGGTGAACGTCGTGCACGTGTATGAGCAGCAGCTCGTGCACTCGATCATCCCCGTGGGCGATACGACCGAGGTTTCAGGATTCCCGGCGGGAGCCTGGGCCCAGATCGAGGCGATGACACCCGAGGAACGCCTCGAGACCTTCTCGAAGAAGGCGTCGCAGTTCAACTCCGCCGAAGTCGGGAGTTCGACTCCGCTGCCTGAGTAGGGGCGGGCGACTGTGCTTGCCGGCCCACCGGCGGGGACAGGATCACGCGCGACTGGGCTCGCCGGCCCACGGCGGGGACAGGATCGTAGGCGACTGGGCTCGCCGGCCCACCGGTGGGTCGGGATCGCGGGCGTTCCGTCATCCCGAAACGCTAAGGCGCATCGCCGCACCTCGCGGTGCATGCGCGACCATGGGACCGTGGACCTGCACGGCACCGTCGAAGCCTTCGTCGCGCACCTCGCGTCGGAGCGCGGCTTCAGCGAGCACACGGTGCGCTCGTACCGCTCCGACCTCACTCAACTCGCGGACTTCGCCGCCGCCAGGGGCGAGCTCGAGGCCGGGGGCATTGACCTGGAGTTGCTCAGAGACTGGCTGTGGCGGGCATCCCAGGACGGGCTCGCGAAGTCCACGCTCGCCCGGCGCGCGGCAGCGGCCCGCAGTCTCACGGCGTGGCTCGCGCGCACGGGCGCCACTCCCGCCGACGCCGCGGTGCGGCTCCGGGCGCCGAAGAGCGACCACCACCTGCCGAGGGTGCTCTCCCGGGAGAGCATGAGTGGCATCCTGCAACGCCTGCTCGACCGCGCGAGCACAGGCGACCCGGTTGCGATGCGCGACCTGGCGATCGTCGAGCTCCTCTATGCGTCGGCGTTGCGCGTGAGCGAGCTCACCGGCCTGGGCATCGGGGACATCGACCTGGGTCGGCTCACGGTGCGAGCACTCGGCAAGGGGTCGAAAGAGCGAGTGGTGCCATTCGGCATCCCGGCTCGAGATGCGATCACCAACTATCTGGAGCGGGGTCGGCCCCTTCTCGCAGAGGATGCGCCGTCCCCGGCGTCACCGCTCTTCCTCGGCGCGCGAGGCAAGCGCCTCGGCTCACGCACCGTGTACGAACTCGTCGCATCGCTGCTGGCAACGGTGCCGGGTTCGGGTCCGTCGGGTCCGCACACGTTGCGCCACACCGCGGCCACCCACCTGCTCGACGGCGGCGCCGATCTGCGCGCGGTGCAGGAGATGCTCGGCCACGCGAGCCTCGGCACGACCCAGCTCTATACGCACGTGTCGACGGAGCGGCTCAAGGAGAGCTACCGGCTAGCGCATCCGCGAGCGTAGGGGCACTGCTGTCGCCAGCGGGATACGGTAGAGCAATGATCGGAGCCGTCATCACGTGCGCGGTGTTCGCGATCGTCATCGGCGGCCTGTTCGGCGTGGCCTACTACTTGCAGCGCCACCCGGAGAAGAGGGGCGCGAGCTCGCGCGGTTCGGGAATGCTCACGGCGTCGTTCGACGAGATCTTCCACCCGTCCGCCCCGAACGCACGGGACGACCTCGACCGCGAGAAACGGCTCGTCGTGCCGGCGCCCGCGCCGGACGGGGACCGCGGAGTCGCTGACGGACGCATCCGGATCGACCTGCGTTAGACCCGGGCGCGCCGAGGCGTCTCCAGCCTCGCCATCATGTGTGGCCGATCGCGCGGCACCCCATCTCGTCGGCAGCAGCACGGCTCTGGGGATGCCGCCCAGGTACCGCAGCGGCGACACGTACTCGCCATCGATGCGAACCCCCAGATGCAGGCACGTCGACTCGCAATGACCCGGTAACACGATGCCGATCGGATCGCCGCGCGCGACCGCATCGCCCGCCACGAGGCTTGACTGCACCGGCTCGTAGCTCGAGATGATGCCGCCCGGGTGCCTGATGGAGAGCACCGGACGATCGACGACGACCCCGACGAAGTGCACGATGCCCGCGGCGGGAGCACGGACCGCGGCCTCGGGCGCCCGGATGTCGACGCCGCGGTGACCGGCGGAGTACGGCGTGATCGGGGCGATGTAGGGGCGCATGATTGCTCGCGGCGGGTCCACGGGCCAGGACCACGTGGCCTCGGGCGCGGAAGAGAGGGCCGCGGGAGCGGCATACGTGGCCTCGGCCGCGGCGCCGGGCACGCTCAGCACAACGATCAGCGCGGCAAGGGCTCGAAGCATCCACCCACTGTGCTGCGACGCGAGCCCCCGACGCTTTGCAGCACCCGAAGGGGTGGGCAAATCGCCCGAGAGCGACCGGAGGGGGAGCGGTGCTATCATTTCCGAAGCACTCGGAGCAATCCGGGTGACTACGCGTGCCCAGCGCCAGGCACTGCAGACATGCAGAAGCTTTAGCGCACACAAGGCCACCACACCCATCAGTCCCGGAGAAATCCGGGTGGGTGTGCGCCCGGGCACCAGGTTCCGCACCGACCGGTCGCGGGAGAAAACTGAGTAGGCACGCATTGCGTTGCGTAAACGCAGCCGTGCCAGTTAAGGAGAACGGCAATGGCCGTCGTCACCATCCGCCAGCTGCTCGACAGCGGCGTTCACTTCGGGCACCAGACCCGCCGCTGGAACCCGAAGATGAAGCGATTCATCCTGGCCGAGCGCTCGGGCAGCCACATCATCGACCTCCAGCAGTCGCTCAAGCACATCGACGCGACGTTCGACTACGTCAAGGAGACGGTTGCCCACGGCGGCACCATCCTGTTCGTCGGCACGAAGAAGCAGGCACAGGGCGCGATCGCCGAGCAGGCGCAGCGCGTCGGCCAGCCCTACGTCAACCAGCGCTGGCTCGGTGGACTGCTCACCAACTTCCAGACCGTCTCCAAGCGCCTCGCGCGCATGAAGGAGCTCGAGGAGGTCGACTTCGACGACACCACTCGCGGGTACACGAAGAAGGAACTGCTCATCCAGAAGCGCGAGCTCATCAAGCTCCAGAAGAGCCTGGGTGGTATCCGCAACCTCACGAAGACCCCGTCGGCGGTGTGGATCGTCGACACCAAGAAGGAGCACCTCGCCATCGACGAGGCGCACAAGCTGGGCATCCCGGTCATTGCGATCCTCGACACCAACTGCGACCCCGACGACGTGCAGTACCCGATTCCGGGCAACGACGACGCGATCCGCTCGGTCGGCCTGCTGACCCGCATCATCGCGGATGCCGCCGCCGAGGGCCTCATCCAGCGCCACCAGAAGCCGGAAGCCGGCGAAGAGGTCGAGCCCCTCGCAGCCTGGGAGGCCGAGTTGCTGCAGGCATCGGAGTCGCCCGCGACGGAAGCCGAGAAGATCGAGGCCGTCGACCAGGGCGCTGACGCGACTGAGAAGGTTGCCGAAGTCATCGCCGCCGAGGTTCCCGTTGAGGAGAACGACGCGGATGCTGCAGTGGCCGAGCACGAGGCCACCGCCGACGAGACTGTCGTGCCGGAGCACGTGGTCGAGTCCGACGAGCAGACCGAAGCGAAGATCGAGGCGGACGCCACCGAGGCCGAGAAGGCCCCCAAGGCTGCCCCCAAGAAGCCGGCCGCGAAGGCCGACAAGAATTCAGACGACAAGTAAGGAACCACAGCACATGGCAGACATCAGCCTCGCTGACATCAAGACCCTGCGCGATCGCCTCGGCACCGGCATGGTCGACACCAAGAACGCACTCGTCGAAGCCGAGGGCGACCTCGAGAAGGCGACCGAGCTCCTGCGTCTCAAGGGTGCGAAGGGCAACGCGAAGCGTGCCGACCGTTCCACGAGCGAGGGCCTCGTTGCCGCTGTCGAGAGCGCTACAGCAACGACGATGATCGAGCTCGCGTGCGAGACCGACTTCGTTGCCAAGAGCGACAAGTTCATCGCGCTCGGCGACACCGTGCTCGCCGCGCTCGCCGACTCGGGCGCCGAGACCCTGGAGGCCGCCCTGGCCACCGAGGTGGGCGGCAAGAGCGTCGCGTCGATCATCGACGACGAGGCCGCCGTGCTCGGCGAGAAGGTGGAACTGCGCCGCATCGTGCGCATCCCCGGCGACAAGTTCTCGATCTACCTGCACCGCACCAACAAAGATCTGCCGCCGCAGGTCGGCGTGGTGGTGGCGTACTCGGGCGACGACGCGGACACTGCTCGGAGCATCGCGCAGCACATCTCGTTCGCTGACCCGCAGTACCTCTCGCGTGAGGATGTTCCCGCGGCCGACGTCGAGACCGAGCGTCGCATCGTCGAGGAGATCAGCCGCAACGAGGGCAAGCCCGAGGCCGCGCTCCCCAAGATCATCGAGGGTCGCATCAACGGCTTCTTCAAGCAGGTCGTGCTTCCCGAGCAGGACTACGCGCGCGACAACAAGCTCTCTGTGAGCAAGGTGCTCGCGGATGCCGCACTCACAGTGACCGGTTTCGCCCGGTTCAAGGTCGGCGCCTGACCCGATAATCGCGAAGGGGCCCGGGGAGACCCGGGCCCTTTTCGTGTGCCGGAACGGCCCGCCCCCTTCCGAAATGACGGAGTTTGGGGCATCCGGGCGCGGGAATCCGCCGAGCGTCGCGACATGCCCGCCGATGCTCCGTCATTTCGGAAGTTGGCATGCGAGCAAGACCATTACCCTAGAACGAGTCGACCGGGAGGATCACGATGACAGACCGCAAGAGACGGGTGCTCCTCAAGCTTTCGGGGGAGGCGTTCGGCGGCGGCTCGCTCGGCGTCAACCCCGATGTGGTCTCCGCTCTCGCGAAGGAGATCGCGGCGGCATCCGCTGAGGGCGTTGAAGTGGCGATCGTCGTCGGTGGCGGCAACTTCTTCCGCGGGGCAGAGCTCAGCCAGCGCGGCATGGACCGAGGTCGAGCCGACTACATGGGCATGCTCGGCACGGTCATGAATGCGCTGGCCCTGCAGGACTTTCTCGAGCAGGCGGGCGCCGCGACCCGCGTGCAGTCGGCGATCTCGATGACGCAGGTGGCGGAGCCGTACATCCCGCGCCGCGCGGAACGCCACCTCGAGAAGGGCCGGGTCGTGATCTTCGGCGCCGGTGCGGGCCTGCCCTACTTCTCGACGGATACCGTCTCCGCCCAGCGTGCGCTGGAGATCGACGCGCAGGTCGTGCTCGTCGCCAAGAACGGTGTCGATGGCGTGTACGACGACGATCCGCGCAAGAACCCGGGTGCGAAGAAGATCGAGCAGATCACGTACCAAGAGGCGCTCGTGCAGGGTCTCAAGGTCGTCGACTCGACCGCGTTCAGCCTGTGCATGGACAATTCGATGCCCATGGTGGTGTTCGGGATCCACCCCGACGGCAATCTCACCAAGGCGATCCGCGGCGACCGCATCGGCACGCTCGTCTCGAACTAGCGGAGCGCGCCCGTGCTCGTCGCGGTGCTCGTCGCCGCGGCCGCGGTCGCGCACGCCACCTGGAATGTGGCGATCAAGCGTGCCGGCACGAGCGGCGTCGGCTTCTTCTGGCCGGGGTTCGTCGTCGGAGCGATCGTCTTCGCGCCGTTCGGCATCGCCTCCCTCGTGGCCGAAGGCACAGACCTTCTGCGATGGATGCCGTGGGCCGCAGTGAGCGGAGCCCTGCAGGTCACCTATTTCCTCACCCTGCAGCGCGGCTACCGCCTCGGCGATGTCTCGGTCGTCTACCCGCTCGCGCGCGGCTCGGGTCCCCTGCTCGCGGTGGTGCTCGCGATCGTGATCCTCGGCGAGAGGCCATCCTGGTTCGTCCTGGCGGGCGCCGCGGTCGTGATCTCGGGCGTCATGGTGATCGGCTTCGCCGGTGGCCGCGCGCGGGCGCGCGGCAATCGGGCGGGCATCCTGTACGGGCTCGTCGTCGGGGTGATGATCGCGATCTACACGCTGTGGGATGCGTCCGCCGTGACGGTCGGCGGCATGCCGCCCGTCGGCCTGTACTGGGGCAGCGTCGTGTTCCAACTGGTGCTGCTCGCCGTGCCGGCCCTGCGACGATGGCCCGAGACGCGGCAGGTCGCGCGGCGGCACTGGGTCGCCGTGCTGCTGTTCGGCATCCTGTCGCCGCTCGCGTACATCCTCATCCTCATCGCGATCCAGCTGGCGCCCGTCTCGGTCATTGCGCCCGCGCGAGAGGTGAGTGTCGTGCTCGTGGGGCTCGCCGGATGGCTGCTGTTCCGCGAACCGCATCCGGTGCAGCGTCTCGTGGGTGCGGCGATAGTGCTCGCGGGCGTTGCGCTGTTGACCCTGTAATCTGAACCAGAACACAAAGGAGTTGCCGTGATCAGCGACGTTCTGGCCGAGGCCAAAGACAAGATGCAGCGGGCCCTGGAGGTCGCCAAAGACGACTTCGGCACCGTGCGCACCGGCCGCGCCAACCCTGCGCTCTTCCAGAAGGTGCTCGTCGACTACTACGGAACACCGACGCCCCTCGCGCAGCTCGCCTCCATGGTCAACCAGGAGGCCCGCACGCTGCTCATCACGCCCTACGACAAGAGCGCGCTCAAAGACATCGAGAAGGCGATCGTGGGGGCGGCCAACCTGGGGGCGAGCGTCGGCAACGACGGTAACGTCATCCGCGCCACCCTGCCGGAGCTCAACGAGGAGCGCCGCCGGGAGTTCGTGAAGATCGTGCGCGACAAGGCGGAGCAGGCGCGCGTGTCGGTGCGCAACATCCGCCGCAAGGCCAAAGACGATCTCGACGCCCTCAAGGAGGTCGGCGAGGACGAGGTCGCTCGCGCCGAGAAAGAACTGGACGCGGCAACCAAGCAGCACGTCGACGCGATCGACGACGCGCTCAAGCGCAAGGAAGCCGAGCTGCTCGAGGTCTGATGGTTTCCGACTTCGAGGCCCAGGTTCGCGCGAGGAACGACAAGATCAACGCGCAGGTTCGAGCGACCAACGAGAAGATCAACGCTCGCACCGGGAGGCCTCTTGCGATGGCCCTCGTCGTGGGGTTCGCGCTCGGTCTGGCACTGCTCTTCAGCCTCATCTTCGTCAAGGCCCTGTTCATGGTCTTCGCGGCCGTGCTCATCGCGTTCACGGCGTTCGAGCTCGCGAGCGCCTTGCGATTCGCCGGCCGCGATGTGCCACGTCTGCCCACCGTCATCTCCGCCGTCGCGGTCGTGCCGGCGGCCTTCTACTGGGGCGCGACCGGCCATTGGCTCATCACGCTCGCGGGCATCGCCCTCATCGGGCTCTGGCGACTCGTCGAACTGGCTCGGCCCAGCCATCGCGTGAGGCCGGTCGAGCTGCTCAAAGACCTGGGCGCCGCCGCGTTCATCATGGCCTATGTCGCTTTCATGGCGAGTTTCACGGTGCTGCTGACGGCGCAGGAGGGTGGCCAGTGGTGGACGCTCGCGTTCCTCATCGTCGTCATCTCCGTCGACACCGGCGCGTATGCGAGCGGCCTTGCGTTCGGAAAGCATCCGATGGCGCCCACGATAAGTCCGAAGAAGACCTGGGAGGGGTTTGCAGGTTCGGTCGCCGCGGCCGTCATCGCGGGCATCCTGCTCGCTCTCTTCATGCTGCAGCAGCCATGGTGGGTCGGTGTGATCCTGGGCCTCACCATGGTGCTCACCGCGACGAGTGGCGACCTCGCCGAGTCGCTCATCAAACGCGACCTCGGCATCAAAGACATCAGCACGTGGCTGCCCGGCCACGGCGGTTTCCTCGATCGCGTCGACTCGTCCCTGCTGTCGGCCGCGGCCGCCTACGTGCTCTTCCTCGTCTTCACGTAGGGCTCGGCGTCAGGAAAGTGCTGCGGGGCTAGGGCAGAATGGTTCGGTGAGCACAACCTTCCCCCGAAGTCGCAAGTCTCGGCTCGGCTACAACGTCGACCAGGTCGAGGATTTTCTCGAGGAAGCGCGTCGCGCCTACACGGCCGACCCGCAGCAGCCGAACGTGCTCAACGCGGAGAGCATCCGCACGATGGCGTTCGCCATGCAGAAGGGCGGCTATTCGACGAGCCACGTGGATGCCGCACTCGAGCGCCTCGAAGACGCCTTCGCCTCGCGTGAACGCGAGCGCGCGTTCGCCCAGGCCGGGGATGCCGCCTGGTACGCGAAAGCCCGCGGCTCGGCGCAGACCATCCTCGATCGCCTCGCCCGACCGGCGGGTCAGCGCTTCTCGC
This sequence comes from Rhodoglobus sp., assembly GCA_025463605.1. Lineage (GTDB taxonomy): Bacteria > Actinomycetota > Actinomycetes > Actinomycetales > Microbacteriaceae > Rhodoglobus. Next base: position 52,346 of record JAODAV010000006.1, on the reverse strand, counting down.
GCGCGGGGTTACTCACGACGGGCTACGACCCGAAGGATGTCGATGCGTTCGCCGACAAGCTCGTCAGCTACTTCCAGCATGGCAAGCCCATGAGCGTCGAGCACGTGCGCACGGTCGTCTTCGCGAGTAGGAAGCGGGGCTACAACGAGACCCAGGTCGACCTGCTGCTCGACGCCGTGATCGACGTCATGCTCGCGGTCCGCTGACCCCGACCTCGGCTTTCGGGGCCTCTTCGGCTAAAATCGGTTGACTGTGAGCACCCAACTGCGGATCAGGGAACTCCGCGCCGAGCGCAAGAGCGCGGGCGGGGACGTTTCCGGGCGCCATGTACGTGCTCCCTGGTCGCTTCCGCTCTTCGCGAGTTTCGTGAGTTTCGCGTTCATCCTCGTGACCTTAGCCCCGCCATACGGCTCCTCTGCGGCCTTCGCGACCGTCGCTGCCCGCACCATCGATTCCGAAGATCTGCAGTCGCTCGCGGTGGACGGCGAGTACATCAACTCCGCGGCCCGCGACTCGTTCGGCGTTACCGCACCTCCACCGCCTCCCGTCGCCGCCGCTGCAGCGCCGGCCGTCGGCGTTCCCGACCCGGGCACGGCCCAGGCGATCGCGTGGGAGATGCTGCAGGCGCGCGGCCAGGGCGCCGAGCAGTTCGATTGTCTCGTGGCTCTCTGGAACCGCGAGTCGCATTGGAACGTGTACGCCATGAACTCCTCGAGCGGTGCCTACGGCATTCCGCAGGCGCTGCCCGGCGAGAAGATGGCATCGGCGGGGGCCGACTGGGCGACCAACCCGGCGACGCAGATCACCTGGGGCCTCGGCTACATCGAGGGGCGGTACGGCACGCCGTGCGGCGCCTGGGAGCACTCGGAGACGATCGGCTGGTACTGAGAGCCCGTGCTCAAGGGTTGCACCACAGGGCCTCCAATAGGCTCTGTGCATGGAACCGCTCTCGTTCGGGGTCGTCACCGAGTTAGCCCTGTTCGGCGTACTCGCTCTCGTGATGATCGTGGCCGCGGGAGCGTTCAGCAAGAAGCTCGGGGTCGCGGCCCCGCTCATCCTCATCGTCATCGGCGTCGGCATCAGTTTCATTCCCGGCGCACCGACCGACGTACCGCACAACGTCATCCTCTTCGGCCTACTGCCGCCGATCCTCTACTCGGCCGCGATCAACGTGCCCGTCGTCGACTTCCGCCGCAACTTCAGCAGCATCTCGGCGCTGAGCGTGGCCCTCGTGTTCGTCACCGCAGGCATCACGGGCTTCATCCTCTATGCGATCTTCCCTGACCTCTCGCTCGCCGCGGGCATCGCGATCGGCGCGGTCATCAGCCCGACGGATGCCGTCGCCGCGACGGCGCTCGGCAAGCGCCTCGGTCTGCCGCCCCGACTCGTGACGATCCTCGAGGGCGAGAGCCTCGTCAACGACGCGACTGCCCTCGTGCTGCTGCGTTCGGCGGTCGCCGCGACTGCGGCAACCGTCGCGTTCTGGGATGTCGTCGGCGACTTCGCGTTCGCGGTCGCAGTAGCCATCGCAATCGGTCTCGTCGTGGGCTGGGTGACGGTGCGAGTGCGCGCGAGGCTCAGCGATCCCGTGCTCGACACGGCGATCTCGTTCGCCGTGCCGTTCATTGCCTTCATTCCGGCCGAGTACGTGCACGCGAGCGGGGTTCTCGCGGTCGTCGTCGCGGGCCTGTACTCCGGTCACCACGGCTCCAAGCATTTCAGCGCACAGGCCCGCATCGCGGAGCGGCTCAATTGGCGCACGCTGCAATTCGTGCTCGAGAACGGCGTGTTCCTGCTCATGGGCATCCAGATCAGCGCCCTCATCGGATCGGTGCACGCGGACGAACTCAGCGCTGATCAGGCCGTGTACCTGGGATTCGCGATGACGGGCGTCGTGCTTGCGATCCGGTTCCTGTTCATCGGCCCGCTGCTGCTGGTGCTGCGCCGGCAGGAGGCGAGGGCGGAGCGCAGTCAGGGGCGCTGGGCGGACGTGCTGGGGCGCATCCGGGGTCGCGTCGAGGGCGACGAGAAGCTCACCCAGCGGGAGCGAACGCGCAAGAGGTTGGATCGCGGTGAGAAGGCGCTTAAGCGGCGTCAGGCGGACATCGACCAACTCAAGGGCGAGGGGTTCGGATGGCGCGGTGGCGTCATCCTCGGCTGGTCCGGAATGCGCGGCGTCGTCACGCTCGCGGCGGCGCAATCGCTTCCGAGCGACGTTCCCTACCGCCCCCAGCTCGTGCTCATCGCCTTCACCGTGGCCGTGACGACCCTGCTGCTGCAGGGGGGAACCCTTCCGTGGCTCATCAGGCTCACGGGCATCCGGGGCACCGACCGTGCGGCAGACAGGCGCGAGCTCGCGTCGCTGCTCGACGAGCTCGGCGAAGCCGGGATCGAGGTGCTCGAGAACCCGAAGATCGAACTGCCCGATGGCGAGGTGGTCGACCCGCAGGTCATCGAGCGCGTGCGCAGCGATACCCTGCTGAGCGCGGAGTCGGCGTGGGAGCGCGCCGAGCACGGCGCGGGAATCGACGGGCTCAAGCATTCGCCCCAGCGCCAGTATCGTGCCCTTCGCAGACAAGTGCTCGCGGCCGAGCGCGAAGCCCTGCTGGAGGCGCGCTCGGCGGGAACCTATCCGTCCCGGATCCTCATTCGCGCCCAGGCGATGCTCGACCTGGAGGAGACACGACTCGAACAGATCGACAACCCCAGCGGATCGTAAGCTGGAGGCATGCCCCGCTCCAATCGTCCCCGCGGCCGGCGCGCGGGTGGGGGAGAGGACGACGAACTCGATCTCAGTCGAGCGCTCATCGCGCGCCTGCACACCGAGCCCAAGCGCGACGGATTGTGGAACGTGCAGCCGCTCACCGGACCCGGCGCCACCAAGTACTACACCTGCCCGGGGTGCGGTCTCGAGATCGCGCCGGGCGTTGCGCACACCGTGACGTGGCGCGCCGACGGCCTCATGGGTGAGGCCGACGACCTCGCGGGCCGGCGGCACTGGCACGTGCACTGCTGGAGGATAAAACCCTGAATGGACGGGCGATGAGTATCGAGATCAGGGGCGGCACCGAGCTTCCCGCACGCCGCGAGAATGTCGAGCTGCACACGAGTGACGGCTTCACCCTCGTGGGCGAGCTCGCGCTACCGGAGGCGGCGGAGCCGGTTGCGACACTTGTGGCGCTTCATCCCCTGCCGACGGCCGGAGGTTTCATGGACTCGCACATCATTCGCAAGGCCGCCGCCCGCCTGCCCGCTCTCGCGGATGTCGCGGTACTCCGGTTCAACCTCCGCGGCGTCTCGTCGCCGCGCGGCACCTCGGGGGGCGAGTTCGGCAACGGGGTGGACGAGAAGTACGACCTCGCGGCCGCCATGCAGTTCGTTCTCGAGCGCAAGCTGCCGCATCCGTGGCTGCTCGGGTGGTCGTTCGGAACGGAGATCGCGCTCAAGTACGGTCTCGAGCATCCGATCGAGGGCGCGATCCTCTTATCGCCACCGCTTCACCGGGCGACCGAGGAGGAGGTCGCCGCGTGGGCGGGCAGCGGCAAGAGACTGGTGGCTGTGATCCCGGAACTCGACGACTACCTCCGGCCCGCCGAGGCGGCCGAACGGTTCGCGAGTGTTCCCGAGATCGAGTTCGTCGCTGTCGAAGGCGGCAAGCACCTGTGGGTCGGCGAAGAGCAGACCTATCGGGTGCTCTCGGAGGTCGTGGCGCGCCTCAACCCTGGAGTGCTGCCGCTGCCGCGAATGTACTAGAGCTCGTTCTGCCTCGGCATGACGACTTGTCGCACGATCAGCAGTATCGCGGCCGCGACGGGAATGGCGATGAGCGCGCCGAGGATGCCGAGCAGCGTACCGCCGGCGAGGGCGGCGATGACGACGATCGCGCCGGGCACCTTGACTGCCTGGCTCATGATCCTCGGGTTGAGCACGTATGCCTCGAGCTGCATGTACGCGAGGTAGTAGATGCCCACCCAGATCACGCTCGGGGCACCGTCGAACAGCAGCACGAGCAGGGTGATGATGACCGAGCCCGAGATGGTGCCGACGAGCGGGATGAGGGAGCCGAGGAAGGCGATGAACGCGAGCAGTGCCGAGTAGGAGATGGGCAGCCCCGACTCCGGATACACGAGCGAGCCGATGCCAGGGAAGACGAGGGTGAGCACGATGAACGAAAGCACGCCGTTGGCGAGCGCGAGCGATCCCTGCCCGATGACGTAGCGGCCCACGGCGGTCGCGATCTGCTCGGCTATGTCGATGAACTGGGGCCGCCTCGAGGCCGGCACGAGCTGGTACAGGCCGCGCTTGATGCTCGAGAGCGACGACACGAAATAGAGCGTGAGGATGAGCACGACGACCGCGCCCGTGATTCCCGCCGCGATCCCGATGCCCACGGTCAGTACGCCTCCGCCGATCGTAGCGATGTCGAAGTCCTTGAACGCGTTCTCGGCCTGGGTGAGCAGGTCGTCGATGGGCAGCCACGGCAGGGCGTTGAGGATGTTCTCCTTCACCGTGCCGTCCTGAATGCCCTTGATGAGGTCCGGGACGGTGTCGACGGCGTTCTGCACCTGCTCGACGATCACCGGGATGATCGCGAAGATGAGCCCGGCGAACACTCCGAGCACGGCGACCAGAACAGTGAGGATGGCGAGCCAGCGCGGAAACTTGTGCTTCTCAAGCCACGTGACGAGCGGGTCGAGCCCGAGTGCGAGGAACAGCGCAGCGCCCACGTAGGTGAGGATGGTCGCGAGGGAGCCGACGGTTGCGCCGAGAGCCATCGCGACGATGACGCCGAGTCCTCCGAACAGGCCGATACGGAACGGGTTCTGGATCTTCACTGCGGCCTTTCGGTCGGCGAATGCACGGGCTACTGCTCGGCGGTGACCTCCTCTGCCTGCTGCAGGACTCCGCGCAGGTTCTCGAAGTACCCAGCCACCGTTTCGCGCTCAATCCTAATCTTGGCGAGCCGCTCCTCCGCGTCTGACACGAGTTGCGTGCTGCGCTTCTCCGCGTCTCCGATAAGGGCCTTCGCCCGGGACTCCGCGTTCTCCAGAACCTCCCGGGCGCGAGTCTCGGCGGACTCGCGAAGGTTCTTCGCCTGAGTCTTCGATGTCGACTCGAGGTCTTCGGCTTCCTTGCGTTTGGCGCTCGCCTGCTTGACCGCCTCGGCCAGTTGCGCCTGCGCCTCGTCGAGGTACTGCTGGGTCTGCGTCGTCGCCTCCTGCTGCTTGGCGAGGAATTCTTTCTCGGCCTCGTCGCGCCGTGTCGTGAGCTCGACCTCGAGGTCTGCGCGCGCCCGTTCGGCCTCACGCTCGAGGGTCGTGCGGGTCTCGTCCATCTGGTGCGCGAGGGATGCACGAGTCGCCTCGGCCTCGCTTGTCAGTTCAGCACGCTGGCGCTCCACGTCTCGATCCAGATCGGTCGTCTGCTTCTCGATGTCGTGGGCGAGCTTCGCGCGCGCCTCTGAGACCTCCGATTCGAGCGCTGCCTTGCGCTCGGAGGTCTCCGCGTTGAGTGCGGCGTACCGTTCCGCCGTCTCCGCCTTGAGGGATGCACGTGCCTCTGCCGTCTCGGAGTTCAGCTGGTTGCGCGCCGCCTTCGTCTCCGCGTCGAGTTCTGCGCGGGCGGTCGCGGCCTCGGCCTCGACAGCGGCGCGCGTGGCCTCCGTCTCGGCGGCGAGAGCAGCGTATGCGGCCTCCACGTCGGCCTGCTGTTTCGCGCGGGCCGCCTCCGTGTCGATCTTGAGCTTCTGCTGCGCCGCGGCGGTGTCGTTCGCGAGTTTCTCCTGGGCCGCGGCCGTGTCATTCGCGAGGGCTTCGCGCGCCGTGGCGATCTCGGCGGCGAGTTCGGCGCGACCGGTCTCGAGCTCGCGCGCGAGGTCGGTGCGTCCCTGCTCGAGGTCGCGGGCAAGGTCGGCGCGCAGCCGCGCATTCTCGTTCTCGTAATTGGCGCGTCCCAATTCGGAGTCCCGCGCCAGTTCTGCCGCCGCTTCGCGCGCCTCAGCAGCCTCGCGCGTGGCGGCGGCCCGCACTTCGGCGGCTTCGCGCTCTGCCTCGGCACGCACGGCGGCCGCTTCGCGCTTAGCGCTCGCGCGCGCTTCCGCCGCCTCGGTCGCGACGGCGCCACGGAGGGCGGACGTCTCGCGCAGCGCATCCTGGTTGAGCGCCTCGGCCTCGGCGCGACCGCGGGCGAGCAGGCTCTCCGCCTCGTCGCGGGCGTCGGCGAGCATCTTCGTGGAGCGCGTCGTCGCGTCATCCAGCAGCCGCTTCGCTTCGTCGGCGGCGTCGGTGCGCACCTTCGCGACCTCCGCCTGAACGGCGGTGCGCAGCTTCTCGGCATCGATGTCGGCCTGACTGATGAGACGTGTCGACTGCTCTTCGGCGACCCTGAGGGTGTTCTCGAGTTTGGTTCCGAGTCCGCTGTAGGTGGGGCTTCCAGTCTCGTCGAGTTCCGCCTGGAGGTCTTCGTTCACGGCGAGAAGCCGCTTGACCTCTTTGGCCGCATCGCTGCGATCGGCGTTCGCCTTGATGAGGTCCCTGCGCAGGTCAAGGATGGCCTTGTCGACCTCGTCCTTTCGGTAACCGCGCATCTCGGTACCGAAATCGGTGTCGTCAGCGGCCATGACTTCTCCTTGCGAGGGTGGGGGAATTCTCCGAGTTTAGTAGCGCGAGGCAGGGTTGGCGACGGGCCGTCGAGTGCGAGCACGCGGCATCCATCCACTCGACTCCCAGCCACTTCCCAGAGCCCCAGTTAGGAGAGGCCGTAGCGCATCGGCTATTCTTGAACGTCTTTGTTGTTGCCGCTCCTGGAGTCTTCGGGAGCTCCTCCTCTCGTCCCTAGTGCGAGCGCCCGCCTCGAGCGGCGGAGGACGCTTGGCCAATTTGCCGGGCGGGGCAGCACGAAAGGAGTAATCCGTGCGATTTGTTCTCGCCATTGTCAGCTTCGTGCTCGCCGCCGTCATGATCGGCTACGGCATCGCGCAGCGCACCATCCTCGCCGAACCCGACGAGATCGCCCTGTCGGCGATCGTCTCCACCGACGCTCCCGTCACCGTCATCGACGGCGCGACCCTCAATGCCTTCGACGGCAGCCAGACCCTCACCATCAGCGGGCAGGACCAGATATTCGCCGCATACGGGCGTACCTCCGACGTTCTCGCCTGGGTGGGGGACACGGACTACAACGCCGTGACCGTCGACCCGGAAACCGGCGAACTCACGAGCGAACTCGTGCCCGGCGCCGAGTCTGAGGTGCCCGACCCCAACGGATCCGACCTGTGGCTCGACGACTACGTGAAGGAGAAAGACCTCACGCTCACCGTCAACGTGCCGGACGACATCTCGTTCCTCATCGTCTCCGATGGCGTGAAGCCGGCGCCCGGTTCCATTGCCATCTCCTGGCCGCTCGACAACTCGACACCGTGGTCTGGACCGCTCATCGTGGGTGGCGCGATCGCACTGCTGCTCGGGCTCGGCTTCCTGCTCTGGGCGACCAACCACATGCGCCGCGCCGGCGGACCGCGTCGCAAACCGCAGAAGATGCCCAAGGTTCCGCGTGGTCCGCGCTACAAGCCCGTCAAGAGCGGTCGCAAGGTCATCGAGAAGTCCGTGAGCGGCCGTCGCGCAACCCGACCTTTCATCGCAGTGCCCGTCGTTCTCGCGGGCGCGCTCGTGCTGAGCGGCTGCAGTGCCGACTTCTGGCCAGACCTCGGTGTGAACGGCTCCGTCGCCTCGCCGACTCCGAGCGCCTCGGTAGAGCCCGATGCGGGCCTGCCCGCGCCCGCCGTGACCGTGCGTCAGGTGGAACGCATCATCGCCAAGATCAGCGCAGTGACCGCGGAAGCGGACGCGGCCAAAGACACCGCAATGCTCGCGACCCGCTTCTCGGATGCCGCGCTCGAGCTGCGCGTCGCCAACTACCAGATCCAGACGGCCGATCCCAGCATCGGCGGGCTGCCGGCGATTCCGGAGGGCCCCGTCGAGCTCACGCTCCCGCAGCAGACGGACAGCTGGCCGCGCACCGTCTTCGCGGTCATCCAGGACGACAAGGATGCGACCGTGCCGCCGCTCGCGCTCTTCCTCGTGCAGGATGACCCGCGCGCCGACTTCAAGGTCAGCTACGCCGTGACTCTCGAGGCGTCGCAGAGCATCCCGGATGTCGCCCCCGCGAGCGTAGGAACCTCCCGACTCGGCCCGGACAGCCCGCTCCTGCGGCTCTCGCCCAACGCGCTCGCGCTCGCCTACGCCGAGATCCTCGAGAAAGACGTGGAGAGCCCCGCTTACCTCGACTTCGAGGCCGAAGGCGACACCCTGCGCACCGCGGTCGGTCTCGCGGCGAAGCAGGCGATCAAGGCCGGACTGCCGGCCACGGCATCCGTCGCCTTCGGTCACGCGCTCGGGCCGGCCGACGCCATCGCCCTCGCCACGAACGACGCGGGGGCCCTGGTCGCCGTGAACCTCTACGAGACCACGACCGTGGCCCCGGTCGAGGAGGGCGCCGCCGTCAACCCGACAGGCCAGGTGAAGGCGCTGTCGGGCGTCGCGGTGAGCACCAAGGGCGTCGTGGCGACCTACTCAGACCAGTTGCTGTTCTACGTTCCGGCGACGGGCACGAGTGGCAAGATCATTCTGCTCGGCTACAGCCAGGGCCTCATCAAGGCATCGGAGATCGGATGACCAACGCCCCCCTGGGCGGCGCGAACCTTCGCGGCGCCGTCGACCTGTCATCGCTCGTGCGTCCTCCGGCTCCGGCAGGCGGGCCGTCGGCCGCGGCGGGCGGGGTAGTTCGTCGGGCCACCGACGCGACCTTCACGGAGGTGCTCGACCTTTCGGCGACCGTTCCGGTCGTCGTCGAGTTCTCCGGTCAGGGCATCGAGCCGTCGCTCGAGCCGCTCATCCTGCAGTACGGCGGGCGTATCGCGCTCGCGACGGTCGATGCGACCACAAACCCGCAGCTCGTGCAGGCCTTCCAGGTGCAGCAGGTGCCGACGGTCGCCGCGGTCATCGGCGGCAGGCCCATCCAGCTCTTCAGCGGCATGCTCGCCGAGGCGGAGTTGCGCGACGTCTTCGATCAGTTGCTGCAACTCGCGGCCCAGAATGGCGTTAACGGCTCGATCGCGGTCGATGCCGCGGCCGAGCCCGCCGAACCGGTCGAGGAGCCCCTGCCCCCGCACCACCAGGAGGCGTACGACGCGATCGCCGCGGGTGACTACACCACCGCGATCAAGGAGTACGAGACCGCGATCGCCCAGAACCCCCGCGACCTGCTGGCCGTCGCGGGACTCGCCCAGGTCTCCCTGCTCGCGCGACTCGACGCTTCGAGAGCATCGGCACAAGGCGCAGATGCGGCAGTGCGCGAGAAGGCAGCGCAGAACCCCGCCGACCTGGATTCCCAACTCGCGGTCGCGGACCTCGACGTGTCGGGCGGTCACCTCGACGACGCGTTCGACCGTCTGCTCGAGCTGTTTCCGACCCTGGACGCCGCTGGCAAGAATCTCGTGCGCACGCGCCTGCTGGAGTACTTCGAGATCGCGGGTGCCGAAGACCCTCGTGTGGTCGCGGCTCGCCGCCGCCTCACCGGCCTGTTGTACTAGCGCTCCGGCGCCAGCCAGAGTCCCGCGAGCGGCGGGAGCGTGAGTTCGACGGACGCCGGCCGCCCGTTGAAGCCTTCCTCCGAGGCATCCACTGCACCGTAGTTGCCCACTCCTGAACCGCCGTACTCGACCGCATCGGTGTTGACCACTTCGCGCCAGGTGCCGGCGAACGGCAGCCCCACGCGATACGGCCCCACGGGATTTCCGCTGAAGTTGAACAGGCCCACGAGCGGGTCGCCCGACTTCGACCAGCGCACGAACGCGAGCACATTCTGCGTCGCGTTGCCGCCGTCGAGCCATTCGAACCCGGCGGGGTCGTTGTCTTGCTCCCACAGCGCGGGAGTCGCCGCGTAGACGCGATTGAGTTGCCCCACGAGCTTCTGAAGCCCCTGGTGCACGGGCTGGTCGAGGATCCACCAGTCGAGCCCGCGCTCCTCGCTCCACTCCGAGGGCTGCCCGAATTCGCTGCCCATGAAGAGCAGTTGCTTGCCCGGATGCGCCCACATGAACGACAGGTAGGCGCGCACATTCGCGAGCTTCTGCCACTGGTCGCCGGGCATCTTGTGCAGCAACGAGCCCTTGCCGTGAACGACCTCGTCGTGACTGATCGGCAGCAGAAAGCTCTCGCTGAAGGCGTACACGAGCGAGAACGTCATCTCGTTGTGGTGGTACGAGCGGTACATGGGGTCTTCCTGCATGTACTGCAGGCTGTCGTTCATCCAGCCCATGTTCCATTTGAGGCCGAACCCGAGACCGGATGCCGCGGTGGGCTTCGTCACGCCCGGGTAGGAGGTCGACTCCTCGGCGATCATGACGATGCCGGGGTTGCGCTTGTACGCGGTGGCGTTGACCTCCTGCAGAAAGCTGATGGCCTCGAGGTTCTCGCGCCCGCCGTACTTGTTCGGAAGCCACTGCCCCTCGCTGCGCGAGTAGTCGAGATAGAGCATGGATGCTACGGCGTCGACCCGCAGGCCGTCGATGTGGAACTCCTCGAGCCAGTACAGGGCGTTGGCGACGAGGAAGTTGCGCACTTGCGACTGCCCGAAGTCGAAGATGAGCGTGCCCCAGTCCATCTGCTCGCCGCGGCGCGGGTCGGAGTGCTCGTAGAGCGCCTGGCCGTCGAATTGGGCGAGCGCCCACTCGTCTTTGGGGAAGTGCCCCGGCACCCAGTCCATGAGCACGGCGATGCCGGCAGCGTGAAGGCGGTCGATGAGGTACTTGAGGTCGTCAGGATGCCCGAACCGGCTCGTCGGCGCGTAATAGCCGGTGACCTGATAGCCCCAGGACCCGCCGAACGGATGCTCGGACAGGGGCATGAACTCTACGTGCGTGAAGCCCAACTCGACGACGTACTCGATGAGCTGGTCGGCGAGGGTGCGGTAGTCGAGCCCCGGCCGCCACGATCCGACGTGCAGTTCGTACACCGACATGGGGGAGTTGTGCGGGTCGGTCTGCGCGCGCCGGGTCATCCAATCGCCGTCGTCCCACTCGTACTGCGATAGGCCGACCTTCGACGCGGTCGCGGGCGGCACTTCGGTGTAGCGAGCCATCGGGTCGGCGCGCTTGACCCAGTCGCCGGCCTGGGTGAGCAACTCGAACTTGTAGCCGTTGCCCGGGTCGAGCCCGGGGATGAAGAGCTCCCACACGCCGTTGTCGTCGAGACGGCGCATGGCATGCGTGACGCCGTTCCACTGGTTGAAGTCGCCGATCACTCGTGCCGCGCGAGCGTGGGGCGCCCACACGCTGAAGCTCGTGCCCGCGACATCCTCGTGCGGTCGGTAGTGCGCGCCGAGCACGTGCCACAACTGCTCGTGCCGGCCCTCGCCCCACAGGTACAAGTCGATCTCGCCCACGGAGGGCACGAAGCGGTAGGGGTCGTCCGCCGTCCAGCTCGGACCGCCGTCGTAGTCGGTCTCGATGACGTACGACTGGCCCGTTCCCGGTGCGAATCCCTGCCACAGGCCGCCGGAGACGTGCTCGAGGGGCACGCGGGAACCATCGGCCCGCACCGCGACGACCGCGGCAGCCAGCGGGCGCACGACGCGGATCACGAATCCGCCGTCGACGGGATGCTGCCCGAGAGTCGAATGCGGCTGGGGATGCGCGCCGGCCACGAGAGACGCGATGTGGTCGGGGTGCAATTCGGGCAGGTCCCCCGAGACCCCCTCTGCCGCGTGCTTCCTGGTTGCCATCAGCTGCCCTTCCCGGCCTGGACATGCAGGATGTGAACGGGCTCCCCGAAAGCGTCGAGGCGCACGTAGTTGTCGCGGCCCCAGTCGAACTGGGCTCCCGAGATCAAATCGTGGGCGATGAACCTGGCGTCCGGCTCGAGTCCGATGCGGGTGAGATCGATGTGCACGAGCGTTTCGCGAACCGAGTGCGGGTCAACGTTCGCGACGATGATGAGCGCGTCATCCTTGCCCGTTCCCGTATAGGGCGCGGCGAGGTATTTCGTGTAGACGAGAATCGACTCGTCGTCGCTCCAGTGCACGTCGAGATTGCGCAGCTGTCGCAGGGCCGGATGGGCGGCACGGATGAGGTTGAGCCGCTGCAGGTAGGGCGCAAGCGTGCGGCCCTCCTTCTCGGCCCCGGCCCAGTCCCGCTGCTTGTACTCATACTTCTCGTTGTCGATGTTCTCTTCGCTGCCCGGTCTCGCTACGTCTTCGAAGAGCTCGTAGCCGGCATAGACACCCCACGTGGGGCTCGCCGTCGCCGCAAGGGCGGCCCGGATGCGGTACGCCGGCGGGCCACCGAATTGCAGGAACTCCGTGAGGATATCGGGGGTGTTGACGAAGAGGTTGGGGCGCAGGAACGCCGCGGTCTCGTGGGCGAGGCCGGCGAAGAACTCGGCGAGCTCCTCTTTCGTGTTGCGCCAGGTGAAGTAGGTGTACGACTGCTGGAACCCCACTTGCGCCAGCCCGTGGAGCATCGCCGGCCGCGTGAATGCCTCCGCGAGGAAGACGACCTCGGGAAACTCAGTGTTGATCTCGTGCAGCACGATCTCCCAGAACTGCAAGGGTTTCGTGTGGGGGTTGTCCACGCGAAAGATCTTCACGCCGAGTCCGATCCAGTACCGCAGCAGGCGCAGCACCTCTTCGCGGATGCCCTCGGGATCGTTGTCGAAGTTGATCGGATAGATGTCCTGGTACTTCTTGGGCGGGTTCTCCGCGAACGCGATCGAGCCGTCGGGGAGGGTCGTGAACCACTCCGGGTGTTCTGTTACCCACGGATGATCGGGGGAGGCCTGCAGCGCGAAGTCGATCGCCACCTCCAGCCCGACTTTCGCCGCCTGGGCGAGGAAGTAGGTGAAGTCCTTCACGCCACCGAGGTCGGGGTGGATCGCATCGTGGCCGCCCGCGGCGGAACCGATCGCCCAGGGGGACCCGGGGTCGTGCGGGCCGACCGTGAGCGTGTTGTTGGGACCTTTGCGTCCCGAGGCCCCGATCGGGTGGATGGGCGGCAGGTAGAGCACATCGAACCCCATGGCCGCGACCGCGGGCAGCCGCTTCGCCGCGGTGCGGAAGGTGCCGCTCGTCCACGTGCCGTTCCTGGCGAGCTTCGCGCCCTCGCTCCGAGGGAAGAACTCGTACCAGCTGCCGACCCCCGCCCGTTGCCGCTCGACCCGCAGGGGGGTCGGCTCGCTGTCGGTCGTGAGGCTCGCGATGGGACGGATGGCGATCGCCTCGTCGAGCTTGGGGTCGTCGAGGATGCGCCACACCTCGGCCGGTGTGAGGCCGGCGTCGAGCGCCGCGAGGGCTTGCTTCACGACGGCGCGCTGCGGAGCCCGCTCGAGGAGCCCACGCGCGATCTGCAGCATGAGCGGCACGTCCAGGCCCGCGGGGATCTTGATCGCAGCGTTGTGATGCCACGTCGCCCACTCGTCCTTGAAGGCCCGAACCCGCCAAGTCCACGTGCCCTCGAGGTCGACTTGCACGTCGGCGCGCCAGCGGTCGGTGCCGGGTGCGACGGGGCGCATCCGGTGCACGCGCTCTGTGCCCGCCGGGTCGGTGATGAGCAATCGCACGCCGAGTTCATCGTGCCCTTCGCGGAAGGCGGTGGCCTCGAACGGCACGACCTCCCCGCGGTACGCCTTCGCCGGCCAGAGGTTTTCGGGCTGCCTGGGGCTGAGGTGGCGGATCGGGATGCGACCCAACCGCGGTTCGTAGTCGATAGCCACGTTTCGACCGTACTCCACTCTGTGCGGCCTGGCTTAGTGTGGTCGGGTGAAGGCCATCCGCAGATTCATCGTCCGCACCGTGCTCCCGGAGGCACTCGCCCCCCTCGACGAACTGGCAACGAACCTGCGCTGGTCGTGGCACGAGCCCACGCGTCGGCTGTTCGAATCGATCGACCCGATCCTGTGGGCCGGCACCGGGCACGACCCCATCGCGCTGCTCGGGGCGGTCGGCACGGCTCGGCTGGCCGAGCTCGCCGAGGACTCCGCATTCGTGGGCACCGCCAACGAACTGCGGGCCGACCTCCACGATTACCTCGAGAAACCGCGCTGGTACCAGTCGCTCGACGACGCGCCTGCCTCGATCGGATACTTCTCGCCCGAATTCGGTATCGCGGCTGCCCTTCCGCAGTATTCGGGCGGCCTCGGCATCCTCGCGGGCGACCACCTCAAGAGCGCCTCAGACCTCGGCGTGCCCATCATCGGGGTAGGCCTGTTCTACCGCGCCGGGTACTTCCGCCAGGCGATCTCGCGGGAGGGCTGGCAGCAGGAGAGCTACCCCGTGCTCGACCCCGACGGCCTGCCGCTCGCGGTGCTGCGGCATCCTGACGGTACGGCCGCCAACGTCGTGCTCGCGCTGCCAGACGGCAAGGCGCTGTACGCGCGGGTCTGGCAGGTGAGGGTGGGCCGGATCACCCTGCTGCTGCTCGACACCGACATTCCGGAGAATGACGACCCGCTGCGCACCGTCACCGACCGGCTCTACGGCGGCGGCGGGGAGCACCGCCTCCTCCAGGAGCTGCTGCTGGGAATCGGCGGCGTGCGCGCCATCAAGGCCTACACCGAGCTCACCGGCACGCCCTTCCCGGAGGTCTTCCACACGAACGAGGGCCACGCGGGTTTCCTCGGCCTCGAGCGCGTGAGCGACCTCATCGGCGACGGGCTGCGGTTTGACGACGCGCTGCAGGTGGTACGCGCCGGCACAGTCTTCACAACGCACACGCCCGTTCCCGCGGGAATCGACCGTTTCGACGTCGACGCCATCACCAAGTACTTCTCGACCGACCTGCTGCCCGGGGTTTCCGTGGACGACGTCGTCGCGCTCGGTGAGGAGAACTACGAGGGCGGCGACCCGGCGAAGTTCAACATGGCCGTCATGGGCCTGCGGCTGGCGCAGCGCGCGAACGGCGTCTCCCTCCTGCACGGCGAGGTCTCACGCGGCATGTTCGGTGCGCTCTGGCCGGGTTTCGACCCCGCCGACGTGCCGATCACCTCGGTGACGAATGGCGTTCACGCTCCCACGTGGACCGACCCGGCGATGCTCGACCTCGCGCGCGAGAAACTCGACAGCACCGACACGACGACCGCCAACTGGGCTTCCCCTGACGTGAGCGACGCCGACCTCTGGGCGGTGCGCGGTCGCATGCGCGAACAATTGGTGCAGGATGCCCGCCGCCGCGTCTCCGAGGCATGGCAGGAGCAGAACCCGGGCGTGGGCGACCCCTCCTGGTTCTCGGAGCTGCTCGACCCCGAGGTGCTCACCATCGGATTCGCCCGCCGCGTTCCCACCTACAAGCGCCTCACGCTCATGCTCCACGACGAGGACAGGCTGCGCTCCCTGCTGCTGCACCCCGAGAGACCGGTTCAACTCGTGATCGCCGGCAAGTCGCATCCTGCCGATGATGAGGGAAAGCGCCTCATCCAGCGGCTCGTCGAGTTCAGCCAGGAGCCGGAGGTGCGCAAGCGCATCGTGTTCCTGCCCAACTACGACATCGGCATGGCGAAACTGCTCTACCCGGGCACCGACGTCTGGCTCAACAATCCGTTGCGACCGCTCGAAGCGTGCGGCACGTCTGGCATGAAGGCCGCACTCAACGGCTCACTCAACCTCTCGATTCTCGACGGATGGTGGGCCGAGTTCTACGACGAGGAGAACGGCTGGGCCATCCCCTCGGCCGACGCCGCCGGGGATGGCGCGGAGCGCGACAAGCTCGAGGCCGACAGCCTGTACGACCTCATCGAGCACCAGGTTGCGCCGCGCTTCTACGACCGCGGCAACGACGGCGTGCCCACCCGCTGGGTGGAGTCGATCCGTCATACGCTGTCGACCCTGTCGCCGGTGCTCTCAGCCGACCGTATGGTGCGCGAGTACGTCGAGCGCCTCTACGTTCCCGCGGCGGCCGCCGAGAACGCCATCACCGCCGACTCGTTTCGGCCCGCGCGCGAGCTCGCCGAGTGGAAGCAGCGCGTGACCGCGGCCTGGCCGAAGGTGCACGTGACCCACGTCGAATCGGGCGGGGTGGATGCCGTTCCGCAGGTCGGGGACGAACTGCACTTGCGCGCCACTGTCGATCTCGACGGCCTCGACGCCAGCGACGTGTCTGTCGAAGTCGTCTACGGCAGGGCGCGAGACGGCGACCGCCTCGACGACGTGCAGCGCGCGCCGCTCGAGCTCGAGGAGTCCGACGGGTTTCACCACGTCTTCGCGGGCACGGTTCCGTTGGCGCGGGCCGGCAGCTTCGGCTACAACGTGCGAGTCGTGCCGAGGCATCCACTGCTCGCGTCGCCGGCCGAGCTGGGTCTCATCGCGGTCGCGCAGTAGGGGGATCGCAGTAGGGCTCGGATGGACTAGCCGGGCGCTCCGCCGAACAGCACTTCGCTGCCGTCAGGGTCGGTGAACACGTACTCACGCATCCCCACGCCGAGGTCATAGATGTCGGTGTGCTCGATGCCGCGTTCCGTGATGCCGGCGATCAGCGCATCCAGGTCGTCCACGAAGACAGTGACGATCGCGTGGCCCGACCGCTCCGGGTCGACGCGCAGGTAGATGCTGCGATTCTCTGCGAGGTCCCACACGAGTTCGTCGGGCACCTCCATGTCGGGCCCCCGCCCGAGCAGCCGCTCGTACCACTCGCGTGACACCGCGAGATCGCGCACTCGAACTCCGGCGAGCAACAATTCCATGCTGCTACGGTACCCTCGGCTCGCGCGGGGCGGCTAGCGCGCGATGTCGGCGATCACCGCGTTCGTTGCCCGCACCAGGTTGGTCGGAGTCAGTTCGATGTCGAACCCGCGCCTGCCGCCGCTCACGAACACCGTGTCGTGGAGCTCGGCCGTCTCGTCCAGCACCGTGGGGTGGGCGTTCTTCTGCCCGATCGGGCTGATACCGCCGAGCACATAGCCGGTACGCCGTTGGGCGAGCGCCGGATCCGCCATCTCTGCCTTCTTGCCGCCCACCGCGGCGGCGAGCGCCTTGAGGTCGAGCTTGCCGCTCACCGGCACGATGCCGACCACGAGGGCTCCATCGACGTCGGCGAGCAAGGTCTTGAACACGCGGTCCGGGTCCAGGTCGAGTGCGTCCGCCGCCTCCAGCCCGTAGTTCGTGTTCGCCGGGTCGTGATCATACGAGTGCGCGACGAACGGGATGCCCGCCGCCGTGAGCGCGACGGTCGCCGGGGTGCCCGAACTCGCCACGGTTCAACTTGCCCGGAACAACTGCATCGACGTGCCCGCGACCGTCAACTCGCTGCCGGGGCCGTGCTCTGTCATCGTCTCGCTCGCGTCTTCGTCCGCGGAATCCCACAGAAGCGTGTACGAGCTCACGCCCTCGTGTTCGGGAAGGGTCACGGTCACGTCGTCTTCGAGGCCGTGCACGATGAGCAGGATGCGGTTGAACTCCTCGAACTCCGGGGTCGACGCCGCCAGGTACTGCAGAGTGCGCTCCTCGGGGGAGTCCCAGTCCTTCTCAGACATCGAGAGACCCTGCTTGTTGTACCAGTCCATCTGGGTGGCCGAGGGCACCGTCTCACCCCACTTGCCGTAGCGCACGGGCCGAAGCGCGGGATTCTCTTTGCGCAACTGGATCAGCTGCCGCGACACCTGCAGCAGGTCCTGCTGCCAGTCGGCGCGCTCCTCCCACGGCAACCAGGTCAGCTCCCCGTCCTGGTTGTAGGCGTTGTTGTTGCCGCGCTGGGTGCGCCCGAACTCGTCGCCGGCGGTGAGCATGGGAACGCCCGCCGACAGCAGCAGCGTACCGAGGAGGTTGCGCATGGCCTTGCAGCGGGCATCCCGGATCTCGGTGTCGTCGGTCGAGCCCTCGGCGCCGTGGTTGAACGAGTGGTTGTTGTCCGTGCCGTCGCGGTTCTTCTCACCGTTGCCGAGGTTGTGCTTTTCGTTGTAAGCGACCAGGTCGGCCATCGTGAAGCCGTCGTGAGCGGTGATGAAGTTGACGGATGCGAGCGGCCCGCGCTCCTGGGAGAACACGTGCGCCGACCCCGCGAGCCGGCGGGCGAGGGACCCGATCCCATTGGGGGCGGAGCCTGTGGCCCGCGCGGCGGCGATGTCGGTGAGCCAGAAATCGCGCATCCGGTCGCGATAGCCGTCATTCCACTCCGACCAGCCGCGGTTCTGATCACCACCGGGGAAGTTGCCGACCTGCCAGCCACCCATGCCGACGTCCCACGGTTCGGCGATGATCTTCGCGCCTTGGAGCTGCGGATCGTCGCGGATCGCGAGCAGCAGCGGATGCTCGGTCTGGAACTCGTGGTCGGCATCGCGCCCGAGGGTGGCCGCGAGGTCGAAGCGGAAGCCGTCCACGTGCACGTCGTTCGCCCAGTACCGCAGGGAGTCGAGGATGAGCCGCTGGCACGCGAAGGTCGCGGTGTTGACGGAGTTGCCGCATCCGGTCACATCGACGTATGCGCCGTCGGGGGCGTGCCGGTAGTAGTTCTTGTTGTCGATGCCGCGCAGCGAACTGGTGGGGCCGCCGAGACCCTCCTCGGCCGTGTGGTTGTAGACGACGTCGAGCACGACTTCGAGGCCGGCTTCGTGGAGGAGCTTGACCATGCCTTTGAACTCGCGCAGCACCGCGCCCGTGCCGCCGAACTGGGCCTCCTTCGAGGCGTACGCCGCGTGGGGTGTGAAGAAGTTGAGGGTGTTGTAGCCCCAATAGTTGACAAGACCCTGCTTGATGAGCCGCTGCTCGCTCACGAACTGGTGCACCGGCAGCAGTTCGACGGTCGTGACACCGAGCTCCTGGAGGTACGCGATCGTTGACTCGTGGGCGAGGCCGGCGTAAGTGCCGCGCAGTTCCTCGGGCACGTCGGGGTTGAGTTTCGACATGCCTTTGACATGCGCTTCATAGAGCACCGTGTGGTCGAGGCCGATTCGCGGCTTCGTGGAGTGGCCCCAGTCGAATGTATCCGGCTCCTGCACGTACCCGCGCCAGTCGCCCGTGCTCGTGCGTGCCAGGCCGCGCGCGTACGGATCGATGAGGTGCAGGGTCGAGTCGAAGGCGTTGGCTGGGCCTGCGGGGCCGTCCACACGGATCGAGTAGCGCGTGCCCGGCACGAGCAGTTTCGAGCTTGCGCTCCAGACGCCGCCTTCGCTCTTCGCCATCGGAATCGTCTTCGCGACCCAGTCGGCATCGCGGCTGTCGAAGATGCAGAGGTCGATGCTCGTCGCGGTAGCGGACCACACTCGCAGCTCCCCGCCGCGGGGGCCGAGGCGCACTCCGAGATCGGCGAGAGCATCAGGCATGCGTTCTAGAGTAATGAAGGCGCGGACTTCGCCCGACCAACGTTCGACCACAACGGGAGGGATGTGCATGGCGGTCTACCTCGACCACGCGGCGACGACCCCGATGCTGCCCGCGGTCATCGCGGCGTACACCGAAGCGCTCTCCGTGGTCGGCAACCCGTCCTCGATTCACTCGCAGGGCCAGCAGGCGAAGCGGATGCTCGAGGAGGCGCGTGAGCGCATCGCCGCGTCACTCGGGGCCGACCCCGTGGAGGTCACGCTCACCTCAGGAGGTACGGAGGCGATCAACCTCGGCGTGAAGGGACTCTTCTGGAGCCGCGGGCCGCGCAAGCGCATCCTCGTGTCCCGTGCTGAGCACCACGCGACCATCGACAGCGTCGAGTGGCTCGAGGCGCACGAGGGTGCGGTGCTCGACTGGGTGCCCGTCGACTCCGAGGGGCGCATCGACCTGGCGTACATCGCGGGGGCGCTCGACGACGATGTCGCGCTCGTGACGGCGCTGTGGGCCAACAACGAGGTGGGCACGCTGCAGCCTGTCGAGCAACTCGTGGCGCTCGCCGCGGGGCACGGAGTTCCCGTGCATTGCGATGCCGTCGCCGCCTACGGCCAGGTACCGGTTTCGCTCGGCGGGCTCGCCGCGCTCAGTATCTCCGCCCACAAGATCGGCGGACCGGTCGGCATCGGCGCGCTCGTCATCTCGCGCGCGGCAACGGTCACGCCGCTCATCCACGGCGGTAACCAGCAGCGCGCGCGCTCCGGCACGCAGGATGCGGCGGGCGCCGTGGCCTTCGGCGTCGCGGCGTCGCTCATCGCGCCCCCGGACAGTGCCCTACGGGACCGGCTGATCGCGGGGGTGCTCAACGCGGTGCCCGACGCCGTGCTGCGCGGTGATCCCGTGCACCGCCTTCCGGGCAACGCGCATTTCACCTTCCCGGGCTGCGAGGGCGATTCGCTGCTGTTCCTGCTCGATGCCGCGGGCTTCAGCGTCTCGACCGGTTCCGCGTGCCAGGCTGGCGTGCCGGAGGCATCGCACGTGCTGCTCGCCATGGGAGTGCCCGAGCAGGATGCGCGCGGAGCCCTGCGGTTCACCCTCGGCCACGGCACGACCGCCGCCGATGTCGACGCGCTCGTCGCCGCGCTGCCCGCTGCTGTCGAGCGAGCACGAGCCGCCGGCTACGCCGACCGAGTGCCCGTTCGAAGCTTCCCAGCCGGCCCCGCGTAAACTCGTCGCGTGAAGGTTCTGGCGGCGATGAGCGGGGGAGTGGACTCCGCGGTCGCTGCTGCGCGCGCCGTCGACGCCGGCCACGAGGTCGTGGGCGTGCACCTCGCGCTCAGCCGCACGCCGGGCACGTTGCGCACGGGCGCTCGCGGCTGCTGCACCATCGAGGACAGCATGGATGCCCAGCGCGCGGCCAACATCATCGGCATCCCCTACTTCGTGTGGGACTTCTCCGAGCGCTTCCGTCTCGACGTCGTGGATGACTTCATCGCCGAGTACTCGGCCGGGCGCACGCCCAATCCGTGCATGCGCTGTAACGAACGCATCAAGTTCGCGGCCCTCCTCGAGAAGGCGCTCGCCCTGGGGTTCGACGCCGTCGCGACGGGCCACTACGCGAGTATCGAGCTCGATGAGCACGGCAATCGCGAGTTGCACCGGGCCTCCGCTTGGGCGAAGGACCAGTCGTACGTGTTGGGCGTTCTCACCACCGAGCAGCTCGCCCACAGCATGTTCCCGCTCGGGGCGACGCCATCGAAGGCCGAGGTGCGAGCCGAGGCCGCCGCTCGCGGGTTCAGCGTCGCCAACAAGCCCGACTCGCACGACATCTGCTTCATCCCCGATGGTGACACCCGCGGCTGGCTCGCCGACAAGGTCGGCGCGTCGCCGGGAGCGATCCTCGACCGGTCGGGCGCGACGATCGGCGAGCACGAGGGCGCGCTCGCGTTCACGGTCGGCCAGCGCAAGGGTCTCAACGTGGGCTTTCCGACGGATGACGGCAAGCCGCGCTTCGTGCTCGAGATCCGTCCCAAGACGAACGAGGTCGTCGTGGGACCCCGCGAGGCACTCGAGGTGGGTCTCATCGCCGGGAGCAGCTTCAGCTGGACAGGGCTCGACCCCTATGGCTCCGGCATCGTGGATGCCCCCGCCGACGCGTTCGAGTGCGACGTGCAGATCCGCGCGCACGCCGACCCGGTGCCCGCGACCGCGCAGGTCTCGACGAGTTCCACCGGCGAACGCGAACTTGTGATCAAGCCGGTCGACCCGCTCAACGGGGTCGCCCCCGGCCAGACGGCCGTGCTCTACGTGGGCACGCGCGTTCTGGGCCAGTGCACGATCGATCGCACCGTGAGCGCCGTGCCGGTTCCCGTGCCTGCCGCCTGAGCAGCTAATCCACCGTTCCGCCGTGCGCGTCGATGCCGGCGAACGGCCCGTTCGGGTTGTCCACGATCCAGACGTGAAGCATCGGCGGTGTGGCTCGCGCAGTGGAGCCGTCGGGGCATGTGCCGGTGTCCGTGGTGCTCGAGAGCGTGCCATCCCGGGCCCAGCAGAGGTCGGTGTGGTCGTGCCACGGGGCGAGCTCGCCGGCGACGTCTGGCGCGTCGGCGAGGGTGGAGCCAGGCGGAAGGATGTACATCGCCGAGACAAGCGTGAGACTGCCGTCGCCTTCGGTGCGATAGACGAGCGACTCGGCTTCGTGCGGGTCGAGCACGTCCGGGTCGAGCAGAAACAGCGGCTGCACGTAATGCCGGTACCGCCCGGCCTCCGCGCCGTCGCCGATCCAGTGGTACCCGGCCGCCTCGGCGACCGACACGTCTGCGTACCGGGCGATCGCAGCCTTCGTCCCGTCGATGAGGGCGGCGGCGCGCTCCTGCTGCTCGGGGGTGGCGGTCGCCTCGGCTCCGGATTGGCCAGCGCCGTGGCCGTGCCCCGCGACGACGGTCGATGACCCGTCATCGGCGCGCGTGAGCGAGAATCCCACGATGGCGACGCCTGCCACAGCGATCGCTGCGAGCGCCGCGGCAGCGGTGCCCGGCGTGATCCGGGGTCGCGCGGCGGGGGAGCTCATCGTTCCAGTGTCCGCGCCTTGACTGGAGTTTCGCCGGAAGTCGGCGCTCGCGCGCGCCGGGTCAACCCCGCTCGCGAGTCGGTGGCCGAACCTACACTGGTGAGGTGGCCGAACGACGCACTCAGGCATCCGAGCAGGTAGCGGAGCAGGTTCCCCAGCACGCCGATCCCACCCTCACGGCCGCGAAAGCCGAAGTCGATGCGCTGACCACGCGCATCCTCGAATTGCGCGACGCCTACTACGAGCGCGATGAAGAACTCGTCTCCGACGCCGAGTACGACGCGATGATGCGGCGCCTCGACGAACTCGAGCGGCTGTTCCCCGAGCTCCAGGGCCAAGACAGCCCCACCCAGACGGTCGGTGGTCGCGCGGCGGCGCTGTTCGATCCCGTGCAGCACGCCGAGCGCATGCTGAGCCTCGATAACGTGTTCTCGATCGACGAGTTCACGGCGTGGGCGGCAAAGGTCGAGCGTGACTCCGGGCGCCGGGTCGATTACCTGTGCGAGCTCAAGATCGACGGACTCGCGATCAGCCTGCGCTACGAGAACGGCCGTCTCACGTCGGCGGCGACTCGCGGCGACGGGGTTGTGGGAGAAGACGTCACCGAGAACGTCAAGTACGTCAACGGCATTCCGATCCGGCTCGAGGGCACCGGGCATCCGCCCATCGTCGAGGTACGCGGTGAGATATTCTTCCCCGTCGAGTCGTTCCGCGCGCTCAACGCCGAGCAGGCGGCCGCGGGCGAGCGCGTCTTCGCGAACCCCCGCAACGCGGCATCCGGGTCGCTCAGGCAGAAGGCCGAGGGCAAGAACGCGACAGGCCTCGACCTCATGCACCGCAGGCTGTCGAGGCTCAGGATGCTCGTGCACGGCATCGGGGCGTGGCCCAACCCGCCTGTGGCATCCCAGAGCGACATCTACGCCCTCCTCAACAATTGGGGACTGCCCACGAGCACGCACTTCCGCGTCAAGAAGTCGGCCGCGGAGGCGGTCGAGTTCATCGAGTACTACGGCGAGCACCGCGACAGTGTCGAGCACGAGATCGATGGCGTCGTCGTGAAGGTGGACGAGCTGGCCCTGCACGAGGAGCTCGGCGCCACGTCGCGCGCCCCACGCTGGGCCATCGCCTACAAGTACCCGCCCGAGCAGGTCAACACGAAGCTGCTCGACATCGTCGTGTCGGTTGGGCGTACCGGCCGGGCGACTCCGTTCGCTGTCATGGAGCCGGCGCGGGTCTCCGGGTCGGTCGTGCGTCAGGCGACCCTGCACAACCAGGACGTCGTGAAGGCCAAGGCCGTGCTCATCGGTGACACCGTGGTGCTGCGCAAGGCCGGTGACGTGATCCCCGAGGTGCTCGGGCCCGTCGTCGAACTGCGGGACGGCACCGAGCGCGAGTTCGTGATGCCGGCCAACTGTCCCGAGTGCGGTACGCCGCTGGCTCCCGCGAAGGAAGGCGACGTCGATCTCCGTTGCCCGAATGCGCGCAGCTGCCCTGCCCAGGTGCGGGGGCGCGTCGAACACGTCGGCAGCCGCGGGTCCCTCGACGTGGAAGGCCTCGGCGAGGTCGGTGCCGCGGCGCTCACGCAGCCGGATTACCCGCCGACGCCTCCACTGGTGACCGAGGCGGGCCTGTTCTCGCTCACGATGGCCGACCTGTTCGACATCCGCGTGCGCGTTCGCGACTACGAGACCGGGCTCGTCAAGATCAACGACGACGGCACCGAGCGTACCGAGACTCCCTACCGGCGCAAGCGGCAACCCAAGAAAGACGGGGAGTTTGATCCCACTGCTGAAGGTTTTGCTGGCACCGAAGACGCAGTTCCTTCCAGCGCGGCAGTGAAACTGCTCGACCAGCTCGAGCGGGCCAAGTCGAAAGACCTGTGGCGCATCCTCGTGGCCCTCAGCATTCGACACGTCGGACCGGTCGCCGCGCGTGCCCTCGCCAACTACTTCGGCTCCATCGACGCGATCCGCAGCGCCACTCGCGACGAACTCGCCGCGGTCGAGGGCGTGGGCGGCATCATCGCCGACGCCCTCATCGATTGGTTCGCCGTCGACTGGCATCGCGAGATCATCGAGCGGTGGGCGGATGCCGGGGTGCAGCTTGCGACGCCAGGTCACCCCGGTCCCGGTGCGGCCCGGTCCAGCGACGGACCGCTCGCGGGCATTACCGTGGTCGCCACCGGCAGCCTCGACGGGTTCACTCGCGAGGGCGCGCTCGAGGCGATCATCGCCGCGGGCGGCAAGGCCGCATCGAGCGTGAGCAAGAAGACCGATTTCGTCGCCGCGGGGCCGGGAGCGGGATCGAAACTCGGCAAAGCCGAGGAGCTCGGCGTGCGAATCATCAACGCCGAGGAGTTCGCGCGGCTCCTCGCCGAGGGGCCGTCAGCGCTCGCCTGACCCGTAGTGGAGCGACTTTTCACGCTCCTCGCAGCGCCCGCTCGGGCGGTTCCCAGCCTGACGAGCGATTCGGCCCGCGATTAGGCGTCTTCAGGGGTAAACAAACTATTTTGATTTGGCCCCCATACCGGGGGGTCTATCCCCCTATGATGGGGGGTGCGTGACCGCGAGGCGGGGAAGGCGACTCGAGGCCACGCAAACGAGCGGAAAGACCCGAAATTGCTGTTTGACGTCGCAGCTGTTCTCACAACCTCGGTGGCCCTAGGACCCGTTGCCGAGGCTTTTGGCGTGCACGAAATCAGCGGCTACAGCATCTCGATCTCGTCGACGCAGAACGTTCCTAACCAGTTCGTCCTCCCCGACGCACCGCCCCTTCCCTATATCGGCCCCGAACCCGCCGCCGAGCCCATCGAGCTCCTGCAGGGCACTCGCCTTCTGCAACAGCTCTCGCTCCTCTCGGTCTCCGGCCTCGACAAGTACCTTTCCGCGCATCCGGATGCCGTCAGCGGGCTGCTCGCCAACCCTCCGGCCACACGCGACGTCACGTCATGGTGGGTGGCTCTCGACTTCGACCAGCGCACGGCGCTGCGTACCGCGGCACCGCAACTCGTCGGCAACCTCGACGGGGTTCCCTTCACTGCACGCGACCTGGCGAACCGCGAGGTGCTCGGCTTCACGATGAGCGAGCTCGAGGCCACGATCGCCAGCGACACGGCGGGGCGCGCCGTCATCGAGAACGCGAAGCAGCAGCTCCACATGCTGCAATCGATCTCGACGGCGCTCGGCAACGACGAATCCCAGCCGCGCCGCACTCTCATGACCCTCGACGTCACGGGGCAGGGTCGGGCGGCGATCGTGCTGGGCGACTTGCGCACCGCGGACTACGTGAGCTTCCTCGTTCCCGGCATGTTCTTCACCATCGAGAACCAGATGGGGGACTGGGCGGATGCAGCGGCGCGCCTCTACGAGGAGCAGCTCAGCTGGCTCGAACTCTTCAACTCGCAGGGCTCGGTCGGCGCCGGCGCCTCTGACGTTCCCGTGCCGCAAGACAAGACGGTGGCCACCGTCGCATGGATTGGCTACCACACGCCCAACCTCACCAATGTCGGCGGCATCGAGAACGCGTGGGAGGGCCGGGATGCCCTTGCCGGCGCCATCGAGGGCCTGCAGTCCATTCGCTCGGGCGACGAGCCCTACGTGACAGTGATCGCGCACTCCTACGGTTCGACGGCAGCGCTCATGGCGCTCACCGAGTACGACTTCGAGATCGACGCTCTCGCGATGGTCGGATCCCCGGGCAGCTCGGCGAAGTCGGTCGACCAGCTCCACGTGCGCGACGGCAACGTCTACGTCGGAGAGGCCGCGTGGGACCCGATCCCCAACAGCTCCTACTTCGGCAGCGACCCGGGCGCGAAGAGCTACGGTGCCAAGCCGATGGGCGTCGGCGGTGGACTCGACATCATCACGCACGAGGTGCTGCTCGCGTCGACCGGTCACAACGAGTACTTCGGCGCCGGCACTGAGTCGATGCGCAACTTCGCCCTCATCGGTATCGGCAAGGGTCAATTCGTCACCGATGGTTCCAGCGAGGTCATGAAGGCAGCGGCTCTGCGCTAACCCCGCCCGGCCGGGTCTCGCGCGTCGCGCGCCCCGTTCAGGGCGGGCGCTGAGCGGCGAGCCGGTGATAGTTTGTCCGGACGCAATGCAGGGGGTCACAGGTGACAGTTCGCACGGTGGGGGTAATCGTCATGATCACATCACCGTTGCTCGCCCTCGGCGGCTGTGCGATCACGGCGGGCAGTGGCTTGTCGTCGCACGAAGCGCGCGGCGAACTGTATGCCGTTCTCGACCAGACCGAGGAGACGGTCGGGGGAGTCTGGAAGAACCAGGACGACCCGACGGCTCGAGGATGCGTCATCCCGCTCTGGATCGAAGGCGAGATGTTCCCCGGGCTTCGCATCGGTTCGCCGCCGCGTGACATGACCAGCACGCTCGAGACAGTCGAGCAGGCCTGGTCGAAGTGGGGATACCGCGTCGAGCAGTCCCGAATCGGTGAGGTGGTCGAACTTCAGGGTCGCAACAGCGTGCATGAGCTGTTGGTCTTCCGGGTGAGCGAAGACGCCATGACCCTGCAGGGCGAGAGCGAATGCCGGCCCACGGGCGCGTAGCGGACTAGCGTTTGGCCGGAGCAACGCCGAATAGACTTGTGCGGTTCCCTTCCGCACGTCCACGCTCGGAGTCCCATGCCTGAACAGTCCGCCGCGCACGAGGCGATCACGACCGATGTCGTGGCTCACCTCGCGAATCTCGCGCGCATCGCGCTGACCCCGGAGGAGATCGAGAAGCTCACGGGCGAACTCGGTGCGATCGTCGACTCGGTGGCGAAGGTGAGCGAGGTTGCGACGCCCGACGTTCCCGCGACGAGCCACCCGATCCCGCTCACGAACGTGTTCCGTCCCGATGTTCCGGGCGAGACCCTCACGACCGAGCAGGCCCTCGCCGGTGCGCCAGAGCACGACGGAAGCCGTTTCAAGGTCAGCGCGATCCTGGGGGAGGAGCAGTGAGCGACCTCATCCGTTCGACCGCCGCCGAGATGGCTGCGCAGCTCGCGTCGGGAGAGGTGTCGTCCGTCGAGCTGACGCAAGCGCACCTCGATCGCATCGAAGCCGTCGACGGTGCCATCCACGCCTTCCTGCACGTGTCGAAGGATGCGCTCGCCACCGCCGCCCGCGTCGACGAGCGTCGCGCGGCGGGGGAGCAGCTCGGCGCCCTCGCCGGTGTTCCCGTCGCCATCAAAGACGTGCTGTGCACGCTCGACATGCCGTCGACTGCCGGCTCGAAGATTCTCGAAGGCTGGATCCCGCCCTACGACGCGACCCCCGTCGCCAAGCTAAGGGCAGCCGGCCTCATTCCCCTCGGCAAGACCAACATGGATGAGTTCGCGATGGGCTCCTCCACCGAGCACTCCGCCTATGGGCCCACGAAAAACCCCTGGGACCTGGACCGCATCCCGGGCGGCTCGGGCGGTGGCAGCGCCGCCGCAGTCTCCGCGTTCGAGGCACCACTCGCGCTCGGCTCCGACACGGGTGGCTCGATCCGCCAGCCCGCGGCGGTCACCGGAAGCGTCGGCGTCAAGCCCACGTACGGCGGCGTCTCCCGCTACGGCGCGATTGCGCTCGCCAGCTCTCTCGACCAGGTCGGCCCCGTCACGCGCACGGTGCTCGACGCCGCCCTCCTCCACGACGTCATCGGCGGTCACGACCCGCGGGACTCCACCTCCCTCACCGACCGTTGGCCCTCGTTCGCCGAGGCCGCCCGCGAGGGTGCCGCCGCCGAATCACTCAAGGGCCTCCGCATCGGCGTCGTCAAAGAGCTCGACAGCCCCGGCTTCCAGGCTGGTGTGTCCCAGCGCTTCCACGAGACTCTCGAACTGCTGACGTCGGCAGGCGCGGAGATCGTGGAGGTGAGCGCCCCACACTTCGAGTACGCGGTCGCGGCATATTACGTGATCCTCCCGGCAGAAGCATCCAGCAATCTCGCGAAATTCGACTCGGTGAGGTTCGGTCTTCGGGTCAACCCGGCCGGGGGCGGAACTGTGGAGGATGTGATGGCAGCCACGCGTGAGCAGGGATTCGGCGCCGAGGTGAAGCGCCGCGTCATCTTGGGCACGTATGCGCTCAGCGCCGGCTACTACGACGCTTACTACGGCAGCGCGCAGAAGGTTCGCACGCTCATTCAGCGCGACTTCGCGTCGGCGTTCGAGAGGGCGGATGTGCTCGTGAGTCCCGCCGCCCCGACGACCGCGTTCAGGTTGGGCGAGAAGCTCGAGGACCCGATCGCGATGTATCTCAACGACGTCACGACCATTCCGGCAAACCTCGCGGGCGTGCCCGGCATGGGTTTGCCGATGGGTCTCGCCCCCGAGGACGGCCTGCCGACGGGCTTCCAGATCATGGCTCCGGCCCGTCAGGACGCCCGGCTCTACACCCTCGGCGCGACGCTCGAGCGACTGCTTCAGGAGAAGTGGGGGCACACGCTGCTCTCGCAAGCGCCGCAGCTCGCAGCACATTAGAGAGTTGACAGGAACCCTGATCGTGTCCCCCCTTCGGGGGTAGAGTCCCCGGTACAGCGCCGTCGAAAACATCGCTGGCGCGTTTTGGTAAGGGGAAACACGTGACCAACACAATCAGGCGCCGCGTTCTCGCAACTTCGGCGTTCAGTTCGGCGATACTGCTTGCCGTCGGGCTCACATCGCCCGTCTATGCGGCGATTCCGATCGATTCGACGCAACTCAGGGAAGCTGTCACAGCCGACAACATCCAAGCGCATCTCGATGCGCTGCAGGCAATCGCGGATGCCAATGATGACACTCGCGCCGCCGGTCTTCCCGGGCATGTCGCTTCGGCGGAATACGTCGAGGCCCAACTTCAGGCCGCCGGCTACACGACCGAGCGGCAGCCCTTCAGCTACCAGAAGGTCATCGTCGACACCGCTGTCATGGCGCAGACCGCACCTGGTTCGCAGGAGTTCGGCTACTTCGACGAGTTCTATCCCATGGACTTCACCGCCGAGGCTGACGTCACCGCGCCGGTGACCGCCGTCGACGTCAACCTCGCGGGCGACCGCGCATCCACGAGCGGCTGTGAGGCGGGTGACTTCACAGGCTTTCCCGTCGGCAACATCGCTCTCATCCAGCGCGGCTCGTGCGACTTCGCGGTGAAGGCCGCGAACGCCGAGGCGGCAGGCGCATCCGCTGTCATCATCTTCAACCAGGGCAACGTAGACCCCAACGACGACCGTTTCGGTGTCGTCTTCGGTACGCTCGGCGGCCCCGGTATCGGCATCCCCGTCGTGGGTACCACGTTCGACATCGGCGCGAGTCTGGTGGCAACGGTCGGACTGGAAATGCGGGTCGCGCTTGCGACGCACGAGGAGACGATCGAGACGTTCAACGTGCTCGCCGACACCTCGGGCCGCGAGGACCGCACCGTGGTAGTCGGGGCGCATCTCGACAGCGTGCGCGAGGGCCCGGGCATCAATGACAACGGCAGTGGCATCGGCGCGATCCTGGAGACAGCGATCCAGATGGCGGAGCTCGGCATCGAGCCCACCAACCGCGTGCGCTTCGCATTCTGGAGCGGCGAGGAGGACGGGCTCATCGGCTCGGAGTACTACGTCTCACAGCTGACCAAGCGGGAGATCAAGGATCACGCGGTGAACCTCAACTTCGACATGGTTGCCTCGCCCAACCCGGTGCGGTTCGTCTATGACGGCGACGGCGACGCGCTGGGCACGTCGGGTCCGAACGGGTCGGGCGTCGTCGAGGATGTGTTCCTCGACTACTTCGCCTCACAGGGTCTCGCGACCGCGCCCACCGAATTCGACGGCCGCAGTGACTACTTCGGCTTCATCGAGAACGGCATCCCGGCCGGCGGTCTGTTCACCGGCGCAGAGGGCATCAAGTCGGAGGAGGAGGCGGCCATCTTCGGTGGCACCGCCGGTCTCCCGTACGACCCGTGCTACCACTCGGCGTGCGACACCAACACCAACATCGACTCGGTTGTTCTCGAGGAGATGGCGGATGCGGTCGCTCACGCCACTCTCACCTTTGCCATGACGACTTCAGCCGTCAACGGCACTGGTAAGGGCACCGGCGGCGGGGCGGAGCACCTGCTCTACAAGGGCAACCTGCTCAAGCGCTAGTCGCTCGCAAGACGGAGGGGCGCGGGTCTCGGCCCGCGCCTCTCTCTTGCGTAACCCTGCGGCTGCGCCTCACCCGCGTACCCCGCTTCCATGTGCCCGCGCTCGTGTACCCCGCTTCCATGTGCCCGCGCTCGTGTACCCCGCTTCCGTGTGCCCGCGCTCGCGTGCCCCGGCCTCTACCCTCCCTTGCGGTAACCCTGCCGCGGTGCCTCTCTCGCGTGCGCCTGCCGCGGCGCCTCACTCGCGTACCCCGCCCCCACTCGCGTACGCCGCCCCCATGAACTCCGCCGCGTACCCATGAGTTCCGCCCCGTGCCCCGCCCGCGTTCGCGTACACTGTACGCACTGCACGCGTACGCTGTACGCTACCTACTCCTGCTGACGCGCGCGATGGGCGAGCTGGTTCATCCGGTTGCCACACCGCACGCTGCAGAATCGCTTCGACCCGTTGCGTGAGAGGTCGACCAGGATGCCCGTGCAGTCGTCCGCATCGCACACCCTCATGCGGTCGGTCTCGGCCGTGCGGATGACGTCGACGAGGGCGAGGGCGGCCTCCACCCGGATTCGCTCGGACAGGGGCGCGTCGGGCGGTGTCGCATGCAGGTGCCAGTCGAATTCGTCGTGCCGCACGAGGTGGGGAAGCGCGTGCGCGTCGTCGAGCATCCGATTGACGGCTTCAACCGCCTGGTCTCGGTCGAGGGCCCAGATCTCCCGGAGCAGGTCGCGCGTTTCCTGCACTTCGCGCAGTTCCCGCTCGTCGCGGTCGAAGCGACCGGAGTAGCGGTGTTCGACGAGAAGCGCGGTCAATTGCTGGGGTGTGGCGATCTCGTCGTCGCCCGTGCGGGAGGCGGTCGGATGGGTGTTCGCTAGCGCCACGACGAATTCGAGCGTCGTTTCGGTGTCAGGGGCAAAATGCAAATTGACTCCTTATGCTGGCGCGCCTAATGTCAGGAGTGTAACCGACTTCGATCCTGACGGGAATGAGCATGAGCGGCATGAGCACCACCCGGGGTCTGGTGGTCGGTGTTCTCGCGTCTCTCACGTTCGGCACCTCCGGCGCACTCATGAAGCCGTTGCTGGAGTCGGGGTGGAGTCCGGCGACCACGGTGACCGTGCGCGCGACCATCGCGGGGCTCGTGCTCGTGCCGTTTGCCGTTGTCGCTCTGCGCGGGAGGTGGGGCTCGGTGTGGCGCGCGCGGTGGCGCATCCTCGGCATGGGTCTTATCGGTGTCGCCGCAACCCAGCTGCTGTATTTCGCGTCGATCCAGCGCATTCCCGTCAGCACGGCGCTTCTCATCGAGTACCTCGCTCCTCTCCTGCTCGTGGTGTTCGTGTGGGTGACAACGCGTCGCGCGCCGAAGGCCGTGGTACTGATCGGAGCGGCAGTCGCGATCGGGGGTCTCGTGCTCGTGGTCGGTCCCGGAAGCATCAGCGCCATCGACGGCGTGGGTCTCCTGTTCGCTGGTCTCGCGGCGGTCGGTTGCGCCTTCTACTACGTGATCGCAGCGCGCCCCAGCGACGGTCTGCCGCCGGTCGCGTTCGCCTCGATCGGACTGCTGCTCGGTGCCCTCTCGCTTGGTCTCGTCGGGCTTACTGGCGCGGTTCCGTTCACCGCGGCATTCGTGGATCTACCCTTCTTGGGCACGCTCGCCCCCTGGTGGCTTCCGCTGGGGATCGTGGCCGTGATCGGTACGGCCTTCGCGTATGTGGCGAGCATTGCGGCTTCGGAGATGCTGGGTTCGCGACTCATGTCGTTCGTCGGCCTGCTCGAGGTCGTGTTCGCGTCCCTCTACGCGTGGCTGCTCATCGGCGAGGCCCTCTCGATCATGCAGCTGCTGGGCGGCGCGCTCATCCTCGTGGGTATCGCGTTCGTGCGCTCCGAGAAGCGGGCGGATGCCCCACTCGAGGCCGTGCCGCTGCCAGAGCCGTCGCGCGCGCGTTAGGTGAGCGCTGGCGCCTGAACTGGTCGACCCGCCCGGATTGCTGCCGGCGGGTAGCCGGGCGTCAACCTGTTGCCACGAGACGCCGCATCGCGACGCTCTTGCTCGGCGCGGGTATTGGTCGCTGCTCGGGGTCGTGGCTGCGCGGCGGCACCAGAAAGTAGTCAGAACCGTCGCGGGTGACGCGCCAGTCGTTGTTGTGCACGAGCATGTGGTGATGTCGGCAGAGCAGCACGCCGTCGGCGATGTCGGTTCGGCCATGGTCGCGATGCCACTCATTGATGTGATGTGCCTCCGTCCATGCGGGCGGTCGATCGCAGCCGGGGAAGATGCAGCCCCCATCCCGGGCGGCGAGCCCCAACTTTTGAATCCGGGTGAACCGTCGGCTCTCCCGACCGATGTTGACGACCTGACCTTCGTCGAGGAGGATCGGCACCGCACCGTCCTCACAGACGTGGCGCTCGATCGTCTCGATGCTCACTGGTTCGGTCTGGCCCTCGATGAACCCGACGCCCCGGCGGGCGCGGAGGTCGCGGTCGGTGACGAGCACCTGCACTGCGGGCCGGCGGCCCCCAATGAGCGAGGTTGCACCGGCCGCCCCGCCCAAGCGGATGAGCTCGACGAAAGCGTCGACAGCGATCTGTGGGGTGGTGCGTTCGTCGCGGACGAGGGCTTCGGCGCGGGCGGCGGCAACGGGTTCCACGAAGCGCGGACCGCCGCGCCGCGGTGACGTGGCAGCGTCGAACGCGGAGGTGATGAGAGCCGCGGACTCTGGGTCGAGCAGGCCGGAGAGCCGCGTCATCCCGTCGGTTTGGGGAGTGAGGTGGAGGTACCGGCGCTCGCGCAGGGCATTTTCCCGTTGGAGCACGCGGCCGAGGTCGAGTTCGGCGCGCAACTCGCGGGCGCGAGCCGCGAGGCGTTCGACGGTGAGGCTGGCGGCATCACGGAGGAGGATTGCTGCCGCGGCATCCAGAGCGTCGGCGGTGATCTCGTGGTCGGGGGCGCCGAGTCCCGCGCGGATTGCCTCGGCGGCGCCGATCGAGAGGCGACCCGCGGTGACGGCGGTGGCGACCGCGCGGAGCCAGGGGGTCGGGTCTGCGGGGGCGTCCGCCGCGGCATCCGCGGAGGGGTCGAGCGCCGGGGTGGTCATGATGACGCCGACGCGCACGAACGACTGGGCCTCGCGCGCGGAGACGCCGGTGACCTGTTGCACGAGCTTCTCGGGCGTGCGGGCGCCGAGCCTTTGGGCGAGCCCGTCGTAGCCCAGCTCGGGGCGGGATCGGTGCTCGACCTCGCCGGCGACGACAGCCAGCGAGGCATCCACGCGGCGGCGGATCTCGGCGAGGGCGCGCTGCGCCTCGAGCAGGTCGGAGTCGCTCAACCCGGCGGCGGGCGGGGGCGCGAAGTCAGCCGACACGTCCGCGAGAGCGGAGTAGGTGTGGGCTGAGAAGGCCATGGAACTATTGTCCCAAGGTTCGAACGTATGTTCTAGTAGCTGGGCCGTAATGGTGGAGAAGGTGTGGGGAGTGGGGGTGGGGAGGAGAGGCGGCGCGCAAGCGCGGGTGAGATCTCGACAGGGCTCGACCCGCCTGAGGACGAAGCCGAGGCTGCGGTGACCCGCCAGGGCGAGAGTCGAGTCATCCGCATCCGCGCAGGCGAGAGCCGAGGCATCCGCACCCGCGCAGGCGAAAGCCGAGGCATCCGCACCCGCCTAGAATCGTCAGGTGGCTAAAGCAGACCTGATGGACTTCGACAAGGCCCTCGAGCTGTACGAGCCGGTGCTCGGCTTCGAGGTGCACGTCGAGTTGAACACGCAGACGAAGATGTTCTCGGATGCCCCCAACCCTGCCCGGCTCGGCAACGTGCCGCACGAGCCGAACACGACGATCACGCCCGTCGATCTCGGCCTGCCGGGCTCGCTGCCCGTCGTGAACGAGCAGGCGATCAAGTACTCGATCAGCCTCGGCCTGGCGCTGGGCTGCCAGATCGCGCCATCCAGTCGCTTCGCGCGGAAGAACTACTTTTACCCCGACCTTGCCAAGAACTACCAGATCAGCCAGTATGACGAGCCGATCGCGTTCGACGGCCAGGTCGAGGTGGAGCTCGCCAACGGGCGCGTGATAAGCATCGAGATCGAGCGCGCGCACATGGAGGAGGACGCCGGCAAGCTCACGCACGTCGGTGGCTCGACCGGGCGCATCCAGGGTGCTGAATACTCACTCGTCGACTACAACCGCGCTGGCGTGCCGCTTGTCGAGATCGTCACCAAGATCATCTACGGCGCCGAGAAGGATGCCCCCGAGCTCGCCAAGGCGTACGTCTCAGCCATCCGTGACATCGTGGTCGCGCTCGGCATCTCCGAGGCGAAGATGGAGCGCGGCAACCTCCGCTGCGACGCGAACATCTCGCTGAGCCCAAGAGGCTCCGGCTTGCTGGGCACGCGCACCGAGACCAAGAATGTGAACTCCCTGCGAAGCGTGGAGCGTGCCATCCGTTACGAGATCCAGCGCCAGGCTGCGATCCTCTCAAAGGGTGGAACGATCATCCAGGAGACCCGTCACTGGCATGAAGACACGGGGGTGACCTCGGCTGGCCGCCCCAAGAGCGACGCCGACGACTACCGGTACTTTCCAGAGCCTGACCTCCTTCCCGTCGAACCGTCTCACGCATTGATCGAGGAGCTGCGTGCCGCCCTTCCCGAGGCGCCCGCGCTCAGGAGAAAGCGTCTCAAAGAGGCGTGGGGTTTCACCGACCTCGAGTTCCAGGACGTGGTTAACTCCGGCCTCCTCACGGAAGTGGAGGAGACGGTGGCCGCCGGCGCTCGTCCCTCATCCGCGCGCAAGTGGTGGACGGGTGAGATCGCCCGCCTCGCGAATGCCGCCTCGGCCGACCCGTCGTCGCTCGTGTCGCCGCTGCACGTGTCCGAGCTCGTGGCGATGATCGAGGACGGCGAACTCACCGACCGCCTCGCCCGCCAGGTGCTCGAAGGAGTCGTCGCCGGCGAGGGCTCACCGCTCGAGGTGACGAAGGCCCGCGGCCTGGTTGTGGTGTCGGATGACACTGCGCTCATCGCCGCGATCGACACTGCCTTGGCCGCTCAACCCGACGTGCTCGAGAAGATCCGCGACGGCAAAGTGCAGGCAGCCGGTGCCGTGATCGGTGCGGTCATGAAGGCGATGAAGGGCACCGCGGATGCTGCGCGGGTGCGGGAGCTGGTTTTGGAGCGGGCCGGCTCGGGCGAGTAGAACTCGTGCAGATCCGCC
The DNA here is from genome assembly GCA_025463605.1 of Rhodoglobus sp. Classification (GTDB taxonomy): domain Bacteria; phylum Actinomycetota; class Actinomycetes; order Actinomycetales; family Microbacteriaceae; genus Rhodoglobus. Next base: position 16,676 of record JAODAV010000006.1, on the reverse strand, counting down.
GTGCGACCGTTGACGACTGGGAGACGAGCCGCGACATCCGGTTACGCGCACTTGCCGATTCACCGGATGCATTCATGTCGACCCTTGAGGTCGAGGTTGCGTTCGACGACGACGTGTGGAAGTCGCGGCTGCAAGGCGGCTACACCGCGTTTGCACTCGAAGGTGCGACGGTGACCGGTGTCGCCGTGCTCGTCGACGATCCGCACGAGGTAGACAGCCGCGAGATCGTTGCGATGTGGGTGGATCCGGCCTTCCGCGGCCGTGGGGCTGCGGGCGCACTCGTCGAGCACCTGTTGGAGCAGGCGCGTGAACAAGGTGTCGCGGCCGTTGCCCTGTGGGTGGCGGACGGCAATGACGGTGCTCGTCGGGTTTACGCTCGGTGTGGATTCGTTGCGACGGGGCAGCGTGACATCATGCGTCCGGGACTCAGCGAGGAGCGGATGCGCCTGCCGCTCGGCTAGAGCATTGCTCCCATACCGTTACTACGATGTTGCCCGCGCCGAGGGGTGGCGCTGGCACGATACGTACATGCCGAAGATTCTGGCTCGAGGGCTCGCCATTGCATCAGCCATTGCGCTCGGTCTCATCCTCTCCGGATGCGATCAGTTCGTCGCCCCTCCGTTGTCGTACACGGTCGTGGGTGCCACCCCTGTCGTGAGAACGTGCCTGCCGATGACTGTTACGAGGATGATCGTCACGGCGTTCAGCGGCGAGCCAGGCGACAAGGGCGAAGTGATCTGGGAGGCGCAGGGCAGAGTGCCTTTGGAGGCGGGCACGGAACTCGAGATCGGCGCACCCATTCAAGGCTTCCTCGTAATCAAGGACAGGCGTCCACTGAGGTTGGATGAGGATTTTACTTTTGACATGGATGTGCTGAATGGCGGTGGGGACACACGTCACACCGACAGCTATTTCGAGCCCGACGTTCTTACTGAAGGCGTCTGGCTGGACGGGTACGGGCAAGCGCTTGATGTGCCGTGCACCCACGCGCCATGCCAGCCCGGCTGGACATGCCTCAATGATTGGGACGAGCCTGACGGCCGGGAACTCGACCCGTTGCCGACGTTCGTTCCGACGTTGGCGCCAATCGTGGAGTAGTGGGGGCGACTACTACGTGTTCTTCCTGACCGACTCGGAGGCCGAAGCGTTCGGCATGGGCCGGAGGTCGACCTCACTTAGCGCGGGTGCGCGAGCTCGTGTTGGAACGGGCGCAACAGTAGCCGCTAGACGGTAGCGGCAACCCGCCGCTGGCTAATCACGCGTCGCGCAACCAGACCGACGAAGGACACCGCGACCGCGAGAGCCAATGTGGTCAGCCAGATTTCCGGCATGCCGAGCGCCATGCGGAACACCCCCACTCCGTAGTCCAGCATCTCAGACGGGTAGCGCGCGAGAACTCGTGATCCCGCGGCTGCGCTGACGGCCGTGACGAGGGTCGGCCCGACCCAAAGTATCGCGAGGCTGGCGATCGCGGCGATGACTCGACCGACCGTGTCGACCCCGGCCCACGCAATGGCAACTCCAATGACGACTGCCGGAGCCAAGTGCGCCACCTCGCCCAACACCGAGGTCAGCGGCGACGCCGTCACCACGACGCCGACGGGAAACACCAGCCCGCCCAGCCATGAGCTGAACGCGATCGAAGCGATGCTCACCGCGATCAAGGCTCCCGCCTTCGGGGCGCGGGCGATGAGTGCCAGCATCCCCATGCCCAGCAGGATCGCAGCGACCGTTCCGGCAACCAGCGCCGCAAGGTAGACCGTTGAGGCCGCGGAATCCCTTAGACCGCTCGAAACCGTGACCGCCGTCTGCACGGTGGCGATCACCTGCACGGCGACGACACCGCCCATGAGCGCGACCAAGGCGGATCGAGGATGCTTCGCCGCCGTCGCCCGCCCCACAATGCCCGCGATCGTCGAGCCGATGACGATGAGCGCGACGATAAGGGAAAGGTAGTACTGGCTGAAGGGAAGCAGGGTGATCGGCATGTCAGCCGAAGACGTTTCCACCGCCCAGAGATTCTGCAGCGGAAGCCGCATGCCGGTGATCGCCCATGGCAAGAAACCGATGATCGCGGAACCCGCCCCGAGGAGCAGGAAGACAAGTGAACGAAGCGGTTTCCGGCGCGCGAGCATGTGTGACATCCTCCTACAGGCGAAGTCGGAGGCGGAAATGTCACGCAGGTGTCGTCGAGACCGGCGAGCTTACCGGGCGCCTAGGGCGCGTCCCCTAACTCGGGAGTTATGTCCGAAATGCAGGAGATCGCGGTAAGAGGACGTGAAACTGACAGCAATTGGGCGAGCGTTCAGCACCTCCTGCATTTCGTACTCCACCACGCGACTACCTGCGTTACGAGGCACGCCCTAGGTGACCGGAGAAGTCACGAACAGCATTTGGATGGCCGAGCGAAGCTCTTATGAGACTCGCGAATCGCTAAGACTGTCTTCGTCAAGGCGCCGCGTGTCCACCGCGGGTCCCTGTCGATTCCAGCTCTCGAATCGATGTATGAGAAGGGCTTCGCCTTCGGTGCGAGAGCCCAACTTCCTCTCCAACAGGCGTGAGAAGCGTTCTTCATGCGTGGATAGGAGGACCTGTTTGCGAGTTCTCAGTTGGCGCGTGAGATCCGCGAATCCCAAGACGTTGACGTCGTCAAGCGACTGTAGGGGATCGTCGAGAAACACAAACGGCAGCCCGCTGCTTGAGGCCGCCCATCCAAGAGCCAAGAAGGCCGAAAGGACAACGACGTTCGCTTGTGCACTCGAAAACACGAGTAATGGGTTTGCGTGGACGTCTTCGGTCTCGTCGGTCACGCTCGCCGTAGCAGTTCCTTTCGCGCGATAGCGCTCGATCTTAAAGTCCAACTTGGTAAAGGTTGGGTGAGGGTCCAAGCGACTGTAGATGTCATTCATCAAGGGCTCAACTGTTTCGAAGCGCTCACGAAATATTTCTTCAGTGCCAGTAGCCACGCCATGCAAGAGCGCAGTCGCCGCTGCTTCTTCTTTTCGGGAGACTTCATAGCTCTCTTGAGCCGCGCTTGTCTCGGCCTCGAGTACTTCAAGTTGGGCCTCCAGGCGCGGGAGCTCGCTACGCCGCTCGAGCGTTTCCAGTCGGGTCTGAGTCCGCCTGCTAGCAAACGCTGTCGACCCGGCAAGCTCTGTCAACGAGCTTTCGATTTGCTCGAGACGAACCACCAACTTTGATCGGTGCGCGAGGAGATTGTCTATCGGGCCGTCCATGTACGGCCCGTCTGCCAGTTCAAGGACCCGGATTGGGTCGGAGATAGTTAGCGATCGCAGTTCGCTTCTGATCGATGTCGTTTCTGCGGCTAGTCGCGCCGCAGCGCGTCGTTGCTCTTCGACCTCTCTCAGCCGGGCAGTGGCCGCGGCGAGCACTTCTCGCGCTTGAGCAACCGCGAGCCTTGCATCCGAGAGACGGGTTTCAGCGTCGGCCAATGCAGTGCCACTTTCGCTGCGCCCCTCGAGATCAGCCAATACAACATCGGAGTTCACTCGCGTTCGGCAAACCGGGCACTCAACTATCTCGTCATGAGGTTCCGCTTGTAGGAGCGGAATTGCGAGCGCAACCAAAGTCATGAAATCGTCGTGACGAGACCTTAAGGCCGTCATCGACGCCTGCGCGGCTGAAGCTACTGCCTCGCGTTCGGCTAGGACCTGCTTGGCCTGCGCGACGACGTCAGCTGCCCTCTCGACGTTGGCGTTGCCTGCTGACCCACTTGGAAGATTCTCGATCCTCTCTCTAGTACTCCGAATTTGAGCGATCAGCGACAATGCGTCGGACGCGAGCGATCCGAACTCCTCGGCGGAAGAGGGGGACGTATGCACCGAATACAAGCTCTGCTGACTTTCGACGAAAGATTCAACCAGTCGAGATTCGGAAGACGACTCAGGGGAGGCGGAAGTGGATAGATCTCGCAGAGTATTGATTCGCTCGACGATCCCGGCAGCACGTGACCTCTGACGGGTCAACGCCTCCAGACGACTGGCCACCGTCGAGCGTGCTTCGGTCTGCCAGGTTCTCGCTTGTAGTTCGAACTGTTCCAAGACCTCTAGCCCGAAAAGCCGCAGCAATTGACGATATCGCTGGTCAGGTTTGTCCCGTAAGAGCAAACGAAGATCATCTTGTTGAAGTATCCCGCTGGTCGACATTAGCTCGCGGAGAGGGAGATCACCCTTAGCGAGGAGACGACGAAGTTCGCGTTCTGGATCACTGCGTGCGGGTTCGCCTCCTGTCAACTCGAGCGTTGACCCGGCACTCGTGCCGATTCGCACAAGCTGGTACTCGACACCGCCGACGCGAAGCTTGGCGGACACTTTCGCCAGGCCCCCTTTGCGATAGGCGCTGACGATGTACTCTTCATTTCGCCTCATCGCATGAGACGCCAATCGAGGTATCTCGCCTTGAAGCAGCCAGAGAAGGGCGTCGAATATCGTCGTTTTACCAGTCCCGTTTGGCCCCCAAAAGATGACCACTGAGGCGTCGAGATCAAGGGTCCGGGACTCGCGAACGCCCCTGAAATTCTCCACGGTAACCGATGTGAACCTCGCCCTTCGATCATTCATCTATCTCGCCTCCCGCAATTTCGTCGTAGCGAACCGACTCGCCATCCGCGCTAATTCTTCGAACTGTCCGGAATCTGCTGATGCTTTCGTCCACGAGGGGCACCTCGAGGCCGTCCTGAACGAGTCGTTTCGCCAGCAGGTCGAGTGGGTCGATCGTCGCAGTCTCAAAGAAGGTTTGGGAGAGGGGAAGGACTGGCCTCAACGCTTGGGCTACGCCCGAACGAGTCGGCTCTACTCCGACTCGTACTATTCGACGAACTTGTCGAAGGTTGTATGTGATCCCAAACAGCGCAGTGCTTTGCCGAGTTTCGGCTGCCTGTGTTGTCATGAGAATCAGATACCCATCCCAGCGCGTCGATGGATCGGCGTCAAGGCGTTCTGAAATGAGCCGACTAAGAGAGGCTTCACTGATCAACAGTGCCTCCACGCTCACGGTGGCTGCCACGACCAGAAGATTCAAACGATTCTGGGCCACCAAGATCGTGAGGTTGTCTAGCAATGTGGGTTTCACGGAGTAACCGGCGGCGGTCAGGGTTAGTTCCGCAAGGTCAACGAGCTCTTCGTCCGACGATGCCAAGGTTGGACCCGCCGATGAAGATTGGACGGAATTGTCACCCGCGGTTGCGTCGCCTTCGCTCATGCGACCTCCACCAATCGATCTCCAGCCAGGACATAGACATTGCCTGCCCCGATGCCGTCGATGATGTTGTGAGGGTCCGGCTCACCCATGATGTTCGTGGGTGCGGATCGCTGGGGACGACTATCAAGAAGATCCAACAGTCTGTGACCGCCATCGGTGCGAAGTTCGTCTGCGCCCAGAGGACCAAGCTGGCCGCAGCACAGAACGAGTACGTCGACGTTTCTTGGAACGCGATCCTCACTTCTGGCATCCATTACCCTGCGCTGAGCTTCCAAAGCCATGGCGCTGCCTGTCTGGGCTTCATCGGTAGTGAGAAGCATGATGGTCACGCCGGGGTTGGCCTCCTGGAACGAAATGAAAGCACCTGGACTTATCGAAGTTTCGAGCGCCCCAGCCAGCGAAGAGAGCCCTAGAACAGCTTGCATGACGGTCGTGGACGTGATTGCTGGACTACCCACGCGAGGCCGGAATGCCATACCTCGCAGCCACTTCAGTACCCACACACTGGAGCGTTCGAAGATCGCGCTCAGGACAGATTCCAGGCCTACCCGCTGCGGGTGATCCGCGGCGAGACCTCCCACGATGGTGCGTAGTTTCACGAACAGACTCAAAACGTAGTAGCGCAGTACCTCATCGCAAAACTCATTAGCGGAAGCTGCTACCCGGTGATTTGCCGGCAATGAAGGGAGGATATCCTCCCAGCCAGAGCCCTCCCAATTAGATATCTGGGGGTCTACAACCGTCAGCGTCGAGGCGTCGACACGGGACACGAAGTCTTGAAGGCTGCTGATAACGTAGTCAGCCGGGCTCCCAAGCCCAACGAACGCGACGTCTCCAGAAGACAGTCGCGCGGCCAGTTCCGCCCTCGCATAAAGCGGGGGGGCAGTCAGATCGGCCGTCGTCACGAGCATCGTTGATGGCCGAGTGATGCACCCGTGGGCTTTCAGCAGCGCGAAAGGGCTGTTTCCAATTCGATCTTGATCCGAGACCACCACTGGCATTTGCTCGGGAACCACTGACCGCTCGATGCAATTGTCATAGTTCGCCTCGATGACGACCGTTGAGCCTTCGCAAATCAACAGTCCGAGGACGGCGTGACCATAGCCCGTCCTCGCAGAATCGAAAGCTGCGACGGCTTGAAGGGCATCGTGCAGGACTCTATCGCCGCCCGAGATCGCTGCCGTGTGGTCCGCCACTGCCAAGAGGTCCGATGGGTCGACACCGTCGAAGTCCACAATCGGTGCCAGCCGATCGACCAATAACTTTGCCAACGACTTCGCGCCAGGCAATGACGTCGGGATGCCTGCGGAGAGTCCAGCTCCCGCGTAAATCGTCAGTCTTCTATTCAAAGCAGCGCCAGCGAGCACGGCGGCCTGAGTTCCGACCGGAGTACCTAACGGATCACCCAAGAACATGCGCGCAGTCTAGCGAGAAGTACGCAACCAATCTCGGGATCATCGAGGGCTTCGAACGCCTTGCCACGGGAATGCAGGATTCGTTCTCTGAGCTGCCGACCGAGCCCACCCCATTTGCCAGGCCGAACGAGTCCTACGCTTCTGAGACACGAAGTCTTGCGTCTCGCCGGAGGCGATCGCCGAGAAACCTTGCGTCGCCCAAGCGAGGTCCGTCACCCCGACAAAGGCCCTCATGGCTCTCCTCTCGGGCTTGGCTCTGTACAAGTCCTCGAAGTCTAGTGACGGCTCGCGCTACGACAGTGCCCCAACCCACAACCCATCACGGGCCCGAGTCATCGCGACGTACAACTCCCGCCGCTGCAGTCCGTGCCGCTCGAGCGCGGCCGCCTCGGTCGGCGCGGCACCGCTCAGCAGCCCCGAAGAAACCCCGGCCAGCAGCACCTGCTTGAACTCCAGCCCCTTGGCCCGTTTGACCGTCCCGACCTTGACCGCGGCGACCGACGTGCCGTCGTAAGTGTCGAGGTCAACCGTCGGAATGCCCGCGGCGCTCAGCGCGACTAGCAGGGGCGCGAGCGCGTAGCGGTCGAGCGCGAGCACCGCGACATCCGCGAGTTCGGTACCGACCTCACGCGTAACGTCACGGATCCGCGCGACGAGGGCCGCGTCATGCGTGTGGCGCGAGCCGAATGACTCGACCACGGGAGCGGGGCCCGTACGGGCGACGAGCGGCGCGGCATCCAAGGGGCTCGGGCCCTCGATGTCCGTCCACTCGTCGCCCGCGATCATGGTGGACGCGAAGTCCAGGATCTCGGCGGTGTTGCGGTAGTTCGTGTTCATGACGACGCCGCGGCCAGCGAGGGAGATGCCGGCCTCGGCGAGGGTGTATCCGCCGGGGTAGATGGTCTGGCGGCCATCACCGATGAGGGTGAGGCCGTCGGGCTCGTTGCCCACCAAGTGATGCAGCATGCGGATCATCGAACACGAGAGGTCCTGCGCCTCGTCGACGATGACGGAACTGTATTTCTCGAGTGGCATTATCCGCAGGGATGCCTCGGCGAGCGTCACCACGTCGCTGAAGTCGTGCACGCCCGCGAGCCGCTGCTGGTATGCCACGTACAACTCCCACACAGCCCGACGCTGCTCGATACGCAGCTGTCGTCGCCGGCCGGTGCGGGCGAGGTCGGCGTAAGGCTCGAAGCTCGTGATGCCGCGCCCCTTGATGACGTGGTTGATCTCGTCTTTCCAATAGTGGGTGGATTGGTCGAGCTTGCCGAGGATGCCAGGAAGCCCGACCTCGCGCCAGGCGGCGGCGAACGCGGCATCCACCTTCTTGGTGTCGAGATCGATGCGGATGCCTCGTTCCACCAGCAACCGCCTCGCGAACGCGTGTGCGCTCACGAAGTCGACCCGATCGGCCACCTCTGGCGCCATGCGATGCAGGAGGGTTGAGAGCACTGCGGGCAGCGACTTCACGTAGGTCGTGACCAGCACCCGGCCGGGCCGGGACCGCGCGAGGTAGGCGGCGCGGTGCAGCCCCACGACGGTCTTTCCGGTGCCGGCAGCCCCGCGGATACGCGATGGCCCCGTGAAGCTGCGTCGGACGAGCTTCGCCTGGTCGGGGTGGAGGAACGACATCCAGTCCTCGATGGGAGCCGCGAGGATGCCCGCCATGATGGCCTCGCCGATCTCGTCATCCGTGGCGAGGTCCGCGAGGTCGATCGTCTCGGGCTGGGCCGGGAGCACGGGCTCGATGATCGTGGCGTCAACGGGTGCCGGAGCGCGGAGCACCGGGAAGTGGGAGAGAGCGAGGGACAGCACTGCGTCGACTTGGCTCGCGGTGAGCCGCTGCCCGCGGCGTGCGATGTGCTGAAGCACATCCAGTTCGCCAACGACTTCGACGGTGCCGACCGCGGTGCTGATGCCCTTTCGTCCCGCCAGCACGACGACCGAGTGCACCTCGCCGGGCGCCAACCCGATCTCCACCATGACCGATTCGGTCGAGTATCCGAGGTCGGCGAGGCTGTCGAGGTCGCCGGTCACGTCCTCCTGATCGCGGAAGATGTGGCCGCCCGCGATCGTCACGTCCTTCCACGCCTTGGTGTCGACGATGAACAACCCAGCAGGCCCGACGACCACGAGATCGACCTGCGCGCGCCGGCTCCCCGGCCACCCACGGTCGGGCAGTAGGTGATAGCCCACCGCGGTCAGCGGAGCGAGCCGCTTTGCGACACTCTTCTCCGTGACGGCCGCGATGCCATAGCGTGACGCGGTCTGCCGCGCCTCATGGGCGGCGCGCTCATGGTCTTCCGCGAGGGCAAGCTGGCGCTGCGATTCCTGCTGGGCGGATGCCCCGGCTGCAGCCACGCGGATCCCCCGACCCCAGGTACCGGCCCGGCCGCCGGTGTGCCCAGTCTCGCAGGGTCGCGCCGCGAGCGGGACTCCGCGTTCGGGGGACAGGCGCAGAAGGACGCCGCCTTCCCGGAGAGCGTCGGGGCCCACGAGGTCCACTGCTCACGCGAGTTCGTCGCAGGTCGAAACGGTGGGATCGGTAATCTTGCGGTCAACTAGCGCATATCCGTTCGGCCCAACGCGTCCATCGGTTTCGCTCGCTGCCGCGCGCAGACGTGAGATGGAAGGCCCTACAGACCGCGCAAGGGTGAATGCCAACCTCGCGCCGGGTCCCGCTTCTTGAGTGGGAGCGGATCGCAGCCAAAGCACGTGCGGCGCCAAGGATCGAGTGATAGGGCAACTTTGAACACATGGAGGTCTCCAGAAGTGATTCGTGGACGACCTGCTCCGCTTATCTACGGCCAGTGTCTGAGTTCGCGTCTTACTGACCGGACCCCGGGCACCCTTATGGGTTAGTTGCCACCGCAATCTTCACCCGTAGGCGATCAATTCGCAATGACCAGATGCCGAGGGCCCATGGTATTTATGAGGGGAGCGCCGCCAGCCGCGCAAAGAGCCACGCGCGCAGCGCGGGCTCAGTCGTGAGGCTGATCGCCTTCGCATAAGCGTCGCCCGCGTCATCCCGTCGCCCCAGCGACTCGAGGAGGTGCGCCTGCGTCGCCCAGTACGGCTGGAACGAGGGCTCGCCCAACGCGTCAAGCGCCGCAATCCCCGCGGTCGGCCCTTCGATGCGCGCAACCACCGCGGCGAGGGACACCTGCGCGCCGAGCGTCGGCCCAACCTGCAGCAGGGCGGTGTAGAGAGTGCGCAACACGTCCCAGTCGACAACCCCGGTGGCGGCGCGGGCACAGTGTACCGACTGGATGGCGGCCTCGAGCTGGAAGCGGCCGATGCGTCCGAAGGCGTGGGCCCGGCGCAGCAGCGCTTCGCCCTGGGCGATGAGCGCGTGATCCCAGAGGGCGGTGTCCTGGGATTCAAGCGGCACGAGCATCCCGTCCCGGATTCGCGCCGGGGTGCGGGCGATGGAGAGGGAGAGCAGGGCGGCGAGGCCAAGGGTTTCGGGGTCGGGGAGGAGCGTCGCCAGCAGCAGCGCGAGGTAGAGCGCCTCGGCGGCGAGCGAGTCGCGCACCGTCGTGCCGGAGACCAGCTGCCAGTCGATCGCGTACGCGCCGTAGACCGCCTCGAGCACGGCGGGCAGGCGCGCCGGCATGTCATCGCGGGAGGGCACGACGAAGGGGATGCGCGCATCCCGGATGCGCCGCTTCGCCCGCACCAGTCGCTGAGCCATCGTTGCAGTCGGCATCGCGAAGGCGGCAGCGATCGGGGATGCCTCGAACCCCAGCACCACCTGCAGCATGAGCGGCGTGCGCACCGCCGCATCGATCGCCGGGTGTGCGCACACAAACATCAGCTCGAGGCGCTTGTCGGGGATGCGGTCGAGGTCGAGGTCGCCTTCTTCAGTGGCGAGAGGCGCCGGGCGCCGGGCCTTCAGGGCATCGAGCCAGCGGTTCTTCGCGACCGTCACGAGCCACCCCTCGGGGTTGTCCGGGATGCCGCGGGCCGGCCAGGTGCGCAGCGCCCGCTCGAAGGCGTCGGCCAAGGCATCCTCCGCGGCCGAGATGTCGCCGGTGCGGGCGGCGAGCACAGCGAGCAGTCGTCCGTAGGACGAGCGCGCCACCTCCTCCGCCCGCGCGGCGGCCGCTACGCCTGGTTCCACTGCCCGTCGCTGAAGTAGACCCCGACCGGACGGATCTCGACGGTGCCCCACTGCGCGGCCGGGCACTTCTCCGCCCAAGCGAGTGCGGCATCCAGGTCGGGCACATCGATCAGGAACACGCCGCCGAGCTGCTCCTTCGTGTCCGCGAACGGGCCGTCCTGCACCTGCAGGCTGCCATTTCGCAGCGTAACCGTGGTGGATGCCGCGGTCGGCTGCAGCACGTCCGCGCCGAGCAGCACGCCCGCCTCGTTGAGCGACTTCGCGTAAGCGTCGAATGCCGCGCGTCCCTCGGCCATCGCCTCCTCGGGGAGCGCGGCGCCCTCGGCCTCGGAGTAGTTGAGTAGGAGTGAATATCGCATCGGAGTTCCCTTCGTGTAATTGATGCTGTCACGAAGGTGACGACCGAAGAAGGCGCCAATCGACTGGCCGGGATGAATCGGTACGCTGAACCCATGGCCGATCCCACTGAACTCGTCGTCGAAGTGCACATTCCGATGACCCCGTCGAAGGATGTGCCTGAGGGTGAGTACGCCTTTCCGTGGATCGACGACGTGATGGAGTACCTGGTCGAGCTCGAGGAGATCGGCGAGGTGCTGATCTACGACGACGCGCAAGAGTGGGGCGATTACTACGTGTACTTCCTCACCGGCTCGAGCGAGGCCGACCTGCTCGCCACGGCTGTCGCGATCGCCGAGCGGCAGGGAGTGCCGGCCGGCGTCTACGCGATGGTCACCGACTCCGAGGCCGAGGCGTTCGGCATGGGCCGACGGGTGGACCTGACCTAGCGTCGGGCGGCCACTACACCGACCGCTGGTACACCCGGAACGCCCGCGTCGCCAGCCACGTCATCACCACGACGAGCGTCGCGAGCAACCCCAGCGACGCCCACACAGCACCCCAGTCGGGCGACACCTGCAGCGCTTGCCGTCCCGCCACGACAGCCCACTCGACGGGGTTGAAGCGCGCGACGTTCTGCACCCAATCGGGCGAGAGCGACGTGTCCATGATCGCCGAACTGAGGAACATCAGCGGGAACGACAGCAATTGCGAGATGCCGATGAGCGCCGTCTGCTGCTTCGCAAGCAGGGCGATCGCGTTCGAGAACGCCGCGAACACGAACGTCAGCAGCACCGCAGCAAGCAACAGCACGAGGATGCCCGTGACCCCGCCCTCGAAGCGAGCCCCGGCCAGCCACGCCACCCCCAGCACGACGAGTGTCTGGATGACGGTGAGCACCGCCTGGTACAGCATGGTGGACACGATCATCCCGCCCCGGCTCGTGGGGGAGGTGAGGAAGCGGTCCATGACACCGCGATCCATGTCCTGGATGTACGAGGTTCCCGCCCAGGCACTGCCGAACAGCGCCATCATCATGACGATGCCCGGCGTGAGGAACACGAGGTAGTCGTCGCCTCCGCTGAACCCCGGGATGTCGACGACCGACGTGAAGAGCTGCCCGAACAACAGCAGCCAGATGACCGGCTGGATGAGATTCATCGCGAGGTACGCGGGCACCCGCAGGAACGCCCGCAGCTGCCGGGCCGTCAGCACGGCCGTGTGGGTGATTGCGATGCTCATGCTGCCTTCTCCTGCGTGGTCGGCTCCGCGTTGGCGAAGCTGTGGCCGGTGTACTTGAGGTACACGTCGTCGAGACTCGGGCGAGCGACGGTGGCGGATGCCACGTCCAGCCCGGCCGCGTCGAGTGCGCCCAGCACGAGCGGCAGCGCCGTGGCGCCGACGGCCGCGCGGCCCCGGATCATGCGGCCCTCCACCATCACGTCGCCGAGCCCACTCACGCCCGAAACGGCGGTCAGAGCGAGAGCGACGTCGGTGGAAGGCGTCAACTCGACGAGCACGGCGTCGCCGCGCAGCCCGTCCTTGAGCTGCTCGGGAGTGCCCTCGACGACCACACGACCGTGGTCGACGATCGCGAGCCGGCTCGCGAGGTGGTCGGCCTCCTCGAGGTAGTGCGTGGTGAGCAGCACCGTCATGTGCTCGGCTGCTGCCATCGCGCGCAGTTCCGCCCAGAGTTCGGCGCGCGCCTCCGGGTCGAGACCGGTGGTCGGCTCGTCGAGGAACAGCACGCTCGGGTGGTGCATGAGCCCGATAGCGACGTCGAGTTTGCGCGCCATGCCGCCCGAGTACGACTGCACCTGGCGATCAGCGGCCTCGGCGAGGGAGAATCGGTGCAGCAACTCGATTGCGCGAGCACGGGCATCCCTGGTCGACATTCCCTGCAGCCGGCCGGCGAGCATGAGGTTCTCGCGACCCGTGTCCATGGGGTCGGAGACCTGCTTCTGGGCGACGAACCCGATCGCGCGGCGCACCCGGTCCGGATGCCTCGCCACGTCGATTCCGGCGACGGTCGCGGTGCCCGAATCGGGCCGGGTCAGCGTCGAGAGGATCTTGACGGTCGTCGACTTGCCCGCGCCGTTCGGTCCGAGCAGGCCGAAGATCGTGCCCGACTCTGCCGAGAAGCTCAAGTCGTTCAGGGCGCTGACGCGCGGTTTGCCGCGTCCCCCCGGATAGGTCTTGCTGAGTCCGCGGGCTTCGATCGCGGGGGAGTTTGACGAGGTCATGGGGTTCACTTGTCTTTCTTTTCGGGGAAGAGCATCCGTGCGAGCACGAACATGAAGACGACGATGCCCAGCACGATCGCGAGCCACGACCAGGCGAAGCCAATCGTGATGCTCAGTACGACGAAGGCGGCGAGCACGAGGGTCCAGATGATCACGGTGTACAGGCCGAAACGGGCGGCGGCCACCGGGTCTTCCGTGAAGCGGTCGACTGTCTCGATGTCTCGGTACATGGTGAGCACCCACGGCTTGGTGCGGTTGGTCTGCGTCACGCCGAGCCAGACGAAGCCCACCAGTGCGGCGAGGGCGAGCGCGACGCCGGCGATCAGCAGCCAGAGCTGCAGATCCCCGAGAAACACCGCAGTGAGCCCTAGACCCAGTGCGCCGAGAGTTGCGGCGGCGCCGAACAGGACGGCGCGCCCTCGACGGACCGGGTAATGCTGCGTCGTCTCCTGCTGGAGGGAGTCCGCAACGATCAGACCGACCGACAGGGCAACACCGAGCGCCACGGCCAGCATGAGGGTGGTGCTCTCCCACGACACCGCATGAACCGCGTCCAGCGTGAGAATGATGGCACCGGCGAGCAGAACCAGGCACAGCACGACGGTGCGCACCACGAAACCGGGCTTCGGTCGCACCCGGTAATGGGCGGCGGCGGTGGCGTGGTTGAGCGGTGCGGGCTTGCCCGTTGCTGCGCCGCCCCCGGCGAGTGAGTCGAGGAGTGGACGGATGTCGCCGAGTTCCTCCACGGCCGTCGCGGCGGCGGCGGGGGCATCCATGCCGCGCGCGAGCAGTTCACTTACACGGACGGCGAGGTTGCCGCGGAGTTCCTCTTTGAGGTCCTGGGACTCGGGAGTGACGGGCACTCCAGCGAAGGCGTCGTCCAGGTAGCGATGGATGCTCGAGGTGTCGGCGGTGCTCATGAGGTGGTGCCTTTCAGCTTGAGGAGGGTGTTGATGATGCGCTGGGTTGCGGTCCAGTCCTTGACGTTTCGCGCGTAAATCGCGCGACCAGAGTCGGTGATCCGGTAGTACTTGCGGCGCCCGCCCTGGGTCTCATCGCCCCAATAAGCCTCGACGAGCCCGTCCTTCACGAGCCTGCGGAAGGTGGCGTAGAGCGTCGCTTCCTTGATCTCGTAGTCCCCGCCCGTCGCATCCCGGATCGTCTTGTAGATCTCGTAGCCGTACCGGTCGACATCACGTAGCACGCCGAGCACGATCGTGTCGGTGTGGCCGCGCAGCAGGTCGGCTGCAAAGGGCTCCGACTGAGCGGGGCCGGGCCGGAGGTCGGGCTCAGGGTCAGGCTCAGGCTTAGACGACTTGGCGTTCATGTCTAGTACTGTATCAGGCACAGTAACGGACGTGTCAAGCCTTCCTTGAGGCGGGATTGAACTCGAAACGCGCCACAGTATGGCTGCGACGCCGTGAACCCCTACTCTTGAGTCCTCTGAGTGATGTGGGGATCTCCATGAAGCGCCTGTCCAAAGTCTTTCTCGGCATGGTTTCGATTGCGCTCGTTCTGCCGCTGGTCGCATGCACACCGCAGGGTGTCGCCGGGCCGGAAGGCCCCGAGGGCGCGCAAGGCCCGGCTGGAGAGCAGGGAGCCGAAGGGCCGCCGGGGGCAGCAGGACCAGCTGGCGCCACGGGCGCCCGAGGAGAGCAGGGCGCTCGCGGGGCTACCGGACCGGTCGGAGCGCAAGGCGCAGCGGGGCCCGCCGGGCCGGTCGGTCCTGCGGGCGCAGCCGGGCCAGTCGGACCTGCGGGCGCAGCGGGGCCAGTCGGACCGGCTGGTGTACCCGGTGCTCCAGGAACGCCCGGTGCCCCTGGTGCGCCGGGCGCACCCGGAGCGGCAGGCACACCCGGATTACCCGGCTCGGGTGAGGTCGCACTCTTCTACGGCTTCAACATTTCGCCCGTCGCGCCCGGTGGCGACGTGGATTTCGCCGCTGACGGCATTTCAACGGCCACCGGAATCGTCAGGTCGACTCCGGCAATCTTCACCCTCGTCGACCCGGGCGTCTACCGAGTGACATTCCAGGTTCCCGTGAACGAGGCCGGTCAGCTTGTTCTCGCCCAGAACGGCGTCGAGGTGCCCTACACCGTCACGGGCCGGGCCACCGGCACGAGTTCGATCGCTCAGACCACCCTCGTGCAGACGACCGGGGCAAACGAGACGCTGTCTGTCCGCAACCCGGCGAGCGCGGTTTCGGCGCTCACGCTCCCGCTGTTCGCCGGAGGCGCTTCACTGACCTACGCGACCCTGTTGATCGAGTTGGTCAAGGCGAACTAGCCGACCCTCGACCCGCGGGGAATCGTGTGGCAGGCTCGAAGTGGTCCCGTCGCCGGGGTGACGACGGGCGATAGGGACGGAGCACGGCATGGGACTCATCCACATCGACCTGTTCACCACGCTCGATGGCGTCGCGCAAGCGCCGGGCGGACCGGAGGAGGACCCGGACGGCGGGTTCGCGTTTGGCGGCTGGCAGGCGCCCCTCATCGACGCGGTCGACGGCGAGCAGGTCGCCGCTGGGATGGTGGGAATGGATGCTCTGCTGCTCGGGCGCCGCACGTACGACATCTTCGCCGCGTACTGGCCGCACGAGGAGAGGGGCGCGGACGGGCAGATCGCGCGGCTATTCAACCGCCTGCCGAAGTACGTTGCCTCGCGCCAGGCGCGCACCCTCGACTGGGCCAACTCCACGCAGCTGGGTGCGGATGTCACAGCCGCAGTCCGCGAGTTGCGTGACCGGCACGAGTCGATCCACGTCATCGGCAGCCTCGACTTCGTGCAGACCCTGCTCGCCGAGCGGCTCTTCGATCGGCTCAACCTCTGGGTGTACCCGATCCTCCTCGGCGGTGGAAAGAAGGTCTTCGCCGACGGGGTGGTCCCAACGAACCTCGAACTCATCGAGCCGGTCGTGGCCTCGCCGAAGGGCGCGGTCATGCAGCGCTATGCGCTCGCCGACGGGACGCCCAGCGTCGGCGATATGTCGGCCGGCGAAGGAGGGCGCTGACCAGCGATATCCCTTGTTCTGCGGCTCGACCGCAGGCAGGATCGAAAGCAGGCACCAGAGGCAATGCGCAGCACGCCCGGATCCCCCACTAGCGAAAGCAGTCGACATGCCCACGAAGATCACCGTCATCTACGACAACCCCACCGATCCGGAAGCCTTCGAAGCCGCGTACGCGGACGGCCAGGTCGAACTCGCCAAAGCGCTGCCCGGCCTCGAACGCATCGAGACGTCGAAGGTCTGGCCCAAGGAGGACGGCTCGCCCACCCCTGCCTACCGCCTGATCGACATGTACTTTCCAAGCTACGAGGTTGCGAGCGCCGCCGTGG
>JAODAV010000016.1 GCA_025463605.1 Rhodoglobus sp. | reverse complement strand
AAGTCGGGTCCTCATGTCGAATGATCGACTGTCGGTAATGAAATGCTCACCAGAACCCAAGAGAGATCTGCCCCGCCGCTATACTCGGGGCGCGCCAGCTGTCCACAATATGACGGCATGGGTTGTCTAGGAGCGCAAAGAACAACTATAGGACGTAACGACGCGCCTACGCAAGTAATTCCTTGACCTCGTCGATCGATTGGGCTATAAGCGCCGTGGAGAACTGGGAATCGCTAACGCCTGAGGACCGCGAGCGCCTCACGGCACGCGTCATCCTCGTCGGCTCGGAGTCGACCGGCAAGACCACGCTCGCCCAGCAACTCGTCGACCACTACCGCTCTCGCGGCGGCATCTGGGCGGCCACGCAGTGGGTCGCCGAGTACGGCCGCGAGTACACCGAGCTCCTGCTCGAACGCCAGGGCGTCATCGACGAAGACCCCGACGCCGAAGTGCATTCGGCACAGTGGACGGCCCGCGACTTCGCGGTGATCGCAGTCGAACAGCAACGCCTTGAGGATGCGGCCGCGGCATCCGGGTCGCCCGTGCTGTTCTGCGACACCGACGCCTTCGCCACCCAGTTGTGGGAGCGCCGCTACCTCGGCGCGGAGTCGACCGAGGCGTTCGACGCGGTGCCCGTACTGCCCCCGCGCGCCCTCTACCTGCTCGCCGATGTCGCGGACGTGCCCTTCGAACAAGACGGCATCCGCGACGGGGAGGACTACCGCGAGGCGATGCAGCGGTGGTTCATAGAAGAGCTCGAGGAGAAGGGCGAGCACTGGGCGCTCGTCACGGGAGATCGCGCCGAGCGACTTGCGACGAGCATCCGGCTGGTCGACGAGGTAGTGGAGCGTCGGTTTCCCAGCCTCAACTGACCGCGTACTCTCGATCGGGTGGCCGAGATACCGTCCGTGACGCTTCAGAGGAGCGGCTATCTCGCGACGATCTCCCCCGACCGCTGGGTCAACGGCGCGTACACGCTCACCGTCGACGGCACGCCTCAGTCCCACGTCAACCTCGACGATCCCACTCAGCTGTTCTTCGAGTACGTGCAGCGCATGGGGCATGTCATCGACCAACTCGGGATGCCCGGCGAACCGATCACGGCGGTGCACCTCGGCGCCGGCGCCCTCACCCTTCCCCGTTATGTCGACGCGACGCGACCGGGATCCCGGCAGCAGGTGATCGAACTCGAATCCGACCTGGTCGACTTCGTACGCGCCGAACTGCCGTGGTCGAAGCAGGCTTCGATCCGCATCCGGCACGGGGATGCCCGCGAGGTGCTCGGCAAGCTGCCGCCCGGGCTGCGCGGCACAGTCGACCTTCTTATCGTTGACGTGTTCAGCGGTGCGCGCACGCCCGCCCATGTCACGAGCATCGAGTTCTACCGCCTCGCCGTATCGCTGCTCGCGCCGGGCGGAATCATTCTCGTCAACGTCGCCGATGGTCCGGGGCTGGTGTTCGCGCGCAGTCAGGCGGCGACGCTCGCCCAGGCGACCGGCAACGTGGCGGCACTCGCCGAGACACAGGTTCTCAAGGGACGCCGCTTCGGCAACATCGTGCTGGTGGGTTCGGCATCCGAGCTGCCCTTCGAGTGGATGCCGCGACTCCTGTCCGCGGGCCCGCACCCCTCGAAGCTCGTGGCTGGTGCCGAGCTGCGCGAGTTCATCGCGGGCGCTCCCGTGAGTACGGACGCAACGTCGACCCAGTCGCCCCCGCCGTCGAAGGGCGTCTTCCAGCTGCGGCCGGGCGGCGACTGAGGCGGTTATGGGCACGGGGAGGTGCGCTCATGCTCGAAGTGCGGTGGGATGGGGGAATGCACGCCATGCCCGTCGCCATCGCCGCGCTGCTCGTCGCGGTGCTGGCCGGCTGCACCGGGCAGCCGGAGCGCGCGGGCTCCCCCGCACCGGTCCCGACGCCCACGGTGACGGCGGAGCCGACCGCTGATCCCCTCACGGTCGGGCCCGTGCAACCCGTCGGCGGACCGGTCACGATCGTCGGCGGCCTCGCCGCGCCGTGGTCGATGGTGCCGCTCGACGACGGGTCGACGCTCATCAGCGAGCGTGACAGCGGCCTGATCAAAGAACTGCTGCCCGACGGCTCGCTGCGTGAGGTCGCACAGGTCGCGGGTGTCGTCGCTTCGGGCGAAGGCGGGCTCCTCGGCCTCGAGTACGTCGAGGATGGGCCCTGGCTGTACGCGTACTTCACGGCCGCGAGCGACAATCGCATCGTGCGTTTCGAGCTCTCGGGCCGCTCGGGCTCCTACTCCCTGAGCGACAGCCGCGACATCCTCACCGGTCTGGCCAAAGCCGGCAACCACAACGGCGGCCGCATCAAGCTCGGACCCGACGGCATGCTCTACGCGACGGTAGGCGACGCGGGGGCTCCGAACGTCGCACAGGATCCTGCAGCGCTCAACGGCAAGATCCTGCGAATGGAACTCGATGGCTCGGCGCCCGCGGACAATCCCTTTCCCGGCTCACTGGTCTACTCGTACGGGCACCGCAATCCGCAGGGCCTGGCGTGGGACCGGGACGGGCAGTTGTGGGCGGCAGAGTTCGGGCAAGACACCTGGGACGAGGTGAACATGATCGTCGCGGGCGCCAACTACGGGTGGCCGGTGGTGGAGGGCGCATCGGACGACCCGGCGTTCGTGAGCCCGGTGTACCAATGGGCGACGGATGACGCGAGCCCGAGCGGCCTCGTCTGGACGCGCGACACGTTCTTCATGGCAGCCCTGCGCGGCGAGCGAATCTGGGCGATCTACCCCTCCCCCGGCTCGACGCAAGCCGTCGAGTGGTTCACCGGGGTGTACGGCCGCATCCGCGATGTGGTCCCAGGACCGAACGGGTCTCTGTGGGTGCTCACCAACAACACGGATGGCCGGGGCAGTGCTCGGGAGGGCGACGACCGCATCCTGCAGGTCGAGCTTGCCCCTCTTGCGGAGGGATGACGCCGGCGCGACGTAGCCTTGGACGGTGGCTGAGCTGGACCGAGTGCGCACGTGGGCGACCGCGCTCATCGACCTGCACCTTGATCGCTCCTGGACGTTCGGGTTCGACAACGCGAAGACCCGCGCGGGCCTGTGCAACTACACGGAGAAGCGCATTACGGTCTCGCGGTACCTCGCCTCCCGCTACGAGGATGACGAGATCCACCAGGTGCTGCTTCACGAGGTCGCACACGCCATGGCAGGCACGCGCGCGGGGCACGGACCGCGATGGAAGGCCATCGCCCAGAACCTCGGCTACGAGGGCAAGCGCCTCCACGGTGGAGCCATCGCCGACGAACTCGCGCCGTGGGTGGGCACGTGCCCGGCCGGTCACGTGCACTACCGCTACCGTCGGCCCGCGCGCGCACTCGCGTGCGGCAAGTGCTCGCGTCGCTTCGACGCGGCCAACGCCATCACGTGGCGCGAGCGGCAGGTTCGCCGCCCGCGCGTGACGATCACAGGTCCGACGACCGCGCCCAGAGGTTGAGGCCGGAGTCCAGCGCGTAGCGGTCGATCTCCGCGAGCTCGTCCGCCGTGAAGTCGAGCCGGTCGAGAGCCCCGAGGTTCTCCCGCAGTTGCTCCACGCGGGAGACCCCGATGAGTGCCGAAGCGACGGTCGAGGTGCGCAACACCCATGCGATCGCCAGCTGCGCGAGGCTCTGCCCGCGCTGCTGCGCGATGCTGTGCAGTCCCCGTAGCCGGCCGAGGTTCTCCTCGTTCACGAACTCGGGGCTGAAGCTCGGCCGGTTCATCGCGCGTTCGACGGCGCCATCCCCCAGGTAACGGTCGGTGAGCAGCCCTTGCGCGAGCGGGGTGAACGCGATCGCCCCCATCCCGCTCTCGTCGAGCACATCGAGCAGCCCTCCCTCGACCCAGCGATTGAGCATCGAGTACGACGGCTGGTGGATCGTGAGCGGCGTTCCCAGGCTGCTGGCGATCTCCACGGCTTCGCGCGTGCGCTCGACCGAGTACGACGAGATGCCGGCATATCGTGCCTTGCCGGAGCGCACCGCGGCATCCAGCGCACCGATCGTCTCCTCGAGGGGGGTGTTTGGGTCGTAGCGGTGCGAATAGAAGATGTCGACGTGATCGAGCCCCATGCGCGCGAGCGACTCATCGAGGCTCGCAAGCAAGTAGCCGCGCGATCCGAGCTGGCCCATCGGGCCCGGCCACATGTCCCACCCCGCCTTGGTGCTGATGATGATCTCGTTGCGATACGGCGCGAAGTCCTTCGCGACCACGCGGCCGAAGTTCTCCTCCGCCGACCCGTACGGCGGACCGTAGTTGTTCGCCAGGTCGAAGTGGGTCACGCCCGCATCGAAGGCCGCGCGCAAAATCGCCCGCTGGCTGTCGAAGGCGACGTTGTCGCCGAAGTTGTACCAGAGCCCGAGGGACACCGGCGGCAGGTGCAGTCCTGACTTGCCGACGCGGCGGTAGTCGGTGCCTTTGTAGCGCTCGGGGTCGGCGAGATACGGGTCGTGCGGGTTGGCGGGCATCAGGCGGCCCCCCGCTCGGCGAGGTCGTCGTCCAGCTCCGCGAGGTCGTCATCGGTGAGCACGAGATCGGCGGCTTGCGCCGAGTCCGCGGCCGTCTCCGGCCGGGATGCCCCGGGGATCGGTATCACGACGGGCGAAAGGGCGAGCTCCCACGCGAGGGCCACCCGCTGGGCACTGACACCGTGACGCTGCGCCACCCTCTGGAATGCGGCATCCGACCCGCCCAGGGTCCCCGCGCGGCCGATGCCACCGAGGGGGCTCCACGGCAGGAACGCGATTCCCATGCTCGTACACAACTCCAGCTCGGGCATGCTGCTGCGGAACGACGGCGAGAACCGGTTCTGCACCGACACGAGTCGGCCACCGAGGATCGTGTTGGCGAGCTCGATCTGCCCTGTGTTCGCATTGGAGATGCCGGCCATCTGGATGGTGCCATCGTCGAGCAGGTCACGGATCGCGCCGATCGAGTCTCCGTACGGCACGCTCGGGTCGGGGCGGTGGAACTGGTACAGGCCGATCGAGTCGACACCGAGCCGGGCTGCCGAGGCCTTCGCGGCCTTCTTGAGGTAGGTCGGGTCGCCGTTGAGGGTCCAGGAACCGTCGCCGGGGCGGAGGTGTCCGCCCTTGGTAGCCACGAGCACGGCGGAGGTGTCGCCGCCGTAGCTCGCGAGCGCCCGCGCGATGATGCTCTCGCTCAGCCCCACTTCCTCGGCGTCGCGGTGATAGGCGTCTGCGGTGTCGATGAGGGTGACGCCCGCGTCGAGCGCGGCGTGAATGGCCGCGACGGCCTGGCTCTCGTCGGGACGACCCTCGATGGCGATAGGCATCGCGCCGAAGCCGATGGCTCCGACCGAGCGATTGCCGATAATTCTCTGCTGCATTCTTTCCTCTTCCCTGGCTGCCGCGTACCGCGGCCCACTCACGTGCTTGTCACGGACGCGCAAACGACTCTAAGTCGGCAATAGACTGTGAGTCCAACAGGTGAAAGCACTGCGATTCAGAAGCGGAGTAGATGAATGGATTTGCGCCAGATGGAATACTTCGTGGCGCTCGCCGAAGAACAGCAGTTCACGCGCGCAGCCGCGATCACGCAAGTGTCGCAATCGGGCCTGTCGTCCGCCATCCGCAGCCTCGAGTCCGAGGTGCAGGCGCCGCTCTTCACCCGCACGACCCGAAAGGTCGAGCTCACGGATGCCGGACGCGCCCTGCTGCCCCACGCCCGCGCCCTGCTCTCCCAGGCCACCACGGCACGGGATGCTGTGGTCGCGACGAAGCGCGAGCTCACGGGAACACTGCGCATCGGCGCCGAGCAGTGTCTCGGCGTTGTCGACGTCTCCGACCTACTGGAGAGGTTCCACTACAGGCACCCGCAAGTGCAGATCCATTTCGCTCAGGCCGGCTCACATGACCTGATCGCCCAATTGAGAGCGACCGAACTGGACGTGGTCTTCGTAGCGGGCAGTTCGGTTCCTGCGGCGAGGAGTGCCTTGAGGTTCGGCTCCCTGGATGGCGTGCCGATCGGATCGGAGTCGCTCGTGCTCGTGTGCCACCCGGATTCCCCCGTCGCTCGCGCGGGCCGGATCGGACTCGCGCAGCTCGAGTCCGAGTCGTTCATCGACTTCAACCAGAGCTGGGCAGTGCGACGACTCAACGACGACGTGTTCGAGCAGCACGACGTTCGCCGCCGCGTCAACTTCACGGTCAACGACGTGCACACGCTGCTCGACCTCGTCACGCGTGGGCTGGGCATGGCACTCGTGCCTCGGCCGATCTCGAACAAACCGCAGGCGGCCGGCCTCGCGAAGGTGGAACTCGCCGACGCGGGTATTCCGAAATGGCTTGTCACGGCCGCATCACACGATCGTGCCGTGCTCGCCGGTCAACTGCTTGAGATGCTGCCGAAGCGCCGCCTGAGCGCCTAACCGCCGAAGCGGGCGAGGATGCTCGCCGCCACGTTCTTCCAATGCCCGAGCATGAGCTTGCGCTCGTCGCGGTCCGCGAGCTTCTCGTGGTGGAAGCCGATCGTCGTGCCAGATGGGACATCCTTCACCGTGACCTGCAGCGTCGAGTCGTGGGGCCAGTCCTGCGGTTGCCAGGTGAGCCGCACGCGCACCCCGTCGGTGCGGCTGCGGATCGTGCCTCGAACGCCGTCCCGCGTCTCGTAGGGCTGCCCCTTCTCCGTGGGAAGGGCATCGATATCGCCGAGCCAGACGCCGAGGCCCTCGCCGAGCATCCACTGCCACACCTCGTCGAGTGGTGCGGAAACGGTCTGGCGCACGCCGACTTCCCAGCCCGCGTCTTTGGTGAGTCCTGTCGTGTCGTCCATGTAACCAACTATATTGGTATGTAACCAACTATATTGGTTACGTGCGACACTCGACAGGCACCTCACGCGCGACCGGCCAGTGGTTCGAGAGCCGTGACGGCCATCGATGGTGGTTCGATTCGGGAGCGCTCGCGCTCGACTTCGCCTACACGGGCGCGATGGGCGACAATCCGGCGTGGGAACGGCTGCACGAGCCGTCGCACTGGGGCGCCTGGCTCGAGGAGCGGTTCGACGATGTGGACACCACGGTCGGTGCCGGCGACCTGCGCGATGCCCTTGCGCTGCGTGCCGCAATCGCTCGCGCGGTCACCGGCATGAGCCGCAACGAGCAGCCGAGCCCCGCCGACGTCGACGTGATCAACCTGTTCGCGGCGACCCCAGACATCCCCCCGGCGCTCCCCGGGGGCACGCGCCAGGCCGGTCGCTCCCGGGCCCGACCCGGCCAGGCCCTGTCCGAACTCGCGCGCGAAGCGGTCGTGCTCATCTGCGACGAGGAGCGGATCCGCGAATGCGCCGCGAGCGATTGCGCCATCGTCTTCTACGACGAGTCCCGCTCCAACAATCGCCGCTGGTGCTCGATGCAGCGGTGCGGCAACCGGGCGAAGGTGCGAGCGCACCGCGCCAAGGCGAAGTAAGACGCCTGAGCGCTACTCGACGACCTGCACTTCCTTCCAGAAGGCGACGTAGTTCGAGTAGTCCTTGCCGACGCGATCGAAGGAACTCGGGTACGGGGTGGGGTAGCTCCAGGCGCGGTCCTGCAGCAGTTGGTCGCCGTCTTTCACCGAGAAGTACTGGCACTCGCCCTTCCACGCACACGTGTAGGGGGTGTCGCTCTTCTGGAGCAGCTCCTCGTTGACGCTCGACGGCGGGAAGTACCAGTTGCCCTCGATCTGGATGAGCTCCTCTTTAGGGGCTTCGGCGATGACCATCTCGCCCAGTACTGCCTTCACGCGTTCCTCCGTTGTTCGGCTACGCGTGGGTGAACGCTAGCCTCCCAGGACGAATTCCCTCAGGATGCGGAACTCGGCTCCGTCATTCGCCTCGCGCGCCGCATCGATCGGGCCTCGACCCTCGGCCGCGAGCAGTTCCTGTCCGGTGACACACGCGGAGAGCACGTGGCCGGTGGCGTTGCGCAAACCTGTGTATGCGCCGACCGCTGCCGCGGCTTCCGGGGAGATGTAGTCGAGTCCGACCTCGGCGAGCGCGTCGATGACGGCGCCGGCAGCGAGAAGGTCTTCGACGGCGAAGCGGCCATCCGGTCCGCCCGCTGCGACGACGGCCACGGTCGCCCGGTCGCCGAGTTCCACCTGGCGCTCGAGCACCCAGTGCGCGATGGCCTTTCGCGCACCGACGCTGCCTGCCACGATCGCATTCTTGTGCGCAATGTCTTGAGGATCGGCGGTGCCGGTGGGGAGGGCATCCACCCACACGACGATGTGGGCGCCGGGGGCGATCGCGTTGGCGCCCTCGATCCCCCACTCGAAA
Organism: Rhodoglobus sp.; assembly: GCA_025463605.1. Taxonomy (GTDB): domain Bacteria; phylum Actinomycetota; class Actinomycetes; order Actinomycetales; family Microbacteriaceae; genus Rhodoglobus. The sequence continues at coordinate 2,065 of JAODAV010000016.1, read as the reverse complement.
CGGATCTGGTACTGGGGCTGGTTGCGAGGGCTGGTGGGCTGAGAAGTCACCGTTCGAGGGTAGTGGAGCGCACACTGGTGTCATGCGCGTGTTACTGAAGCTGACTCTAGATTGCGAACCGGATGACGCGTGGTGGGCGATCCGCAGCCCCGCCGTGCTGCGCGAGGTGTCATACCCGCTCACGACCTTCGAATCGCTCGAGCCGGAAGGTTTCCCGTCGCTGTGGGAGCCGGGAGACCACGCGGTGTTCGTGCGCGCGCTCGGGATCATCCCGATCGGGCAACAGGTGATCGGGATCTCGTTTCCGCAGCGCACCGACGGGGTGCGCATGATGCGCGACACCGGCCGCGCGCTCGGAGGACCGCTTTCGCTCGTCACGAGGTGGGAACACTCGCTCACGGTCGCAGCCGCGCGGGGCGGCGGCACGCTCTATCGTGACCAGCTGAAATTCGACGCGGGGCCACTCACGCTGCTGCTGTGGCCGGTTTACTGGGCTTTCTGGCAGTGGCGGGCGCTCGGTCTGCGGCGCCTCGCGCCCGAGTGGCGCGCTGCGGCCAGCTGACCTGCTATCTGACGCGCACCGGCTGACGCAGCACGGTCTTGAGCTTCTCGGGGGCCGCCTTGCGCGGGTCGCCGAGGTAGATCTCGTGGTGTTCGCCGTTCTCCACGTAGTCGCTCTCGGCTATCCACTCGTGGAGGCGCGCGATCGTCGGTGCCTCGGCGTCGTAGCTTCCGATGTGCATGACCTGGATGGAGGCGCCCTCCCGCAACGACTCGAGCCGTACGGCGTCGAGCGCGGACAGCCCCTTCTTGGCGGCCTTTGCGCGCGCAGCATGCCACCGCTCGGACGTCAGCCATGCCGGCTGGCGGATCATCATCGTCCACTGCCACTCGTCTTTGGAGCGATCGGTGAACGACTCGCGACGGTCTGACCACCACAGCCCCTCGAGGGGCGCGACGACGTAATCACGGCCGAGTTCGTTCTTGCTCGCAAACTTGGCCGTGTACGACAGCGCATAGAGGGCTTCGAGCGCCGCGACGTAGTCGGCGCTGGTGTTGGGATTGCCCCGCCCGTCGATCATGAGGAAGGTGAACTCGGGTACGTCGACGATGGCGAAGTGCTTCGTCGACGGCGCGTAGAGGTCTTTGCGTTCCGTGCGGAAGTCGACTTTCTCCATGCCGTTCAAACTAGCGCGGGGGAGTGACAGCTCCGAGCGCGTATTCGGGGGCGTCTGCTAGGGTTGGCCTCACTTGCGAAACCATGACGGTTTCCCTGCGTCGTAGAACGCTTCCTCTCTGCGCTTCGGTGCGAGGCCCCGCCTCACCCAGAAGCTCGTAGATACTTTCACGGCGAACGAGCGTGGCATTTGCCGCCTTCGCCAGTTCAGCACCACCCGATGTCATCACGTCGTTCAGTGAGTGCGCCCTTATGCCCGAAAGGCACAAGTACGTATGACCGAATCATCCTTCAGCACGCTCGGCGTGCCCACCCCCCTCGTTGCCGCACTCAGCGCCAACGGGATCACTGACCCGTTCCCCATCCAGGTCGACACCCTGCCCGACACTCTCGCCGGGCGCGACGTGCTCGGTCGCGGAAAGACCGGTTCCGGCAAGACCCTCGCGTTCGCGATCCCCATGGTCGCGCGCCTCGGTGGGGCACTGGCGGGCGGCAAGCGCCGCGCGGGCCGCCCGCTCGGCCTCGTGCTCGCACCGACGCGCGAGCTCGCCACCCAGATCGACGCGGTCCTCGCGCCGATGGCGGCCGCCTACGGAATGAACACCACCACGATCTTCGGCGGCGTCTCGCAGAACCGCCAGGTCGCCGCGCTGAAGGCAGGTGTCGACATCATCGTCGCCTGCCCCGGCCGGCTCGAGGATCTCATGAAGCAGCGCTTCGTCTCGCTCGACGCGGTCGAGGTGACCGTGCTCGATGAGGCCGACCACATGGCCGACCTCGGGTTCCTCCCCGGCGTCACCCGGATCATGACCGCGACGCCCGAGCACGGGCAGCGCATGCTGTTCTCCGCGACGCTCGACAACGGCGTGGACAAGCTCGTCCGGCGCT
>JAODAV010000011.1 GCA_025463605.1 Rhodoglobus sp. | reverse complement strand
GATGGAGTCGATGTCCAGGTCGTCGGTGAACGACTTGTCCAGCTCGACGGTGTCCGTCGCGATGCCGGTCTCGTCGTTGATGAGTTCGGCCAGGCCGGCCAGGACTTCTTCGGTGGACAATGCCATTTTGTTTATCTCCTTGAGGATGGATCGGGGGGGACGTGAATTGACCGTTAGCCAGTTTAGGGGTGAGAGGCGCGCCCCGCATGGGTGCCGGGGGTGAGAGGCGCGCCCCGCATGGGCGCTAGGGGAGCACCACCACTTGCGCGCCGAACACGAGCCCGGCGCCGAAGCCGATCTGCAGGGCGAGACCTCCGCTGAGCTCCGGGTGCTCCTCGAGCAGGCGATGCGTGGCGAGCGGTATGGATGCCGCACTCGTGTTACCCGTCGTCTCGATGTCGCGTGCAACCACGACAGAGTCGGGCAGACCGAGCTGCTTCGCGAACTCGTCGATGATGCGCATGTTGGCTTGGTGCGGGATGAACGCCGCGAGGTCGGCCGCCGTGACGCCGGCGACATCGAGAGCCCGCTTCGCGACTTTCGCCATGTCCCACACCGCCCAGCGGAATACCGTCTGGCCCTCTTGGCGCAGGGTGGGCCACGCGGCCTTGCCCTCTCGGTAGTCGATGAGCGTCGCGTTCATGCCCACGGCATCCGCCTTCGAACCGTCCGATCCCCACACCGGGGCCGCTATGCCGGGCGTGTCGCTCGGGCCGATCACGACAGCTCCTGCACCATCGCCGAGCAGGAACGAGATCGAGCGGTCCGCGGGGTCGACGACGTCGGAGAGCTTTTCGGCTCCGACCACGAGGGCGTAGTGGGCGGCGCCACTGCGGATGAGGGCATCCGCTTGCGTCACTGCGTAGCTGAATCCCGCACACGCCGCATTCGAGTCGTACGCCGCCGCCGGGTTGGCGCCCACGCGGTCGGCGAGCACCGCCGCCATCGACGGGGTCTGCTGCACGTTGCCGATGGTCGCGACGATCACGAGGTCGATCTGGTCGGGTCGGATGCCCGACTTCTCGATCGCCTCTCGCGACGCATCCGTGGCGAGGTCGACGGCGAGCACGCCCTCGGAGGCGCGTGTGCGGGTGATGATTCCCGTGCGCTGGCGGATCCACTCATCACTCGAATCGATGGGCCCGATGAGGTCGTCGTTGGGAACGACCAGATCGCCGCGAGCGGCGCCGTAGCTGTAGATGCGCGTGAACTCGACGCCCGTCGACTGCTTGAGGGTGGGGGTAGTCATGCTGTCGTAGTCCCGTCGATGAGGTCGAATGCCGCAGGCAGGTCGTCGGGCGTCTTCACGGCGACGGCGGGCACGCCCTTGAGGCCGCGCTTGGCGAGGCCGACGAGTGCCCCCGCGGGCGCGAGCTCGATGATCCCGGTGACGCCGGCTGCCGCGAGGGCGTCCATGGTCTTGTCCCACCGTACCGGTGACGACACCTGACCGACGAGAAGGTCGACGTAGTGGCTGCCGGATTCGACGCGCGAGCCGTCGCGATTCGTCCAGATCGGCAGTGTCGGGTCGTGCTTCTCCAGTCCGGCGGCGAAATACTCCAGATGTGCCACCGCGGGCTCCATGTAGTGGGTGTGGAACGCTCCCGCGACCTGGAGCGGGATGACTCGCGTGCCGGCCAGCGGACTCTCGGCGAGCTGCGCGAGTGCGTCGAGGGCACCGGCCACCACGATCTGGCCTCCGCCGTTGAAGTTGGCCGGGAAGAGTCCGAGCTCGGTGAGGCGCTCGAGCAGGGCGGCTTCGTCGCCGCCGATGACGGCGGACATTCCGGTGGGCTCGAGTGCGGCCGCATCCGCCATGGCACGTCCGCGCTCGCGCACGAGGGCGACGGCGTCGGTATCCGAGAGGATGCCCGCCGCCGCGGCCGCGGTGAGCTCGCCCACCGAGTGGCCGGCGACTCCGCCGACCTTCTCCCTGCGCCCGTCCGCGAACAGCGCGCTGAGGGTCAGGAGCCCTGCGGCGACGATAAGGGGTTGTGCGACAGCGGTGTCGCGGATGGTGTCGGCGTCGCTCGTCGTGCCATGAGCGACAAGATCGATGCCGACCGAGTCTGAGATCGCACCGAGCTGGTCGCGGAATCTCGGTTCGGTGAGCCAGGGTTCGAGAAAGCCGGGGGTTTGGGAGCCCTGTCCGGGCGCGACGATGACGATCACTTGACTAGTCTGCCAACGATCGGGTCGTCGCGCCGGACCCAACCTCCCAAACTTCGGCCCATACGTTGTTCGTTCCGCTCAACGAACTCACCCGAGGTGTCATGATCCGTCGGCTGCAGGAGCCCCGTACCGACAGTTCGCGACACGTCGCGCGGGCTCGAGGGGCGCGGCGGCGCGATCAGCGTTTGCGGGTGGAGTCGGGGTCGGCGATCGACCCGACGATGAGCGCCGACTGCAGGATCAGCGCCTCGCGGGCGCCCGTCGCATCCCAGCCGATGACATCGCTCACGCGCTTGAGGCGGTACCGCACGGTGTTGGGATGCACGAACAGCTCGCGCGCGGTCGCCTCGAGCGAACGGCCGTTGTCGAGGTAGCACCACAGCGTCGCCAGGAGGTCCGTCGAGTGCGCCTGCAGCGGGCGGTAGACCTTGTTGATGAGGGTCGATCGCGCGAGCGGATCGCCCGCGAAAGCTCGCTCGGGCAGCAGGTCGTCGGCGAGGGTCGGCCGTGGGGCGTTGCGCCACGACCGTGCGACTGCGAAGCCCGCGAGGGCCGCCTTGGCGCTCTTGGATGCATCGACGAGGCTCGGCACCTCATGGCCCAGCACGAGATGGCCGGGCCCGAACCCCGGCTCGAGCTGCTCGGCTATCGAGAGGAACGGCAGGGGCACAGCGGTGTCCGCGTCGTCGGTGCGGGGGCTTGCGCGCCCGATCACGAGCACGAGCCTGTTGCCCTGCACGCCGATGAGCACGTCGGCGTCGAGGTGCCGCGCCGTGCGGCGCAGCTGGTCGACGTCGAGCACCTTGGGTGCCGTGCCGACGAGTACGCACACCTCGCCGTGCCCGTTCCAGCCGAGCGCGGCGATGCGCGAGGGCAGCTCGTTGTCGTACTCGCCGCTGAGGATCGAATCGACGACGAGGGCTTCGAGCCGGGCATCCCACAGCCCCCGCGCTTCGGCCGCGCGAGCGTAGACATCCGCTGCGGCGAAGGCGATCTCGCGGGAGTAGAGCAGGATCGCTTCGCGTAGCACGTCGTCATCGTTCTTGACGCGCTCCTCCACGACCTCGACGGTGATGCGGATGAGCTGAAGGGTCTGCTGCAGGGAGACGGAACGCAAGAGCTCGCGGGGCGCCGCCCCGAACACGTCGGCTGCGATCCACGGCGTCGACTTCGGGTCTTCGAACCAGGAGATGAAGCTCGTGATACCAGCCTGCGCCACGAGCCCGACGGCCGACCGCCGCCCCGGCGGCATGTCGCCGTACCAGGGCAGCGTGTCATCCAGCCGCTTCAGTGTCGCAGTAGCGAGCTCGCCCGAGATCGTCCGCAGCCAGGCGAGAGTCTGCTCCTTGGTCTTCTGCACCTTGGGCGTCGACCTCGCCTAGCTCTCGCCGCCGACTGAGCCCGTGGTGCCTGCGTTCACGTCCATGAGGCGGTATTTCTCAATGGCCTGGGCCGGCACCGAAGCATCGACGAGCCCCCGCTTCACGAGCGACTCGAGCGTGCGCACGACAACGGACGGGCCGTCGATCTTGAAGAAGCGTCGAGCTGCGGCGCGCGTATCGGAGAAGCCGAAATCGTCGGCGCCGAGCGTCGCGAAATCGCCGGGGACGAATTGCCGGATCTGGTCGGGCACCGCGTGCATGTAGTCGGAGACGGCGATGAAGGGCCCATCTGATCCAGAGAGCTTCTGCGTGACGTACGGCGTGCGCGGCTCCTCGTCCGGGTGGAGGAAGGCGTGCTGCTCGGCGGCGAGGCCCTCACGGCGCAGCTCGGTCCACGATGTGACCGACCAGACGTCAGCAGACACGCCCCAGTCATCCGCGAGCAGTTGCTGGGCTTCGAGCACCCACGGAACGGCGACGCCCGACGCGAGCAACTGGGCCCGCGGACCCTCGATACCCGCCGCCTTGAGGTGGTAGATACCGCGAAGCACGCCGTCGACGTCGAGTCCCTCGGGCTCGGCCGGCTGCACGAGCGGCTCGTTGTACAGGGTCAGGTAGTACATGACGTTCGGGTCTTCGTGCGCTCCGCCGTACATCCGCTCGATGCCGGCGCGCACGATGTGGCCGATCTCGTAGCCGTACGCGGGGTCGTACGACACCACCGCCGGGTTGGTTGAGGAGAGCACGTGCGAGTGGCCGTCGGCGTGCTGGAGTCCCTCACCCGTGAGGGTGGTGCGTCCGGCAGTGGCGCCCATGATGAACCCGCGCGCCATCTGGTCGCCCGCGGCCCACATCGCGTCGCCTGTGCGCTGGAACCCGAACATCGAGTAGAAGACGTAGACCGGGATGAGCGGCTCGCCGTTCGTCGCGTACTGGGTACCGGCTGCCGTGAAGGCGGAGAACGCGCCGGCCTCGTTGATTCCCACGTGGATGATCTGGCCCTGCGGGCTCTCCTTGTACGCGAGCAACAGCTCGCGGTCGACGGAGGTGTAGTGCTGCCCGTTCGGGTTGTAGATCTTGGCCGTCGGGAAGTACGCGTCCATTCCGAACGTGCGCGCCTCATCCGGGATGATCGGAACGAGGCGGTGGCCGAAGTCCTTCGCCCGCAGCAGGTCTTTGAGCAGGCGGGCGAACGCCATCGTGCTCGCGATCTCCTGCTTGCCCGAGCCCTTCTTGACGACCTCGTATGCGCTGTCATCGGGAAGCGTGATCTGCGTGTACTTCGAGCGGCGCTCCGGCACGTAGCCTCCGAGCTCGCGGCGGCGCTCCTGCAGGTACTGAATCGCCTCGTCGTTCTCACCGGGGTGGTAGAACGGCGGCTGGTACGGGTCGGCCTCGAGCACGGCATCCGTGATCGGAATGTGCATCACGTCGCGGAACTGCTTGAGGTTGTCGAGGGTCAGCTTCTTCATCTGGTGGGTCGCGTTGCGGCCCTCGAACGACGGACCGAGGCCGTAGCCCTTCACGGTCTTCGCGAGGATGACGGTGGGCTGGCCCTTGTGCTCGGACGCCGCTTTGAACGCCGCGTACACCTTGCGGTAGTCGTGGCCGCCGCGCTTGAGGTTCCAGAGTTGGTCGTCGGTGTAGTCCTTGACCATCTCGGCGACGCGCGGGTCACGGCCGAAGAAGTTCTCGCGCACGTACGCGCCAGACTCCGCCTTGTAGGTCTGGTAATCGCCGTCAGGGGTGCGGTTCATGAGGTCGCGGAGCGCGCCCTCCGTGTCACGCGCCAGCAGGGCATCCCACTCCCGACCCCAGATGACCTTGATGACGTTCCAGCCGGCACCACGGAAGAAGCTCTCGAGTTCCTGGATGATCTTGCCGTTGCCGCGCACCGGCCCATCGAGCCGCTGCAGGTTGCAGTTGATGACGAAGTTGAGGTTGTCGAGGCCGTCGTTGGCGGCCCACTGGAGGGCTCCGCGGCTCTCCACCTCGTCCATCTCTCCGTCGCCGAGGAATGCCCACACCTGCTGGTCGGACGCATCCTTGATGCCGCGGTTGGTCAGGTAGCGGTTCGACTGCGCCTGGTAGATGGCGTTGATGGGACCGAGGCCCATCGAGACCGTCGGGAACTGCCAGAACTCGGGCATGAGGCGCGGGTGCGGGTAGCTCGAGAGCCCGTTGGGCGCCTGCGACTTCTCCTGGCGAAAGCCTTCGAGCTGCTTCTCGCTGAGCCTGCCCTCGAGGTAGGCCCGAGCGTACATGCCGGGGGAGGCGTGGCCCTGGTAGAAGATCTGGTCGCCGCCGCCGGGGTGATCGGCGCCGCGGAAGAACCAGTTGTGGCCCACCTCATAGAGGGCGGCGGATGACGCGTAGGTCGAGATGTGGCCACCGACGCCGACCCCGGGCCGCTGTGCCCGGTGCACGGTGATCGCGGCGTTCCAGCGGATCCACGCGCGATAGCGGCGCTCGAGCTCCTCGTTGCCGGGGAACGCGGGCTCGTTCTCGGTCGCGATCGTGTTGATGTAGTCGGTGGTCGGGACCATCGGAACACCGAGGTGGAGGTCCTTCGACTTCTTGAGCAGGCTGAGCATGATCTCGCGACCGCGCTCGTGTCCCTGCGATGCGACCAGGGCTTCGAGCGACTCGTTCCACTCGGCAGTTTCCTCCGGGTCCTTGTCGATGTGATTCACCGAATAGGGATCCTGGTCGTTGACCGTCACCGCTGACCTCTTTCTTGTAGAGAGTGAAGTGCACCTCGGCTGCCGGATTACGACAGTGCGAGATCCTCGCTGTGCCTTTCTGATGCACCCAACGATTCTAGTTGGCTGCTATTGGCGCTTTCGCCGGGCCGCCCGCGCAAAGCCCATCCGACCGGCGTATAGTTGCCCCTCGTGTTTGCCTGACATGGGGCCAGGCACGAAAGGAACAGCCAGCATGGCTCTGGAGAACGACACCACCGCGCCCGACTTCGAGCTCGCCAATCAGTTCGGTGAGCACATCCGTCTCGGAGAATTCCGCGGGAAGAAGCCCGTTGCGCTCGTCTTCTTCCCCCTCGCGTTCTCGAGCACGTGCACGACCGAGCTGTGCGACCTGCGCGACAACCTCTCGCTCTTCAAGGCCGAGGGGGTCGAGCTCATCGGCATCTCGGTCGACTCCAAGGCGGCATTGCGCGCCTGGGCGGAGCAGCAGGGTTACGACTTCACCCTGCTCGCGGACTTCTGGCCGCACGGAGCTGTCGCGAAGGAGTACGGCGTTTTTCTCGAGGAGAAGGGGTTCGCGAATCGCGCGACCTTCCTCGTCGACATCGACGGCATCATCCGGTCGAGCTTCATCACGGCGCCCGGCCAGCCCCGGTCGATCGAGGAGTACAAGGCCGCGCTCGCGGAGCTGCACTCCGCGCGGGTCTAGCCCTGTAGCGAGACGGCGCGGGCGATCACGAGCACGAGGATCACGAAGCCCGCGAACGCCTGCAGCCCCGCGAGCACTTTTGCGCGCGCGGTCAGCGGCATCGCGTCTGGTGGACTGAACGCCATCGTGTTGGTGAGGGCGTAGTAGGCGTAGTCGACGAACCCCGGCGTCCAATCGGAGTTCGCGGAGGAGCCGCGCGCGACCTCGATGACGGCGTCGTGATTCTCGTCCTGCGGAAAGCGGATATCGGCGTCCGGCAGGTTCTCGCGTTTCGCCCCCGTGCGCACGACGGGCCCGCCGCGATCCATCTCCCAATAGATGAGGGCGTAGGTGATGACGTGGGTGATCCACACCTGGGCGGCCGCCAGCAGGAGCGCGCCGTCGTCATCCGAACTGGACTGCACGAGCTGGATGATGAGCTGCACGATCGCTACGTGGTTGGCGACCGCGAGCAGCACGGTCAGGGCGATGGAGAGGCGCCGGGACCAGGGCGTCTGCCGGCCCATGCGCACGGGGTTGATCGCGATGATGGGAATGAGCAGGGCGAGGCATGCTCCCACCACGGTGTACCGAACGACCGGCAGGAAACTGCTCGGGAGCAGTGCGTAGAGGGCGAGCGCCACGATGATCGCCCCGACGGCGGGCCAGCGGTGTTCTGTTCGATCGCGATCCAGCGCAAGTCGTGCCATGGCCCGAGTGTATGGCGGAAGAAAACTCAGGTCAGGATGTTGACAGCGCGGGAGATCACCAGCGCGAGAATCACGAAACCGGTGAGCGCCTGGTACGCCATGAGCGCTTTCGCTCGTCGTGACAGAGGCATGACGTCGGTGGGGCTGAACGCCATCATGTTCGACAGCGAGAAGTACAGGTAGTCGAAGAACTCGGGCATCCAATCTTTCGGGCCGGGCGATCCATCCTGCTGGGGGAAGCGGAAATCCTGCTGGTCGGTGTCTTCGATTCCCTTGACCCGGCGCGCGACCGGGCCGCCTCTGTCGAGCTCCCAGTAGACGAGGCTGAAGGCGACGACGTTGATGATCCACACCTCTAAGGCCGTGAGTAGCACGGATGGCCCATTCGCCTGGCCGTTCACGAGCTCGATGACGATGTACGCGATGTACACCTGATTCACGGCCGTAAGCCCGATCGCGAACCCAACGCCGATCCATCGCGACCAGGTCGTCTCGGCGTCGAGCCGCAGCCGGTTCACCGCGATGAGGGGCATGAGAATCACGACGCCGATCGCGGGCACAAGCCACGGCGGCAGGAACGTGATCGAATGCGGGAGTGCGAGGTACAGCGCAAGTGCGACGAGTGTGATGACGATGACGGGCCACCGCGGCTCCGTGTGTCGAACCGGGGGAGCAGCTGTCATGACCGGAAGTTTATGCCTGTACCATGGACTCGCGTCGGCCCGGCATGCCGGGCGACGGGCCTTTAGCTCAGTTGGTAGAGCGCCACGTTTACACCGTGGATGTCATCGGTTCGAGCCCGGTAGGGCCCACTCTCAAGAGCGCTGGTCAGCCAGCTGTTTTGCGGACTTTGCCCGAGGCATCCGTGACTTTCATCAGTGCCGATGTGGCGCCGGTGCCCGTGGTTTCGGCCCTCGTCCCCGGCCACGGTCTCTCCCTGGGACATGAGGCCCTTCGCGCTTCAACACACGAGATTCGCGGCGTCGCAAATCGTCGGAATGTCCATGTGACCTCTCGTAACGATCATGGGTTGGCGCGAGAGTCGCCTATAGCGTCGGATGATGACGGGATGACTGTTTCACCCTGATGCCCCACCACAGCAGACAACGGAGCCCCTGTGATCGATGGCGACAACACCAGCCAGGTGTGCTCAGAGCGCGTCGGCTCGATCTCAGCAATCGTCCATGTGGAGGTTGAGGGCGGTGTCAGCCTTACCGCGATGATCGACGACCGTGCGGTGCTTGAGCGCGTTCCGCTGGGCCCCATTGTGAGTGGGGTCGCGTACGGCGCGGTCTCGAGCGTTGTCGGCGTGGCGCGCCGCGCCATCCGCGAATCGTTCACCGCCGCGTCGGGAAAGGCCATCGGGCCGCACGAGGCCGATCACGCGGAGGCCGTGCTCACCCTTGCCGAAGCGGATGGCACCCGGTGGGAGCTCGTGCTGCGCGTCGCCGCGAACGGGGTGGCCTTGCGCTACCGCCTGCCGCTGCTCGACGGCGTGGCGGCGATGGAAGGGGAGCGCACCTCGCTCGACCTCGCGAACGTCGAGCGGCTCTGGGCCCTCGAGTACCAGACCTGGTACGAGACCCCCCGGTTCGGCACGGATGCCGCAGCCCTCGCCCCCGGCCACTACGGGCTGCCCATGCTCATGCGCACCGAGGCCGGCGACCACGTGCTCGTAACGGAATCCGGCATCGACGGCAGGTTCACCGGATCGCACCTCGAGGCGCAGGGGGGCCGACTTCAGTTCGTGTCGGCCGACGCCTCCGTCGAGGTCACTCGGGGCGAGGTGTCGCCGTGGCGCGTCTTCGTGCTGGGATCACTCGCCGACATCGTCGAATCGCAGCTCGTGGACGAGCTGGCGCCTGACCCCGCGCCCGGCACCGATTTCTCCTGGGTACGGCCGGGTCGCGCCGCGTGGTCGTGGTGGTCGGACTTCTATTCGGGCGCGCAACTCGAGCACCAGATGCGGTTCGTTGATGACGCCGCCCAGCTCGGCTGGGAGCATCTGCTCATCGACTGCGGCTGGGACGCCACCTGGGTTCCCGAGATCGTTTCGTACGCGAGTCGGCGCGGCATCCAGGTGCACCTGTGGACCGTCTGGCGCGACCTCAACGGCCCCGAGAACCTGCGGCGGCTCGCCCTGTGGCGCTCGTGGGGCGTGGCCGGCATCAAGGTCGACTTCATGGAGTCCGAGTCGAGGGACCGCTACCGCTGGTACGACGCCCTCCTCGCTGAAGCCGCCCGTGTGGGGCTCATGGTCAACGTCCATGGCTCGGTGATCCCGCGCGGGTGGGCTCGCACGTGGCCTCACCTCATCGGCTATGAAGCGGCCCGCGGTGCGGAATACTACGTCTTCTACGACGAGGCGATGGCGCCGGAGCACAACGTGATCCTGCCGTTCACCCGCAACGTCGTCGGCGCGATGGACTACACGCCCGTCGCCCTCTCCGCTCCCAACCGCCTCACAAGCGATGCCCACGAGCTCGCCCTCGCCGTCGCGTACGAATGCGGCATCACCCACTTCGCCGACGACACCGCGCAGTACACCTCCCGCCCGCTCGTCGCGCGCTTCCTCGCCGAGCTCGCCCCGAGCTGGGACGAGACGCTGCTGCTGGCCGGGGATCCGGACAGCCATGCCGTGATCGCACGCCGCAGCGGCGAGCGCTGGTTCATCGGCGTCATCGCTACGGGGGAGGCGCGCAGCATCCGCGTTCCCCTCGAGCGGCTTGGTCTCGGCCCCGCCGACGCTTGGGTCGTCGGGGACGGTCTCACCGAGTCCACTCATGCGTCGATCGATTCATTCGAGGTGGATGCTGCGGCCAACGGCGGCGCGGTCGCCATCGTCACCCATGCCGGCCGCACACCCTTCCGAGCCGCGCCCCGCCCCGTGCTCGAGTCACCGGTCGGGGAGCCCGCGGTCGCCGAGCTCGCCCCTGACCGTACCGCGACCCTCACGGTCAGCCCGGATTCCACCCTCCGAGTACCGCCCGGATGGCGAGCCGAGCGGGCGGGCGGCGATCGCTGGATCGTCCATGCGGGTTCGCAGTCCGCTGGCGTCGTGACGGTGGAGCGGCCGGGCGAGGACGGCGTCGCCGTCGTCTCGCACGCGCGCGTTCTGCCGCCGCTCGCCCCGGGCGACCATGCCGTTTCGGGCCTCCCCTTCCTTGCCTTTCGCAACGAGAGCGGGCCCGTCGAACGTGGCACGTCGAACGGCGGCGGCAACCCCGGCGACGGAACGATCATGACGATCGCGGGCGAAACGTACGCCGACGGCGTCGGGATGAGCGCGCCCGGCTGGCTGCGGTTGCACCTCGGCGGTCGCGCGACCGCCTTCAGCGCGCTCGTCGGAATCGACGACGAGACCACAACCGGGTGGGAGGTGTTCGGCGGCACGCGTTCCGTGGAGTCAGCGACCGCCCGCGTGGCCGTCGTAGTGGACGGCGTCGAGCGCGCACACCTCGACCTCGTGTCGGGGGGAGCCGCGGCATCCATCACCGCTGACCTCATCGGCGGCACAACCCTCGAACTCCGTGTCTCCTCGCCCGGGGAAGCACACGTCGACTGGGCCCATGCCCTCATCACCGTCGGTCATCGCTGACCGGCAAAACGAAAGGAAACCCATGCACAAGAAGTGGTTGACGGCGGCAGCTGCCGTCGCGACGGTGGGCCTGCTCGCCGCCTGCTCGACCCCGAGCGAGGCACCGAGTGACGAGCCCGTGACCATCACGTACCAGGTCTGGGCCGGAACCCAGACCCCCGCCATGCAGGAGATCGTCGACGCGTTCGAGGAGGAGAACCCGAACATCACGGTCGAACTGCAGGAGCTGCCGTGGCCGCAGTACTGGTCCACGCTGCAGACGAGCGCAGCGGGCGGAACCGCCCCCGACGCGTTCTGGATGCTCGCCCAGCAGATCAAGCCGTACGCCGAGGGCAAGCAGTTGCTCGACATCACCGACGCCATCGAGGCGGAGGGCGTCGACCTCGCGAACTACCCGCAGGCCGTGCTCGACCTCTACGATCAGGGCGACGGCGCGATCTACGGGCTGCCGAAGGACTTCGACACCAACGCGATCTGGTACAACAAGGCGCTGTTCGACGCCGCGGGCGTCGACTACCCGACCGACTCGTGGACGTGGGAGGACTTCCGCACCGCTGCGAAGGAACTGACCAACGCCGAGGCCGGGGTCTGGGGCGTCGCGGCGCCGATCGACTATCAGGGCGGGTACTACAACTCGATCTTCCAGGCCGGCGGGCAGGTCATCTCGGATGACGGTAAGACGGCGGAACTCGACACCCCCGAGGCGATCGCGGGCATCAAGTTCTGGACCGACCTGATGGCGGACGGCTCATCGCCGACTCTCCAGCAGCTCTCGGACACCGAAGCCGAGACCCAGTTCGAGCAGGGCAAGATCGCTATGTACCTGTCCGGTGCCTACTGGGCGCTCAAGCTCTACGACAACGCTGAGATCCGGCCCAACATCGATGTCGCGCCGCTGCCGATCGGCGAGCAGCGCGCCACGGTGACGAGCGGTATCGCCAACGTGGGGTACGTCGGGACCAAGCACCCGGATGAGGTCGCCAAGTTCCTGATCTTCGCGAGTGGCGAGACGGCGGCTAACATCCAGGCCAAGGCCGGCGCGGTGCTGCCCGCGTTCAAGGGAACCGAGCAGACGTGGATGGACGCCATGCCGGAGTTCACCAACCTGCAGGTGTTCATCGACGCGATCGAGTACGCGGTTCCGCTGCCCGTCCAGGGCAACGCGGCCGAGTGGCAGGGGCTCCAAACGGAGTTCCTCACACCCGCGTGGAACGGCCAGGAGTCGGTCGAGGACGCCGCCCGCAAGTACACCGAAGCGATCGATAAGGTTCTGGCCGAGGGTTGATGTCCAGTTCCGTAGTGAAGCCGGTGCGGCAGGTTCGCCGCCGCACCGGCTTCGCCGCGCGCACCGACTGGTGGGCCTACGCGATGATCGCGCCGGCCTTCATCGGTCTCGCGGCCCTGTACCTGTGGCCGTTCCTGTCCACGTTCCTCAAGAGCTTCATGAACGTTCCCGTGTTCGGACCGGGCGAGTTCAACGGGGTCGATAACTACACCAAACTGATCGGCGACGACGCGTTCTGGCGCGCGCTCGGCAACACTGCCCTGTACACGGGCATCGTGCTCCTGGGCATCCCGCTCGCCATCGTCTTCGCGGCACTGATCCAGCAGGTGTCCCGCGGCCGCGCGGTCTACCGCGTGCTGTTCTTCCTGCCGGTGGTGACGCTTCCGGTAGCGATCGGCATGGTCTGGCGCTTCATCCTCAATGGTGACTTCGGCCTGCTGAACTGGGTGTTCTCGCTCGTCGGCATTCCCGGGCAATACTGGGTCGCCGACGACCGGTTCACGATCTACGCGTTCGCGGTCGTGGGCATCTGGATGGGCCTCGGCGTCAACCTCATCATCCTCGGAGCCGGCCTGCAGAACATCCCGGTCGAACTCTATGAGGCGTCGTCGCTCGACGGCGCCAACCGCGTGCGACAGTTCTTCTCGATCACGCTGCCGCTGCTGAGCCCGACGATCTTCTTCGTCACGGTGCTCACGACGATCTCGGCCCTGCAGATGTTCGACCTCGTCTTCATCATGCTCGGCAGCGTCAACAACACCGCCATCGACGGGTCGAAGACGATCGTCTACCTGTTCTACGAAGCGGCGTTCGTGCAGTTCAAGCAGGGCTTCGCGGCGACGATCGCGATCGTGCTGCTCGTGATCATCATGGCGGTGACTGCCCTGCAGTTCCGCTTGCAGAAGAAGTGGGTCATCTATGACTAGGAGAGAGTCGGGGACCAAGCGAAGGGCTAGCCGTCGGTCGGGCGCGAGCGCGGGGCAGTGGCGCATCCACCTGATCCTCGTGATCTCGGTTGCGCTCATGGTGGTGCCGTTCGTGTGGGAGATCCTCACGGCGTTCAAGACCAACAACGAGGTCTCGTCGCTGCCGCCGACGCTGTTTCCCGCGAATCCGACGACTGCGGCGTTCGAGACGTTCTTCGCGACCGTGCCGTTCTGGATGCAGTTCGGCGTCTCCGCCGCCTCCCTCGTCATGCGCGTCATCGGCCAGGTTCTCGTGGCGGCCCTCGCCGGCTACGCGTTCGCGCGACTGACCTTTCCCGGGCGCAACGTGCTGTTCGTGCTGTTCCTGCTCATGCTCATGGTTCCCAGCCAGCTCTTCCTGATCGGCCAGTTCGACCTCATGAAGGGCCTCGGCCTGCTCAACACCCTCCCGGCGCTGGCGATCCCCGGCATGTTCTCGGCGTTCGGCACGTTCCTGCTGCGCCAGGCGTTCCTCACCATGCCCAAGGAGTACGAGGAGGCGGCGCGTCTCGACGGTGCCGGCACGCTGCGCACGTTCTGGAGCGTCATGCTGCCGATGGCGCGCTCGATGATCGCCGCCCTCGCCGTGCTCACCTCGCTCTACTCGTGGAACGACCTGCTCTGGCCGCTCATCGTGTCTCCCGCGGGCGACAACCGCCCGTTGACGGTGGGACTCGCGAGCATGCAGGGCCAGTTCGGCACCGACTACCCGACCCTCATGGCCGGCGCGCTCATCTGCACCCTTCCGCTCGTGATCGTGTTCATCGCGCTGCAGCGCCAGTTCTTCGCCGGTATCGCGTCGAGCGGCCTGAAAGGATGACCCGCATGACTGATCCCGTCGTACACCTCAGGGCGGGTGGCACATCCGTGGTCGTCGTCGCCGACGCCGAACGGCTGCCGCGCATCATCCACTGGGGCGCGGACCTCGGCGAGGTGGATGCCGCGGCTCTCGCCATAGCGGCCCGCCCGGCGATCGGCGACTCCGCGGTGACCTACCCGCAGCCCGTTCCCGTCGTGGCGCAGCTGTCGGAGGGCTGGCTCGGCCGTCCCGGGGTGGTGGGCTCGAGTTCGGGCACGCGCTGGGCGCCACTCTTCCGCGACGCCCGCTACACCCTCGACGGCATGGCCCTGCGCTGCGAGGCGGTCGACTCCGAGTACAAGCTCGCCCTCCTCGTCGAGCTCGAGCTGCTGCCGACCGGGCTCGTGCGTCAGCGTGCGACGCTCACCAACGCGGGCGATGCGGCGTATCGCGTCGACGCGCTCGAGGTCGCGCTGCCCGTGCCGTCCCACGCGGACGAGGTGCTCGACTTCACCGGCCGCTGGGCGCTCGAGCGAGTGCCCCAGCGCCGGTCGTTCCACGTTGGGTCGTGGACCCGCGAGTCGCGCGGCGGCAAACCGGGCCTGGAGAACACGATGCTTATGATCGGGGGCGAGCGGGGTTTCGGCTTCCGTTCGGGCACCGTATGGGGCGTGCACCTCGCGTGGAGCGGAAACCAGGTGCTCGCGGCGGAGCGGACGCCGGCCGACACCCGGCGACTGTCGGGTTCCGAGTTGCTGCTGCCGGACGAGATCGTGCTGGGCTCCGGCGAGAGCTACTCCACGCCTTGGTTGTACGGCTCCTGGGGCGACGGGCTGGATGCGATGGCGGCGCGCTTCCACGAGCAACGGCGGGCCGAGCATCCACTGTCGCCGCGGCCGGTGATCCTCAACACCTGGGAGGCCGTGTACTTCCGTCACGACCTCGACACCCTCATCGCACTTGCCGAGCGGGGCGCGGCGATGGGGGCCGAACGGTTCGTGCTCGACGACGGCTGGTTCACCGGTCGGCGCGACGACACCAGCTCGCTCGGCGACTGGACGGTCGACTCCACCGTCTGGCCCGAGGGACTCGAGCCGCTCGTGGCGCGGGTGCGCGAGCTGGGCATGCAGTTCGGCCTGTGGTTCGAGCCCGAGATGATCAACCTCGACTCCGAACTGGCCCGTGAGCACCCGGAGTGGGTCTTCGACGCCGGTCACGGCGCTGGACTGCCCAGCCGGCACCAGCACGTGCTCGACCTCGGCCACGAAGACGCGTACGCCCACGTGTTCGGCCTGGTTTCTGAACTGGTTGGGCGACTGTCGATCGACTACATCAAGTGGGATCACAATCGGTACCTGCTCGACGCGGGTCACACGCCCGACGGCCGGCCGGGGGTGCACCGGCAGGTGGAGCAGCTCTACCGGTTCATGCGGGAACTGCGCGGGGCGCATCCGGGCCTCGAGATCGAGTCCTGCGCGAGCGGGGGAGGTCGCATCGACCTCGGTGTGATGCGCTACGCCGACCGGGTCTGGCCGAGCGACTGCAACGACCCGCACGAGCGGCTGGAGATCCAGCGCTGGACCGGGCTGCTGTTGCCTCCGGAGGTGCAGGGCACCCATATCGGGGCGGAGGTGTCGCACACCACCCATCGGTCGCATCCACTCGACTATCGCGCCGAGAAGGCGATCTGGGGCCACCTGGGGGTCGAGGTCAACCTGCTCGAGGCTGACGAGGCCCAACTCGCGGCGCTGGCGGGCTGGGTCGCGTTCCACAAGACCCATCGCGAGCTGTTGCACAGCGGCACGGTCGTGCGCGCCGACCTTGCCGACGCCTCCCTGCGTCTCGAGGGTGTGGTGGCCCGGGATTCCTCGGCCGCGCTCTACGCGTTCAGCGTCGTCGAGCGCGGCGCCACCTGGCCACCCGGACGCGTGCGCCTGCCCGGCCTCGCGCCGGGCACGCTCTATCGCGTGGAGGCGGTGTTCCCCGACGTCCGCGTGGCGCACCTGCCGCCCTGGTTCGAGACCGGCGTGACGCTCAGCGGGCGTGCTCTCGGCACCGTGGGTGTCGAGGCACCGTCGCTCGATCCCGACCGCTCCGTGCTGCTGCACGCGGTCGCCGTGCCGGACGCGTGACCGGCGCGACCGACGTCGCCGCCCTGCACCGTCTGGGCGGCGACGCACCGGGGGATGCCCGCGCCGTCGTATCCGAGCGAGCCGCGAGTCTGCGCGGCCTCACCGTGGGCGGTGTCGAGCTCGTGCAGGGCACGCTGGAGCCGGAGCCGCCCCTCGGCGCGGGCATGGTGCTCGTGCCCTGGCCGAACCGCGTCGAGGGCGGACGCTGGCCGCTCGACGGCCGGATTCGCCAGCTCGAGCTCACCGAACCCGAGCTCGGCAACGCCAACCACGGGCTGCTCGCGTCGACCCGCTACGACGTTGTCGCGACATCCGCCCGCAGTCTCACGCTCGCCGCGCCCGTCGCACACAGTGCCGGGTATCCCTTCGACCTCGCCACCACCGTCGCCTACGAGCTCGAGGCGACCGGCATCACCGTGCGCCACGGCATCACCAACCTGAGCGACCGACCGGCGCCCGTGGCCATCGGCGCACACCCGTACCTCAGGCTCGGCTCCGTCCCCGTGGGAGAGCTCGTGCTGACCATCGACGCCGGCACGGCTCTCGACCTCGACGAGCGGCACATCCCGCGCGGGTCGATCGACGTGACCGGCACCCCGTTCGACCTGCGATCCGGCCGGAGGGTCGCGGACGCCGTCGAGCACGCGAGCTACGGCGGCGTCGCGGCGCACGACGGCACCGTCGTCCACCGGCTCACCGCGCCGGACGGGCGGGAGGTGCAGCTGTGGGCCGAGGCGGTGTTCGAGTACGTGCAGGTCTACGTGACCGACGAGTTCCCCGGTCCGGATGGCGACGAGCTCGCGATCGCCGTCGAACCGATGACGGCGCCGCCCAACGCACTCCAGAGCGGCGACGGACTGCGCTGGCTCGAACCTGGCGAGACCTGGACCGCTGCGTGGGGCATCAGGCTGGCGGGTTAGCCCTTGTCGCGGGCGCGGTAGTCGCTCGGGCTCGCCTCGTGCAGGCGCCGGAAGTGGCGCGAGAAGTAGAACTGATCGGCGTAGCCCACCTCGCGTGCGATCTCGCTCACGGGCGCCGTGGTCGTGTCGAGTAGTTGACGGGCCCGCGCCATACGCAGTGAAGTCTGGTGGGCGAGCACCCCGCCGCCGGTCGCGCGCCGGAACTGCGCGCTCAGGTGCGAAGGCGACACACCCACGAGCGCGGCGAGATCGGCGACGCGCACGGTGCTATCGAAGCGCTCGGCCAGGTAGTTCATGGCGCGCTGGAGCGGGTCCCCAGGCTCCGGAAGGGCACGGTCGACGACGATCTGCGTGAGCAGTTTCCATGCCGCGCCAGCAGCACCGACGAGACTCGCGGGGGAGTGGTTGCGCTCGAGCGTCGTCACGACTTCATCGAGAAGCGCAACGGTGCGATCGATATGGCGGATCGGAACGATGGGCTTCGCGGCGCTCACTCCCATTTCAGCGACCAGCTCGGGCAGGTCGCTCCCACGCAGGTGGCACCACCAGATCGTCCATGGATTGCCTTCCGATGCCCCGTAGGCGTGCGGTGTGCCGTGCGGGATCACGAGCGCCGTATTCGAGCCGATCCGATGCTGCGTGCCGCCGATGCTCGCCCAGCCGGTACCGCCGGCACAGACCATGACGATCGTTTCTTCCGCCCCGGATGGCCGCCTCATCAGGTGATCCGCGGCGTTCGGATAGTGCCCGGTGTCGGTGACGACGAGTCGCCTGGTGACGGGTCGGGCGAGCGCCTCGGCGACGGTGCGACGTGGAACGACGGAGAGGCGCTGGTTGCGGAAGCCTTCCTGGATCGGCATGAGCCAAGTATGCACGAATCGTCGGAATGTCCATGCGGCCAACCGGATAGCTCATGTCGCGGATCGTGGTGCGGGGCTTGAATTGCAGGGATGATCCCCGACGAAGCGCACTTCAGCCTGCCCGCCCCGCCACCCTCGCTGGCGCCCCGACTTGTGGCGGGGGGCGCGATCGTGTGGTCGGAGACGGTCGAGATCCGCACCTACGAGCCCGACGAGCCCGACCGCTACCCGATGTTCCTCGGCCGGCGGGTGTATCAGGGATCGAGCGGGCGGGTATACCCGCTGCCGTTCACCGACCGCATCGCGAGTGAACCGGTCACGCGGTCATGGCAGGCGGTGCACCTCGAGAACCGGTGGATCCGGCTCATGGTGCTCCCGGAACTCGGCGGCCGCATCCACGTCGGTTACGACAAGACTTCCGACTACGACTTCTTCTACCGCAACAACGTGATCAAGCCCGCCCTCGTAGGGCTCGCCGGTCCGTGGGTGTCGGGCGGCGTCGAGTTCAACTGGCCGCAGCACCACAGGCCGGCGACCTTCCTGCCGGTCGACGTCGAACTCGAGGAGTGCGCGGACGGCTCGGTCACCGTGTGGTGCTCCGATCACGACCCGTTCACCCGTATGAAGGGCATGCACGGCGTGCGCCTCCACCCGAACCGCGCGACCGTCGAACTCGTCGTACGGCTGCACAACCGCACGAGCGAGACGCAGACGTTCCTGTGGTGGGCGAACGCGGCGGCGCGAGTGCACGATGACTACCAGTCCTTCTTCCCGACTGACGTCCGTTTCGTCGCCGACCACGCCCGTCGAGCGATCACGGCCTTCCCCGGTGCTGACCGCCCCTACTACGGCGTGGACTACCCGGCGCGGGCGGCGACCGGCGGCGATCGACTCGACTATTACCGCAACATCCCCGTGCCGACGTCGTACATGATCGTCGACTCCCGGGACGACTTCTTTGGCGGCTACGACCATGCGGCCGGTGCCGGATTCGTCCACGTCGCCGACCACAGGATCGCGCCGGGCAAGAAGCAGTGGACGTGGGGGAACGCTCCGTTCGGCCAGGCCTGGGATGCCCTGCTCACCGACGGGGACGGGCCCTACATCGAGCTCATGGCGGGCGTGTACACCGACAATCAACCGGATTTCGCCTGGCTCGCGCCCGGCGAAACCAAGTCGTTCACGCAGTCCTGGATTCCCATCCAGGGCATCGGGGTTGTGCATCAGGCCAACCTCGAGGCGGCAGTGCACCTGTCGGTCGACGATGGAATGGTGCGGGTGGGCGTGGCCGTGACATCGTCGCGTCCAGGTGCGACCGTTGCGGTGAAAGCCGGCGAAGAGGTGTTGCTGTTCTGGAGCGGCGACGTCGCCCCAGGCAGTCCGTACCTCGGGAGCGCAGAGACGGGCACCCTTGCACCGCACGCGCTGGAGCTCGTCGTCGACCACGGCGGAGTCGAACTGATGCGCTGGCGACCGAGACCGGACGCGAGTGGGATGAGCGAGCCTGAGATCGCGACCGAGCCCGCACGCGCCGAAGCAATCGACAGCCTCGACGAGCTCTACTTGACGGGAGTTCACCTCGCGCAGTATCGGCATCCGACGCGCTCGCCCCTGCCGTATTGGCGAGAGGCCGTCTCTCGCGACCCTGGCGACTCTCGCAGCAACATCGCCCTCGCTGACCACCACTACCGTTGCGGCGAGTACGTGACCGCCCTCTCGCACGTCAGCACGGCCATCGAGCGTCTTACCCGGCGCAACGGCAACCCCGCGGACGGTCACGCCTTCTACCTGCTCGGCCTCGTGCTCGCCCGACTGCAGCGCACCGACGAGGCGTACGACGCCTTCGCGCGCGCCGGCTGGGACCGCAAGTGGGCGCATCCCGCCTCCGTCGAACTGGCGAGGACGGATGCCGCGGCGCGCCGCAACTCGACAGCACTCGAGCACGCGGAATCCGCCCGCCGGCTCGACTCGGCCGACTCTCGGGCGCGCGCGCTCAGCGTGGTGCTGCTTGCCCGCTTGGGGCGTCATGCCGAGGCTGACGCCGTGCTCGCGGATACCCTCGCCACCGATCGACTCGACCAAGTCGCGCGGGCGCTCGCCGGCCGCGAACCGAGCGGGGACCCACGAACGCTCATTGATGTCGCGCTCGAGTTGGCATCCTACGGCGAGATGGATGCCGCCATTCCGCTGCTCGAACGAGCGGCCGCGTCAGCCCCGACGGCGGCCGGCAATGTCGCGCCTATGGCGCTCTACCATCTTGCGAGCATCCTCGACCGCGAGCGGCGCCCCGATGAGGCGGCCGCGGCGCGATCTGGCGCCCGACGTGTTCCCCATGACCGGTGCTTCCCGTCCGGCCTCGATGACAACGATGCGCTTGTCGCCGCGCTCAAGGTCGATCCCATGGACGGTCGTGCGCACGCCCTTCTCGCGACGCTGCTCTACGACCGAGGCCGCGAGACGGAGGCGCTAGTGCACTGGACCGCCGCGGTCGAGTCTGGGCTCGGCGACGCGGTGGTGTTTCGCAATGCTGCAATTGCGACGTTCAACACTCTTGGTGACGGCGCACGTGCGACCGCCTTGTACGAGAGAGCAATCGGCATAGCCCCTCATGACGCCCGGCTCTGGTACGAGTCGGACCAGCTCCTGAAACGGCTCGGGGTGTCTGCTGCGGACCGACTCGCCCGGCTCGAACCACGGATCCAGCGAGTGCTCACCCGCGACGACCTAACGGTCGAGTGGTGCGAGCTCCTGGTGGCATTGGATCGCCCTGCTGAGGCACTGGACGTGCTCTCCGCGCGACCCTTCGCGCCGTGGGAGGGCGGTGAAGGACGCGCACTAGCCGTGTGGGAAAGAGCCTGCCTGGCGCTTGCGAGAGTCGGAGATCCCGAGGAGGCATTGCGCCTTACCGACCTGGCGATGCAGCCGCCGCATTCGCTGGGGGAAGCTCGTCATCCGTTGGCGCCGGTAGCCCCCATTCTCAGGGTGCGCGCAGATGCTCTCGATGCACTCGACCGCTTCGACGATGCCTCGCGCCTTCGTTCACTGGCGGATGCCGAGCCAGCATCGGGGGATGCTCACCAGGACGGGCCGACGGACTACTTCGCGACCTCGCTCCCTGCGCTGCTCCTGTTCGACCAGCAAGGACCAAGCCACGAGCAGTGACGCGGCACAGCGCTGGCCTTACAGCTCGGCGGCTTCAGGCGCGGCATCGGGAGCGGTCTTCGCTGCCGGAGCCGGGGGCCCCACAGCGAGTGGGCGCTTCCCCAGTGAGGCGACAAGGGCCACGCTGATCGCGCCGGCGGCGACAGCGCAACTCGCGGCCGTGAAGACGACAGAACCTTGTTGGGTGCCGTACAGCCATCCGGCCCAGGCAGCAGACGCGATCGCGATGGCTCCGACGACAGTGGCGACGATGAGGTAGCGCCTCGGTGTCCATGGGCGCACCTCGTTGGGATGGCGGAACAACTCCGACGTGCGGCGTACTCGAAGCGTGATCCCTGCCATCGTAAAGAGGATCAGACCCAGAACGACAGCCCCGACAGCAACCACCCGCAGTCCCTCGATGGCACTTGCCACGCTGAAGAAGATGGCGGCGGCGCCGACCAGGAAATACCCGATCGCCGTGCCCGGGTCAGCATCGCGCCAGAGTGCGAATCCGAGTACGGACGTGGCAACGCCGGCAACGATCACGGAACTCCCAAAGAGCGTGTCGTTGGAGGTCAGGGATGCGAGACCATAGCCGACGAGGAAGATGCCGAGGGCGAACAGGGCGAGACTGGCGACCACGTGGCGCGCGATCAGCAGAGCAAGGCCGGTGGCGCTCAACGCCGCCGCCTCCATGAATATGGCGACTCCCGTGACGATGTCGCCTTCCCAGATGGCCTGCAGTGCTTCGTGCACGACCGCCGCTGCCAGGCCTATCGCTGCTACGCCGCACAGGAAGACGCAGCCGAAGAATGCGAGATGCGCGGGGTCGCTGGCGCGGGCGACTGCTCGATCGTCGTAGCGGACGAAGATCGCGCACACTGTGAGGAGCACGATCATGTACATCACGAGGCTCACCCACACCCATGGGGAGGCCCCGTTCGGACCAAGCCAGGCGATGAGCGCAATCGACCCGACGTACACCGCCGACACGATCACGGCTCCGATGGCGCCCCACCGGCGCCGGACTGCTCGACTGCGTCGAAGACCGATCTTCGCCACTTGCGGGCCGCCCACGGTTGCCATGGTTCCGACCAGCAGGAAGCCCAGTGCGGTGATCCCGCCAGCGTCGCGGATCAGGTCGGCGAAACCCAGGAAGGATGGCACGGCCGCGACCGCAGCGGAAACCCACGCGCTCACGACCGTGAGGGTCTTGAGGCGCGCAAATGTCTTCACGAGTGCACCCTGCGTCATCGCAGCCTCCGTAGGTGAATCGTAATCACCTGCGCAGGGGCTTGGCGAGGGGGTTGAGGCTACGGGGCTTTGGTGCGATAGAGGTCGGCGATCTTGTAGTTTTCCGCGCCTCGGATCTTGTCCGGGAGGAAAGCCGCTGCCTTCATGGCCTGCCGTCGCTTGGCGTCGGTGTTGAGGGTCGCATCACTGTTCCACGTCTGGAATTGACTCTCGGTGGCCGTCGCGCTGTCGAGAAGCTCATCCAGGTCTTGCTGTTGGGCCCCGATCGTGGTGAGGAGGAAGGTCTTGGTGGCGGCCGTTTGAAGCCATGTGCGGTCGCCGCCGTATGCCTGCTCCTCGAATGTCATCATGGCCGCGAAACTTGCCGGGGGCTTGCCGGCGTTGCCGAGAAATTGGCTGACGTGCCGAGCCTCGTGCTCCATGACGTAGACCGCCGTTGCTCTTGCCTTCGCCAGGTTCGTGCCCGCTGCTGCGTTGCTGAAGATCTGAACGAATCCCGGAATGTTCACGTAGATATGGGTCGGGCCGTTCGTCCAGGCGAGGAAATCCACCGACATGAACGCGGCGTTGTTGTCGTGCAACCGCATGGGGAGGAGTTGGACGCCCTGGAGAGAGATGCCGGCCGCTTCGGCGTCGGATCGGAAGAGCGTCAGTAGGAGAGTCTCCGCCACGGATTGAGCACCGCCGAGAACAGTGCCGACGGGATCCATGAGGCCGCCGAAGGATGCGGGCGTCAGCGGAACTCCCAGCGCTGCCGCAGTCTGCCCGAGTAGACCCGGCGACATTGCGGCTGACTCATCGCTGTAAGCGAGTTCGCGGAACAGTGGGCTCACGCCGGGCATCACATCGGGGAACGTCTGGTCCCCGGCGGTGGATGCCGGCGGAGTCGATCCTCCTGCGCCGCCGCTGGTCGCGCCGCCACCACTTGCGCCGCTGAGCCCGCGTCGGTCCATGTCACGGCCCTGGTTGATTCGCGCGCCGTCGCCGGAGATGCCGCCTGTCGACTTCTTGCCGGAGCCGCCGCTCTCGCTGCTCTTGAGCACCTTCCACATGTCCGCTGCGGCCTTGCCCATCTCGGTCGCTTGGTTCGTGGCGGCCTGGAAGTTCGTGCTGGCGATACGACCGGCTTCGGTCGCGGCATCCAGAGTGCCCGCGGCGGCCGCTTGCGCTGCAGCCTGGGTGCCCGCCAGACCGCTCATGTCGCGGAAGAGGTTCGCGCTCGCCAGAGCTCCCAGAACAGCGGATAGGCCGGCAGGCTCGGGCAGGGGCGTCGGCGGCTGGACGCTGACCACGGGAGCGCCGAGTTGGCCGGGCCGCAAGTTCTCTGCAGTCGCGCGTGTGCCCGTCGCGACGGGGGCTATCTCCGGTGGCTCGAGCGGGATCGGTGAGTCCTGCCAATTCCAGAACCGGGTGATGTCGAGCTTCTCGGCCGAGTTCGACCGTCCCAGCACCGCCTCGGCGAACACGCCACCGGTGGGAATCGGCACAAGGCGCGCCTCTTGCCGCTTGAAGTCGATGTTGCGGTCGCGCAGAAGCGCGCCCCACGTCGGGAATCCCGAGAGCCCGCTCGCGTCTGCGTCTTCTGCGGGCGCCCGCAGCACGAGGAAGTTGCCGGTCACGGCGATCGGGTTTGGCTCGATCTGGTCGGCTAACGGCTTGCCGAGCCACGAGACCCCGGACAGCAGCAGCACCAGGGATGCCGCGTCGAGCCCCTCGAGCACGGCGCGCGTGTAGTAGCCGCGATTGCGCTGCAGGTGCGCCAGCAGTTCTGCTCGCCGATCCGCCGCGTCGCCGGTGAGGAATGCGACCTTCTGCATCGCGTTGCTCGAGACGAGCGACAGCGGCACGACGGCGATCGACTGGCGGCCCTCCGACTCGTAGCGCAACACCATGGATCCCTCTGACACGGTGCCGGCATCGCGCGCAACATGGATCGACTCGATGGTGCGGATCGGAATCGCGTTCGGGAAGTCGACCTGGTCGATTGCGGCAGGCACGACGAACGTGCTGGCCTCCGCGGCAACCCCCGACTGGTCGACGCGCACCCGGTCAATGCCGACGTCCTCGAACGCTATCGATACGAGCCGCCCGTCTCCGGGCAATACCTCCGCGAGTGGACCCGGTCGCACGACCGTGAACCGCGTGCCCGGTGCGGGTGCGGTGAGTACGGGCTGCGTGGGCGCACCACCTGCTTCAAGCACATCCGCGGGCCTGTCATCGGCCTCAATGGATCCGGCCCCCGCCCTCGTCAGGCGCGCAGTCGACACGGTCATGTTCGCATCCGACAGCGTGCGGATGCTGATGGGGAACGGAACTCGAACGCCGCTTCGCACTTCGACTTTTCCCCGATCATCGATGAGCAGCTGGGCCGCCCGAGGAGTCAACGCCGCCGCAAGGAGCTGCCCGCGGAAGCGAGCAACGATGTCGGGGGCGTTGGCGGCGCTGAAGTCGAGCAGTTCGAATGGAAGAAACAGGGCTCGCACGAAGTTGTTGAGCTGAACCGTGACTCGATAGATCTGCACCACTTCGTAGTACTGGACGGTTAGCGCATGCATGTGGTTGTAGTTGGCGACGATGCGGGTGCTGACCTGCTCATGCTCGGTCTGTGATACTTCTCGCACTGCAGTCGCGCGACGGTTGCGCACGGATGTCGCGTGCTGCTCGGTGCGGTCGTTGATTCGCTGTTCCATCTCGGCCATGACGGATCGTGACCCGACGGACCACGAGGTGCTGGTTGCCCGGGATTCCGTTTCCGACTCCTGGCTGGACGACGATCCTCCGCCGCCGAACCCGAGTGCGCCCGTGACGCCCGAGATTGCACCGGCAACACCCCCGCCGATGCTTGCCGCGAACCCGCTCGCGCTGCTGGTGGACTTCGCCCAGCCTGTCGCGATCGAGCCCCCCGACTGCATCTCGTTCGCTACCGCGTTCTGAACCTCGCTGACGGCGCGGGCGTGGTTCGTCGAGTTGTCGAGACGCTCGCGTTCCTCAATGCTCTCCGTCGCCGTTGCCGTCGTTCTGCGCGACCAGTCGATCACTGCGATTCGGGTGGCCTCGCCGGGTGCCAAGGCCAGCGAATGCACCATGTGACCGAGTGTCACGGCTTGTGCGAACCAGGACTGGGAATAGGTTGCAAGCGCCCCGATCGCCGGGGCACCGAACGCTGGCCCGGCGACGGCGAGCCCCTCGAGAGACAAGGGCTGCGTCAGCGGCACCTGGTTCTGGGGTGCCTCGGTGCCCAGCATGATGAGCTTGTCGTAGTAGACCCGTTCAGTCGGGTACTCGCCGAGCGCTGGTCGCAGTTCCTCGGCGGTGTCCTCGTCCGTATCACCGAGGTCGGTGCCGACGGCGACGCTGACCAGGTCATGCGCTACCTGGCGTGGTGGCCACAGAGCGAAGTCTCGAATCGTGGGTGCGTCGAGCGCGCTCGTGAGCGCCGCGCCGACTGCCTGAGAAATACCGTGAAGCCGACTGAGCGGAAGGTCGGGCGCCTCCGAGGCCGGCACACCAGAGCCGGTCGGGCCGAGAATGTCGGTGGAGAGCAACGAAACGTCCGAGGATGCCGCGGACAGCGCCGACGAGGCTCGGGCGAACGTCGATGACGATCCGAGATCGAAGATCGTTCTGACGTTGATGGATTGAAGCGCAGTCGCCGCATCCTGGCCGACGCCCAGGAGTTCCGTCACGGGTTGCTCGAGCAATTGCCGGAGACTCAGGTCTGTACTGGACGCCCGGACGGACTCAGGGAATCTCGATGCCACGGTGGGCCTCCCATCTTGGCCGGTGAGTCTACCCCCCAAGTGGGGGCCACGACCAGCCCCGGATGTTCGGCTACCGTTGCCCGCTTACCGCGGCGATATCGCGATTCCCGCCATGAGCATGCCGAGGGCGCGCTCGTAGTTCTCCTGCCCGGCGTACCGGCTCAGCTCGTGCGTCACGGCGGCGGTGTACGGGAACACGGCGGACGGGAGGCTCTCGAGAGCGAGCTCGACGGTCTCGGCGTCGAGGTGCGGCGCTGCGAATCCCGCCCAGCCGTAGTTGAAGGCGAGCAGGCAGCTGAACGCGGCGACGGCATCCGCGCCGACAATCTGACCCCGGGCGAGGATTGCGAGAGCCTGCTCCCCGATGCGTGTCGCGGCGATCCCGGGACTCGGGTGGTTGAAGAGCGCGGTGATGGCCCAGGCGTGCTCGATGAGCACGCGGGCGTGCGCGAAGGCGAAGGAGCGGAGGTCGGCGAGCCAGTCGTCGCTCACAGGAGGCATCACGATGCGCGCGAGCACTCGATCGAGCATGGCGTCGACGAGTTCCTCCTTCGAGGGGAAGTGGCGGTACAGCGCCATAGGGGAGGCACCCACTTCGGATGCCACGTTCCTGATCGTGAGCGAATCGAATCCCCGCACGGCGACGCGTTCACCGGCGTCGAGTATCTCGTCGGGCGTCAGGGAATTGCGGGGCCTGCGCTCGCGGGGGGTAGCCATGTCGAACATCGTACGCTATTGTAGCGTACAAAGTACGCTAGTTGGAGATGTTGCCATGATTCTCGCCGTCTCGCTCATCGCGCTGCCCGTCGCATTCAATGCGTTCTTCGCTGCACTCGCGGTACTGTTCGACTACCCGAACGTGCTGCGCAAGCCGACGAGCGAAGTGCTCGCGCGGTTTGGTGCGGGTGGGTCCCGCCTCCTGCTGGTGTGGTGGGGCTTCGCCCTCAGCGCTATCGCGTTCGCCCCCGTCGTTGTGATGCTGTCGGCCGAACTCGCCGGCGCCGACACCACTCTCCTGGCGGTCGCGACCACCATCGGCGTGCTCGCTGCGCTCGTGCAATTCCTCGGTCTCGTGCGCTGGCCGTTCATGGTGCCGTACCTCGCTCGGGAGTCCGAGCAGGCGTCGCCCGCGCGTGCCCAGGCGATCGACGTCGTGTTCCAGTCGTTCAACCGTTATCTCGGCGTCGCAGTCGGCGAGCACCTCGGCTACCTCTTCACGGGTACCTGGAGCGTGCTCGTCGGTATTGCCGCTCTGCAGTCGGATGCCCTCCCGGCCTGGCTCGGGATCGCCGGCGTCGTCATCGGTGCGGTTCTCGCCCTCTGCTCGCTCGAGTTCGTAGGACCCTTCGAACGCGAGGGCTTGAAGCTCGCGGGCGCCGTGACGCCCGTTGCCTACATCGCCTGGTCGGTCTGGCTCGCTGCGCTCGGGGTTGTCCTTCTCGTGTAAGAGCTGTGTCACGGAATCGAGACGATGCCGCTCACGCTGTCGGTGTCGCCGCCGAAGTCGACCACGACGAGCTCGAGGTAGAGCTGCACTCCAGAGGGGAGTTGCGAGAGGTCATAGACGAGCGTGTCGAGGTCGGCGTACAGCCCGACATCGCTCGTGAGCAACCACTCCTCGGTGCCGTCCTCCAGCACATTGAGCACGACGGGCACAATGATCCAGTCTGGCTCGGGCGCGAACTCACCATACGTGCCGCTCTCCTCGTCGAACACGTAGTAGGTGACGGCGAGAGTCTCGCCCGTGTCGGTGTCGATAACGGCCGAGAGCACGAGGTCCCCGGACTCCTCGCCATCGGGCGAGTAGTACGAGAGCGGCACGTCCGCCGTGACAATCCCCGAGTCCCGATCGCCGAACAGAGATAGGTACGCGGTGGTCGTGTCGATGCCATCGCTCAGGGTGAGGAACGTCAGGTCGTATGTACCGGTTGCGGTTCCCGATCCGTCATCGGAGAGTTCGGCATCCTCTTCACCGAGGAAGGTGACCGAGCCGTCCAGTTCGACGACGCCGTAGCGGATGAACGCCTCCGAGAGGTTCTCGGCTGTCACGTCGTCGAAGCTGCCCACGATCGTCACCCCGTCGGGACCGAACGTGATGTCGGCACCGGCGTCGAGCACCGGCTCCTCCTCGATGGCCTCGCCCTCGTCGTAGTACACCGTAAGGAAATCCATCCAGCCGCCGAGGTTC
Source organism: Rhodoglobus sp. (assembly GCA_025463605.1). Classification (GTDB taxonomy): domain Bacteria; phylum Actinomycetota; class Actinomycetes; order Actinomycetales; family Microbacteriaceae; genus Rhodoglobus. The sequence continues at coordinate 148,414 of JAODAV010000011.1, read as the reverse complement.
GGCAGCTCGCGGTAGTCCTCATCGAAGTAGTCGACCTGCGGGGGAAAGTAGATCGAGAGACCAGTCGCACCCTGGGTCGCCTGGCCGTCGATGCGATCCAGAACGGCGTCGTTGATCGCGCGAGTGAGTTCGTCGGCGGCATCCGAGGCGAACAGCAGGTCGACCCCGATCTGGGAGGTGAAGATCGCCAGATCGGTCATGTGGGTGTCCTGCGAGGGGTCGGGGCTCTGCCCGAATCCGAGCGTCTGCGCGAGCGTGCGCCCGACTGTCGGTCCGATGCCGTCCGCACGCTCGACGAGCACATCCGTGAAGCTCTTGAGTGCGGCATCCACACTGCTCATCTGGGTGAGGTCGACCATCGAGAGCGTGATGTCGGCGGCAGTGCCCTCGAAGTCCGCCTGGGCCTTGAAGCCGTCGATGATGGCAGAGCCCAGCTCGTCTGCGGTGGCGGTGCTGTCGTCGGCGACCTCGTCGAAGGCGCGGTAGTCCCAGCCGTGGCCCGGCTCGAGCTCCTGGGAGGCAATGAGCCGATCGGCCAGTGGAGCCAGCGTGCTCGCGACCTCGTACGTCGCCATTAGGCAGGCGTCGAAGCCGAGAATGTCGAGGCGGTCGACCCCCGACTTGGCGAGCCCATCGGAGATCGCACTGTCGATCTCGGCAAGGCTCAGGGTGTCATTGTCAAAAGAACCGTCGGCGCCCACGCCCGGCCAGGATGCCCCGTGGTCGGAGATGACGAGAGCGTAGTTGTCTGCCGGGTACAGCTCGATACCTTCGGCGATGAACGACGCGAGCACGTCGGGATCGCCGGTGTTGATGTTGCCGCGATCGTCGAGCTCCGTTGCCTCGCCCTGACCGATTTCGATGAGCTTCGCCCCCGACCAGTCGTCGAGGCCCAGCACGGGAACGTCGGTGTAGCCGTCGGAGCGGTCGACGAGTGCGACCAGGTTGAGACCCTCCTGCGTACCCACCTCACCCAGCTCCTCGAGGTCGGTCATCATGAACGGCTCGAGGTTGGTGTCGGCGATCGAGTAGGTCAGCACCGTCCACGTGCCGCTCTCGTTGACGTTCAGTCGGTCGCTCTCGGATTCTTCAGCGCTGCACGCGGCGAGAGATACGGCGATGCCTAGCGCGGTGGCGACGGCGATGAGTCTCGGGGTCATGGGATCAGGATAGGGGAGACGCGATTCACCCCTCTTTAACCCCCTTATTCACCCCTATTGGGGGCATAGCGTGTGCTCGTCGGCATCCCGAGTCGACCGCTCTTCAGGGCCGAAGACCGCGAATGGAGCAGATCACGTGAGATATCTCCGGGCCGGCGCAGCGGCCGTCGCGGGCATTGCGCTGGTAGCGGCAAGTTTCACGATCGAAGCCGCCGTACCCGGTGAGCCATCGGTGCGATTCACGGCGTCCGGCGACTTCTCGTCGACTCCCGAGTCGTTCAGTGTGTTCAACGCGATCGGCACCATCGACCAGGATCTGCACCTTGCGCTCGGCGACCTGTCGTACAGCACGACCGGCAACGAACAAACCTGGTGCGACCTCGTTACCACGCGAGTGGGGGCGGGATTTCCGTTCGAGCTGGTCTCGGGTAACCACGAGAGCAACGGCGAGAACGGCAACATCAACGACTTCTCCGCATGTCTGCCCAACCAGCTTCCCGGACTCATCGGAACCTACGGTCGCCAGTATTACGTCGACGTGCCGGCCGGCGCACCGCTAGTGCGGTACATCATGATCTCCCCGGCGCTCACCTTCCCCGATGGAACATGGTCGTACGCGGCGGGCACTCCCCGGTACAACTGGACGGCTGCCGCGATCGACGGTGCGAGGTCGTCGAACATCCCGTGGGTTGTTGTTGGCATGCACAAGCCGTGCTTGTCGATGGGTGCGTACAACTGCGATCCGGGCAGCGCGCTGATCAACCTCCTCGTGTCGAAGAAGGTCGACCTCGTTTTGCACGGCCACGAGCACCTGTACCAGCGCACGCATCAGCTTTCGCAGTCCGGCGCATGTTCGACGATCGTTCCGGGCACGTTCACTGCCGCCTGCATTGCCGATTCCGACGGCACGATGGTCAAGGGCGCCGGTACAGTCTTCGCGACGGTGGGAACCGGCGGTGTGCCCTTCCGGGATATCAACACCTCCGACACCGAGGCGGGATACTTCGCCAAGTACTCCGCGCTCAACGCGAATCCGACGTGGGGGTCCCTCGACGTCACGGTCACGGCGACCGAGCTCTCGGCGAGCTTCGCCCGCGCATCCGGAGGGACCTTCACTGACACGTTCTCCATCGGCCCGGCCGGGCCGACGACGAACACGCCTCCTACCGCGGCCTTCACGTCGTCGGTGGCCGGACTGACCGCGTCGTTCGACGGTTCGACCTCGACTGATCCGGATGGCACGATCGCCGGTTATGCCTGGAACTTCGGTGACTCGACCACCGGCTCCGGCGCCACTACCAGCCACGCCTACGCGACTGGTGGAACGTACACCGCGACCCTCACCGTCACAGACAACCAGGGCGCGACGGGAAGCGTCTCGCACCCCGTCACAGTCACGGCCCCACCCGCGGCCGAGCTCGCTCGCGATGACTTCAACCGAACGGTGGCGAGTGGATGGGGCACCGCCCCGACCGGTGGCGCCTGGACGATCGCCGGCACGGCGACGGCGCTCAAGGTCGCGGACGGCACGGGACAGGTAACGCTCCCACCCGGTTCCACGCGAACGGCGACTCTCTCTGCGGTTTCCTCGTCGTCGACCGATTCGACCATCACGTTCTCGCTCGGCAGCGTGCCAACCGGAGGCGGCTCGTACAGCACGCTGATCGGCCGCCAGTCCGGAGCGGCGAACTACTCCGCGAGCGCGTGGATCAAGTCGACGGGTGCGGTCGCACTCGTGGTCAAGCAAGGCGCGACAGTGCTCGCCAGTCCCACCATCAGCGGGCTCACCTACACCGCGGGCACGGAGTTGCGGCTCAGGCTGCAAGTGACGGGAGCGTCACCCACGAGCATCCGGGCGAAGCTGTGGGTAGCGAGCCAGGCTGAGCCGGCGACGTGGCAGGCGACTCTCACCGACGCGACCGCGTCGCTGCAAGTGCCCGGCTCGGTGGGCGTGCAGGCCTACCTCTCGAGCACGGCAACGCAGCCGATGGTCTCGAAGTTCGACAACTTCTTGGTGGTTCCCGCCCCCTGACGCGAAGCCGACGCCGCAGCCGCTAGCCTCGGACAATGCATTCCGGCGCCGTCCGTCCGCGCACGACCGGCGCTTGGGCGCTCGTGCTCGCGTCGCTGCTGTGGGGAACTACCGGTACCGCCGCGACCTTCATGCCGGCTGAGGTCGGTCCGCTCGCGATCGGCGCGTCGACGATGACCGTGGGCGGTATCCTCCTGTTCGCCGTCTCTGCGCGCGCATCGATTGCCGCGATTCGGGATGCCGCGAGCCGACGTTGGCTCGTCGTGGGCGGCCTCGGGGTTCTCGTATATCCGCTCGCGTTCTACACGTCGATGGATCTCGCGGGTGTCGCCATCGGTAACGTCGTCTCGCTCGGCACCGGTCCCGTGTTCGCTGCTCTCCTCGAGTGGGTGTTCGAGCGGCACCGCCTGTCACGGCTCTGGCTCGCTTGCACCGCGGTCGCCGTTGCCGGTGTGATCCTGCTCGCCGTCGGAGCGGACGGCGCGGTAGCCGATGCTGCCGAATCACCGAGCGTGGGAATCGCCTTCGGGGTGGGGCTGGGGCTTCTTGCCGGGCTCGCCTATGCCCTGTACACCTACAGCTCGAGCCGCGCCATCCGGGTCGGGCAGAGTGCGCGGGGAGTCATGGGTGGCATGTTCGGCATCGGCGCGCTGCCACTCGCGGGGGTTCTCCTGCTCGTCGGCGGTCCGCTGCTGCAGTCGGATCGGGCGCTCGGCATCGCCGCGTATCTCGCGACCGGCCCGATGTTCCTTGCCTACCTGCTGTTCGGCATCGGGATGCGCACGCTGCGCAGCAGTACAGCGACGACCATCACCCTGCTGGAGCCGTTCGTCGCCACGCTGCTGGCCGTAGTCGTGGTGGGGGAGCGATTGAACCCCGTCGGATGGGCCGGACTCGTGCTAATTCTCGCCTCGGTAACTGTGCTCGCAACGGCTCGGCAACCGGCTACTTTCAGGCAGTCGCCGTAGTATTTCGGCATGGCAGACGACGACGAGGTTGACCGCGAAACCTCACCTGACCCCACGTTCGCCGCGTCGGGTCCGCGTCGCTCAACGTTCACTCCGCCACCGGCGAGTTCACAGCAACCACCGGCGGAATCCGAAGTTCACGACGACGACGAACTTGCTAGCGCGCTCGCCGCCGACCTGGGGCGCCTGGCGTCTGGCCCGATTCGTGTCATCCAGCCGCCGACGCTGATCGAGCCGCCTGCCGCCGAGCCTGATGTGGAGTCGCCCGCCGCCGAGCCGGATGTCGAGTTGCCTGCCATCGAGCCGGATGTCGAGTCGCCTGCCGCCGAATCACCTGACGCTTCGCCCGCTGCCGAGGCGCCCGAGCTGCCGCCTGCTGTTCCGCCCGCCATGCCGCCGCCCGTGGGGCCACCAGTTTTCGTCGCGCCTCCTCCAACGGCGGCCGAGCCCCCGCCGTGGAGTTCCCTTCCCGCCCCCGACCCTTCGCAGGCCGTGCCACTCGCGGAGGGTCCGCCGCAACGACCCGTGCGCCGCTCCCTTCCGGACGAGCAGCTGCTCAGCTGGGTGGACGAGGCGGGCCGCGAGCCGGGGGGAACCCTGAGCGTTATCGAACAGCTGGAGACCCAATTGCGACTCCGCGAGGAGGAGGCGCGAGAGTTCAAGGCGTGGGAGAACAACATGCTCGCGCTGGGCACGCCAGACGCGGTCGCCGCAGTCGAAGAGGCTCGGCCGGAGTTCACCGGCGTGTTGCCGAGCGTTCCCGTGCCGCCCGGGCTACAGACTCCTCCGGCACCCCAGACGGGTTCATTCATCATGCCCGAGGCGCCCATGGCGGAGTGGCCCGCGCCCCACTTCGAGGATGCGGTGGAAACCGAGGCCGAGGCACCTCCACCTCCGCCTCCGCCGCCCCTTCCGGCGTGGGAGGTTCCGGCGCCGAGCGCCACGTGGGCTCCCGGGCCTGAGTACGGCGCGGAGCCCGACGTCGAGCAGGCGCCCGAGCCCGAGCCTGAAAGCGAGGCTGAGCCCGAGGCTGAGCCCGAGCCTGAAAGCGAGGCTGAGCCCGAGCCCGAGCCCGAGCCCGCGCTCGAGCCCGCGCCCGCGCTCGAGCCCGCGCCCGCGCTCGAGCCTGAGCCTGAGCCTGAGCCGGAGTTTGAAGCCGAGCCGGAGTTTGAAGCCGAGCCGGAGTTTGAGCCCGAGCCCGAGTTTGAAGCCGAGCCGGAGTTTGAGCCCGAGCCCGAGGTTCGCTCCGAGCCAGTCTCCGATGCCGACTCATCGGTGCCCGTCTGGGATCTCGACGCTCCCGCGGAAGCCGCGCCGGAAGAGTCCGCCACCCCCGACGACGCGACCGAGCCGGCCGATGAGCCGGAGCCCGTTCTGGAGCCTCAGCCGCAACCTGAGCCCGAGTTGACCTATGGGCCTGAGCAGGTTCACGGGGCTGAGCCCGAGCAGGCCGATGAACCCGAGCCCGTCGACGAGCCAGAGATCATCACCGGTCCCCAGGACGCAGTGGCGGACGCGACCGATGAGGCGGAGTCCGAACCCGAGATCGTAATCGAGCCCGAGCCCGAGCCCGAGCCCCAGCCCCAGCCCGAGTCCGAGCCGGATGACGCTGCCGACGCGCCACCGGCGGCTCCAATCGCGCCACCGCCGCTCGTGGAGCCACCCACGTTCGGCGGTCCGCCCGTACTGCCGTCGCAAGCCAGGTCCCATCCACCCGTGGCGCCGCCAGCCCCCGACGAGTCGGCCGAACCGGGGGAGCACAGTTTCGACTTCTCCGAAAACGGGCCATCGAGCGCGCCCGCTCCCAGCCTTGATCATCCGTTCAGCTTCGATGACCTGCTCGAGGGAGCTCCCGACGAGGAACCCCCGCTTCGCGCCGACCCGGAACCGCAGACCGAGGTGGACGCCGCTCCCGAGACGCTCTTCATCGAACCTCTGCCGGTTGCGGCGGGTGAACCCGTGCCGGTCGACACCGGCTCGGTCACCATCATCGACCGGTCGTACGAGGATGAGCTCGACGATGACGTCGACGAGACCGACCGGGTATTCACTGGGCTTGTGATGGGCCCGGTCGCGGTCGACACCTCCGGAGTCGCGGTCGTCGGTCCGCCGCTCTCGCCGCCGTCAGGGCCGATTGCCACGGTCCGCATCCCGCACGACGAGGTCGTGCTCCTCGACAACGAGCCCATCCGGCAGCGGGTCTTCAGTCTCGAGGAGAGTGGGCTCGAACCGACGCCCGTCGACCATCGTGTAGGTCGTGCCGCTCGTCTCTTCTGGCTGTGGTTCGCGGCCAACTCGTCGATACTGAGCCTGGGGCTCGGCGCGGCGATCTTTGCCGTCGGCATGAGCCTGCGCCAGTCGATCGTCGCGGTGCTCGCCGGCGTCGCCCTGTCGTTCATCCCACTCGGGCTTTCGACGCTCGCGGGCAAGCGCAGCGGACAGCCGACAATGGTGGTCTCGCGAGCGACGTTCGGTCTATTGGGCAACGTATTCCCGGCGGTCCTCGCACTCGTGACCCGGCTGTTCTGGGGCGCGGTGCTGCTCTGGCTGCTCGCGTCATCCGTTGCGATCATCCTGGTCGGTGCAGAACTCGACGGGTCGCTCGGCGATCGACAGCTGCTGCTCATCTCCCTTGCCGTCGCGTTCCTGATCGCGCTGCTCGTCGCGTTCGCCGGCTATCCGCTCGTCGCGCGAATCCAACTCATCCTGAGCATCATCTCGGGCGTGCTCGTGGTTGGACTCATCGCGCTCACCGCCGAATACATCGACATTCCTGCCGCCCTCACGACGCAGGACGGGCCGTGGCTGCTCACCATCACGGGTGCCGTGCTCGTTTTCAGTTTCGTGGGGCTCGTGTGGGCCAACAGCGGCGGCGATCTCGCCCGCTACCAGCGACCCGGCACGAGCGGCGCGTCATCCATGCTCTGGGCCACCTTCGGCACGACCCTGCCCAGCTTCCTGCTCATCGGCTACGGCGCCCTCTTGGCCGCGTCGAACGAGGGCATAGCGAGCGGATTCCTGCTCTCCCCACTCGACACTCTCACTCTCATGCTGCCGAGCTGGTACCCGATCCCGCTCATCGCTGCGACGGCACTGAGCCTGCTTTCCGGCATCATCATCTCGCTGTACTCGGGCGGCTTCGCGCTGCAGTCCATCGGGGTGCGCGTTCCGCGCCAGTGGTCGATCGTGATCGTGGGAGTTCTGCTCGGTGCCCTTGCGCTCGTGCTGGCCTTCGGCGTCACAGGCGGCATCAACGAACTCTTCCGCGATGTCGCAACGACGCTCGCCGTTCCGACGGCGGCGTGGGCGGGCATCTTCGCGGCCGAGACGATGATCCGCAACCGCCGGTTCGAAAGCCAGTCCCTGCTCGTGCGCGGCGGTGTGTACCCGGATGTGCGGTGGGGCAACCTGATCGGATTGTTCGTCATCAGCGCCATCGGTTTCGCCCTCACCTCGGCGTCGGTCACCTGGCTGTCATGGCAGGGATACGGCTTCGCGCTGCTCGGCGTGCCGTTAGGCAGCGATCTCGCCGGAACCGACCTCGGCGTTCTTGTCGCGCTCGTGCTCGGATTGCTCACGCCCATCGTGTCGGGCATCCCGGAGATCCGCCGGCAGGAGTCGACCGTAGTCTGAGGCAGATTCCCTAACAAATAGACTGGGCCTGTGCCCACCACGATCGCAGACGTCGCCGCAGCCGTCGAGCGGCTGTGGCCGGCAGCGGGCGCCGAACCGTGGGATGCGGTCGGCCTCATCGCGGGCGATCCGACTGACCGGGTCGACTCCATCCTTCTCGCGGTGGATGCCGTACTCGACACCGTCGACGAGGCCGTCGAGTCCGGCGCCGACCTGTTACTGGTGCACCACCCCCTGCTATTGCGCGGGGTCACTACCGTAGCGAGTGACCGTTACAAGGGCGCGGCGCTCACGCGGCTCATCCGTGCGAACTGCGGGCTCTTGTCGGCACACACCAATGCGGATGTCGTGGAGACCGGCACGTCCGCCACCTTCGCCGCCCGGCTCGGCCTCGTGAACGTGCGCCCGATCGTGCCCGGCTTCGACCCCACGCGCGGGATCGGTAGGGTCGGCGAGCTGCCGCAGCCCACGACCCTCGGCCGGCTCGCGCGGACTCTCGGTGACGTGCTTCCCCCGACCGCATCGGGTGTGCGCGTCTCGGGCGACTTCGACGCCCCGGTAAGCACCGTCGCCCTGTGCGGCGGAGCGGGCGACGCATATCTCGCGGAGCCCGCGGTGCTCGCCGCCGACGTCTACATCACGAGCGACCTGCGCCATCATCCTGCCTCGGAGGCGCGTGAGAATGCGCGCGCGAGCCGCGGGCCCGCGCTCATCGACGTGTCGCACTGGGCGAGCGAGTGGCTGTGGCTGGATGCCGCCGCGGCCGAGCTCCGCGATGCGCTGCCCGGCGCGACGGTCGCGATAAGTGAATTGCGCACCGACCCGTGGGACTTCGTGATCATCCAGTGACTGTGCTTATCACAATGAAAGGGACCAGCGTATGGCGTTGAAAGCCAGTCCAGAACACCAGGCCCTGCTCCTCGATTTGCAGGCACTCGACACCAAGCTCGCGCAGCTCGATCATCGAGCTAAGTCCTTGCCCGAGATCGCGGAGCTAGCGGCGCTCACCAAGCAGGCAGACGCGCTCAAGCTCACGTTCGCCGAGCAGAAGGGCGGGCTGGAAGACATCCGGCTGGAGCTCACGCGGATCGAGGCCGACGTGAAGGTCGTCGAGTCGCGCATCACGCGCGACAGCGAGCGGCTGCAGGCGAGCTCATCCGTCAAGGATGTCGCCGGACTCGAGCACGAACTGACCGCTCTCAAGAAACGCCTCGACGATCTCGAGGAGATCGAGCTCACGGTCATGGAGCGCCTCGAGGAGGCGGAGAACGCTGCGGCAGCAACGACCGAGCAGCTCAACGACCTCGCCGCTCGAACCGAGGAGGTGAGGACCGTTCGGGACCTCGCGCTCGCGTCGATCCTCTCCGAGCGGTCGGCGGCACAGGATGACCGCCGCGTGCTGGAGACCATGATCCCCACCGACCTGCTGGCCCTCTACGAGAAACAGCGCGCACGATACGGCACGGGAGCGTCCCGCCTGCAGGGCGGCGTCTCGCTCGCGTCGGGCGTGAAGCTGCTCGAGGACGAGATGCAGAAGATCCGTGCGGCGGCACCCGACGATGTGCTCATCTGCCCGTCGAGTGACGCGATCCTGGTGCGCACGGGCGAGTCGGGACTCTGATGGCCCGCGAGCTCCTGATCGAGGCCGACGGCGGCTCGCGCGGCAATCCCGGCCAGTCGGGCAGCGGTGCTGTGGTCATGGATCCCCTGACGGGGGAGATCCTCGCCGAGATCGGCCTCTACGGCGGAATCGCGTCGAACAACGTCGCCGAGTACAAGGCGATGATCGCGGGCGTGCGGCGCGCCCTCGAGATCGACCCGGATGCCGAACTCCACATCCGCATGGACTCGAAGCTCGTGGTCGAGCAGATGTCGGGACGCTGGAAGATCAAGCACCCCGACATGGCGGACCTCGCTGCCGAGGCCAGGGAGCTGCTCACCGGCACGCCGGTCAAGTTCGAGTGGATCCCTCGGCTCGACAACTCGCGCGCCGACAAGCTCGCGAACCTCGCTATGGACCTCAGGGCTGACTTCGGGAGTTGAGCGGTAGGCTTACCTCCCGGAATGGGTCGGCAAGACGGTCGCGTGCGCACAGGGCTCTTCGGAGCGCGGGGCGCACGAGGAACGTCCGGGCTCCGCAGAGCAGGACGGTGGGTAACACCCACCCGGGGCAACCCGCGAGAACAGTGCAACAGAAAGCAGACCGCCACCGCGTGCTCAGGCACGCGGGGGTAAGGGTGAAACGGTGGCGTAAGAGACCACCAGCGGCCGCGGTGACGCGGTCGGCTAGGTAAACCTCGTCCGGAGCAAGGTCGAACAGGGAGCGTTACGGGCTGCTCGCCCAGTTCCCGGGTAGACCGCTAGAGGCGTGCGGCAACGTACGTCGTAGATAGATGGCCGTCCACGGTGCCTCGGCACCCGGACAGAACCCGGCGTATCAGCCGGCCCATTCCCTCGGGCGCATCCTCGCCCCACCCGACTGCCTAGACTCAGGGCATGGCGGAGACATTTCAGCGAGCCGGCTGGTATCCGGATCCCGACGGCACACCGGGTGAGCGCTGGTGGAACGGTACGAGCTGGAGCGACTCGCGGCGCACACCCGGCGCCACGACGGTCACTTCGCCGTCCGCCGCGCCTGTCATCTACTCCGCGTCGAGCCCCGCACCGCAGCGCCCCGACCCCTACGCGACCATGGGCGTTGGCCCATCGACCCCGCGCGCCGCGATGTCCATCGACGCTCGCGCCAATCGAAACGCGATGATCGGATTCGTGACGGGCATCATCGCGATGGTGTTCAACTTCCTCGGGATACTGGGGCCGGTGGCGATTGTCTTCTCCGCCCTGGGCATCGTGAAGGCCCGTCAGCTCAAGGCCCAGGGAGCGGCGAACAACCTCATGGTGTTCGCGCTCATCGGCCTGCTGCTCGGTCTCATTGCGACGATCATCGGCTTCGTCACGTTCATCGTCTTCATAGTGACCGTCTTCTCCGATGCCACCATTGCCTGACGGGGTGCCTGCGGGCACGCGTCGGCGCAGCTGGCTGCTCGGGGAGATGTTCCCGCGTGTAATCGTCCCGCGAGCAGTCGCCACCCTCGGCCTCGTCGCCATGCTCGGCGGCTGCGCGCCGACCGGCCAACTTGGGGCGACGGAGTGCTCCGACGCCGTGTCGGGGATAGTGAAGGCGGCCGACCGGCTCGTCACGGATTACGGGATGCAACCCGGGGGAGCGAACGGGGCTGAGGTCAGCCCTGACGACCCCCTAGCGGATGCCGTTTCAGAGGCGCGGGCCACCCTGGACCGGTTCGACTGCGACTCCGACGCGTTCGACGCCGAACTCGAGGAAGGCCTCGCCTCGATCGAACCCGAGGGTCCGATCGCGTCCGCCGTGTGGCGCCGTGTCTCCGCCTCTCTCCTCGGCACCGTCCGCCAGGCGACGGGGGAATGGGTGCTGGTCGGGGGCGAGAACCTGCATGACGTCGTCGCGCGGGCGGCGGAGGGAACCACGGTGGTGCTACCGGCGGGAACGATCGACCTGGATGCGACGCTGGTCCTGCTCGCTGGGATCACGCTGCGGGGCGCGGGCCGGGACGCTACGACGATTCGCTCCGCGGCATCCGATGCGGCGATGATCGTCGTTACCGCGAGCGTAGTTCGGCTCGAGAATCTCACGGTGGAGATCACCGGAGCGCAGCCGGCCTCGGGACTGGTCGCGGGGCCATCGGCTTCCATCGCGCTCAACGGCGTGCGGATGGCCGGGGCGATCGCGGGAGACGGCGGCGTCGGTGGCGCGGGCGTCTACCTGTCGGCGGAGGGGAACGAGGGGTCAGGGCGCGGCACCACCCTAGAGGTCACGGACTCGGTTTTCGAGCGGAACGCCTGGGCCGGGGTGGCCGTCGCCGGCGGCCATCGCGTGAGCATCCAATCCGCGACCTTTGCCGGCAACGGCGAGGTGGGGCTCATCTTCTTGGACGAGTCGAGCGGTTCGGTCAGCGGCAGCACGTTCACCGACAACACCGTCGGCCTGGCCGCCACCGGCTCGGCGACGCCCACTTGGCTCGACAGCACCGTCACGGGCGGATCGGTCGGAGCGCAGATGGATGCCGCTGCGGCACCGATCATCAACGGGCTCACCGTGCGCGGGAGCACCTCCGCGGCGGTCATCTTCGGGGGAGCTTCGGGAGGATCGATCGGAGGCACTGTCTGCGACGACGTCCCTTATGGCATTGTGATCTCCAGCACGGCGGCGCCGACGCTGGGCGAGAATGTGTGCACCGTGGCGCCAGGACCGCCCTGATCCGATATACCGCATCAATCGAGGGTGTGTCATACTCGGGCACTGGGGGATCCGAGACGGAGGGTCAGTGGCGATCACGTGGTCACTCGACCGCCTGCGCGGGTCTCTCCGGCGTTCGGGTGCCGCTGCCATCTCGGTGCTCGTCACTTCCGCGCTCGTCATCCTGCTCGGCGCGGTCCCGGCCGGCGCCACGACTCCCGTGCAGGCCGCGCCTCGTCCGGCCGCGACTCCCGCACCCGCGGCCCCCGTCATCCACCTCCGCGACGCGGAGGTGCTCATAATCCAATCCCTGCCGCGCGACCAGGCGCGCGCGGCCCTCGACGCCATGTTCGCGGCCGCGGAGCAGCGTCGTGCGGACGCTGAGCGCCAGGCGCAGGCAAGCAACGAACAGGTCGCATACGTCGAGCAGTTGGTCGCGGCGCAGCAGGCCGCCACCGATGCCCAGGCCGCAGCGAACGCACAGCTCCAGGCGGCGCTCGCCGCGCTCGCTGCGGCACTCTCCACCAGCCAGTGCACCACGGTCGGGGGAACCAACGGCCAGCCGGCATCCGTCTCGTGCCCCATGGAGAACGGGGACGCCACGATCGCCGGCGACGACAGCGTGCAGGTCACGACGCCCGACGACGATGCCGCCACCGAGACGGCGCAGCCCATGATGGCCGCGAGCCTGCCAGCCGACCCGGTCGGTCCGGAGCAGCTCCTCAGCCAGGAGGCGCTCGCGGACGCGGTTGCCCAGGCCACCGCCGAGTGGGCCGCCGCCGGCGCTGACGTTTCCGGCATCTCCGCCGCGGTGGGCTCGTTCTCCGGTTCGACCCTCGGTGAGGCATCCGGCCGCTCGATCGTCATCGATGACGACGCCGCCGGCTGGGGCTGGTCCCGCATGGATCTCCTGACCGTCGTGCGTCACGAGATCGGCCACGCGATCGGCGCCGGTCACGGGTCCGGGCTGATGGACGAAGACCTCGAGGCGGGCGAGTCCTGGGGCGTGGACCCGTCGGTGATTCCTGCCCCGCAGCCGGAGCCCGCGCTCGCTCCCGAGCCCGAAGCAGAGCCCGCGCCCGTGCCGGTCGAGGCGGAGCCGGCCCCTTCCACCCCCGGCGAGCCCGACCCTGCGACCTCATCCGCCTCGGATGCCGCCTCCGCGGAGGCCACCACCTTCGGCTGGGCCGTCGAGGGCGGGACCGCTACCCTGACGCTCACCGCCGCCGACGCCGCAGCCGGCACGCTCCGCCTCCTCGACGGGCACATCGTGTTCGCCACGGCGGCGGGCGAGCCGCTCGCGGTGGACGCCGCCGGCCTGACCGCGGTCGTCGTGCGCGGGACGGATGGCGCCGCGGCCTTCACCGTCGACCTCACCGGCATCGCCGGTCTGGCGCTCGCCATCGTCGGCGCTACCGACTCCCTTCGCGTCAATGGCCTCACCTCGGCGTCCCTTTTCACCGGCGACGGCGCCCGGCTCCGCCTGGACTGGCTCGAGGCCAGCCTTTCGTTCCTCGCCCCGCGGCTCGCCGTCCAGGTAGAGAGCACAGCGGCGATCGCACTCGCTGGCGCGTTCTCCCTTCCCGGCACCGACGTCACCGTGCAGGGCCGCAGCATCACCGTCCAGGCCGGGACCACGCTCGACACCCGTGGTACGGCGGGCGACGGCGACATCTCCCTCGCCGCCAGCGACGTGCGGACGGGCGTGACGGATGCCGCTGCATCCGTTCTCGTCACCGGTGCCACGCTCGCCGGCGGCGTCGTCACCCTGACCGCCGAGTCGGCCAACGTGACCAGCGCCCGCGCGACGTCCGCCGCGACGGTACGGTTCGTCGACTCCACGATTCTGGCAAGCGGCGACGTGACCCTGCGCGGCGACTCCGCGGCCAACTTCGCCGCCTCGGGGGCAGCCGCCTTCGTCAAGGGTTCTTCCACGGCCGTGGCTCTGGTCGGTGGGCACTCTGCGATCACGACGCCCGGCACGGTCAGGATCGAGGCGCGTAACGCGGCATCCGGTGTCGCAGTGTCGGCCAACGAGGTCGGCGTCGCCCTCGCCGATGTGGATCTCACCCGCCGCACCCAGGCCATCATCGAGGGCGACCAGCAGATCATCGCGGGCGAGCTCCTGCTCCTCGCCACCTCCGGTGGTTCCCTTCGCGTCACAGCCGCCGGCGTCACCGGTGCGGCACTCGGTGCCTCCGAACCCACCGCGCTCGCCCTCGCCGCTTCGCCGGGTTCGGGGTCCATAGCCGTCGGCCGTGCGCTCCTCGAGACGGTCGCGCAGATGGCCACGGCCGCGCGCCTCGCTGTCGGGGCTACGAAGGTCACCGTGCTGGCGGACTCTTCGATCGACGCCTTCAGCGCCGCGACCGGTCCCGACGGCGGCGTTGCCGCGCTCGTGGTTCGCGATGTCGCCGGCAGCAGTCTGGAAGAAGGCGCGGAATTAACCGGCGCCACTCACCTCGAGCTGCGTGCCACCACGCATCACACCGCTGTGGCCGACGGCGGCCGTGGCTGGGCGCTCGTATCCTCTTCGGCACGCACGTCGGCGACCGCGGCGGCCGGTGCTCCTCTCGCACTGGCGGGTGACCTCACCCTGGCCGCATCTCAGGAGGCGACTGCCCGTGCCACGGGCACCGGTGCGGCGCTGGTCTTGGGCGCGCACGATGTCAGCGTGCTCCTCGATCGCGCAGCGACCGTGGGCGGCGCGGTGACGCTCGCCTCGACCGGTCGCTCCGACACCGGCGCAGCGGCGGCGCCGGCCGCATTCGCGCTCGCTCCGGCCGTTCCCATCCAGCTTCTCGCCGGCCTCGGCGGCGTGTCCCAGGCAGTGGCCGACGCTGCTGCTGCGGTCACTGCTGTCCCGGTCCGGGCGCTCGCCGCCACGGTGGTTCCCGCGTCGGTGATGACGGCACTCGGGGCAGGCCTCGACGGCAACCCGCTGCGTGCCGGTGGCGCGGTCACACTCACCGCAGGCTCGACCGGATCGTCCTCCGCGGGCGGGCGCGGGCCGGAGTCCACGGTCGCGCAGGTGTTCGTGGTTCCTCTCCGCAGCCGCGTGGCCCTTGTGGACGTGAACAGCCCTGTCTTCGCCGGCGACGACGTGCTGATCCAGGCGGGCCGCGGGCCCCCGACCGCCGACCTCGCTGACACGACCTCCGCCACCATCCACCTCGACGCCGCGGTCACCCTGCTCGATCCGACCGCCACCCTCACTATTTCCAGCCCGGCGATTTCCAGCCCCGCGACTTCCAGCCCCGCGCAGACGCCGGCGTTCACGCCACCTGCCGGAGCAGTGCTCGTCTCCGCCAGTGCCGGTGCGACTCTCTCGCTCGGCAACGCGACCCTCACCTTCGCTCCCGGTTCCCTTCCCGCCGACGCGTGGATCGTCATCACCGCCCGCAACAGCACAGTCGCGGGTCTCCTGACTGCCTCTGCGATCTATGACCTGCGTGCGTACGACGCGCGCACCGGCGCGGAGATCACGACATTCCTCAGCGCTCCGGTCCTCACGATCGCGGTCGGCGGAGCCGCCGGGAACTCCCGCATCTGGTACGTCGCGCCGGATGGCTCGGTGCAGGCGATCGCAACGACAGTAGATGCAGCGACCGGTACTCTGACCGCCGCGCTGCCGCACTTCTCCGACTACGTCGCCGGCTCGCCGCTGGCCGGCCTGGTGGGCCTCATCGTGCCGCAGCTGCAGGCCTACCTCGCCGACCAGACTTTCACCCAGAACCTCGGGAACATCGGCCTCGGTGATGCGCTCACGCTGACCGACATCATCCTCGCGATCGGGGCGCTGTCTGGTACGGGGCCGTACACCGGCTCGGTGACCTTTACCGCCGCTCTGCACTTGGCGCTCCAGGTGGGAACGCTCGCGATCACCGCCAGCGCTGCTGTGTCGGCCACCTACACGCTCTCGAGCGCGGCCGCCCTCGACGCCGGTTCGCTCCTCATCACCCTCGGCCCGGCCTCGCCTGCCTCGACGTTCGGGGTGTCCATCACCTCGGGTGGCGCCGAGATCGCGCTGCTGAGCCTGACGGGGGCGACCCTGAGCCAGACGGGCTCACATCTCGTCATCACCGCTGTCGGCGTGTCCGCGACTCTCGGCGATCACGTGCAGCTCTCCGGCGGGTCCCTCAGGCTGGTGTCCCGCGACGACACCGGGGACGTCGATCTCGAGCTGACCGGTGGCACCGTGAGCTTCAGCGCAGGGGGCTCCGGACTCGACCTGACCAACGCAGTCCTCACGTACAGTGGCACGGACGGCCTCGCCCTCGCCGCAGACCTCGCCCTTGAGATCTCCGGAACGATTCTTACCGGGTCGACGCGCGTCACCTTCGCGGCCGGCGAGACCACCCTCGCCGTGAGCGGTGTGCACACCACGATCACGGCCGGGACCGAGCAGACCCTGACGCTCGCCGACGGCGCAGGTACCTTGGTACTAAGCGCCGCGGGAGTCACCGGATCGCTGAGCGCCACGGTCGTCGCGACGGGAATCGTGAGCGCCACCCTCGCCGGACGCCTCGCCCTGGACAGTGCGGCCGGGACCACCGCGATCGCCGTGGCCGCGCGCAACCTCAGTGTCGACCTCGGTGGCGGACTCGCCGTCTCAGCCGCGACCGTCGGGCTGTACGTCCGATCCGCTGTCGGCGGAACGGATGTCGCGCTCGACGCCACCGGCATCGTCTCGCTCACCGGCTGGTCGCGCCTGAGCCTCGGTGGCGCGTTCCGCGTTCGCATCAACGGCTTCACAGACGCGGTCTCCGAGGTCGTCGCCCTCGCTGACGGGTCCGGCGACGTGACGGTGGACTTCGACGCCGGCGAGGCCGGCTCCTTCAGCGGCACCGGGCTCGCCCTCGCCGTGCTCGGTCAGTCGATGACCGCCGACCTCGCCTTCGTGTCGACCGCCGATGGCTACACGGTGACCGTCGCGAACCTCGCGCTGGCGTTCGCCGACGGCGGCTCCCCGGTCGCCCGGTTCAGCGACGGCGCTGGCACCTTGATGATGACCACTGCGAGCGGGGATGTCTCGGCCACCCTGTCCGGAGACCTCGCGATCGCGCTCCCGGGCTTCAACTACACCGGTTCCCTCGACCTCGAGTTGAGCACCGCGTCCGCGGACTCGTACCTCCGCGTCGCCGGCGCCGCGGTCGCGGTGACCATCGCGGGCCAGGCGATCACGTTCGACGAGCTGACGATCGCGCGGACGGTGGTGAATGGCGTCCCGCGCACAGACCTCACCGTGACGGGCGGCGACTTCGCGATCGCTCAGGACGGCACCGACCTGCTCGCGCTGACGGACATCGCCGGTTCCCTCACCATCACGGCCGCGGGCGTCGCCGGGCGCCTCGCCGCCGGAGTGACTTCGGAGATCAGCGGTTTCACGTTCGCCTCCACAGTCGGGCTCGTGGTCAACACGGGCGGCGCCGCCATCGGCGACCTGCCCGCGGGCCCCTACCTGCGCGTCGAGGCCCTGGGCACCACGATCACCGTCGGAGGGCAGGCCCTCACCGCCGACGTGACCTTCGAGCGCGGCGTCGATGGCGCCGGCGCCACCGTCGTACGGGCGGGGCTGGCGAACGGCTCGCTCGTGTTCGCGGCCTCCGGGGCCACGCTGGTCTCGGTGACGGGCGGCATCGGGGCCCTGCTCGTGACGGCCGGCGGCGTCGCGGCATCCCTCAGCGGAAACGTCACGGTCGCTCTTGCCGGCGTCTCCTTCATCGGCGACCTCGTGGTTCGGCTGAACACCACGGGCGCCGACGTCGACACGACGGTCGCCGTCGGTGGCGCCGACGTCCCGCTTGTGGTGCCCAACGGCGCAGGCGACTACCTCCGGTTGACGGGCGCGGATGTCGTGCTCGTCGTCGCAGGGCAGCGGCTCACGGGCACGATCACGGTGGAGAAGGCCGCGGGCACCACGACCGTCTCGGTGGCGGGCGGGTCGCTCGACTTCGGCGACGGGCTTGCAACCCTGACCGGCGTGACAGCGGCGCTGACCCTCGGCGAGGGTGGCGCCTGGGGCTCCTTCACCGGCGCACCCAGCATCCACGTCCCGGGCGTTGCGGTGACGGCGGCAACGCTCACCGTCGAGATCAACACCGATTCCGCGGACCACGGCGCAATCACCGCGAACACCATCCGGGTGGGGGCGGAAAGCCTCACCGTCACCGTCGCCGGCGTCGGCATCACGGGCGAAGTGTGGTTCGAGCGGATCGTCACGGGCGGGGTCGCCGCCTACCGAATCGATGTCACGGGTGGCGGTGTCGCGTTCACCGCGGACACCACGACGTACCTCGCAATCGCCGGCCTCGACGGGACGTTCCTCGTCACGGCGGCGGGTGTGGCGGGCAGCGTCAGCGCCACTGCGAACCTGACCGTGCCCGATCTCGTGTCGGTCACGGGTGCTGCCGTGACCGTGTTGTTCAACACGACCCCCGGCCCCGTCGCACTCGGCGGCGGCGTGACCCTGCCGGTCGGCCAGTACCTGCGCGTCGACATCCAGGACCTCACCGCGACCCTGGCCGCGGGAAAGCTGGTCGGCGACTTCGCATTCATCCGGTCGGTGGGCGCAGACGGAGACGTAGAGATCCTCCTCGCGATGTCGGATGTCGACGCCTTCATCGGCAACGCGGCCACCGCCTCCGTCTTCGACGGCCAGGGTGTGCTGATCCTCAAGGGCGACGGAGTGGCCGGGTACCTTTCCGGCTCCACGTCACTCGGGGGAAGCGGCGTATCGGCCAGCGGCTCGGCGTTGCTCCAGATCAACACCACGGCCGGTGCGATCGACACGGTGCTGAACGTGGCAGGCGCCGACATCGTGTTCAAGCTGCCCGCTCCGCCGGCCGGCGGCACGATCTTCAGCCTCTCGGTTTCGGGCCTGACGCTCACTATCGGTGACTTCGTCTCGATCGAAGGCAACCTGACCTACAGCGACACGGTCATCGACGGCGTGCCGGTGCGGGTCGTCGCGGCCACGGGGCTCACGATCTTCCTCGGTCGCGGAGCGGCGTTCCTGGAATCCGGCGCACTCAACCCGCTGGCCGTCGGAGTGCTCCTCACCGGCGCAACGATCGGGCTGATCGAGTCGGGTACGGGCCACGCGCTGGTGGCATCCGGCACCGTCAGCCTGCTGGGCGTGCGCGGGGTGACCCTCATCGGCACCGCCAGCGTGCGGGTCAACAGCACGGGTCAGGCCGTTTCACAGACCATCGAGATCCCGGGCAGCACCGAGCCCGGCGTGCTCGTGGAATTCGCCTCCGGCGCGGCGGTCACCGAGTTCGTCGTCAGCGATGCAAACCTGGCGTTCGCGGGGCAATCCCTCGGCGGCACGTTCGCCTTCGGTCGTACCGGGACCGACCTCACCGTCGCGGTGACCGACGGCACGGTCGCCTTCGGCGACGCCGTGCAGCTCGACGAGATCACCGGTGATCTCGTCGTGCGGGCCGACGGCATCGCCGGCGCCCTCAGCGCCACCGTCACCATCGCCGCCCTCGGCGTGAACGGGGTCGTGGCCGCGGTCGCCGTCAACAGCGCGCCCGCCGCTGTGACCGTGGGCGCAACGACCCTTCCCGCGGGTCCCTACCTGCGGGTCGCGCTCAGCGGGCTCGACTTCGCCGTGCTCGGCCAGACCCTCCGGGCGGACATCGCCGTCGAGCGGCTGGTCTCCGGCGGCGTGCCCGTCACCGTCGTGGGTCTCGCAAACGTGAGCCTCTTCGTCGGCGACGACGGCGGTACCCCGGGCGCCACCGATGTGACGGACGACCTCGGCGTGCGCCTGTCGAACGGGTCGGGCATCCTGGTCATCAGCGCGGCGGGCATTGCGGGCCGTATCGAGGGCACGATCACGGTGCGCCTCGGGGCGGATGCTTCGCTCAGCGGGTCGCTCGCGCTCGTGCTCAACACCACGGGCGCGGCGGTCGCGGCATCTGTTCTCGTCGGCACCACGGTGCAGGCACTGGACCTGGCGGCGGGCCCGTACCTGCGCTTCGAGGGCGATGCGCTGACGCTCACCATTCTCGACCAGTCTGTGAGCGGCAACTTCGCGATCGAGCAGGTCACGCCGCTCACCGCCGCCGGCACCCCGGATGCGTCGAAGGGGCTTCTGCGGATCGCCGCGACGGCCGTGCGGGTCAGCCTGGGTGGGGGAGCGCTCACCCTCTCCTCCGGTACAGCGCTCATCCTGCTGACGACCGGCGCGGCCTCGGCAATCGCCGGGCGGATCACAGGCACTCTTGCCCTCGACGTACCGGGCGTGGCGTTCTCGGGCGACCTCGCCATCGAGTTCAGCACCGTCGTCGGAACGATCGACGAGACCTTCACCGTCAACGGCGAGACTCTCACCCTCGTGCTTCCCGCCGGGGGTGCCTCCGGGTACCTCCGCCTCGCCGGTGACGACATCACGATCACCATCGCCGACCAGTCGCTCACCACCGACCTCGAGGCCATCGACGACGCCGGCACGCTCACCCTCACCCTGCGCAACACCCGACTCGTACTCGGCGGCGCGACTGCGCTCGTGACTCTCGCACAGCCGGGATCCGGCACCGGCTCCACCGCGACGATCGTGCTCGCCTCCACCGGCTCCTACGGCGCAATCGTCGTCGGTGTCACGGTGGGGATCCCGAACATCACCGTCGCGGGCACCATCACGGTGGCGTTCAACACCACCGCCACGGCGCAGTCTGTGGCGGGCTGGACCGACCCGCTGCCCGCCGGGCTGCTCCGTGTCGGAGGCGAGAACCTCACGATCTCGGTGTTCGGCCAGTCGCTGACCGGCGACGTCACCTTCGAACAGGTCACGACGACGGCAGGCGGCACCGTCGTGCGGCTCGGTCTGGCCGAGGTGTCTCTCGCTCTCGGCCCGCTCACCGCCTCGAACGGCACCGGCCTGTTCGTGATCACCTCGGCAGGGGTGGCCGGCGCGCTCACCGTGGACATCGCGGTCGCGGGCGGGGCGTTCGAACTGCTCGGCGACCTCGAACTGCAAGTCGACACCGCCGTGCCGTACCTCCGGGTCGCGGGCACTTCAGTAGTGCTCACGGTGCTCGGCCAGTCCATCCGAGCCGACGTCGCGATCGAGCGAGTCACCTCGTACGGCGCCGATGGAGTCGTGGGCGGCACCGACGACAGCACGGTGACTCGCATCGCCCTCGCCAACGCAACGTTCGCCCTGGTCGCGGGCAGCGCTCGGCTGACGCTCACCGGCGGTCAGGCCGTGTTCGTGCTGCCCGGCACGGGCGCGGGCATGGCCGGCCGCGTCTCCGGCACTGTCGCGCTGGCGGGCGTACCCGGCGTGAGCCTGGCGGGCGCTCTGGCATTGGAGATCAACACGACCGACGGCGCTGTGAACGAGACGCTCCGCGTCGGTGCCGGCACCGTGACCGTGAACCTTCCCCCCGGCGGCGTGGGAGGCTACCTCCGAATTGCTGGCACGGGCGTCGCGATAACGGTCGCCAGCCAGATCCTCGCCGGCGATGTCGAGGTCGTCCACAGCGGCGCCGACTTGACCCTGACAGTTGCGAACGGGGTCATCGGTCTCGGCTCCGCGTCATCGCCGCTAGTCAGGATCACCGAGATCGCCGGCACCTTCCGGCTGACCGCAGCAGGGATGGCGGGCTCCGTAGTCGCAAGTCTCGCGGTGACGGTGCCGGGGCTCACCGTGTCTGGCGACGTCTCCGTACAGGTCAACTCGGGCACGGCCGCGGTCACGCTCGACGCCGGCGCACCCGGCGAGGTCGAGCTGAACCCCGGACTCAAGATCGAGGTCACCGGCGCCACCATCGCGGTGGCGGGGCAGTCGTTCGGCGCCGACCGCATCCTCATCGGGCGCACACCGGGCGGCGAGGTCACGTTCGCAATCACCAACATGACCCTCCAGTTCGGCACCTTCCTCAACATCACGACGGCGCACGCCTGGTCCGGGGCCATGCTGATCAGCCCGCAGGGTGTTGCGGCCTCCTTCTCCGGGAGCACCACCGGTATCTTCGCGCTCCCCGGCCTCACCGTCGGTGGCGACGTGGAGTTCGCGGTCAACACCACCACCGCTGCGGTGCGCCGGACGGATCTCGGGATCGACGTGCCCGCCGGGCCTTTCCTGCACGTGGCGATCACGAACGGCGTGCTCGCCGTCACCGGCGGCCCCGCCTTCTCAGGCAACTTCCTGCTCACCCGCACCATCGTCCCGGGCGGCACCCCGTCGAGCGTCACCACGATCGCCTTCAGCCAGGTGACGGTGTCGCTGACGCCCGAGGGTGAGGCGAGCCCGGTGGGGATCACCGACGGTGTCGGGGCGTTCCTGCTGACGTCAGCCGGAATCGTCGGCACCTTCTCGGGCGCGGTAGCGGTGGCGGGTGGCGGCCTCGACGCCGACGCGACGATCTCCGTCCGCTACAACGGCACCGCGATCGCCGTGAACGAGACCATCACGGTGGGCGGCGTGACGGTGCCGCTGCTCTTCACCGATGCCGAGGTGGCAACGGGCGGCACGGCGTTCATCGCGGTCTCCGTGTCGGGCGCTATCAAGCTCGGCGACTTCGTGGAGATCATCGGCAGCGTCAGCTTCGGCGGCGCCGAGATCTCGGTCTCCGGCCTCACCGTCTTCGTCGGCCAGGGGCCAGGGTTCGTCGAGGGCGGGGCAGTCAACCCGTTCGCCAAGGGCCTGTACCTCACCGGCGTGAACGGCTTCGTCAAGGGCACCGCCGGGAGCCGCGTGGTCGCCATCTCCGGCATGGTGGCGCTGGTCGGCATCCCGGGTGTCACCCTCGCGGGCACCGCATGGGTTTACTACAACGAGACGACGTCCGAGCAGGTGCTCGGCTCCGGTGACGACGCCGTGACGATCGCCGAGGGCACCGCGGGAGCCCCGCACATGCTCGTCATCGGCGACCTGGTCCTCGGCGTCGCCGGTCAGGAGCTCTCGGGAACCTTCGCCGTCGAGACCCTCGCGGGCGGGGGGCTGCGGCTCAAGTTCGGAGAATCCGCACGCGACGGCGGCACGCCCCTGACGCTCAATCTCGGTGACGGTGTGGCCGTGGCATCCATCGCGAGCGGCGAACTGGAACTCACACCCGCGGGCCTCGCCACCGTCTTGACTGCCACCCTCACCCTCAACGCCGGTGATGCTTTCGAGCTCACCGGGTCCGTGGCCCTGCAGCTGAACACGTCGACCACCTCTCGCACGGTGCAGGGCGTTCTCCTCCCGGCCGGTTCGGTGCGCGTGCAGGTAGGCACGCTTGCCGCTCGGGCGGAGCTCGTCGTCGCCGGGCAGACGCTCAGCGGAGTGTTCGTCTTCTCGCAGGTGCGCGGCCCCGTCGCACCTGGTGCCCCGGCAGGTACGACAGCGCCCAGCACGACGGTGCTGATCGCCTCGGCGCTGACCCTCTCGCTCGGTACGTCGACGGCAGGGGTGCGCCTCACCGACGGCGAGGCCGTCTTCGTGATGACGGCAGCCGGCGTCGCGGGTCGGGTGCGTGGCACCGTCACGTTCGTCCTGCCCACCGATGCGGTGCAGTTCAGCGGCACCTTCACGGTGGCCGTCAACTCGGGTGCAGAGATCAACCGCACCTTCGCGCTCGACGGAACCACCGTGGTACTCGCGCTGCCGACCGGACCCTACCTGCGGGTGGAGGGCACGGACGTCGCCATCGTCGTCGCCGGTCAGCGGCTTTCGGGCGACTTCGACTTCACGCAGGCCGGCGTCGGCGCCGGCGCGACCACCGCGATAACGATCGCCAACGCCCGTGCGGCGTTCGGAGACGGTGCCACCGAGTTCGTCGCGCTGACGAACGGCAGTGGCTCGTTCGTGCTCGACAACACGGGCGTGGCGGGCAGTGTTTCCGGCACCGTGGCTGTCACCCTTCCGGGCGTGGAAGTCACTGGAGACTTCTCGGTGACCCTCAGCCCGACTTCGTCATCGATCCAGGTCACGGGCACCGACATCACGCTCGACATCGGCGGATTCGTGCTCACCGAGGGCGGCCTGACGTTCTCGCAGAGAGCCGTCGGCGGAGTCAAGATCGTGGATATCGCCGTTACGGCGAAGGCGGATTTCGGCGCTCCCATTGGCATCCTGAACCTCAGCGGCGCGCTCCAGATCAGCTCCGGTGGTCTCGCCGGCGTGCTGCAAATCACCGACGCGAACATCTCGCTCGGCGGCTCCTTCTCGGTCAGCGCGACATCGCTCCGGTTCGAGATCAACCGCTCGACCCAGGCCGTCGTGCTCGCCGACGCGGGCGCCACCCGGCTCGAGGCCGGCCCATACATCCGCATCGTCGGTGAGAACATCGTTCTCGACCTGGGCGACATCTCGCTCACTGCTTCGGTCTCGTTCCAGCAGGCGACGAACGCCGCGGGGGTGAAGCGCACGGTCATCGCCATCACCGGCGGCCAGGTGGCGCTGGGCGCGGATGCTCCGCTCCTGACCGGTGTCGACGGCCTGATCGTGCTCACGCCCGCCGGCATGGCGATGTCGCTCGCGGGTACCCTGAACCTCGGAGCGCTGGTGCCCGACGGGGTTACGATCGCCGGTTCGTTCTTCCTGGCGATGAACAACACGAACGTGCAGGTTGCGGAGTCGGTGACGGTCGGCGGCCGCAGCGTCTCTCTCGCCCTCGCGGCCGGACCGTACGTGCGCGTCGGCGGAACCGGCATCATCCTCTCGATCGCCGGTCAGTCGCTCTCCGGCGACATCTCTTTCGAGCGCTCCGGCACCACGACGACGATCGTGCTCGCGAACGTCGCCCTTCGGATCGGCAGCGGCGGCGCCGACATCCTGACCCTCACCGGCGGTGCCGGCACGCTCACCCTCGCCGCGGCCGGGATGTCGGGCACGATCTCCGGCACGGTCGCACTGACCGTTCCTAGTGTCAGCGCCTCCGCCACGATGCAGCTCACGATCAACACGGCGACGTCGCAATTCGCGATCGCGGCCACGGGGCTCGCGCTCGACATCGCGGGCCAGCAGCTGCGCGGCAACTTCACGTTCGAGCAGGCGGGCATCGGCACGGCCCGCGTCGTCAAGGTCGCCGCGACGAACGTCTCGCTGTTCCTCGGCGACCCCAAGGGCGCAGGGGATGCCGACGACGTCGGGCTGCGGCTCACCGGCGGCGCCGGTGCACTGCTGCTCACCTCCGCCGGCATGGCCGCCGACGTCAGCGGCACGGTCGCCCTCGTCGGCCTCACCGGCATCCCGTTCTCGCTCGGTTCCGGCCTCGTCGTGGGGCTGCAGATCAACACCATGCCGACCGCCGCCACCCAGACATTCGTCGTCGGGGGTGACACGGTAGTGCTCGACTTGCCCGCCGGGCGCTTCCTTCGGGTGTCGATCACCGGCGACCTCACGCTCTTCGGCCAGACGCTGTCGGGCGCGTTCCTGTTCGAGCAGGTCTCGAGTTCGGGCGCCGATGGCGTGTCCGGTACCACCGACGACGCGAAGGTGCTGCGCATCGCCGCCACCGACGTCGCGCTGTTCGTCGGCGACGACGGGGGAACCCCGGGAACCACGGCGGCGGATCTGGCGGACGACGTGGGCATGCGGCTCTCGGGCGGTACCGCGCTGCTCGTACTGACGGCCGAGGGATTCGGCGGGTCCATCAGCGCCACCGCCTCGATCCGACTGGGCGCTGCCGTGCAGGCCACAGCGACGGTGGGCGTGGACATCAGCAACGTGCGCCGCACCGTCGGTGGCAAGGTCATCGCGGTCGCGCTCGATGAGGAGTTCGTGGTGGGCGGCGAGACCCTCACCCTCTCGCTCCCGGCAGGCCCGTACCTGAAGGTCACTGTCACGGCACTAAGCCTCACTATCGCGGGCCAGCTGCTCACCGCCGACATCTCGTACGAGAAGGCCACCACGCTGGGTGTCGACGGCGCGCTTGGCACGAGCGACGACGTCACCAGCCAGAAGATCCGCTTCGCCAACGTCGGCCTGCGGCTCGGCACGCCCGACCGCGACATCGTGATAGTGAGCAACGGGTCCGGCGCGTTCGACATCGTGGGTAAGACGGCGACGACGGCGGGCGGCATCGCAGGCCGGATCGAGGCCACGGTCGAGCTGCTCATCCCGGGCATCACCTTCTCCGGCACGCTCGAGGTGCAGATCAACACCCTCGCGGCGGCGCGCACCGTCGACGGCGCTCCGATTGCGCCGGGCATCGCAGTGGCGGCCCTCGACATCACGCTCGAGGTGATGGGACAGCGGCTCACAGGCGACTTCGCGTTCGCGAAGAACGCCACGACCGGCGAGATCACTGTTGCGCTGTCGGATGTAGTGCTCGAGCTCGGCGACGGCACGCAGACGTACGTCACGGCCACGATCACGTCCGGCATCATCGTCGTGACCCGCGGCGGGATCGCCGGCGCTCTGGTCGCCGGCATCGCGCTCAACCCGGCGGTGCTGCCGGGCGTGACGCTGAGCGCCGACGTGATCGTGCAGATCAACAACACGGCCGGGGACCTGAGCCGCGAGATCCTCGTGGGCGGCACACCGATCACGTTCGCCCTCGCCAAGAACACGCTTGTCGTGCAGGTCGGCCTCCTGGGCCAAGCGGCCCAGATCGGAATCCTCGGGCAGACCCTGACCGGCGTCGCCTTCTTCGAGCAGAAGAAGACCGCTGCCGGTGCCAAGATCGTGCGCCTGGCCTTCACCGAGGTCGGGATGTTCCTGGGAGACGCCAACGGTGTCGGCACCGCGGACGACGTCGGGCTGCGGCTCTCGAACGGGCGAGGCGCCTTCATCATCACCCCGAACGGCATGGCCGGCGAGGTGTCCGGCGCGGTGCAGCTCGTGGGGCTGCCGATCGTCATCGACGCGGAACTCACGCTCCAGCTCAACACCCTGCTGGTCGGCGGTCAGGGCGTCGTCGTCAACGAGGTCTTCCAGTTCGCGGGGGTCTCGGTGACCACGAGCACGGACGGGAACGCCTCGACCGCCGAAGTGCAGAGGATCCTCGTCAGCCAGCCCGGTGGCACCTTCACCCTGGCGATCGACGCTAACAAGAACGGCACGCTGGACGCCGGCGAGATCAGCGGGCCCCTCGCGTTCGACGCCGACGTGGCGGTGGTCGACGCCGCGATCGAGAACCTGCTCGACGCCGACGCCGCGACCAACCGGGTGAGCGTGACGATAACGGCCGGTGGCTACCGCGTGACCTGGAACGCCAACGGCAACCAGGCCGCGCTGCAGCCCAATGTGCGCGTGCTCGCCTTGCCCAAGGGCCCGTTCCTGCGCGTGATGGCCGCGAACGTGAACGTCGTGGTGGCCGGTATCACGATCCATGTCGACGGAATCACCTTCGACCGCTCTGGCGCTGTGGGCTCACAAATCACCCGGATCGCCTTCGTCGGCGCCACTGTGGACAGCAGCGAGAACATCGGCTCGAGCAACCCCGGCCTCACCGGGGCCTCCGGCGCGCTGGTGGTGTTCCCGCCTAACGCGGTGACCGACCCCACCACCACCACTCCCACCAGGACCGTCAGCGGCGGGGTCGCGGGCATGCTCATCGGCAAGGTCGCAACCTCGAGCGGAGCATTCTCCGCGAACGCGAGCGTGGGCTTCGCGATCAACACCACGGGCGTGGCCGTGAACACGACGGTCGACGTGGGCGACACGGACATCGTGCTCGACCTCACGGATGACTCGTTCCAGTTCATCATCCAGAACCTCGACTTCAACTTCGGCGACGTGCTCGAGATCCGTGGCGGCCAGTTCGCCATCAGTGGCAACGAGTTCAAGGGCAGCGGACTCGAGCTGTTCATCGGCTCCGGACCATCCATGATCAACGGCGCGCTCAACCCCGCGGCGATCGGCGTGCTGATCCGCAACGCCTCCGTGCACTTCAAGAAGGGCGCTACCGCCGCCGACGGCTGGGCCCTGCGTGCGACAGGCACACTCGCGTTCCTCGGCCTCGACGGGCTCGGCATCAGCGGCACCGTGTCGTTCCAAGTCAACTCGTCCGATACCCTCTCGTTCACCCTCGACGACATGGGCGGGATGACGGGCGCCATCGGCGCCGGCCTCTTCAGCTTCAGCGCCCTCGACGTCGTCATCCAGGCCGGGGACGTCGTGACCCTGGGCGGGTCGCTGCGCCTGGCACGCTCGCCCAGCGGGGTGCTCGACGTGTCCCTGTGGAACGCGACCGCGCTGGTGAAGAGCGGCGGCACGAACATCGTGAGCTTCACCGGCCTCGCCACCTTCACAATCTCCCCGCTCACGGGCTTCCAGCTCGGCACCTTCAAGGTCACCAGCTTCCAGCTCTTCCCGTCGAGCGCCCCGGCCACGTCGGCGCCGACCTCGCTGCCCGTCATCGTCTCGGCCGACCTGGCGACCCCGCTGCGCGACGGCGTCGTGATCGGCGGCGCCCCAGCCACGATCACGGTAACGTTCACCACCACCGATGGCGTCATCGACCCCCTGACGGTCACCGACACCTTCGCCGAGTTCGAGGTAACGGCTATCGGTACGGCGGGAACGTGGACCGTCGGCGCGATCCCCGTCGCTGTGCCGGGCAAGGCCAACACGTGGCAGTACACGCTGAGCGGTCCGGCTCTGACCGGCACGTCGATCCTGTCGGTGAAGTTCCTGTCTGGCAGCGTCACCGCCAAGCACGGCGCCGGCCTGACACTCACGACGCCACTGGTGGGCGACGAGGAGCGATTCTACGTCTTCGTCGCGTCGGCGCCCGGACAGAAGCCGGGACCGGTGGCCTCGCTCATTGTGCCGAGCGTGAGCCAGAACCAGCTCAACGCACAGGGCTACATCGACGTGACCTACACCTCGGTGCCCGACGGCACGGGCGCGACGGCGCAGCCGATCATCAAGTCGATCATCGAGTCGAACCCGACCGCCCCGTTCCGGCTCACCGGCCTGATCGGCGACCTCGCCGTGGATGGCACTGGAGCGCCCGTCATCCTAGGAACGCCGCTGCTCATCTCGGGAATCGCCGCAACGGCGACTTCCGTCACCTATCGGTACTTCCTGAAGGACAAGAACCCGAACAACAGCCTCGGCCTCTTCACGGGCTCGGGAAACGTCACGATCACCATGATCGCGAACCGGATCGCTAGCGGCCCCGCGGGGACCCCGGCATACAACGGTGCGCAGAGCCTCACGCTCGCGGTCACGGCCGGAGTTGTGGGGGAGGCAACAGAGGGCGGCCCGATCTCGCTCGGCCCGCTCACCCTGCAGGGACCGACCGTCGGGCTCGGCGGCTTCGGCTTCGCCGACGGCAAGGTGCTCGTCTCGGTGACCGTCGGCGTGCAGAGGGCCTCGCTGGCCTTCGGCGGCAGTCCAACCACCGGCGCGCAGTCGAGCGCGCAGACCAGCTCGGGCGTGACCGTGGATCTGATCGGCCTCATGGGTTCGTTCGAGCTCGCGGTCGACGTGTTCGGGCTTCTCGGCGGAGACGTCGACATCCGGCTCACCGGCAAGTGGGGGCTTCAAGTCGCCTCGCTGGACGCCCACATCCCGAACGTCGCCCGCCTGCAGGCGACGGGCATCAAGGTCAATTACGACCCGAAGGGCCCCGCCGACCAGGAGATCGTGCGGATCAACACCGCGACGATCACCTTCCCGTCATTCGGCATCACCGGCTCGCTGCGGCCATACGATCCGGCGGCCTCCTCGAACATCTCCGCCAACAACGACCAGGCGCTCGGTGTGGGCGTCATCCCGGGCCTCACGGTCTACGGCAACGGCTTCAAGCTGGGCACGGCGGAACTCGCGTACGGACTGCCGCCGGCGTACGTCACCGACCCGGCGAACACGCTGAGCCCGGGCACAGCCGACAAGAAGATCACGTTCGGCGGCATCCTCGAACTCGACGACATCCGCGTCGGCATTTCCGGCTTCGAGGTCCGGTTCCCGGCGGCCGGTGCGCCGAGCACGGCGTCCGCGGGCTTCACCGGCCTCATCTACATCGCATCGGGGGGCGCGAAGCTCTTCCCCGGCAAGACCTTCGGCGCAACTATCACCGATCGCATCGCGGCCGATGACCGCCGCCCGGATGGCACCGCCGACGACGAGGCGTTCCGCATTGCCCTGACGTTCCAGGACGGCAAGGTGGATGCCTTCCAGCTGACCGTCGATACCCTCGAGATCCGCCTCGGCACCTACATCACCCTCACGGCGCGGGACTTCCGCCTCGACACCGGGGCTACCGGATCCGAGATCATGGTGCAGTTCCAGGCGGTGGGTGCGAAGGTAACAATCGGTTCGATCGTGCTCGCCGGCGAGGGCCGCAACTTCGCGATCACCGGTGACGGCTCGTTCAAGGCGCTGACCGGATTCGGCGTGTTCCTGTCGATCGGGTCGGCCACCGGTGAGTCCTTCAAGTGGCCCTCGTTCCTGCCAGTGCGCCTCGACTCCATCGGCATCCAGTGGGCGGATGTCGAGAACGCCCCCGAGGACTTCGTGCTGATCCTCTCCGCGAGCGTGACGGGAATCGCGGGACTTTCGGGACTGGAGATCAGCGGATCCATCCAGGGCGTCCGCATCCAGCCGTCGCTGCTGCTCGAAGGCAAGTTCCCCATCATCGGTATCGACTCGATGGGGGTTACGGTCAAGGGAACGATGTTCGGCGGCGAGGTGTCCGCCGCGCTCATCGGTGGCATTCTCAAGCTGGACTCGAACTACTCCGTCATCGGCGTGTTCGACACCACCACCCCGGTGCACCAGAGGGTCTTCTACATGGGGCTCCAGGGCACTATTGCGATCGCGGGCATGGCCGGCTTCGGCATCCGGCTCGGGCTGTCCGAACTCGGCCCCCTGCAGGTGTACCTCAGTGTGAGCCTGCCGACCGGCATCCTGCTGGAGCCCGTCTCCGGCCTCAGCATCAACGACTTCGCCGGCGGCGTGGAATTCTTCAAGACCCTTCCCTCCATCGAGGACCCGCTCGCGCTGCGCTCCTCAGCGTTCCAGCTGCCGACCGTCCTGACCGCCGACGAGTGGCTCCTCTCGCTCCAGCAGCAGGTCGCGCTGCAGGCCAAGACGATCTCGCAGAACCCCGGGCAGAGTGGCTTTGCGGCCGCGTTCAGCGCTCCAATGGTGATCACCGGTTCGGCGAAGATCTTCTCGATCTACACGTCTCAGTCGGTGTTCAACGGCCAGGTCACCGTCAAGATCTCCACAGATGGCAAGATCCTCATCGTCGGCACCCTGAACTTCGCCTCGGACAACCTCTCCATCAGCGGGCGTCTCTACGCGGATCTCTCGAAGGTGGCGAGCGGCACCGTCGTGGTCCTGTTCCTCGCGGACTTCCCGGACCAGGTGCGCCTGCTCACGTTGTACGGCAAGCTCAAGATGGGGTTCCGCAACTCCTCCGGCCAGGAGGTGGCATTCGATGTCGTCGAAGGTCTCGACCCGATCGCCACGGGCACGGCACCGCAGATCGACCTCGGTGCCCCCACCACCAACGGCGGCACCATCGATGTGGGCGTGGTCAACGGTGCCACCGGCTCGACCAAGTACCTTGACGTCTCCTACACGCCGCCGGCGGGAGCGAGCCTCGACTTCGCGTCGATCCTCGACGACGGCGTTGAGTTCACCCTGTGGTACGGCACGACGCAGCGCACCACCCTCACGGGCAAGCCCGTTCCCATCGTGGCCGTCACCACCGCCGACGGCATGCAGTTCGTCGAACTGCTCACCGATGCCACGGGCGCCTACTACATGCTCGACGGCACGAGGGTGGACGTGCTACTGCGCGCCGACCTGGAGGCGGGCGCCGACTTGCTCGAGATGGCCGTGCGGATCACCGGAACCACGCGTTTCCGCTACTCGATCGGCACCGCCGCGCTCGACATGGGCCGCTGGGAGCTGCGCTTCGCCGCTGGCGCGACGAAGAACGCCGACCTGACCACCGATGCGGGCACCACCACCGGCGCGGGAAGCGCGGCCACGACGCTCGCCTTCACGGTGACCGGAGCGACGGCCGCCGTCACCAACCCCACGCCGGGAGCCTCCGTCGATGTGAACGTGCTGAACGGTCGCGCCTGGATCGACGTGACCTTCACCAACCCGACGCTCTTCACTATCGACCCGGCCTCCATCATCGACCTGACTCCCGAGTTCCAGCTGTCCGGCGCCGGGCTCGGTACCATCCAGGTCGATGGCACGCAGGCCCCGATGCGCATCACCGCGGGGGTCGCGGCCGGGACGCTGAAGTTCCGCTACTGGCTGACCGGCCGCTTCGCCACCGCGGGAGCGGTGAACCTCACGTTCCTCTCCGGCAGCTGGTCCTACCTTTTCGCCCTTACCGGTGCCGTCACCGTGACCGACGCTCCCGATGTTCCGCCCGCACAGCCGCTCGCCCCCATCCGCACGACGGTCGGGATCATGTTCCCCGCCGGGGGCCAGCTCGGTCTGCCGGCCGGTTTCACGGTGGACCCCGCCTCGGTCATCAACCGCCTCACCGGCCTGTCGTTCGGCGGCTCTGGCTGGACGGTCGCCATCGACCCGGATGTCGCCATCACGGCCACCGAGACCGCCGGAGAGTTCCGCGTCGGAGTCATCGTGACCGCGTTCGGCTCGGCGGGCACCCTGACCGCCGCACTCACGGCCAGCTCGCTCGGCTACCGCGGCACCGTCACCGCCGGCTCCCAGCCCGGGCAGACGGTAGTGATCACGCCCGCGGCGTACATCGACGTCGATTTCGACGCCACTGTCGGCGGGTCCGTTCTCGACGTCGCGTCGATCCTCGACCTCGCTCCCGAGTTCGGACTCACGGGCGAAGGCCTGGGCAGCATCGTTCTCGACGCCACCCGCGCCCCGGTGCAGGTCACCGGCGCTCCCGCCGGGAAGATCCGGTTCCGCTTCTGGCTGACCGGCCAGTACGACTTCGGTTTCAACGTCACCCTCTCCCGTCTCGCGGGCACCTGGTCGTACGCGACGAGCGTGACACCGGCTGCCGCGAGCGTCGTCGCCCCGGGCAGCAGCCTCGTCTGGAGCACCGACCTCGTGGTCACCATTCCCGCCAGCACCAACGTCGGCTACGCGGTCGACCCCGCATCCGTGATCGACCGCCTGGGCACGCTCGCGATCACCACGGCGGCGGCTGGATGGACGGTGGTTCGCGACACCACCCGCGCCATCCGTCTGGGAAGCGGCGCCCTCGAGTTCCTGATCCCGGTTCTTGTGGAGCGCGACGACACGACCGCCGCGAGCTCGGCGATCACCCTGGGCGCCACCTCCGTGAGCTACACGAACACCGCCGCGCAGACCCCGGACGCCGCATTCGCCGCCCCGGCCCGCGACTTCATCGACGTGCCGTTCACTGCTCCCACCGGCCTGCTCATCAACCAGGCGTCCCTTCTCGACGTCGGCGCGGAGTTCACCCTCACGGTGCTGCGAAACGGCGTGGCGATCACCATCACGGTGCTCACCGCCACGATCCTGCGCGTCGTCGACGGCGTCGTGTGGGTGCGCTATGGCCTGTCCTCGCCGCTGGAAGCGGGGGACCAGGTGAGCATCACGTTCGGCGCTGCCGGCGCGTGGACCTACACGCACCTCGACGGCACCACTCCCTACACGGGCTCACAGCCGACCGGCGGCACCCAGTCCGGCGTGCTGCAAGTCGAGCCGCTGACGACGCGCACCATGACCTACCTCGACGTCACGTTCACGCCCCCCGTCGCGACCGGCGGGATCGACTACGGGATCGTGCCCGGCTCAATCGACGGCGACGAGTTCATCCTCACCGGAAGCGGTGCAGGCGGCATCCAGCTCATCGCAGCCGTGCACCTGAGCGGGAACACCTGGCGCTACCTCCTCAATGGAACCTTCGCGGCCGGCCGGGTGGATGTGGTCTTCGACCTCACCAAGTTCGACGTGACCCCTTCACGCGGCCCGCCACCGGGCACCACACTCACCCAGTCCTTCCAGGTGGTCGGCGCCACGGCCGACGTGGTGCGCACCGGGGACGACCCCAGCACCCCAGCCGTCGACGAGGCAACCCTGCCCCTCTCGGGCGCCACCATCGGCCGCGACCTGCTCAACGCACTCAAGTACCTCGAGATCCGCTTCCGCGGCTCCGCTGGCTACGGCATCGACCACACCACGATCAACGGCGACGAGATCGAGTTCCGCGATTCCGCGGGCAACCTCATCGCCCTCGCCGGCCCCGTGCGGGTGGGCACGAGCGACATCTACCGCTTCGCTTTCACCTCGACCCTGGCCGTCGGCGCGTACACGATCAGCTTCATCGCCGGCCGTTTCGCGGACCTGGGTGGTCGCCTCAACTCCGCCGAGACGGAGAGCTTCACCCTCACCGCCCCGACGGCCTCGCTCGAGGATCCGACCGCCGGTTCCGTCGTCGACGTGAAGGACCTCGCGGGCCGCGGCTGGGTGGACATCACATTCGGCACCCTCGCGGGCCAGGCCATCAACCGGGCATCGATCACCGACGCGGATGCCGAGATCACCATCACCGCGAACGGCGTGCAGCTCGTCGTGATCGGCTCCGCGATGCTCGTGAGCGGCACCACGTACCGGTACTTCTTCTCCGGCCATTTCGCCGGGGACCTCGTGATCACGTTCGTGGACGGCAGCTGGCAGAACACGCAGGGCACCCCCTTCGCCGCGGCCAGCCACCTGGGCGCCGCCACTGCCGAGGCCAACGTCACGGCCGCGACGATCCTGCCCCGCACCTGGGTGGGTGTGCGCCTCACGCCGACCTCCGGCGCCCAG
Source organism: Rhodoglobus sp. (assembly GCA_025463605.1). Classification (GTDB taxonomy): domain Bacteria; phylum Actinomycetota; class Actinomycetes; order Actinomycetales; family Microbacteriaceae; genus Rhodoglobus. The sequence continues at coordinate 113,670 of JAODAV010000011.1, read as the reverse complement.
GTCGACGTCGCCACACTCGGGTCAAACGACCTCTCGTTCTCCGGCGGCGGCACCGAGGCCCTGTCGTTCGTGGCCGTCCACTTCGCCGACGGCGTTGCGCGGTACTCCTACACTCTCGCCAGCGCGCTCACCGCCGGCACCGTGACCGTGACCTTCGCCGCCGGCGGATGGGCGGACACCGCGGGCAACCAGGCCGCCGGCGGCACACAGAAGTTCCGGCTCATCGAGCAGGGCACGTCGTTCTTCATCGAGCTGTCCGGCGGAGTCATGCTGCAGGCGGGAGACTTCCTCGACGAGCCACTGATGCACATCCACGGTGCGGTCGTGCTGGAGATCGATTACGCCCGACTCGTCTTCATCCTCACCTTCTCCGGCCAGATCGAGGTCTACGGTCTCGGCACCCTCGGCGCTACTGCCGGCCGGTTCGTGCTCGTCGTCGGGGACGAGTCCTCGAACCCGATGTACCCGGTGCCGCAGTTCTGGGGTGTCGCGTCCATCGAGACCAACTTCTCGGCTCTCGAGCAGTTCGGCCTCTTCCTCACCGGATCGGCCCAACTGCGCATCAACCTGACCAACCAGGTGAAGACGGAGACCCTCACTCTTCTCGGCGTCGGCCCCGGCGGCACCGACCTCACCGAGACGTTCGTGCTGCAGCCGTTCAGCTTCGGTTTCCAGATCCTCGGCCAGGCCATCGTGGCGCCAGCCGGCACGGAGCTCATGCGCATCCAGGGTGGGCTGTACCTCAACATCTCGGCCGAACCGCCGACGCCCTCTATGCAACTCTTCCTCACCGGACGACTGTCGTTCGGATCGGGTTCGGCGCAGCTCGAGTACGGCTCGGTCACGGGCGTGCTGATGATCTCCACGCGCACCGACAACGGGGCCATCCCCGGCGTGGCCGGCAGCATCCGCGTGTCCACGGGGGTCGGCATCGGCCTGCCGAACATCGGGTCGCTGTTCTCCGCCACTGGTTCGGTATACGTCATGTTCAACACGACCCTTGCCGACCAGACGTTCGTGGTGCCGAACGCATTCCTGCCCTTACTCCTGCCAGGTCAGCCTCCGGTGATCTACATCCCCAAGTCGCCGCCCGGCATCGACGGCCAGCCGGATCCGGACGCGCCTGCCAGCGGCGCCATCTACGTCGTCGCGAGCATCCAGGCCGAACTAACCATCGGCGGCGTGCTCACGCTCACCGGCTTCATCGGCATCACTGCGGCCGTGGATCCGGCGGGCTCGGCCTACTTCAAGGTCGACGGCATGATGGGCGTGACCATCCCGAACTTCGGCTCGCTGACCGGCGCGATGAATCTCGCCGTCTACGTCGGCGCGCAGACGGGCGTCGTCGGACGCGTGCAGCTCACCCGGGCGGCGAACGCCATCCCGGGCCTGTCCCTCAACGGTCAGTTTCTTCTCGAGATCAATACGTTCAGCACGACGCGGCAGATCCGCACCTTCGTGGTCGAGACCCAGACGGTGAACGGCAACACCGTCTTCGGCGGCTTCAAGCGCGAGAACGGCCAGCTCGTCATCGAGAACCAGACGCTGGGGGTCGTGGCCGGATTCCGGCTCGAGATGTACGGATCGCTCCGTGTCATGGACGTTCTCGAGGTCACCGCGCACGTGGTGCTCACGATCGGCGCGAACGAGGTCAGCCTGATCGTCAACGGGCGCGCGCTGCTCGAACCCTTCGGCGATGTGGTGCTGCGAGACAGCGGATTCCGCATCAATGCCCAGGGATTGGTCGCGCGTCTCGACCTGTCGCTCGACTCCGATTTCGGGGAATCGATCGGCCTGGGCTTCTCGGTCAGCGCCGTGCTCGCCATCAACACGACCGGAAGCACGGCGACGTTCGGCACCACTCCCGTGGCGCCCGGCTTCCTCCTGCGCCTCGACGGAACGATCAACTTCTTAGGCTTCGCGCGCGGCGGCGGTTTCGCCGAGATCCGCATCACCTCCGGTGCATTCGAGATGTCGTTCGGGGTCGCATTCGACCTGGCGGGGCTCAAGTTCACCGCAAGCGGTCGAGCTGGAATCTACGACGACGGCTTCGCGATGTCCGTGTCGGTCAGCGCCTCGGCCGATGCCTTCGTCTTCAGCCTGACGGCGGCGGGCACCCTGCGGATCAACACCACGGGCGAGGTGCGCAACGGGATCGATCCCGGATTCAAGCTCCAGCTCACGGGCTCGGTCACACTGCTGAAGCTGTTCAACTTCGATGCCGGGTTCACGATCGAGGTGGGCAAGAGCAGCGCGGGCGACACGACGTACTCCGCGGGCGACTGGTACCTGGATGCCTATGCCGGCCTGTCGTTCTTCGGCTTCAACCTCTCCGGCCAGATCTTCCTGAACTCCGAGGGCGACTTCAGCCTGGTCCTCTCCGGTCGCATGCAGCTCGGCGGCGACTTCATGGGCATCCGCGGCAGCTTCTCGCTCCAGGTCAGCTTCCTCTCGCACGAGCTCAACGGAATCAAGTGGTACACGCTGTTCATCGGCGGCTCGGCGAGCGTAGAGGTGTACTTCGACTTCAAGCTGTTCGAGATCAGCCTCGGCGTCGGCCTGGAGCTCTCGGTGAGTGCGGACTCCAGGAATGCGGACTCTAACGGCAACGTGCCGCTGAGGTTCCGCATCACCGTGCGGTTCAAGATCCTCGGCTCGTGGTACTCACGCAGCGACACGTTCACGATCGGCAGTGTCAGCTTCCCGGTGGTGCCGTACCTCGCGAGCAGCGGCGTTACCAGCTACACAGGCGACGATGCCTACCGCAACCTGCGCGAGTGGAAGACCACCGACCGCGACCTCTACGTGAACGTGGGCGCGGCGCCCCAGCGCACCGCTCGCAGTGTATCCACCGCCGTGACGAGTGAGACGGTCTACATCGAGCAGATAGGCGCCCTGAGCGGGGGCCTCGCCACCATCAAGATCACGGCCTTCGGTCACTCCCGCACGTACTCGAACGTCCAGCGCCTCTACGCCTACTTCGGCGACGGCGTCGACAGCGTCATCATCGACCCGAACGTGCAGATCGCTGTGACGGTGGATGGCGGCTCCGAGTCAGACACGATGCTCGTGCAGGGCTCGGGCTCCGGCAGCGTGCTGAGCGGCGGGTCCGGGAACGACACGATCACCGTCGCCGGCACGGGAACCGCAACGGTGAACGGCGGCGACGGCAACGACATCCTGCGCCACACCGGCACCGGCACGGTGACCCTCAACGGCGACGGCAATGACGACCAGCTCTTCGGCAACCTCATCACCGACGTCCTAAACGGCGGCGACGGCAACGACACGCTGTCGGGTCTCGCGCAACGGTACGACGGCGGCGCTGGCGACGATGTCATCACGGCCACCGCGGAAATGTTCACCTCGTCCGACACCCAGGTGGTTCTCGGCGGCACCGGCACCGACCGGCTCGTCCTGCTGCTCGGCGGGGGCGCCGACGAGCTCACCATCACCAACCCGTCGACCGGCGTGCTGAGCCACACCCTCGGCGCCCTGACGCGCACGAGCTCCGGCATCGAGAACCTCGTCATCGACGCCGGCGCCGGATCCGACCAGATCACGCTGTCGGACATCACCGCGTCGGGTGCGGGCGGCGTGCAGACCGTCCAGATCATCGTCGGCAGCGGCGGCACGGACATCATCACGATCCTCGGCTCGAACACCTCGGGCGACTCCTTCGCCGTCTCGACCGACGGCGACCGCACGAAGGTGATTCGCTCGACCGGGACCGCCTACACGGTGTGGCTTGCCGGCACGGTTCGGGCCCAGGGAGATGCCCTCCGCATCGACGGCCGCGCTGGCAACGACATCCTGAACGCATCCGCCGTCACCGTCGACCGGCTGGCGCTCACGCTGACCGGGGGAGCAGGCGATGACACGCTGGTCGGCAGCCCCTTCGACGACGTCCTCGACTCCGGTGCGGACAACGACACGGTCACCGGCGGCCCCGGACAGGACATCTTCATCGACGTCGGCGGCAACGACACGCTCGTGGAGTCGTTCCTCACCGGCGACTTCGGCCTGTACGGCAACCTCCTGGTCGTCGGACTCGCCGTGGGAACCGACTTCGGGGTCGGCTCTACGCCTGAGGACCTGAAGGGCATTTTCGAGGTCGCCCGGCTCACCTCGACGGGGTCCGCGCCCACGACGATGCTGGTCGGCGACGCCGACGGCACGGTACTCGTGGCCGGTGCAGCGCGTGCCGCAAACCCGTGGACCGGCACCGCATACCTCGACGGCGGCGCCGGCAACGACGTCATTCGCATCGAGCTCACGCGCTCGACGGGCATTGCGGTCCACGTGAAGGACGCGGCCGGCACCGATCGCCTCGAGGTCTGGGGCTCGACGGCGCCGGATGACCTCATCGTCGATGTCGTCGCCGCGCCGCCCGCTGGCACCGAGCCCAACCGCATCCGTCGCGTCTCGTTCGATAGCGCCGGCGCCATGACCCTCCTCGGCACGATCACCCACGCCAGCGTGGAGCGCGTCGAGATCCGTACCCTCACTGGTGGCGACCGCGTGGCGGTGCGGGCCATTCAGGTCGAGCACCGTATCTACACCGGCGAGCACACCGACCGCATCGCCGTCGGTTCCGCGGCCGCGGGTGCCGGCACGACGAACAGTGTGTGGACGAACACCGGCGGCACGGTCAACGCCATCAGTGCGTCGCTCGTGGTCGACGGCGGATCGGGGCCCGGTGCGCTGACCGGTGCCGACCTGCTTGCGGTCGACGACACCGGCGACGCCGCCGCCAACACCGGCCAGCTGACCTCCACGACCATCACCGGGCTGGGCATGAGCGCGGGCATCACGTACTCCGCGGTCGAGGTGGTCACTGTCGACCTCGGCTCCGGCGGCGACACGTTCACGATCCACTCCACCCACACCGGCACCACCGCACTCACCACACGCGACGGCGGCGACACCGTCGTCATCCGCACGGTCGCGGGCCCGACGACTGTCGACACCGGCGCCGGAGCCGACACTGTCCGCATCAGTTCGACGCTCACGGGCATCGGCGGTGTGGTCGCGGGCATCTCGGCACCGCTCACGCTTACGGGCGGCACCGGGGTCGACGCGCTGTATCTGGATGACGCCGCCACCGTCCTCGGGCGTATCGGCGTCATCACTGGCAGCACCATCGCCGGACTCGGCATGACGGGCGGCGCGCCGGCCCCGAGCCTCGTGCAGGTGGTCACGGTGCAGGGCGCTGTCGACGGTCGCTTCGCGCTCGCGGTGGCCGGCTACGGCACCACGGGCCACCTCGCCTTCGACGCCACCGCCGCCGAGGTCCGAGCCGCCATCGAGGCGCTCGGAACGCCGGCAGGGCTTCCGGCACTCGCCGGGAACGTCGTCGTCACCAAGGCCGGCGGCCGCTGGACGATCGCCTGGGCAGGGGCGCTTGCGGGCGCACCCGGCTGGGCGCGGACGATCACGGTTGCCGCCGTCACCGGGCATTCGCTCGTCGCCGTCGGCGGCGGCTCGGTCACGACCGGGGTGCTGCGCATGACCGACGGCCGCGTCGACTACGCGCTATTCGAGGCGCTCGACCTCACGCTGGGGTCCGGCTCCGATGTGCTGAACGTGGACTCCACGCACACCGGCACGACGACCGTGCGCGCCGCGAACGGCGACGACCGCGTTTTCGTGGAGGCACTGTCGGGCACCACGACCATCCAGGGTCAGGGTGGCGACGACTGGCTCGTCGTGAACGCCGCGCCGGGACCTGTGGGCACCAACCCCATGGCCGGCCAGGTGCTGAACCTCGACGGCGGCGCGAACTCCGACTACTTCCTGATCGACCTGTTCGGGGTCGGCGACAGCCGCATCAACACCTTCGACATCATCGACGGTGGCACCAACGTGCTCGTCGTCAACGGTTCGGCCCTGAGCGACACGTTCCTGCTCCGTGGCAACGCCACGCGCGCCCTTATCGCGCTGCTCTCCTCGCCGGGCGCCGTCCCGGGCCAATTCGGGGGAGTCGAGAAGGTCACGTACGGCCAGGAGATCACCGGCAGCGTGGTGGTGAACGGCGGTGCGGGCGACGACACGTTCGCGTTCGACGACACCGCCTCCGTCGTCGTGGTGAACGGCGACTCGGGCAACGACACGTTCCGGTTCGGCCAGCTCTACACCGCTTACGTGGCGGATCCGGAGTTCCCGGCGACTGCCTTCTTCGCATCGACGCGCGGCCTGCTCACCCGGGGTGTCTCGTTCACCGCCTCTGCCTACGGCGGCTCGGGTGACGACGTGTTCCAGGTATTCCGCAATGTCGCGACCCTGAACCTGTACGGCGACGCGGGCGACGATACCTTCGTAATCCGCTCGTTCGTGGGAGAGTCCGAACTGACCGCGCTCAACGCAGGCGAGGGCCGCAACTTCATCGAGTACGCGACGAACGCCCCCGTGAACATCGACGGCGGGGCCGGGTTCGATGTCGTGGTCATCATCGGCACCGAGTTCGGCGACACGTTCGTGATCACGGCCAGCGGGGTCTACGGCGCCGGCCGCGTCCTGCGTTACGTGAATGTGGAAAAGGTCTCCATCTACGGCATGGAGGGCGACGACGTCTTCCACGTGCTCTCCACCAACCCGGCGATCGAGCTGTCCATCTTCGGCGGGCTCGGCTCCGACCGCGTCGAGGTCGGCAGCGCCGCCCCTGCCGTGCAGGCCGACGACCTTCTCGGGCACACCGGGCTGATCCGCCATGACGTGGAGAGCACGATCGCCAACAGCGCGTGGGCGCTGCTGCCGGTCGATGGCATTTCCACAGAGATCATGGACAACGACGAGCCCACCGTGGTGATCGCACCAGTGGGCGCTGGCTCGCTAGTGCTGATCGAGGGCGGGGCAACGGGTTCTGTGAGTGTGCGGCTCACGAAGGCGCCGCTCAGCGCCGTTCGGGTCACCCTGCTGGGCCCGGCAGTCGACCCGACGTCCACGAGCCGCGCCCGCTCCATCGAGCTCTCCCTCGACGGCGGGGCGACCTGGCAGACCTCGGTGACCCTCGTCTTCGCAGCCGGCGACACCGCCCAGCGCACCGTCCTGGTGCGCGCGATCAACGACCTCGCGGCCGAGCCCGAGACGATGACGCCGATCGATGCGATCGTCACCGGCGGGGAGTACGCGGGTGCGCTGGTCGCCACCACGTTCGTCCGCGTGATCGACGATGATGCCCCCGCGGTGCCCATCCTCCTGCCGGACGGTGGCGTCCGTGTCGTCGAGCCGTCGGGCGCCACCGGCGGAACGATCGCGACCTACGAGGTTCGCATCACTTCGACCCCGCTGAATCCCGTGACGGTGCTCGTCACCGCGCCTGCCGGACTCGAGATCTCCGCCAACGGCGTGACGTGGTCCACGTCCCTCCTGTTGACGTTCGCTGCCGCCGGCGCGCGCACGGTTCACGTGCGCGCCGTTGACGACACGGCGATCGAGGGGCAGCACGTCCAGGGCATCACCGCTGTCGTGACGTCGATGGACCGCGTCCTCGGCACCGTCGGTGGTGCGGGCGGTCTGAGGAACGAGTTCACCTTCGCCGGCATGACCGCGGCCGCGGGAACCCTGAAGGGCCAGCTGATCCGCATCACGAGCGGTGCGGGAGCGGGCCAGGTGTACCGCATCTGGAACAACACCGCGACGATGATCGAGATCGAGGGGGAGTGGGATCTCGCGCCCGCCCTCGGCGACACGTTCGTCATCACCGGCTACACCGCGCCGATCACGCAGTCCGCGGTGCAGGGCACCGTGTCGGCGGTCTCGTCCGACGGCCGCACGGTCACGCTCACCGGCGTCGTGCTGCCGACCGTGGGAGGCGGCCTCAGCGGCGCGCTCCTGCGGCTCGTCGGCGCGAACGGCACCGCGACCTACCGCACCATCGCCACGAACACCGCGAACACGATCACGGTCACGGACCCGTGGGGCGCCGACACGTTCACCGTGGGCGTCACCGAGGTGTACGTGGCCGAACTCGCCGGAGCGATCGTGGTGGGCGTGAACGTCCTCGTGCACGACGGCGACACCCCCGGCGTCGTCATCACGCCGGTCGGCGGAGAGATCCGGCTCGTCGAAGGCGCGACCGGTTCGCAGTTCGGTGCCTCGGCGGCGTACACCGTGCGCCTCACCAAGGCCCCCGCGGCCGGCGAGACGGTCACAGTCCGCCTGAACGCTGTCGCGTCGTTCACCCTGGACATCGGCGGGCCGGATTGCGGACTGCCGAACGGTTGCCACGCGCCCCAGCTCGAGTTCTGGAACGGCACAGCGTGGGTCGGTCAGCTGGCGCTCGCGTTCACCGCCGCCGACTGGTCGACGGCGCGCACCGTGATCGTTCGCGCCATCGATGACACTGTCATCGACGGCGGCGACGTGCAGGAGTTCGCCGACACAGCCCGCCGGGTACACCTCATCCAGGGTCCGCTGTACGTGTCCGGCGGCGACGACCCGAACCCGCCGGTGCGGCTGGACCTCGACGACTATCTGCCGATCGTGCTGCCGGGAGAGCAGTCCAGTACGCCGCTCCCGGTCACCGCTAGTACCGCGGACGCCATCGAGAGCGCCCAGGTGGATACCCTCGTCGTTCACAACGAGAACAGCCCGGCCGATGACGTGGGCGTGCTGACCGTCGATCGCATCACCGGCCTCGGCATGGCCCCGGATCGCTCCCTCGCCGGCCGACCGGTGCTCGGCGGCATCCGTTATGCGCAATTCGAGGACCTCACCATCCTTCTCGGCTACGGCGATGACACCTTCACGGTGCAGAGCACGCACGCCGGCACGTCGACCATCGACGCGGGTCCGGGCGACGACGTCGTCACGATTCGCGCCATCGACGGTCACACGCGCGTCGTGGGCGGCCCCACCAACCCGGCGACGCCGCTGCTCGGCAACACCGACAACGACACGTTCCACGTGGGGACGGCATCCGGACTACTCGATCTCCTGGCCGCCCTGCTCGTTCTCGAGGGCGGTGTGGGCAGCGACGTCGCCAACCTGAACGACTTCGGCGACGGAAACGACAACCTCGGCTGGCTCACGCAAGACACTCTTACCGGGCTCGACATGACGCCGCGGGCCGGCACAGACGAACTCGGGCGCCCGCTCGACCGGCTCTACTCCGTCACGCCGTCCGGTGCGACCTTCACCATCCTGCTCTCGCAGGTGCAGGGCGGCGCCACCACCGGCATCGGTGCCGTCACGTTCGCGGCGGGAACCTCCGCGGAAGCGGTGCGGTTCGCGCTGCAGTCACTGCTGTTCCCGACCACCCCCGGTGCGGATCCGGGAGTCTCGATGAGCTGCGGCGAAGAGGATGCCACCCGCTGCGCGGCGAGCGTCTATGTCTGGCTCGTCGGCGGCACGTACCTCATCGGGTTCCGCGGAGAGGTGAACGAGAGCACGGCACTGCCGATCACTCTTCAGCTCGCAGCGCTCGGCGCCGGCGCGGTAAATGTCGCCACCGACGGGACCGCTCGTGCGGGCATCCGCTACCACGGGCTCGAGACGCTGAACCTGGCGTTCGGATCGGGCCACGACGTGCTCAACGTGCGCGGCACGCTGCCCCTCACGAACGTCTCGTTCGGAGCGGGCGATGACCGGGTGTACATCTCGTCGCAGGCGAACGCGGGCATCGCCGACAAGCCGGAGTTCCTGGCCGGCGATGTCGACCTGATCGCGGGCACCCTCAACCTCGACCTCGGCACGGGTCGGCACACGCTGCTGCTGAGCGACGAGGGCGCGGGCGCGGGCGATGCGAACGTGCTCATCACGGATGTCCCGTCCGCCGCCATCGCGCGCGTCGGCGATCTGGCGGCATCCGGCGACATCTTCGTCGTCGGGCTCGCGCCGGCCGGCATCTCGTGGCGGGCCGCCGCGGGCGGCACCTTTGCGGACGGCATCCGGATCTGGACGAGCGGTTTCGCCGACACCATAACCGTCGACGGCACCCACACCAGCCCGGGAGTGCGGACGACCACCTGGCTGAACACCGGTCTCGGCAACGACACCGTGACGGTCGCTCTGCAGGCGAGCGAGGACGGGTTCTTCGTCCTGAACACCCAGGGCCCGAACGACAACGTTCTCGACCTGAACGCCGACCTCGACGACGGCGACGAGCCATTGCGTCCCGACACCATCTCCGGGATCACGATCACCCGCGGTGGCATTACCACGACGATCGACCCCGCGCGATATGTTGCCTCTTCGCGACTCGACACGATCGGCCTCTTCGACTCCCTGATGCCAGGCGACATCGTGACGGTCACGCTGCGCCTCACCGCGTGGACGGTTCAGGCCGGGGGCACCTTCGATCTCGGCTCCACCGCCGACGTCGTGGGCTACCGCGTCTGGGTCAATGGCCGCCTGCTCGGCGCAACCGAGGTCACCGCATCCGGTTCTGTGCTCAGCTTCGGCGCTCCGGCGCAGCGCGACGGGATGGCCGGGTACGTCGTCGTCGAAGTGACCCGCACGTCGACGCAGCAGTTCACGATGCCCGGCCTGGGCGCAATTCTTCCTGCCGGCACGAGCGACGACGACCTGGTGATCGGTTCGGCTTCGACCCTCCCGCTCGTCATCTTCGGGGGTATCGGAGCGGACCGCCTGCACGGCGGTACGGGCGGCGACATCGTCTTCGGCGACCGCGGCCTCGTGCAGTGGGTCGACGCGACCGGCGCCGTGGTGGCGCAGTCCGGCAACGGCGGCGTGGGCGACTTCACCGACGGCGCGGTGCGTCCGCTCGGCCTGGTCACCACGATCGACCCGACCATCGGCGGCGCGGATGTCATCACCACCGGCGTCGGCGCAGACATCGTGCTCGGCGGCGCCGACGGAGACACCATCACGACCAACCGCGGCGAGACCGCGGGTGCCCCCGACGGCGCCGGCATCGTCTTCGGCGATCACGGCTTCGTCGACTGGGTGAGCCAGGATGCCGCTGCCGCCGACATCGACCGCGTCTGGTCGATCGATCCCGCGTTCGGCGGCGCCGACACGATCGCCACCGGAGTGGGCGACGACCTCGTCGTCGGCGGCATCGGAGGCGACACCATCACGGTCTCCGATGGTCGCAACGTGGTGCTCGGCGACAACGGGCGGTTCACGGCCGCCATCGGCCCTGCGACCCAGGCATGGGGAGCGCTCGCGCTGACGGCCGGCCGGCTCGAGACCACCGACCCGACCATCGGCGGCGCTGACGCCATCACCTCCGGCGCCGGCATCGACCTGGTGCTCGGCGGCGCCGCGGGCGACACGATAGCGGTCGGCGGCAACGACGACACCGTCGTCGGCGACCACGGGTTCATGGACATCGCGGTGCGGGCAAGTGCCCTGCATGTGGTCACCATTACCGTGACCGACAATGCGACCGGCGGCAACGATGTCATCCGCGGTCAGGGCGGGCGGGACGTGCTCATCGGCGGAACCGGCAGCGATCGCATCGACGGCGGCACCGAGGAAGACCTCATCTTCGGCGACAACGTCTCGCTCGACCGCTCGCTGACGTTCGGCGATCACCGCAGCCCGCGCTTCCGCGTGCTCAGCGGAACCGAGATCTACAGCACCGCACTCCTGACGGCCGGCGAGGCGCTCGTCACCGCGGCGTGGCAGAACAACCCCGCAGGGGCGACCGCGTGGAGCGACTACCGCATCACCTTCCTCGATCACGCCGCGACAACGCCTGCCGACCGCTTCGGCAATGACTACATCGCCGGCGGCGCACACGACGACACGGTCTTCGGCCAGCTCGGCGATGACGTCATCCAGGGGGACGGCTCGATCGACCTCGCCGTGGCCGCCTCCCGCGACGCGGCCGGCTTGCTGGTGCTCGCGCCCTCCGTGGAGGCTGCGACCGACGGCGACGACTATATCGAGGGCGGCGGCGGCTCCGACGTCGTCTTCGGAAACCTCGGCCGCGACGACATCGTCGGCGGCAGTTCCGGACTGTTCTCGCTGGGCACGAAGGCGCAGCGCCCCGACGCTGCCGACATCCTCTTCGGCGGTGCCGGCACGGATGTCGCGCGCAACGACGACACCACCCTGCACGGGCGCGACTCCGACAACATCGTCGGCGACAACGGCAACATCTTCCGGCTCGTCAGCGCCGCAACTGGCGGCGCGACCGCGTACCGCACCTTCACCTACGACAACTACGGCGAGGCGGTGCGCCTCGTCCCGCGTGCCGTCCAGTTGCTCGACTACACTCCCGGTGGCCCAGACTTCGACCTCGCGGCGCTCACCGGCGACGTGGTCGGCAACGACGAGGTGCACGGCGAGTCGGGCGACGACACCGTCTACGTTGGTGGCGGCAACGACGTCGTCTTCGGCGACGCGGGCGACGACGATCTCATCGGCGGCTGGGGCCACGACTGGATCTCCGGCGGCACGGGTGTCGACGGAATTCTCGGCGACGACGGCCGCATCTTCACCAGCCGCAACGGTTCGACCGAGCCCCTCAACGGCGTCACGGCGATCAACGCGCAGGTCGAGGTCGCTAGCCCTGGCCGGGCACAGGTGGCAATCCTGTTCCCGATCAACAAGCTCAACAAGCGGGTGGACCTGACCCCGTTCGCGGTGAACGATGACCACCTTGACACCCTCTTCGTGGCAAAGTACGCCAACGACGTGCTCTTCGGCGGCTGGGACGGCGACTTCATCCACGGTGGCTCCGGTGATGACGCGATCTCGGGTGCGGAGACGCTGTCGCAGGCGTACGGCGTCGGAGGGGTGCGCAGCGACTTCAGCCGGCCCTTCAACGACGGCACCCTGCTCGGGTTCGACCCCACCGCCGGAGAATTCGCGCTCTACGACGAGTACGCCCCGATGGTGAAGCTGGTCGTCAATGGCGGGGAGTGGTTCCTCAACTTCGATCACACCCAGGGTCGGTTCGACGCGGTCGCCACGACGACACGCACCGACGGCGACGACGTGCTCTTCGGTGACCACGGCAACGACTGGATCGTGGGCGGCACCGGCCGCGACACGCTGTGGGGCGGCTGGGGCAACGACCTGCTCCAGGCGGACGACGTTCTCACCACCAACGGGGGCCTCAACAACCAGCCCGACACCAACGTCTCGTACGAGGATCGTGCCTTCGGCGGCGCCGGACTCGACGTGCTCATCGCCAACACCGGTGGTGATCGCCTGATCGACTGGGTGGGCGAGTTCAACAGCTACCTCGTGCCGTTCGCACCGTTCGGGCTCGGCACGGTGAGCCGCCAGCTCGCGCCCGGCCTCATGGAGTTCCTGTACCGCCTGTCGGCCGCCCAGGGCGCGGACTTCACCATCGCGCAACTCGCCGGCGCGATGTCCGCGGCGCGCAACGGTGAGCCGTTCGGCGAGGTCGGGCTCGTCATCCAGAAAGACGACTACTGGCAGGACCAGACGGGCGGCCCGCGCGACCCGCAGCCCGGAAACGTGCCCGGTGGCAAGAGGGACGTGCTGCGGTCGGCCGCGTTCAGCACCGGCACCGCCGAGGATTTCTTCACCGACTCGGGCGCGTTCGGGGTGTTGGGCGGAGCGCTGACGGTAACGGCGACGTCGACCGGCGGGGATGCCGTAGCCGTGTACTACATCGACCAGTACCTGCCGATCTACTTCGAGATCAACGCGCAGATCAACCTGACCAAGCCGACCGGCGGCTGGAAGGCCAACGCCTTCGTGATCTTCGACTACTTCGCCCCGGACGACTTCAAGTTCGCCGGTGTAGATCAGTCGACCAACAAGCTGGTCATGGGCCGCAGGACCGCCTCAGGCTGGAACGTCGACGTGCAGGCATCGGTGCCGGGCGGTGTGAAGTACAACACCTGGTACACGATGCTCGTCGCGGTCAACGGCACTACCGTGACGGTGCTGCTGGATGGGAAGTCCGCGTTCACGCACACGTTCGCACCCCGGATGCTGGACGGCGTTGCCGTCGGACTGAACAAGGGTTTCGTGGGCGTCGGTTCGGATGGCGCACGAGGGACGTTCGACAACATCTCCGTGCAGGTGCTGCCGCCGGCGATCACGTTGGATGTCACCGAGGAGTTCACCGGTGGTGCCGGGATCGTCCAGGGCGTCGGTGGCATGTGGACCGCCTCGTCTGGGGCACTCACCGGATCATCGGCCGTCAGCGGTCAGGCCGCCGTGACCCTAACGCACCTCGGTTCCTCGCTCGCGGCCAACGCCTACCTCGAGATCACGACGGCCATCACGCTGACCGCCGGCGCACGAGCCGGCGTGGTCTATGACTACTACAGCCCCTCCGACTACAAGTTCATCGTGCTCGACCTGGCCGCCCAGGCGGTCGTGTTCGGGCACGTTGCCGGCGGGCGCACGGTCGTGGACGAGACGGTGAGCAGGACGCTCTCCGCGGGCGTGACATACACGATTCTCCTCACGATCAAGGGTGCGTCGGTGTCCCTGATGGTGAACGGCGCGTTCATCCGGTCCCGGGCCTACAACGCCGCCCTCGCCGACGGCCGGTTCGGGCTTCTCGTCGCGGCGGGTACCGCGAGATTCGATGCCCTCCGCGTGCGCACGGACGGGTACACCCCTCCGGGCGTGTCGACCGTCATTGCGCCAGCCCCCGCGCCAGCCCCGACGCCAGCGCCCGAGCCAGCCCCGACGCCTGCGCCCGAGCCAGCCCCCGCACCTGCCCCAGCACCCGCACCCGCACCTGCCCCAACCCCGGCGCCCGCCCCTGGACCCCCCGGTCGCGGCAAGAAATAGCCGACCGGGAGTTGCGTCCGGTGCGCTCCGGCTGAGGTCGCGAGGAGCATTCCGATGAGACGCGGGCTCTAGCCCTCGAGGATCGTCTTCAGACTCGCGAGGTCACTGGAGATGAGGATCGCGTCGGCCTCGAACGCGTCATCGGTCGTGCCGGGCTGGCGTCGCAGATGGAACACGACCTCGCAGCCCTCGCCGTGGGGCACTACGCGCATGGGGTTGTACACCCGCTCGCCCGTGGGCAGCGTCACCCAGTGGTCGATGACCCCGAAATTGTTGGGTTCGGCCATCTCGATCGTGATGCGCCCCATGGGGGACTCGGAGATCCACTCTCCGCCCACCAGTTCGATGGAGCCCGCGAGTCCGGACGCCCAATCGGGGAGGTTCGCCGGATCCGACGCGTACTCGTACACTGCGGTGGCGCTGCGCTCGATGTAGGTGCTGAGGTGCTGGGTCTGGCTCGACATGTCTCCATTCAAGCCCCCGTGCGGTGCGGCGCGCCAGCCGCTCGGGTTACTTACCGCCCCAGGTCATCCACTTCTGCGGCTCGTCGAGCGAGTCGAAGCCGAACTTGCGGTACAGCCCGTGCGCATCGCGTGTCGCGAGAGCGACGCGCCCCAGTCCGAGGGGCTCGAGCGCGTCCATCACACCCGCGATGAGAGCCACGCCGACACCGAGGCTCCGCACGCTCGCGTCGACGTAGACGTCGCACAACCACGCGAAGGTAGCGCCGTCGGTGACGATGCGGGCGTACGCCACCTGCTCGCCGTCGCGGTACATGCCGAAATTGAGGGAGCCCTCGATCGCGCGATCCTGCACCGCCCGGTCACGGCCGAGGGCCCAATAGGACTCCTCGCTGAGCCAGTGCTGCACACGATCGCGGTCGAGGCGGGCGGGGTCATCCGAGAATTCGAATTGCGGGGTGTCGGTGTTCACGCACCAATTCTCCCCTAGCCATCGGTACGCAGGCGTTCGACAATTGACAGACCGACCGAACAAAGGAGTCCAACGATGCCCACTCGTCTCAACCCCTACCTCTCGTTCCGCGAGAACGCTCGCGAGGCGATGGAGTTCTACAACTCGGTGTTCGGGGGTGAGCTGGTTCTCAATACGTTCGCCGAATTCGGCGGCGCCGACAATCCGGCGGATGCCGACAAGATCATGCACGCGCAGCTCGAGGCCGAGGGCGGGCTCGTGCTGATGGGGGCCGACACGCCGACGGGCCAGGAGTACACCACGGGCACCAACTACTCGGTGTCGCTCAGCGGCGAGGATGACGCGCAGCTGCGGGGCTACTGGGAGAAGCTCTCCGATGGCGCGACGATCGTCGAACCGCTCGAGCTTGCACCGTGGGGCGACAGCTTCGGGATGCTCGTCGACAAGTACGGCGTCAGCTGGCTCGTCAACATCTCGGGGTCGTAGGCCTCCCGCCTACCTCTCTTCGGTCAGAGCGTTACGACGACCTTTCCGCGCACGCCCCCGTCCGCGATCGCCCGGTGTGCGGCGGCGATCTGCTCGAGTGGGAAGACCTTGTCGACCACAGGCTTGAGCGCGCCGTCGTCCACGAAGCCGGCAAGGTCGGCGAGCAGCTCCGAGCGCGGTGACACGACGAAGGCGCGCACGCGGCGTGGTCCGAAGATCGTCGAGAACAGGATGTAGGGGATACCGCGCGTTGCGGTCGTCACCATGCGGCCCTTCGGGGCGAGGAGGGCGCGGTACGCCGCCAGCCGAGTACCGGTGAGGTCGAGGATGGCGTCGAAGGTGCCAAGCGAAGACGGGCCGTGCGTGTGGTAGTCGAGTGCGGCATCCGCACCGAGGGAGCGCACGAAGTCGAGCGTGTCACCGCTGGTGAGCGCCGTGACGTGAGCGCCCATGGCTTTGGCCAGCTGCACGGCGACAGTCCCGACTCCGCCGCTCGCGCCGCGTACCAGCAGTCGTCCACCAGGCTGAAGGTTCGCGTAGGTGCGCAGGGCGACGAGCGCCGTGACGCCCACCATGGCAAGTCCGGCCGCGTCGACGAGGTCGATTGCCGTGGGAGCGGGCGCCAGGTGTCGGCGCTTCGACACGACGAACTCGGCCGCGGCCGCGGTGCGTGCGCGGGGCAGTCCGGGAAGGAACCCCCAGACTCGGTCTCCCGGCGCGAGATCGACGACGCCTGTGCCGATCGCGACGACCTCGCCCGCGAAGTCGACACCCGTTCCCTTGGGGAATCGGAAGCCTGTGGCCGGGCGAGCGGAACCGGAGCGCGCCGTGGCGTCGATCTGGTTGACGCTGGATGCGGCCACCGTGACGAGCACTTCGCCCGGGCCCGCCCCCGGCATCGGCGCATCGCCCACGTACAGCACCGACGGATCACCGTAGCGGTCGTACTGTGCCGCGCGCATCAGCGTGCGGAAGTCTCGAAGGTGGGGGCCGGAGAAGCCGGCGGCACGGGAGCCGCGAGCGCAGCCGCACCGAGGATGCCGGCGTTGTTGCGGTGCACGGCCGGCACGATGGCGGTCTGCAGGTGGAGCAGCGGCAGAAACTCCTCGTGGCTCTTCGAGACGCCGCCGCCCACGATGAACAGGTCGGGGGAGAAGAGCGACTCGAGGTAGGTGTAGTACTCCTGCAGCCGGCCGGCCCACGCCCTCCAGGACAGGCGGCCCCGTTCCTTCGCGGCGAACGATGCGCGCTTCTCGGCATCCTTGCCGCGCATTTGCAGGTGGCCGAGTTCCGAATTCGGGATGAGCGTGTCGTCGTAGATGAGCGCGCTGCCGATCCCCGTGCCGAGCGTGGTGAGCACGACGAGACCCGACACGCCCCGTGCGGCGCCGTAACGGACCTCCGCGTAGCCGGCAGCATCCGCATCGTTGACGAAGTGGATGTCTCGCCCCAGTGCGTGCTCGAACATCTTCTCGGCCTCCAGGCCGATCCACTTCTTCGATACGTTCGCGGCCGACATGGTGCGGCCGTTCCTCACGATCGCGGGAAAGCACACGCCCATCGGCACGGCGTCTTCCACCCCGCCGAGGTCATCGAGAAGGCGCACGACGGTCTTCACGATGTCCTCGGGGGTGCCGCCCACGGGCGTGGGCAGCTTGAGGCGCTCGCTCACGAGTTCGCCCGTGCCGGTGTCGACCACGGCCGCTTTGATCCCCGTGCCGCCGATGTCGATTCCGAGAGCTTTGGCCATGTGTCAATTGTCCTTCACGGGTCGGTTGTCAGGGCAGCGTAAGAATGTCGGCGCCGCGCTCGGTCACCGCGAGCGTGTGCTCGAACTGGGCAGTGACGCTCTTGTTCTTCGTCGTGACCGTCCAGTCGTCGTCCCACTGGTCCCAATCCACGATTCCGGGATGTTCGGGCGTGCCGAGGGTCAGCATGGGTTCAATCGTGAAGACCATTCCCACCTCCATGACGTCATCGAAGGCGGGGGCGGCGTCGTAATGCGGAATGATGAGGCCCGAGTGGAACGAGGCGCCGACACCGTGACCCGTGAAGTCTCGCACGACGCCGTATCCGAAGCGCTTCGCATACGACTCGATCGCGCGCCCGATCACGTTGACCTGGCGACCCGGAGCCACCGTCTTGATACCGCGCTCGAGAGCTTCGCGCGTGCGTTCGACGAGGAGCTCGACCTCGGGTTGCACCGACCCGACGATGAACGTCTTGCTGAGGTCGCCGTGCATCCCG
Source organism: Rhodoglobus sp. (assembly GCA_025463605.1). Lineage (GTDB taxonomy): Bacteria > Actinomycetota > Actinomycetes > Actinomycetales > Microbacteriaceae > Rhodoglobus. The sequence continues at coordinate 95,307 of JAODAV010000011.1, read as the reverse complement.
TTCTTGAACGCCGTGATGTCGACGTTGATGATGTCACCGTCGCTCAACGCCGTGTCGTCGGGGATGCCGTGGCAGATCACTTCGTTGATGCTCGTGCACACGGCCTTGGGGAAGCCGCGATAGCCCACTGTTGAGGGATAGGCCCCATTCGCGACGATGAATTCGTGTGCAATGACATCGAGTACCTCCGTCGTCACCCCGGGGCGGATTGCCTCGCCCACGAGCTCGACCGCCTGGGCGGCGATTCGACCCGCTTCGCGGATGAGCTCGATATCGGCTGCGGAGTAGACGTCGCCGCGGTCATGGCGCCGCGGTCCTGAGCGACCGACGTACTCGGGGCGCGGGATGCTCGCGGGAACCGGCCGCTTCGGGGAGATCACCCCCGGAACGAGGAATCCCTGCGCGTCCCGAGGCATGCCCCGAGTCTATCCGGGTGCCCGATCGGGCTAGGTGATCGGGGAACGGCTCACGAGGCCGACAGTATTGTCTTCGCTGTCGCGGATGAACGCCATCCACTCGTCTGTCGCGGCCGGGCCGAGCGTGCCGTCCTCATGCCTGAAGATCACATGGGGTTCGGACTCGATCGTCACACCGCTCGACCGCAGTCGCTCGACGGTCTCACGCACATCGTCGACACCGAGATAGAGCAGGGCGGATGGCGCACCGACATCGAGGAGAAGGCGCGTGCCGCCGAGGTGGAAGAAGGCGAGCCCGGGGGGATCGAATACGGCGGCGACAGGTTCGCCGAACAGTTTCTCGTAGAAGGCGACGGCGCGCGCCAGGTTCTCGGCGCGCTGAGCGACCTGGATCAGTTCCATGACAGGATGCTACGGCTTAGCCTTGAAGAACAGTCCAAACCGGAGGTGCGCATGACCGAGTGGTGGTACAACCACAAGACCGGCGAAGTCGAGGAGGGCGCCCAGTCGCTCATGTCGGAGCGCGACGGGCCGTTCCCTACGAAGGAGGAGGCCGCTCGCGCCCCCGAGATCATCGCCGAGCGGGCGCGAAAGTGGGCGCAGGAGGATGCTTCCGACTGGGACCGCTCGTAGGCAGTCGCCTCACTCCTGCAATCGGGCGATGAGTCCCATCGCGTCGACGGGCGCTCGCACCTTGATGTCGTTGTCGAAGTAGACGTAGACGTCACGGCCGGCGTCACGCCAGCCGTCCACGCGAGCAGCCCATGCGTCGAGGGCATCATCGTCGTAGCCGCTCTCGTAGAGGATCTTGTCGCCGTGCAGGCGCACGTACGTGAAATCGGCTGTGTCGCGCTCGAACCTGGGCCACTTTCCCGCCGTGTCGGCGAGCACCGAAGCGACGCCGAACTCATCGAGCAGAGCGAAGTAGCGCTCGTCGTCGAAGGTCGCGTTCCGCACCTCCATCGAGTGCCGCAACGGTCGTTCCTCGACGGGACCGAGCCAGACCCGATCACCCATGAGCTCCTCGCGATGCTGGGCGAGCGCGAGCGCCTCGGTCGTCGTACGAGGCAATAAAGCGAGGAACCGCTCGAGCACATCCGGATCGAACGCGAGGTTCGGTGGCAGCTGCCAGAGCAACGCGCCGAGCTTGGCGTCGAGCGACAGCACTCCCGAAGCGAAGAAGTTCGCGAGCGGGAGGCGGGCATTGTTGAGCCGCTTCATGTGCGTGATCAGACGCGGCCCCTTGACCGAGAGCACGAAGCCATCGGGAGTCCCGTCGCGCCAGGACTGCCAGGTCTTCGGCTTGGGCAATCCGTAGAACGAGCCGTTGATCTCGATCGACGTCACGTGCGATGAGGCGTAGGCGAGTTCGCTCTTCTGGGCGAGGCCCTTCGGGTAGAACACGCCCCGCCACGGCGGGTACACCCACCCGGACATGCCGACGAAGGCGCGCCCGCGGCCCACGTCAGTCCTCGTAGGAGTGCTCGGGGCCGGGGTAGACGCCGCCTTCGACGTCCGCGCGATAGTTCGTCACGGCATCCGTGAGAGTCTCGCGCAGGTTCGCGTACTGCTTGACGAACTTGGGAATGCGTCCCTTCGTGAAGCCGGCCCAGTCAGTCCAGACGAGAAGCTGGCCGTCGACATGCGGCCCAGCACCGACGCCGATCGTCGGAATGCGCAGCTCCTGGGTGACCTTCGCGGCGGCTTCGGCGGGCACCATCTCGAGCACGACGGCGAACGCTCCGGCGTCCTCGACGGCGTGCGCGTCCGCCAGGAGTTGCGTTACCTGCTCGCCGCGGCCCTGGATGACGTGGCCGCCGAGGCCGTGCTCGCTCTGCGGCGTGAACCCGATGTGAGCCATGACCGGGATGCCCGCAGATACGATCCGGCGGATCTGCTCGGCGCTGCGCACGCCGCCCTCGAGCTTCACCGCGTGCGCTCCGGTCTCCTTCATGAAGCGGAACGCGGTGTGCAGGGCCTCGTCTGTGCCGGTCTCGTAGGAGCCGAAGGGCATGTCTGCGATGACGAATGCCCGGGTGACCGCGCCGGCCACCGCGCGCGCGAGCGGGATGAGCTCGTCGACCGACACCGGGAGGGTGGTGTCGTAGCCGTAGACGTTGTTGGCGGCCGAATCGCCGACGAGAAGGAAGTCGATTCCCGCCTCGTCGAAGATGCCCGCCGTGAGCTGGTCGTAGCTCGTGAGACCGGTGATCTTGATGCCGTTCTCTTTGGCGCTCTGGAAGTGCCGGGTACGCACCCGCTTGAGGTTGGCCTGGGCCTGCGCGGCCGTCGAGTCAGTCATAGGGGGAGTCTAACTAGTAGCCTGATAGCGGTGCCGGGGGCACCTCGAGTGAGCACAGAGGAGCTTGATGGACAAGCAGCGCGACTTCGTTCTTCGCACAATCGAAGAGCGGGGAATCAAGTTCATCCGGCTCTGGTTCACCGACGTCGTCGGCACGCTCAAGAGCGTTGCGATCGCCCCGGCCGAAGTCGAGGGAGCGTTCGCCGAGGGACTCGGTTTCGACGGTTCGGCCATCGAGGGATTCACTAGAGCGTATGAGGCCGACATGCTCGCGCATCCCGACCCCACGACCTTCCAGATCCTCCCGTGGCGCGGCGAGATCGACCCCACGGCTCGCATGTTCTGCGACATCACGACGCCCGACGGGCAGCCCGCGGCATCCGATCCCCGCAATGTTCTCAAGCGATCGCTCGCGAAAGCCGCCGATCGCGGATTCACGTTCTACACGCATCCGGAGATCGAGTTCTACCTGCTCAAGTCGTCGAAGCTCGAAAGCGGATCGCCGGTTCCCGTGGACTCGGCGGGCTTCTTCGACAACGTGCCCGGCGGTACGGCACATGACTTCCGCCGTCGGTCGGTGCGGATGCTCGAAGACCTCGGCATCTCGGTCGAGTTCAGTCACCACGAGGCAGGTCCCGGCCAGAACGAGATCGACCTGCGCTACGCGGACGCCCTCACGACGGCGGACAACATCATGACGTTCCGCACCGTCATCAAGGAGGTGGCGATCGAGCAGGGCGTGTACGCGACGTTCATGCCGAAACCCCTCTCCGGGCATCCGGGTTCAGGTATGCACACCCACATGTCTCTCTTCGAGGGCGACACGAACGCGTTCTTCGATGCGAGCGGTCACTACCAGCTCTCCAAGATCGGGCGGCAGTTCGTCGCGGGCCTGCTCACCCATGCGCCCGAGATCACGGCGGTGACCAACCAGTACGTCAATTCGTACAAGCGCCTGTGGGGCGGAGACGAGGCGCCCAGCTTCGTCACGTGGGGTCACAACAACCGTTCGGCTCTCGTGCGCGTGCCGCTGTACAAGCCCAACAAGGGCCAGAGCGCACGCGTCGAGTACCGCGCGATCGACTCCGCGGCCAACCCGTACCTCACGTTCTCGCTGCTTCTCGCCGCGGGGCTGAAGGGCATCGAGGAGGGCTACGAGCTGCCGAGCGAAGCAGAAGACAACGTGTGGGAGCTTTCCGACGCCGAGCGCCGTGCCCTCGGCTACAACCAGCTTCCGGCGTCGCTCGATCACGCCGTCTCGCTCATGGAGGACTCGGAGCTCGTTGCCGAGACGCTCGGAGAGCAGGTCTTCAACTATGTGCTGCTCAACAAGCGGCGCGAGTGGAAGGAGTACCGCGCGCAGGTCACGCCGTACGAGCTGGAGTCAAACCTAGAGATCCTGTAGCGAACCATGGCACGGTCACAGACGACTCTGACGGAATTGGCCAGGCTCGGGTTCGCCGAGCTGGGCGGAACCGGCGAGCTACTGGGGTTGCTCGACGCGCCCGGTCTCGTGCCCCACTTCGCGAGTACCGCCGATCCCGACCAGGCCCTTCGCCTGCTCGTGAGGCTGCGTGAGCAGTCACCCGCCGAGGTCGCAGTGCTCCTGCGCGACGAGGATGCGGCCGGCCGGCTCATCCGACTGCTCGGGGCGTCAGCGGGGCTAGGCGAGTTCTTCGAGCGGCACCCCTCGCAACTGTCGGCGCTCACCGATGCGCTCGACGCACCGTCGACGCCCGCGGAGTACGAGGCCGACCTACTCGACGCGGTAGCGGGACTCACGGGGGACCAGGCCTGGGTCGCGCTGCGCGTGCGCTACCGGCGTCACCTCGCCCGTCTTGCCGCGTGGGACCTGGCACAGGCCGACCCGCTCCCCGCCGTCGATCACGTCGCCGCCGCGCTCGCGGACCTTGCCGGAGCTGCGCTCGACGCCTCCCTCGACATCGCCCGGCGCGAGGTGAAGTTCCCTGCGGCCGAGATTGCCGCAACGCGTCTCGCGATCATCGGCATGGGCAAGGCGGGTGCTCGCGAGCTCAACTACGTGTCCGATGTCGACGTGATCTTCGTCGCTGCCGGAACGGACGGGCTGTCGGATGACCGGGCCGTGGAGATCGCAACGCGACTGGCAATGCAGACGATGCGTGGCATCCACGATCTCTCGACGGAGCCGGGACTGTGGGAAGTCGATGCGAACCTACGGCCGGAAGGCAAAGACGGCGCGCTCGTGCGCACCCTCGATTCGCACCTCGCCTATTACGAGCGCTGGGCGAAGAGCTGGGAGTTCCAGGCGCTGCTGAAGGCGCGACCGCTCGCGGGCGATCGTGACCTGGGGGACAGGTACGTGGCGGGCGTCGCACCCAAGGTCTGGTCGAGCGCCTCGCGCGAGAACTTCGTCGAATCGGTGCAGCGCATGCGGGAACGGGTCACTCAGAACATCCCGGCCGAAGAGCTCGACGTGCAGCTCAAGCTCGGCCCTGGTGGGCTTCGTGACGTCGAGTTCACGATCCAGTTGCTGCAGCTCGTTCACGGGCAAGCCGACGTCGCCGTGCGCCAGGTCGCGACCCTGTCGGCTCTCATCGCTCTCGCCGAACAGGGCTACATCGGCAGGGTCGAGGCCGCCGAGTTCGCGCGCGACTACCGTTTTCTGCGCCTGCTCGAGCACCGGTTGCAATTGTCGCGACTGCGCCGCACCCACCTCATGCCGACCGACTCCGACGCGCTGCGCGTGCTCGCGCGGGGGAGCGGTCTCGCGACGAACGCGGCCGACCTCACGGAGCAGTGGCAGCGCACCAAGCACGCCGTTCGGCGCCTCCACGAGCGCCTGTTCTACCGCCCGCTGCTCTCCGCGGTGGCCGCGCTCCCGGAAGAAGGACTCGCACTCTCGAGTGCGCAGGCCGAAGCGCGTCTCGCGGCGATCGGCTTCCGCGATCCGCGCGGCGCGCTCCTGCACATCGGGGCACTCACGGGCGGTGTGTCGCGTCGCGCGACCATTCAGCGCAACCTGCTCCCGGTCATGCTGCAGTGGTTCGCCGAGGGTGCCGACCCCGACCACGGCCTGCTCGCGTTTCGCCGTCTGAGCGAAGACCTCGGCGAGGCGTACTGGTTCCTGCGTATGCTGCGAGACTCGTCTGGCGCCGCCGAGCGACTGACCCAGGTGCTCTCCGGGTCGCGCTTCGTGGGCGACCTCTTCGAGCGCATCCCGGAGGCCGCAGCCTGGCTCGAGAACGATGAGGAGCTGCGGGCACGACCGCTCGCAGCTCTTCTCGAAGAAACACAGGCAATCGTGGCGCGCTACGAAGGCGACGACGATGCCGCGGCGCTCGCCCTGCGCACCGCTCGGCGTCGCGAAGTGCTGCGACTCGCGCTCGGTGCCATTCTCGGGGTTGTGGCCGCGGAGGAACTCGGCATCGCGCTCTCGGATGTGACGACCGCGGTGCTCACGGGAGCACTGACGATCGCGCACCGATTCGGCGACGGTATCGAGTTCGGCATCATCGCGATGGGGCGCTACGGGGGAGCCGAGCTCGGCTTCGGCTCGGATGCTGACGTCATGTACGTGTACCGCTCGGCCGGGGCATCCGGCGAGGAGGCCCAGGCCCGGGCCGAGCAGATCGTGCACGCCCTTGCGCGGCTCACGGAAGACCTGCGAATTCCGCTTGACCTCGATATCGGGCTGCGGCCCGAAGGCAAGAACGGCGCGATCGTGAGATCCCTCGAGTCGTATCGCGCCTATTACGCCCGCTGGTCGCTTACCTGGGAGGCGCAAGCGCTGCTGCGGGCCCGCGCCGTTGTGGGCGACCCGGGAGTGCTCGAGGCCTTCGAGCAACTGGCCGACGAGGTGCGCTACCCCGCGAAGATCGCCGAACAGGATGTGCGGGAGATCAAGCGCATCAAGGCTCGAGTGGAGGCGGAGCGTTTGCCCCAGGCCGCTGACCCCGCGCGCCACCTCAAGCTCGGCCGCGGATCGCTCAGCGACGTGGAGTGGTTCGTGCAGTTGCAGCAACTCCTGCACGCGTCGACCATCGAGGGACTGCGCACGACCTCGACCCTGCGGGCCCTCGCGGCGGCAGTCGAGGAGGGGCTGTTGCCCGCGACGGATGCCGCGAAGCTCAGGGACGCGTGGGTGCTCGCCTCGCGCGCCCGCTCCGCGATGACGCTGTGGACCTCAAAGACCTCCGACGTACTTCCCACCGACCGCCAGCAGCTCGAAGGCGTCGCGCGACTGCTGGAATACCCTCCGGGCTCCGCGAGCCAACTCGAGGAGGACTACCTGCGCGTCACGCGACTGGCCCGCCAGGTCTTCGAGAAGCGGTTCTACGGCGTCGGCAGGACTCCTGCGCCAAGCACCGGCTGAACCTTCTGACGCACGCGGGAGTCGTTGCACGGCGTGTCGCGCCTGGTGAATGATCTTTTTCTTTTCGCGTTCTCCCGCTCGGTCGTGAAGGTACCTCAGATCTCCTCGCGGAATCGGTCTACCCCCATTCAGGGGAATGACCAGCCTATTTAATCTCAGCGAAACATCCCGGATGACGAGCGCGCGCGTTCGCGCACCATCCCGCGCCACCGCTCTGCGACGACGACGCTTTGCGAGATGCTTGCAGGCCTGCGCGCCGCGCGCTAATACTGGGAACAACCCGAAGCGATCCGAATCCAGTTTCCTCAATGCCGCGGAAGTTAGACCTACACAACCGCAGCGAGGGGACCCGTGTTCATCTTTCTTCTTCAGATTCGTCATGTGCTCGAGGGGCACCCGGAGCTCTACCTGTTCAGCGTGTACTCGGCGCTCATCTGGGCCTTGTGGATCATCAAGGTGGTTCTATCGCGGCGCTACCGGCCGTTCACCGGCCACTTCGACGGCACGACGAGCGTCGTCGTGCCTGTGGTCGACGAGCCGCTCGACCTCTTTCGTGACGTGCTCGGCCGCATGGTCGAGCAGGGCCCGGGCGAGATCATCGTCGTGATCAACGGCGCGCCCAACCCGGAGCTCGAGAAGGTCTCCGAGGAGTTCGCGCCGCTCGTACGGTGGGTGCACACGCCGATCCCGGGGAAGCGGAACGCGGTAATGATCGGCACTCGCATGTCGCAGGGCGAGATCACTGTGCTCGTCGATTCGGACACGGTGTGGACGCCGGGCACGCTGCCCGAACTGGTGAAACCGTTTGCCGATGAGCGAGTGGGCGGGGTGACGACCCGCCAGCGCATCCTCGAGCCCAACCGCAGCTGGATTACCCGCTGGGCGGACTGGCTGGAGAACTCCCGCTCGCTGTACTCGATGCCGGCACAGAGCGTGCTCGGTCAGGTGGGCTGCCTTCCCGGGCGCACTATCGCGTTCAGGCGCTCGATCCTCATGCGGGTCATGGACAAGTTCATGAACGAGCGCTTCATGGGCGTGTTCCTCGAGGTCTCCGACGACCGCACGCTCACGAATCTCACACTCAAGGAGGGCTACCGCACGGTGTACCAGCACACGAGCCTCGTCTACACCGACGCGCCGCTTCAGGTGAAGAAGCTGTTCAAGCAGCAGTTGCGGTGGGCTCGCGGCAGCCAGTACAACACCCTGAGGATGCTGCCGTGGATGCTCGGTCACGCTCCCATGCTCGCGCTGTTCTTCCTCATGGACATCCTGCTGCCGTTCCTGCTCGCCGGGGTGATCGGCGGATGGATCTACCGGGCCTTCACCGGGCAGGGCTACAACTTCTACGAGGGAATCCTCGACGAGTACGGTTTCCAGACCGGCATCTTGTGGGTCCTCGGGCTCATGGTCATCTCGTCGGTGCTGAGCATGGCCATCCGCCAGGTGCGGCATCTCGGCGAGAAGCCATCGGACTTCTTCCGGCTTCCGGCGTTTATCATCGTCTCGACGTTCTTCCTCATGCCCATCAGGCTGATCGGGTTCTTCCGCATGGGTCATGCCAGCGGGTGGGGAACGCGCGCGGGCGCCTACGCGGGGGGCGAGCAGGATGCCGCGACACCGAGCAGCGGCCAGTCGACCGGCCCGGCATCCATCGAACCCCACCAATGGGCGGAGCAGCTGCGCTTGGCCCAGCGTGGAGGCGCGCGGTCGGCGAGCGGCATCGCGAGCGCGCCCGCGCTTCTCCTGGCTGCGCCACTGGCGGCGGAGCGGCCGGCACGCCGTGCCTCTCGCCGCCGGTTGAATCCCCAAGCGGCAATTCCCTACCTGATCGGTATCACCATTTTTCTAGCGGAGGCGATGCTCATTGTCCAGATCAACTAGCTCATGGTGGGCAGCCAGCACGGTGCGGGCCCGGCTCACTGCGGTGGGGGCGGGGGCGATCGCGCTCTGCCTCTCCGGAGTGTCCGTTTTCGTGTGGACCTCGCCGTCAGGGCCCATCGGCCAGGTGAGCACCGCGGTGCAGGCTGTGCAAGAGGGCGTCGACCTGAAGAGCGAGCGCAACGGACTGCTCAGCGCACTAGTCGCGGTCAAGGGAGACCTGGCCGACAGCAAGGATCAGGTCACCGCGCTCGAGCAGCAGCTCGCGGCCGCCAAGCAGTCGCTCGCGCAGGCGCAGGCAGCGGCGAAGAACCAACCCCCGCCCAGCCGCAAGCCGGCGAGCTCGGTGCCGCCCGCAGCATCCGGGTCCTCGCCGACACCGGCCCCGATCACGGCCCCGTCGTGGGCCGAACTCGTGGCTCCCGCCTCGCGATACCTCGGCATCTACACCGCCCAGGCGCCATTCAACTGGGGAACCTATGACGACGTATCCGGCAAGATCGGCAGCCAGCCGAACCTCGTGGGCTACTTCGGCGGGTGGGATGAGCCGTTCCGCGGCGATGCGGTCACCCGCGCCTGGACCCGCGACACCCTGCCGATGCTCACGTGGGAGTCGCGGCCGATCGAAGCGCCCAACAGCCAAGTGGACGAGCCGGACTACTCGCTCCCGCGGATCCTCGACGGCGCCTTCGACGACTACCTGCACCAGTACGCGCGGGACATCGTCGCGACGGGGCTCCCGCTCGCCATCCGGTTCGATCACGAGATGAACGGCAACTGGTACCCGTGGGCCGAGGACAACGGCAAGGGCATGCCCATCAATGGCAACAACCCCGGGGACTACGTGAAGGTGTGGCAGCACGTGCACGACATCTTCGAGGCGGAAGGAGCGAACCAGCTCGTCATCTGGGTGTGGGCGCCGAATATCGTGAACAACCTTCCGTCGACGCACAAGACCCCGGAATACCTGGCGAGCCTCTACCCCGGAGACGACTACGTGGACTGGGTCGGGCTTTCCGGATACCTTCGCCCGCCCTACAAGCCCGAGAACGACTTCACGTTCGACTACACCTTCGGGGACAGTCTCGACCAGTTGCGCGACCTCACGGGCAAGCCGATCATCCTCGCCGAACTCGGCGCATCCGAGATCGATGGCCACAAGGTCGACTGGATCACGAGTCTCTTCGAGGCGCTCGCCAAGCCGGAGAACGACGACATCATCGGGTTCTCCTGGTTCAACCTCGCCGTCACCACCTACGTCGAAGGCGAACTCGCCACGAACGATTGGCGCATCGACTCCCGGCCGGAGAGCGTCGCGGCCTTCGTCGACGGGCTGAGCAAACCGGAGGACGACTTCGTCCTGGATCCGGCGCCATGACCGCGCGCGAGACATCCACACCCAACCCTCAGGCACCAATCCACCCTCAGGCACCAGGAGACGCGATGAAAGACCAGACGGCAACAGGGGCAGTAGAGCAGCGAGCGCGGGAGACCTCACCGCCGCGCATCAGCGTGATCGGTACCGGCTACCTCGGGGCCACCCACGCCGCCGCCATGGCGGAGATGGGTTTCGAGGTGGTCGGAGTGGATGTCGATCCGGCCAAGGTCGCGGCCCTGAGCGCGGGCCACGTGCCCTTCTTCGAACCCGGGCTTCCCGAGCTCATCCTCAAGCACGTCGAGAGCGGCCGCCTGCGGTTCACGACGGATGTCGCAGAAGCCACGGCGCTATCCGACGTGCACTTCATCTGCGTGGGCACCCCGCAGCAACGCGGCAGCAACGCCGCCAACCTGCGCTTCGTGGATGACGCGACCAGTATGGTCGCCCGCAACCTCACCCACGACGGTCTCATCGTCGGCAAGTCGACGGTTCCGGTGGGAACGGCCGCGCGCCTTCGCGGTATCGTCGCCGAGATCGTGCCGGACGGCGTCCATGCCGAACTCGTCTGGAACCCCGAGTTCCTGCGCGAGGGTAAGGCGGTCGAAGACACGCTGCGTCCGGATCGCATTGTTCTCGGCGGCGTCTCGCCACGATCCGAGGCCCTATTGCGAACCGTCTACGCGGCGCCGATCGCGACCGGTACCCCCGTCATCGCCTGCGACCTCCCCACGGCCGAACTCGTCAAGGTGAGCGCGAACGCGTTCCTCGCCACCAAGATCTCCTTCATCAATGCCATCGCCGAAGTCTGCGAGGCGGCGGGGGCCGATGTGTCGGTGCTCGCGGATGCCCTCGGCCATGATCCCCGCATCGGCCGCCAGTTTCTCAACGCGGGCCTGGGATTCGGTGGCGGCTGCCTGCCTAAGGACATCAGGGCGCTCATGTATCGCTCGAGTGAGCTGGGCGCGTATGCGGCGGCATCCCTGCTGCAGCAGGTTGATGAGATCAACATGGGGCAGCGGCAGCGGGTGATCGACCTCGCCCTGGAAGCTCTCGGCGGTTCCGTGCTCAACCGTCGGATCGGAGTGCTCGGGGCGGCGTTCAAACCGCACACCGACGACGTGCGGGATTCGCCCGCGCTCAACGTGGCGGCCGCCCTTCACCTCCGCGGCGCCCAGGTCGTCGTGCACGATCCAGAGGCCGCTGACACCGCGCGAGCCATGTTCCCGACCCTCGCCTACGCGGACTCGATCGAGGAAGCGATCGCCGAATCGGATGCCGTACTCGTGCTCACCGAATGGCCGGAGTTCGTCTCCGCCGATCCGGGGGCCCTCGCGCAGCTCGTGAAGTCGCCAGTGGTCATCGACGCGCGCAACTGCCTCGACGCCGAAGCCTGGAGCGCCGCCGGCTGGGCATTCCGCGCGCTCGGCAGACCGACTCCGGCCGTCGGGGTGCCGCACGCTGCCGCCGCCGCTCGCCGAGAGCTCGCGCCGCTGCGCTGACGGTTTTGGTTGTTCGCGACCATTCGGAGAGCATCTCCTGCCAATTGGGTCTTCAACTCGAACGTCATCCACCACCGCAAACAACAACGACCGCACCCCGAAGGGCGCGGCCGTCGTCGAAGGTAGTGCTTAGACCCCGTAGTACAGCTCGTACTCGAACGGGTGCGGGCGCTGCGCGAAGGGGAGGAGCTCCTTCTCGCGCTTGTAGTCGATCCACGTCTCGATGAGGTCCTTCGTGAACACGCCACCCTCGAGGAGGAAGTCGTGGTCGGCCTCGAGGGCCTTGAGGGCCTCGTCGAGGGAACCGGGAACCTGGGGGATACCCTTGGCCTCCTCGGGCGGCAGTTCGTAGAGGTCCTTGTCGACGGGCTCGTGCGGCTCGATCTTGTTCTTGATGCCGTCGAGACCGGCCATGAGCTGCGCCGCGAACGCGAGGTACGGGTTGCCCGAGGCGTCAGGCGCGCGGAACTCGATGCGCTTCGCCTTGGGGTTCGTGCCCGTGATCGGGATGCGGATCGACGCCGACCGGTTGCCGGCCGAGTACACAAGGTTCACGGGGGCCTCGAAGCCGGGGATGAGCCGGCGGTACGAGTTGACGGTCGGGTTGGTGAAGGCGAGCACCGCGGGAGCGTGATTGAGCAGGCCGCCGATGTACCAGCGGGCGATGTCGCTCAGGCCGCCGTAGCCCTTCTCGTCGTAGAACAGCGGGTTGCCGTCGTTCCACAGCGACTGGTGCGTGTGCATGCCCGAACCGTTGTCGCCCATGAGCGGCTTCGGCATGAACGTCGCCGTCTTGCCCCACTCGAGCGCCGTGTTCTTGACGATGTACTTGAACTTGAGGATGTCGTCACCGGCGTGAACCATGGTGTCGAACTTGTAGTTGATCTCGCCCTGGCCGGCGGTGCCGACCTCGTGGTGGCTGCGCTCGACGTCGAGACCGACCTCGATGAGCTTGAGCACGATGTCGTCACGCATGTCGGCGTGCTGGTCGACGGGGGTGACAGGGAAGTAGCCGCCCTTGTACGGGGTCTTGTTGGCGAGGTTGCCGCCCTCCTCGGTGCGCGCGGTGTTCCACGCGGCCTCGCTCGAGTCGACCTCGTAGTAGCTCTTGTTCTGCTTCACCTCGTACTTGACGTCGTCGAAGATGTAGAACTCGGCCTCGGGGGCGAAGAACGCGGTGTCGGCGATACCCGTCGACGCGAGGTACTTCTCGGCCTTCTTGGCAACCTGGCGCGGGTCGCGCGAGTAGATCTCGCCGTTGCGCGGGTTGTAGATGTCGAAGACGATCACGAGGGTGCGCTCGGTGCGGAACGGGTCCACGTATGCGGTCGTGATGTCGGGGATGAGCTGGAGGTCCGATTCGTGGATCGACTGGAAGCCACGGATCGACGAACCATCGAACAGCTGGCCAACAGCGAAGAAATCTTCGTCTACCGTTGCGGCAGGAATGTTGAAGTGCTGCTGGATGCCCGGCAGATCGGTGAAGCGGATGTCGAGGAACTTGACGTCCGTGTCTTTGATGAACTTGAGAACCTCGGACGAGTCTTTGAACTTGGGGTGGGACATAGGGCGGAACTCCAAGGGTGCCTGAGCGGAGCGGCTGCAGTCACAGCCACTGGCAGGGTACGCGTAAGGGATTTCGCCAGCGTCACGCAATTGTTTCCGGCATGTTACGCGTACGTCGCCTCGCTAGGATCGTACCCGTGCCCACTGCGTCGACACCCACCACGGACTGGCCGGGCAAGCGACTGGGTCTGCCCCAGTCGGGCCCGCGCTCGGTGGCGAGACTGGGTCGCAGGATCGTGGCGCTCCTCATCGACTGGGGCACGGCCATCCTCGTGTCGGTCGCATTCTTCAGTTACGACCCGTGGGCGACGCTCACGATCTTCGCGGTCGCGCAGATCGTGTTCCTGCTGACGGTGAACGGCAGCATCGGGCACCTGCTGCTCGGCATGCGGGTCGTGCCCATCGCGGGCGGCTACTTGGGGCTGTGGCGCCCGTTCGCGCGCACGGCCCTGCTGTGCATCCTTGTTCCCGCTGTCATCTGGGACCGCGACCAGCGCGGCATGCACGACCGCCTGATCGGCACAGTGCTCGTCAGACGGTAATTCGCTGCTAGCGAGTACGAGGGTGCCAGTCGTCTTCGAGCATCCGCGGTTTCGCAACGATCATGCCGGTGACGACTGTGGCCGCGACCGTGCTGAGCAGGAACACCAGCGGCGCGATCCACGCTCCTGTCACCTGGTGCAGCACGCCCACGAGTACCGGTCCAAGGGCGCCGATGAGATAGCCGAGACCCTGGGTGAATCCGCTCAGGGCGACTGCACCGCCGGGGGTGCGGGTGCGCAGGTTGATGAGCACCAGAGTCGCCGGGAACAGCAGCGATCCGACACCGGCAAGGCCCACCCAGAGCCAGGTGGCAGCAGCCGGTGCGACGAGGAGCCCACCGTACCCCGCGGTGTAGGCGAATGCGGCTACCACGACGAGTGGACCGATGTGCCTGAGACGCACGGTCAGCACAGGCAGGACGAGCGAGAGCGGGATGCCCACACCGGCGTACAGGGCCAGGAGTGCTCCCGCCTCCACGGGGCCGATGCCGGCGACATCCCGGAGGATCTGCGGCAACCAGGCGAACGCGGCATAGACGTTCATCGAAGTCATGCCGAAAAGCAGCGCCAACGCCCATGCCAGCCGCGAGTGCCAAACCCGGCCGACGACGACCGCGGGCAGCTGCGGTACCACCAAGTCGTCGTCGGCGGCCTTCGCCGCGCGTTCGCGCACCCAGAGCACGACCCACGGGACAAGCGCTGCGACCCCGAATACCGCCCACAATCCCAGGGACACACGCCAGCCCGCCGAGTCGGCGATCGGAACGGCAATGAGCGGAGGGATGAGACTCGAGACCGCCATCACCGTCGCGTACGCCGAGGTGAGAGCTCCGACCCGATCCGGAAAGTACTTCTTCACCACGGGCGGCAGCACGACGTTGGCTACACCCATACCGGCGAACGTGAGGGTGCTCCCGAGTGCGAGCGCCAGATAGTCGGGCGCAATGCCGCGAACCAGGTGCCCGAGGGTGATCGCCGCGAGCGCCGCGACGAGGATGGCCTCCAGATGCAGGCGTCGGCGCAGCAGGGGCGTGAGTAAACCGAAGACCGCGAAGCACAGCGGGGGAAGCGTGCCGAGGATACCGATGCCGACGCTGTCGAGCGGGATGTCGCGCCCGACCTCGGCGACGATGGGGGAGAGGGCGGCGACCGCCGTCCTCAGATTGGCGGCGGCGAGGATTACGCCGACGAGCGCAAGGGTGCGCCCCGCCCAGCGGGGCGCTGGTGATTCCAACAAGAGTCGGGTTGCCTCAGCGGGGGCGCGGCGCGCGCACCTTGGTGGGGTCGATGCCCTTGGGGATGGGTAGTCCGTTCTTGCCGAGTGAGTTGAGGCGGTTCGCGACCGCGAGAATCTCCGGCTTGCGCAGTGCGGGCTTGAGACTGCGCAGCTTGCCGGGCAGCTTGTGCAGGGGAGTGGACTCGGGGTCGGGACCGACGTAGAGGAATGTCACCGGCACGTTGGGCAGGATGCGCGAGACGTTGCGGCGCTCGTCTTCGAGCATGCGCTGCGTGCGGCTGCGCGGCCCCTCGCCAATGAGAGCGACGCCGCCGCGACCGACCGCGCGGTAGACGGCGTCCTGCGTCTTCGGGCTCACGTTGATAGGCATCTCGCTCGCCGTCCAGCCACGTCGCAGCGAGCTCTTGAGCACCGCGCCGACGGCACCCGGCTGGCCCGCGATCTGGGAGTATGCGGCTCTCTCCGCGCGGCGTCCCAGCACGATGAGGAATACCAGGAGACCGCCGAGCACGCCCGCGATGATGTAGAGCACGAATCCCAGCACGTTGTCGCTCGACAGCAGGAACGCGAGCGCAATACCGAGGGCCACGGGCCCGAGGAACGCGAGCAGGAAATACCAGATTGCGAGGTTGTCGTACCGTCTGGTCATCTGGAAGACCTGGTACATCTGCTTCAGGCGACCGGGTTCCTTGGGTGCCTTGGGGGTCGAGTCTGTGGTGCGGGCCATCTGACTAGGATACGGCCTGAGCTGCCGGGTGAATCGTCCCCGCGGAGGCCTGAGCGAAGCCGAGGCTCGCGTCGGCGAGATGCGTGAGCTGTTTCGGGATGTCCCGTCCCTTCGCCATCATCGACCGGGCCCACAGCCGTCCCGCGCGGTAGCTCGAGCGCACGAGCGGACCCGCGAGCACGCCGAGGAAACCGATTTCCTCGGCGGCCTCCGCGAACTCCACGAACTCCTGCGGCTTGACCCAGCGCGCCACCGGGAGGTGCCGGGGGGTCGGCCGCAGATACTGCGTGATGGTGATGATGTCCGTGCCGGCGTCGTGGAGGTCATGCAGCGCCTGGATGACCTCGTGAGGCTCTTCGCCCATTCCCAGAATGAGGTTCGACTTGGTGATGAGCCCGAAGGCACGCGCTTGCGTGAGCACGTCGAGGGAGCGCTCGTAGCGGAACGCGGGACGGATGCGCTTGAAGATGCGCGGCACCGTCTCCACGTTGTGCGCGAACACCTCGGGGCGGGAGTCGAACACGAGGCCGAGCAGGTCGGGGTTTCCGGAGAAGTCGGTGCTCAGGATCTCGACGCCCGTACCCGGGTTCTGGTCGTGGATCTGGCGCACGGTCTCCGCGTGCAGCCACGCACCCTCGTCGGGCAGGTCGTCTCGCGCGACACCCGTGACGGTGGCGTAGCGCAGGTTCATCTTCGTGACGGACTCTGCGACGCGACGCGGCTCATCCGTGTCGTAGTCTGCGGGCTTGCCCGTGTCGATCTGGCAGAAGTCGCATCTCCTGGTGCACTGGCTGCCGCCGATCAGGAAGGTCGCTTCGCGATCCTCCCAGCACTCGAAGATGTTGGGGCAGCCTGCCTCCTGGCAGACCGTGTGGAGACTCTCGCCCTTCACGAGCTCCTGCAGCTGGCGGTACTCCGGACCCATACGGGCAACGGTCTTGATCCACTCCGGCTTGCGCTCGATGGGCGTCTCGGCATTGCGCACCTCGAGGCGAAGCAGCTTGCGGCCCTCGACCTGGTTCGCGGCGGGGTGGCTCACGGTCGCGTGGGTCATCGCGCCACCGCAAGCTCGTCGACCCAACGGGCCTGCACGAGCGGCACCACGTCGGCGGGGGAGACATCACGCCCTAGCACGCGTGAGATGGAGGTGACGCCGGCGTCGAGCAGCCCGCACGCCACGATCTTGTCGTAGGCGTCGAAGGAGTTGTTGCAGTTGAGCGCGAAGCCGTGCATGGTGACGCCCTCCGCGACCCGGATGCCGATGGCCGCGATCTTGTCCGTGCCGTTCACCCACACACCCGATCGCCCCTCGACCCGGCCGGATTCGACACCCAGCCGCGCGAGCACGTCGATGAGCATGCTTTCGAGCCGCCGGACGTAGCCGACGACGTCGATGGGCTCGGGAAGCCGCACGATGGGGTAGCCGACGAGCTGGCCGGGACCGTGCCAGGTTATCTTGCCCCCACGGTCCACGTCGATGACGGGCGTGCCGTCGGTGGGCCGTTCGGAGTCCTCCGTGCGTTTGCCCGCCGTGTAGACCGAGGGGTGCTGGAGGAGGATGACGGTGTCGGGCGAGCTTCCGCTCACGACCGCACGATGGGTTGCGCGTTGAAGCTCGAGAGCTTGCAAGTACGGCACGGAGTTTGCGCTTAGCCCCGTGACGACGAAGTCGACCACTCGTCGAGTCTAGAGGTATCCGCTCCTCACCAGATCGATGGGCCCGGCGTCGCCCCCGATACGGCGAGAGGATGCCCGTGCCGCCGCCAGCCCGTACGACACTCGGTCCCGTGTCGATCGAATCCCTGGGCGGGTATCGCCTCGTGCGCAAGCTCGGCGAAGGACCCCGTGCCGAGGTGTTCCTGGCCCACCCGCAGCGCGACGACGCGGATGCCGTACCCGCCGCCATCAAACTCACTCGGGCCGGTGTCTCCGACGGCTCGGTGCTCGTCGAGGCGAGCGCACTCTCCCGAGCGGCCGGCCCGCACGTTGTCGAGTTGCTCGACGCAGCGCCCGGGCCCGATGGCATCCCCGTACTCGTGCTGCAGCGACTCACGGGCGGCAGCCTCGCGCGATTGCTGCGGGATCGCCCGGGACTGTCCCCAGGGGAGGCCATCACCATCCTCGCGCCGATCGTCGTTGCCGTGTCCCGGCTTCACGACGCCGGCGTAGCGCACGGGGGAATCCGGGCGGAGGCCGTGCTGTTCGACGCCGCCGGAGCTCCGGTGCTCGCGTGTTTCGGTGGGGCGACCCTCCTCGAGCCGGGACTTCCGCCCGCGCGACGCGAACGCGAGCCCGCGCTCGTTGCCGACACACGCTCCATCGCCGCGCTGACGAGCCAGGTGCTCGTCGGGGTTACCGGCGGTCGTCACCTCGCGGAGTGGATCGAGTCCAGTGTGGAGTTCGGCGCGGATGACTGGTTCGAGCAGCTCGCGGCCCGGCTGTTCGAACTCGGCGAGGCGGAGCCCGTCGCGTTCGGCGAGGAGCACCTCACACCCACCCACGACGTGCCGGCTCGACTCGTCAGCGGAACCCCCGTAGCGCCGCCGCAAGAGCCGTCGCCGGTGCTCCCGGCCTGGCTGGATGGACTGATTCCCCGCGCGATCGCCGACGGCGTACTCCGCTCGGCCTCGCGAGTGCGCTTCTCGCTCGCAACCGTACGGCGACCGGTGTGGATCGCTGCTGGCGGAGTCGCGGTCGCGCTGCTCGCTGCCATCATGATCGTTCCGCCGGGCGGCTCCGATGCTGCACCCGCCCCCGCCAGCACGCCTGACGCGAACTCGGCTCCGCCTGCCGACGCGGGGCCCGTCGTGGGCGACGACCCGGTGCTCGCGCTGCTGGCACTTCTCGAAACTCGCGAGAGGTGCATCCGGGACCTGTCGGTGCTGTGCCTCGACGATGTGGCGCAAGCCAACTCGGCGGCTCTCGCGGCGGACCAGCAGCTCGTGCGGGCGTTCCAGGACGGCGCGGAGGTCGAGCCGGCGTTCACACTCACGGCACCACAGGTCACGCTCGTCGAGCGGCTCGGCGACTCCGCGATCCTCGATCTCGCTGACGCCGGTGAGAGCGCTCCGGCCTCGGTCCTTCTCATGAAGGGCGAGGCCGGATGGCGAATCAGGGACTACCTGGAATGAACTCCGTCGATCAGATCCCGAGCTTGCTCGCGAAGTCGCCGCTTTCGAGGCGGTCCTTGACCGCGACGAGGAAGCGAGCGGCATCGGCACCGTCCACGATGCGGTGGTCGTAGCTCAACGCAAGGTAGACCATCGAGCGGATCGCGATCGCGTCACCGCCGTTGTCGCTCACCACGACGGGACGCTTGACGACAGCGCCGGTGCCGAGGATCGTCGACTGCGGCAGGAACACGATCGGAGTGTCGAAGAGCGCACCGCGCGAACCCGTGTTGGTGAGCGTGAAGGTTCCACCGGCGAGCTCGTCCGGCTTGAGCTTGTTGTCGCGCGTGCGCTCGGCGAGATCGGCGATCTGCTTGGCAAAGCCCGCGAGGTCGAGGGTCGCAGCATCACGGATGACCGGCGTGAGCAAGCCGCGCTCGGTGTCTACTGCGATGCTGATGTTCTCGTGGGCCGGGTAGACGATGCTGTCGCCGTCGATCGTCGCATTGATGATCGGGTAGGCCTGAAGGGCCTCGGCGGCGGCGAGGGCGAAGAACGGCAGGAACGAGAGCTTCACGCCCGCCTTGGCCTGGAAGTCGGCCTTCACCTGGTCGCGGTACTGAGCGACGAGCGTGACATCGACCTCGACCACCGAGGTGAGCTGGGCCGAGGACTGCATCGAGATGACGGCGCGCTCGGCGATGACCTTGCGCAAACGTGACATCGGCACCGTGGTGCCCCGCAGGGGCGAGACCTCGAGCTCCTTGGCTGGCGCAGCGGCCGCCGATGTCTCCGCGGATGCCGCGGGCGCGGCGCTCGCCGACAGCACGTCTTGCTTGCGGATGCGTCCGCCCACCCCCGTGCCGGAAACATCGGACAGGTCGATGCCGCGATCGTGGGCGAGCTTGCGCACGAGCGGCGTCACGTAGCCCGCGTACGAGTCGGCGGCCGCGGCGGCAGGCGCCGCGGGTGCCGCGGCCGGAGCGCTGGGCGCCGGCGTGCTTGGGGCGGGCTCGGGCTCGGGCTCGGCAGCGGGTGCCGGTGCTTCCTCGACCGGTGCTTCCTGGGCCGGTGCCGGGTCGGGAGCCGGTGCCGGAGCGGGTGGGGCGGCTGCCGCCTCCTCCTGCGGTGCTGGAGCGTCGGTGGAGGGAACCTCGGCCGCGGGCGCCGCAGGCGCTGGTGCTTCAGCGGCTGGTGCTTCAGCGGCTGGCGCTTCAGCGGCTGGGGCTTCCTGTGCGGGAGCCTCCTGTGCGGGAGCCTCCTGTGCGGGAGCCTCTTCTGCCGGAACCTCGGCGGGGGCCTCTTGTGCGGGGGCCTCTTCAGCGGGGGCCTCGGCTGAGGCCTCTTGTGTCGGAGTCTCGGCAGCGGGTGCTTCGGCAGCCGGTGCCGGCGTCTCTGCGCCCGCGCCAGAACCGTCCCCAATGGTGACGAGCGCGGTGCCGACCTCGACGGTCTCGTCCTCACCGACCAGAATCGCCTCGATCACACCCGCAACAGGCGACGGGATCTCGGTGTCCACTTTGTCGGTTGACACCTCGAGCAGGGGTTCGTCGACCTCCACTCGGTCGCCGACCTTCTTGAGCCAGCGGGTCACCGTACCCTCGGTGACACTCTCACCGAGTGCCGGAAGGTTGACGGATTCGCTCATCAGTGATGCTCCTTAGTAACGCTTCTTCTCAACAGCTTAGTAACGGGGTGCGGCCAGCGATCACATCGCGTGCAGGGGCTTGCCGGCAAGGGCGAGGAATGCCTCGCCGAGTGCTTCGTTCTGGGTCGGGTGGGCGTGGATGAGGGGGGCGATGTCCTCCGGGTACGCCTCCCAGTTCACGGCGAGCTGCGCTTCACCGATGAGCTCGCCCACGCGGGCACCGATCATGTGCACACCGACGACGGGGCCGTCGTTGACCCGCACGACCTTCACCAAACCGGACGTACCGATGATGTGGCTCTTGCCGTTGCCTGCGAGGTTGTAGTCGTAGGCCTTGACGTTCTCGGCGCCGTACTTCTCCGCGGCCTTCGCCTCCGACAGGCCGACCGAGGCGACCTCGGGGTCGCTGTAGGTCACCTTGGGCACGTTGACATCGTCGATGACGATCGGGTTGAGCCCTGCGATCTCCTCCGCGACGAAGATTCCCTGCTGGAATCCGCGGTGAGCCAATTGCAGGCCGGGAACAATGTCTCCGACCGCGTAGACCCCGGGGACGTTCGTCGCGAGACGCTCGTTGGTGATAACGAAACCGCGGTCCATCGTGATGCCGGCTTCGGCGAATCCGAGGTTATCGGTGACGGGCCCACGTCCGACGGCTACAAGCAGAAGTTCTCCCTCGAAGGTCTTGCCATCTTCAAGGGTGACAACAACGCCCTGGTCGTTCTGCGTGACGCTCTGGAAGCGCACGCCGAGGTTGAACTCGATGCCGCGCTTGCGGAACGCTCGCTCGAACTGCTTGCTGATCGCCTCGTCTTCCATGGGAACGAGGTGCGGCAGCGCCTCGATGATCTGCACCTCGGCACCCCAGCTGCGCCAGACGCTCGAGAATTCGACGCCGATGACGCCGCCACCCAGCACGATGACCTTCTTGGGCACGAAATCGAGCTCAAGAGCCTGCTCTGACGTGATGACCCGCCCGCCGATCTCGAGGCCGGGCAGTGAACGCGAGTATGAGCCCGTCGCGAGAATGACGTTCTTGCCCGTGACGGTGTCGTCGCCGACCCGAACAGTCGTGGGGGAGACGAGCTTGCCCTCGCCCTCGATTACGGTGATGCCGCGGGCCTTGATAAGGCCCTGAAGACCCTTGTACTTGCTAGCGACGACTTCCTGGCGGTATGCGGTCACGCCAGCGATGTCGATACCACCGAACTCGGAGGTAACGCCGTACTTCGCGGATTCGCGCGTCACGTCGGCCACCTCGGCGGAGTGAAGAAGCGCCTTCGTCGGAATGCAGCCGACGTGCAGGCAGGTGCCGCCGAGTTTGTTCTTCTCGATGAGTCCAACGGTCAGGCCGAGCTGGCTTGCGCGCAGTGCTGCTGCGTAACCACCACTTCCGCCGCCAAGTACAACAAGGTCAAAAGTGTGCTCAGACAATCCCAGCAACTCCTCTATAAGGATTTGTGCACCGGCACGCCAGGGGGATGTAGTGGGCGGTCGGCAGGGCGGAAGAAACCCGCCTCAAAAACCTTACTACGGCCGAGAAAATTCCTCGGCCAGCTCGATAAGTGCTCGCACGGCCACGCCCGTCGGCCCTTTGCCGGTGAAACCCCATCCTGCAGCGCCGTTGTTGGCTGGTCCTGCGATGTCAAGATGGGCCCACGGGATGACCCGCTTCTCGTCACCCTCACCCGTGGTTCCGACGAAGTCGCGCAGGAATGCGGCGGCGATGAGCATCCCGGCCGCGGTGTTTCCGGGTTTGACGTTCGCGATGTCTGCGATGTCGGAGGCCAGCAACGGCCGCAACTCCGATCCGATCGGCATCGGCCACAGGGTCTCGCCGACGCGATTGCCGGCATCCACCACGCGCGACACGAGATCTTTGTCGCCCATCGTGCCGACGTAGCGATGACCGAGGGCGATGGATGCCGCACCCGTGAGAGTCGCCACATCGATGATGGCGTCCGGATGCTCTTCACTCGCGGCCACGATGCCGTCGGCCAGCACAAGGCGGCCCTCGGCATCGGTGTTGAGCACTTCGACGGTCTTGCCGCC
Organism: Rhodoglobus sp.; assembly: GCA_025463605.1. Lineage (GTDB taxonomy): Bacteria > Actinomycetota > Actinomycetes > Actinomycetales > Microbacteriaceae > Rhodoglobus. Next base: position 72,598 of record JAODAV010000011.1, on the reverse strand, counting down.
GCGGATGCGCAGCACGTCGTTCGGGCGGATCGCGGAGCCCGATGGAAGGTTCTCGGCGATGCACAGCCACGAGGTCACGCGCACCGGTAGCCCGAGCTTGGCAACCGCGAGCACGACCGCGAGCACACTCGCGGCGCCCGTCATGTCGTACTTCATGCCGATCATCGAGGCCGGCGGCTTGAGGGAGAGGCCCCCCGAGTCGAACGTGATGCCTTTGCCGACGAGCGCAAGGTGGCGACTCGCGCCCTCGGGCGAATAGCTGACTTTCACGAGGCGCGGTCCGCGTGTCGACCCAGCCCCGACTCCGAGGATGCCCCCAAACCCTCCGGCCCGCAGTTCCTCGTCCGCAAGCACGTCCACCGTCACGTCCGCTCCGGCCGAGAGGCGCTCGGCAGCAGAGGCGAATGTCTCGGGGTAGAGGTCACTCGGGGGAGCGTTGACGAGGTCCCGCACGGTGTGGATTGCCTCAGCGATCACGTTCGCGCGCTTCGCGAGCTCGGAGTTCTCGTTCGCGGTCGCCACGATGATGCTGCTCGCAGGCAGTTTGGTCGCCTCGAGCGACGCCGACCGGTACTCCGTGTATGCGTACGCGCCGATCGCGGCGCCCTCCAGAACTGCCAGGACCTCGTCGTCGGATTCCGCGGGCAAAGCGAGCACGATCGACTCGACGCCGCGCAACTGGCGGGCCGCTGATCCGGCTGCATATCGCAAGTCGTCGACAGTGACTTCGCCCGACCCGACACCGACGAGCGCGAGGCTCTCGGTCGCCCCGTGCGAGCCCGGGATACGACGCAGTTCGTCGAGCGCGCCCGTAACGCCGATCGCGGCGAGGCCGAGCTGGAGCGATTCGAGGGCAGGGTCGTCTGCCAGCAATTGGGGACCCTCATCGGTCTTTCGCACTGCGAGCACGAGCACGTCGGCCTCGATCTCGAGGGGCGATGCGGTGGATGTGGAGAGGGCGGCGACAGTCATCCGGCCATCGTAGCGAGCGCGCTCCCGGTGTTCGCTGTGGGCATCAAGCGAGCAGGTCGGATGCCCGCGTCGGGCGTGATGGCCGGGATTAGAGTTGAAGCATGCGCGACCCCGCGGGCCTCTACGACATCTCGACCGAGGTGGCAGAGGTGCCTCGCGGCCTGCATCTGGTCGCCGGACTCACCGGATTTGCGGATGCCGGCGCCGCTGTCACGCAATTCAGCGAGTACCTGCTCGACACTCTCGATCACCAGGTAGTCGCGCAATTCGACAGCGATGCCCTGCTCGACTATCGCGCCCGCAGACCCACCATCTACTTCGATCAGGACCACCTGAGCGACTATCGGCCCGCCAAGCTCAACCTCTACCTCATGAAGGATGAGCTGCAGCAGCCGTTCCTGCTGCTCACCGGCTACGAGCCCGACTTCCAGTGGGAGCGCTTCACCGCCGCCGTGCTGCAGCTCGTCGACAAGTACAAGGTCAAGACGACGACGTGGGTGCATGCGATCCCGATGCCGGTGCCCCACACGCGGCCGATCGGTGTGACGGTGAGCGGCAACCGGGTGGAGCTCATCGACGCGATGTCCATCTGGCGACCGCACACCCAGGTGCCGGCGAATGCGCTGCACCTCGTCGAATACCGGTTGCAGGAGCTGGGGCATCCGACCGTCGGTTTCGTACTCCTTATTCCGCACTACCTCGCCGACACCGAGTACCCGGCCGCCGCCGTGACCGCGCTCGAGAGCGTGAGCGCCGCGACAGGACTCATCTTCCCGACCGACCGGCTGCGCGAGGAGGGTCGCGACTTCGTCGCGAAGATCGACGGCCAGGTCGAGAACAACCAGGAGCTCGCGCGACTAGTGGGCACGCTCGAGGAGCGGCACGACAGCTACATGCAGGACAATCCGCTGCGATCGCCGCTCACCGATGTGGACGGTGAGCTTCCGACCGCCGACGAGATCGCGGCCGAACTGCAGAACTTTCTCGCGATCCGCCGCAACGGCGACGAGGAGAAGCAGGGCGACTAACGTCTCTGGCTAGCTGAACTTCTCTGGCTAGCATGGGAGTCGATGAACTCCCGACGCGCCTGGCTGATGTTCGCCGTCGCGCTCGCGGTGTACATGGTCGCTGTGCTCCAACGCAGCTCCCTCGGCGTGGCAGCGGTGCAAGCAACGGATCGGTTCGATATCCAGGCGGCAGCGCTCTCGAGCATCGCTGTACTGCAACTCGTCGTGTACGCGGGCTTCCAGATTCCCGTGGGGGTCATGGTCGATCGGGTGGGACCGCGATTCCTGCTGGCGCTCGGCGCCACGCTCATGTGCCTCGGGCAGGCGACGTTCGCTGTCGCGCCCAGTCTGGGCATCGCCGTCATCGCCCGCGTGCTTGTCGGCGCAGGGGATGCGATGACCTTCATTTGCGCGGTTCGGCTGCTCGCGACGTGGTTCGAAGGCAGGGCCCTGCCCGTCTCGACCCAACTGCTGGGCGGGCTCGGCGCGTTCGGCCAGGTGCTCTCGGCGTTTCCCTTGTCGTTCGCACTTCACGAATGGGGCTGGACCCCGGCCTATCTGGGTGCCGCGACGATCTCGGCCATCGCAGGCATCGTCGTGATCACGCTTGTGTCCGACGCTCCGCGAGGTCCGTCCGAACCCGTAGGCGAACCGGTGACCTGGCGAGCATCCTTGGGTCAATTGCGGGAGAGCCTCGCGCGACCGGGAACCCAGCTCGGATTCTGGGCTCACTTCGTGCTGCAGTCGTCATTGGGCGTGTTCCTATTGCTGTGGGGCTTCCCGTTCCTCTCGATCGGCCTGGGATACGGGCCCGAGCTCGCGGCTCTGCTCCTGAGCATCTCGGTGATCAGTGGTGCGGTGTCCGGGCCCGGGCTGGGAATCCTCATCGCGCGCTTCCCGCTGCGGCGGAGCAACCTCGTGCTCGCGATCGTGATCGCCATGGCGATCGCCTGGGCGCTGGTTCTCAGCTGGCCGGGGCGTCCGCCGCTGTGGGCTGTGGTCATGCTCATCCTCATCATCTCGCTCGGGGGCCCGGGCTCGATGGTCGGCTTCGACTACGCGCGTTCGTTCAATCCGCTCAAGGTGTACGGCTCGGCGAGTGGTGTCGTGAATGTCGGCGGTTTTCTTGCGACGTTCACGATGATGCTGCTCGTCGGTGTCGTCCTCGACGTCATCGATCGCGCTCGCGGCGGTAGCGGCATCCCGGCCGAGCTCTATTCGTTCGATTCCTTCCGCGTTGCGTTCCTTGTTCAGTACGCCGTCATCGGCACCGGTGTCGTGCTGTTCCTTCACGCGCGGCGGCGCACGCGGCGGCAGCTGCACGCGGAGGAGGGAATAGAAGTGGCCCCCCTGTGGGTTTCATTACTTACGTACTGGCGCCGCCGACGCGCGTGACGCTCCGTCGTCTGGCAAGTTCCTGTCGTAAACCGTGCAATAATTGACTACGAGACCCGGTCTAGTCCAGGGGATTCGCCAGCACCTCCATAGTGCGACGGATCAGGACTTGACATGGGTCTTAGTTCTGCCCAAAAAGCATGAACTGCCCGAAAACCCCCGGAAAGGTGTTCCCATGGCAACCCGAACCAAGGCCGCGGCCCCCACAGCCAGCGCCAAGGCTCCCGCAACGAAGGCCGCCGCGTCGTCAACGAAGACCGCGAGCAAGGCCACCCCCGACGACGCTGCAGCCACCAAGGTTGCGGCGACGAAGTCGGCTTCCGTGAAGGCGCCCGTCAAGGTCGCCCCTGCGAAGGCCACGAAGGCTCCCGCGAAAGCCTCACCTGCGAAGGCATCGAAGGCCGCGAAGGGCGCAGGCGACCCCGACGAGGACGCGATCGAAGAGGTCGACGAGCCTACAGAGATCGAGGAGATCGACGAAGAAGAGATCGAGGCCGTCGTCGCCGTTGTCGAAGTCGACGCGGATGCCGACTCTGACGAGGTCAAAGAAGACGCCGATTCGGCCGACGACGATGACGACGACGAGAAGTCGACCAGCAAAGACGAGCAGCTCCCGACGGGCGCTCTCGTGCTGTCGCTCGTCGATGACGAGGACGAAGTTCCCGTCTACTCGTCTGCGATCACCGGAGCGACGGCCGACCCCGTCAAGGACTACCTGAAGCAGATCGGTAAAGTCGCCCTCCTCAACGCTGCTGAAGAGGTCGAACTGGCCATGCGCATCGAGGCCGGCCTGTTCGCCGAAGACAAGCTCTCGCACATGTCTGCGACGGAATTGCGCTCCGCCCTGGGCCGGGAGCTTCAGTGGGTCGCCAAAGACGGACAGCGCGCCAAGAGTCACCTCCTCGGCGCTAACCTGCGCCTTGTCGTGTCGTTGGCCAAGCGCTACACCGGTCGTGGCATGCAGTTCCTCGACCTCATCCAGGAGGGCAACCTGGGCCTGATCCGTGCAGTCGAAAAGTTCGACTACACGAAGGGCTTCAAGTTCTCGACCTACGCCACGTGGTGGATCCGTCAGGCGATCACGCGCGCAATGGCCGACCAGGCACGCACGATCCGCATCCCGGTTCACATGGTCGAGGTCATCAACAAGCTCGCTCGAGTTCAGCGCCAGATGCTCCAGGACCTCGGTCGCGAACCCACTCCTGAGGAACTCAGCCGCGAGCTCGACATGACTCCGGAGAAGGTCATCGAGGTGCAGAAGTACGGCCGCGAACCCATCTCTCTGCACACGCCGCTCGGCGAGGACGGCGATAGTGAGTTCGGTGACCTCATCGAGGACACCGAAGCTGTCGTGCCGGCCGACGCGGTGGGATTCACGATGCTGCAGAAGCAGCTCGAGAGCCTCCTCGACTCGCTCTCCGAGCGTGAGGCGGGCGTCATCCGCATGCGCTTCGGGCTGGGCGATGGCATGCCCAAGACCCTTGACCAGATCGGTGACACGTTCGGCGTGACGCGCGAGCGCATCCGCCAGATCGAGTCGAAGACGATGGCCAAGCTGCGCCACCCGTCACGGTCGCAGTCGCTGCGCGACTACCTCGAGTAGAGATGACGACGCAGGCGAACGAAGGCAAGAGCCTCGAAGTCACGGTCGATGGTGCGACCTACGAGCGCATCCCGATCAAGACACACGTGGTGCTCGAGGGCGAAGTGCTGCTGGATGTCGTGGACAAGTACGCGAGCGGCCCGCTGCGTGATGGCGACATGCTCTTCGTCACGGAGAAGATCGTCGCGATAACGCAGGGACGTGCCTTCCCGCTCGAGCAGATATCGCCCCGCCCGCTTGCGGTCACCCTGTCGAAGTACGTGACCAAAACGTCGCACGGCATCGGTCTGGGCATCCCGGAGACCATGGAGATGGCGCTGAGGGAGTGCGGCACGCCGCGCATCCTGTTCGCCGCAGCGGTCGCTGCTGTCACCAAGGCGTTCGGCCGTCGGGGCGACTTCTACCGGATCGCAGGCCCCAAGGCGCGGGCGATCGACGGTCCGACCAAGAACACGATCCCGCCGTACGATTCACAGGTCGTGCTGGGTCCCGCGCGACCCAATGAGGTCGCCCGCGAGGTCAGGGCGCGCTTGGGCAAGGCCGTGGATGTGCTCATCGTCGACATCAACGACTTCGGCGGCAACATCCTCGGCTCGACGCTCGATCGTGCCGGCAATGAGCTTGTCGTGCGCATTCTCAAGGACAACCCGCTCGGGCAGGACCGCCAGAGCACACCGCTGGGGATCATCCGCAAGCGCTGACGCCGTGTCGCGGTGCCACGAGGCGCGCGTTGTTAGCGGTGCCTCAGGTCGGGCCAGTCCGCCGGGATGATCTGGTCCAGGGAGACCTCGAGTACTTCGGCGATCGCGATGAGCGTGAAGAGCCGCGGGTTCATGGGAGTCTCCGGCTTCGACTCGCCCTTCTCGAACTTCTGGTACGTGTAGGCGGCGATGCCGGCCATGTGTGCGAGCCGCTCCTGGCTGAGGCCGCGCTCCAAGCGCAGGCGGTGAAGGTTGACGCCGAGGGCACGGGAGAACTCGTCCTTCGTGGGTTGCGCTCGCATCAAGCCAGCTTGTGTGGATAAGTCGGGGTGCGCGCGCATACATATATGGGAATATCCGGATGGACATACCTTGCACGAGCGACTCGGTTCTCGCGCGGCAAATAGTGTGCGCGGGTGACGCCCGCAGTGTCGGCGGCATCTGGTCGAGTCGGAGTGCTCGTGCCATGAGCAACGGAAGACGGAGCGGCGGCATGGAGGAACGGCCAACCTGGCAGGTCGATCCCTGCCCGGAGTGGTGTGCTGGCGCACACACGGAGAACGACCACGTCGACGATCGAGTGCATCGCAGTGAGGGCATCGCCGTTCCGGCGGTGATCCGCTCGAAGCGACTGGGCTCCACTCGCGTCGAATTCGACGAGGAGGCCGGTGACGTGGAGGTCGGTATCTCGCGCACAGACGGGCAGCGCGAGACGTGGCTCTACGTCGGATCCGGTCCTGGTCGCGAGATCGAGCTCAGCCTCGATACTGCATCGCGGGTGTTGCGCACAGCACGGCACGAGGTGAAGCGGGCGCGTGGCTGATGCCCGGTGTCAGAAGTCGATCACCGATGTGAAGTGGGGCAGCAGGCCGGTCTTGATGCCCGTGAGGCTCGGCTTCATCTGGAAGACGCCCGTGTTGTAGTTGCCCTCGATCACGACGATGCCGTCCGGAGCGATCGCGATGTCCCACCCCACGTAGGGAATCTCGGGAACGACTCGGCCCACCTCGTGCAGGGTCGAGATGACACGGTCGTAGAGGGGCACCTCGAAGCCCACGATGGGCGTTCCCGTGAGTGGATGCACGGCATAGGTCTTCGAGTGCTTGTCGAAGGCGGGGTAGCGCGCCACGCCCGCCTCGTCGAGCACGGTGTACATGCCGCCCTGGCCGTAGTTGTCGACATCGGCCCCGTTGCCGATCTTCAGCACGCCCTCCAGCACGTGTACTTCGGTTCCGTCGAAGAAGGTGATCATGCGCAGAGTGTTCACGCTCGACGGAGACAGGGCCGCCATACGCGGATGCTGCGTGATGAATTCCTCGACGAGAAACTGGCGGTTGTCGAGCAGTCGTTGGCGGAAGGCCTCGAAGTCGCTGACCTCGGCAGCGTCGTACTTCTCGATTCCCGTGCCCATCAGGCTGTCGGTGACTTTGACCATCACCGCGCCGTGCCGCGAGACGAAGCGCTCGAGTTCGGCCGCGTCGCTCGTGCGCACGTCGAGCCAATCGCGTGCGAGCCACTTGTCGAAGATGCCGTTGAACACCGACTTGTCGATGAACTTGAGGCGGTGCTCGCGCTGGTTGTACTTGACGACGATCGAGTTCGCCTTGCCGCCCGTGATCCAGGTTCTGCGTTCGCGACGGTCGAGCAGAAAGAACTCGAACTCCTGGTAGTCGAGATAGCCGGCCTGATAGACGACTGAGCACCATGCCATGTCGAGCAGGATGAGCGCCCGCGGTTTGCCCGACTCCACGCTGATCGTGCGCGCCACCGCAAGCATGTTGCGGGAGTCGAGGCCACGAAGGCGCGAAAGGTAGTACCGGATGCGCTTCACGAGCCTCCTGCCGAAAGAACTGAGGACCGGGGGTGATCCCCGGTCCTCAGAAACCTATCGCGCTGGGCGCCTGTTCACGCTCAGACGGTGCGGTCCTCGAGCAGGCGGCTCGACTCGTCGTGCCAGTTGAGCGCAGTCGGAAAGAGCTTGTCCTTGAACTTCGCTCCGTGGTGGGCGCAGAACAGGAGGTCACCGCTCTTGAGGGTCACGCGGATGTACGCCTGCGCACCGCAGCTGTCGCAGCGATCGAGGGCCGTGAGGGCGTAGTCCAACTCGTCGACGGCGCTGTTCTCGGTGGTGATCTGAGACATGTGCTGCTCCTTACGTCGCTGGCGGGTGGCTTTGCGTAACTCAATACAAGCACGCGCTTGTTACAGCAATGCGTCAATTACCGGGTATTTCGCTGAACGCGTACACGTGCTACGACGAACGGGCTCACCCGCCAGGCCGGCTCGCCGACGATGAGTGTCGGAGCATTGTCGGCGGCACCGTGGACCGTAGTCTGGAAGACGGCCGCGCGCGGCGGCCCCGATTCGATCGCGGAATTGCGAGTCGGACCGGCCCCGAGATCCAAGGAGACTCATGTCGAGCGCTGACTACTCGGCCAGGCACCTCTCGGTGCTCGAGGGACTCGAGGCCGTGCGCAAGCGCCCGGGTATGTACATCGGCTCGACCGACTCCCGCGGTCTCATGCACTGCCTATGGGAGATCATCGACAACTCGGTCGATGAGGCGCTCGGCGGCCATGGGGCCGAGATCAGTGTCATCCTTCACGCCGACGACAGCGTCGAAGTGCGCGACCGGGCGCGAGGCATCCCCGTCGACATCGAGCCGAAGACCGGCCTCTCGGGCGTCGAAGTCGTCTTCACGAAACTCCACGCGGGCGGCAAGTTCGGCTCGGGCTCGTATGCGGCGTCCGGCGGGCTGCACGGCGTCGGCGCCTCCGTGGTCAACGCCCTCTCGGAGCGTCTCGACGTCGAGGTCGATCGCGACGGCAAGACCTGGGCGATGTCGTTCCACCGCGGCGAGCCTGGGGTGTTCGACGACCGTGGGGGCGCTCCGACGCCGGATGCCCCATTCACCCCGTTCACGTCGGGCAGCGAGCTGCGCGTCGTCGGCAAGGTCGCCAAGGGCGTCACGGGAACGCGAGTGCGCTACTGGGCGGACCGCCAGATATTCACCAAGGGTGCGACCTTCCAGACGGATGAGCTGCTCGACCGACTGCGCCAGACGGCGTTCCTCGTGCCAGAGCTCACCCTCGACATCGCGGACCAGCGCGGCGAGGAGGCGATCCGGGAGACGTTCCGCTTCGAGGGCGGCATCTCCGAGTTCGTCGACCACCTCGCACCGGATGCCGGGCTCACCGCGACGTGGCGTCTCACCGGCGATGGCACGTTCACGGAGACGGTTCCCGTGCTTCAGGACAACGGCCACATGGTGCCGACCGAGCTCACTCGCGATTGCGTCGTCGACATCGCGCTGCGCTGGGGCACCGGGTACGACACCGTGTTCAAGAGCTTCGTCAACATCATCGCGACGCCCAAGGGCGGCACCCATCAGGCGGGATTCGAGCAAGGCATGCTCAAGTTCCTGCGGGCCGAAGCCGACAAGAACGCGCGCCGTCTCAAGCTCGGCAACGACAAGCTCGAGAAAGACGACATCCTCGCCGGTCTCACGGCAGTGCTCACGGTGAGGTTGCCCGAGCCGCAGTTCGAGGGCCAGACCAAGGAGATCCTCGGCACGCCCGCCGTGCGCAACATCGTCGCGGCGGTGGTCGCCAAGGCGATGGGCGAGCGATTCACCTCCTCGAAGCGCGACGACAAGGCGCAGTCCTCGCTCGTGCTCGACAAGATCGTCGCGGAGATGAAGTCGCGCATCTCGGCGCGCGCCCACAAGGAGACGCAGCGGCGCAAGAACGCGCTCGAGAGCTCGTCCCTGCCCGCCAAGCTGGTCGATTGCCGCTCGAATGACGTCGCGAACAGCGAACTGTTCATCGTCGAGGGTGATTCGGCGCTGGGGACAGCGAAGCTCGCGCGGGACAGCGAGTACCAGGCGCTCCTGCCGATTCGCGGCAAGATCCTCAACGTGCAAAAGGCCTCGGTGAGCGACATGCTTTCCAACACCGAGTGCGCGTCGATCATCCAGGTCATCGGGGCGGGCTCCGGTCGCAGCTTCGACCTCGAATCCGCGCGATACGGCAAGGTCATCATCATGAGCGACGCCGACGTGGACGGCGCCCACATCCGCACCCTGCTGCTCACGCTCTTCTTCCGCTATATGCCGGAGATGATCACCGATGGCCGGGTCTACGCCGCCGTTCCGCCGCTGCACCGCGTGGTCGTCATGAATCCGGGCACCAAGCCCAATGACACGATCTACACGTACTCGGAGGCCGAGCTCACGGCGGTACTCGCGGGCCTCAAGAAGACGGGCAAGCGGTACCAGGACCCCATCCAGCGATACAAGGGGCTCGGCGAGATGGATGCCGATCAGCTCTCCTCGACGACGATGGATCGCCGCTACCGCACCCTGCGCCGAGTGAACGTGGGCGACGCCGAGATGGCGGCGCAGGTCTTCGAGCTCCTGATGGGCAACGACGTCGCACCCCGCAAGGAGTTCATCATCGCGGGCAACGGCCTCGACCGGGACCGCATCGACGTCTAACGGTTGTCGCCGAGGCGCATTCCGAGCGTGAGGCCGCCGGTCGAGCGCTCGAGCACTTCGAAGCCGAGGTGCTCGTAGAAGCCGACGGCCCGTGCATTCGCAGGCGAGACACCCAAGTGGATGCCCCGCACGCCATCCGCCGTGAGCGCGTCGAGCAACGTCCCGATGAGAGCTCCGCCGAGCCCGAGCCCCTGCGCCTCGGGACCCAGGTCGATGTGCAGGTGCGCCGGATAGTCGTGAAGCAGCGCGATCGGTGCGATCGGAGGTTCATGGATAAGACGCACGACGTTGTCGTCTTCGCTGCCTGAAGGGAATGAGCCGAGCGGGTATCGCTCCCGGAGCGCGGGCCACCACAGGCGCTCGCACGTGCGCTGGAACGTGGCAGTGCCGGCCACGCCGAGCACGTATCCCGCGACCGAGCCGGCGATGTCGACGACCCACGCATACTGCGGCGCGAACTCGACGTACGGCCCGACGTACACCTCGCCGAGAAGCGCGGGGTCGCTGTAGAGCCCCGTCGCGTCGTCACCATTTACGCCCGTGCGCAGGCAGATGTCGTACAGAGCCTGCCGATCAGCGGGTTCGTAGGCCCGGATACGCGGGCTCAGACCGATTCCCCGATCGAGCCGATGACTCCGTCGAGGGGGGTTCCCGACGCATCCCGTTTCGAACCGGAATCGGGAAGCTGGCGCACCGCGCCGTCCGTTCCCACGGCGAGCGCGGGAGACCGGCCCACCCAGGCCAGCCCGAGCACGTCCTCTCCCTTGAGGAACGTGTGTGCACGCACCCCGCCCGTCGCTCGGCCCTTTCCGGGGAACTCGGCGAGGGCGGAGACCTTCGCGCGACCGGGGTCGGCGCCCGCGATCGTGGCGGTCGAGGTCGAGACGGTCGCAACCACGTTCTCCTCGCCAGGATCGATCGACCCGAAGAACACGACGGTCGCCTTCGGTGAGAGGTTGATTCCTGCCATGCCCCCGGCAGCGACGCCCTGCGGTCGAACGGTCCCGGCACCACAATGCAGGAGTTGAGCGTCGGATGTCACGAAGACGAGCTCCTCGGCGTCGCTGCCCTGTGCGACTCCGGCGATTTCGTCGCCCGGTTTGAGCGCGATGACCTCGAAATCGGGGCGAGACGGCCAGCCTCCCGGTGCGACGCGCTTGACGACGCCCTGGCGCGTGCCCAAAGCGACCGGCTCGCCGTCGAGCGAGACGAAGCCCAGCACGCGCTCCTTGGCGCCGATCGCGAGATAGTCGTTGATCCGAGCTCCCGCGGCGAGCTGGATGGAGTTGGCCGGCACGCTCGGAAGGTCGACGGCGGTGAAGCGCACGAGACGACCGAGGTTGGTGATCGCGCCGATCTCGGTGCGACTGGTCGTGACGAGTCGAGAGCGGATGGCGTCGTGCTTGCTGCGGCGTCGGGCGGGGCCGCCCGCGAGTCCCTCATCCCCGAGGTCGACGCGGATCGCTCGGCCAGTCGTCGAGAGCAGCACCTGGCAGGGGGCATCCGCGATCTCGAGCACGGGTGCGGGTGCCTTACGCGACGAGACCGCCGCAATCGACAGGCGCGCCTCGGTGAGCAGCGTGCGTCGCGGAGTGCCGAAGCGCTCGGCGACCTCTTCCAGCTCGTCTGAGACGAGCTGAGCGACACGAGCGGGATCGGCGAGGATGCTCTCGAGCTCCTCGATCTCGGCACGCAGCTTGTCGGCCTCGGCTTCGAGCTCGATGCGACTGAACTTCGTCAGTCGGCGGAGCCTGAGCTCGAGGATGTACTCGGCCTGCAGTTCGCTCAGGTCGAAGACGTCGATGAGCCTCGAGCGTGCCTGTTCGCTGTCGTCGCTCTGCCGGATGACCTGGATGACCTCGTCGATGTCGAGGATGGCGATGAGGAGGCCCTCGACGAGGTGCAGCCGTTCCTTGCGCCGGGCGAGGCGGTACGCGCTGCGACGGCGGACCACTTCGAGGCGATGGTCGAGATAGACCCGCAGGAGCTCTTTGAGTCCGAGGGTCTTGGGTCCGCCGTTGACGAGGGCGACATTGTTGATTGAGAAGTTGTCTTCCAAAGGGGTGAGCCGGTAGAGCTGCTCGAGCACGGCATCCGGGCTGAACCCCGTCTTGATGCCGATGACCAGCCGCATGCCGTGCTTGCGATCGGTGAGATCGGTGACGTCGGAGATGCCGTTGATCTTCTTCGCATTGACACCGTCTTTGATCTTCTCGATCACGCGTTCGGGGCCGACGAGGTAGGGGAGTTCAGTGACGACGAGGCCGGTCTTGCGCGCGGTGATCGATTCGACGGTGACCTTTGCGCGGGTCTTGAATGCGCCGCGGCCGGTGGCGTATGCGTCCTTGATTCCCTCGAGCCCGATGATCGTGCCGCCGGTCGGCAGGTCGGGGCCGGGCACGAAGGCCATGAGATCTTCGAGGGTTGCTTCGTGGTTCTCCAGCAAGTAGCGGGCCGCCGCAACGACTTCGATGAGGTTGTGCGGCGCCATGTTGGTGGCCATGCCGACAGCGATCCCGCTTGCGCCGTTCACGAGAAGGTTGGGGAAGGCTGCGGGCAGCACCTCAGGCTGCATGAGCGAGCTGTCGTAATTGGGCACGAAGTCGACGACGTCTTCATCGAGATCGTCCGTCATGGCGACGGCGGCAGCCTGCAGGCGCGCCTCCGTGTAGCGGGGAGCCGCGGGGCCGTCGTCGAGCGAGCCGAAGTTGCCGTGCCCGTCGATGAGTGGCACGCGCAGGATGAAATCCTGGGCGAGTCGCACCATCGCGTCGTAGATCGACGCGTCGCCGTGCGGGTGCAGCTTGCCCATGACGTCGCCCACGACGCGTGCCGACTTCACGTGGCCGCGATCGGGACGCAGACCCATCTCCGTCATCTGGTACAGGATGCGCCGCTGCACCGGTTTGAGTCCGTCCCGAGCATCGGGGAGGGCGCGCGAATAGATGACCGAGTACGCGTACTCGAGGAATGATCCCTGCATCTCGGCTGACACATCGATGTCTTCGATGCGTTCGCCGGCGGGGGTTACCGGGGTGTCGTTTTCGGGAGTAGCCATAGGATTGCGCCCATGCTACCGGCGCCCAAACCAGACGCGCTGAGCCTTGCCGACGTTCTGCGAAGTTGTCTCGGATCGATCTCGGGCGAACCGAACCGGCTGGGCCTTCCGCCGGTCGATCGGGCAATTGTGCTCCTCGTCGATGGCCTGGGCGCCGAGTCGCTCAAGGCGAGGGCGGGGCATGCGCGCACCCTCAGCGGCGCTCTGTCGAACAAGTCGGTGATCGAGTCGGGCTTCCCGACGACCACGGCCGCGGCCCTCGCGACTCTCGCGACGGGCGTGCCACCGGGCCAACACGGCCTCGTCGGGTACACCGTCGTCGATACGGACCACGACCGTCTCGTCAACCAGCTCTCCGGATGGGACGACCGGCTCGACCCGACCACATGGCAGCTCGAGCCGACCCTCTTCGAGACTGCGTCCGCCGCCGGATTCACGGCCGTCGCCATCGGCCCCGAACGCTATCGGAGTTCCGGCTTCACTCACGCGGTGCTTCGTGGAGCGCGCTACCTCGCGGGGGCATCCATCGCCGAGAGGATGCAGCTCGCTGCGGAAGCGGCGCGCGAACCGGGGCCTCCCGGCCTGGTGTACGTCTACGTGCCCGAACTCGATATGGCCGCCCATGCGCACGGCTGGGAGTCCCACGAGTGGACTAACGCTCTCGAGGCGACCGATGCGGCCGCGCGCGACCTCGCCGCCGGGCTCAGCCCGCGGCACGGCCTGCTCGTGACTGCCGACCACGGTCTGCTCGATGTGCCCCGGCATTCGCACGTGCTCTTCGACTCGGTTCCCGCACTCGTCGACGGGATTCGATTCGTCGCGGGGGAGCCGCGCTGCCTGCAGCTCCACTTCGAGGATGACGCGAGCCCGGCGCACCGCGCCCGGCTCGTCGAGCACTGGCGCGAGTCGGAGAGCAACCGGTCGTGGATCGCGACGCGCGAAGAGGCGATCGCCGCAGGCTGGTTCGGACCGGTGCGGCCGGAAGTCGAGCCCCGCATCGGCGACCTGCTCGTCGCCGCCCGCAAGTCAATCGCGTATTACGACTCGCGCGCCGCGTCCGCCCAGGGCAGAGCGATGGTGGGGCAACACGGTTCGTGGTCGCCCGCCGAACTACGGGTGCCGCTCCTGCGGTTCGGAGCGTTCGCGGTCCCGGGAGCGGCCTGAATCGGCCTGAGGAAATCGTCGGGCTGAGGAGCGACTTCAGGCCAGGTCGTCGTCCGGCCTCGCGCCGAAGACGATCTCGTCCCAGCTCGGCATAGTCGCCCGGCCCTTGCGCCCGCGGGAGCCGGGCTGCGGCTGGGTCTGCCGGGGGGATGGCGTCTCCTCGGTGAACTCGTCGATGGGCACATCCACGATGCGGATGCTGCCCGTCGACGGGTGGGCCGACCGCGCGTCATCCTCGTCGAAGCTCGCCGACTCGCGCTCCCCCCTGCGTCGCCGCAGTGCTTCGAGCAGGTCTGCCGTCTGGTTGCCGTGCACGGGGGTTTCGTCGCGATCTGGGCGCCCGATGTTCACCGGGGCGGGAGAGGCGGCCTCGAGCGCCGTCGAGTCATCGAGAGCGAAGGCGCCGCTGTCGAAGCGGGACGAGTCAGTGCGGGGTTCCGTCGGGCCCACGGCGCGCAAGCGCGGCATGAGCGTTCCGGCGGCGTCACCCTGTTGCGACAGCGTGATTGCCTCGTTGTTGAGGGGCGCGAGCGCCTGCTTCTTGGGGTCGAACTGCCAGCGCGCGTCGTGCTCGATCTGATTCGCGGTGAACGCGAGCTTCACGATCCAGCCGCTCGTCACTTCCTTCCAGCTCGCCCAGCGCTCGTTGATGGCGCCGAGTTCGTGCAAACGCTCGCGGATGGCCGTGCCGAAGGTCTTTGCCTCGCTCATGGGGTCGTCGCCGGCGGTGCGCACCGGCACGCCGAGGGCGGATTGCACCACGAATTCGCGCTCCGCAATGACGGGGCCTTCGAATCGCTGGATGAATTCGAGCGGAGCCCCCGTGATCGACGCGACGTCTTGAGCGGACATTCCGGATCGAATGTGGGCCTGGATCTCTTTGGGCGACAGCTTCGGTCCGGTGCCCGGATCGGCGACGGTCTGACGCAGTTTGGCCTGCATCACTTCGTCGATGGGGATGCGGAATCGCGTCCCGTCGTCCGCGGAGGCCAATAACGCTCCGCTCTCCACTCCGATTACTCGCAGGTCCTGCATGCTGAATACCCTCCAGCCGTCACGATTCGGTCAAGGATTACACGATCAGGGGCCGTTTCGCGGGAATAGAACGGGCGCGCCGGAAGTTGCACGGGATGCAGGAAAACGACTGGGTGTCAGCGGTTTGCTATTCGCAATGGATTGATGCAAACTGTGCCCGCCGATTTCGTTACCGCAGTGAAAAATACAGAAGTGGATGGGCATGGCAACCGACTACGACGCACCTCGCAAGACCGACGACGACTCCGAGTCGATCGAGGCTCTCAAAGAGCGTGTGCCGGACAAGATGTCCGGGTCTGTCGATGTAGACGACGCCGATAACCCCGGCAACTTCGAGCTCGCTGGCGCTGACCTTTCCGACCTCGATCTCGACGTCGTTGTACTCCCGCCGCAGGCGGACGAGTTCACGTGCGTCAACTGCTTCCTCGTGAAGCACCGGTCCCAGATCGACCACGAGACCAAGCTCGGCCCGATCTGCCTGGAGTGCGCGGCCTAAGCCGCGCGCACCCGACCCAGCGCCTCCGCGAGTTCGCGGGGTCGGCGGGTCGACAGCAGCCAGTACGGGGTGGGGTCGAGTTCGTCGAGTACCTCGACGCGCACGACCGGATCGATCCAGCCGCGGATCATGAGCCACGCTCTCGCGTCAAGTCGCTGGCCACGCTCGAGCTGCGCCTCGTCTCGCGAGAAGTGTTTCACCTGTCCGACGGCCTCGAGGGGCAGACGCGCCTTGCCCGCAACGAGTTCGGTCTCGGTGACCGTGATCGACGGGGCGGCGACGAGCAGCAGCACGACGCATCCGGCATACAACGCGATTGCGGTCACGATGCCCGCCGTCTGGTTGATCGGAAGGAACACGAGCAGGCTCGCGGGAATGACGAGCGCGGTGGCGAGGAACAACCACGGCGCGGGCCACAGCCTCTCGCGGTAGATGGTCACGCTCTATTACACACCGTGTCGACATCTGATGCTGGCCCCGCCTGTTCAGCGTTCTGCACTACCCTCGTCACGTGGCCGACAACGTCGAGGTGCTGATCTCATCGGGTGAGGTGCCTGCATATTCGCATCCGGGTGACGCCGGTGCGGACCTTCGCGCGGCGGAAGCTCACGTGCTCGCGCCAGGTGCGAGGGCGACGGTGGGCACCGGGGTATCCATCGCTCTGCCCGCAGGCTTCGTGGCGTTCGTGGTTCCGAGGTCCGGCCTCGCCGCTCGCCACGGTCTCACCATCGTCAACAGTCCGGGAACCGTGGATGCCGGCTACCGCGGCGAGATCAGGGTCACCCTGCTGAACACCGACACCGAGCATCCGTTCACGATCGAGCCCGGCGACCGGATAGCCCAGCTCATCGTCATGCCGGTCTCCCGCGCGGTCTTCGTGCAGGTCGAGAAGCTTCCGGGAAGTCACCGCGGTGAGTCGGGCTTCGGCTCGACCGGACTGCGTGAGCACACAGTGAAATCGAGCGAAACAGGAGTCACGTCGTGAGCGACATCACCGCGGGCGATCGACCGGCCATCGAACCCCCCGATGCGGAGCAGCCGAAGTCGGCGCCAGACGACCGCGCAACAGCCGGCCCCCTCGACGAGAGCGAGGCGAATGCGGTGCGCCCGTATGTCGATCTCGGCGGAGTGAAGATCCTGCCGCGGCCCGATCTTCACCTGCGGCTCGAGGTCGAGGAAGGGAGCAAGCGCGTCGTCGCCGTGGGACTCGACTACGCCGGCTCGACCCTTCAGGTGCAGCCCTTCGCGGCGCCCCGCACAAGCGGCCTGTGGCATGAGATCCGCAAGCAGATCGTCGACCAGATCCACAAGCAGGGCGGCACCACCAAGGAGGCCGTCGGCGTGTTCGGCCCGGAGATTCTCGCCGAGATACCCGTTGCTGCCGGCCAGCCCGGGGGAAACCGGCTCGCGCGCTTCGTGGGAGTCGACGGCCCACGCTGGTTCCTGCGCGGTGTCATTGCGGGTGAGGGGGTCACCAATCGCGACGCCGCCGCCCAGATCGAGGATCTCTTCAGGTCGATCGTGGTCGTCCGCGGCACGACCCCCATGCCGCCGCGTGACCTCATCCCGCTCCACATGCCCGCGACCGGCCAGCAGGGTGGAGTGCCCGAATGACCGAGCCGGGGGAGAACCCCTCCCTGAGCGACAATCTGGCCGACGCGGCGCGCAAGTCGGGTATCGCGAAGGTCACGCCGGGGGAGACCCCGAGCGGCGCGGCGCTGCTCGCCGCGATGGGCGGCGTGCGCGGTCTCGTCGAGTCGATCCTTCCCGGTCTCGGGTTCCTCGTCGTCTACACGCTCACGGGAAACCTCCTGCTCTCGGTGTTCGTGCCCTTCGGGCTCGCGATCCTCTTCGTCATCCTGCGCATCGTCATGAAGCAGCCGTACACCTCAGCGCTGGCCGGCGTGCTCGGCATCGCCCTCTCGGCCGGTCTCGCGCTCTTCACGGGTCGAGGCCAGGACAACTTCGTCTTCGGGTTCATCATCAACGGCGTGTTCCTACTCGCCCTGCTCGTCAGCCTCGCGGTGCGCTGGCCGCTCATCGGCGTGATCGCCTCCCTCATCACGGGTGAGGGAAGCGCCTGGCGCAAAGACAGGGCCAAATTCCGTGTCGCCCTCATCGCGTCCCTGCTCTGGTGCGGTCTGTTCGCACTGCGGCTCGCTGTCGAACTGCCGCTCTACTTCGCGGGCAATGTCTCCGCCCTCGCCGGGTTGAAGCTCCTGCTCGGCGTGCCGCTCTACGCGGCGATGCTCTGGGTCACCTGGCTGCTCGTGAGAACGGTCTATGCGCGGCCTCAGCCCGAGTGAGGTAGCCGAGCGGGTCGCGCGCGGCGAGACCAACGCCACGAAGCAGACGACCTCCCGGCCGCTGTGGCACATCATCCGGGACAACGTCTTCACGCTCTTCAACGCCATCCTCACGGCGTGCTTCGTCGTGATCCTGCTGTTCGGCGACCTTCGAGACGGGTTCTTCTACGGCATCGTCATCGCCAATTCGCTCATCGGGATCGTGCAGGAGGTGCGGGCGAAGCTCGCGCTCGACCGGCTGGCCCTGCTCGCGGCGCCGCTCGTCGCAGTGCGCAGAGACGGTGAGACGGTGGTGCTGCATCCCTCTCAAGTCGTGCTGGGAGACACTGTCGTGCTCCGGGCGGGAGACCAGATCGTCGCGGATGCCGTGGTGCTCGACGCCGTCGACCTTACCGTCAACGAATCCCTGCTCACGGGCGAGTCGGAGCCCATCATGAAACGCGAGGGCGACACGGTGCTGTCCGGTGCCCTCGTTTCGACCGGCACGGGGCACGCGCTCGTCACGGCGGTGGGCCCTGCTTCGTACGCGAATCGGCTCACCGCGGAGATCCGGCGGCATTCGCTCGCGCACTCAGAACTGCGGGCGGCGACCAACCGCATCCTCGTGTACATCTCATGGATTCTCGGCCCGATCGTGCTCATCGTGATCGGCAGCCAGGTGCTCGCAGGCCGATTCGGGCTGGAATCGCTCGCCGCGGGGGAGTGGCGGCCCGCGCTCATCGGCATCGTCGCGAGTGTCGTCGGCATGATCCCCGAGGGGCTGGTACTGCTCATCAGCCTCGCGTTCGGGGTCGCGGCGATTCGGCTTGCGCAACAGCGCGTGCTAATCCAGGAGCTCGCTGCCGTCGAGATCCTTGCGCGAGTGGATGTGCTGTGCCTCGACAAGACGGGAACCCTCACGAGCGGTGACGTCGCCTTCATCCGCGTCGAGCCCTTCACGCACGAGCCTGCGATGCCCGCCGCCCTGTCGCTCTTCGCTCGCGGCGACGAAGCGAACGCGACCGCGCGCTCCCTCGCCGACCCGTTTCCGGATGTCGGAGCCGTCGCAGATGCGCGTGTACCGTTCTCGAGTTCCCGTGCCTTCAGCGGGCTGAGTTGCCGTCACGAAGGGCAGAACACCGTGTGGCTTCTGGGCGCGCCCGAGCGGCTGTTGGCCGGGCATCCTGATGCGGCCGTGCGAGCCGCCGACTACGCCGCGGTCGGCCACCGCACCCTTGCGCTCGTGCGACTCAATGGCGCGCTCCCCGAGCCCGGTGACGTCGACGTGGAGCACCTGGAACTCACTCCCGTCGCGGTGTTGCTGTTCGGCGAGACGATCCGGGCCGACGCCGCATCCACCCTCACCTACTTCGCGGAACAGGGTGTGCGCTGCGTGATCATCTCGGGCGACAATCCGACGACGGTCGCGGCTCTCGCCACGGGACTCGGGGTGGGCACGGCCTCGGTCGACGCCCGGGAGCTCGAGGACGACCACGCGATCAGGCGCGCACTCGCGAGCAACAGCATCTTCGGGCGCGTCACGCCCGACCAGAAGCGAGCGATGGTGCGCGTGCTCAAGGAGGACGGTCACACCGTCGCCATGACGGGCGACGGAGTGAACGACGCGATGGCGATCAAGGATGCCGACCTCGGCATCGCAATGGGAGCGGGCACGTCGGCGACGAAGGCGGTTGCGCGGCTCGTACTGCTCGACGATGAGTTCGCGCGTCTGCCCGGAGTGCTTGCCTACGGTCGCCAGGTCATCGCCAATGTGGAACGGGTGGCCAACCTGTTCCTCGCGAAGACCGTGTACGGCATCCTGTTCGCCGTCGTCTTCGCCGTGTTGCTCTGGGAGTTCCCGTTCCTCCCGCGCCAGCTCACGCTCGTCTCCACGGTCACGATCGGCATCCCGTCGTTCTTCCTCGCGCTCGCTCCGAATCGACGCATCTATCATCCGGGCATCCTCGACCGGCTGCTCAAGTACGCGATCTCGACCGGCGTCATCGCGGCCGTTGCAACGTTCGCTGCGAATGCCGTCTTGCGCGCGATGGTGCCGCACGACGACGCACGCTCGATCACCACCGTCACGATGTGGATCGTCGCGTTCTGGATCCTGTGCGTGCTTGCGCGTCCGCTCGACCGGTGGCGGGCGCTGCTGCTTTCCACGATGGCCGCCCTTTTCGTCATCGTGGTGTCGGTGCCGTTCGGCCGCGATTTCTTCGCGATGCACCTGCAGCTACAACCCGCGCTGATCGTCGGCATCGCCTTCGGCGTCGTGGGTGCCATCGGCATTGAGCTCGTCTACCGCGTGGCGCGCCGCAGGGGGCTCATCTACGATCGCGAATGATGTAGATTTATCTTGACGTCAAGATAGTTTTGGCCGAGTGACCGGCTCACGCCCACCGCTGCCGGCCTTAGGCTTGCCTTGCTGGCAGACCGTGTGGCCGGCAGAGAAACTTGACGCAGGTCAGCAAGGGAGACGACAGTGTCGGCAGTCAACAGCTTCGGGTCCAAAGACACGCTCACGGTCGGTTCGACCGAGTACGAGGTGTTCCGCATCGATAAGGTTCCCGGCTACGACAAGCTCCCGTTCAGCCTCAAAGTGCTGCTCGAGAACCTGCTTCGTACCGAGGACGGCGCCAACGTCACCAAGGCGCAGATCGAAGCACTCGGATCGTGGGTGCCCTCGGCGGAACCCGACACCGAGATCCAGTTCACACCCGCACGCGTCGTCATGCAGGACTTCACGGGTGTTCCGTGCATCGTCGACCTCGCGACCATGCGTGAGGCGGTCAGCGCGCTCGGCGGCGACCCAGAGAAGGTCAACCCGCTCGCACCCGCGGAGCTCGTCATCGACCATTCGGTCATCGCGGACCTGTTCGGCACCGCCGACGCGCTCGAGCGCAACGTCGAGATCGAGTATGAGCGCAACGGCGAGCGGTACCAGTTCCTGCGCTGGGGCCAGACGGCGTTCGACGACTTCAAGGTCGTGCCGCCCGGCACCGGCATCGTGCACCAGGTCAACATCGAGTATCTCGCGCGCGTCACGTACACGCGCGAGGTCGGGGGAGTGCTGCGCGCGTATCCGGACACCTGTGTCGGCACCGACTCCCACACCACGATGGTGAATGGACTCGGCGTGCTCGGCTGGGGCGTCGGCGGTATCGAGGCCGAGGCCGCGATGCTCGGCCAGCCCGTCTCGATGCTCATCCCCAAGGTGGTGGGCTTCAAGCTCTCCGGCTCCATCCCCACGGGCGTGACGGCGACGGATGTCGTGCTCACGATCACGCAGATGCTGCGCTGGCACGGCGTCGTGGGCAAGTTCGTCGAGTTCTACGGGCCCGGCGTCGCATCCGTGCCGCTGGCCAACCGCGCGACCATCGGAAACATGAGCCCCGAGTTCGGGTCCACTGCGGCGATGTTCCCGATCGATGACGTCACCCTCGACTACCTGCGCCTCACCGGCCGCAGCGAAGAGCAGGTGGCACTCGTCGAGCAGTACTCGAAGCTCCAGTCGCTGTGGCACGACCCATCGATCGAGCCCGTATACAGCGAGTACCTCGAGCTGGATCTCGGCACGGTCGTGCCGTCGATCGCCGGTCCGAAGCGTCCTCAGGACCGCGTCGAGCTCAGCCGTGCGAAGAACCAGTTCGAGATCGACCTCGAGTCGTACACCGACCCGACGCGCATGTCGCGGGTCGACGCCGCGGTCGAGGGCACCTTCCCGGCGTCCGACCCCGTCGGATTCACGCCAGAAGACGAGACCTCGGCGCACGAGCGGTCGCACCTCAAGCACACGAGCCACGCACCGTCCGTGGCATCCCACCCGACCGAGGTCGTGCTGGGAAACGGCGACGGCTTCGTGCTCGACCACGGTGCGGTCGCCATCGCTGCGATCACATCGTGCACGAACACCTCCAATCCCTCGGTCATGCTCGCCGCCGGCCTGCTCGCCCGCAACGCGAGCAAGAAGGGCCTCAAGGCCAAGCCGTGGGTCAAGACCACGCTGGCGCCCGGATCGAAGGTCGTCACCGACTACTACGAGAAGGCGGGACTCACCGCGTACCTCGAAGATCTCGGTTTCTACACGGTCGGCTACGGCTGCACGACGTGCATCGGCAACTCGGGACCACTCGAAGACGAGATCTCCAAGGCCGTGCAAGACAACGACCTCGCCGTGACGGCCGTACTCTCGGGCAACCGCAACTTCGAGGGTCGCATCAACCCCGACGTGAAGATGAACTACCTCGCGTCGCCGCCGCTCGTGATCGCGTACGCCCTCGCGGGGTCGATGAACTTCGACTTCGAGATCGACGCCCTCGGCCAGGACCAGGCCGGCAACGACGTCTTCCTCAAAGACATCTGGCCGGATGCCGCAGAGGTGCAGTCCACGATCGACTCGAGCATCGACACCGAGATGTTCACCCACGAGTACGCCGGAGTCTTCGACGGGGATGACCGCTGGAAGAACCTGCCGACGCCCACCGGGTCAACTTTCGAGTGGGACGAGAACTCCACGTACGTGCGCAAGCCCCCGTACTTCGACGGCATGACGATCGAGACGACCCCCGTGTCATCCATCGCCGGCGCGCGCGTTCTGGCGAAGCTCGGCGACTCCGTGACGACCGACCACATCAGCCCTGCGGGTTCGATCAAGGCCGACAGCCCGGCGGGCAAGTATCTCGACGAGCACGGCATCGACCGTAAGGACTACAACTCCTACGGCTCGCGTCGCGGCAACCACGAGGTGATGATCCGTGGCACGTTCGCGAACATCCGGCTGCGCAATCAGCTGCTCGACAATGTCGAGGGCGGCTTCACGCGCGACTTCACCCAGCCGGAAGCCCCGCAGGCTTTCATCTACGATGCGGCGCAGAACTACGCGGCCGCCGGCGTGCCGCTCGTGATCTTCGGCGGCAAGGAGTACGGCTCGGGATCGAGCCGCGACTGGGCCGCGAAGGGAACGAGCCTGCTCGGCGTGAAGGCGGTCATCGTCGAGAGCTTCGAGCGGATCCACCGCTCCAATCTCATCGGCATGGGTGTGCTGCCCCTTCAGTTCCCGGCTGGGAAGTCCGCGGACTCCCTCGGGCTCGATGGAACCGAGGTCGTGAGCATCACGGGAGTCGAAGAGCTCAATGAGGGCCTCACGCCGAAGACACTCCACGTCGTCGCCACGCCGAGCGAGCACTCGCCTGCTGGTAAGCAGCCCGTGGAGTTCGATGCGGTACTTCGCATCGACACCCCCGGTGAGGCGGACTACTACCGCAACGGCGGCATCCTTCAGTACGTTCTGAGGAGCCTCGTTTAGGCTGTAGCAATGAGCCTGCTCGAGGGAATCACCGGTCCGCGAGACCTGGATGACCTCAGCCCGAAGCAACTCGTCGAGCTCGCCGCGGAGATCCGCGAGTTTCTGGTGCGCGAGGTCTCCAAGACCGGAGGGCACCTCGGGCCCAACCTCGGTGTCGTCGAATTGACGATCGCGATGCACAAAGTCTTCGACTCGCCGAACGACGCGATCATCTTCGACACGGGCCACCAGAGCTACGTGCACAAGCTGCTCACCGGCCGTCAGGACTTCAGCAGGCTTCGCGAGGAGGGCGGTCTCGCGGGCTATCCGCAGCGCTCGGAGTCGCCGCACGACATCGTGGAGAGCTCCCATGCCTCGAGTTCGCTCTCCTGGGCCGACGGCATCTCGCGCGCATTCACCATGACCGGACAGGGCGACCGGCACGTCGTCGCCGTCGTCGGCGACGGTGCGCTCACGGGCGGCATGACGTGGGAGGCGCTCAACAACATCAGCGACGACAACAGCCGCAACCTCGTGATCGTGGTCAACGACAACGGTCGCTCGTATGCGCCGACCATCGGCGGCATGGCGCATTTCCTCAACGACGTGCGCACGAGGCGCTCCTACCGCAGCCTGTACTCCACGAGTCGCAAAGTCTTCGACAAGTTCGGTGCTCCCGGTCGAGCGCTGTACCGCGGCATCCGGGGTGGCACGCATGGTTTCCTCGCCCGGCTCACCAATAACGAAGCGCTGTACTCGAACCTCGACATCAAGTACCTCGGTCCCGTGCACGGCCACGACATCCGGGCGCTCACCGAGGCGTTCGAGCAGGCTAAGAACTACGGTGCGCCGGTGATCGTCCACGCGATCACCGAGAAGGGGCGGGGCTACCAGCCGGCACTCCTCGACACGGCGGACCAGTTCCACGCCGTCGGGCAGATCGACCCCGAGACGGGTGAACCCATCGAGGTCGCGAGCAAGCCGTCGTGGACCTCCGTTTTCAGCGACGAGATCGTGCACCTCGCCGAGGCCAACCCGCGACTCGTCGGCATCACCGCTGCCATGCTGCGACCGACGGGACTCCACAAGTTCGCGGAGCGCTTCCCCGACCGCGTACTCGACGTGGGCATCGCCGAACAGCACGCCGTGGCCTCCGCCGCCGGCCTCGCGTTCGGCGGGTTGCATCCGGTCGTCGCCATGTACGCGACATTCGTCAACCGGGCCTTCGACCAGGTGCTCATGGATGTCGCGCTCCACAAGGCCGGCGTCACGTTCGTGCTCGATCGTGCTGGCGTAACCGGTCCAGACGGCCCGAGTCACCACGGAATGTGGGACCTCGCAATACTGCAGGTCGTGCCGGACATCCGTATCGCCGCCCCTCGCGACGCCACTCGTCTGCGCGAAGAGCTCGGCGAGGCAGTGGCCATCGACGACGGGCCGACGGTGCTGCGGTTCTCCAAGGGCAGCGTCGGCACCGAGTTCGACGCTGTGCGCCGCACCGATGACGGCGTCGACGTGCTGCGGGAGGCACCCCATAAAGACGTGCTCATCGTCACGGTGGGACCGATGGCGAAGTTGGGGCTGCAGGTCGCCGAGCGCCTCGCCGCTCAGGGCATCGGCGCGACCGTCGTAGACCCGCGCTGGGTCGTACCCGTTCCGCCGAGCATCATCGAACTCTCCGCCGAGCACAGGCTGGTTGTGACGATCGAAGACGGGGTGAGGGTCGGCGGTATCGGTACCCGCATCCGGCAGGATCTCAGGGCCGCGAACGTCGATACGGCTGTCAACGAGCTCGGGCTGCCCGACCAGTTCCTTGCGCACGGCAGCCGCGAGTTCATCCTCGATCAGGTGGGACTCACTCCCCAGGCGATCGCACGCGACGTCGTCGCGCAAGTGCTCGGCAGCAAGATCCCGGTCGCTAGACCCCTGCCCGCCGAGGAAAACGCTTCGCGTTTGACTTAGAGTGCGCTCTAAGTTCTAGCCTGAGTTCATGACCATTACGGATGCCCGGCTCTCGATCTCCGAAGTCGCCGAAGCCACGGGGCTCTCCGCTCACACCCTCCGGTACTACGAACGGGCCGGACTCATGCTCGAGCCCGTCGACCGGGCGTCCTCGACCCACCGGCGGTACTCGGAATCCGACGTCAACTGGGTGATCTTCCTCACCAAGCTGCGCTCGACGGCGATGCCCATCGCGCAAGTGCGCGACTACGTCGAACTCGTGCGCTCGGGCGAAGCGACGACCGCCGCACGGCTCGAGCTGCTGCTGCGCCACCGCATCACGGTGGTCGCGCAGCTCGACGAGGTCACCCGCAGCCTCGCGGCGATAGACCACAAGATCGATATCTACAAGGAGCAATGCAAGTGAAGACCATCACACTCGGAACCGACGGCCTCGTCGTCGGCCGCATCGGCCTCGGCCTCATGGGCATGAGCGCGTTCTACACGGGCAAGGGCCAGGATGACGCGGAGTCCATCCGCACCATCCACCGTGCGCTCGAACTCGGCGTCACGCTGCTGGATACCGCCGAGATCTACGGGCCGTACATCAACGAAGAGCTGCTCGCTCGTGCCATCGCGGGTCGCCGCGATGATGTCGTGATCGCCACGAAGTTCGGAACGGTTCTGCACCGCACAGACGACAGCCGCGGCCTGGACGGAAGCCCGGAGAACATGCGCATCTCGGTCGAAGGCTCACTCAAGCGGCTCGGAACCGACCACATCGATCTCTACTACCAGCACCGCATGGACCCCTCCGTTCCCATCGAAGACACCGTGGGCGAGTTCGCAAAGCTCATCGACGAGGGCAAGATCCTCGGCTACGGGCTGTCGGAAGCCTCGGCGGCGACCATCCGTCGTGCGCACACCGTGCATCCGGTCACCGCCGTGCAGAGCGAGTACTCGCTGTGGACGCGCGACATCGAAGCCGAAGTGCTGCCCACGCTTCGCGAGCTCGGCATCGGTCTCGTCGCGTACTCGCCGCTCGGCCGTGGGTTTCTCACGGGAACGATCCGGTCACTCGACCAGTTCGACGAGGCCGATTTCCGCCGCAGCAACCCTCGATTCGCCGAGGGCAACCTTGAGCAGAACATCCGCATCGTCGAGCAAGTGGATGCCGTCGCCACCGAATCGGGCGCGAAGCCGGGCCAGGTCGCACTCGCGTGGTTGCTCGCCCAGGGCGGCGACATCGTGCCTATCCCCGGAACGAAGCGCGTGACCTACCTCGAGGAGAACGTCGCGGCCGATTCGGTTGTGCTCACGCCCGAGCAACTCGCGACGCTCAACTCCCTTGAGGCGCCCGCCGGCGACCGCTACGCGGACATGACCCCGCTCAACCGCTAGCAACCAGCGCTACGCGACCCCGCGGATCGGCGGGTGGTGGAACGTGTCGCCGAAAGTGCGCTCCGACGCGCCCACCCGGTCGAGATACGGCGTCGCTCCACCCATCTGGAAGGGGTAGCCCGCGCCGAGGATGAGGCAGAGGTCGATGTCTTCTGCGGCCTCCACGACCTTGTCGTCGAGCATCCGGTGGATCTCGTCGGCGAGGCCGTCCTCGATGCGCACCTGCAACTCCTGCGCTGTCATGGGGGTCTTGCCGCCCGCCACGATGTCACGCGCGCGCTTGTCGATGCCCTTGATGTTGCCCTTGCCGTCGCGCTCGAAGATGTGACCGAGTTCGGCGAGCTTGTGCAGGTTGGTGCTTTCGAAGAACCGGTCGGGGAAGGCGTTGTGGTGGGTGTCGAGCACGTGCGCTCCCACCTTCAGGCCGACCAGTTCGAGAAGCTCGAACGGGGTCATCGGCAACCCGAACGGCCGCGTCGACTCCTCGACCACCTCGAACGGCGTCCCCGTGTCGACGGCGTGCATCGCCTCGCCGAGAACCTTGGCGAGGATGCGGTTGACCACGAACCCGGGACTGTCCTTCGTGATGACGGCGTTCTTGCGCAGCTTCTCGGCAGTCACCATCGCGGTAGAAACGGATTCGTCATTCGAGAAGGGCGTGCGAACGACCTCGATGAGCGGCATGACGGCGACGGGGTTGAAGAAGTGGAAGCCGACGACTCGTTCCGGATTCTTCAGCCGAGCGCCGATCTGCTCCACCGAAAGCGAAGACGTGTTGGTTGCGAGAATCGCTTCGGGCGAGATGTGCTTCTCGACCTCGGCGAACACCTCCTGCTTTGCCTCGAGCTCTTCGAAGATCGCCTCGATCACCCAGTCGCAGTCGGCGAAGTCGGCCTTGTCGGTCGTGCCGGTGACGAGCGCCCTGAGGCGATTCGATTCGTCGGGCGAAATTCGTCCCTTGCCGAGCAGATCGTCGATCTCCTTATGGATGTAGGCAACCCCCTCATCGACGCGGGCCTGGTCGAGGTCGGTGATGACGACGGGCACTTGCAGGCGGCGCACGAAGAGCAGCGCGAACTGACGGGCCATGAGACCCGCGCCGATGACGCCGACCTTGGTGACGGGGCGGGCGAGCTTCTTGTCCGGTGCGCCCGCGGGTCGCTTGGCGCGCTTCTGAACGAGATTGAAGGCGTAGATGCTCGCGCGGAACTGGTCGCCGGAGATGAGGTCGGCGAGCGCGTCATCCTCGAGCTCGAAGCCCCTCTTCTTGTCGACCGACTTGGCCGCCTTGATGAGCTCGAGCGCGCGGTACGGGGAGTGCGCGACCTTGCCGATGCGACTCTTCAGGGTCTTTTCGGCGATTCCGACGGCGATATCCCACTTGGCGAGTCGCTCGATCTTGCCCGGCTCGTTCTTGCGCTTCACCGTGGTCTTGCCGGTGATCACGCCGTCGGCCCACATGATCGAGTCCTCGAGAAAGTTGGCGGGCTCGAACATCGCGTCGGCGATGCCGAGTTCAAACGCCTGCGATCCCTTGAGCATGCGGTTGTTCTTGAGCGGGTTCGAGATGATGACCTCGAGCGCGTTCTCGATGCCGATGAGGTTCGGGAGCAGCCACGAGCCGCCCCAACCGGGGATGATACCCAGGAACACCTCGGGCAGCGCCAACGCCGGCACCGAACTGTCGATGGTGCGGTAGGTGCAGTTGAGGGGAATCTCCACCCCGCCGCCCAGTGCCAGGCCGTTGACGAAAGCGAAT
The DNA here is from genome assembly GCA_025463605.1 of Rhodoglobus sp. Lineage (GTDB taxonomy): Bacteria > Actinomycetota > Actinomycetes > Actinomycetales > Microbacteriaceae > Rhodoglobus. Next base: position 43,999 of record JAODAV010000011.1, on the reverse strand, counting down.
GACGGCACGCCGAGCTCGCTGAGCTTACCGAGCGCCCAGTGCCCGAGCTGGGCCATCTGCTTGCCCGTTTCGCGATCGGGGATCTCGCTGACCCGGGTCAGGTCGGCTCCCGCCGCGAAGATGAACGGCTTACCGGTGACCGCGAGTCCGTGGATCTCGCCCTTCGCCGCGCGGTCCTTCTGCTCGTCGAGCACGCGCGCGAACTCGAGCAGCGTGGTCGGGCCGAGCGTGTTCGGCCGCGTGTGATCCTTACCGTTGTCGAGCGTGACGAGCGCGAGCGTCTTGCCGCTCGGCAGCGGCACGTCGCGAACGAAGGAATGGGTGACGACCTCGTCGGGGTCGAGGGCGGCGAGGTCGGCGAAACGTTCCGGCATTACTTCTTTCCCTTGTAGTTGGGGTTCTCCCAGATGACGGAACCGCCCTGGCCGAGGCCGATGCACATCGCCGTGAGGCCGTAACGAACGTCGGGCCGCTCGGCGAACTGGGCCGCTAACTGGATCATCAGGCGCACACCGGATGACGCGAGCGGGTGGCCGATCGCGATGGCGCCGCCCCACTGGTTGACGCGCGGGTCGTCGTCGTCGATTCCGAAGTGGTCGAGCAGCGAGAGAACCTGAACGGCGAAGGCTTCGTTGAGTTCGAACAGGCCGATGTCCTCGATCGTGAGGCCCGCCTTGCGCAGTGCCTTCTCCGTCGACGGCACGGGACCGATGCCCATGATCTCCGGTTCGACGCCCGCGAAGGCGAAGCTGACCATTCGCATCTTGGGGGTGAGCCCGAACTCCTTGGCGGCATCCGCGCTCGCGATGATCGATGCGGTGGCGCCATCGTTGAGACCGGACGAGTTGCCCGCCGTCACGCGGCCGTGCGGGCGGAAGGGCGTCTTGAGGGTGGCGAGGCCCTCCATCGTGGTGTCGGGGCGCAGCGCCTCGTCGCGTGTCGCGAGCCCCCAACCGCTCTCTGAACGAATGGCCACCGGAACGAGGTCGGGCTGGATCTTGCCGTTCTCATAGGCGGCGTTGGCCTTCTGCTGGCTGCGCATGGCGAAACGGTCGGCGCGTTCCTTGGTGAGTTGCGGAAAGCGATCATGGATGCGCTCGGCCGTGTTGCCCATGTTGAGGGCGTCGGCGCTCACGAGCTTCTCCGCAAGGAACCGCGGGTTCGGGTCGGCACCGAAGCCCATCGGATGGCGGCCCATGTGCTCCACTCCGCCCGCGATTCCGACGTCGTATGCTCCGAAGGCGATAGCACCGGCGATGGTCGTGACCGAGGTCATGGCTCCAGCGCACATGCGGTCGATCGCATAGCCGGGCACCGACTTGGGGAGACCTGCGAGAAGGGCGGCCGTGCGACCGAGAGTGAGGCCCTGGTCTCCCGTCTGGGTCGTCGCCGCTATAGCGACATCGTCGTAGCGGTCCTTCGGAATGCCGGGGTTTCGCTCGAGCAGGCCGATCATGGCCTTGACGACGAGGTCATCGGCTCTGGTGTTCCAGAACATGCCCTTCTCGCCTGCCCGGCCGAACGGGGTGCGTACCCCATCGACGAACACGACTTCTTGCTTCTCGGCCACGATGCCTCCACTTTTCCAGGTCTGTGTCGATCCTAGGCTCGCGGAAAATCGGGGAAGAATCCTTTGATTCTTCCTACGAAAGGGGTTCGAGAGGCTCTTCGACGGTTTGGCTGGCTTCCACAAAGGCATCGGCGATTACCTGTGCCGTTGCGTCAACCTGCCAGGGCCGCGCACCGAGCTCCTCGATGGCCTTCGCGATCGACTCGCGGTCCAATGGTTCGGGCGGAGCCCAGGCCACGCGGCGCAATGAATCGGGAGTGAGCACGTTCTCGACGGGAATCGACATCTCGGTCGCGACGGTCGTGACCGCGGCGCGCGCCGTTTTGAGGCGCTTGTCCGCTTCGGGGTTCTTGTCCGACCACACGCGTGGCGGTGGAATGGCCTCCCCGGTTCCCCGCAGCACGGGCAGGTCAGTGCTCGCCATACCCGCCTGGATAGCGTTCCACCACCGGTCGATCTGCGAGCGGCTCGCCCGACCGGTGAACTCCTTGAGCGCCGCGAGGTCGCGTTTGGTCTCCGGCAGTGTCCGCGCAGCGGCGACGAGGGCCGAGTCGGGAACGAGTCGACCGGGTGCCGTATCGATCTCGCGCGCGTAGGCATCCCGCGACTGCCAGAGTTCGCGCGCCACGGCGAGGTTGCGCCCACCGCGGATCGCGTGCACGCCACTCAGACGCCGCCAGGGTTCCTGGCGCACGACGACGAAGTCGCGAGTGAGCACAGACGCGAACTCCTGCTCGGCGATGTGCGTCTTGCCATCGCGCTCGAGCACTTCGGCGAGCTTCTCTCGCAGATCGACGAGCAACTCCACATCGAGCGCGGCGTAGACCAGCCACGACTGCGGCAGCGGGCGCGTCGACCAGTCGGCCGCCGAGTGCTCCTTGGCCAAGTGGATGCCGAGCAGGTCTTCGACGACGGCGCCGAGTCCCACGCGGGGGAGTCCGGCGAGTCGCGCCGCGAGTTCGGTATCGAACAGCCGCACGGGATCGAGCCCGACTTCGCGCAGGCAGGTGAGGTCCTGGCTCGCCGCGTGAAGGATCCACTCCTCCCGCGAGATCACGTCGTTGAGCTCGCTGAAGCTGCCGATCGCCGGCGGATCGAAGAGGTAGGTACCCGCTCCGCGACGGAAGATCTGTATGAGATAGGCGCGCTGCGAATACCGGTAGCCGGATGCCCGCTCGGCATCGATCGCAATCGGACCGGTGCCCGCGGCGATGGCGGCGACGGCGGCGAGATAGGCGCCCCGATCTGCGATCACGTCCACTTGCGCGTGGGCGGCCTGTTCGGGTTGGGGCGCTGCAACGGGAGGCGCAGCGTCATCCGCGGCGCTGTCAGCGTCCGGACTACTCACGTCCCACTCGGCGTGCAGACAACAGGCTCACTCCCTCGATCGCCGGCGGAAGACCGGCGAGCATGCACAATAGCTCACCCCAGCCTTCCACATGCGAGGCGACGTCGTGGTCGGCGGGAGTCCAGGAGGCTCGCAGTTCTATCTGCGCGCCCTGACCCTGGGCTTCCAATTCGCCGAAACCGGTGGAGAGGATGCGCGTGGCGGTGCCACTCGCGGAGGTGTACCGCGCGTGGCGAGCATCGAGCGCTTCCGTGAGCCAGGACCACGCGACATCCGCGATGAAAGGATCGACGCCCATCTCGGTCTCCAGCGGGGCCTGGGCGTAGCAGATCACCCGGAACTGGCCGTTCCACGCTTCGGGTGCCGCGGGATCGTAAAGAAGCACGAACCGACCGGTGCCCAGTTCGGAGTCGCTTCCGTGTCTGGCTGGCGTGACGTCTGCGGCGAGCGCGAACGACCATGGCGCGAGGGTGCCGGGCGCGGGGATCTCACTGACGACGAGTTCCGCGCGCATCACCGCGCTTCGCGCCGCCTCTACGGCGGCGGTGAAAGCGACGGGCTGCGACGTCTCGGGCACGAGTGAAGATTAGGCTTTGTGCGGGGTATATCTCCAGAGGCACGCCGCGAGGCGAACCGTCACCGTACCGAGGGCAGGCATGGCACGCAGCGAGCATCCGGATTCGGTGGCCGGCCGTATCGTCACCGGCACGACGATAGGCATCGGCGCACTCGTCGGTACGGCGGCCATCGCGGCAGGCGTGATCACCGTGATCTTCGCTCGCACGGTCGTCACACCGCCCTCAAAGCGCACAGAAGACCTCCGGATCCTCGCGTACGACGACACGACCATCACGCTGTCCGCGACGATCGACTCGATGACACCGGGGCGGTACAGCCTGTGGTTCGAGCGGGATGCCGGCCACGCGCGCGTCGGCGAGATCGTGTCGTACTCCGACTCGAGCGTGACGCGCGAGCTTCTCGGCGTCGAATTCGGGGACCTCGCCACAGCCAGGCGAGCGCGGCTGAGCGGCTGGTTCTATCTTGGCCCGTCCGAATTGGGGTTTCCGTTCGACGACGTCACGGTCGAGACCGAACTGGGTCCCGCTCCCGCATGGCTCCTGCCGGCGGCTTCACCGTCGAAGCGCTGGGTTATCGGCGTGCACGGCCGCGGTGTTACCAGGCACGAGGCACTCAGGGCCGTGCCCGTGTTCAGGGAAGCTGGCTACACGTCGTTGCTCGTCTCGTACCGCAACGACGGTGAGGCGCCGCGAAGCCCCGATCACCGCTACGCGCTCGGTGACACCGAGTGGGAGGACATCGAGGCAGCGATGGCGTTCGCGGTCGAGAACGGCGCCGAGCAACTGGTTCTCATGGGGTGGTCGATGGGCGGCGCCACTGTGCTGCAGGCGCTCACGCGCTCGAGTTTGCGCGACCGCGTGGTGGGCGTCGTGCTCGAGTCTCCCGTCGTCGACTGGGTGACCGCCCTCCACTACCAGGGCGTCGCGAGGCGCCTTCCGCGGCTCGTGCGGCTCGCCGTCTTCGGTCTGCTGACCCGCGGCTGGGCCGGTCGTCTCACCGGCCAGGCCCAGCCGATCGATCTCAACCGCCTCGACTTCGTGACTCGTGCGACCGAGCTGCACACGCCCATCCTGTTGCTCCACAGCGACGACGATGGATACGTGCCGTCCACCGCGTCGCACGCGCTCGCGATGGCTCGCCCCGACATCGTGACCTTCGAGCAATTCACGACGGCGCGCCACACGCGCTTGTGGAACTACGACGCGGAGCGCTGGAACGCGGTCATCTCCCGCTGGCTTGCGGGGCTGCGATAGCCGCGCGCGCTCACGCAGCGATCTTCTCGCGCACCTGGCGCTTCGCGCGCCCCAGCAATGCGGTCATACCCCGGATGCGGAGAGGGCTCACCGCCTCGGTCAGCCCGATCGTTTGCGGGTAGTCGTCTGGCACCGCGAGTACCTCATCCACGGTCAGACCCGCCAGGCCCTGCACGAGGATCGACGCGAAACCGCGCGTTGTGGGCGCCTCCCTGGGGGCGATGGCGAAGAGATGCACGACGCGCGCGTCATCCACCTCGGTGAAGATGAAGACGGGGGACTGGCACTCCTCGACGCGCTCGAAGAGGTCGGGATGCTCGCGATACCGCTCGGGAAGCTCGGGCAGCTCATTAGAGAACTCCAGCAGCAATTGAAGTCGTTCACGCACTTCGAGGCCGAGGAAGTCCTCGCGGATCTGCTCGAGCTGTTCCGGGAGGTCTTCAGTCACCCTTCGATTCTACTTCGACCGATCTACTTCTTGGTCGGCAGGGTGCCGGGCTCGGTGCCCTTGACGATCGGGACCCGCACGGCCGATCCCCACTCCGTCCAGGAGCCGTCGTAGTTGCGTACGCCCTCGAAGCCCACCAGGTAATTGAGCACGAACCAGGTGTGGCTGGAACGCTCGCCGATCCGGCAGTACGCGATGATGTCGTCGCCGTTCTTGAGACCGGCTTCGTCGCGGTAGAGGGCGTTGAGCTCGGCGAGGGGGCGGAACGTGCCATCCTCTGCGGCGGCCCTTGCCCAGGGGATGTTGACGGCCGTGGGAATGTGGCCCGCTCGCAAGGCGCCCTCTTCGGGATACGCAGGGGCTGTGGTGCGCTCCCCGCTGAACTCCTCGGGCGAGCGCACATCGATGAGCGGGTTGCCGAGGTGGTCGATCACCTGGTCTTTGTACGCGCGTATCTTCGAGTCGTCGCGCTCAATGACGGGGTAGTCGACTGGTGCCGGAGTCGGCACGACGGTCGTGTAGGCGCGGCCGTCGGCCTCCCACTTGGCGCGACCGCCGTCGAGGAGGCGCACATCGTCGTGACCGAAGAGCGTGAACACCCACAGGGCGTACGCGGCCCACCAGTTGTTCTTGTCGCCATAGATCACGACGGTGGAGTCGCGCGAGATTCCCTTCGAGCCGAGGAGCTTCGCGAAACCCGCGCCGTCGATGTAGTCACGCTCGACGGGGTCGTTGAGGTCGGTGTGCCAGTCGATCTTGACCGCGCCCTCGATATGGCCCGTTTCGTACAGCAGCACGTCTTCGTCGGACTCGACGACGACAAGCCCGGGGTCGTCGAGGTGGGCTTCGAGCCAGTCCCCGGAGACGAGGCGCTCAGGGTGGGCGAACTCGGCGAACTGTGGTGCGGTGTCGACCTCGACGGCCATGTGTACCTCCGGTGGGACGTGGATGGAGAAGTGCCGGTTCGGCGTCGGGCTAGGCTTGACGCACCCCCTTCCTCAAGAATCTACGCAGTCGGCCTGTGCAATCACAGGGCCTGTGTAAGAGTTCGACACACAATACCGAGGCTGATCATGAGTGCCGTTGCGGCAGTGAGTCCCGGGCGTCTGATCGACCGGATGCCCACGCTCGGCGCTGCCGAGATCGTGGCACACCTCGTTCCGCCGCGCCAGTTCGCGAACGCAACACTCGACTCGTACCGCCCCGACCGGGATTATCCCTCGCAAGGTGCCGCTGTCGCCGCGATGCGCAATTTCGTGGCCGGTTGGCACGGCGGTGGTGGGCTGTTCTCGCGAAAGAAGGCGGCGCCCGTGCTGCCCGGCATCTACCTCGATGGTGGATTCGGCGTCGGCAAGACCCACCTTCTCGCAGCGCTGTGGCACCTCGCACCCGGGCGCAAGTACTTCGGCACCTTCATCGAGTACACGGCACTCGTGGGTGCATTGGGCTACGCACCGACTGTCGCGCAGCTCAAAGGCGCGTCCCTCGTCTGCATCGACGAGTTCGAACTCGACGACCCGGGGGATACACGGCTGATGTCTCGCCTGCTCAACGAGCTCGCGGAATCCGGAACGCGCATCGCCGCCACGTCGAACACCCCGCCCAACGCGCTCGGCGAGGGCCGCTTCGCCGCCCAGGACTTTCTACGGGAGATCGATTCGCTCGCCGCGAGGTTCACGACGCTGCGTATCGACGGAGTCGACTATCGGCACCGCGACGTCGAGGCGCACGCGATCAGCGCCCCGGATGCCGCCGCCGAACTCGCCCGCGTGGAGGGTGCCACTACGCTCGATCCCTTCGCCGAGGTGCTGTCGCACCTCGCGAAAGTGCACCCGTCGCGCTACGTCAAGCTCGTGGACGGGCTCACCGCGATCGGCTTGGAAGACGTGCATCCGTTCACCAACCAGACCGATGCCCTGCGCTTCGTCGCGTTCGTCGACCGCCTCTACGACGCGCAGGTTCGCGTTGTCGCGTCAGGGACACCGCTCGATCAGGTCTTCCCCGACGACATGCTCGCGGGCGGCTACCGCAAGAAGTACTTGCGCGCGATCTCACGGCTCATCGCCCTCACGAACGACGGCCCGGTCTAGCCCGTTCCACGGCGCGAGTAGTGGCGGCTGCGAAGCGCAGTGAGTACACCGCCGATGACGGCCGCGATAAGGGATGCCCCCAACACCGCGAGCGTCACTTCGTCGGCGACCGTTGGCTGCGATTCATATGCCAGCTCGTTCATGAGCAGTGACACGGTGAATCCGATGCCGCCGAGACCCGCAACTGCGACGAGGTCGGCGAGGGGCATCCGATCGGCGCGCGACTCCCGGCTCAGCGACGTCGCGATGGCGGCTCCAGCCGTGATTCCCACGAGCTTGCCGAGCGGGAGGGCGACGATTATCGCCCAGAAGGCCGGGCTCAGCTGGGTCGGGCTCGCGTGGGGAAATGGCACGAGTGCTGCGACGAATGCGAACAGGGGGAGCACGAACAGATTCGACCAGGGCTCGATCGCGTGACGCGTTCTAGCGGCGGTCGTATCCGACATGATGAGCCCCAGCGCGACGCCGGCGATCGTGGGGTGGATTCCCGCGGAGTACACCAGTATCCATGCCGCGACGCCGAGTACTACCAGCGCGGGCACGGCCCACCACCGGCCCTGTGCGCGATAGCTCAGCCAGCCGAAGAGCATCACCACGGGAACTGCGACGAGCAGCGGGAGGGGCAGCAGGTCGGTCGTGAAGAACACCGCGATGATGAGGATCGCGATGAGATCGTCGATCACGGCAAGCGCGAGCAGCAGGGCGCGGAATCGCGGCGGGAGCCCCCTGCCCACGATCGCGAGTACCCCGAGGGCGAACGCGATGTCGGTAGCTGTGGGGATCGGCCAGCCCTGCGCGAGATCGGGATCCTGCACGAGCACGAGGAAGACGACCGCGGGCACCACCACGCCGCCGACGGCCGCGACCGTGGGCACGAGCGCCTTGCGGGGGGAGTCGAGCTCGCCGTGGCGCAGTTCGTGCCGCAATTCGATCGACGCGAGAAAGAAGAAGACGGCGAGCAGGCCGTCTTTGATCCAGTGGCCCACCGACAACTCGAGGCCGGGCGGTCCCATCCGGAAACCCTCGACCGCGAATGCGAGCGGCCCCAGGCCGGAGTTCGCGATCAGGAGCCCGACGACGGCCGCCCCGAGCAGGAGAGCTGCGGCGACACGCTCGGACCGCAGTAGGGGCATCCCCCGAGTCTAGGAGCAGTTTTCGCAGCGAACCGGAGGCAGCGCGAAACACGATGTTTACACAGCGGGGGTGCGCGAAACACGATCGAAACGCGAGAGACACCCCCCGCGAAACGTCCTCGCTTCAAACTGGCTGCGTACCCGAGGCTCAACCCGCAGTGCGGACCCACGGTGCATCCTTCGCAGCAACAAAGAGAGGTACACAATGGATCAAGGCAACACCGCCTTCCTTCTTATCGCAGCGGCGCTCGTGCTGCTGATGACACCCGGGCTCGCCTTCTTCTACGGCGGACTCGTCAAGGCCAAGAGCGTCATCAGCATGATGATGATGAGCTTCGGCGCGATCGGGTTGATCGGCGTGCTCTGGGCGATCTACGGCTACGCGATCGCGTTCCCCGGCGCCGAAGGCACGATCTTCCCTTGGTCGATCGACTCGGGAGCCATCTTCCTGTCCAACCTTCTTGAGGTGCCCGAAGGTGCGGCTTACCCCCCGCTTGCTTTCGTCGCGTTCCAGGCGACCTTCGCGATCATCACCGTGGCCCTCGTCTCAGGTGCGATCGCTGACCGCGCCAAGTTCGGCGCATGGATGGTCTTCGCGGGAATCTGGGCGACCGTCGTCTACTTCCCCGTCGCCAGCTGGGTCTTCAACTTCGGCCTCGCCGAGGACGGCAGCTTCTCCTACGGCGGCTGGCTCACCCATGGGCTGCAGGATGTCTTCGGCTCGGGTGTAATCGACTTCGCCGGTGGAACCGCCGTGCACATCAACGCCGGTGCCGCTGCGCTCGCCCTGGCGCTCGTACTCGGCAAGCGCGTCGGATTCGCCAAGGGTGCGCACGTACCTCACAACCCGCCGTTCGTTCTGCTCGGGGCCGGGCTCCTGTGGTTCGGCTGGTTCGGATTCAACGCCGGTTCCGAGCTTGCCGCTGACGGCACCGCCGCTCTCGCCTTCGTGAACACGATCGTCGCCCCCGCGGCGGCGCTGCTCGCCTGGCTCGTCGTCGAGAAGATCAAGGACGGTAAGCCCACCTCTGTCGGCGCAGCATCGGGCGCCGTAGCCGGCCTCGTCGCCATCACGCCGGCGTGTGGCTCGCTCACTCCCGGATGGGCGATCCTGCTCGGCATCCTGGCGGGCGCGATCTGCGCCCTCGCGATCGACCTGAAGTTCAAGCTCGGGTTCGATGACTCGCTCGATGTGGTGGGCATCCACCTCGTCGGTGGTCTCATCGGAACGCTGTACCTGGGCTTCTTCGCCAACGGCACCGGCCTCATCAACAGTGGTTCGCTCACGCAACTGCTCGTGCAGGCCATCGCGGCCTTCTCGGTCATGATCTACTCGTTCGTGCTCGCCTTCGTCATCGGTTTCCTCATCGAGAAGACCATGGGCTTCCGCATCAAGAACGAGGACGAGATCGCCGGAGTCGACACCGTGGTTCACGGTGAGGAGGGCTACGTGCTCGCGGACGCCAAGGCATAGCCCAGGGCACCCAGCGCAGACACGCAGCACAGCAGACACACAGCACAGGGGTGCCGCTCGCGAGAGCGGCACCCCTTACTGTTGCCATGAAGGGGGCTATGGGATGGAGAACTGGACCGTGATCGCGGCAGCCGTCGCCGCGATTGTCGTCGTGCTGGTCTGCCTTGCCGTCGTCGACGCGAGGATGCTCCCCGCCGCCCCGTGGGCACGATCTGTTCTCGTGTCCCTCGCGTGTGCTGCCGCGGGCACCCTGTGCTGGGCTGTGCTCGCACCCGTGGTCGCCCCCAGCGTCGTCGGCGACCTGTTCTTCCCCATCGCCGCAGTGGCCGGAGTCGCCGCCTACCTCGCGACCATCGCCGTGCGGGCCGGCGGGGGCGGCGTGGCGGTGGCGATCGCATTCGCGCTCGCGTGGAGCGCCCTCGTATTCGTGCCGACCGCGATCATGTCGTTCGCCCCTTTCGCATCGACCGGACTGCTCGGCATCGAACCCGTCGACCACGGCGGCTCCCTCGCCATGAACGTGGCTTCCGGCGCCGCTGCGCTCGGGGTGCTTCTGGCGACCGGGTCTCGTGCTCCGCGACTGCGCACCGCCACGATCGGCCGCACGACGGGAGTCATTGCGGTTGTGGTCCTGTGTGCCGGATGGCTGACCTGGTTGGCGGCGGCGGAGCTGGCGGTCGATGACGTGACCCCGAGCATCCTGCTCAACGGCGTCGTCGGCGCTCTCGGCGGTGCCGCGGGATGGCTAGCGGTGCAGCGCATCCGTCACCAGTCGACGACGCTCACGGCGGTTGCCGCGGGCCTCGTGAGCGGGCTGGTCTCCGTCACCGCGGGAGCGCCGCTGTTCACGCCCGTCTCGGCGGCGGCGGCGGGCATCCTCGCCGGGGCTGCTGCGTGCATCTTCACCCTCCGCCGTGTGGGGGCGACCCGCCGGCAGCAGTGGTTCATCGTGGGCTCGCACCTCATCGCGGGTGGCGTGGGCATCGGCGTGCTGGGCCTTCTCGCGAGCAACATGGGTTTTCTTTTCACGGGACAGCTCTCGCTCATCGCCAACCAGGTGCTCGGTACGGTGCTCGTGGCGGCGTACTCGACTCTCGTCTCGTTCGTGCTCTGGTGGGTGCTCAAGCGCTTCCCGGTACGCGCCCCCGCTGCGAGCGCGCCGCAGACATCGTGACGCCGATCGAGCCGATCGAGCCGATCACGCCTGTCGCTCCCCAACTCGACGGGCGATCGGTTGCGAGCCAGCGGTGGTCGCGCGTGGCGTTCCTGCACTGGAGGGTCGACTCGTCGAGCGTCGCGCCTCTGCTTCCCGCTGGGGTCACTCCGGACGAGCACGACGGATCGAGCTGGGTCGGACTGATCGCGTTCCAACTCGACCGCGCGACGATGCTCGGCAGTCCGCCGGTGCCGTACTTCGGCGATTTCGCGGAGGTCAACGTGCGGCTCTACGGCGTCGATGAGCGCGGCAGGCGCGGCGTCGTGTTCGTCTCGCTCGAGGCATCCCGTCTCGCCGCGGTACTCGCTGCGCGGGCCGTCTTCTCGCTCCCATACTTCTGGTCGAGCACGAGCCTCGTGGAGACCGGGGGAGAGGCGACCTACCGCGCCCGCCGACACGTGGGCGCCGGTGCATCCGTGCTCACCGTGCGACCGGGTGCCCTGATCGCGGGCGACTCGACGGCGCACTTCCTCTCGGCACGCTGGGCGCTGTTCACCACGAGGTTCGGCCGCACAGTGCTCCTGCCCAACCACCACGAGCCCTGGCCGCTGCGCGCCGCCCAGCTCGTTCACCTCGACGATTCGCTCGTCGCCTTGGCCGGATTCCCGGGCCTGACCGACCGGATGCCCGACTCCGTGCTCTACAGCGACGGCGTCACGACGCGCTTCGGAAAGCCCCGTTGAGCCGGGTGGGTGCCGCGTCGCGCCGCGGCACCCCGGTCTCGTCAGTAGCCGGTGCCAGTTGCCGGAGCCTCGACCTCCTCGCCGGAGGGGGAGATGACCCACCAGACACCGCCAAAGCCCTGGCCGTTCACGTCGCCGGGCGCGGCGTCTTGCGCGTAGGTGTAGATCGGTCGGCCGTTGATGGTGATCTGGTTGCCGCCGTCCACGCCGGTGATCGTCGCGACCTCACCCGTGATGCCCTCGATCTTCGGGGTCTCCGAGGACGACTCGATGGCGGGCCAGAGGGCGGCACAGGCATCCATGCAGGCGCTCGAGCCGGAGTCGGCGATGTCCTTGTCGTAGTAGTAGGCGGTCATCCCCTGGCCGTCGACGACGATCTCGCCCAGCGAGGAGGTCGCGGTCGTGGCGTCGACGCCGGTAGCGGGCGCGTCGGAGGGCGCCGAGGTGGAGCCGGAGTCACCGGCGGGCGGCGTGGTGGGACTGGAACAGCCGGCGAGTGCGACGATCGCGAGGGCTGAACCGGCGAGAGTGAGCATGAGCTTGGTTTTCACGAGAGAACTCCGAATGCTGGTGGAGGGTGGGCGGGGGACCCCGCTACCTGTGACCACGGTGAAGGCGGCTTCCGGGTTCACTTCCGGCACGAAGACTGGCAATATCCACAGGTTCGAGCAGTGGGTTGAACCTTTCGCCCCCGGATCGCGTTGTGGATGTAGGAGGTGGTGATGTCCGGTGACCAGGACGAGTTGCTCCGCGCCATCCATGACGCCCACGGGCCGGCGCTCTTCCGCTACGTCGTGCGCCTCACCGGCGACTACGGCTTCGCGCAAGACGTCGTGCAGGAGTCGCTTCTGCGCGCCTGGCGGCGCCCGGTCATCCTCGAGCAGGGCGAGGACTCCGCGCGGGCCTGGCTCTTCACCGTGGCGCGCAACCTCGTCATCGACGATCGGCGCAGCGCCCGCTTCTCCAGGGAGATCACGACCGCTGAGCTTCCCGAGTCGGCCAGTGATGACGCGACCGAAGCCGTTCTCGACTCCTGGCTCATCTCCGACGCGCTCCTCTCGCTGTCCCTCGAGCACAGGACGGTCATCGTGAGCGCGTATTACCTCGGCCATTCGATCGCGGAGATCGCCCGTCGGGAGGGCATCCCCGAGGGCACTGTGAAGTCCCGCCTCCACTATGCGCTGCGCGCGCTCAGGCTCTCGCTGCAGGAGAGGGGTGTGACCCAGTGACCGACGACCGGTACCGCGACTGGGATGCCGCGTACGTGCTCGGGTCGCTCAGCTCGGAGGACCGCCGTGCCTACGAGCGGCACCTCGCGACCTGCCCCGCCTGCTCCACGGCGGTGGCGGAGCTCGCCGGGCTGCCCGGCATCCTCGGCAAGATCGGGCGGGACGAGGCCGTGGCCGTTCTGGGCGTTCCGGCGCACGACCCGCCGGAGGGTCCGCACCAGCCTGACCTCGTGACCCGGCTCGCGGCATCCGCGCGTCGTCGTCGCAGTCGATCCAGGATGACCGCGGTCGCCGCCGCGCTCGGCATCGCCGCACTGCTCGCCACGGGCGGGTTCCTCGCCGGCATGGCTCTCACGCCGGGCACGGATGTCGCTGACCGGCCCTCCACCGCGGAACCGGAGGCCGACGCGCTCACCATGGACCAGGTTACGCCTGGGGTCATGACGGCCAGCCTGCTGCTGACCGAGAAGCTCTGGGGTACCCGCTTCGACTGGAACTGCACCTACGGCACCGCGGAATGGAGCGAGGACACGCCGGCAACCTACGCCATGGTGGTCATCGACGAGTCGGGCATCGAGACGACCGTCGCCACCTGGGATGCCGCGGGGGAGGGCGCCGCCGGCCTGGTCGCCTCCTCGAGCGTTCCGACTTCAGAGATCCGTTCTGTCGAGATCCGCTGGCTCGACGGCGGCACGACGCTTGTCCGCAGTGACCTGTGAGTCCGCACCGAGCGCCCGTCGGCTGAGCAGGGTGGCGCCGGCCACCGCCGCTGGCATAACGAGAACCGCGCCGAGCGGCAGCAGGAACAGCACGTAGGTGGCGACGCCGAAGCCGAGCGTCATCGCCCGGCGGGCACGGAGTGCTCGTCGCCGCTCGCGCAAGGACAACCCGCGCGCATCGAACCCGGGGCCCGCGAGCTCGACGGCCAGGAACCATCCGCCCACGAATGCCCCGAGTGTCGCTGCCAGAATCGTTCCGACCAGGGGGATGAACCCGAGCACGAAGAGCGCGACGCCCGCGAGGATCGTGGGGATGAGCATCCTCAGGCCAGTGCCGACATCGCGCCCGACGCTGCGCCAGAAGCCACGATGGGGCGCTTCGGGCACCGTGCCGAACCGGGATTCGACGTGGCGCCAGATCTTCTCGTAGAAGGGGTCGCCGACAATGAGGGTGACCGTCGTGAAGGTGTAGATCACGATGAGCACGGCGACTGCGAGGAAGGCCAGACCGGCGATGACGCGGATGCCCGTGCGGAACGGTTCACCCCATCCCGTGGCGAACGGCGTGACGGCCGTCGCGACGCCCTCGAGGTTGATCCCCAGCGCGATGATACCGACGAGGAACACCGCGCCGACGATGAGCGCCGGAATGACGCCCAGCAGCATGAGCCGAGGCGCAGTGACCCACACTCGCAGGCCCTGCCCGAGCAGGCCTACGCCCGTGAAGAACTCGCGGAGGGTGCCCGGCTTGCCGTCGCGTCTGGATTTGCCGGGAAGACTGGCCACGAAGCCAGACTAGCGGGAGGGATTGTGGGCGATACCGGACTCGAACCGATGACCTCTTCCGTGTGAAGGAAGCGCGCTACCAACTGCGCCAATCGCCCGCGTCGACAATCCTGCCATAGCTCGCGACCCGCCAGTAACAGGATTGGCTCTCACCAGTTCGATCGGATACAGTCGACTAGCACGCAGCAATGCGAGCGAATGCGGATGTGGCGCAGTGGTAGCGCATCACCTTGCCAAGGTGAGGGTCGCGAGTTCGAATCTCGTCATCCGCTCGAGTGGGAAGTGTCAGTGCCCGCCTTCTTAGGCTCACTGGCGCCGAGCACGCACGGTGGAGTGGCCGAGAGGCGAGGCAGCGGCCTGCAAAGCCGTACACGCGGGTTCAAATCCCGTCTCCACCTCGGATGCAAATCCACGGTTGTTGAAAGGCCTGGGCGGTTGGCGCAGCGGTAGCGCGCTTCCCTGACACGGAAGAGGTCGCTGGTTCGATCCCAGTACCGCCCACAAGAAAAACCCCGGTCAGCCGGGGTTTTTTCTTTGCCCACACTCTTCCGTGCAACCTCCGTGCAACACGTATTCGTCACCGTCGTGAGGTGCTGTCATGATTGCGGCATCGGCGTGTCGAAGACGGGAGCAAAAGGTTGGAACTTCACCCGCAGCGCGGACATAAGTCGGTCGGCATGTTCTCGTCGATCACCCTCCCCGATTTCGTGGTAATCACCGGGGAGAATGGTGCAGGAAAGTCCCATCTACTGGAGGCGATAGCCAACCAGTCGATCCACCACTCCTTCGGCGGCTCGCCTGAAGACATGCGCTACCTGACAACAGAACAGCTCGGAGCTCCGATGGAGTTCCAAGGCGGCGAGGAGTCTCGGGATGCTCAAGTAGCTCGTCTTGAGGCGGCAGTTCGCCAGTTTGATCAAATCAGGATGCAACCCGGCTACGACACGCCTGAGGGTGCCCGCAACGCCGTCCATAATTTGCTCCAGCAAAGCGGGCTCACCCCAGAAGGCATCGACGCGCTCGAAGGACGTACGTCCACGCCCCTGGCCGATTGGACTCACGATGATTTCGCAGCCCACACGCCTGCGGACTTCGGTGGGTTAGACCCGTTTGCAGTCCGGGTCGGCGACGTTTTCAGCCGGTATAACCAGATGCTCATGAGCAACAGCGTCAACCGGATGCTCGCGGCAGAGGGCCAACCCTACTCCGCACTAGCTCCAGAGGAGTTCGTGGCGGAATTCGGCAGACCGCCGTGGGAGATGTTCAACTCAGCGCTAGAGGCGGTGGGCCTTCGATATCGATTCCAACCTCCGGTGCTGTCTGCCCTGCCCATGGTGGGGCCGCCGGTACTCCTCGACCCGATTACAAGTGTGCAACTTATCGTCTCGATGCTGTCCACAGGTGAGCGTGCACTGCTCAGCATTGCCATGTCCTTGTACTCAGTGACGAATCGTCGTGGACTGATGAAGATGCCGCGACTGGTGCTGTTGGACGAACCGGATGCGGCCCTCCACCCGTCGATGATTCGCAGTCTGATCACGCTGCTTCTAGAGAACTTCGTGCGTGATCTTGGAGTCGGAGTGATCCTGACGACACATTCACCGACGACCGTCGCGCTCGCACCCGAAGAATCGCTGTACGTCATGTATAAGAGTCGCGATCCGCGTCTACAAGCAGCCCAGTCGAAAGATGCAGCCCTGTCGCACTTGCTGATTGGCGTTCCCACGGTTTCGGTGAGGGCTGAGAATCGCCGTGTTGTGGTGGTCGAGAGTCCGCATGATGAGCGTCGCTACACCGCCATAGAGACGCTGCTACAGGGAACGCTTGATTCCGAACGATCCCTAGTATTCATGGCGGCTGGAGGGGGAGTCACGACCGGGGGCTCTGTCCCCGTCATCGATCTAGTCACTCGCTTGCGAGACAACGGCAACGCGTACGTTTGGGGGTTGATCGATCGAGATGACCTCACTGCCGAGCCACATAGCAGCGTGGTCTACAACCCCGAGAGATACACGGCGGAGAACTTCGTTCTAGACCCTCTATCGGTTGGCCTGCTGCTCTTGTCCGAACCCCATGCGGCCATTGCGGCCGCGATGCATCCGGTGGACTATGTGAATTTTCATCCCGTCGTCAGTGGCCAGGCGCTTTCGGATTTAGTGACGGCCGCGGTCGCGACGACGAACGATGATTCGACGCCAGTTGCAGTTCGATATGTCGGAGGCTTCGATCTCGAACTTCCAGCGTTCTGGCTCAACACAAAGGGACACGAATTGGCGCCCCGAGTGCGGGCTGCCTTTCCGAGTCTGAAGGCGCATAGAGATGACAATCTGCTCATGGATGCTGTGATCAAAAGGATCTGGGGGAACCGGCTGGGTGTTATCCCGGCCTCGATGGCCGACACGTTCACGCGTCTTCTTAACAGCTGACGCTGAGGAGAGCTCAATTACCCGTACGCCCTGTCGACCGCTATACCGCAAGCGGGCCGGCAAGGGGGCGGGAGGGAACCCCCGGGGTTCAGTCCGCTGGCAACCATGCCTCGGCTTGAGGATCTTCTGACAGTCGTGGGCGCAGCGCTACCGCAGCTGTGCCGAGTTCGAGCGCGACCCACGCCCGCACGACCAGCACGCTCTGCCGCCAACTGTTGATCATGTCGATAGGCTCAGGCGCTATCCGATTCGCGTGTTTGAGCGCGTTGTAAGCGGTGACAGTCGTGGCCGCCCAGGTAGCTCCGTCAAATGGCAGAGCAGGCTCGACATCAGTGAGGATGCGGTCTAGCCGATAGCGAAGCGTTTTAGAGCCAGCCGTCTTTTCGCTGAGCCCCTCCCGCCTTAGTAGGAGGTACCCGAGTGCTTCCAGGCCGGGGCCACTCTGGGCGAGAACGGTCATCGCGCTCACCTTGTTGAGGTAGCGGGTCGAGATAACTGGATCGAGCGCTCGGGCGAACGCTTCTCGAGTAAGGAACCACTTTCTCAAGCCGTCTATACCGATCTCCTCGAACTTGATCAAGTGGCGGCGGTAGGGCACTTCTGGAGGCTCAGTCCCGGGCCTAGCAGAAATGACTGTTCGCCATCGCGCGCCGTGATTGGTGCCGTCACCCATCACCAATTCGTCATCGTCGCGCAAAACCGCCGTGGGTGTAGAAATCTCCGCGCGCCACTGAGAGATTACGAGGAGGTCGCGCAGCGCAAGGTGTGCTTCTTCCAGCGATCGCCAATCGCGTGCACCATTCGATCGACTTTCGCAGATCACCAAGTTGTGAATTGTCCTGCTGTTCTCGCTTCGATCGAGTCGCCATGTCGGGATGAACTTCAGCGGGGGATCGACGTCCACCACTATCTCGTCGGATGACTTAGCGACGAGCGTCAGCGAGTTTTGCCCGACCTTTGGATAGTCATGCGACCCTGTAAAGCTGGTGACCCCCAGCCAGCTCCGAAGACCCGAGATCTCGCTGCGCAATCCATTTGGAGTCTGAAAGTCCAGGTTGTCGGTCACGTCCAGAATTGCATGTGTCGCCCAAACACTTCCGGTGCCCGGGCCGAACATGGTCATGTGATAGCCCGCAGCAGTGCAGCCTACGAGCAGAACCGGGCCGTGCGAATCTTGGAATAGCAGCTGACGTGGCGGTTTGGATTTCGCAGGAGCTCCCGGAGTTCGGAAGTCGTCGTCAATGAACCAGCTTGCATACGGACTCTGGTCATTGGCCCAGGGCACTTCGAGCCGGATGCCTTCATCCGTTCGTTCCAGGATCACATTCACTTCAGGAGTCGAGGCGTCGAAGTCGACTAGGTTGCCTTGACGGCGAGTTCCGAGGATGAGTTCGTTTGCCATTAGTGGGTACGGTACTCGCCTACGCCGACAGTTCGTCAGCCTCCCGTCAGAAACGGATGTACGCCATGCTCGGGAGACCTTTGGCGCGTATATCCATCCAGCTCTCCCAGCGCCGCACGCAAGCGCGCGCGGCGTCCCAGCGCATCCAGCTCGGCGTCGCTTGGCGCTAGTCGTCCGGACGCCACGGCCTTGTCGAGACGGTAGGTGTAGAGCCCTTCCGTCTCGCTGAGAATACCGCCGGGGTTGCGAAAGACCCGGGCGAGCATGTCCGCTTCCACCGAGACGACATGCCTTGACCATCGCGGCCCGCTGCAGGGTCAGCCACTGGTCTGCCTCAGTTTTGGTCGGGAAGGTGTGGGGGCGCGTTGTGGCGCTTGCCGTCGCTCGGGGCGACGTAGGACGCCTGATAGCGCTGGGAAGGGAGACGACGGATCATGCCGAAGCCTGCGCGGGTACGAGGACGCTTGCGAGAGGGGGACGCTGCCATGCGATCTACTCCGGTGTCGTGCAACATCGTGCAATAGCGGGTTCGGAATCGCTCCGATTTGTTGCTCTAGTAAGTTTAATCGATTGACCTAGAAAATGCAGGTCAGCACGAGTTATAGGGCCAACCGCGCAGAGCAATTCGGAACGATTGGGACGGCTGAAAACTGGTTCGATCCCAGTACCGCCCACCACAAAGAACCCCCGGAACTCCGGGGGTTCTTCTTTTGGCGGAGTGTTACTTGTCTCGGCAGCCGTAAGCGCTCGAGACACCGCTGATCTTCCATACCTCGCCGGCCAGCGTGACTACATAGGCGGTGTCCCGCACGAAGTCGAGCGACGTGGGCAGATCCAGGCCGTCGACTACGACCGAGAAGGTGCCGTCACTGTTCGCCCGCAACAGCTCCCCGCTGTTCGGCAGCGCCGGCGAACCCGCCGGAACCTCACCGGGAGAATCTCCCTGCGACAGTGCGTAGAGCACATTGCATTTGCCGAACTCGACGTCGGTGAGGAGGCTGAACCCCGAGGCCACATCTGTGACGGTAGAAGTACTCTTGAGGCCGAACGATACGACCTTCCCATCAGCGGGTGCGTGCGGCACCGGCCCCGCCTCCGCCATGTATACGGTGTTGCCCTTGACGGCGAGCCCGGTCGGGACGATGTTGCCGAAGGCGATCAACTCGGTTATCTCGCCCGAGCTGGTGACATGGAGGACCCGATTGTGGTGCCCATCGGTTACGAGGAATCCGTCCTTGACCGGCTGGAACGCAAACTGCACGCCATGACTGAGGTCGAACGGTGTGTCCGGGGGATTGGCGGCCGAATACGCGCCGAGGTCAGCGATGATCGTGAAGCTGTCCGGGCCATCCACGCGGTAGATGCCATCGATCTGGTCGCCGCCGACGTCTGGCCCGACAACGCTGACCAGCACGTACGCCGTGTTGCCGATGAACGCGACGTCTACCGGGCCCTCGATACCGATTACCGAGGTCGGCAGTCCACTCGCGAACGTCGATGCATCGCCGGTCTCGGGATCGATCCGCGTGACTTCGCCGATCGCGCCCTCCGTGACATACAACGCCCCATCTGGCCCGATGGTTCCCCCGCTGGCGCCCTGGAGGCCGGAAGCGAGCAGCTCGACGTCGGTGCCCTGCTGCGGTGGGGTAGCGCTCGCGGCCGCCGGCGCCAGTAATGCGGGCAGCACGAGCGCCATCAGTGCCGTGGCAAACAACAACAGCTTTCGTTTGCTGCTGGTGCGCACTTCGGTGATCGTTACTGGACCAATTTCATTAGTCATCACTCTCTCCCTGCATCTAGTGCCGGGAGCGCGCGGAAAATGGGGCTTCCGGTCTGATACGAAGCCGTGAACGCGCGGCATTCGTCGTGTTGCCAGACACAGAACGCGGTGCAAACGCCGACGTCTGCCTGAGGCTGGGCCGAAACTGAACTCGGCCGGGATATCTAGGCGATGTTAGACCTGTCGGTTTGGATTGCGTAGAAATGGTGAGGGGAGTTCTGTTTCGCGGGCCTATGTGTTATACGTTCCTTCTGTCATCCGCAAGGGGCCGTAGGCGCACAGTACGCCGACCCCGCCCTATCGGCGGCCGGCACCCCGAACGGACCACGAAGGCGAACACGCCGGCACGGACGGAACGGGACTAGTGATCGCGCACGCAGACCGGTCGGCATAGGCTGCAGGTGTCGCCAATCGAAGAATTGATCCGCCGTGTTTCCCCACAACGAGCCCTCATCTCAGGAGCGCAATCCTCGCTCGGATGAACCGACCGTCCCAGAGATCGAGGTCGACCAGACCGTCGCGCCCCGTCCGGAGGAAGAGATCGCGGACGTCCTGCGGGCGAAACCAGACGTCGAAGACCACAGCCAGCATCCCGAGTAACGACTCCGACTGAGAGCTGCGTGATCGGTTAATTTGGCCGGAAGTCCGTTGGCGGATCTACACTTTCGGTTCTGGCCGCGGGGCTACGTCGGCTCGGGGTCGTCGCGGCGCGTCCACGCGATCGCGATGAGCCGGCGCAGCACGTCGAGATCGATGTCATCGAGCTTCCTGGCGTAAACGCAGCTCACGCCCTCCGTGTAGGTGCCCAGCTTCGGCAGCAGCGCGGTGGCCTCCGCAGGTCGTTGAGTCCGTAGAACGTCAACTGCGCCTTGCGAGGCGAGAACCCGGTCTTGAACCAGTCCCCGCGCGTGCGCGGGTTGGCCCGCGAGATGTAGCGGAAGCTGCCGTATCCCACCATCGTGGGACCCCACATGACCGGATCCGTGCCCGTGACCTCGCCGAAGATCTCGGCGAGCCGCAGCCCTTCCTCACGGCGGCGGCCCGTCGCGGCCGCGTCGAGGAAGTCGCGCACGTTCGCCTCGGTCGGCACCGTCTTCGGTTCACTCATGTGATCCACTTCCTTGGGGGAATCTAGCCAGCGCCCCTGCGCTCCGCATCTCGCTGGGGACTCTGGTGCTCGCCGATGCACAGGAGGATACCGGGTCTGCGTTGAGCTGTACATACCGTGATGAGTCAGACAGAAGAGCTCGATTGGCTCCACGTCCGCAGCGCTACTGAGTTCACCGGCCATTCATTTCGTGCCCGCCGTCCGTTTGCCCGGTGGACCGCTTCGAACGCCCCGTCATCCATAGCGTCGTTGGAGACCACTCGCGACAGGGAGCAAAACATGAGCACGGAATTTAGCCGACGCAACGTACTGAAGATCGGGGCAGCTACCGGGATGGGCGCGGCACTGGCTGCCGCCGCGACACCGGCGGCCGCTACGGCGGAGCCCGGGAAGGGCAGTCGTGCCGTGAGCATGGCCATGCACATCCATTCGACATTCAGCGAAGGCACGGCCAGCATGGATGCCCACCTGCAGCAGGCCGCTGCGCTCGGTGTGGACGTCATCTGGTGGACCGATCACGACTTCCGCATGCAAGGCCTGGGTTACCGCAACGCGGTTCGCTTCGACGGCCTGAGCGAGCCCGAGAACGGGCTCGCCTGGGATTGGACGAAGGTCGTGGAGGGCAAACTGACCTCACAGGCGACCAGCTTCGTGGCCGAACCCCACTCGC
This sequence comes from Rhodoglobus sp., assembly GCA_025463605.1. Lineage (GTDB taxonomy): Bacteria > Actinomycetota > Actinomycetes > Actinomycetales > Microbacteriaceae > Rhodoglobus. Next base: position 22,085 of record JAODAV010000011.1, on the reverse strand, counting down.
CTGACGAGCCCGGCAAGGCAATGCGGCTCGCGGCTACCGCATCGAGCGCGTCGTGGGGCGGGTTGCTCTACGAGGGCACCGCGTGGAACAGCACGTATACGCGCAGCCTCGCCGCCACACTGCTCGAGCTCGACGTATTCGCCGAGAGCGTGGGACCGGACGCCGAGTTGATCGTGCGCATCCTCTCCTCCTACCGTCCCGCGACGGCAGGCAGGCCCGCCGGCCGGTACACCCTCGAGTACCGCATCGGGCTGCAGGAAGGGAGATGGACCGAGAGCCAGGGCCTCCTCGGCGTCGTGGGCATCATCGCCCAGCCGGGGCAGTGGCAGCGGGTGACGCTCGACCTGCGTGCGGACGTCGCCGCGCTCTGGCCCGACATCGTCGCCGCCGATTCGAGCATCTACCGGCTTCGGGTTGGCGCTCGTTCGCGCAACGGCGCCGCGGTGTCCGGACTCTTCGACCGCCTTCGGTTCAACCGCGGTCGCCTCGCGGGCAACTCCGCCGTGTTCCTGCAAGATGAGATGATGCGCGAGTACGCGACGCGCTACCCGAACATCGTGCAGTTCCACGGCACCGAGATCTCGCTGGTGCGCCACTTGAACTCATTCGGCGGCGATTTCACGTTGCCGGACTACGGCAATGTCGGCCCGCAGAAGGTCAAGTCCGTTCCCAAGGCCATCGAGATGGTCGACTTCGTGCATGCGCACAACGGCCTCGTGACCTTCAACCACCCGCTCGAGGACGCGCCGTCCGGCCCCGAACTGGCTGAACTACTGATCACGACCCATTCTCTCGGCGCCGACATGGTCGAGGTCGGCAGCAAGGAGGACTTCGGCGAATCCGTCTTCGGCTACGACGCTGCTGCACGCAATGCAGTGTTCGTCACGGCGACCGGTACGAGCGACGACCACGGCGGCGCCGACTGGGTCGGTCAGAAGCAGCGCTGGGTGACATCCGTCTGGGCGGACTCCACATCTGAAGCCGATCTGTTCGCCTCGCTGAGGGCTGGCCGCGCATGGTTCTGGGACCCTCAATTCTGGCGGGGCGAACTGGACTTCACGGTTCAGGGGTCCGTGCCGATGGGCGGCGTCGTCGTCACACCGGCGGCGAACACACCGGTGCAGCTCACGATCAGCGACCTGCCGCAGGATGCCCAAGTGCTTCTCGTGATCGGCGAGGTGGACTACGCGGGCGTCGCGGATCCCACTCCCGCGACGACCGCACAGCCGGTGGCGCTGAACCCTCAGGGCAAAGCAACCGTCGTCGTGCCTACGAGCACGAGCCGGTATGTGCGGGTCGAACTCAGGAACGCCGCTGGAGCTGTCATCGGATTCTCCAACCCGGTCTGGATCCTCAAGGAGACGCCCGCGCATCCGATCCCGGTAGAACGCCTCAGCTGACGGCAGCGCGAAGAGCCCCCGGTCATTCGGGGGCTCTTCACCCTTTCCGCGTCGGGCCGTCTCTGCGACGCTCGCTCAGGCAGGTACCGCGTTCACGAGTTCGGCGAAGCGCGCGAGCACCCCAGGCCAGCCGTTGGCGTACTCCTCGGCCGACGCATCCGGGTCCGTCATGCGCTCCCAACCGCTGTGCACGAGTGTCACGAGCGTCTGGTCGCCCTCGGGCGTGAAGGTGACGCGAATGTCGGTGGCATGCTCGACTCCGTAGCCCGGATGCCAGGTGAAGCCGAGCGAGTCCGGCGGCGCCCACAGCGTCACCTCTCCCCACACGGACTCCTGCTCGCCCAAGCGCTCGACGATGCGCGCATCCTCGAATGAGACGGTGCCGGCGTTGAATACCCCGAAACGGTCGAGGGGCCACCATGCGTTGATGTGCGCGGTGAAGAGATCGAATGCACGCTGGGGCCCCGCATTGACGAGAACCTCGCGTCGCACGGGTGCGGTCATGGCTGCTCCTTCTCGACGCTGTCGACATAGGTCGCGAACGACTGCAGCGTGTCGTCCCACATGGAGATGAGCCACTGCTGCAGGTGGCGCTGTCCCTCGGGAGCGAGGGCGTAGAGGTTCCTGGTACCGCGGGGCGTGTACTCGACGAGACCGGCGTTGGTGAGCACGCGCAAGTGCTTGCTCACCGCGGGCCTTCCAATCGGCAGGGCGTCGGCGAGTTCGCCGACTGGTCGGGGACCGTCGCTCAAGCGCTCGATAATGCGGCGACGCATCGGATCCCCGAGGGCGTCGAAGGCACGTTCAGCTGATTGGTTACTCATGGGTAACGGTTACTCTAGAGTAACGCAAGGGCCGGAGGCGCACAGACGTCCGGCCCTGCCCGCTCGGCCGGTCAGACTTCGACAGTCAGTTCGTGTACTTCTGCCGCTGGATGACCCGTGCGCTCGTGGATGCGCAAACGGCTTCTTTCGATGGGCCGGTGGATAGACAGAAGACCTTGCCAGACTCGGGGTCGAGCCACGCCTTCTCGAAGTGCACGCCCTCCTCGGCCTCGATAGCGAGATCGGCGGCGTGCGCTTCGGCCAACTGCTCCTTCGTGACCCCGACGAATCCCTCGTGGATGTCCATGAAACGTGCCATCGTGGCACTCCTTTCGCTTGAGTTCCTCCAGCGTGCGCGCCCGGCTCGCGCTGCGCAAGCCATCCTCGGCGAGGGAGTGGCTGGGTCGCTGCGCACGGCTTCTGGCGAAGCGCAACATCCCGGGCACGTCCGCGGCGCTCGACCACGCAGAGGGCCTCGTCGAGCTCGAGGAACCGAGTCGGTCATCGACATGGCGCATTGCGCGGTGCGCTCGCGGAGACCTGCCGAAGCGGTCGGACTCGCGGCGCAGGCGCGGGGTGTGGCGCGAGCGGCGGGCGCGACGCTGCTCGAGTCCCTTGCCGACGCGGTTGTCGTAGCGGATCGCGCTCGACTGACCGCCGCGCAGGACGCATCCGTGCCGCCGCTAAAGTTGTGGGGTGAGCCAGACCGGATTCGACCTCTTCACCGACCGCACCGTCGTCGCCATGCGCGTCAATGGCGACCTCAAGGACCTCGCCGCCACCGTGACGGAGGCCGACATCGTCGAGCCCGTCACGATCGACTCACCGGACGGGCTCAGCATCCTGCGGCATTCGGCGGCTCATGTCGCGGCTCAGGCCGTGCAATCGATCAACCCGGATGCCAAGCTCGGCATCGGACCGCCCGTCACCGACGGCTTCTACTACGACTTCGACGTCACCGAGCCGCTCACGCCCGAAGATCTCAAGGCGATCGAGAAGGCCATGGACCGCATCATCCGGCAGGGCCAGCGCTTCCAGCGGCGGGTGGTTACGGAGGCCGAAGCGCGCGCGGAACTGGCGGCTGAGCCCTACAAACTCGAACTCATCGGGCTCAAGGGCGCAGGGTCCGGTTCCGAGCAGTTCGAGGACGGCGAGTCCGTCGAAGTGGGCGGCGCCGAATTGACTATCTACGACAACGTCGACGGCAAGACGGGAGAGGTCTACTGGAAGGACCTCTGCCGCGGGCCCCACCTGCCCAACACCCGCATGATCGGCAACGGTTGGGCACTCACCCGCACGGCCGCCGCCTACTGGCGCGGCTCGGAGAAGAACAAGCAACTGCAGCGCGTGTACGGCACCGCGTGGGCGACCAAGGACGAGCTGCGGGCCTACCAGGAGCGCCAGGAGGAGGCCGCCAAGCGCGACCACCGCCGGCTCGGCGCCGAGCTGGACCTGTTCTCCTTCCCCGACGAGATCGGCTCCGGGCTCGCGGTGTTCCACCCGAAGGGCGGCATCATCCGGCGGGAGATGGAGAACTACTCGCGCATCCGACACGAGGAGGAGGGCTACTCCTTCGTCAACACGCCGCACATCACGAAGGCGGCGCTCTTCGAGGAGAGCGGCCACCTCGGCTGGTACAAAGACGCGATGTTCCCCCCGATGCACCTCGACGAGGCGCGCAACGAGGAGGGCGAGATCACCCGCCAGGGCGCGGACTACTACCTCAAGCCGATGAACTGCCCGATGCACATCCTGATCTACCGTTCGAGCGCGCGGTCGTATCGTGACCTGCCCTTGCGATTCTTCGAGTTCGGCACCGTGTACCGCAACGAAAAGTCCGGTGTCATCCACGGACTCACCCGCGTGCGGGGACTGACGATGGATGACGCGCACATCTTCACGTCGAAGGAGCGCATGAAGGAGGAGCTCACGGGCACCCTCAACTTCGTGCTCTCACTGCTGCGCGATTACGGGCTCACCGACTTCTATCTCGAGCTCTCCACGAAAGACCCTGAGAAGTATGTGGGTGAAGACGACGTGTGGGAGGAGGCAACCGCCACGCTCGCGGAGGTCGCGAACGAATCGGGTCTCGAACTCGTACCCGACCCGGGCGGAGCAGCGTTCTACGGACCGAAGATCTCGGTACAGGCGCGTGACGCGATCGGCCGCACGTGGCAGATGTCGACCGTGCAGCTCGATTTCAACCTCCCCGAGCGCTTCAAGCTCGAATACACGGCCGCGGACGGTTCCCGCCAGCGCCCTGTGATGATCCACCGCGCCCTGTTCGGGTCGATCGAGCGCTTCTTCGGCGTGCTCACGGAGCACTACGCGGGCGCCTTCCCGGTCTGGCTGGCACCTGTACAGGTCGTCGGCATCCCGGTCGCAGAGACCTACGAGCCGTACCTCGGAGACATCATCGAGCAGCTCAAGGCGGCGGGCGTGCGCGCGGAACTCGACGCCTCGAGTGAGCGGATGCAGAAGAAGATCCGCACCCACGCCAAACTCAAGGTGCCCTTCCAGCTCATCGCGGGCGAAGAGGATGCGGCCAATGGCTCGGTGAGCTTCCGGTTCCGCGACGGCACGCAGGAGAACGGCGTCCCGGTCAAAGACGCTATCGCCCGCATCACGGGCGCGATCGCGAGCAAGGCACAGGTCTGATGGTCAGGGACTACGACGGCGGCGAGTACGCGGAGGTCGAGTCGTCGACGAAGTTCGCCTCGGTTCCCGACGCCTTCCAGCGCCTCTGGACGCCGCACCGCATCGCCTACATCCAGAACGGCCAGATGCCGAACGAGGGGGAGTGCCCGTTCTGCCTCGCGCCGTCGATGACCGACGAAGAGGCCCTCATCGTCGCGCGCGGCGAATACGCCTATGTGCTGCTCAACCTCTTCCCGTACAACAGTGGCCACCTGCTCGTCTGCCCCTACCGGCATGTTGCGACGTATGACGAGGCGACGGCCGAGGAGGTCGCCGAGATCGGTAGCCTGACCCAGGTCGCGATGCGAGTGTTGTCGCAGACGGCACAGGCGCACGGCTACAACATCGGCATGAACCAGGGCCGCATCGCGGGCGCGGGTATCGCCGAGCACCTGCACCAGCACGTCGTGCCGCGATGGGCACTGGACTCCAACTTCTTCCCGATCATCGCGCAGACGAAAGCGCTACCGAGGCTGCTCGGCGAGGTGCGCAACGAGATCGCCAACGCCTGGCCATAAGGCCACGGGGTATCGATTGGCCGCGGCCGGGCACGAATCCACCAACGTAGAATTAGGGATCATGGCAACGAACAGCACGTCAGAAGGCAGCACCTCCGAACAGCTTGGTACAAGCCGCGTCAAGCGCGGACTTGCGGAGATGCTCAAAGGCGGCGTCATCATGGACGTCGTCACGGCCGATCAGGCGAAAATTGCCGAGGATGCCGGGGCCGTAGCCGTGATGGCTCTCGAGCGAGTGCCCGCCGACATCCGCTCGCAGGGCGGCGTCGCGCGCATGAGCGACCCCGATCTCATCGACGGCATCATCTCGGCCGTCTCGATTCCCGTCATGGCGAAGGCGCGCATCGGCCACTTCGTCGAGGCGCAGGTACTCGAGGCGCTCAAGGTCGACTACATCGACGAGTCCGAAGTGCTCTCGCCCGCTGACTACGTCAACCACATCGACAAGTGGAATTTCACCGTTCCGTTCGTGTGCGGCGCCACCAATCTCGGCGAGGCGCTTCGTCGCATCACCGAGGGGGCCGCGATGATCCGGTCGAAGGGCGAAGCGGGCACGGGGGATGTGTCGGAGGCGACCAAGCACATCCGCACGATCCTCGGCGAGATCAGTTCGCTCAAGGGCAAGTCGAAAGACGAGCTCTACGTCGCGGCCAAGGAACTCCAGGCGCCCTACGACCTCGTGCGCGAGGTCGCCGAGGCGGGCAAGCTCCCCGTCGTGCTGTTCACGGCCGGTGGTGTCGCGACCCCCGCGGATGCCGCGCTCATGATGCAGCTCGGCGCGGATGGCGTGTTCGTCGGCTCGGGAATCTTCAAGTCCGGCAATCCGGCACAGCGCGCAGCCGCGATCGTCAAGGCCACGACGTTCTTCGAAGACCCGCAGGTGATCGCTGAAGCGTCTCGCGGCCTGGGTGAGGCGATGGTGGGCATCAACGTCTCTGACCTGCCGGCGCCGCACCGGCTCGCCGAGCGTGGCTGGTAGGCCCTCCTGAGCTTGTCGAAGGGCGGGCACGTAGGCGTCCTCGCCCTCCAGGGCGACTTCCGCGAACACATCGCGGTGCTGCGCTCACTGGGCGCGGATGCCGTACCGGTGAAGCGACCCGAAGAGCTCGACCGCGTGGCGGGTCTCGTGATTCCCGGCGGCGAGTCCAGCGTGATGGACAAGCTCAGCAGGTTGTTCGGCATCGCCGAACCGCTCAAGGCGGCTATTCGCTCCGGTTTGCCCGTGTACGGCACATGCGCGGGACTCATCATGCTCGCCGATACCGTGCTCGATTCGATTGAGGGCCAGCAGACTCTCGGCGGCTTCGACCTCGCGGTGCGACGGAACGCTTTCGGCTCGCAGCTCGACTCCTTCGAGACGGACCTCGACATTCCCGTGCTCGGTGACCTACCGGTGCACGCGGTATTCATTCGTGCACCGGTCGTCGAGACGGTGGGGGAGCGGGCCACCGCGCTGGCCTCACTCGATGACGGCCGGGTCGTCGCCGTGGAGCAGGACAACCTGCTCGGCACCTCCTTCCACCCGGAGATGACTGGCGACACGCGCTTCCACGAGTACTTCCTGCGGAAGGTGCGCGCGGCTTGAGGCACTGCTAGCATTCCTCACATTCGAAAAGGAGTCGCCATGGCCACGAAGCTCCCGAGCACCGGCGGGTGCGACACCTCGGACATGCTCATGATCCACGGCATGTTCCGCAAGGTCCTGACGGATGCCCCCGCCATGGTCCGCTCGGTGAAGCCGGGCGATCGTGGTCACACCACCGCGGTCGCGGCGCATCTCGATGACCTCGCGAGCGGCCTCCACAACCACCACCACGGTGAAGATCTGCTGCTCTGGGACGAGCTCGCTGCCCGCGCTCCGGCGTGTGCGGCTCACGTCGACCAGATGAGGGCGCAGCACGCTGCAGTCGCGGAGCTACTCGTGAAGCTGGAGGCCCTGGTGCCGGCGTGGCGGGAATCCGCGAGCGCGGCCGACCGCGATGCCGTGGCCGAATCGGTCGAGGCCGTACGGGACAGCCTTCTCGCGCACCTGGGCGCCGAAGAGACTCAGATTCTTCCCGTGGCGTCCGGGGTATTCCAGCAGAGCGAGTGGAACAAGCTCGGCGAGCACGGTCGCGCGTCGATCCCGCGGGAACGCCAGTTCATCCAGCTCGGCTACATCCTCGACTCGATGAGCCCGGAGGACGCGAAGGCGTGGGCGAAAGCGAACCTGCCGGCGCCCGTGCGCCTGCTGTACCGTCTCGTCGGGCGCCGGCAGTACCTCGCCGAGTACCGCTCGCTGCACCCGGACGCGGCCTAGCGCCCGACAGCACATCCTCGTCGCTGTGCAGGGTCAGCCGGCGCGGCAGTGTGGGAAGCTGGGTGCATGACGTTGCAGGATCTCGTCTGGCTCCGCCGGGCCCGTGATCAGATGGACCGCGATTACGCGAAGCCGCTCGACGTTCCAGCGCTGGCACGCGCGGCGCTCATGTCGCCGGGCCACTTCTCCCGCAGCTTCCGCGCCGCCTACGGCGAGTCCCCGTACAGCTACCTCATGACGCGCCGCATCGAGCGGGCCAAGGCGCTGCTGCGGCGGGGTGACCTGACGGTGACGGAGGTCTGCTTCGCGGTCGGCAGCACATCGCTGGGGTCGTTCAGCTCGCGGTTCACCGAGCTCGTTGGTGAGAGCCCGAGCGCATACCGGTCACGGCAACATGACAAGGCCGCTCTCATCCCGTCATGCATCGCGAAGATCTACATGCGACCGGTCAGGAATGGAGAAGCGAACCCCGTTCCCCAGCCCGTATCGTGAAACTCATGGACATCAAACTCTCACAGTGTTTCATCGCGGTCGACGACCATGACAAGGCGCTCGCCTTCTACCGCGACGTACTCGGCCTCGAGGTGCGCAACGACGTCGGTTACGAGGGGATGCGCTGGGTGACCGTCGGGTCGCCGTCGCAGCCGGGCGTAGACATCGTGCTCGAACCGCCCGTCGCCGACCCGAACGCCTCGCCCGACGACAGGGAAGCCGCGGCGAGACTGCTGGCGAAGGGCCTTCTGCGCGCCGTCAACTTTGCGACCGACGACTGCGACGCCGCCTTCGAACGGATCAACGCGGCGGGCGCCGAGGTGCTTCAGGAGCCGACCGACCAGTTCTACGGCGTGCGTGACTGCGCCTTCCGCGATCCTTCAGGCAACATGGTGCGCTTCAATCAGCCACTCCCGCAGCGGTAGCGCGCCCGCACCGGCCCGCGCCATAGTGGGGCCATGAAACCGTATTCGGACTTCGGCCCCCGCAGAACTCGTCAGATCATCGGAGACGTGCTTGCACTTGCGGCGATCACGGCCTGGATCTGGCTGGGCGTTGCCGTCTTCCAGCTCGTCATGAACCTCTCGGCCTTCGGGGTGCAGATGGAGGATGCTGGCGCGGGGTTCAAGGAGACGATGATCGAGGTGGGGGAGAACCTCGGCGGCGTGCCACTCATCGGCGGCGGTATCCGCATTCCCTTCGACGGCGCAAGCGAGGCGGGCGCGGCGCTCGAAGCCGCGGGACAGAGCCAGCAGGAGGCGGTGGCGCAACTCGCCACCGGTCTCGGCATCGGTATCGCCGCCTTGCCGATCATCACGATCCTCGTGCTGTGGCTCGTGCCGCGGCTGAGGTTCGCGCGCAAGGCCTCGCGCGCGAAGGCGATCGCCCAAGTGGAGGCCGGCGTCGACCTGCTCGCCCTGCGGGCGCTCGCCACCCAGAAGATCTCGGCCCTCAGCGCCGTGAGCCCGGACGCGATGGCCGCATGGCGTCGCGGCGATGAGCCGGTGATGCGGTCGCTCGCACAGCTCGAGCTGAAGGCATCAGGCGTGCGGATGCGCGACTAATCGAGCTCGCGGTCAGCGATCGCGGCACGAGCGATCGCTCGATATCCCTCGGTGCTCGTGGCGTCTCGCAGCGAGACGATGGGAGTCGAGCCGTGCCCCTGCCGCGCGGGCGTGAGTGCGAACCCGAACACGAGTGAGAGCAGCGCCTCGGGCTGCCCGGCGCGCTGCATCCGGCGCACGATCGCGAACTCGAAGCGATCTCTCCCCGCACCCCAGCGCACTTCGAGTTCATCGAGATGCGCATGCTGCGGCCGGTGGTCGTGCGAGAAGTCGAGCATCGCCCGAATGCCCTCCGCCACCGTCAACTCGTCGACCCGCTGACCTCGCTCCGCGAGCAGCCGCAGGAAGGCGTTTCGCGCGAATGCGATGCGGAACCAGGGACCGGGCACCCAGCGATGCTACGGCAGGGAGACCCCGAGCCGCGTGGTTAGGATGTTCAGCATGTCCGGACACTCCAAATGGGCGACCACCAAGCACCAGAAGGCGATCAAAGACTCGCGCCGTGCCAAGTCGTTCGCCAAGCTCATCAAGAACATCGAGGTCGCAGCCAAGATCGGCGGTGCTGACCTCTCGGGCAACCCCACGCTCGTCGATGCCGTGCAGAAGGCGAAGAAGACCTCGGTCCCCAACGACAACATCGATCGCGCGATCAAGCGCGGTGCGGGACTGACCGGCGAGACCGTCGACTACCAGACGATCATGTACGAGGGCTACGGTCCCAACGGCGTCGCGCTGCTCATCGAGTGCCTCACCGACAACCGCAACCGCGCCGCCGCCGACGTGCGCACCGCCATGACGCGCAACGGTGGCACGATGGCAGACCCGGGGAGCGTGGCGTACAACTTCAGCCGCAAGGGGGTTATCTCGATCACCAAGGCCGACACCGTGACCGAGGACTCCATCCTCGAGGCAGTACTGGATGCCGGTGCCGAGGAGGTCAAGGACCAGGGCGGTGGTTTTGAGGTCATCACCGACCCGTCGCAGCTGGTCGAGGCTCGCACGGCCCTCCAGTCGGCCGGAATCGACTACGACTCGGCGGACGCCGAGTTCGTGCCCAACCTCTCGGTCGAGGTCGACGCCGAGACGGCGCGCAAGGTCATGCGCCTCATCGATGCTCTCGAGGATTCGGACGACGTGCAGAACATATATTCGAATTACGACGTGTCGGCCGAGGTTCAGGCCGAATTGGACGAAGACTAGGGGCATGACTCCCCGGGCATCCCAGACACTCAGGGTGCTCGGCATCGATCCGGGCCTGACGCGGTGCGGAATCGGCATCGTGGATGTCTCGCCGACTCGAGCGGCGACGCTCGTGCACGTCGACGTCATCCGCACTCCCGCCGACATGCCGCTCGAACGCCGCTTGCTCGCAATCGCGGCGGGGATCAGCGACGTGCTCGACGAGTTCGCACCGGTCGCGGTGGGGCTGGAACGAATGTTCGCGCAGCACAACCTCCGAACGGTCATGGGCACCGCGCAGGCGAGCGGCGTCGCCCTGCAGGTGGCGGCGGCTCGCGGTCTCGCGGTCGGGCTCCACACTCCGAGTGAGGTGAAGGCAGCTATCACGGGCTACGGCGCGGCGGACAAGCTGCAAGTGGGCACGATGGTCGCGAAAGTGCTCGGGCTCGCCGCGGTCCCGCGCCCGGCCGATGCGGCGGATGCCCTCGCGATCGCGCTGTGCCACGCGTGGAAGGGACCGGCGCTCTCGCTCGCGCCGGGCATCCTCACACCCGCACAGGAAGCGTGGCGCCGGGCCGAGAAGTCGGCCGGCGCTCGTAGGCTCTCGTCATGATCTCGTCAGTGCGCGGCACCGTGCTGGCCGCCATCGGCACGACAGTCGTGATCGAGGTGGGCGGCGTCGGACTTTCGGTGCAGGTGACGCCGCAGCACGCGCTGTCACTGCGCGTCGGCACTGAGGCGACGTTGCGAACGGCGCTCATCGTGCGAGAAGACGACCTCTCGCTCTACGGTTTCGCAGAGGCGGACGAACTCGTCGTCTTCGATCTGCTCAGGGGCGTCACCGGGGTCGGTCCGAAGAGCGCCCTGGGCGTGCTCGCCGCGATGGATCCCGCGGCGATCGCCCAAGCGGTCGCGCATGAAGATGACGCTGCGTTCCGCAAGGTCTCGGGCGTCGGGCCGAAGACCGCGAAGCTCATCGTCGTCTCGCTCGCAGGCAAGCTCCTCGGCGTCACGGCCCGCCGCCCCGCTGCCAGCGCCCGATCGAGCGTGAGCGACAATGTCACGGTGGCGCTCGTGGGTCTCGGCTGGCCGGAGCGGGTCGCTATGCAGGCCGTCGAAGACGCGATGGCGACCGCGAGCGATGCCGATCGCGAAGCGGTGCCGGCACTGCTGCGGCTTGCGCTCGCGAACCTCGGTCCGCAGGCTGGGCTCGTCGCCCAGAGCGGCGCTGGGAGCTCGAGCGCATGACGGCCGAATCCGAGTCGATCGTGCGGCCCACACCGGAATCAGACGCCGAGCTCGCATTCGAGGGAGCCCTGCGTCCCCGGTCGCTCGCCGAATTCGTCGGCCAGTCCAAGGTGCGGGGCCAATTGCAGCTTCTGCTCCAAGCCGCGGCGATGCAGAACCGTACGCCCGACCACATCCTGCTCGCCGGTCCACCCGGCCTCGGCAAGACGACGCTCGCCATGATCGTCGCCTACGAGAGCGGCAGGCCGCTGCGCATGTCGAGCGGCCCGGCCATCCAGCACGCGGGTGACCTCGCGGCGGTGCTCTCCTCGCTCGTACCGGGCGAAGTGCTCTTCATCGACGAGATCCACCGCATGGCGCGATCGGCCGAAGAAATGCTCTACCTCGCAATGGAGGATTTCCGCATCGACATCATGGTCGGCAAGGGGGCGGGAGCGACATCCATCCCGCTCGACCTGTCGTCGTTCACCCTGGTCGGCGCGACGACGCGCTCGGGGCTGCTCCCGAACCCGCTGCGCGACCGGTTCGGATTCACCGCCCACCTGGAGTTCTACGACGAGGCGGAACTCGAGCAGGTGCTCGTGCGCGCGGCGAGGCTGCTTGAACTGGACATCGATCGGGAGGCCCTCGCCGAGATCGCCGGGCGCTGCCGCGGCACACCCCGCATCGCCAATCGCCTCCTGCGTCGCGTGCGCGACTATGCGCTCGTCAAGGGGTCCGGCGCGGGGATCGACGCCGTCCACGCCGCCCTCGAGCTCTATGACGTGGATGACCTGGGCCTGGATCGCCTCGACCGGGCCGTCATGCAGACGGTGCTCACGCGATTCGACGGGGGACCGGTCGGCCTCAACACCCTTGCGGTGTCCGTGGGCGAAGAGGCGGAGACCATCGAATCGGTCGTCGAGCCGTTCCTCGTGCGCATAGGCCTGCTCACGCGCACGCCGCGTGGTCGAGTGGCGACTCGAGCTGCCTGGCAGCACTTCGGTCTCGCGACGCCCGCCGGCGCTACCAGGGGCAACCCGGGCCTCTTCGGGGATGACCTATAATTCACGAAGGGCCCGCAGCGTTCGCTGCAGTAGTTCACAAGGGCCGTGCAGGCAGTCTGCGTAGACTGACCCGCCTCAAGACTCCCGGAAGGTAACCCCATGGACCCGTTGACTATTGGAATGCTTGTCATTCTGGCGGTGCTGATTTTCTTCATGTTCCGCAACAGCCGCAAGCGCAAGGCGCAGCAGGAAGAGCTGCGCTCTCAGATCGTTCCCGGCGCGGAGGTCATGACGAACTTCGGTCTCTTCGGCACGCTCAAGTCCGTCGACGCCGCGACGAATGTCGCCGAGCTCGAGGTGAGCCCCGGCAACATCGTGCGGGTTCACAGCCAGACCATCGCGAAGGTCGTCAGTGACGAGACCGGCGCCCCCGGGGAGCCGCGCTCCGTCGAGGAGGCAATGGCCATCGCGAACCGCGAGGCCGAAGAGCGCGATCGCGTGAAGCTCAACGAAGACAGTGCGATCCCGCTCGATGAGCCCGCGTACGGCGAGCGCGTCACCGAGGAGAAGAAGCCCGCGCGCCGCACGACCAAGAAGGCCGCCGAGTAACCACTACTCTTGGGTGCTAGCCCGTGCCTCGTGCGCGGGCTGGCAACTCCCGGGTGCCTGCGCGCTGAAGCCGCCGGTCCGCACAGAAAGCTGAGTTCGTAGGTGGCTAGATCTACCCCCGTGAAGAAGGCGTGGCGTTCCCTCGTCTGGCTCGCGGTCATCATCGTCGGGCTCGTTGGCCTGAACGCAGCCGGTGTTCTGTTCTCCGGTGCGGGTTGGACTCCGAAACTCGCCCTCGACCTCGAGGGCGGCACGCAGATCATCCTCGCGCCGAAGCTCGAGAGCGGCCAGACCGTCTCGACGGAGCAACTCGACCAGGCGGTCGCGATCATCCGCCAGCGCATCGATGCGAGTGGTGTCTCCGAGTCGGAGATCAATACGCAGGGAACGCAGAACATCGTGGTGTCGATCCCGGGCATCCCCGATGACGAGACGATCGCGCGCATCGAGTCGTCGGCAAAACTCGAGTTCCGGCCCGTGATCTACACGGATGTCGCGGCGACGAGCAACGTCGACCCGACGCCCGAGGCCACCGATCCGGCTGCGACTCCCACGCCGACGCCCTCGCTCGCGACAACTCCGACGGCGAGCCCCACCGATGCGAGCGACCCGAACTGGGTCAGTCCAGCGCTGTTCGCGGAGTACCAGGACTTCGATTGCTCGACGCTCGACGTCGCGCAGACCAACGTTGCGCCGACGGATCAGCCGCTCATCACATGCGAGCCCGACGGGGCGGGCAACTACACCTCCAAGTTCCTGCTCGGGCCCGTCGAGGTTGCGGGCGAGACGATCTCCGACGCATCCAGCGGCCTCATCGCCAACAGCCAGGGCGTCAGCACGGGCCAGTGGGGCGTCTACATCACCTTCAACGACGAAGGCACGGCGCAGTTCGCCAAGGTCACTACCCGCCTGTTCGGTTTCGCTGAGAGCGACCCGCGCAACCGCTTCGCCATCGTGCTCGACGGCAAGGTGATCTCGGCGCCGACCACGCAGGGAATCATCACCGACGGTAAGCCGCAGATCAGCGGTTCCTTCACCCAGCAGAGCGCGAAGACCCTTGCCGACCAGTTGAAGTTCGGCGCGTTGCCGATCGGCTTCGAGGTGCAGTCGCGAGACACGATCTCCGCGACCCTCGGCTCCTCGCAGTTGCTGAGCGGCCTGCTCGCGGGCGCCATCGGCCTCATTTTGGTCGTGCTGTATTCGCTCATTCAGTACCGCACCCTCGGCTTCGTGACGATCGCGTCACTCGTCGTCGCCGCGACCCTCACCTATCTCGTGGTCACCCTGCTGTCCTGGCGCGAGGGCTACCGGCTCTCGCTCGCGGGCGTGGCGGGACTCATCGTGGCCATCGGTATTACCGCCGACTCGTTCATCGTCTACTTCGAGCGCATCCGCGACGAGTTGCGCGACGGGCGTGGGCTCGACTCTGCCGTCGAGGCAGGGTGGAAGCGCGCCATCCGCACGATCCTCGCGTCGGATGCCGTCAACTTCCTCGCGGCGGGCATCCTGGTCGCTCTTGCGGTGGGAAACGTGCGGGGCTTCGCGCTCACGCTCGGCATCACGACGATCATCGACCTCGTCGTCGTGGCCCTGTTCACCCACCCGATACTGCAGCTACTGGCACGCACGCGGTTCTTCGGCGAGGGGCATCCGCTCAGCGGACTGGATTCGCGCGCGCTCGGCGCCGTGTATCGCGGTCGCGCGCAGTTCCGTGCCCCCGTGGGTATCCCGTCGTCCAAGCAGGTCACGAGCAGCCGTGAGGCAGCGAAGCGCCAGACGATCGCCGAGCGCAAGGCCGCTGAGGCGGAAGCAGCCGGCCGAAAGCCAGTCGGCACCAAGGGGAAGGATTCCTGATGGCGAGCTTCTCCCAGTTCGGCAACGACCTCTACACCGGCAAGCGCTCCTTCGACTTCGTCAAGCACCGCCGCATCTGGTTCACGATCGCGGTCGTCATGGTCGTGGCCGCCATAGTCGTGCCGTTCTTGCGCGGCGGATTCGTGTTCGGCATCGAGTTCCGTGGCGGATCCGAGTTCCAGGTGTCGCAGCCCGCGACGCTCGACGACGGATCGATCGACCAGTCGGTCGCGGTCAACGCGGTCAAGAGTGTCGTTTCCGGCGCCACACCCAAGGTCTCCATCGTCAACGGCGGCGATTCGGTGCGGGTGCAGACCGACCTGCTTCAGTCCGATGAAGTCGACCAGATCCGGGATGCGCTCGCCACCGGCTACGAGGTGGACACCAACGAGGTGACATCCTCGTTCATCGGCGCGACCTGGGGCGCTGACATCACGAGGCAGGCGCTGACCGCTCTTGCGGTGTTCATCGTGCTCGCGGCTATCGTGATGGCTCTCTACTTCCGCACCTGGAAGATGTCGGTCGCCGCCCTCATCGCGCTCTTCCACGACCTCGTTATCACGGCCGGCGTCTACGGAATCCTCGGATTCGAGGTGACGCCCGCCGCTGTCATCGGGTTCCTGACGATTCTCGGCTACTCGCTCTATGACACGGTCGTCGTCTTCGACAAGATCCGCGAGAACACGAGCGAGGGCACCAGCCGCACGTTCGGGGAGTCCGTCAACCTGGCCGTCAACCAAACCCTCGTGCGCTCGATCAACACCTCGGTCGTGGCTCTTCTGCCGATCGGCTCCATCCTCTTCATCGGGGCGTTCGTGCTCGGTGCGGGCACCCTTCGGGATATCTCGCTTGCCCTGTTCATCGGCGTGCTCGTGGGCACATACTCGACGATCTTCATCGCGGCGCCGCTCTACGCGACGCTGCGCCAGAACGAGGTGATCGTGCGCAACGACGACAAGAAGAAGACCTCGGTGGCTGCGCGCACGACTTCCGGCGCGGTCCGCTAGGAGCCAGTCATGGCGTACCCGGTCGACAGCCCCATGCCGGAAGTGAGCGCGGAGGAAGCCATCGCGCTCGTGGCCGGGGGCACAGTGCTGCTCGATGTGCGCGAGCACAACGAGTGGGACGCCGGTCATGCTCCGGATGCCCGGCTCCTGCCCATGTCGCAAATCCAGTCGCGCGTCGATGAAGTCCCCGCCGACACGCGGCTTCTCGTCGTCTGCCACAGCGGCGCCCGGTCGGCGCGCGTGACGGATTGGCTGCTGCAGGAGGGTTACGACGCCGCGAACGTCTCGGGCGGCATGGTCGCGTGGCAACGCGCAGGCGGCGAGATCGAGTCGGAAGGTCCGGACGCCCCGCGAGTCTGATGCAACTGCGCCGCAAAAACGCTGTCCGCGAACCAGCCGGACCCGTCATCCGCCGCGACCTAGAATCGTTGCGGGAGGTGCGCTCATGACCGAAACGACGCAGAGCACTGCCTCCCTGCGCACTCTTCTGCCGCGTATCTTCTCGCGTGCGCAACCCGCCGGAGCCGTCGACCGACTCATCAAGACCGTGCGAACGCACCACCCGAAAGCGGATGTCGCTCTCATCGAGCGCGCGTATGCGGCCGCCGAGCGCGCTCACGACGGCCAGAAGCGCAAGAGCGGCGAGCCGTACATCACGCATCCTGTCGCTGTCGCGCAGATCCTCGCCGACCTCGGGATCGGCTCGAAGACGATTGCCGCGGCCCTCCTGCACGACACGGTCGAGGACACGGAGTACACGCTCGACCTGCTGCGCGCTGATTTCGGCGATGAGATCGCGATGCTCGTCGATGGCGTTACCAAGCTCGACAAGCTCAAGTATGGCGACAGCGCTCAAGCCGAGACCGTGCGCAAGATGGTGGTCGCGATGTCGAAAGACATCCGGGTGCTCGTGATCAAACTCGCCGACCGCTTGCACAACGCGCGCACGTGGGGCTTCGTGGAGGAGGCATCCGCGATTCGCAAGGCGCAGGAGACGCTCGAGATCTATGCGCCGCTGGCGCATCGTTTGGGCATCCAGGCGATCAAGCTCGAACTCGAAGACCTGTCGTTCGCGGTGCTGCACCCGAAGCTCTACGTGGAGATCGAGAGCCTCGTGAGCAAGCGCACTCCGCAGCGCGAGGAGTTCGTGCAACAGGTGATCGATGCCGTCAACGACGACCTCAAGTCGGCGAAGATCAAGGGCACCGTCGCAGGTCGGCCCAAGCAGTACTACTCGATCTACCAGAAGATGATCGTGCGGGGCCGCGAGTTCGACGAGATCTACGATCTCGTGGGAATCCGGATTCTCGTCAACTCGGTTCGCGACTGCTACGCGGTGCTCGGTTCCATCCACGCGCGGTGGAACCCGATCCCCGGCAGGTTCAAGGACTACATCGCCACGCCGAAGTTCAACCTGTACCAGTCGTTGCACACGACCGTCATCGGTCCGCAGGGCCGCGCTGTCGAGCTGCAGATCCGAACGCACGACATGCACCAGCGCGCGGAGTTCGGTGTCGCCGCGCACTGGAAGTACAAGGATCGCGTCAACGGCGGCAAGGGCGGCTCGAGCACGGGCCGTGACGACGCCGACATGGCGTGGCTCGCGCACATCACCGACTGGCAGGCGGAGACGTCGGATCCGGGAGAGTTCCTCGACTCCCTGCGCTTCGAGATCGGTGCGAAAGAGGTCTACGTCTTCACCCCGCAGGGCAAAGTCATCGGACTGCCGGCGGGGGCGACCCCGGTCGACTTCGCCTACGCCGTGCACACCGAGGTGGGGCACCGCACGATGGGCGCGAAGGTGAACGGACGTCTCGTGCCGCTCGAGAGCACGCTCTCGAGCGGTGACTCGGTCGAGGTTTTCACCGCCAAGAACCCCGACGCCGGGCCGAGCCAGGATTGGCTCAACTTCGTCAAGAGCACTCGTGCCCGAAACAAGATCCGCGCGTGGTTCACGAAGGAACGGCGCGACGAGGCGATCGAACAGGGCAAGGATGCGATCGCCCGCGCCATGCGCAAGCAGAACCTGCCCCTGCAGAAGCTCATGAGCCAGGACTCGTTCGCCGAGGTAGCGGCCCAGATGCGCTACGACGACGTCTCGGCACTGTACGCGGCAGTGGGCGAAGGCAACGTCTCGACCCAGTCGGTGATGGAGAAGGTGCTCGCTTCGCTGCACAGCGAAGCCGAGACCGAGGACGGCGAGATCGAGTTCACGCCCAAGGGCCGGAGTCGGGCACTCAAGAACAGCGATTCGGGCGTGCTCGTGCGGGGTGCTCCCGACATTCTCGTGAAACTAGCGAAGTGCTGCACGCCGGTACCCGGTGATGACATCGTGGGCTTCGTGACACGCGGTGCCGGAGTCTCGGTGCACCGCGACGACTGCAAGAACGTGAAGTCGCTCCTCAACGAGCCGGAGCGGATGATCGACGTCGAGTGGGCGCCGACCTCGAAGACCGTCTTCCTCGTGCAGATCCAGGTCGAGGCCCTCGATCGCGCGGGCCTGTTGTCCGATGTCACTCGAGTGCTGAGCGAGAACCACGTCAATATCCTCTCGGCGACCGTGTCGACATCGAGCGAGCGCCTGGCGCTCAGCCGGTTCGTCTTCGAGATGGGGGACACCATGCACCTCGATCGAGTGCTCAACGCGGTGCGCCGCATCGACGCCGTGTACGACGTGTACCGCGTCAACTCGGGCTGACCGCGACATCCCCGACTAGCGACAGCCTTCGGGTCGCCTGCCGTTTGTTGGGCAGATTGCGCCTGCGGTCCATCGACTCGAGGCACTCGGTTACGCCGAACCCGCCGGATCGCATGAGTCGACGGACGATCTGAACCTCGCGGGACCCGAAGGTGTCGCTGAAGCGCGCCAGGTCGATCGCCGTGCGCAGCGGAGCGGTGACGAGCGTTCCCTCGATGCTCGCGATCTCGTCAGGCGAGATGACGACTTCCCGCACCGTCATCCACGAGGCGCCCGGCGGCCTGACCCGCGCGCCGATCGCCGCGCAGAGTTCGTGGTGCGACGGGGGACTGTCGAGAGCTCCCCAGATCCATGCAGCGGAGCGCTGCTCGGCGATGAGGCGATCTCGCAACCGTGCGCCGAGGGCTCGAGCCCGGTGTCTCGGTTGTTCGATCTCGTCCACCGGTGAGAAACAGTCGTCGATGCGGAACAGCTCGCCGTCGAGGCGCGCGGCAGCGAGTTCGGCGATCGGAAGGTCGTGGCGGGAGAGTACGGGCGGCAGGCGAACGGGCATCCGCCTATCGTTGCGTGCTGCTTGCCGGCGAAACGCGGGAGAGACGCGATCGGTGGAGGGGTCGCCCCTGTGGACGCTACTGCTTGAGGGCGCCCAGCCAGGCCTTGCGTGCGTCTAAGGCCTCCTGGGCCTCCGCTATCTTGCGCTTGTCGCCGTTGGCCTTGGCCTCGTCGAGTTCGCGCTCGAGCTTTGCGATCGCCTCGTTGAGCTGGCCGAGGAACCCGGACTCGCGCTCCTGGCGCTCCGGGTTGTTGCGCTGCCAATGCTCTTCGTCGAGCTTGCGCACGGCGGTCTCGACCTTGCGCAGGCGGTCTTCGACGACCTTGACCTTGTCGCGGGGTACCTTGCCGATCCTGTCCCAGCGCTTCTGGATGGAGAGCAGCGCCTCTTTGGCCTTCACGCGATCCGTCTCGGCGAGAAGCGGCTCCGCTTCGGAGAGCAGTTCCTCCTTGAGTACGAGGTTCGCGGAGAACTCCTCGTCGTCCTTGGCGTCGAGCTCGGACTTGGCCGAGTAGAGGGCGTCGCCGGCATCTTTGAATTGTGCCCACAGGGCATCGTCGAACTTCTTGCCGGCGCGGCCCGCGGCCTTCCACTTGTCGAGAAGCGTGCGATACTCCGGGATGCCGTCGGCCCCCTTGCCGATGAGGGCTTGCGCCTTCTCGACTAGGGCCTGCTTCGCGGCGCGCGCGTCTTTGTGCACGCTGTCGAGCTCGGCGAAGAAGGCCTTGCGGTGCGTGTCGATCGTCGATCGGGCCGCTCGGAACCGCTTCCACAGTTCGTTGGCCTCGTTCTTGGGAAGACGAGGACCCTCGGCCTGGTGCTTCTGCCAGCGCGCGAAGATGTCATCGATCGTCGCGGTGACTTGCTTCCACTGCGCCTTCGCGGGGTCCTGGGCAGCGAGTGTCTCGGCCTCCACGACGAGAGCTTCGCGCTCGGCGAGTGCGGCGGCGACCGCTGCCTTGCTCTCCTCCACCTGCTTCTCGGTGAGTTCGCTGACCGTGCCACCGAGGGCTTCGATGCGCGCCTGCAGCGACGCAAGGTCTCCCACGGCGTTGGCGGTGGCGATCGTCGAGCGGAGCGTCTTCACGGCCTTCGTGACATCGGCCGCGGGGGCGCCGCGCTTGACCCGCTGCTCGAGCAGGGTCACTTGTCCGGCGAGTTCCACGAACTTGCGCTCGAAGTAGGCGAGCGCCTCCTCCTGCGAGCCGTCCGGGTACTGTCCGACGACGCGTTCGCCCGCGGCCTCGCGCACGAAAACAGTGCCTGTCTCATCGACGCGGCCCCATGGAGCCTTATCGTCTGTCGCCACGTTCATCACCCTTGCTGTCGCGCCGATTGCCTCTCATCGGCGGTCACCAGCCTATTGCAAGCAGCCAAACGGCCGAACTGCGTTATTCGATCGTGAAGCTCGTGATCGCGGTGGGGACGACCGGGGCACCGTCGGACGCTCCGTCGACGATCCCCGCCGACGTGATCTCGGCGACGAGCTGGTCGAGGCCGCTCGTGACCTGGCCGACGACGCTGTAGCCGCCGACCGAGTCATCCGGCAGCACGGTGTCCGCGAAGACGATGAAGAACTGGTGCCCATTGCTGTATGCGTTATCGGATGCCCGCGCCATCGCGATCGTGCCGGCCGGGTAGAGCGTGTCAACTGCGGCGTTCTCGATCGGTCCGAAGCTGTAGCCGGGGTCGGACGCACCCGTGCCGTCGAGGGAGCCGCACTGGATCAGGCCGGCGCTGTCGGTCTCGACGAGGCGGTGGCACGTCTTGCCGGGGTAGTAGCTGAGGGCGACGTCGCCGAGGATCGACGACACGGCCTGCGGCGCGAGCTCGCCGTCGAGAGTCACACCGAGCGCGACGTCGTTAAGCGTGAGGGTGCCGTTCCACTGCTTGCCCTCAGCGAAGTCCGGGCCGGGCACGTCGCCGACGTTCTCGCCGACTGGGGCCTCCGCGCTGATCGACGGAGCGGGCGTCGGAGTGCCGGGGCCGCCGGTGAAGTAGAAGATCTGCGTAACGGCGGCGAGGGCGGCGATCACGATAACGCCGCCGATGGCGACTAGGTTGTCGCGCTTGCGCCGTTTGACCTGCTGGGCGTGCACGGCCTGCCGGGCGTTGTACCGGCGCAGGCGCTCGCGCGCTTCACGGGCCTCGCGCTCGGTGTTCTTGTTCGGTGCCACGGAGAACTCCTTCAAGCTGTGCAGGGGACCGTCGAAAGCATAACGGCGTCAGCCACCACGGTTAGCATTGCGCCTATGGATGCCGGACCGGGACTGCGCGGCGGGTCCACTCCACTTGCGGTCCGCATGCGACCGATGAGCCTCGACGAGATCGCAGGCCAGAAGCACCTGCTTACGCCGGGCTCGCCGCTCGTGAGCCTCGCCACTGACAAGTCGGGGGAGCAGGGCTCCGTTTCGATCATCCTGTGGGGGCCGCCCGGCACGGGCAAGACGACGATCGCGAAAGCGATCGCCCACAGTTCCGGCCGCAAGTTCGTCGAGCTGTCCGCGGTCACAGCGGGTGTTCGCGACGTGCGGCAGGTCATGGAGGAGGCGCTCTCCAGCCGCGACCTCTACGGGCTCACGACGGTGCTGTTCCTCGACGAGATCCACCGGTTCACGAAGGCCCAGCAGGATGCGCTGCTTCCGGGGGTCGAGAAC
>JAODAV010000051.1 GCA_025463605.1 Rhodoglobus sp. | reverse complement strand
GTCCCGGGCGGGGTTAGCCGCCGTGCGCCGCGATCCATTTGTCGACCACCGGCGCGATCCGGTTGCGCCATTTGGAGCCGTTGAAGATGCCATAATGGCCGACTTCGGGCGCGAGATGGTATTGCTTCATCGCCGTGGGAAGCCCGGTCGCCAGCGTCAGCGCCGCCTTGGTCTGGCCGATGCCGGAGATATCGTCATTCTCCCCTTCGATCGCCAGCACCGCGATATCGCTGATCGCGCCGGGATCGACCGGCCGCCCGCGATGCGTCATAATTCCCTTGGGCAGCGCGTGCGCCTGGAATACCGTATCGATCGTCTGGAGATAGAATTCGGCGGTCATGTCGCAGACCGAGCGATATTCCTCGTAAAAGCCCTTGGTGGCGTTGGCGTTCTCGCCGTCGCCCTGGACGAGATGCTTGAACATCTCGAAATGGCTGGTCATGTGGCTGCCGAGGTTCATCGTCATGAAACCACTCAGCTGCAGGAAGCCTGGATAGACCTTGCGGCCGGCACCGGGATAGGTCGCCGGGATTGTCGCGATGACATTCTGCGCGAACCAGCTGTGCGGCCGCTCGGTCGCCAGCGTGTTCACCGCGGTCGGCGCCTCGCGCGTGTCGATCGGGCCGCCCATCATCGTCAGCGTCTTCGGCCGGCACGGATTCTTGTCGGCGCTCATCAGGCAGGCGGCCGCGTAGCAGGGCACTGACGGCTGGCAGACCGCGAGCATATGCGCGCCCCCCTCGCCTTCATTGGGCCCGATCAGCTCCATGAACTCGATCAGATAATCGATATAGTCGTCGAGATCGAAGCTGCCGTCGGCGAGCGGCACCAGCTTCGCGTCGCGCCAATCCGTGATGTAGACGTCAGCGACCGGGAGCATCCGCTCGACCGTACCGCGCAACAGCGTTGCATAATGGCCCGACATCGGCGCGACGATCAGCAGCTTCGGCCCCGAGGTAACGCCTTCCCGAGCGAAATGCTTGAGCTGGCCGAACGGCTTGCGTAGCACGATCTCCTCGACGACGCCGACATCCTTGCCGTCGATGATCGTACGATCGAGCCCGAAATCGGGCTTGCCGCGCGGCGCCGCTGCATGCGCGAACACTTCGAGGGCTGAACTGACAATCGACCCGCCACCGAAATAGGCGAAGGGGTTCGCTGGGTTCTGGAGCATCCCGGCGCCGAAATTGGCCATCGCGCTGGCACCGGCCAGCATGGACTTCTGCAACTCATAGGCGTCGTAAAGCATGAGATACCCAATATCAGAAAACTGTCACATCAGAGCAAGGCATAGGAGTGCATTGCAGCATAAGCAATCATACGCGTGCCCCGTTGAGGGACGGTTCCCATACTGCTAGGCGCTGCGCATGGCAGACACCGACCCCGCGTCACCCGTTACCCCGGCAACCGGGCGGAATCTCGGCCATTTGAAAATGGTGTGGGCGCACGCCGTCCGGTATCCGCGCCAGATCGCCATCGCATTGACCGCGCTCGTCACCACCTCGGTCGCCACGCTTGCGATTCCGTGGCTTTTCCGGAAGGTGATCGATAGCGGATTCGGGCATGGCTCCGCGGACGCGGTCACCAGCCTGTTCCATGACATGCTGATGGTCGTGGTCATCCTCGCCTTCGCAACAGCGGTACGATTTTATTATGTGTCCTGGCTGGGCGAGCGAGTCGTCGCGGATATTCGCGCGGCGGTGCAGCGGCACCTGCTCACGCTCGCCCCGCGTTTCTTCGAGGAGAATCGCCCCTCGGAAATCTCCTCGCGACTCACCTCCGATACGGGGCTGATCGAACAGGTCGTCGGTACCACTGCGTCGGTAGCGCTGCGCAACAGTTTCACCGGCATCGCAGGCCTGATCTTCCTTTTCACCATTTCGCCCAAGCTCACCGGTATGCTGATCATCGGCATTCCAGTCATCATCACGCCGATCGTAGTGATGGGGCGGCGGGTGCGGAGCTATTCGCGCGCCTCACAGGACCGGGTTGCGGATGTCGGATCGATCGCGACCGAAACATTGGGCGCGATGAAGATCGTCCAGGCCTTCGGCCAGGAAGAGCGCGAGGGTGCCCGTTTCAAGGCTGCGGTCGATGCGACCTTCGCCGCCGCCAAACGTCGCATTGCGCTCCGCGCGATCATGACCGCGATCGTCATCGGCCTGATCTTCGGATCGGTCACCCTCGTGTTGTGGGAAGGCGCGGTTGACGTCCAGGCCGGACGAATCACGGGCGGCGCGATTGCGGCGTTTGTGTTTACCGGCGCGCTCGTCGCAAGCGCTTTCGGGAGCCTGACTGAAGTCTATGGCGACCTGCTGCGCGCCGCCGGCGCGGCCGGTCGCCTGTCGGAACTGCTGGCTGAAGTCTCCGATATCCGCGCCCCGGCCAACCCAATCGCCCTGCCCGTTCCGGCGCGCGGCGCGATCGAGTTCGAGCACGTCACCTTCCGTTACCCGACCCGGCCCGAAGTCTCGGCGCTCGACGATTTCTCGCTCGCGGTGCGCCCCGGCGAGACGGTCGCGGTGGTCGGCCCGTCGGGCGCTGGCAAGGCCACCCTGTTTCAGTTGATCCAGCGCTTCTACGATCCGGATAGCGGCCGGATGCTGCTCGACGGCGTGCCGTTGCCCGACGCCGATCCGCATGAGATCCGCCGCCACATCGCGATGGTGCCGCAGGAAACGGTGATCTTCGGCGCCTCGGCTCGCGACAATCTGCGCTACGGCAAATGGGAGGCGGGCGACGACGAGCTCTGGGCCGCCGCCGAGGCCGCCAATGCTGCCGAGTTCCTGCGCAAGCTGCCACAGGGCCTCGATACCTTCATGGGCGAAGGCGGCGCGCGCCTGTCGGGCGGCCAGCGCCAGCGCATCGCGATCGCGCGCGCCCTGCTCCGCGATTCGCCGATCCTGCTGCTAGACGAAGCG
>JAODAV010000026.1 GCA_025463605.1 Rhodoglobus sp. | reverse complement strand
GGGCGGGGTGAGCGGCGCGGGCGGGGTGAGCGGCGCGGGCGGGTGAGCGGCGCGGGCGGCGTGGGTGAGCGACGCGCGGCGGCGACGGGGCCGGCGGGCAGCGCTAGGCGCGCGCGAGCGCTGCGATCGCGCTCTCGAAGACGGTGAGGCCGTCGGTGCCCGAGCGCATGGCCAGGCGGGTGTCGGGGCCGAAGCCCTCCTCGGTCGCGTGCTCGGGATGCGGCATGAGCCCGACGACGTTGCCGCGCTCGTTCGAGATGCCGGCGATGTCGTTCATCGACCCGTTGGGGTTGATCTCGAGGTAGCGGAACACAACGCGCCCCTCCCCTTCGAGCCGGTCGATCGTGTTCTGGTCCGCGATGAAGCCGCCCTCGCCGTTCTTGAGCGGCACGGTGATCTCCTGGTTCGGCTGGAAGCCGATCGTCCAGGCGGTCGACACATTCTCGACGCGCATGCGCTGGTCGCGGCAGATGAAGTCGCCGTGGTCGTTGCGCACGAGCCCGCCGGGCAGCAGGTGCGATTCGACGAGTATCTGGAAGCCGTTGCAGATGCCGAGCACGGGCATCCCCTTGTTCGCCGCATCGATGACTTCGCTCATGATCGGTGAACGCGCGGCGATGGCGCCGCACCGCAGGTAGTCGCCGTAGCTGAAGCCGCCCGGAAGCACGATCGCGTCGACGCCCTTGAGGTCGTGCTCGCCGTGCCAAAGCGCGACCGGCTCGGCACCCGCGAGGCGGACCGCGCGCTGGGCGTCACGGTCGTCGAGCGAGCCGGGGAAGGTGATGACGCCGATGCGCATCAGTGAGCTTCTCCCGCGACGACGGTATCGACATCACCGAGGTGCACGGAGACCACGTCTTCGATGACGGTGTTGGCGAGCATGTCTTCGGCGAGTTCACGCACTTCGGCGAGCAGCGCATCCGTCACGGGGCCATCGACGGTGAGCTCGAAGCGCTTGCCGATGCGCACCGCGGTGAAGTGGCCTTTGCCGAGGCGGGCGAGGGCACCGGCTACGGCTTTGCCCTGCGGGTCGAGCAGTTCCGCCTTGGGCATGACCTCGACGACGATTATGGGCACCGAATCACTCCAGGAGTTTGCGCGGGTGGATGCCTTCGATCCTACTTCAGCCGGATGCGGTGGTCGGCGTGATCGGCGGTCGCCGCGATGATGCGCGCGTTGGCCTCGTCGGGGCCGAGGGCCCAGGCCCGGGCATCCGCTGGAGCCTTGCCGAATCGAACGTGGCGCTCGATGAGTCGTTCGAGCCGGATGCGGTCGTCGAGTTCGACAAAGAAGGAGAGGTCGAGAAGCGGTGCGACTCGCTCCCATCCGCCCGAATCGAGCAGCAGGTAGTTGCCCTCCACCACGACCGTACCGATCTCGGGCTGGATGACGATGGCGTCGGGTACGGGCTCTTCGATCGTGCGGTCGAATCCCGGCGCGAACACCGGACCGCCAGACATCTCGAGGTCGCGCAAGGTGAGCAGGAACTGCTCGACGTCGAACGTGTCGGGCGCTCCCATGCGATCGCGGCGGCCGAGCTCCACAAGTCGCGCTTGCGGCAGGTGGTACCCGTCCATCGGCAGGAGGGCCGTCGAGGCGAGCCGCGCGACGAGGTCGGCGGCGATCGTCGACTTGCCGGCGCCCGGTGCACCGACGATGCCGATGATGCGACGCCCCTGCGTGATCGGGAGGGCGCTGATGAAGTCGGCTAGCTCCGCGAGGGAGCGGAACGTGGCCATGCGTTCACGCTACCGGCAGCCACGACCCGAGAAGTGGCATCGTGACGACGACGGTGGGAGGGTGGACACTGTGAACATGACATCGATCCCGGCCGGCATGCAACGCCGCACGGTGTCGGTGCTGGTGGTCGGCCAGGTTCTGCAGGGACTGGGCCAGGGTGCGACGCTGGCCATGGGCGCGGTGATGGCGTCGCAGATCGCGGGCGATGCGCTCTCGGGAGCCGCCGCGACAGCGTCGACGCTCGGGGCGGCCGCAGCGTCGATCCCGCTCGCGCGTCTCGCCCAGCGCTTCGGGCGACGCCCGGCACTGGCTCTCGGTGCCGGCGCATCCGCTCTGGGAACGGTGACGACCGTGTTCGCCGCCGGATTCACGTTCTTTCCGCTGCTCGTGCTCGGCTTCGCGATGCTCGGCGTCGGTACGGCAGTCGGCCTTCAGGCCCGGTTCGCGGCAACGGATGTCGCGGAGCCGTCCCGTCGCGGGCGCGACCTGTCGCTCGTGGTCTGGTCGACGACGGTGGGGGCAGTCATCGGGCCCAACCTGTTCGGCCCCGGCGTGGTGATCGCCGATGTGCTCCGCCTGCCGCCCCTGACAGGATCGTTCGTGATCGCGATCGCCGGCCAACTCGCGGCCATGGTCATCTATCTCGTCGCGCTTCGCCCGGATCCGCTGCTGCTGGCCCGGGATCTCGAGCCTCAGGCCGCGGTGCCTTTGGGCGCACCGCTCCAGGTTGAGGGCGCGCTCAAGTCACGTTCGATGCTCATCTTCGCGATCGCCACGATCGCGATCAGCCACGCGGTAATGGTTTCGGTCATGTCGATGACGCCCGTGCATCTGACGCACCACGGCGCAACGCTCACGGTGATCGGCTTCACGATCAGTCTTCACGTCGCCGGGATGTTCGCCTTCTCGCCGATCTTCGGCTGGGCGAGTGACCGGATGGGCCGCATCCCGACGATCCTTCTCGGTCAACTGCTTCTCGCGATAGCGGTCGTCGTGCTGGGCATCGGAGGCGAGCAGACCGCGGCGGTGACCGTCGGCCTGATACTGCTCGGCCTCGGATGGAGCGCCTCGACCGTGGCCGGCTCAGCCCTCGTGAGCGACCTCGCGACCGGCGTGACTCGAGTGCGCATCCAGGGCCGCACCGACATGATCATGAGTCTCACGGGAGCCGTGGGCGGCGCGCTCGCGGGCCCCGTTCTCGCGCTCGTGGGTTACGCGGGGTTGGCGTGGTGCGCGGGCGTGCTCGTCATCGCCGTCATCGTCGCCGCGAGCGTGACCGGTCAGCGGGTGCGCACGGCCTAGGCCGTCGGGTACGCGATCGTCGGTCTCGCTCTCGCTCTCGAGGCAAGCGCCAGTCGATAGGGTGACAGGGTGGAGAAGCCCCGGGTCGCATGCGTGGGCGAGGCCATGGTCGTGCTCGTCGCCGAGCAGGGCGATCTCGAGCACTCGGAGTCCTTCCGCCGGGGCATAGGCGGTGCCGAGGCGAATGTGGCCATCGGTCTCGCGAGCGCCGGTATCGCGGCGTCGTTCGTCAGCCGAGTCGGCGATGACGGGTTCGGGCGGCACATCACCTCGGCCCTCATCTCCCTCGGCGTTGACACATCGGCTACCGAGGTCGACGCCGACCGACCGACGGGCCTCTACATAAAAGAGGTCGGCGCCACCGGCAGTCGAATGCACTACTACCGCTCCGGTTCGGCGGCGACCGCACTCTCGGTGGCGCAGCTGTCTGCCCTCTCGGGCGCGGCCGTCGTGCACACCACGGGAATCACGGCGGCCATCTCGGCCTCCGCCGGCGACCTCGTGCTCGCACTCGCGACGGACCGGCCGGCCGGGCAGTTGCTCTCGTTCGATGCGAACTGGCGTGCGGCTCTCTGGCGCGGCCGCGAGAGCGAGGGCCGCGCGCTCCTCAGGCAAGTCGCGGCGGCCGCTGACATCGTGTTCCTCGGCGCCGAGGAGGCGACGGTGCTCTATGACACGAGCGACCCCGACGAGGTGCGCAGAGTGCTCGCCTCACCGCGCCACCTCGTCGTCAAGAACGACGGAGGCGCGGCCGTAGCGTTCGATGGTTCGGAGCGCGCCGCGGTGAGCCCGAGTGCGGTCGAGATCTCCGAGGTCATCGGCGCGGGCGACGCATTCGCCGCGGGCTGGCTCGCCGCGCTGCTCACTGGCGCGTCGAGCGAGGGGCGCATCCTTGCCGGCCATCGCCTGGCGGCCCGGGCCCTCTCCTCGACGAAGGATCACGTATGACCCACGACGCGCTCGCCGCCATGACGCAGGATCGCTGCATCGCGATCGTGCGTGCGCCGCGAATCCCGGATGCCGCCGCCCTGGCCACCGCGATCGCCGCGGGCGGAATCCGGTGCGTCGAGTTCACCTTCACGACGCCCGGTGTGGAGCAGCACATCGTGGCCGCGACGGGCACCCCCGCAATCGTCGGGGCAGGCACGGTCACCACAGCCGATCAGGCGCGCGCCGCGATCGACGCGGGAGCCCGGTTCATCGTGACTCCCGCGGTCGTGGAGAGCGTCGCGCAGGTGGTCACGCGCGCGGGGGTGCCGCTCGTGATGGGTGCGATGACTCCGACCGAGGTGATGCGGGCTCTCGACTTGGGTGCCGATGTGGTCAAGATCTTCCCCGCCGACGTGGTCGGGCCGGCGCACTTCTCGAACCTGCTCGGGCCTTTTCCGGGCGTGAGGCTCATGGCCTCGGGTGGCGTGAACGAGGCCAACGCACGGCAGTTCATCGCCGCGGGCGCGGTGTCTGTCGCGGCCGGTTCGAGCGTGGTGTCTGCCGCGATGGTCGAGAGCGGCGACTGGGTCTCCATCACACGTCGGGCGGAGGCCTTCGTCAGCGTGATTCGAGAGGTGTGAGCGCGCCGGCGGCCGCCGCATCCTCGATCGCGAATCGAGCCCAGTCGCGGTAGCCGCTCGCGCTCGGGTGGAACAGGTCGCTCGCGAAGAAGCCCTCGGTATAGGGCGGCGGCGGCGGCGACATGTGGGCGCCGGCGAATCGGGCGACTGTCGCGCGCGCGCCGTCTTCGAGACTGCGCGAGTGAAGGTAGAGGTTCCAGCGCAGCGGATTGGGCAGCAGCTCGAAGCGGAAGAACGCCGGAAGGGATGACACGAGAAGCACGGCGTCGGGGTTCGCGTGCCGCAAACGCGACAGCAGCGTGCGGATGTCGCGGGCGAACGCCCAGCGCGGCCGGAGCGTGAGCGCGTCGTTGGCACCCACCGTGACGTAGACGAGATCGGCGGGAGCGGAGGTCGCCTCTGGCAGGTACCGCCGCAGCAGGTCGCGCGAGGTGGCCCCGTTCTCGCCGACCGCCCGCCACTCGACGCCGCGGCCCAGGCGCGCGGCAAGTTGCCGCGCGAGGTGCCCGGGTAGCGCGTCGTGCTGCGTCTGGGCACCGACGCCCGCCGCGGTGGAGTCGCCTAGCACCAGCAGACGCAGCGGCCGCGGACCTTCGACCGCACCCGACCACGGCTGCGCCGCGTCGGGCAACCGCGGGGTATCGCGGCGCAAGCGCCTTCCCTGCGCGATGAGCACGGGCGACGGCGCAACCATCGCGAGCCGGCTCAGGTGACGTAGTGCGCTCACCCACCGATCGTATGCCGCGGGAGGGGCTCCCAGGCGCGCGCGTCGATAGGCTCGGGGGATGGATACGACCGGCCTCGACGCCTTCCTCGCCGACCAGGACTTCTCCGGCACGGTGCTCGTGCGCAAGGCCACGGCCACCGTTTTCGAGTCGGCGACGGGACTCGCGACGCAGCGGTGGGGCATCCCGAACACCATCGACACCCGGTTCGACTCCGCCTCGATCACGAAGCTGTTCACGAGCGTCGCCGTGTTGCAGCAAGTGGGCAAAGGCAACCTCGATCTCGAGACGTCGATCCACCACTACGTCGATCTCGAGGGCACGACGATCAGCCCGTCCGTGAACCTCCTGCACCTGCTGACGCACACGAGCGGCATCGCCGACGACGCGGACGAGGAAGCGGGCGAGGACTATGCCGAGCTCTGGGTCGACCGGCCCAACTACTCCGTCATTGAGACGAAGGATTTTCTGCCGGGCTTCGTGCACAAGGAGCCGCTCGCCGAGCCGGGCGTGCAGTGCCGCTATTGCAACGTCGGCTACATCCTCGCGGGGCTCGCACTCGAGAGGGTGACCGGTATGCCCTACCGCCAGTACGTCTTCGACGAGGTGTTCACGCGCGCGGGAATGGTGGACTCGGGCTTCTACGACCGCAGGGACGCCGCGCCGCGCGTCGCGGAGGGGTGGGACCAGGTCGACGGCCGCTGGGTGGAGAACATCTACAGCTACCCGCCGATCGGCTCACCCGACGGCGGCGCCCACGTGACGGCGCACGACCTCGTGCGCTTCATCCAGGCGGTGCGCGGCGGTGAGCTGCTCGATGCGGAGTTCACGGAGGAGTTCTTCGTGCCGCAAGTGGAGCACATCGGCACCTCGTCTCTGGCGGCCGAGGCGACCTGGTACGGCTTCGGGCTCGAGTTCGACATGAACGAGGACGGCACGGTGCGCTCGTACTACAAGGAGGGCATCAACTTCGGTGCCTCCGGCATCATCCGTCACTACCTCGAACCGGGGCTCGACATTGCGGTGCTGTCGAACTCCGAGGATGGCGCGTGGCCGGTCATCCGCGAACTCGACGAGCGCCTGGGCGGGTGACCAGCACGGGCGGCTAGCGCACGCGCGTCCACTCGTTGCGGGTGAACAGTTCGGTGAGCGCTTGCTGCACCTGTCGCTTGGAGGGCTTGTGACCGATCAGCCCGCCTCGCTTGGCGGCGTTGTAGATGCCGCCCGCCTCGAAGACCGGGGTTCGCGTGGGGCCGCGGTAGGCGCTCGGCCGGGTCGAGCTCTTCTGCTCCGTGAACCGGAAGGTGTGCGCTTTGTCGTCGAGGTCGGCGGTGAGGATCGGTTCGTCGTCGCCCTCGAGCGTCGCGGAGACCGTGGAACCGGTCACGGTGAACTCGTACGCTCCCGGTCGGCTGAGGTCAGGGACGAGGGCGAGAAGCTCGGCGAGGGCAATAGGCATGGGTTCAGCGTAGCGAGCGGGGCAGCCCTACTCGGATGAGGTTCGCCCAGGGGTCGTCGAAGGTCACGGTCTGCCCGTCGTTGCGGGTCTGCACGCCGTAGTGGCCGAGACGCTCGGTGAGAGCCCCGACGTCGTCGGGGGTGGGCACCTCGATGTCGACTTGCGCGAGACCGAGCGCCAGTCGGCGCGGTCCGGCGCCGCGGCTGTTCCACGTGTTCATCGCCATGTGGTGGTGGTACCCGCCCGCGCTCACGAAGAGCGCGCTGTCGCCGAGTTGCGCGGTGGACTCGAAGCCGAGGCGGTTGACGTAGAACTCCCGTGCGGTCTCGACATCGCCGACCTGCAAGTGCACGTGGCCGACCTGCGCTCCTCCGATGAGCGGGTCGGCCGCGCCGGCCTCGCTGAGGTTCTCCTGCAGGAAACCATTGGGATCGAGGAAGAGGGTCGCCATCTCGATGTTTCCGTGCACCCAGCTCCAGGAGCTGCGCTCGCGGTCCCAGTACAGTTCGACGCCGTTGCCTTCGGGGTCGCTGAAGTAGAAGGCCTTGCTCACGAGGTGGTCGGAGCTGCCGGTGAAGGTGTTGGGGTATCTCGTCGCGACCGAGTAGACGGCGGCGGCGAGCGCCTCCTCCGTGTCGAACAGGATCGCCGTGTGGAAGAGTCCCGCATCGCGCGGGCTCGCGTGAGCGAGTTCGGGAGCGTGTTTGAGGATGACGACGGGCGTCGTGCCGCGACCGAGCGTTACCGTGTCGCCGACTTCGTTCAGCACCTGGAGGGCCACGGCATCCCGGTAGTACGCCGTCATGGCATCGAGGTCGCCGACTCGCAGGGTGACGGCACCCATCGACGTGTCGGCTGCGAGCACGTCGTTCATGTGTCAAGTCAACACCCGCGCGCCCGGGATATTCCATGCACACGTATCCAACCGGTGGATTGCTAGCCGGTTGCTCGGGCCTTCCCGGCACTCGAGCGAGCGGGGTCGCCGCCTAGCGTGCTTTCATGACCACGTTCCCGCCGCGCCCGCTTGCCAGTCCCTGGGACTTCGAGCCGTTGGCTGCGACCCTCGACGGTTCGCTCGTGACGGCCGCCGATCCGGGCTGGGAGCAGGCCAGTGGCACGAGCACTCCCGAAGCGGTGCTCTTCGCGCGCTCGGTCGCCGACGTCACGAGGGTGATCACCTTCGCGAGGCGGCGGGCATTGCGTGTCACCACGCAGCGCACCGGCGCGCGAGCGGGCCCGGCGGCCGACCTCAGCGGCACGGTACTGCTGCGCACGACTGGCCTGCGCGCGGTGAGTGTCGATCACGCGGCCCGCACGGTTCGCGCCGAGGCGGGCGCGAGCTGGGATGACGTGGATGCCGCGCTCGAGCCATACGGATTGCTGGCGCTCGCGGCATCCGGTCGCGGCAACGGGATCGTGGGCTCAGTGCTGGACGGCGACTTCGGCTGGCTCGGCCGCGAGCACGGGTTGACCGCGGCGAGCGTGAGCGCGATCGAGATCGTCACCGGCGACGGAGTACACCGGCGCGTGGACGCCGCACGTGATACCGAGTTGTACTGGGCGCTTCGCGGCGGAGGGGGCAGTTTCGGGGTTGTCACGGCCGTGGAACTCGCCGCCCGGCGGCACTCGGCAGTGCTCGCGGGAGCGCTCGAGTTTCCGCTGACGCGCGCTCGCGAGGTCATCGAGGCGTGGGAGCGCTGGACTCGCTCGCTGCCCGACGCCGCCACGACAGCCGTGCGTTTGCCCGTGCACGACGCGATCGTCATCGAGGGCGCGTTCGCCTCCGCCCGAGCCGACGTCATGCTCGGTCCGCTCCGTGCCCTCGAGCCTGCGCGCGACACCTTCCGCGCCGCCAGTCGGCCCGATCGCGCTGGCCTCGAGGGGGAGGCGAGCGACGGCCTCGTGCTCGACGTGCTCGACTCGGCCGCGATCGAGTCGCTCGTGCGCGCAGCCGAAACGCTCGCCATCGAAGTGCGCCAGCTCGGGGGCGCCCTCGGCAGGCCAGGCGCAGGCGCCCTCGAGCGGATACCGGGCCGCTTCCTGCTCACCGCGAGCGCAGCGCCGGGAGGGGAGAGCGACATCCGCTCACTCCTCGACGAGCTCGCGCCGCAGGCGAGCGCGTTCGAGCTGCCGACGGCACGGCAGGGCCCGTGGGTTGCCGAGCAGACTCACTCGCCAGAGACTCTCGCCCGGCTGCGGTCGATCAGGGCGGCCGTCGACCCGACGAGCATCATGCGGTCGCCCCGTGCTCTGGACTGAACCGGCCGCGAGGATGACTCGCTATTCTGGCAGCGTGAACGCCCTTGCCCGAGTCACACTCCTCGGTGACTTCGGCCTGACGGTCGATGGCGAGCCGGTCGACCTCAAGATCGGACTCACGAGTGGCATCGTCGCGCGACTCGCGCTCGAGCCCGGAGTGACGGTTCCCGGTGAGGGGCTCATCGAGGATCTGTGGGACGAGCCCACGGCGGGAGCGCTCAACACCATCCGCTCCCAGGTCTCGCGATTGCGTTCGGGCGTCATGGGCGACGTGCTCACCGGGGGTCGCGCGGGGTACTCGCTCACCGTTCCGCGGGAGAACGTCGACTTGCACCGACTGCGCGCCCTCATTGCGACGGCAGCGGACGAGCAGGATCCGACCGCCGCATTCGACCAACTGCGTCAGGCCGAGCGCCTGTGGGGCGAGACTCTGTTTCCGCGGCTCGACCGCTTCCCCTTCGTCGCCCGCGAGCGCGCCGCCCTCGCCGACAGCGTGCGCACAGCCGCACTGCGGCTCACCGAGTTGCGCATCGCTCGCGGCGATGTCGAGGATGCCCTGGCCCCGCTAGCGCGCATGGTCGAGGCCTCGCCGCTGCATGAGCGGCCCGTCATCCTTCTCGCCACGGCGCTCTCCAAGGCCGGGCGCCCGAGCGACGCCCTCGCCACGATCGACGGCTTCCGCCGCCGACTTCGTGACTCCGAGGGGCTCGACCTTCCCGAGGCATCCGAGCAACTGAGAGCCTCCATCGTGCGACGGGATGCTGCGATCGCCGAGACCTCGGTGTCGGAGGTCGAGCGGCACGGCGTCGCGGTGCCCCTGACACAACTCGTCGGACGCCGGGAGGAGCTCGACGCGATCGAGGCGGCCCGCCTCGAGGCCCGCGTGGTGACGCTCGTCGGTGCCGGCGGCGTAGGCAAGACGCGACTGGCGATGGAGAGCGCCCGCAGGGCGACGCGCACCGGAGACGAAGTGCAGTGGGTCATCGAGCTCGCCGATCTCATCGGCAGCGACATCCTCGCCGCCGTCTCGGATGCCGTCGGCTCGAACGACGGAGCGATCGAATCGGTGGCGCGGCAGCTCTCCGCTCGCCGCACCTTGCTCATCCTCGACAACGCGGAGCACGTGCTCGCCGACGTCGCCGAGTTCGTGTCCGACATCGTCGCGCGCTGTCCGGGGCTCGCCGTGCTGGTGACGAGCCGTGAAGCGCTGCGCATTCCCGGCGAACGGGTCGTCATCATCCGCACCTGGGACGACGTCATGCTCGACGACGCGGTCGCGCTGTTCGTGGACCGGGTTCGCGACGTGCGCCCCGAGTTCGAAGCCACACCCAAAGACCTCGCGACGATTCGCGCGATCTGCCGCAGGCTCGACGGCCTGCCTCTCGGCATCGAACTGGTTGCGAGTCTCGCTGACGTGCTCGACCTGACTGAGCTGGAGCATTCGGTGGAGCAGGGTTCGATGCAGGTCGAATCGCCGCGGGGAGCCGCTCGCCACCGCAGTCTCGCTTCCGTGATCGACTGGAGCTTCGGGCTGCTCGACGAACCGGAGCGACGCATGCTCGCCCAGCTCGCCGGCTTCGCGGGAAGCTTCACGCTCGACACGGTCGCCGGCATCTGCGAGAGCGACATCGATGCGCGCAGGCTTACCGCCTCGCTCGCGCAGAAGTCGCTCGTCGCCGTCACGGTCGCGGCGGACGGCACGCGGCGGTATCGGCTGCTCGAGTCCGTTCGCCAGTACGCGACCCCGCTGGCCTCGGAGGAGGAGCGCTCCCGGTGGCTGCGCCGCCACGCACAGTGGCACGCGGCACAGCTCGACACGCTGCGCGAAGAGCTGCGCGGTGCGGGCGAGACCGCACTGCAGGTGACCCTTGAAGCGGGACGCCCCGACTTCCACCTCGCACTCGACACGGCGATCGAGGCGGGCGACCGCAATCTCGCACTTCGCCTCGTTGGCGGTCTCGCCTGGCACTGGTTCCGCCGCAATTCGATTCCCGACGGGCGCATCTGGATGAGTCGCGCCCTTGCCGTGCCAGGCGACGCCGATCCCGAGATCGAGGCCTGGGCTCGGGTCGGCGCGATCATGTTCGCGTTTCAGAGCGGCGACCAGCGCGAGATGTACGACTCGATCGCCGCGGGTGTCTCGGCTGCGCAGCGGGCGGGGAATGAGACCGCACTGCAGCTCATCCTCGGCTATGAGCGGTACGCCGACTCGCTGCTCAAGCTCGAGAAGTTGCCGGCGTACGCGGATTTCGAGCTTCCCGACCTGTCGCATTACCCGGCCTGGGTGCAGGCCGAATTGCTGTCGATGCACGGACAGCTGCTGCGTGCTCTCGGCCGTCCGGCGAAGGCCCTCGACGTTCTCGCGGAGGCGCAGCGCCTCTGTGCCCGCATCGGGTACGGGTGGTGCCACGGCTCCGCCCTCTACATGTCGGCCAAGATCATGGTCGACCTCAAACGGGGAAAGGATGCCGCCCGTCTCGCACGCCGCGGCCTCCTGCTCGCGGCTCGCGGGCCATCCGCGACCTCGGCGCTTTCCCACCTCGACACTTTGGCGGGCGCGTGCGCATACCTCGAGCGGCACCGCGACGGCGCGCTGCTGTTCGGCTTTCACGACAACGTCGCGCGCCAATACGGGCTCTTCCCGGCGCAGAAAGACACCGACGACGCGACGCGACGCAATCCCGTGCGCCAGGGACTCACGACGCAGGAGTGGGACGAGTACTACGCGCGCGGCGCGGCGATGCCCTACGCGAAGGCGATCGAGTTCGCACTCACCATCGCTCCGCCCGAGGACGCGGCGGGGGCGACCTAGCGAGCGGGACCCCGTGAGCCCTTCGAACTCAGCGGCCGGTGAGGCGCTCGATCAGTTCGCGGTAGCGCGTAGCCGTGCGCTCCACGATCTCGGCGGGCAGCCGCGGCGGGGTGCCCGTCTTGTTCCAGTTCGCGGCGAGCCAGTCGCGCACGATCTGCTTGTCGAAGCTGGCAATTCGCTCGTGCGCCGAGGTGCTCGAGGTGTAGACCGCGGCGTCCCAATACCGGCTGCTGTCGGAGGTGAGCACCTCGTCGGCGAGCGTCAGTTCAGCCGTGACGGGATCGGCCCCGAACTCGAATTTGGTGTCGGCGAGGATGAGTCCGCGGTCCTCGGCAATCGAGGATGCCCGGGAGTACACCTCGAGCGAGCGGTCCCGCAAGGCCGCCGCGGCATCCGCCCCGACGAGCTCGACCGTGCGCTCGAAGCTGATGTTCTCGTCGTGCGCGCCGAGCGGGGCCTTGAAGGCGGGCGTGTAGATGGGCTCGGGCAGCCGATCGCCGTCGGAGAGACCCGCGGGCAGGGCCACGCCGCACACCGATTGCGATTGCTGGTACTCGACCCAGCCGCTCCCCGAGAGGTAGCCGCGCACGACGCACTCGATCGGGTACATGTCGAGTCTCTTGACGAGCATCGCGCGCCCGGCGACCTCGTCGGGCACGTCGCCATTCGTGAGGTGGTTGGGGTAGTCGGCGAGCCGATCGAACCACCACAGGCTCAGGGTCGTGAGCAGCAC
The DNA here is from genome assembly GCA_025463605.1 of Rhodoglobus sp. Lineage (GTDB taxonomy): Bacteria > Actinomycetota > Actinomycetes > Actinomycetales > Microbacteriaceae > Rhodoglobus. The sequence goes on along the minus strand of JAODAV010000026.1, from coordinate 28,805 downwards.
GCCCTTACCCGGGATGCCCGGCTCCAGCACGTGATCGAAGGCGCTCACGCGATCGCTTGCCACCACGAGCATCCGGTCGGGCTGCGTGTCGGACTCGTAGAGGTCCCGCACCTTGCCCGAGTACGTGTGCTGCCAGCCGTCGAGACTCACTCGGCGACCCGCAGCGCGATGTCGGTGCGGTACTGGCCGCCCTCCAGATGAATGGTCTCGAGCGCCGCGTACGCCTTGCCACGAGCGGACGCGAAATCGGGCCCGGTCGCGACGACGCTCAGCACGCGGCCGCCCGTCGCGACGTACTTGCCGTCGACGAGCGCTGTGGCCGCGTGGGCGACTGTGACGTCGCGCACCTCGTCGAGCCCCGAGATCACCCGACCGGTCACCGGGTCGTCGGGGTAGCCCTCACTCGCCAGCACCACGGTGACGGCAACCTCGTCGGAGAACTCGGGCCGTGGCATCGAGCCCAGCTCACCGGTCGCCGCGGCATGAAGCAGTCCGCTCAGCGGCGTGATCAGTCGGGGCAGCACGACCTGGGTCTCCGGATCGCCGAACCGGGCGTTGAATTCGATCACCCGGATGCCCTTCCGGGTGACGATGAGGCCGCAGTAGAGCAAACCGATGAATGGTGTGCGCTCACTCGCGAGCTGTCGCACGGTGGGCAGCGCGATGGTGTCGATCACCTCGTCGACGAAACCCTCGTCGAGCCACGGGAGCGGCGAATACGCGCCCATCCCGCCGGTGTTCGGGCCTTCGTCACCGTCGAAGATGCGCTTGTAGTCCTGCGCGGGCGAGAGCGGCAGCACCGTGTGTCCGTCGCTCAGCAGGAAGAGCGAGACCTCCTGCCCGGCGAGGTACTCCTCGACGAGCACCGGTCCTTGGGCGAGCCAGAAGCTCGCATGCGCGATCGCGGCGTCGCGGTCCGGGGTCACGAGCACGCCCTTGCCCGCCGCGAGCCCGTCCGCCTTCACGACGTACGGCGCGCCGTACTCGTCGATGGCGCCGACGGCCTCCTCGAGGGTGCCGGCTCGCGTCGCTGCGCCGGTGGGCACGCCCGCGGCATCCATGATCCGTTTCGCAAAGGTCTTGCTGCCCTCGAGCGCGGCGGCCGCCTTGCCCGGGCCGAAGACGGCGATGCCGCGCTGGCGAAGTGCGTCGGCAACGCCCGCGACGAGCGGTGCCTCTGGACCGATGATGACGAGTTCGATGTCGTTGTCGAGCGCGTACTCGGTCACGACGTCTTTGCGCGTCGGGTCGAGTGCCACGATGGGAACGACCGCGGCGATCCCCGCGTTTCCCGGAGCGGCCGTGATCTCGTGCGCGCTGGCCTCGGCGAGGAGCGACGTGACTATGGCGTGCTCGCGGGCGCCGGAACCGAGGACGAGGATTCGCACGAGATCAACCCTACTTCGCTAATCTGGTGGCTGACTTCGCGAGCCGGGAGGCACGATGAGCGACACCACCGGCACCGTGCTGCCGACGAGCCAGGTGCTGTGGCTCGTGGTCTACTGGTGGTCACTGCTCGTCGATCTGTACCTACTCGGTTGGATCCTGTTGTTTCCCGACGAGACCGAGGGCTACCAGGTCGTCGTGATAATCCTTGCGGGTGCCGCGGTTGTGCTCGGGTCGACGTTCGCCACTCGGATCGCGCGCCGGGGTGTATCGAACGTCACGTTCATCAAGGGCACGACGACCATTCGCGTTATCGCGATCGCCTGGCTCATGCTCGGCGTCGTGCTCATCGCGATTCCCATCATCGAGGTGCTCGTCAACGTCGATGTCGGCGGCGACGTGCTCGGGGATGGGCTGCTGGGCACGGTCGGCTCCATCTCGTTTCTCGGCATGATCGGCCCGGGGTACTCCGAGTACCGCGAGGCGATGGCTTCCCCTCGCCGCGACTGAGCTGCCCCCCGCTCACTTGCCCTTGAGCGCCTCGAACGCCGTCACGCGAGTCAGCAGCGCAGTCCCAAGGAGTGGGATGACCGAGATCGACGCGAGATAGCGCACGACATCGAGCGCCGCTACTTGGGCGACCGGGGCATCGTCGAGGAGAGCAGCGGATGACCCCAACGCGTTCGCGAGACCGATCGACCCGGGCAGCAGGCACAGCATCGCCCACTCGGTGACGAGCATGAGCACGAGCCCGTCGCGACTGAGCCCCATGACGCCGTAGAGCGCGAACTCGGATCGTCGGATGACCCACCACGCGAGCATCCCGAGTGCTACGAGCCCGGCCGCGGCGAGCGGAAACCATGCGGAGGTGCGCTCGCTAGCCTCCTGCTGCGGAGTGCGGCCGGTGTCTGGCGGGACGAAATACGGGGTCACGGCGGTTGCCGTGCCCGAGAACCAGCCGAGCAGCACCGCCTCGACACGCGCGCGAGCACCCGGCTCGCTCTCGACGAGGCACTCGTACGTGCCGCCGCGCGGGGGCACCGACTGCAGTACGAGCAGGTCGTAGTCGGCGCTGCGCGTCGAGGGCTGGGCGACCGCACCGACGGGCAGGGAGCGTATCGCGACTGCCTGAGCGATGGGAAGCACGGCGCCCGCAACGAGGCCAAGTTGCGAGCCGATCGACGCTCCCACGATGACGCCGTCGACGGCGGTGGTGCCCGGCCAGAGCACTGCCGCGAGTCCGGGTGTCGCCGACACGAATGTCAGGGGCCGCCGGTCGGTGAGCGCGGAGTGCACACGCTCGACGGCCGTGATGCCACCCGCCGAGGCCACGCCCGTGACCGTGCCCAATGCATCGCAGCGGGTCGCGGGCAGCAGTTGCCGGTCGACGGCGGTGACCGAGAACACCGTGGATCCGCGCGCAGCGAGCTCGCGCTCGCGCTCGACACTGCCGTGGACGTCGACGATGTCGAGCGTCACGGCCGCGAGGGGCGCGATTGCCGCGATGAGCACGAGGATGCCCGCGAGCGCCCGGTGGGCGAGCGCATTCGCGTAGGCCTCGCGCACGATCACGCGGCGGGCGAACCCGCTCACGAGCGATCCTCTTCGACGAGCCTGCCGTCGACCAGCCGGAAGCGTCGGTCGCACACCGCTGCGACCTCGTCATCGTGGGTCGCGACGAGCAGCAGGGCGCCGTACGCGCTCGCGCGTTCGAGGGCGGCGATCACCGATCGCTTTGCGGCGTGATCGAGGGATGCCGTGGGCTCGTCCGCGAGCACCAGCCGGGCGTCCGCCGCGAGGGCCCGCGCCACGGCGACCCGCTGCCGCTCGCCACCGGACAACTCGTACGCCGGCCCGCGAACGAGCGGTCCGAGCCCCAGATCGGTGAGCACGCGAGTGGCGGCGACCCGGGAGCGCAGCACGGAACGCCCGCGCGCGAGCGGGCCGAGCATCGCATTGTCCAGTGCGCTGCGCCGCGCGAGCAGGGGCGACGACTGCACGACCCACTCCGGTCGCTCGCCATCCTCGACCTCCACGGATCCCGCGTCGGGCCGCAACTGCCCGGCGATCACCGCGAGGAGAGTCGACTTGCCCGCCCCCGAGGGGCCCATGATCGAAATGCGGGCGGGACCGTCGAACTCCGCCGACACGTCGTCGAGCACGCGGCGGCCGCTCCACGAGACGGAGACGCCGCGGACGCTCACTCGCATCGGCGCAACTCCGCAGCCGGTTTCACGCTCACCCGGTCGCCCGCGGTGAGGTCGCCCGTGACGATGGCGCGCCCGAGCTGCCCGCCCACGACGACCACGCCGACGGAGTGCAACCGATCCGGGGTTCCGCTCACGACGCACGTGACGCCGTCCGCCCCCGCGACGACAGCCGCCGCGGGAACGACCCACTCACGGTCTCCCGCCGGGCGCGAGAGCTGCCCGGAGACCGTTGCCGCCTCGTCGGCAACCAACTGCCGCAGGGCGACCAGGTCGGCGACATTCTCGCGATCATCGGCGAGCGGCAGCTCGACTCCCGCCACAGTGAGTTGCTGCCCCTCGCCCGCCGCGAGCGCCGGTCGCTCGGTCTCGTCGTCCCCTCCCGACGCGGCGAGGCGCGCCGCGGCGAGCCGGTCATCCAGTTCGGCGATGACGGTTCCCGCGGGCGGCGCGGGCGCACCCACGACGAGATTCACTGTGCTCACGTCCACAACCGGGGCGGGAAGGTAGACAAGCCACGAGGGATCGAAGGCCGCGAGCTCGTCGGCGTTCGGCACTCCGAGCACAGCCGCGAAGCTGCGTACTCCGGCGAGTGTCGATCGGGTGACCCGGTCGCCCTCACCCGAGTCGAAGCCGGCTTGAGCGAGGAGGGTGTTGAGGGCGGCGGCATCCTGCCCGCCATCGCCTTGTGTGAGCGGGCGGTAGAAGGGTTGCTGCGAGTGGTACCCCACTCGCGTCACCCCGTCGATGACGGCGACCGGCTGCCCGCTCGAGAGCGTCGAGCCTGCGGTCACGCCCACGGACTGCACGGTGCCGCTCCAGGCGGGGGCGACGACGGGCGACACGGCCTGCCACTCGAGCACAACGTCGATGGGCTCCGTGACCTGTCCGGCGTTGGCTTCGACGGTCGCCCACACCGGGCGCGCCGGCGTCAGTTCGACGGTTCGAGACTGCACCGTGAGCACGACAACGAGGGCGAGCGGGGCGGCTAACCAGAGCGCGGCGCCGGCGAGCGTCAGGGCCCGCAGGAGTCGACCGCCTCTCCTCGGCTCTCGAATGCTGGGCAATTCTCCTCCGAGATCTTGTGCGGCGATACGATCACCGATACATTCCATGGTACCCATACAAGTATGGCAAAACGTCCAGAAGAAAGGCAGCATGCGAATGAAGATCTCGTCCCTCGCCCGCAAGTCGGTGATCGCCTCGGCGCTCGCACTGGGGCTCACCCTCGCCGCCGCAACGCCGAGCTTCGGCTGGAGCTCGAGCATCACGTACCAGCAGCCCGGCGGTTGCGTGAACGGCTCGCTGGTCGGCCAGAGCTGGCATCCCGCCCCCTACGAGTCCCGTTCGACGAGCGCGAGCGAGGGCAACTGCTCCACCTACTACGCCATCCACCATCACCTGCCCTACCTCTTCGCGGCGCTGCGCTACGTCAGCGGCGGCAACACGGCAGGAGCCGGCACGACCTCCGGGACGTACGTCACCACGACCGGCTACAGCCACTACTCCTACTACTCCGGCGGCTACCACTCCTGGGGCTCGGTGGTGCTCTACTCGTGAGATCGCGCGCGCTGCTGCTGCTCCCGGCAGTCGCGCTGCTGGCCGGATGCTCAGCTCCTGAACCTCCGACGGGGCGCGAGCTCGTGCTCGCCCTCGCGGCCGAGGCACAGGAGCAGGGGCATCCGGCCCAGTATGAGCTCATGAAAGACGGGGTCGTCGACCTCGAGGATTACGACACGGCCTACCGGCAGTTGCGTGCCTGCCTGGAGGCGGGTGGTATGACCGTGACCGATCCGATCATCAGCCCAGCAGACGGCCTGCGCTACATCTTCGAGTACGACGCCAACGGACTGGCGCCGCAGACCGTCGACGAAGTGCAGGGCGAGTGCGAGGCGCAGTTCTGGGTGCCGGTCAACGCGGCGTATGCCGACACCAATCCGGCGGTGATGGAGGAGGCGCTGCGCACCGCGTCCCTCGAGTGTCTCGAGCAGGCAGGGTTCGATATGACCGGGGAAGAGCGCAACTTCCCCGAGATGGTCGGCGACCCGGATGTGGACGGCGGCGACCAGCGTGAGGCGGCGGCGGATTGCGTGTTCACGGCCGCGCACGAGCTCTATCCCGAGCTTCCGAACCTGACGCTTATCGCCTGATCGGAGCCCATCGCCTGATCTGAGCGAAGGCGGGCATGGTCGTGCGCGGCTAGCGTAGGACCATGCCCCCCAAGCGCATCAGCGACGACGCCGGGCGCCAGGCCGTCGCATCCGCTCTCGTCGGCGAACCAGCGCGCGAGACGATCGCGACGGCCGTGCGGTACCTGCTCCAATTGCTCGCCGAGCGCGCCGAGGGCAACACCGTCGAGATCCGCGTTCCTCCCTTCGGCGCTGTGCAGGCCATCCAGGGTCCCCGCCACACTCGAGGGACTCCGCCCAATGTCATCGAGACGGACGCCACGACCTGGCTTGCGCTGGCGACCGGCTCCCTCGACTGGGATACGGCCGTCGCCGAAGGCAGAGTGAGCGCGTCGGGCCAGCGCGCGCACCTCGGCGAACACTTGCCGATCCGGTGGGAGAGACCGGTCCGGTAGGAGAGAATGGGGGAGTGAGCGACGCCCCCGAAACCGAGCAGGTCACCGTACGTCGCGCTCCCAAGTTCCCCGCCTTCATGATCGTGGGTGGTGGCGTCGGTGCGATCGTGACGTATCTGCTCACGTCGCTGTTCCCGGCCGACCCGAACGTGGGCTTCGGCGCGCTGTTCGCCTACTTCGCGCTGTTCGGCGTGACCGCGGGCGTGCTGCTCGGCGCGCTGCTCGCGCTCATCCTCGACCGTAGAGCGACGAAGCGCGCGAGCACGGTAACCGCGCAACGGGAGTCCGTCGAGGCGCCGCGCGAAGGCGAGATCGAAGAGTAGCTACTCCGACCACACCGCGAGCTCGTTGCCCGCGGGGTCGCTGAAGTGAAAGCGCCGCCCACCGGGAAACTCGTAGGTGTCGTGCACGAGGGTTCCACCGGAACCGAGAACGGCCTCGCGCGCCGCGTCAAGGTCGGCTGCGTAGATGACGACGAGCGGCATGCGCTGCTGTCTATCGTCGGCGAAGCCGTTGATGCCGGCCGTCGTGCCGCTCGATGAGGTGTCGACGTACGCGTCGCCGTAGCTGGTGAAGCTCCAGCCGAAAGCCGCTTCGTAGAAGGCGCGCGACGCGGCGACCGCTTCGGGGCTCGCTGCGGGGAACTCGACGAGGTCGATCCTGTTGTTTTCCGTCATGCCTCGATTGTCGTGGCTGCTGCCGACAACGGGCGTCAGCTGAGCTGGTTCTTCTCAACCCACGCGAGGTGGCCGAGCGCGGCGTGGGCAGCACACCGGCGGAGGGCGAGCGCACGGCCGTGGCCACTGCGTCGCGTGAGACGGTTGGGAGGCTCCGCCCGGTGCGTTTTGGTGATACGAGAGGTTCGTGGTGTGCGGGATTCTGGGTTGCTGATGGGCTGGCGGTTCACTCAACAGCAGCGCATTGCACCTCATAGATCTTAAATCCGCCGGCATGCGGATCGAGTTGCCGACTTATCCTGGGGACTGCTACCTCGTTGACGACTTTCGCCGATGACTCGATGCCAATGAAGCGCCGACCCAACTTCAGCGCTGAGACGGCAGTCGTCCCGGAACCTAGATAGATGTCCATCACGAGGTCGTCGGGCTCAGTGGCAATGGCGATGATCCGCTCGAGCAGACGTTCAGGCTTAGGTGTGTCGAAGACCGACTCGCCGGGGAACTCGCTCAGGAGTTCCTTTTTCGCCTCCGCGGTGTCTCCTGCGAATTCTGCCAGCCAGAGAGTCGACGGAGCCAGGTCGCCGGATTCATATGCATACCTCTTGAGCCGAGGCCGCCCGTCACCATTTCGCGGCCAGTAAACGCGGCCCTCCGCGTCGAGCTGTTGCAGCCGGGCCGCTGTATAGGTCCAGCAGCGACCCGGGGGTGGCTCGTGAAGCGCACCGGTCGGCGTTACAACGGTATAGAACTGAGCTTTTGTCCCGTGCCCGGCCTGCGCACTCATGGGCGTGGACCTCCACGGGCCCCTGGGATCTCCGTCGGGGTTGTTGAAGGTGCCGGTATCGGGAAGGCCGTTTCTGACTCGCTTCCAGTCTTTGGCCCCCAGCGGGGCGTACACATGGATGTAGTCGTGCGAGGAGCTGAACGCGGTCCTGTTGTCGCGAGACGTGCGTTTCTGCCAAACGATCGTTGCGACAAACGCTTCGCGCCCAAACACTTCATCCATGATCACTCGCGCGTGATGCTGCTCGCCGTCATCAAGGTGCAACCAAACGCTTCCGTCGCTACTGAGCAGGGCGCGAACCAGGACAAGACGATCTCTTAACGCGTCCAGCCAGACCGCGCTCGACTGAGAGTCGGAGTATGTGCTGAATTGAGCGCCGGTGTTATAGGGCGGGTCTAGGTAACACAGCCGCACAGTTCCCGCAAAGCTGGGCATGGTGCGCCCTTGAAGGAGCGTCCGCATCGCGTCGTGGTTGTCGCCGTTGATGACAGCATTGCCTGTCGAGGTAAGGCCCACCTCGTCGATCTGTAAGAGGGTGTGAACCGTTGGCCGTTCCGCGATGTGGAGTAGCTCATCGGTCAATTTCCGCTTGCCTGACCAAGTTAATTCAGGATCGGAGGTTCGCCGAGTGCCTCTTCTCGCATGTGGTAAATCAGCCTTTGGTCCGGGATCCGGACTCTGCATCCCCCTCGTCATGGCGCCACCATATCCGCAGCGTGTGACGATGGAGCGTCGCAACTCCGAAGTACAGTGTTCGCCATTGGCAATCGTTCGGGAGGCACTGCACACATGGCACTACGGTTTCAGTCACCTGGCGGAGGGGAATCCCTTCTGCAGACATTGACCGATACGAGCATCGGTGCGCGTGGAGGGGGAGCGTTCTTTGCTTGGGCCACTGCGTATGGCGCAGCTGCGCTCTTGGAAAGCCCCGACTTTGAAGCTTTCCTAGAGAAGAAACCCTTTCGGCTGATTGTGGGCACTGATTCCATCACAGACCTCAAGGCGATCACCAAGCTCAAGGCACTATCCGATGCGCACCCGTTATTGCAAGTCGAGGCGCTGGTGCACAGCGAACGCGCGCTATTCCACCCCAAGATCGTATGGTTCGAATCGGATGACTTCTTTTCGGTGATCGTCGGCTCCGGCAATCTCACCAAAGGTGGATTGATCGGCAATTGGGAGGCCCTTTCTGTATCTCAGCACCCCCTCAATGAACTGGCGGATCTGCAGGCGGCACTGGACGAATGGATCGATGGCGCTTCGCCCGGGCTTCTACCGCTTGACGACCCTCGCGTCGTTGCTCGTGTCCTGCTGAACTCTGGCGACGAGCGGTCTGTGAAGGGCCCCGCGAAACCACCCGCATCTGTCAACTTGGTTGGTGCAGATTACTCGCAGTTCCTGATCGCCGAGCTTAATAAGAGCCGCAAGAATTCCGCTGGTGTCTCGCTCTTTAGTCAAGCTTCCTTCGACCGAGCAACCTTCACCAAGTTCTTCAATTACAGCGGGCATGAAGTTGACATCGTGTTGTTCCCAGTCGCAAGTGACGGAGGCGTGGGAGTGCTGGAGAGCAGGAAGGGCCGCTACAAGAGTGAATCCGTAAACTACTACTTCGAGCTTGGGAGCGTACAGGGCGTTCCATACCCTGAGTCAGGCCGCCCTATAGCGGTGTTTGGGCGACTCTTAGACGGCGGGTACAACTATCGAGTGGTACTCCCAGGCCAGCCCGGGCACGTTGAGTTGCAACGGTGGCTGGTCGCAAACGTACCCGTCACCAATCCGACTCGCATGAGACGTGCAGTCGTCGTGAGTGAAGTCCTTGCGACCGTCTGGCCCGGAAATCCGCTTCTCAAAGCTGAGGCGCCGGGGTCATAATCACGTACAGAGGATGAGCACTTCCGCTTCATCTACAGGTGGTGCGTTGAGCGCCCTGTTATTGAACTTCGAGTGCCGCATTCCTCCAGCATCCAAGACTTGGACCTTGCTGAACCTTGCATTTGCAAGTTCGAGAAGCGCGTTCATTCCAATAACCCGTGCACGCGGCTTGTCGTTCTCTGGCACCGGCGAATAGGAGAGCACTAAGGATATACCGCGCTCCGACGTTGCCTTGAATAGCTCATCGAATGCCGGGGGAGCCTTACTAACGATGCTGAATGGCGACTGGTGACGCTCTAGGCGGTAGATTCCTCGGCTAGGGACATCGAGCCCACCCTGTCGAACCATACTTATTCCCGGATCATCACCTAACGCCAACGTTTCGAGGACGTGATAAAAACGGCTGTAATGCTCTCTCGTGTAGGGCGGATCGGCATAAACGGTGCCGATCAAGGGGGACAACGTATCCAGTACGTTTTCGAAAGAGGCTCGAATGGCAGTCCCATCAAACAAAGGACGCGAGAGGGACGTAAACTTCTGGAGTTTCCGGATGAACACGTCCATGGCATTGTGGCGCCTGGCAGTCGCGATCGCATTCAGTTGACCTGTCTTTAGGGAGCCGTTGGATGAGCGTGGCCGAATCGGCTGCGCGAAATGACTCCCCACGCTGTTTGCCAAGTCAGTGGCCGTGCTTAACAGGGCGGCAAGCGCGGTGTCTCGGTCCGCTTGATCAAGCCTCCGAATCACCGAGGCCATGACGTCCAAGTTTGCTGCCTGTTCATAGGAAAAGTAGACGCCGCCGTAGTGCCTGAGCGTGGTCCAATCGTTCGATTGGCCGGTAGCTTCGCGAACCACATCCAGATTGGGGGGCAGGTGCTCTCCGCTGCGGCCCGAATGTGATACAGCGATTGCGCCGCCTTCAATAGAAGCGGCCAGATGGAGATGCAGGTCGGGCCCACGGGACGATTCGCGCTCCCAATCAACCAGATCCTTCAACCAGGGCTGTTGGGCTGCCCCCAAAGCATCTACCACATCCGTGACCACATCGCCGCGTCCTAGCGTCGACGGCCGTAGAAGCGCCGACGCGAGGACTCGCGAGTACTCTTGGATGTCCGAAGCCAGAACCGGGCGCGAATGCGCCAGACGTCGGGCCACCACTCCACTCCCGGCGAAGAGGTCGGCCACCATGGGGCGTCTCGGGTCCGCCACCCTGTCAATCGCGTCCGCGACGTGATCGAGTATCCGCCACTTGCTACCTAGGTACTGGACCGGTCGGAAATCCCCTAGGGGGGCGATAAATGCCTTCAATCGTCCATCTGCTCCGCGCTAGCTCAGCTGGTTCTTCTCAACCCACGCGAGGTACTCCTGCGTGACGGTGCCGGTGACGTACTCACCGGTGAAGCAGCTCATCTCGAGGGCGGTGACATCCGAGCCTTCGATTATGGCGGCCTCCATGTCGGCGACCTCCTGGTAGATGAGGTAGTCGGTGCCCAGTTCGGTCGCGATCTCGGGGATCTTGCGTCCGTGAGCGACGAGCTCGTGGCGGGTGGGCATGTTGATGCCGTAGACGTGCGGGTAGCGCACCGGCGGCGCGGCGGAGGTAAACGTGACCTTGTTGGCCCCGGCCTCGCGCGCCATCTGCACGATCTCCTTCGAGGTGGTGCCGCGCACGATGGAGTCGTCGACGATGAGGATGTTCTTGCCCCGGAACTCGGAGCTCATGGCGTTCAGCTTCTGCTTCACCGACTTCTTGCGCTCGGCCTGCCCCGGCATGATGAAGGTGCGCCCGACGTAGCGGTTCTTGTAGAAGCCTTCGCGGTATTCGACGCCGAGCTTCTGGGCGACCTGCATTGCGGCCGGGCGGCTCGAATCGGGGATGGGCATGACGACGTCGATGTCGCCCTTGGGGGTGTACCGGGCGATGGTGTCGGCGAGGCGGTCGCCGAGTCGCAGCCTGGCCTCGTAGACGGAGATGCCGTTCATGACCGAGTCGGGTCGAGCGAGGTAGACGTACTCGAAGGAGCACGGGATGAGCCGGGGGTTGGCCGCGCACTGGCGCGACGTCATCGCGCCGTCCGGCGTGATGAAGATCGCCTCACCGGGGGCGACGTCGCGCACGAACTCGTAGCCCGCGCTCTCGAGCACGAGCGATTCTGATGCCACGACCCATTCGTCCCCGACGAAGCCGGCCGGCCGACGACCCAGCACGAGTGGCCGGATGCCGTAGGGGTCGCGGAAGGCGAGCAGCCCGTGTCCCGCGATGATCGCGATGGCCGCGTACGAGCCCTCGACCCTTTCGTGCACGCGCGCGATCGCGGTGAAGACCTGGTCGGGGTCGAGGTCGGTGCCGGAGACCTGGGACTGCAGTTCGTTGGCGAGCACGTTGACGAGCAGCTCGGTGTCGCTCGACGTGTTGAGGTGGCGGCGATCGACGTGGAACAGTTCTTCCGTCAGTTCGCGCGTGTTGGTCAGGTTGCCGTTGTGGATGAGCGCGATGCCGTACGGGGCGTTGACGTAGAAGGGCTGCGCCTCTTCTTCGTTGGCAGCGTTGCCTTTCGTCGCGTACCGCACGTGCCCGATGCCCACGTTGCCGAGCAGGCTGCGCATGTCACGCGTGCGGTAGGCCTCGCGCACCTGCCCCTTGGCTTTCGCCATGTGCAGGGTGCTGCCGTCGGCCGTGACGATGCCGGTCGAGTCCTGGCCGCGGTGTTGCAGCAGCGAGAGTGCGTCGTACACCTGTTGGTTCACCGGCTGGGATGAGACGATTCCGACGATGCCGCACATGCTTCGGCGTTGCTCCCGAGATAGAGGGGGCGTACCCGGCGCGGGTACGGTCTAGTTTCTCACACTCGTCCGGCCGCATCGCCGCTCGTCGCCGTGCGCATAACTCCTGCAGATCGCAGGGACGAGCACCCCGTGCCGCCGATCTCGTCGGCCGCTGCCCAAATCTGCAGGAGTTATGCGCAGCGGGTGATGCGTGGCGGGTCGAACCGGGGCGGCGAGGGTGAGCCGCCCGGTACTCTTGACGGGTGACCGAGAACTCCTCCAGCAGCTACGCCGCCGCCGGAGTCGACACCGCGGCGGGAGATCTCGCGGTGGAGCTCATGAAGGCCGCCGTCTCGCGCACCCACGGTCCCGAAGTCTTCGGCGGCGTGGGCGGGTTCGCCGGGCTGTTCGACGTGTCGTTCCTCAAGGCCTACGAGAGGCCACTGCTCGCGACCTCCACCGACGGCGTCGGCACGAAAGTCGCGATCGCACAGGCCATCGACAAGCACGACACCATCGGCTTGGATCTCGTGGGCATGGTCGTCGACGACATCATCGTCGTCGGTGCGAAGCCCCTCTTCATGACCGACTACATCGCGTGCGGCCGCGTCGTGCCCGAGCGGATCGCCGACATCGTTGCGGGAATCGCCCTCGGGTGCTCAGAAACCGGCACCGCCCTCGTCGGCGGCGAGACGGCGGAGCATCCCGGCCTGCTCGGTCCCGACGACTACGACGTCGCGGGCGCAGCCGTCGGCGCGGTCGAAGCGGATGCGCTGCTCGGCTCCCATCGAGTGACCGACGGCGACATCGTCGTGGCCATGGCCTCGTCGGGACTGCACAGCAACGGGTACTCGCTCGTCAGGCACATCCTGGGTCAGCGCGGAATCGGATTCTCGGATCGGTCCGAGGACTTCGGGGGTGTCGTCGGCGAAGTGCTGCTCGAGCCGACGCGCCTCTACACCGCCCCGCTGCTGCGGCTGCTCGACTCGCAGCCCGGCGCTGTGCACGCACTCAGCCATGTGACCGGTGGCGGCATCGCCGCCAACCTGGCGCGCGTGCTGCCGCGCGGCTCATGGGTGGAGCTCGAGCGGTCGACCTGGTCGCCGCCATCCGTGTTCCGGGTGCTGTCGCACATGGCCGGCTCGACTCTCGAAAGCGCCGAAGGAACCTGGAACCTCGGGATCGGCATGATCGCGGTCGTAGCCCAAGCCGACGCGGAACCGGTGATTGCGGCGCTCGCGGCGGACGGCATCCCGAGCTGGCAACTGGGCACGGTCACGATGAGCGAACTCGACGCTTCAGTAGGCGATTGGGCCTCCCCGCCCGCACGGCCGGCCGATCCTTCGGTTCGTCCGGAACCGGGGGCGTGGGCCCAGGGCGCCAAAGGCGTCGATGGCGGTGCCGTCAGGCTCGTGGGAGCCTACAAGAGCTAGGCGCTCTTCGACTCGTCTTCGTCGTCTTCGTCGGACTCGAATTCATCGGTGGCGTAAGGGTCGCCTGAACCGGCGACGTACTCCGGCCACTTCTCGAGGTCTTCGGCGAGACGCGGGTCGGGGGGTGCGGAGCCACCCAGTTCAGCAGCGAGGGCACCGTAGTTGGTGTCGGGGCTGAAGTACTTGAGGTCTCGAGCGACCTTGGTGTGCTTCGCCTTTTGACGGCCGCGTCCCATACGAGACCCCCTCATGTGTCTGTCCTGGCGGAGATTCAGCCGAGGAACGAGCGAACAGGGATGAACGAAAACTAGCGATCAGTTTAGCATGCAGTGCATGGCCCACTCGGGTCGTTCTGCACCGCCATCCCGGGGGCGGGTAACGTTGTCGGGTGACGTCCTCGAACACTGACACCTCGGTTGTCGTGATCGGCGCGGGACAGGCCGGACTATCGGTCTCGTATTACCTCCGGCGGCTCGGTCTCGACCCCGGCAACGACTTTGTCGTGCTCGACCGCGGCCCGGCGACCGGCGGCGCGTGGCAGCTCCGCTGGGAGGCCCTCCGCATCGGATCGGCTCACAAGATCAACGATCTGCCCGGACTCGACTCACTGGGCTTGAGTTTCGAGACGGCCGACCGCCACGCCCCCGCGAAAGAGGTCGTGGCCGAGTACTACAAGCAGTACGAGGAGTTCTACGGTTTTCAGGTCGTGCGGCCGGCCGACGTCGTCGCGGTGGAGAATTTCGGCACCGACCTCAAGGTCACCTTCAGCGACGGCGAGGAGGAGCGGGATGTGTCCACGATCACCGTCGTGAACGCCACGGGAACCTGGGGTGCGCCGTTCATTCCGTGGTACCCCGGGCTCAAGTCGTTCGAGGGCCGGCACATCCACACCAACGACTACGTCGCGGCGAGCGACTACGCGGGCCAGAGCATCATCGTGGTGGGCGGAGGCACGTCGGCCATCGGCTTTCTCCTCGAGCTCGAGAATGTGGCATCCGAACTCACCTGGGTCAGCCGGCGGCCCATCGACTTCCTGGAAGACGGGGAGATGAACCTCGAGGCGCGCGTCGAAGCAGTGCGCGCACAGGATGAGGCGGCTCGCGCCGGGCGGGCGCTGCCGAGCATCGTGAGCGGTACGGGCGTTCCTCGCACCCGCCGCATCCAGGCCGGGATCGAGCGCGGCGTGCTCACCCCGCGACCCATGTTCGCCTCGATCGAGCCCGGCGGAGTGCGCTGGGCCGACGGTGCATTCCAGAAAGCGGATGCGATCATCTGGTCCACCGGATTCCGACCCGAACTTCGCCATCTGGCCCCGCTCAAGCTCCGCGAGAAGGAGGGCGGCGTCGTCGTCGCACAGGGCGCGTCGTGGAAGGACCCGCGTATATTCTTCGCCGGGTATGGACCGCAGGCCTCGACCATCGGAGCCAATCGCGCCGGCCGCATGATCGCGCGCCAGGTGATCGCGACCCTCAGCAAACTGCAGGCCGCGCGCTAGCGCCTTCCCCTAGCCGACGCGGAGCGGGAGCGTGCTGCCCGAGATCTCGCCGTCGGCGTTGATCGTGATACCGCCGTCGGCTCCGGCGAAGACGAGGCCTTCGACGCGGAGGGCGCCGACCACGGCCGAGGGCGCCACCGCGAGTTCGCCGGCGGGGGCATCCGGGCGAAGTCCCAGCACGCTGCCCAGCACCGAGATCGCCGCCGCCGCGGACCAGGCCTGGGGTCGGCAGGCGGCCGGGTAGGGCACGGGTTGTGCGTACTCGCTCGCGCGGTCGCCGGAGTGCAGCTCGGGCATGCGGTAGTCGAATCCGGATGCCGCAGCGAGCAGCCCCCGCACGAGCACGTCGGCCTCGTGCCGAAAGCCGTCGCGCACGAGCCCCGCGATCGCGATCGCCGTGTCGTGGGTCCAGACGCTGCCCCCGTGGTAGCTGAGCGGCCAGTAGCCGGCAGAGTCGGTGGACATGGTGCGCAGGCCGTATCCGGAGTCGAGCTCGGGGGAGACCAGTCGACGGGCGACGAGCGCCGCCTGCCTCGCATCGAGGATGCCCGTTCCGAGCAGGTGGCCGAGGTTGCTCGTGACGGTGTCGACCGCGCGCTTGGACGCATCGAGGGCGATCGCGACGTATGCGCCATCCGGGGAGTCGATCCAGAACTTCTCATGGAATGCCGTTCGCAACCTGGCAGCCCACTCGCGCCACGCGGAGCCGGAGCCGCCGAAGGCCTCGAGCAGGTCGGCGCCGTGCGTGGCAGCCTCGAACGCGTATGCCTGCACTTCGCACAGGGCGATCGGCCCGGTCGCGAGCGTGCCGTCGCGCCACTGCACCGAGTCGCCGGAGTCCTTCCAGCCCTGGTTGGAGAGGCCGCGGCCCGACTTGTCCGCGTATTCGAGCAGCCCGTCCCCGTCGGAATCGCCGTAGTCGCGCATCCACTCGAGGGCGCGCTCGAGGTGCGGCAGCAGCGCGCGAACCTCATCGTCGGGCATGCCCCAGCGCCAGGCGTCGTGCAGCAGGCAGACCCAGAGGGCTGTCGCGTCGACCGTTCCGTAATACAGGGGCGGCAGGTGGATGCCCTCGCCGGGAATCTTCAGGTCGCCGCGGCGCAGCTCGTGCATGATCTTGCCCGGCTCCTCCGCGGTCTGCGGCACCTCGGTGGTGCCCTGCAGCCCGGCGAGCACCCGGAGCGTGTCTGCCGCGAGCCGCGTGCCGAGCGGAAGCATGAAGCGCGCGGCCCACAGCGAGTCGCGACCGAAGAGGGTGAAGAACCAGGGTGCGCCGGCGGCGAGGAACTGCAGTTGCGGTTGCGCGACCGTCGTGAGGCGTAGGGCATCGAGGTCGTCGAGGGCCCGGGAGGTCCAGCGCGCGAGGCGCTCGTCGCCCGCCACCACGGTGGGCGACTGCCAGGGTGCGGGCTCGTCCGCCGCGCGAACGACGGCGAGCGCATCCGTCGCGGTGATCGTCCAGGCGACCGTCACGTTTCCTTGCGGAGGGACGGTGACCGCCCACTCGAAGGCACCGGGCGTGAGGGTCGCGCCGGGCGCGTGGAGTTCGGCCGCGAGGTTGTTGTCTTGCCACGTGACCGTCTCGCGCGTGATGACTATCGCGGGCGCGGAGCCGCGCATGCCGGCCTTGACGGAGTCCATCGAGGTGGCGTCGGCGGCGAATTCGACTCGGATGACGGCGTCGAGTGCGCGCGCGAGCCGCGACGTGATCGTGAAGGCCTGCTCCACGCCGCTCGTCGTGGCAGTGATCGTGTGCTCGGCGCGCACGCCCGGGTCGGGTGTTGGATCGTCGAGCTGCCGGGGGAGCGAGACGAAGGTGATGGAATCGGAGCTGCGAGGTGCGGTTGCGATGTGCTCGAGCGGCGCACCGGACACGGTGACGAGCTGGGCGGAGAGTACCCGCACGTCGGAGAAGTAGATGCCGTGGATGGGCCGAGACCCCATCGATCCGTCGGCCGCGCACCAGGCCTGGGTCGGCGCGCGCAGCACGACGGTCTCGTCGTGGAGGAGGGGCTGGCGACGCTGTTCCATCGTTCTTCCCTCCACTCCTCGTTGACTGGGTGCACCAGACCGGTTGACTTTCCCGGCTACCGAGGTAACGTAACACTTACGATTTGATCGATCAAACTTCCGGAGCCGGTATACCGGTTTGATCGATCAAGTCACACGGACGAGGCGCCAAGGGAGGCCCGAGTGGCACAGCTGCCGACTGTCGAAGACGTCGCCCGAGTGGCCAATGTCTCCCGCCAAACCGTGTCGAATGTGCTCAACTCCCCCGAGATAGTCAAACCGGAGACGCGCGGTCGCGT
Source organism: Rhodoglobus sp. (assembly GCA_025463605.1). GTDB lineage: Bacteria > Actinomycetota > Actinomycetes > Actinomycetales > Microbacteriaceae > Rhodoglobus. The sequence goes on along the minus strand of JAODAV010000026.1, from coordinate 11,292 downwards.
CGAGACCGCGATCGCCGAACTGGGCTATCGGCCCCACGCCTCCGCGCGCAGGCTTCGCACTCGCCAGTCGTCGACCATCGGCATCCGGCTCGACCCGCTCGTCAACGGCATCTCGGGCTCCGTGCTCGACCGCTACCTGCACGCCCTCACCGAGCGAGCAGCCGAACGGGGTATGCGCATCATGCTCTTCACGGCCGACGATCCCGACGACGAGATCGAGGAGTTCCGGCGGTTGCGTGACGGCGCCGATGTCGACGCGTTCATCGTCACTGCAACCCGCTACGCCGACCCGCGCATCGACTGGCTCGTCGCCGAGAAGGTTCCCTTCGTCGCGTTCGGACGACCGTGGGGCGAAGACCTGAACAGTCCCGACCGCTTGTGGGTCGACGTCGACGGGCACTCCGGCACTCATCAGGCGACCCAGCACCTCATCAGCCGCGGACTCACGCGCATCGGTTACCTCGGCTGGCCAGAGGGTTCCGGCACTGGTGACGATCGCCGCACAGGCTGGGAGGCCGCGATGACCGAGCGATTCGGTCTCAGCCCCGCCGAACTCGCCGGCCTCACCACGACAACGGAGGAGGGCGTGCCCCAGGCTCGTCGCATCGTCGAAGAGCTCTTCGCGGGCGACCACGGTCTCGACGCACTCGTCTGCGTGAGCGACTCCCTCGCCCTCGGCGCCATGATGGCTGTCAACGAAGCCGGACAGCGCTCGTTTCCCGTCATCGGATTCGACAACACTCCCGTCGCCCAGGCCGTCGGCCTGTCGAGCGTCGAGCAGAACCTCGGCGAGGTCGCCGCGGGCACGCTCGAACTGCTCATGGGCGCGACCGGGCGCCGCGTCATCCCCCACGGTGAAGGGTTGCAGGATCCCCGACACCGTCTCATCACCCCCAAGCTTGTCGTCCGCCGGTCGAGTCACCTGGCGCCCGTCGAGGAAGCCGGAAGCACCACAGCCGGCAATCACAATCGAGAGGAAAACCAATGAGAAAGAAGACATGGGGCGCAGCCCTGCTCGCCGTCGGCGTCGTCGCCGGCCTGGGAGCGTGTTCAACGGGAGGCGGTGACTCGGCCGAAGAGGGTCAGTCGCTGACCATGCTGATCGGATCCAGTGGCGACGCCGAGACGCAAGCCGTGCAGGCCGCCGCCGACGCGTGGTCGGAGGAGAGCGGCAACACCGTCGAGGTCGTCGCGGCGAGCGATCTGACCCAGCAGCTCAGCCAGGGCTTCGCCGGAGACGACGCGCCCGACCTGTTCTACATGAGCTGGGACCAGTTCGCGACCTACGCGAGCAACAACTACCTCGAGCCGTACGCCGAGCAACTGCCGAACGCCGGTGACTTCTATCCGGCGCTTCAGGACACGTTCACCTACAACGGTACGTTCACCTGCGCGCCGAAGGACTTCTCCACACTCGGGCTCATCATCAACACCGACATGTGGGCGGCGGCAGGCCTCACGGATGCCGACATCCCCACCGACTGGGACAGCCTCGAGGCAGCCGCCACGAAGCTGACCACCGCTACCACGGTCGGCCTGTCGTTCGGGCTCGAGTACGCGCGCATCGGAGTGTTCATGAACCAGGCGGGCGGCCAGCTCGTCGACGGTGACACGGTTACTGCCGACAGCCCCGAGAACCTCGCGGGACTGCAGTACGTGCAGAAGCTGCACGACGCCGGAGTGCTCAAGTGGCCGTCGGAGATCTCCGCCGGATGGGGTGGCGAGGCTCTCGGCGCAGGCAAGGCGGCGATGGTGATCGAGGGACCGTGGATCAAGGGCATCCAGGGCGACTTCCCCGACACCAAGTACGCGGCCTACGAACTGCCGGAGGGCCCGGGTGGCAAGTCCACCTTCACGTTCACCAACTGCTGGGGCATCCCTGCAGGCTCGGAGACGCGGGATGCCGCAGTCAACCTCGTCGAATTCCTGACGTCGGATGACCAGCAGCTCGCATTCGGTGACGCCTTCGGCGTTCTGCCGTCGACCGAGTCGGCTGCCGCGACCTACGCGGAGCAGCACCCCGAGAACGCGTCGTTCGTCGCAGGTAACGACTACGCGGTGAGCCCGGTGAACTTCGCCGGGTCCGCGACCGTGATCAGCGACTTCAACGCGCAGCTCGAGTCACTGGCAGGCGGTGATGCGAAGGCCATCCTCGAGAGCCTGCAGACGAACCTGCAGGCGGCGCTCGACGAGGCGAACGCGAACTAGCGCCATGGGGAAGACGTCGGTGGGAAAGGGTATCCGCGGCTCAGAGGGCCGTTACGGCTGGACGTTCATCGCGCCGGCCATCCTCATCATCGGCGTCTTCCTCGTCGTGCCGATCTTCCTCGCGCTCTACGTGAGCTTCAGCAACTGGAACGGCCTCGGTTCGCCGATCGGCAACTCCTCGCTCGTCGGCGGGGACAACTACGCCAAGGTGCTCGTCGACTCGGGGCTCGCCCAGCGCGACTTCGGCACCTCCATTCGCAACAACTTCTACTACGTGCTGCTCGTGGTTCCCCTGCAGACGGCGCTCGCACTCTTCCTCGCCGTGCAGGTGAACCGGCGCGTGCTGCGCGGCCGAGGATTCTTCCGCACGGCCTTCTACTTTCCGTCGGTGACGAGTTCGGTCGCGATCACGACGATCTTCATCTTCCTGTTCACGGCATCGGGCGCGGTCAACACCCTGCTGGGCTGGCTCGGCATCAACGGCCCGAACTGGTTCGCGGACCCGAGCGGAATCATCCACAACCTGCTCAAAGGGGTCGGCGTGACGAGCGCGCCGCCGCTGTTCAACGAGGGCGGGCCACTGGGTCTGACCTGGTGGGACTGGGTGAGCGGGCCGTCCGTCGCAATGTGCGTGCTCATCATCCTCGCGGTGTTCACGACCTCGGGCACGTTCATGCTGCTGTTTCTCGCGGCGCTCCAGAACATCGGCGCTGAGATCGACGAAGCGGCGGAGATGGATGGCGCGGGGCCGATGCGCAAGTTCTTCTCCGTGACGCTGCCGATGCTCAAGCCCACGCTGTTCACCGTGCTGACGCTCGGGCTCATCGGCACGTGGCAGGTCTTCGACCAGATCTACCTCACCGGCAAGGGAGCGCCGGGCAAGACCCTCCTCACGCCCGCGTTCCTGGCCTACGACACGTCGTTCAAGGGACTCAACTGGGGCGAGGGTGCGGCGATCTCGTTCATCCTCTTCCTCATCATCGTCGCGCTCACACTCCTGCAGCGGTACATCCTGCGCGACCGCGACACCGGCCGCGGGGCCATCCGGCGCGCACAGAAAGCCGACCGTGAACTCCACGAGGAAGCGGCGAGGGCAGCGCGATGACCACAGGGATCGAGACCGTACGCATCGCAGCCGAGCCTGCCGACATCGCCCGACCGCCGGCACGCAAAGTGCACCTGTCGGCGCGCACCCGCACGACGATGCTCTTGAGCTACCTCGTGCTCATCGCGATCGCGCTCATCTACATCTACCCGTTCCTCATCTCCATCGCCGGCAGCTTCAAGACGGATGCCGACGCCACCCAGAACCCCTTGTCGCTGCTCCCCCAGACGTGGAGCTTCGCCGCCTACGAGCGGCTGTTCACGACCGTGCCGCTGCTGCAGTGGACGGGCAACTCGGCGATCGTGGCGATCGTCGTCACTTTCTCGCGCGTCTTCCTCGACTCGCTCGCGGGGTACGCGCTCTCGCGCCTCCGGTTCCGCGGACGCAACGTGGTCTTCGCTGCGGTGATCGCGGTCATGGCCGTGCCCAACGTCGTGCTGCTCATCCCGCGGTTCCTCATCCTCAAGGAGCTCGGCCTCTACAACAGCTACGCGGGCATGATCATCCCGCTCATCGTCGACGCGGCCGGCATCTTCATCATGAAGCAGTTCTTCGAGTCGATCCCGGTTTCGGTGGAGGAGGCGGCGCGTATTGACGGCGCGGGCGTGTTCCGCACTTTCTGGACTGTGGTGCTGCCGATGGCGCGCCCCGCGCTCATCACCCTGTTCATCCTCTCGTTCCAGGGCTCGTGGAACGAGTTCGCACACTTCGTGATCTCGCGGCAGAGCACAGACCTCAACACGCTCACGACGGGCGTCGCGTCTCTCACCTCGGGCGAGCTCGGCACAGGAAATCAGTACCCGTTGCAGCTCGCGGCGGCCGTGCTGATGTCGATCCCCGTGGCGGTCATCTTCTTCATCTTCCAGCGACGCATCATGAGCACGAGCGAGGGCGGCGAGAAGGGGTAGCCCGGCCTCGCACTTGCCGGGCCCGGCTAGAGCGCCGCGGCCTTGGCGAGCAGCACGGCGCGCTCGCGGTCGTTGCCCGCGAGATTCGCCGCGGTCGTCAGCTCGGAGCGGGCCTCCTCGACGCGCCCCAGCTGAGCCAGCAGCTCCCCGCGCACGCTCGGGAGGAGGTGCGAGCCGGCGAGCGCACCGCCGGATGCGAGTCGGTCGACGATGCGCAGACCGGATGCCGGACCCGTCGCCATCGACACGGCAACCGCGCGATTGAGCTCGACCACAGGATTCGGTGCGATGCGGCCGAGCGCTTCGTAGAGCACGACGATGCGCTCCCATGCGGTGCCCTCGACGCTCGGGGCGAGCGCGTGCTCCAGCGCGATGGCCGCCTGTAGCGCGTAGTTGGCGCGGCCGCGGGCGAGCGCGTCGGCCCGGGCCAGGGCATCCCGACCCCGCATGATCTGGGCCCTGTCCCAGCGACTGCGGTCCTGGTCGCCGAGCAGTACGGCAGAGCCGTCCGGCGCCACCCTCGCGGCGAACCGCGAGGCCTGCAACTCCATGAGCGCGACCAGGCCGTGCACCTCGGGTTCGCTGGGAATGAGGCCAGCGAGCACGCGTCCGAGGCGCAGGGCCTCGTCCGTCAGTTCGGTGCGAATCCAGCGCTCCCCCGAGGTGGCCGCGTAGCCCTCCGTGAAGACGAGGTACACGACACCGAGCACGGCGCCCATCCTGGCCTGCCACTCCTGCGGATCGGGCACCTCGAACGGCACGCGCGCCGCGGCGAGGGTCTTCTTGGCGCGCACGATGCGCTGCTGCACGGTGGCGACGGGTACGAGGAACATCCGCGCGATCTCCTCGGTGGTGAGACCCGCGACCACTCGCAGCGTGAGCGCGACCTGCGCCTCCCTCGCGAGCGCCGGATGGCACGCGGCGAACACGAGCCGAAGCACGTCGTCGGGAATGGGCTCCCAGTCGGCGTCCGGGCGCTCAGCGAGGTCGTGGGCGATCGCGCGGTACCGGTCGTCCAGGCGTTCGCGGCGGCGCCATCCGTCGATCGCCTTCCGCTTGGCGACGGCCGTGAGCCAGGCGCCCGCATTGTGCGGCACGCCCGACTGCGGCCATTGCTCAAGCGCGTCGACGAGTGCCTCCTGGGCGAGGTCCTCGGCGAGACCGACATCGCCCACGACCCTCGCGAGAGTCGCGACTATGCGCGCACTCTCAATGCGCCACACGGCGTCGACCGTGCGCTTGACATCGGTCATCGCGGCACCCCGCTCACTCGTTGCCGAGGTCCTTGCGCCACTCCTTCTCCTTTTGGATGTACTCGTTGTCCGCGAACTCCTCGAAGTCGCTGTCGTCAGCAATGCGACGAACCTCGAGCTTGGTTCCGGGGCCGAGCGGTGCGCGACTCGCCCACTCCACCGCCTCCTCCTTCGACGACGCCTGGATGATCCAGAAACCGTTGAAGAGCTCGTGCGTCTCGCCGTAGGGGCCGTCGGTAACGATGGGCTTCTCGGCCGAGAAGTCGACGACGAAGCCCTCCTTCGCGTCGGTGAGTCCGTCGCCGCCGAGCATCACGCCGGCGTTGATCATCGACTCGTTGAACGCACCCATCGCGTTGATGATCGACTCGAAGTCGACGTTCTTGGATGCCTCGAGGGATTCGGCCGTGTCACGCATGATCAGCATGTACTTCATGGGATTCTCCTTGTTCTTCAGGTCGCCCGATGCGTCCTTCCACTGATGCGTCGAACGGCGACAGCGCGGATCGACACGGGCGGAGAAAAACTTCCGGACCGATTCGATCGTATGCGGCGGGCCGCCGACGGTGCGGCGCAGGGGGATACCGCGCCTACTACCCGAGCAGCACCAGGCAGCACGCGAGGGCGGCGGCGCCGATTCCGAGCACGAGGTTGGTGGTGATGCTCGACACCGCGGCGCGGGTGCGACCCTCGAGCACGAGCTGCACGGTCTCGACGCTCAGCGTGCTGAATGTCGTGAGTCCGCCGCAGAGGCCCGTGAGCAGCACGAGCCGCAGATCGGCGGAGAGTTCGGCGCGCGTGGCAAGACCCAGCACCGCACCGCCGATCGCCGACCCGGCGACGTTGACCACGAGCACCGCCCACGGGAATTGCGAGCCGGCGAATGCGCGCGACACGAGATATCGCACGAGCGCGCCAACAGCGCCGGCCGCGATGACGGCGAGCGCGATCACTCGTTCACCGTGTCGATAGGGGCGACCCCGGATGCCCGCGTCCGCCCCGCGCGCAGCCCGAGCCAGGCGGCGCCGAGGCCGAGCAGCAGGGTTGCGACGAGGTAGAGCGCGGCGGGCATCCACTCACCGGCGCTTGTCATGGAGATGAGGGAGACGGCCACCGCCGAGAAGGTCGTGAACGATCCGAGGAGGCCGGCGCCCAGTCCCGCGCGCAGCCAGTCCGGTGCGGTCGGCCACACGCGAGCGACGAGCGCCCCGAGGGCGAACGCGCCCACCGTGTTGATGAGGAGCGTGGAGAACGGGAAGGCGTCATCCGTGTGGGGGAGCAGTGTGTCGATGCCGAGTCGCAGCGCGGTGCCCAACGCACCACCGAGGAGAACCGCGAGGATTGTCACTTTCTGCGCGAGCCCACGGGTGGTTTGGCGGGCGGCATGGGTTTGCGCACCACTGGTCGCACGGGCTCACCGCGGCGGTCCTGACCGGGAAGCGGCCGCGAGCGGCGTCCGTAGATGAGGGTCGATGAGTCGAGAAGCCATGGCACGAGGGCGATCACGACGCCGTGCACGAAGGCGAGCTTGTGACGGATTCGCCTGGCCTTGTGGTTGTGGAGGAGGTTCTCCCACCAGTGCCCGACGATGTACTGGGGCATGTAGACCGTGACCACCTCGGAGCCGTACTGCTCGCGGCGCTGCTTGATGTACTTGCCGAGCGGCGCGCTGATGTCGCGGTAAGGCGACTCGAGCACGTTGAGCGGAACCTTGATGTTCTGCGCGACCCAGTCCTTCTCGAGACGCTCGGTCGCCGCATCGTCGATGGAGACGTGCACCGCCTCTATCGAGTCGTGCCGCGCGGCGATCGCGTAGTCGAGCGCCTTGAGCACGGGCTTCTGCATGCGGCCGACGAGCACGATCGCGTGGTCGCCCCTCGCGCCGAACACGGTCGTCGGATCGGCCTCGATCTCCTTGTCGACATCGCGGTAGTAGCGGTTCACGCCGAGCATGAGGGTGAACAGGATCGGCATGACCACGAACACGATCCACGCGCCATGGGTGAACTTGGTCACGGTCACGATGACGAGAACGCTCAAGGTCATGACGGCGCCGATGAAGTTGATGATGAGCCCGCGCCAGACGGCTCCGGGGTCGTCGCATCCCTTCTTCAGCATCCGCCACCAGTGCCGCACCATGCCGGTCTGACCGAGCGTGAACGAGACGAAGACGCCGATGATGTACAGCTGGATGAGCGTGGTCACGTCGGCCTCGAAGACCACGAGCAGCACGACGGCCGTGATCGACAGGGCGATGACGCCGTTGCTGTAGATGAGGCGGTCGCCGCGCGTCGCGAGCGACTTGGGTGCGTAGTGATCGGTCGCGAGCACCGAGCCCAGCAGCGGGAAGCCGTTGAACGCCGTGTTGGCGGCGAGTAGGAGCACCGCGGCGGTGACCGCCTGGATGAGGAAGAACGGGATCGAGTTGTTGCCGAACGTCGCAGACGCCATCTGCGCGATGAGGCTGCGCTGCGGGTCGTCACCCGGGCCGCACCCGTCGAATGTCACGAACTCGGTGCAGTCGACGTAGTGCACGCCGCCGATCAGCGCGACGGCGACGAGGCCAGAGAACAACACGATCGCTGTTGCGCCCATGGCCATGAGCGTCTTCTGCGCGTTCTGCACCTTCGGCCGGCGGAATGCGGGCACCCCGTTCGAGATCGCCTCGACGCCCGTGAGGGCTGCGCAGCCGCTCGCGAAAGCGCGCAACAGAAGGAGGATGAATCCGGCCTTCGAGAGGTCCTCCGACTGCAGGGCGATGTCGGAGCTCTCGGCGATCGGCGCATCCCCCGCGAGCGTGCGGATGAGAGCGGTGACGACCATCACGGCGATCGAACCGATGAACAGGTAGGTCGGCAGGGCGAACGCCTTGCTCGACTCACGCACGCCGCGCAGGTTGACGGCGGCGAGAAGCACGACGAACAAGACCGCGATCTCGACCCGGATCGGGTTCAGTTCCGGGATCGCGGAGATGATGTTGTCGACACCCGACGCGACTGACACGGCGACCGTGAGCACGTAATCCACGAGCAGGGCGCTCGCGACGACCAGCCCGGCCTTCTCGCCGAGGTTCTTGGACGCCACCTCATAGTCGCCGCCACCGCTCGGGTAGGCCTTGATGAGCTGCCGGTACGAGAGCACGACGACGATCAGCAGCACCACGACCGCCGCCGCGACCCACGGGGCGAAAGAGAGGAACGCGAGCCCGCCGATAGCCAGGATCATGAGCAGCTCTTGCGGCGCGTAGGCCACGGATGAGAGCGGGTCGCTCGCGAAGATGGGTAGGGCGAGGTGCTTGGGCAGCAGTTGGCCCTCGAGCTTCTCAGAGGGAAGCGGTTCGCCGATCAGCCACCGTTTGGGCGACCGGCCTTCGTTAGTCACGGATGGCGAGCCTACTCCTCGCGCAAGCCCTGTCAACTCGGCGGCCCGGCCTAGAATTCCCCCATGCCCTCGACCCGAACGCGACGTCGGCGCTGGCCGTGGATCGTGGGCGGCATCGCGCTGATCCTGCTCGTGCCCATCGCGGTGATCGCCGTGCCGATCCTGGCCCACCGCGACCAGGGGCTCCCGAACCAGCAGCAGGTGACCGATGAGTGGCCGCTCGTTGCCACCGCGACAGGCGACGACGGACGGCATCGCTCCTTCAAGGTGCTCGGCGTGGATGGCGCATCCGTCGACACGTCAGCGCTCGAAGTGGGGCAGCATCTCATCGTGAAGGGGGCCGGATACGACGGCTCGCAAGGTATCTACGTCGCGATCTGCGTCATCCCGGCCGACCCCGCAACCAAGCCGGGCCCGTGCGTCGGCGGTGTGCCCGACCAGCAGCAGACCGAGGTCGAAGCCGGCACCGTGCAGTTCGCCCCCAGCAACTGGATCAACGACGACTGGGCGTGGAAGCTGTTCGGCGCTCGCAGCTTCGACGACATCGAGGCGGGAACCTTCACCGCCTACATCGAGGTGGGGCAGCCGCTCGGCGACGACTTCGATTGTCGGGTGGATGCCTGCGGCCTGTACACGAGGAACGACCACACCGCGCTCGGCGACCGGGTGCAGGACCTCTACGTTCCGGTCGCCTGGGCGAACTAGCCCTTCAGGCTCGCGTTGACCCGGGCCCGCACTTCGTCGAGTCCGGAGCGCAGCAGTTCCACGGTCTCGTGCTTGAGTTGGCCTCTCGACGTCTGCACGCGCAACTCGGAGCGCATGCGCGCGCGGAACTCCGTCAGCACGGCCTCCGCCTGCTGCAGCTGATTGCGGCTCTCCACGTGCGCCCCGACATACTCGGCACGCACGCTCTGGCCGGCCGAGCGCGCTTCGTCCCGTGCTTCGCGCGCGGCGGCGGCGAGATCGGCGCGGAGCGTGCGCATGGCATCGTTGACGGATGACCTCACCTCGTCGGCCAGGCGGCGCACGGAGTCGGTGACGTCGTTCTCGATGCCGTCGAGTTCGGCCTCGCGGGAGGCGAGCTCGGCGCGTCCGGCATCCGTGATCGCGTAGACGGTCTTGCGTCCGTCCGCCGCTTTCGTCACGAGCCCTTCCTCCTCGAGTTTCGCCAGGCGCGGGTAGATCGTTCCGGCGCTCGGCACATAGGTGCCTCCGAAGCGGTCACCGAGCGCCTGGATGAGCTCGTAGCCGTGCATCCCGTGCTCGGATTCGGCAAGCAGGCTGAGGAGGTAGAGCCGCAAGTGGCCGTGAGCGAAGACCGGTGTCATGCCGACACCGAGTGCAGCACTGAGATGTTGCCCGACACCGTGTTGGCTTTGAACTCGAGGAACTGCTTGTCCAGGGTGCCGTACCGCCCGGTGTAGCCGCCGCGGATGCCGCGGATCTCCGACTGGTCGAGCTGCACCCGACCGCTGACGGTGTTGATCTTGTACTGGGCGGGCACGTCGGCGGCGAGCCGCGTCGTGACGGAACCGCTCACGGTGTTGACGCGCACTTCGTCGGGGACTCCGGTGATGTCGAGAAAGACGTCGCCCGAGACGGTGTCGGCGGTGAAGCGCATGATCTCGCCCGACGCGGTGATGTCGCCGCTGATCGTGTGTGCGTTGATGCTGCCGTAGTGGTTGCGCACGGCGAACTCGCCGCTCACCGCGTTGAGTTGCACGTCGCCGTACACGTTGTCGACGACCACGTCGCCGCTCACGGTGCTGATCGAGGCGTCTTCGGTGAGGCCGCTGATGAGGGCGGTGGCCGAGACGACGCCGAACTTGAGGGCGACGTCGCGGGGCACGGTGATGCTGATGTCCGCCTTCGCGGTGCCGCTGAATGACTTGAACACGTCGATGAAGTTGTCCCAGCGCAATTGCGGGTGGTCGATCTCGAGCGTGTCACCGTCGATGGTGACCTTGAGTTCACGGCCCGACACGGAGTGCACTTCCACTCGAGCGCCGGGCTCGTCGTGGCCGATGATGTTGACCTGGCCGGCGATGAGGCCGACCTTGAGCTTGCGGATCATGTCGATGTCGATGACCTTCTCGCCGTCGACTAGCCATTTCTCTTGGGCCATGATGGCCTCCAATCACGTTATATCGCGTCTATTGGTAACACGTTATATCGCGTATGCGGCGGTGTCAAGCTATATCGCGAGTCACGTCGCGGGTTCCGCTCCCTGGGTCCGCTCCCTGCGTCCGCTCCCTGGGTCACGCTCCCTGGGTCCCGCTCCGCGGTTCCCGCTCCCTGGGTCCCGCTCCGCGGGTCCCGCTCCCTGGGTCCCGCTCCGCGGTTCCCGCTCCCTGGGTCCCGCTCCGCGGTTCCCGCTCCCTGGGTCCCGCTCCGCGGTTGCCCTCGAGCCGTCGCAAACGCATCTCTGCGGGCATCC
>JAODAV010000064.1 GCA_025463605.1 Rhodoglobus sp. | reverse complement strand
GGACAGGAAGAAGCGCGACTCGCCGGGATCGCCCTGGCGGCCGGCGCGGCCGCGGAGCTGGTTGTCGATCCGGCGCGACTCGTGGCGCTCGGTGCCGCAGATGAACAGCCCCCCGGCCTCGAGCACGCGCTCGCGGGCGTCCTCGACGCGCGCGTCGATCGCCGGCAGCACGTCCGCCATGCGGTCCTGGAAGTCGGGGTCGCCCGGCTTGAGGCCCAGCTTGGCCAGCTCGAGCTCGGCGAGGTGCTCGGCGTTGCCGCCGAGCTTGATGTCGACGCCGCGGCCGGCCATGTTCGTCGCGATCGTGACCGCGCCCGGCTGGCCCGCCTCGGCGACGATCTCGCCCTCGCGCTCGGCGTGCTCGGGCTTGGCGTTGAGCACCGCGTGCGGGATGCCCATCCGCTTGAGCTGGGCGGAGAGCAGCTCGGAGACCTCGACGGAGATCGTGCCGACGAGGATCGGCTGCCCGGCGGAGTTGCGCTCCGTGATGGCGTTCAGCAGCGCCATCCACTTGCCCTCGCGCGTCTTGTAGACCTGATCGTTGCGGTCGTTGCGGACCATCGGCCGGTTCGTCGGGATCTGGACGACCGGCAGCTTGTAGATCTTCATGAACTCCGTCGCCTCGGTGAGGGCGGTGCCCGTCATCCCGGCGAGCTTGGAGTACATGCGGAAGTAGTTCTGGAGGGTGACGGTCGCGAGCGTCTGGTTCTCCTCCTGGACGGCCACGCCCTCCTTGGCCTCGACGGCCTGGTGCAGGCCCTCCGACCAGCGGCGGCCGTCGAGGATCCGCCCGGTGAACTCGTCGATGATCTTGACCTCGCCGTCGACCACGGCGTAGTCGACGTCGCGCTTGTAGAGCGACTCGGCCTTCAGCGACTGGATCAGGTGGTTGACCAGCGGGCCGTTCTCCGCGCGGTAGAGGTGCTCGATGCCGAGGAACCGCTCGGCCTTCTCGACGCCCTGCTCCGTGACCGCGATGGTCTTGTGCTTCTCGTCGAACTCGAAGTCGAAGTCGGCGACGAAGTCCTTGCGGGACTTCGGGTCCATGCCCTCGGGCGTCTTGCCGGGGGTCATCACCTTCGCGAGCTTCGCGAACTTCACGTAGTGGTCCGCGGCGGCCTCGGGAGCGCCGGAGATGATCAGCGGCGTGCGGGCCTCGTCGATGAGGATGTTGTCGACCTCGTCGACGACGCCGAAGAAGTGCATGGCCAGCGGGCGCCCGTCCTCGCCCAGGCGCCCACCGTGCTGGACCTTCTCCTCGATCGTCTGCGCCATGTTGTCGCGCAGGTAGTCGAAGCCGAACTCCGAGTTCGTGCCGTAGGTCACATCGCAGGCGTAGGCGCGGACCTTGTCGTCGTACTCCTGGTTGTTCTGCAGGATGCCGACCGTGACGCCACAGGCCTCGTAGATGGGCATCATCCACTCGGCGTCGCGCTTGGCCAGGTAGTCGTTGACCGTGACGACGTGGACGCCCTTGCCGGCGAGCGAGTTCAGGACGACGGCCAGCGTGGCGGTGAGCGTCTTGCCCTCGCCGGTGCGCATCTCGGCGATGTTGCCGCCGTGGAGCACCATGCCGCCGATGAGCTGCACGTCGAAGTGCCGCATCTTCATCGTGCGCCTGCCGACCTCACGGACGATCGCGAAGCACTCGGGCAGCGCATCGTCGAGCGCCGCGGCGACCTTCTCGTCGGTCGTCTCGCTGCGCACGCGCTCGCGCAGCGCGTCCATCCGCTCGCCCAGCTCGTCGTCGGTCTCGAGCTCGAGCTCCGGCTCGAAATCGGCAATTCGCGCCACACGCTTCTCGTGCTGGCGGAACTGCTTCGACTCACCCATGTTCAACGCACGGTCGAGGAGACCCATGGGCGTCAGTGTAGTCGGCGATGGCTCAGCGGTCGGGGCGGACGGGGTGTGCCGTCCACCCCTCGCGCGGACACCCGCGTGCGGCCGTGTCCGGCGGCTACATCGCCGCCGACATGCCGCCCGGCGCGATGCCGGGCTGCTCCGTCGCGGCCTGCCGCGACTCCCTCCGCTTCCGCCGCTTGTCGCGGTGGCGCTTGACCTGGATCGCCAACTCCTCGGCGCAGAGGTTGATCGAGTGGGCCATGTCCCGGGAGGAGTCGCAGGCGCGCAGCGTCGTGCCCTTGAGGCGTAGCGTCACCTCGGCGCGGAACGCATCCGGGTTGGAGGGGTTCTGCTCTTGGGTCAGCTCCACCTCCAGCTCGGCCAGCTCCGACACCTGCTTGCCCACCTTGGCGAAGCGCTTCTCCACGTGCTCCCGGATCTCGTCCGAGATGGCCATGTGGCGGCCCTTGACCTCGATCTGCATGCGGCCCTCCTAGGGGCTGGAATCACTAGGCCTTCACAACGGTAGCCCCGCGTGCGGATATCGGCAACGGATCTCAACGCCTTTTGCGGTCATTGCACAGATTTCAGGCGCATGTCCGCGCATAGGTGACCGCGCGGACCACTTCGGCGCCCGCCTCGCGCAGCGCCAGCGCGCAGGCGTGCAGCGTTGCGCCCGTGGTGTGCACGTCGTCGACCAGGACGGCGACCGGCGGGACGCCCGCAGCGTCGCCCGC
>JAODAV010000015.1 GCA_025463605.1 Rhodoglobus sp. | reverse complement strand
CCATGAAATGCACGCCGCAGAATACGATTGCCTCCGCGTTCGGCCGATCCCGCGCCGCATTCGCGAGCTGGAACGAGTCGCCGACAAAATCGGCATACTTCACGACCTCGTCGCGCTGGTAGAAGTGGCCAAGCACCACGACGCGATCCCCGAGCGTCCCTTTCGCGGCCCGGATGCGCGCATCCAGTTCGTCGCCGGAAGCCGACTGGTACTCGCGCGGCAGCTGCCCCTGTCGAGGCGACGACACCGGAATGACGTCTCCCATCGACGAACCCGGACCATACACCGGCTCGGGCAGCGCGTCGAAGACCCACGGACCATCAGCGAGGTCAGGGCTGCAGATGCCGCCCGCCTGGTCACCGGTTCGGATCAGTTGAATTGTCGTATCGACGGATGACACGGTCGTCTCCTTGGTTCGTCGCGTTGGGGTTTCGGGCGCTGCTCGGCGCAGCGCTAGCTGTGGGCCTGTTCGAGGATGCGGAGCGCTTCGAGAGCGGATCGCGGATCAACCGGAGGCGGCGCTCCGTCGCGCACGGTGGAGGCGACGCCGGCATAGAAAGCCGCGTAGTTGCCGGCTTCGGTGGGCACGGTCTCCAGCGCGGAGCCGCGCGAGCCACCGCCGAGCAGACCGAAGGCGCTCGCCGGTGTCTGTCCAAAACCAGGGTCGTCGGGACGCGCACCCGCCTTGAGCGCGGCTTCCTGGCCATCGAGCCCGTACACCGTGTATGCGCTCTCGGTTCCGAGAAGTCGGAACCGCGGCCCGGCCTGGGCGGCAAGGCGTGACACGGTGAGATGCGAAATGATTCCGCTGTCGTGCTCGAGCGACAGGAATGCATCATCGTCGCTCGCTCCCCCGTCGCGCAGGATCCGAAGCTCCGCGCGGCGGAGCGTTGCGGGCCCGAACAGCTGGAGCGCCTGGTCTACGAGGTGACTGCCGAGGTCGAAGGTGATGCCTGCACCCTGCTCGATCGGCGTTGTGTCCTGCCAGCGGTCACGCAGCTGGCTCGAGTACCTCTCGAAGGTCGATTCGAACCGATGGATGCGCCCGAGTCGTCCGCTGTCGATGAGTTTGCGCAACGTGAGAAAGTCGCCATCCCATCGGCGGTTCTGAAACACGATGAGCGGTCGCCCCACCCGCTCTGCCGTCTCGATGAGTTGCGTTGCCTGCGCGACGGACGGCGCGAAGGGCTTGTCGACGACGACCGCCGCCCCTGCTTCGAGTGCGGCGAGGCCCTGCTCCAGGTGAACATGAGCCGGTGACGCAAGCACGACCAGGTCAAGATCCCCCGCCCGCGACAGCAACTCCGCCGGCGTATCGACGACGACGTACTTCGCTCTCGCGATGGCTTGTCTGGCCGGATCGGCCGTTGCCACGACGTCGATCCGAAACGCGGGATTGGTCGAAAGGAACGGCTCGTGAAAGATCTGCCCCGCGAGTCCGAATCCGATGATGCCGGTACGGATGGGAGAGCTAGCAGCCATTCGATAAGAATACCGTGAAGCTTGGAGCTGCCTTCCCGGGCTACCTTTCCAGCGCAGTCAGCACTGCGGCGACATCCTTTTCGGTGTTCCACAGGTGGAACGAAGCGCGCAGGCGGCCCGCGCGACCGGATGCGCGGATGCCCGCAGCGATGAGTCGGTCGAGGTCGCTGCGGTCGGGGTCCGCCCACGTGACGATCGCCTGGTGCTGCTGCGGGATGCCGAGAGCATCGCACAACTGGTCGCCGAGCCCGGATGCGCGTGCCCAGACCTCGGCAATGTCGAGTCCGGCGAAGAGTGCGATCGCCTCCTCGGCCCCAACCCACGCCTGCCAGGCCGGCGACACGTCGAACCGGCGCGCGTCCTTCGCGAGATGCATTTCGGGGCCGTAGCACGACTGCCAAACGTCGTCGCCGGCGTACCAACCGGCCTGTAGCGGGCGAACGAACTCCTGAAAGCGCGTGGAAAGGGTCATGAACGCGACGCCGCGGGGCGAGCACAGCCACTTGTAGGTGTGGCACGCGGTGGCGTCGAACTGCGATGCGTCGACCGGCAGCACGCCCGCGGCCTGGGTCACGTCGCAGAAGGTGAACGCGCCGTGTCGCGCAGCGGCTTCGCGGATCGCGGACGAATCTGCGACAACTCCCGTCGAGGACTGCACGAGCGAAAACGACACGAGCCAGGTCTCGTCGGTGATCGATTCGGCCAGCGCCTCGATCGGCACGTTGCGAACCCGGATATCCGATCGCTGCAGGAACGGGAACACGATCGACGAGAAGTCGCCATCGACACAGAGCACCTCAGCACCCACCGGTACCGCGGCGGCCAGCAGGCTCGTCATCACCGACGTCTGGGACCCGGCGGCGACGCGATCCGGTGTGACTCCGACCAGGCTCGCAAACGACGCCCTCGTGCGCTCGATGATCGCGTCGTAGCCCTGAGGGTCGCGGTCGGCGGCAAACCACGCGTCGAGATCGGCTTTCATCGCGGTAACGGCAGCACGCGGAGGGAGCCCGATGGACGCAACGGCGAGATAGCCGCTCGCGTCCCCGAACTGCGAGATGGCGTTGTCGAGCGCAGGCGAGATCAGGGTGGGAGCGGCGGATGGCATGAATCAAGCATCCTTGACGGCCACGCATCCGACAAGCACATACTTCGGATGCGATCAATAACGTGAGGTTATGATTGCTCGATGGACACCGATCTCGATCTGCATTCGGTCCGAATAGTGCGCGCGATCGCCGAGACGGGCACAATTACTGCGGCCGCACGTCAGCTGGGCTTCAGTCAGCCGGCGATCAGCCAACACCTGCAGCGCACGGAGGCACGTCTCGGGGTGCCCCTCGTGACTCGAGCTGGCCGGAGCATCCGCCTCACCGAAGCGGGCCAGCTGCTCGCCCGGCACGCCGTCGCCATCTCCTCCGCACTTGACGCCGCTGCCGGCGACCTGGCCGAACTCGCCGGAATGCGCACCGGAACAGCGCGCATCGCCGCTTTCCCGACGGCGTCGTCGACGATCGTCCCCCGCCTGCTCAGCACGATGGCGCAGAAACACCATGGAATCGTCGTCACCTACATCGAAGCCGAACCGCCGGAAGCACTCACGATGTTGCGCGAGGGCGCCATCGACCTCGCGATCACGTTCAGCTACCCGGGCGACCGGTCGGATCCGCACCGCGATATCGCGAGTGGACTGGCGCTGACCCCGCTCTTCACCGAAGAAGTGCTCCTCGCCCTCCCCGAGCGGCACCCGCTCGCGCAGTCAGAAGCGGTGAATGTGCACGAACTCGTCGCGGAACGCTGGATTGCCGGATGTCCGCTGTGCCGCGGACACCTGCTGGCGGTCTGCGACACGGCCGGTTTCGACCCGGTCATCGACTATGAGACGGACAACGCGGTTGCGGTACTCCACCTCGTCGCGAGCGACCTCGGAGTCGCCCTGCTCCCCAGGCTCGCACTTGCAACGGCGAATGTTCCGGAGGGGGCGGCGATCCGCGCGACGTCGCCGGTAAGCATCCGCAGCATCCAGTTGGTCAGCCACGCCGACGCCGAGCGGGTGCCGAGCCTCGCCGCGACGATCGGCGCAATTCGCGCGCTTTCCGGGGCCGACTGGGGCCTCCAGCGCTCGAACTGACTCTCACCTCCGGGCGCTCGCGCTATCCCCGAACGATGGTCCAGCGGAAGCCGGACCACTGGATCTTGATGGGCGGGAGGGCATTCTTCGTCGGATCGGTCAGGTAGAACACGAGTCGCTGCCCGGTGACATCCCCCGGCGTTGATGGTGTTGCCGCGACCTTGTCGATCGTGTGGTAATTCTTCTGGGCAACCAACAGTGCCTGCGCGTCGGCGACAGTGGCGCCGCCTCCCATTATCACCGCAAGGCTTTTGGCGTTGTGGCTTTGCAGACCCCCACGAAGCAGCGCGATATAGCCGTCGAGGGAGCTCGAGTCACTGCGGGGATCGGTCGCAAGGATGCCGTCGGGCAGCGTAGCCGAGGCCGCAGCCATCTGGATGCCGTCGAACGTCTTGTGGAAGGTGAATCCAAGGGGACCGCTAAATGTGACGGTGATGCTCGTGAAAGATGCCACCTCTCCCTCTGTGGGAGTCAACCCGAAGGCCAGGTAGCGAAGACTGCCTCCGACGAGATCCTGCGGGGGCGCGCCGGCATTGGTCGCCCAGACCGGCGTCTTGCCCGGAGTCACCGAGAGCGAGCCTACGTGCCGGGGTTCGATGTAGACGGTCGTCGGCTTGCTCGCATTGGTGGCGTTCACCGTGATGCTCTTGATGGTCAGGGGCCAAGGCGACGTGTTCTTGAGCCAGCCCAGTTGCGCGTAGTACGGGGTCTTGGCCGTCGCGTCGCCAGTGAGCGTCGTCTGACCACCGAACACCAGGCCCGTGGACGACCCCAGATACAAGACGGCCAGCGCGACCGCGACGACCACGCCGATGAACATCACCGTGACGACGGTTCTAACGGTTCTGCCCATGTTCCTTTTCCCTATGCTGACGGTGCATCGATCGCCCCACCAAAACGACGATTCCTCGTTGCGTACAGAGTAATCGCTGCCCAGAGGTCTTCCCTGGTGAAGTCCGGCCAGAGCGTATCGAGGAACACCATCTCCGCGTACGCGCTCTGCCAGAGCATGAAATTGCTCGTGCGCTGCTCTCCCGAACTGCGAACGAAGAGGTCAACGTCGGGAAGTTCCGGGGTGTACAGGGCACGCCCGATGGTCTTCTCCGTGATGCCGGAAGGCTTCAGCCTGCCTTCCGCGGCCTCGGTTGCGAGCTTACGCACCGCATCCGTGATTTCTGTGCGACCGCCGTAGTTGATGCACATCGTCAGCGTCAGAACGTCGTTGGCCGCGGTAAGTCGCTCGGCGAACTGGAGTTCCTTGATGACGGATGCCCACAACCTCGGACGCCGGCCCGCCCAGCGAACCCGAACTCCCCAGTCGTTGAGCTGATCGCGTCGCCGATGCAGCACATCCCGGTTGAAGCCCATCAGGAATCGCACTTCTTCCGGCGAACGCTTCCAGTTCTCCGTCGAGAACGCATAAACACTCAAGTGCCTCACGCCGATCTGGATCGCGCCCGCCACGACGTCGAGCAGGGCGGCCTCGCCCGCACGATGGCCCTCGATGCGGGTGAGCCCCCGTGCGTTGGCCCACCTCCCGTTGCCGTCCATGACGATCGCGACGTGTTTCGGAACGGCGGCGGGCGGCAACGTCGGCGGATAAAGGCCGGTCCAGTCGACCGGCTTGAACTCCACGGAATCGCGGTGGGTCTTTGGCGCGGGCGTCATCGACGATCCACGTGCTGGAGGCTGCGCAGGCCGCGCTCGAGATGAAACTGTGTGTACGCGGCAACAATGCCACTCGCTTGCCCGCGCGCGCGGTCGTCGGCGCCATCGACGGCTTCCCAGTCTCCGGCCAGCAAGGCCGCGAGCAGCAGGAGTGTCGCGGGATCGAGTCGCGGGGTACCGGGCGGCGCGACAGCGTCGGCGACCACGCCGCCGAGTTGCACGACGAACGCGGTGTGCGGCCCCGGCGCCCCGGTGACCGAGCAGTCGACGAAGCTCGGCGCCCATCCGGCGATCGAGAGCGACCGCAACAGGTAGGAATCGAGCGTGAGGCCCGGCGAATGCTCGTGCCGCGAGAGCGAGCGCAGCGCCCCCACCAACAGGAGGTATTGCTGCAGGCTGCCACTGTCATCCGTGACCTTGTCTGCGGTCTCGAGCATCACGGTGGCCGCGGTGTAGCTGGCGTAATCGGATGCGATCTCCGCACCGTACGAGCCCAGCGACTCGGCCTGTGTGACGATGTCGAGCGATCGCCCCTCGAACAGCTGCACGTCGGCGACCATCATCGGCTCAAGTCGCGAACCGAACTTCGACGCCGTGCGGCGGACACCCTTTGCGACTGCGCGGATTTTGCCGTGCTGCCTGCTCAACATCGTGACGATGCGATCTGCTTCACCCAACTTGTGGGTACGCAGCACAACGGCTTCGTCACGGTAGAGGGGCACCATCCAAGTATCCCCTCCTCCACTGGCAGAACGGGGAGGCCACCGGCAAGCCGACGACCGTGCACTCGAAGCGCACTGCCGACAGAATGGAGCGGTGCAAGCGACGCTTTTCGCAATACCCCTCTGGGCCGATCTCCTGGCGATCGGCATCGGTGGGTTGCAGGGTGCGATGTTCGCATCACAGTTCCGTGACCGCAGGCTCGACCTGCTCGGCATCGCCATCATCGGAATCGTCGCCGGGTTCGGGGGCGGGCTCATCCGCGATGTGCTGCTGTCGGAGCTCCCGGCCGCCCTCAGCAACAACTGGTACCTGATCGTCGCGACCGGTGCCGCGCTGCTCGGGATGTTGCTCGAGAGGGTGTTCTCGCGGCTGAGCGTGGTCATCACCGTGCTCGATGCGCTCACCATCGGCCTGTACTGCGCGATCGGCACCACGAAGGCCCTTGCAATCGGTGTGCCACCGGTGCCAGCCGTCTTCGTCGGCGTTTTGTCGGCGGTGGGCGGGTCAATCCTGCGCGACATGCTCCTCAACCTCCCGATCGCCCTCATGCACGTCGGCTCGCTCTACGCCATCGCTGCGGTGGTGGGCGCGACGACGCTGGTCGTTCTGGTCAGCGTCGGGACCCCCGTGTTGCTAGCGGCGATCATCTGCGTCGTGGTCACCTTCGGCGTGAGGGTGCTCGCGGTGTTGTTCAACTGGAGCCTCCCCGAACAGCGGCGACTCGAGCGAATCCCCCGAATCTCGCGGCGTCGCCCGTAACCGTCTCGTAGCCGGCGACGGCAGTATCGACGACCGCACTCAACAGGACGGGGAACGACATCCCGATCGCCCCAAACATTCGCGGATACTGGCTTCGCGCGGTGAGGCCCGGCATCGTGTTGATTTCGTTGAGCACGATCTCGCCGTCCGCCCGCAGAAAGAAGTCCACGCGAGCGAGGCCGACACAGCCGAGTGCGCGGAATGCGCGCTCGGCCATTTCAATGACACGCGCGGCGGTCGCGGGTGCGAGCGCCGCCGGAACCTCGAATTCGGCCCCGCCTGCCGTGTATTTCGCGGCGAAGTCGAAGAAGGGATTGCCCGCGGCGGGGTGCACGCGCAGGGGTGCCCCCGCAATCAGGCGCCCATCCGGAAGCTGCAGGATGCCCACATCGACTTCCTCGCCGTCGATGACAGGTTGGAGCAGTGCTCGCCAGTCCTCGGCGAGCGCCTCGTCCACGGCAGGCATCAGTTGGCTCGCCACATCGACCCGGCCGGCACCGACGCTCGACCCCGCGCGATTGGGCTTGACGAACAGCGGAAACCCGAGCAACGCCGCCTTCCCGATCGCCTCATAGCGCGAATCCCGGGTCACCGAGAGGGTTTGGACGGTCGGAACCCCCGCCGCCGAGAGCACACGGCTCGCCATCCGCTTGTCCATGGCGAGTGCGCTGGCGAGCACACCGCATCCGACATACGGCACGTCAGCCAGCTCAAGCAGACCCTGAACGGTTCCGTCCTCTCCGAATCGTCCATGCAGCACGGGGAATGCGACGTCCAGATCGGCAAGGTTCGGATGCCTGGATCCGCCGGCCGCGACATCCAGCTGGCCGACCGAGTCGACTCGATGCCAGCTTCCGGTCCGGTCGATCCCGATCAGCACGACGTCGAATCGCGAGCGGTCAAGGGCTTCCGCGACTGCCGCCGCGGACGCGCACGACACATCGTGCTCGCTGTTGGCGCCGCCGAACAATACTCCGACCCGGATCATGCGACTCCTCCGGACGGTCGAAGCTCACTGTGTCGTCGAACGACTCGCTCGCCGAAACCACATAGGACGTCATGCGGCACCGTGTCGGCGATGCGCGCCCACTCAGCGGAATCCGGTTCGCCGACGCGAGGATCGCCCAGCAAGACGACCTCGTCGCCCAGGCGTACGTCGTTGGCGTTGACCTCGACCACCAGCTGGTCCATGGAGATGGCTCCCCGGATTGGCCTGCGCCTGCCTCCGATGCTGACTTCTCCCCCGCGCGACAGCGCGCGTGGAATTCCGTCGGCATAGCCAACGGGCACCAGCGCCAGCGTGGTGGGCGCCGATGTAACGAACTCGTGGAGGTACCCGATGCCCGTACCCGCCTCGACCCTGCGCAGCTGGGCCACGTGGGACACGACGCGCATGGCGGGCTCGAGGCCGAAGCTGCGACCGCGAACCGTCTCGATGCCGTACAGCGCCGCGCCGACGCGCACCATGGAGAGCCGCGTCGACGGATGAGCCAGCGCGCCGGCGGAGTTGGCGAGGTGGACATGCTTCGGATTGAGCCCGGCAGCGAGAGCGACACCGACGCCGTGATCGAAAGCGGCCAGTGAGCGTTCGACGCCCTGCTCGTCAGCGCGGGAGGCAAGTGCGAGGTGCGACCACACGCCGTCCGCAACGACGGCGCCCGCGGTCTCTGCCGCTGCCGCCCGTTCGCACAGGTCTCCCCAGTCATCCACCGTTGAGCCGCCGCGCGCCATACCGGTGTCGAGTTCGAGGTGCACCCGGGCGGTCGCGTCGACGACCCGAGCTGCGCTCGTCACCGCCGCGAGCGTTTCCGCGTTCGCACACGACAGGGTCACTCGCTGGCGCACCGCGTCTTCCAGATCAACCCATGGGTCGATCAGCCAGGCGAGGATGGGCGCGTCGAGCCCGTTGCGCCGAAGTTCGAGCGCCTCCGCCACCGTCGCGACGCCGAGCCAGGATGCCCCGGCTGCGAGCGTCGCGCGCGCGACCTCGACCGCGCCGTGGCCAAACGCATCCGCCTTGACCACGGCCATGATCGGGGTCCCACCGATCGCCAGGACTCGCCTCACGTTGCGGGCGATGGCGGAGAGATCTACGGTGCGGGTAGCGAGCGGTAACTCGGTCGCGATCAGCACCCGTGATGTCATGCCTCGACGCTAACGAGCGGAGTTCATCCCCCACGTCGCTCGCGCGGCGCGACAGTGTCAGCCGAGCGATGTATATCCAAAAAGCGCTGTATTTCAGACGCTGGCAAGCTCGCGATCGCCCGCCTCGGTGCGCACAGCCCGGTTCACGGCGGAAACGACGGCCTTCAGGGATGCAGTGGAGATGTCGGCGTCGATGCCGACGCCCCACAGGACCTTGCCGTTGACCCGCAATTCGACGTATGCAGCCGCGACCGCGTCACCACTGGCGCTGAGCGTGTGCTCGACGTAGTCGAACAGCTCGACCTCTACGCCCTGGGTCTGCAGCATCGCGAGGAACGCGGCGATCGGGCCATTGCCAGAGGCCTGGAGCTCCGCGACATCGTCGCTCACTCGCAGTTTCGCGCTGAGGCTCGTCGATCCGGTCATTTCGCTCGAGGTGCGTGTCGACAGGAGTTCGAATCGGCCCCACTTGTCTTCGGCGCGCGTCGGGGGTGCCGGGAGATATTCATCCTGGAACACCGTCCAGATCTCCTCGCTCGTCACTTCCCCGCCTTCGGCATCTGTCTTTGCCTGCACGACGCCGCTGAACTCGATCTGCAGCTTGCGCGGCAGGTCGAGCGCATGGTCGGTCTTCAGCAGGTACGCGACGCCACCCTTGCCCGATTGCGAGTTCACCCGCACGACGGCTTCGTAGCCGCGCCCGACATCCTTCGGGTCGATCGGGAGGTACGGAACGGCCCAGAGAAGTTCGTCGACCGTGACACCCTGTGCGGCAGCATCGGCTTCCATCGCCTCGAAGCCCTTCTTGATCGCATCCTGGTGCGATCCGCTAAACGCCGTGTAGACGAGGTCTCCCGCCCACGGGCTACGCTCATGCACCTTCAGCTGGTTGCAGTATTCGGCGGTGCGACGGATGCCGTCGAGGTCACTGAAATCGATCTGCGGGTCGATGCCCTGCGTGAACAGGTTGATCCCCAGGGCTACGAGGTCGACGTTGCCGGTGCGCTCGCCGTTGCCGAACAGGCAGCCCTCGATGCGGTCCGCGCCCGCCATGTAGCCGAGCTCCGCTGCAGCGATCGCGGTGCCCCGGTCGTTGTGCGGGTGCAGCGAGAGGATGACGTTCTCGCGATGGGCGAGGTGCCGCGACATCCACTCGATCGAGTCCGCATAGACGTTGGGGGTGGCCATCTCGACGGTCGCGGGAAGATTGATGATGACTTTGCGCTCGGGCGTGGGCTCGAATACGCCGAGTACCTGGTTGCAGACGTCCACTGCAAACTCGAGCTCGGTTCCCGTGTAGCTCTCCGGCGAGTACTCGTAGTAGATCTCGGTGCCCGGAACGAGTGCCTCGGCGGCACGGCACAACCGGGCTCCGTTGAGCGCGATGTCGACGATGCCCTGCTTGTCGGTGCGGAACACGACGTCGCGCTGCAGCACGCTCGTCGAGTTGTAGAGGTGCACGATCGCCTGCTTGGCGCCCTTGAGCGACTCGTAGGTGCGATTGATGAGTTCCTCCCGAGCCTGCGTGAGCACCTGGATGGTCACGTCGTCGGGAATGAGGTTCTCCTCGATGAGCGAGCGCACGAAATCGAAGTCCGTCTGGCTGGCCGATGGGAAGCCGACCTCGATCTCCTTGTAGCCCATGCGCACGAGCAGGTCGAACATGATCCGCTTGCGCTCGGGGCTCATGGGGTCGATGAGGGCCTGGTTTCCGTCACGGAGGTCTACGGCGCACCAGCGCGGGGCCTGCGTGATGCGCTTCGATGGCCACGTGCGGTCGGGCAGGTCGACATCTAGCGTCTCGTGATACGGGCGGTACTTATGGATCGGCATTGCAGAAGCCGACTGTGTGTTCTTCATTATCTTTTGCTTTCGTCTGGAGTTCGAGGTTCAGACCGACGACGCTGCTTCTAGTCAGCACAGGCCGCGACGAGGGAGGCCTGAGCTAGGACTCGTCGCGGCAGCTAAGAAGGAGCAGACCGAACACCCTTTCAGGGTACCACTCCCACGCCCGAGGCGAATATTGCACGTCGATTGCACGGCGCAATTTGCCGGGCCGCGATGGGGCGCTCATCACGAGACTCGACTCACCACCAAACACTTAAGTTCCGAAAGGACCCACCATGTTCAGCAATCGCTCAACCAGCGGGCGCATCGGCGCCCTGGCGATCGCAGCACTCGCCGTTCCCGTCGTGCTCGCGGGCTGCGTGCCCGCTCCAGCCGGCGGCACGAGCACGGCCGTCGACTTCGACGGTGTGCAGTCGGCGACCATCCAGCTGCAGGCCGAGGGCACCTTCATCGCCCCCGGCACCCTCGACCCGGTCGAGACCGGCTCGCGCGGCTCCGGATTCTTCATCGACAGCTCGGGCATCGCTGTCACGAACAACCACGTCGTCACGGGCGCGGGCACCCTCAAGATCTGGGTCGGCGGCGACACAGACCGCACCTACGGCGCGCAGGTGCTCGGCGCATCCGAATGCCTCGACATCGCCGTCATACAAGTCGAAGGCAAGGACTTTCCGCACATGGAATGGTTCGAGGGCGACATCGACGCCGCGCTCGACGTCTACGCGGCGGGATTCCCGCTCGGTGACCCCAACTTCACGCTCACCCGCGGCATCGTATCCAAGGCCGACATCGCGCAGGACTTTCCGTGGGCGTCGCTCGACCACGTGATCGAGCACGACGCGCGCATTCGCGGCGGTAACTCGGGCGGGCCGCTCGTCACCGCGGATGGCACGGTCGTCGGTGTGAACTACGCGGGCAACGACGCGCTCGACTACAGCTGGGCGCTGCACCGAGACGAGGTGCTCGCCGTGCTCGACGACCTCAAGGCGGGCAAGCCCGTGCTGACGATCGGCGCGAACGCGCGTGCGGTGGCACCCGATGAGCAGGGCAGCCCGCTCGGCGTCTGGATCTCTTCGGTCAAGGCGGGTGGACCGGCGGACAAGGCCGGAATCCGTCCCGGCGATGTGATCGAGACGATGGGCGGCGTCACGCTCGCGCAGCAGGGCACCCTCGAGGAGTACTGCGAGGTCATCCGCACCCAGGGTGTCGACGGCGTCATTGACGTGACCGTCTACCGTCCGTCGGACAGCGGCGTGTACGAGGGACAGATCAACGGCTCGGCGCTCGAACTGGTCGGGGGCGGCAACGGAGGCGATGAGCCCACGCCCGTCGGTTCGTTCGTGACCGTTACCGACGACTCCGACACGGTCGCCGTCTCGGTTCCCGACTCCTGGACACAGGTCGTCGGAGTGCCGACCGAAGCGAATGGCGTGCAGTTCGTCAACGTCACCGCCTCCCCTGATATCGCGGGTTTCAACACGAGTTGGAGCATCCCGGGAGTGAGCATCTCCGCAACCGAGAACATGTCCGTGACGATCGACCAGTACATCGAGAGCTTCAGCGCCGGGGTGAGCCCTGAGTGCACCGACGTCGAGCCGGGCGACTACGACGACGGTCTCTACGCGGGCAAGTACCTGTATTTCAGCGGCTGCGGCGGGGGCGACTCGCACTTCCTGGCGCTCGTGACCACCGATGTGACCGGCACCCACCAGTTGCTGCTCACGCTCCAGATGGTCAGCGAGAGCGACAAAACGGTCGTGCTCGAGGAGGTGCTCTCGACCTTCGAGGCGGTGTTCTGACAAGCGCTCCAGCGAAAGCCCCGGGCCCACGCGCCCGGGGCTTTCGTCGTTCCCAGACGTTCGAGTCGCGGGAAACGCTGGGTGGCGCTTGCCGCGGTCCGCTGGCGAGACTTGAGCCATGACCTCGCAGCACCGCACACACAGCATCGTCATGGCGCTCGCCGCGCTCGCGGTCACAGCCGTGACCGGGTGCGCATCCACGACCACCGAGCCCGGCGACGCGCCGCAGGAGCCCACGTCCCCGACCGCCGTGGTGGGCCAGGGCACCGTTCTGCAGATCGAGGGCGAAGACCCGCAGTTCTGCCTGGGAGCGGTCATGGAGTCCTACCCGCCGCAGTGCTCCGGGCCCGAGCTCATCGGATGGGACTGGAATGCCGTCGAGGGCGAGGAGTCCGCGAGCGGCGTCACGTGGGGCACCTACGCGGTGTGGGGCGACTGGGACGGCACGCGCCTCGCCGTCACGGACACGATCATGCTCGCCCTCTACGACCCCATGCCGGTCGAGGACCCATACGTCGACCCGCGCAACGCGGGATCGACGAGCGAGGCCGACCTGCTGTCCATCCAGGAGGTGGTGCACGAGGAGGCTCCCGTCGAGGTGCTGACCTCGACCCCGCAGAACGGCTACCTCTTCGTGACCGTGGTGTTCGACGGCGGCGCCGTACAGGAGTGGGCAGACCTCACGTACGGACCGGATGTCGTGCTCATCCGGCCCGCACTGCGACCCGTCGAGTAGACCTAGTCGACCGCGAGCGCAACCACCGGCGCGATTCGCGTCGCGCGACGCGTGGGGGCGACGGATGCCACAACCGTGAGCACGGCAGCGGCGACGACGACCGCGGCCAGCAGCCACAGCGGCACGACCGGCAGGATGAGCCCTGGCGCGCCGGACATCCCGCCGAGCAGCGACTGCGCGCCCGCCCATCCGTAGAACGTTCCGAGCACGAGTCCGACGAGGATCGAGGCCACCGTGAGCTGGGCCGCCTCCGCGCGGATCATTCCCCGCAGCTGCTTGCTCGTAAACCCGAGCGCGCGCAGGAGGCCGAGCTCGCGAGTTCGCTGCAGCACGCTGAGCGAGAGGTTGTTGACCATGCCGACCGCGGCGATGAGGGCGCTGAAGCCGATGAGTACCGAGAAGATCACCACCGTCACGAGCAGCATCTGCTCGGTACCGGCATACAGTTGCGGTTCGGCCGATTGCGCTTGGGTCATGATGAACTGGAAGCTCGCGACCGCTACCGCGAACATCGTCACGAGGGTCACGCCGATGACGAGACCGATCGTCGTGCGCGAGCTGCGCTCGGGGTACCGCACCGCGTTCTCGGCTGCGAGTCGCGCCGGGGCACTCGAGCCGAGCATCCGGCCGACCAGGCGCAGCGCCGGGGGCATGATGAGCTGCGAGCCGAGGATGAGACCCGTGAACGAGAAGATGCCGCCTACGACACCGATGAGCACGCCGGCAGGGTGCACGAGCCCCACGAGCACGCCCAGTATCAGGAACCCCATACCGACAACGAAGAGAGTGATCGCGAGAGCGTTGCGCGCGCGGTGACCCGCCGCCTGCTCGAGGCTCGCCTCCTGCGCGGCGCCCGTCGCCTGCATGGGAGAGACCGTGAGCACCCGCCGCGATCCCACCCACGACGCGAGCCAGGTGGTGAGCACGATGGCGACGATGGGCAGCAGCGCGTTCGGCTCGACGTAGCTGTAGGCGAGCGAGGGGATGAAGTCGACCGCTACGGCAATCGAGACGAGCGCGAATGTGACGAGCGTGCCCACCGCCGTGCCGATAGCCGCTCCGATCACGCCGACGAGGAGTCCCTCAGATGCGACCGCGCGGCGCTGACTCGCGGCCGTAGCGCCGACGAGGCGCATGAGCGCGATCGTTCGAGTGCGACCCGCGATGATCGTCGCGAACGTGTTGGCGGTGACGATCGCGCCGACGTAGGTCGCGATGACGATGAAGACGATCGCGACGAGGCCGAGCATGAGGGCGACGGTCGCGCTCGAGCCGGTCACGTCATCCTGCGACAGCAGAATCGCCAGGTTGCCGGTCACCTGCAAGAGCGAGACGCCGAAGGCGCTGCTGAGTGATGCGACGAGGATGCTCGGCGCATGCTCCCGCACGCCGAAGCGCCTCATGAGACCGCCTCCATGCCGAGCATGTACCGGCTGATCTCGCTCGCGGTGGAGCGACTCCGGTCTTCGACGACCCGGCCATCGGCGAGGAACAGGATGCGGTCGGCGAAACTCGCGGCGATCGGGTCGTGGGTGACCATCGCGATGCTCTGTCCGTAGCTGGAACTCGCGGTCGCGAGCAGCGAGAGCACCTCGCGGCCCGTTCGGGAGTCCAGGTTGCCGGTGGGCTCGTCCGCGAACACGAGCTCGGGACGCGAGCCGAGCGCCCGGGCGATCGCCACGCGCTGCTGCTGCCCGCCGGAGAGCTCATGCGGTCGGTGCCGCAGCCTGCTGCCCAGGCCGAGGGACCCGATGAGTTCGTCGATCCACGCCCGCTGCTCGGTCGACGGCTTGCGGCCGTCGAGTTCGAACGGCAACAGGATGTTGCCCTCGATGTCGAGCGTCGGCACGAGGTTGAACGACTGGAACACGAAGCCGACGCGCCGGCGGCGGATCATCGTCAGTTCCGTGTCGTCAAGCGCCGTGATCTCGGTGTTGCCGATCCAGACGCGCCCGCTCGTAGCGGAGTCGAGTCCGGCCATGATGTGCATGAGCGTGGACTTGCCCGAACCGCTCGGCCCCATGATCGCGGTGAACTCACCCTTGCGGATGCCGATCGACACGTCATCGAGTGCGGTCACGGCGGTCGAGCCGCTTCCGTAGGATTTCGTGAGGCCCGCGACGCGCGCGACGAGGCCGATACCGTCTGAAGTGATCTGCATGCTCACAGGCTACGAATCGCCGGATGCGCGGCGAATCGGCCGCACGTAGCGACGCGCTACATCGCAAGGATGATCAGGCGAGGCGGTGCTCGTACGCGAACACCACGAGCTGGACGCGATCGCGCAGGCCGAGCTTGCCGAGCACGCGGCTGATGTGCGTCTTGACGGTTGCTTCGCTCAGAAACTCGGCCTTGGCGATCTCGGCATTGCTGAGGCCGCGAGCGGCGAGGAGGAAGATCTCCTTCTCGCGAGCGGTGAGCTCCGCGAACTCTGGGGGCTCTGGCACCGCGAGCACCCCGAAGTGCTCGAACAGCTCCCTCGTGGCCGAGGCCGCGATGACCGCCGACCCGGCGTGCACCGTGCGGATCGCCGCGAGCAGGAACTCGGGATCGGCATCCTTGAGCACGAACCCGCTCGCCCCACCCCGGATGGCGCGCGCCGCCGCCTCGTCGAGGTCGAACGTCGTGAGCACGATGATGCGCGGCGGGGTCGTGCTGCGCTCAGCCGCGGCGGACAGGATCGCACGCGTCGATTCGATGCCGTCCATGACGGGCATGCGAATGTCCATGAGGATCACGTCAGGTCTCGTCCTGGCCGTCATCGCGATGCCTTCGAGCCCGTCGCCGGCCTCCCCGGCGAACTCGAGGTCGGGCTGGGAGGAGACGAGCATCCTGATGCCCGCGCGGAACAGCGCCTGGTCGTCGACGAGGGCGACCCGGATGCGCTTCACGCGAGTACATCCTCGAGCACCGGAACTACCGCGCGCACGATGAAGAGACCGTCGGCGGCCTCGGCGGTGAACGTTCCGCCCACGAGCAACGCGCGCTCTCGCATGCCGGCAATGCCGTGACCCGAATGCTCGGGCAGCGCCGCCGGCGCGGCGAGCGCGTTCGAGACGGTCAGCTCGACGGCATCCTCGCCCCAATCGAGCCGCACGACCGCGGGCTGGGCGGTATCGCCGTGCCGGAGGGCATTCGTCAGCGCTTCCTGCACGATGCGATAGACGGCGAGCTGCCGGCTCGACGGGAGCGTCGCCGGCCTGCCCGAGGTCTCGACCATGACGATGAGCCCGGATGCGCGCAGCTGGTCGAACAAGCGGGTCAGGTCGGCGAGCACGGGCTGGGGTCCCGCCTCCTGGTTGTGGCGCAACTGGCCGAGCAGCAGGCGCACGTCGGCGAGAGCCTCTCGCGCGGTCGTCGAGATCGTGGTGAGGGCTTCGCCCACAGCCTCGGGGTCGTTCGCTCTCGCGTACTTCGCACCGTCGGCCTGGGCGATCACGACGGCGAGCGAGTGCGCCACGACATCGTGCATGTCGCGCGCGATGCGGTTGCGCTCCTGCTCCACCACGACGGCCCGCTCGGCGCGGACCTGGTCACGTCGGCTTTGCCGGGCGGTGGCCCAGGTCTTGGCGAGCAGGCCGAGCGTCCACGACAGCCCCAGCACCGCGAGCGCGGCGAAGAGCCCCGCCACGAAGTACTGCGTGAGTTTGACTACCTCGCCGGGGCTCGTCGGGGAGAAGAGAAACCCGGTGACGAAGAAACCCTTCGCGAGCATGTAGGCCGCCGCGAGTACCGAACCGACGCCCGCGGAGGCGAGCCCGAGCCACTTCGTCGTCGTGCCGCCGTAGCGGGATGTCGTATAGAGCACGGCGAGGATCGCGAGGTTGGACGCGTCGGGGTTGAGGAGCGCGACGAGTTGCACGAAAACCCCGGCCCACGCTACGCCGAGGGCGACAGCCGGGCTCAGCCTGCGGATCGCGAGGGCCGACGCCATGAGGAAGACCACGACCCACATCGCGAGACCGTCGTAGCCGATCGCGGTGCGCACAAGCAGGCACACGACGGCGATCGAGACGTCCACAGCGAGCTGGACGGGGCTGAGACGGCGGAACATAGGTTCAACGGTACGGGCTCGGCGGCTCGAATCACCGGGAAGTCATTCGTGCGACAGCGGAATCATCCTTGCGATGTACGTACCCATGCGGTCGCTCGCGTTGCATACTCGAAGCGATGATGTCCATGTCTGATCCTCCGATCGCTCCGCGGAAGTCGGCGTCGCTGCTCGTCGTGCGAGGAGACCCGCCCGAAGTGCTGCTGCTCGAGCGGCACGCCGCGGCGACTTTCCCGTCGATGCAGGTGTTTCCCGGCGGCGTCGTCGAGGCGCAGGACTACGACGCCGTGTGGAAGGACTGGGCGAATTCGCGCACTCCGCTCGATCGCGACGAGAGAGCCGTGCGCATCGCCGGCATCCGCGAGACGTGGGAGGAAGCCGGCATCCTCGTCGCGTGCGGCGGCCCGCCGCCGGGCACCGATCGCTCGAGACCGTTCATCGACGTCGTGCGCGCGGGCGGGCATCCTCTCGCCCTCGACGACCTCTACGACTTCGCGCACTGGATTACGCCAGAGGCCAGACCCAAGCGCTTCGACACGCGTTTCTTCCTCGTGCGGGCGCCGGAGGGCCAGGATGCTTCGGCGGACGGCAGCGAGCTCGTGGCGTGCGAGTGGATCGGCGCAACGCAGGCCGTAGACGAGCACGTCGCCCTCATGCCGCCCACTCACCTCAACCTGCTGCGCCTCGCCGAGAGTCCCACGGTCGAGCATGCGATCGCCGCGGCGGCGGCACGACCGCGGTTCACGGTGCTACCGGTGCGTGAGCGATTCGCTGGCGGAGTCGGCGTGCGGATCCCGGCGGAAGCGGGATACGGCGTCACCGAGCACCTGCTGCGGCAGCAGCCGTAATCGATCAGCGCCCTAGAACCCCAGTCGCCCCAGCTGCTTGGCGTCGCGCTGCCACTCCTTGGCGACCTTCACGCGCAACGACAGGAACACCTGGCGGCCGAGCAGCTTCTCGATCTCGACCCGTGCCCGAGCACCGACCTCCTGGAGCCGCTGGCCCTGATGGCCGATGATGATGCCCTTCTGGCTGTCCCGCTCCACGAACAGGTTCGCGTAGACCTCGAGTAGGTTCTTGTCCTCCCGCTCGATCATGTCGTCGATCGTCACCGCAATCGAATGGGGAAGCTCGTCGGTGACACCCTCGAGGACGGCCTCACGGATGAGCTCGCTCACGCGCGCCTCGGTCGACTCGTCGGTGACCGCGTCCTCGGGATAGAGCGCCTCGGACACGGGCATGAGCTTGACGAGTTCGGTCGTAAGGATGTCGAGCTGCACCTTGTCGAAGGAGCTGATCGGGATGATCGCATCCCACGCCCGCAGGTCGCTCACCGCCTGCAGTTGCTCCGCGACGCCGGGCCGGGTCGACGCGTCGATCTTGGTGACGATCGCGACCTTCTTCGCCCTCGGGAACGAGTCGAGTTGCTCGGTGATGTAACGGTCGCCCGGGCCGATCTTCTCGTTGGCAGGGATGCACAGTCCGATCACGTCGACCTCCCCGAGGGTGTCCTGCACGATCGTGTTGAGTCGCTCCCCCAGCAGCGTGCGCGGGCGGTGCATGCCCGGGGTGTCGACGATGATGAGCTGGCCGCCGGGAGCATGGACGATGCCACGGATGGCGCGGCGCGTCGTCTGGGGCTTGGACGAGGTTATCGCGACCTTCTCGCCCACCAGGGCATTGGTGAGCGTGGACTTGCCCACGTTGGGCCGGCCGACGAACGACACGAAACCCGCTCGGAAATTCTGCTCGGATGTCATCTCGCGTTACCGTTCTCTGTGTCGTTGAGCCGGTCGTAGGACCGTTCATTCGCCCTGTCGTTCGGCGGGAAGGCCGCTTGCGCATCGAGAAGTGCCTGGTCACGCTCGACCAGCACCGTGCTCAAGCGCTTGCGCCGGCCCTCGGTGCGCTCGGCCGTGAGCACGAGTCCCGAGAACTCCGCTGTCGAGCCCGCGACGGGAAGGCGGCCGAGCACCTTGGTCAGCAGGCCGCCGACCGAATCGACTTCGTCATCCTCGAGCTCGATGCCGAAGAGGTCGCCGAGCTCGTCGATCGGCAGTCGCGCGCTAACGCGGTACTGGCCGTTGCCCAGCTCCTCGATCTCGGCTGAAGCGCGATCGTACTCGTCCGAGATGTCGCCCACGAGCTCTTCGATGAGGTCTTCGAGTGTCACGAGCCCCGCGATCCCGCCGTACTCGTCGACGACCATCGCCAGGTGATTGGACTCGAGCTGCATCTGGCGCAGCAGGCTGTCGGCCTTCTGGGATTCGGGAACGAACAGGGCAGCACGGGCAAGTTCCGCAGCACTGAGGGTCTCCGCGTCGAGGGTCTGCTCGTACACGACGCGGGCGACGTCCCTGAGGTAGAGCACGCCGACGACCTCGTCGATGTGCTTGCCCACGACGGGCATGCGGGAGACGCCTTTGCTGAGGAAGAGTCCCATCGCCGCGCCCATGGTCGCGTCGTCGTCGATCGTGATCATGTCGGTGCGCGGGATCATGACCTCGCGCACGACAGTGTCGTTGAACTCGAAGATGGAGTGGATGAGCTCGCGATCGTCCTCCTCGAGAACATCGAGCTCGGTCGCCTCATCGACCATGCTCAACAGCTGCGCTTCGCTCGAGAACGTGGCGGTGCGAGGACGGCCTGGAGTCACGCGATTGCCGACGGCCACGAGCGCGTCCGCGATCGGACCCAGGATGACGCGCGTCGCCCGAACGATCGGAGCCGCGAAGCGCATCACCGCTCGTGCGTTCACGCGACCGACACTGCGAGGACTCGAGCCCACGAGCACGAAAGAGACGGCGGTCATGATGAGCGCACTCAATAGGAGAGTGATCCACCACTCGCCGATCGAGTAGGCGAACGCGAGCGTGACGAGCACCGCGGCTGTCGTCTCCGACACGATCCTCATGAAGTTGAGCGCGTTGATGTGCGCCTCGGGGTTCTGCGAGATCGCGAGCAGCGACTTGCGCGAACGGCTCATCACCGCGAGTTCGACGAGATCGGTGCGGCTCAGAACCGTGAGAGCCGAGTCGGCCGCCGCGAGGAGGCCGCCGAAGACGACGAGCAGCACGGCGACGCTGATGAAGACGCCGATCATGGCGGTCCCTACCGTTTTCGCTCGTCGAGCGCGAAGCCGATGAGGATGTCGCGCTGGATGCCGAACATCTCCTTCTCCTCCTCGGGCTCCGCGTGGTCGAAGCCGAGAAGATGCAGTATGCCGTGGGTGGTCAGCAGCAGCATCTCCTCGAGCGGGGAATGACCCGCCGCCTCGGCCTGCGCGATCGCCACTTGCGGGCACACGACGATATCTCCGAGCAGTCCCGCGGGCGTCATGTTGTCTTCGCTGCCCGGCCGCAGCTCATCCATCGGAAAGCTCAGCACGTCGGTCGGGCCGGGCTCGTCCATCCACTGCACGTGCAATTGCTCCATCGCCGCCTCGTCGACGAAGACGATCGCGAGCTCCGCGTCAGGGTGCACGTGCAACTGGTCGAGCGCGTAGACGGCGAGGCGCTGGATGGCCGTCTCGTCGACGTCGACCCCCGACTCGTTGTTGATCTCGATGCTCACCTGATGTGTCCCGTCATCGCCCGAACCGGCGATCGCGCTTGCGGGGGTTGTCATGGCGCTCGAACTTGTCGAGCTGACGCTGCGCGTCGTACTTGGTGTAGGCATCCACGATCTGTCCGACGAGCGAGTGACGCACGACATCGGCGCTCGTGAGGCGCGAGAAGTGGATGTCGTCGATGCCGTCGAGCACGCGCGTCACGAGCTTGAGTCCGGACGCCCCCTCCGGGAGGTCCACCTGAGTGATGTCACCGGTGATGACCATCTTCGAGCCGAAGCCCAGCCGGGTGAGGAACATCTTCATCTGCTCGGGGCTCGTGTTCTGCGCTTCGTCGAGCACGACGAACGCGTTGTTGAGCGTGCGGCCGCGCATGTAGGCCAGTGGCGCCACCTCGACCGTGCCGCTCGCCAGCAGCTTGGGCACCAAATCGGGATCCATCATCTCGTTGAGTGCGTCGTAGAGCGGGCGCAGGTACGGGTCGATCTTGTCGGTGAGCGTTCCCGGCAGAAACCCGAGCCGCTCCCCTGCCTCGATCGCCGGGCGGCTCAGGATGATGCGCTCGACCTCCTTGCGTTGCAGGGCCTGCACGGCTTTCGCCATCGCGAGGTAGGTCTTGCCGGTGCCCGCGGGACCGATGCTGAACACGATCGTGTTGCGATCGATGGCGTCGACGTACTCCTTCTGGCCGAGCGTCTTGGGCCGGATGCTCCTGCCGCGGGCGGTGAGGATCGCCTGGCTCAGCAGCTCGGCGGGGCTGCCCGACTTGGAATCGAGGATGCGCGCGGACGACGACACCTCCACGGGACCGAGGTCGTGACCGTTGCGCACCATGAGCACGAGTTCTTCGACCAGTTCACGGGCCGCATTGACCTGGGCGGGGTCACCGCTGAGCGAAATGTGATTACCACGCACGAGAACGTCGACGAGGGGGTACTGCTTCTCTATCGTGGAGAGCAGGCGGTCTTGCGGGCCGAGGAGCCTCACCATCGCCACGCCGTCCACTTCGAGGTCGACCCGGTTCTCGTGGCCGTCCGCCGGTGTCTCTGGGGTCTCGCTAGGCAAGTGTGCCTTCCGCTAGGGTGCCGCCCAGCAGGTGGGCGTGGACGTGAAAAATGGTCTGGCCAGCCGAGGCGCCGGTATTGAACACCAAACGGAATTCCCCCTGCGAATGTTGCTCTGCGAGCTGCTTCGCCGTCGCCACGAGCCGGGCGAGAAGCTGCGGGTCGCCTGCGGCGAGCTCGGTGACGTCGGCGTACGCATCGGTTTTGGGCACCACGAGCAGGTGAAGGGGCGCTTGCGGCGCGATGTCCCGGAAGGCGATGATCTCGTCGTTCTCGAACACGATGTCCGCCGGGATTTCGCGCGCGACGATGCGCGAGAAGATGCTCGGCGAATCAGACATGAGTCAAGCTTAAGCGCTCTCGCGCGCTCACCACCTGCCGAGCTTCACGTTGAGCACCGCGATCGCGGCCGGACCCGCCGTCGAGGTGCGCAGCACCTCGTCCCCCAGCCGCACGATGGATGCCCCCGCCGCCGCGAGCGCGTCGAGCTCCTGCGGCGCGATACCTCCCTCCGGCCCGGCGAGCAGCACGATGTCGCGCCCGTCGGGCTCGAGCTCGCTCAGCGGGAGTGCCGCCGTGGGCTCGAGCACGAGCATCCGGGCGCTCTCGGCAAGGCGCGTGAGTTGCTTCGTCGTCGCGAGGTCGAGCACGTCGGGCAGCCACGCGCGAAGCGATTGCTTGCTCGCCTCGCGCACGACGGCTGCCCAGCGATCGCGGCCCTTGGACACCTTCGCGCCCTCCCAGCGGGAGATGCTGCGCGCCGCCGCCCACGGAATCACGCCGTCGACGCCGAGTTCGGTGGCGGCCTGCACCGCGAGCTCGTCCCGGTCGCCCTTCGCGAGGGCCTGGGCGAGGAAGATGCCCGGTGTGCGTCGGGGCGCCTCGGTGACCTCGACGACTTCGATCGCGAGTTCGGCGTGCTCGGCGGTGACGACCGTTCCCCGGGCGACGAGTCCCGCGCCGTTGCCGATCGCGATCGACTCGCCGACCGCGAGGCGGCTCACCGTCACTGCGTGCCGGGCCTCTTGCCCCGTGATCGCGACCCGGTCGCCGACGCTGGCGGACTGAAGGGTCTCGTCGAGGTAGAAGTGGGCCACTGCTCTACTCTCGCAGACCGCCGGTGGAGCGCTGGCTCATCCCCCTTTCGGAAACTTAGGAGTTATCGCAGGGCTGCCGCGGCTAGAAGCCGAGGAACTTGTCGCGGAGCTTGGTGAACAGGCCCTGCTGGAAGTGCGCGAAGTGCGGCGGCGGCTGCTTGCGGGCGCCGGCAAGCTGCTTGACGAGTTCCTGTTCCTTGTTGTTGAGCTTCGTCGGCGTCATCACCTGGATGCCGATCTTGAGATCGCCGCGGCCGTTGCCGCGCAAGCGCGTGATGCCGCGATCCTTCACGGTGATGACCTCGGCGCTCTGCGTGCCCGGCTTGACCTCGAGCACGACGTCGCCGTCGAGCGCCTTGAGAGTCGTGGTCGTGCCGAGAATCGCATCCGTCATCTGCACCTCGACGGTCGCGAGGAGGTCGTCGCCGTTTCGGCTGAAGGTCTCGTGGTGACGCACCTTGATCTCCAGGAACAGGTCGCCGTTGGGCCCGCCGGCCGGCCCCACCTCGCCTTGCGAGGGCATCTGCAGGCGCAAACCCGTGTCGACGCCCGCGGGAACGTCGACCGGGATCGTGCGAGTCGCGCGCACGCGACCCTGGCCGGCGCACGTCGGGCACGGGTTGGGGATGATCGTGCCGTAGCCGCGGCATGTTCCGCAGGGGTTCGACGTCATGACGTTGCCGAGCAGACTGCGCATCGTGCGCTGGATCTGGCCGGTGCCCTGGCAGATGTCGCACCTCACCGGCGAGGTGCCGGGAGCGCAGCACGAACCCTGACACGTCTCGCACAGCACGGCCGTGTTGACCTCGAGATCCCGCCTCGTGCCGAAGATGACCTCGTCGAGGTCGACCTCCACGCGCACGAGCGCGTCCTGCCCGCGCTCCCGCCTCGATCGAGGGCCGGTCGTGCGCTGGGCACCCCCGAAGAACGTCTCGAAGATGTCGCCGAAGCCGAAGTTGGCGCCCCCACCGAACCCGGGTTGCGGCCCGAGGTCGTACTGCTGACGTTCCTGCGGATCGCTCAGCACGTCATAGGCGTGCGTCACCTGCTTGAAGCGTTCCGATGCATCGGCGCTCGGATTCACATCCGGGTGCAGCTCTCGAGCGAGCCTGCGGTACGCCTTCTTGATTTCTTCCGGTGTGGCGCTGCGGTCGACGCCGAGCACCTCGTAGTGGTCTGCCAAAAGTCCTGCTTAGTCCTCGAGTCTCATTCTGCGCCGAGCAGGCGCGAGAGGTAACGTGCGACGGCCTTCACCGCGGCCATGTTGTTGGAGTAGTCCATGCGGGTGGGGCCGAGTACGCCGAGTCGCGCGACCCCTCCACCGGATGACGAGTATCCGCTCGTGAGCACCGAAGTCTCCCCCAGCCCGAAGTCCGCATTCTCGCGGCCGATACTCGCCGAGACGCCGCCCGGGTCGACTTCCATCTCACCGAATAGGCGGATGAGAGTGACTTGCTCTTCGATGGCCTCGAGCACCGGGTAGATACTGCCCGAGAAGTCCTCTTCAGTGCGGGCGAGATTGGCGGCGCCAGCCATGAGCAGTTTGTCCTGGCGACCCGCGACGACCTGTTCGGCGAGCGTCGACGTGACCTGCTCCACGAACGGGCGGCGCTGCACGGGGAATTCCGCGGGGAACTGGGCGAGACGTACACCGGCATCCGAAAGGCCGAGGCCACCCAGCGCCGCGTTGAGTTTGGCGCGGAGCTCGCCGAGGAACGCGTCATCCAATGGCTCGTGCACATCGACGAGGCGCTGCTCGACGCGACCCGAATCGGTGATGAAGACCGTCATGAGGCGGCTGTCTGTCAGCGGCACGAGCTCGATGTGCCGCACGCGCGACGTCGCGAGGGAGGGGTACTGCACGAGAGCGACCTGGTGCGTGAGCTGCGCGAGCAGGCGGCTCGTGCGCGCGAGCACGTCATCGAGGTCGACGGACTGGCCCAGGAACGCCTCGATCGCCTGGCGCTGCGCGGCCGTGAGCGGACGCAAGTCGGCAAGCTGGTCTACGAAGACGCGATACCCCTTGTCTGTGGGCACGCGGCCAGACGACGTGTGGGGGGCCGTGATGAGTTCTTCGTCTTCGAGGAGCGCCATGTCGTTGCGAATGGTCGCCGCGGAAACGCCGAAGGTGTGCCGCTCGACGATCGACTTCGAACCCACCGGTTCGCGTGACTCGACGTAGTCCTGCACGATGACGCGGAGGACCTCCAGACCTCTCTCGGAAACCATGACCCACCGCCTCTCGGTTTGTTAGCACTCAATCAGGATGACTGCCAATAGTACCGTGACACGCCGTGACCGAACCGTTGCACGCCACGAACGGGAAGCGCTAGCTTGTGTCTGTGCTTGCGCGACCTCCCTCAGGGGATACCCGCACCGGCGCAGGACCGAGCTCTTGACCGAACACCAGCGTTTACCTGAAAGGCATGAACACATGACTGACGCAACACCGCAGCCGGCCGCACCGCAGCCCGCCGCTCCGCTGACGCAGGCCGAGGACCGGCAGTGGGCGTCCTTCGCCCACCTCGGTGGCATTCTCGGGTTCCTGCCTTCCCTCATCATCTGGCTGGTCTTCAAGGACCGCGGTTCGTTCACCAACGTCGAAGCGAAGGAGGCGCTGAACTTCCAGATCACCGTCGCCATCGCCCAGGTCGCGGTGTTCATCATCAACGCGATCCTCACGGCCGTGACCCTCGGATTCTGGGGCCTGATCGGCTGGATCCTCCCGCTCGCGGTGTGGGTCATCTCGATCATCTTCTCGATCCAGGGCTTCACCAAGGCGAAGGACGGCATCAACTACCGCTACCCCTTCTCCATCCGTCTCATCAAGTAGCAACGTCGTCGAAGGGCCCGGTGACCTCGGTCGCCGGGCCTTTCGCGTGTTTATATGTACGCATGTCCGAATCCACGCCACCACCAGCCAATCCGTATCTCACCGTTCAGCCGCTGAGCCCGGGCGACGAGAAGCTCTGGGCCACCCTCGTGCATGTGGGGGGCATCCTTTTCAGTTTCCTGCCCGCCGTGATCGGGTACATCGTGCTCAAAGATCGCGGTCCATTCGTGCGGGCGCACACCGCTGCAGCACTCAACTTCCAGATCACCCTCGTGATAGCCTACGTCGTCGGTTTCGTGACCTCGCTCATCGGAATCGGGCTGCTCATCCTGCTCGCCGCGGGCGTTCTCAGCCTCGTGTTCAG
Source organism: Rhodoglobus sp. (assembly GCA_025463605.1). Taxonomy (GTDB): domain Bacteria; phylum Actinomycetota; class Actinomycetes; order Actinomycetales; family Microbacteriaceae; genus Rhodoglobus. The sequence continues at coordinate 146,042 of JAODAV010000015.1, read as the reverse complement.
CATCCTCGCCGCCGTCGCCGCCAACCAGGGGCAGTACTACACGTATCCGCTCGCCATCAGGTTCGTGAACTGATCGCGTTGGCCTGACTAGGCGAGCAATCGGCGCACGACGGCGTCCGCGAGGAGTCGTCCGCGCAGCGTGAGTTCGACCCTTCCTGCAAGCGCGGCGCGGGCATCCACCAGTTCGTCCGCGATGAGGCCGGCGACGGCAGTGCGACCGGATGCCTCGAGCTCGTGCACCGGCAACCCCTCGCGCACGCGCGTGCGCAAGAGCACCGACTCGACCCTGCGCGTTGCCGGGTCGAGCGTCTCGCGCCCCGCGCCGGGGGAATGCCCCGCAGCGATCCGGTCGGCATATGCGGCCGGGTGCTTGACGTTCCACCAGCGCACTCCACCGACATGGCTGTGCGCGCCCGGCCCGACACCCCACCAGTCGCTTCCCACCCAGTAGCCGAGGTTGTGGCGACTGCGGTGGTCAGGCGAGCGCGCCCAGTTCGACACCTCGTACCACTCGAGGCCTGCTGCCGTGAGCTTCGCGTCGGCGAGCTCGTACATGTCGGCCTGCACATCGTCGTCGGGTGATTCCAGCTCACCGCGACGGATCTGCGCCGCGAGCTTCGTACCCTGCTCGACGATGAGTGCGTAAGCGGAAATGTGATCGGGTCGTTGTGCGAGCGCCTGGTCGAGGCTCGCCTCCCAGTCGGCGAGGCTCTCGCCGGGCGTTCCGTAGATCAGGTCGAGGCTCACTTGCAAGCCTGCCTTCCGCGCCCATTCCACCACCAGCGGGATCCGGGCGGGATCATGCGTGCGCTCGAGGGTCGCGAGCACGTGCGGCACGGCCGACTGCATGCCGAACGAGACGCGCGTGAACCCTGCAGCCCGCAGGGCGAGCAAGTACTCGAGGTCCACCGAATCGGGGTTCGCCTCCGTCGTGACTTCGGCGCCGGGCGCGAGTCCCCACGTGACGACGATCGCACCCAGGATGGCGGCGAGATCCGCCGCGGGCAGGAGGGTGGGGGTGCCCCCGCCGAAGAAGACCGTGGACGCCAGCCGCTCCGGCACCCCAGCGCGTTCGAGTACCCCGCTGGCGAGCGCGAGTTCCGCGATCGCCTGCGATGCGTAGTCCTGGCGCCTCGCGCCGCGCAACTCGTCGCTCGTGTATGTGTTGAAGTCGCAGTACCCGCAACGCACGCGGCAGAACGGAACATGAACGTACACACCGAAGTCGCGACCGGTGGCTGCGAGGGCAGCGCTCTCGGGAAGCGCACCGTCGAGCGGCGCCGGATCCGCGATCGGCAGAGCGCTAGGCACGCCGCACCGGGCTGCGCATGACGGCAGCGGTGATCGCGCGGATGGAACGGTGCATCCTGCGATTCTCCCATTCAGTTCTGAAGTGCGACGATGGACGGATGAGCACGTACATCCTCTGGGACATCGACGGAACCCTCGTTTGCAACACCCCCAACGGTGGCGCGCTGTACCTCGACGCGATCGAGCAGGTCACGGGCACGCGTCCGACCGAGCGCGTGAGCGACCCGCACGGGATGACGGAGGGACAGCTGCTCGCCGCGATTCTCGAAGTCAACGGCCTCGATGGCTCACGTCTCGAGGAGGTGCTGTACCAGCTCGACGTGCTGTCGCGCGAGCAGCACGAGCGCGGCCACGTGCGAGATGCGTGTGTCGGCGTCGAGGCGGCGATCGACGCCATGACCAATCGCGGCTGGACCAATGCGCTGCTCACCGGCAACGGTCCGCACCGCGCTCGATACAAGCTGCTGGCCGCGGGCATCGACCCCGAACTGTTCGACTGGGACCACTCCTACTTCGGTCACCAGTCCCCCACGCGCCACCACCTCACCGCCGGTGCTCGCGCCGCGCTCGACGGTCACGACTCCGTCATCATCGGGGACACCCCCAACGACGGGCTGGCGGCCCACTCCGCGGGCATTCCCTTCGTCGCCGTCGCGACCGGCATCTACCCCGCGGACGTACTCGAGACAACGAGCGCGCTGGTCGTGGTGGACGACATGGAGTCCGGACTCGACGATGTGCTCGATGCGATCGAGTCCGCGACCTCACCGGGTCGTGACGACGAGCACCCCGAAGTGAGCGAGCCGCAAGGCGAAGCGGGGCAGCTAATCGATGGGCCCCGCGAGCGCCCTGAGGTAGCGCCGGGTGATGAGCTCCTGCATGAGTCGCAGGGCCGGGTAGAGCATCCACCAGCGCCGTGAACTCGGACGGGAGAACGCGCGCACCGTGATCCACACGGAGCCGTCGTCTCTCTGGTTCACGACGAAAGCTTCCTCCCCCGACTCCGGATGCCCCGGCAGCGTGCCGTAGGCGAAGCCCCGGTGTGTCGGCTCCTCGACGACGTACACGACCCGCACAGGGGCGGCAACACTGATTCGGCCCAGGACGGGCACCACGAGCGTCGCCGAGTCCCCCGCCTCAAGCTGCGGTGCACCGTCGGTCTCGACTCGCAACCCGCTGTTCTTCTGCACGCCCCACGACATCAGCTGGGCGCACGCGTAAGCGAATCGCGCTTCCCCGTGCCCGATTCGCGCGCGTCGCTCGATGGGGCGGAAACCCGCCGGAGGGTGGATGAGGAGGTCGGGTGCCCGAGTCGCCCCCACGGCCCCGTAGGTGACCGACACCTCCCGCAGGGCTGGATCCATGCCGCCATCCTAGGAGTTGGTCAGAGCAGCCTGCGCCGATGTGGTTCGCTTGTACGGTGCAGCTCGACCGTCGACCCCATGTTCTTGTCCTCATCGCGATAGGTCTGGCAGGGGGCATCCTGAGCGGCGCCTTCGGAGTCGGCGGGGGCATCGTGCTCGTGCCATTGCTTGTGAACTTTGGCGGGCTCGACCAGCGGCGCGCGGCCGCTACGTCGCTGCTCGCCATCCTGCCCACGTCTATCGCCGGCTCGATCACCTACCTCGCTCACGGCGAAGTCGACCTGCTCGCTGCCGGCGTGATCGCCGTCGGGGCCATCACGGGGTCGGTCATCGGCAGTGCGCTGCTGAAGCGGCTGCCGCTGGTGTGGCTGCGGTGGATGTTCATCGCGCTGCTCGTGATCGTGGCCGTGCGCCTGGCGCTCATCGAACCGGTGCGAGGCGAGCCGCTCGAATTCAGCGTGCCCGTCGCGCTCGCCTATGTCGCGATCGGGCTCGTCATGGGCATCGCGTCGGGCCTGTTCGGCATCGGGGGCGGAGTCATTGCCGTGCCCTCCCTCGTCGCAGTGCTGGGAATCAGCGACCTCATCGCCAAAGGCACGTCGCTGCTCGTGATGATCCCGACGAGCATCACAGGAACCATCACGAACACGCGCGCCCGGCTCGTGGACCTGCGCACCGCGCTCATCGTGGGCGTGGCTGCGGCAGCGGCATCCGTGCTCGGCGCCTTCATCGCGCTGGCAATGCCGCCGCGGCCGTCCACGTTGTTGTTCGCCGCGCTGCTGCTCGTGATCGCCGTGCAGCTCGCCGTGAGGGCGCTGCGTGCCAGGAAGCAATAGCGCGAGGGGCATCTTGTCCGATCGATCGCTCTTCGCCAGCCGCGACTTCCGCCTACTGCTCGTGGGCCAGACCACGAGCCAGTTCGGCGCGCAGGTCAGCGGCGTTGCAATCCCGCTGCTCGCCGTGCTCACGCTCGACGCCACACCGCTCGAGCTCGGCATCGTCAACGCCTCGTCCACCCTCGCGTTCGCCCTGATCGGGCTGCCTGCCGGGGCGTGGATCGACCAGTGGCGCAGGCGTCCGGTACTTGTGGCATCCGATCTCGCCCGCACGCTGCTGTTGGCAACCATTCCCGTCGCCGCCATGCTCGGCGTGCTCACGATCGCGCAGCTCGTCGTCGTGTCGCTGCTCATCGGGTTTGCGCGCGTCTTCTTCGATGTCGGCTACCAGAGCTACATCCCCTCGGTGATCGGCCGAGACCGGGTATTGGCGGGCAACTCGTCGATGGAGACCATTCGGGCATCGGGCCAGGTCGTCGGTCCGGGCATCGGCGGCGCTCTCGTGGCCCTGATCGGCGCCGCGAATGTGCTTCTCGTGCAGGCGGTGACGTTCGCCGTGTCGGCCGCGTCGCTCATCGCGATTCGCACGAAAGAGGCCCCCATCGCGGTGCACCGCTCGCGGCCGCGCCTGTGGCGGCAGATCGGGGATGGCCTCAGCTTCGTCGGTCGCAACCGCATTCTGCGCGCGACAGCGATCGTGAGTTCGGCATCCAACTTCTCGTTCGCCGTCGCCTCCGCGGTCACCTTCATCTTCATGTCGCGCACGCTCGCGCTTTCGCCGGTGGCGATCGGAGTGCTCATCGCCGCGGGATCGCTTACCGTGGTCGTCGGAGCGGCGATCACACCCAAACTGTCGAAGCTCGTCGGCTCCGCCCGGATCATCTGGCTGTCGCTCGCTCTCACTAGTCCCCTCGCGCTGCTGGTCGCTCTGGCCCAGCCCGGCTGGGGGCTCATACTGCTCGTCGTTGGCCTCGCGGCGGGCGAATTCGGGCAGATCGTCTACGCGATAACGAACGTGAGCCTGCGCCAGCGACTGACCCCTGACCGGATGCTCGGTCGCGTGACTGCGACGATGCACTTTCTGATCATGGGCACCTTCCCTCTCGGGGCGCTCATCGGGGGCGTGCTGGGCACGGCGATCGGGCTACGCGAGACGCTCTGGATCTCGGGCGGGATCATCGTGCTCGCGCCGCTGCCGCTGTATCTCGCGCTGCGCGGCATCCGCGGTGTTGAGGAGATCGAACCGTGGCACCGGGAGGACAACGAGGGCGCGGGAGTTACTTCTTCTTGACCTCGGTGTCGCCCGTGAGCGCGGCGACGAACGCCTCCTGGGGCACCTCGACGCGACCCACCATCTTCATGCGCTTCTTGCCCTCCTTCTGCTTCTCCAGGAGCTTGCGCTTGCGGGTGATGTCACCGCCGTAGCACTTGGCCAGCACATCCTTGCGCATGGCGCTGATCGACTCGCGCGCGATGATGCGCGCACCGATCGCGGCCTGGATGGGAACTTCGAACTGCTGGCGCGGGATGAGCTTCTTGAGGCGCTCCGTCATGAGTACGCCGTACGCGTAGGCCTTGTCGCGATGCACGATGGCGCTGAACGCGTCGACCGCTTCGCCCTGCAGAAGGATGTCGACCTTCACCAGATCGGCCTCCTGCTCACCGCTCGGCTCGTAGTCGAGGCTCGCGTAGCCGGCGGTCTTGCTCTTGAGCTGGTCGAAGAAGTCGAACACGATCTCGCCGAGCGGCATCGTGTACTTGATCTCGACGCGATCCTCGCCGAGGTAGTCCATGCCGATGAGCGCGCCGCGACGCGACTGGCAGAGCTCCATGATCGTTCCGACGTAGTCCTTGGGAGCGAGGATGGCGGCCCGCACCATCGGCTCGCTCACGTGGGCGATCTTGGTGCCGGAGGGGAACTCGCTGGGGTTGGTGACCGTGTACTGCTTCTTGTCCTCAGTCGTCACCTCGTACGTCACCGAGGGCGCCGTCGAGATGAGGTCGAGTCCGAACTCGCGCTCGAGGCGCTCCGTCACGATCTCGAGGTGCAGGAGGCCGAGGAACCCGCAGCGGAATCCGAAGCCCAGCGCAACGGAGGTCTCCGGCTCGTAGTTGAGCGAGGCATCCGAGAGTTTCAGCTTGTCGAGCGCCTCGCGAAGCACTGGGTAGTCGCTGCCGTCGATCGGGTAGAGGCCGGAGAAGACCATGGGTTTGGGGTCGGTGTAACCGGGAAGCGCCTTGGTCGACGGCTTCGAGGCACTTGTCACCGTGTCGCCCACTTTGGACTGGCGCACGTCTTTCACGCCGGTGATGAGGTAGCCGACCTCGCCGACGCCGAGACCCTTCGTCGGAGTGGGCTCGGGAGAGCTCACACCGATCTCGAGAAGCTCGTGCACGGCGCGCGTCGACATCATCTGGATGCGCTCGCGCGGGCTCAACTTGCCGTCGATCATGCGCACGTACGTGATGACACCGCGGTAGGAGTCGTAGACGGAGTCGAAGATCATCGCGCGAGAGGGCGCGTTCGGGTCGCCCTGCGGCGCCGGGATGAGCTCGACGACTCGGTCGAGTAAGTCCGAGACGCCCACGCCGGTCTTTCCGCTGACCCGCATCACGTCGTCGGGATTGCCCCCGATGAGGCTCGCGAGTTCCTTCGCGTACTTGTCAGGGTCGGCCGCCGGCAGGTCGATCTTGTTGAGCACAGGGATGATCGTGAGGTCGTTCTCGAGCGCCAGGTAGAGGTTCGCCAGCGTTTGCGCCTCGATGCCCTGAGCCGCATCGACGAGCAGGATCGCGCCCTCGCAAGCAGCGAGACTGCGCGAGACCTCATAGGTGAAGTCGACGTGCCCGGGGGTGTCGATCATGTTGAGCGCGTAGGTCTGCTTGTTTAGCTCCCACGGCATGCGCACGGCCTGGCTCTTGATGGTGATGCCGCGCTCGCGCTCGATGTCCATGCGGTCGAGGTATTGCGCGCGCATGTCGCGATCGCTCACGACGCCCGTGATGCCGAGCATGCGGTCGGCGAGGGTCGATTTGCCGTGGTCGATGTGCGCGATGATGCAGAAGTTGCGGATGAACGCGGGGTCGGTCGAGGCAGGCTCAAGGGCCTTGGATGCTCTGGGACTCAACGAATACCTCGTGTGCTTGGGGGCGGTGCTCGACGCACAACGCCCCACAAGCTTACGGGGCTAGAAGAGGGCCGGGATGAAGAAGGCCGTGAAGGGCAGGAAGGCGAAGAACGCGAGGGTGCCGAAAGCGAGGCCGGCGAGCGAAATCGCGCCGGTCACGATGCCTGCAATCGAGAAGTTCTTGCCTGCCGGCTCGTTGCGCAGGCCGAGGATACCCACGACGAGGGCGGCGACACCGAATACAGGGTTGGCGCCGAAGACGAGGGATGCGACACCGAGCGAGAGACTCACGATGCCGAGTGTGCGGACGGGGGCGGCGACGGTGGCGTCGGCCGCGGTCTGGGTGGGGGCGGTGGTGGTTGTTGTCATAGTTCAAGGCTAGGAACGGCGTCGAACCGGCGGTATCCGGATAACCCCCCGAAATCAGCGGGCTCGCCCCCGCTGACGGATACGAACAACGGAAAAGACCTCATGTCAGCTCGGGCTAACCCGCCGGTCTGATTTCAAGCCCGCAACACCGGAAATGTTGAGGACGACTTAACAACGGGCCAGATGAAGATAAGCTGACCCAGACCGCGAATGAACGTGTCATCGGGGCGAAAGCAAATGACCTAGGGGAATGTCAGACTTATGAAGCTCACCAGAATCGCGGCGGGGACGGCGAGCATCGCTCTCGTCGCCGGCGCCACCCTCCTCGGCGCAGCCCCGGCCAGCGCGGCCGAGATCGACGTCACCATTCCGAACCCGATCCCCGCCGAGAACCCGCTGGGCTACGACCCCTTCTGGTTCGCTGGTGACGTCGCGGGAGGCGACGGCAGCGCCATCCAGGATGCTTCGGGCCTCGTCATCGAGGGCGGCACCAACGGCTTCCAGCTTCTCAACGGCGCTGCCGAAGACGACGCCGCCCTGACACTCAGCGCTGCTCTCGACTACCTGGCCGTCAGTGACGCCGACGGAGACTCCTTCTTCCAGATCTCCGTCTTCGGTGAGCCGAGCGCACAGTTCACCACCCTCCGTCCCATCGACGCCAACGACCTGTTCGGCGACTGGGAGGTCAGCCAGGCCGTTGCCGGGCTCGCCGTCGGCACCCCCTACACCCAGGACGAGCTCATCACAGCGCTCGACGCCGGACTACCCGCCAAGGTGCTCGCATTCGGTGTCTTCGTCGACCCGGGCGACACGGTGACGCTGCGCGGCATCACCTTTAACGGCGACAACTACCTGTTCGCCGCCGCCCCGACCCTCACGGTCGCTCCGACGTCGCTGCAGCTCTCCGAGCGCAGCAAGCCAGTCACGCTGAGCGCGACGGGCTTCCTCCCCGGTGAAGACGTCTACATCGGCTACGGTGGCGGCGGGTTTGGCAGCCTGCTCGCCGTGGTCCCGGCCGACGCCAACGGAAACGTCTCCTACATCGCCGACGTCTCCTCCTTCGATCTCGGCGACTACTCCTTCGGCGTCGGCGACGAGGGCGGCGTGCTCAACGCCCAGGCCGCGTTCTCGATCGTCGCCAACGCCCTCGCCGCGACCGGTGTCGAGCTGACCGGTGGCCTGGTCGGTGCCGGTGTTCTCCTCGCCGCTGGCGGCGTGTTCCTGGTGCTCCGTCGCCGGGCCCCGCTCACGGCGTAGTCAAGCATCGCGAATAGGGCCGAGCCTTCGGGCTCCGCCCTTTCTCTCGCCGGGGCCGGCGTAAGCGCCTCGGGCTATACCCTCGGAGGATGGCCTCGACCGTCGTGCTCGTGCACGGGCTGCGTACATCGGCGACGATGTGGCGCGGCCAGGTTGAGGCGCTCACGCGTGCCGGGCACGAGGCGATCGCCGTCGACCTTCCCGGCCACGGCACGCGCATGGGCGAGCGGTTCACGCTCGACGAGGCGGTGCGCACGATCGAGCGGGCCGTCGACTCCGCCCGGAACGACGTGTTCCTCTGCGGATTCTCCCTCGGCGGTTACACCTCACTCCACTATGCGGGACTCGACCGGAGGCCGATCACGGGATTGCTCGCCGCGAGCTGCGGCACGCGACCACACCGCGCCGCCCTCGAGACCTGGCGCGCGGCGGCAACCGTCATCGCCCGCCTCCCCGACCGTGGGCTGGGGCTCAACAACTGGGCGGTGCGCGCCGCCGTGCGCGATCCGGCGCTCGTCGACGACGTGCTGCGCGGCGGAGTCGCCCTCGACGTGATGGATGACGCGCTTCGCGAGTTGCGGCGGCTGCGCCCGCTCACATCGCTCGCCGCCATCGAGCAGCCGGTCTGGCTGGTCAACGGAACCCTCGACCACTTCCGCCTCGAGGAGCGCCAGTTTCTGCGCGCGGCGCGCAACGCCCAATTGATCCACGTGCCCGGAGCGACCCACATGGTGTCGCTCACGCGGCCGGTCACGTTCACGCGCATCCTCCTCGATGCGATCGAAGCGGCGCGGACCGCGTAATTGCCTTACCTGCACTGCGCTGGTAATGTTGCTCGTTGGCTTGCGCGCAGTTCCGTTCGAGGAGCTTCGCGAATCGCAGCCGGGACTCTGGCAGGGAAATCCTCCCTCGGCTGCCCATACAACGGAAACTAACGAGAAGGTAAACCCACGTGGCAAACATCAAGTCGCAGATCAAGCGCATCCTGACCAACAAGAAGTCGCAGGACCGCAACAAGGCCGTCAAGAGCGAGGTCAAGACCGCCGTCCGCGCCACGCGCGAGGCAATCGCCGCCGGTGACAAGAAGGCCGCCGCGGCGTCGCTCGTCGTCGCCAGCAAGAAGCTCGACAAGGCCGCGAGCAAGGGCGTCATCCACAAGAACCAGGCCGCGAACCGCAAGTCCGCGATCTCCAAGCAGGTCGCTGCACTGTAGAACCCGAGTCCGCTCGAACGCCCTCGCCGTCACGGCGGGGGCGTTCGTCTTTGCGGTACTGGGCGCGGGTCGGTACTCAGCGCGGGTCGTCGCCTCGCGAGGCGATGACACCGATCATGCGCTCGAGCGCGAAGACCGGGTCGCGGCCGAGGCCCTTGATCTGGGCATCCGTGTCGGCGATGGTCTCGATTGCGCGGCCAAGGCCCTGCTCGTTCCAGCCGTGCAGGTCGCGGCGGGCACGGTCGACCTGCCAGGGCGCGAGGCCGAACTTCTGGGCGAGTTGCCCCGCGGGAGCCGTGTTACCCGCGATCTTCGCCATCGTGCGCACCTTCGACGCGAAGGCCGCAACGATCGGCACCGGGTCGGCGCCCGACGAGAGTGCGTGCCGCAGCAGCACCAGCGCTTCGCCGCGACGCCCGGCGATTGCGGCATCCGCGACCTTGAAGGCATTCGTCTCGACGCGCCCCGAGTAGTAGCGCTCGACCGTGACCTCGGTGATCTCGTCGCTGTCGTCGGCGAGGAGTTGCTGGCATGCCGATGCGAGCTCTGCGAGGTCGTCGGAGAAGGCCGAGACGAGGGCGCGGATGGCTACGCCGGTGACGCGCCGGCCCGCGGCGGCGAACTCGGCAGCCGCGAAATCCATCTTCTCGGTGTCTTTCTTGAGCTCGAGACACGCGATCTCGATGCCGTTGCCCGCGCCCGAGCGGATGGCGTCGAGCAGCTTCTTGCCTCGCACGCCGCCCGCGTGACGGAGCACGAGGTAGGTGTCGTCGGCCGGGTGCTCGAGGTAGGCGATCGTCTCGGTGATGAAGGCGTCGGTGCACTTCTCGACGTTGACGGCGCGCAGCAGGCGGGGATCGTTGAACAGCGACGGGCTCGCGAGTGTGATCAGCTCCCCGGGCGAGTACTGGTCGGCCTCGATGTCGTTGATCTCGAGGCTCGGGTCTTCCGCCTTGAGCAGGTCTCGCAGCGCGCGGATCGCCCGCTCGGCGAGAAACTCCTCCGTGCCGCTCACGAGCACGACGGGTGCCGGTCGCACCTTGTCCCAGGCGAGTTGTGGGATTGAAGACTTGGTGACGGCCACGCCGCAAGCCTAACGTTCGGTCCAGACACTCACGGCCCCCGGATCGGCGCCGGGCCGGAGCAGGATGAGCCCGTGCTCGTCGGTGCGCTCCGCCGTCGTGCCCACGCGTTCCAGAATGCCGAGAGCGTCGGCGGTCGGATGCCCGTAGCCGTTGTCCGCGCCGACCCCGACCACTCCGACCGTAGCCCTCAAGCGCTCGTAGAGGGGCTCGTACTGGTCGGCCGAGCCGTGGTGGCTCACCTTGACGACCTGCACGCGATCGAGCGGCACGGCGGCGAGGAGCCGCTGCTGCGCAGCTGCACCGAGGTCACCGAGGAAGACAGAACTGAGGCATCCGGCAACGCACTCCCCGACCGGCTGGAAGTCGAGCGTGACACTTGCCTCATTGCCGGGCTCGATGCCGGAGAGCCGCGCTGGCGGCCACAGTACGCGCCAGCGGAGGTCACCGAGCATGCCGCCTTGACCGCGGCTCACCTGCTCGACATCGGCACCCCGCTCACGCAGCCGTGCCACGAGCCGGTCGTCGTCGACCCCGCCGCTCGGGCCGACGATCGCCTGATCGACCATGCCGAGCACGGCCTGGGCGCCGCCCACATGGTCGAGGTCGTAGTGCGTGAGCACGAGCAAGTCGATCCGCCCCACTCCGAGGGTCTGAAGGCACTCCTGCAGTGGTTCGGGATCCGGACCGGTGTCGATGAGCGCGACGCGGTTCGCGCTGCGCACGAGCACGGCGTCGCCCTGGCCGACGTCGCACGCCGCGATCTGCCAGTCGGATGGACGCCGCAGCGCACCGACGACCTGGAAACCCGCGTAAGCGACGAGCACCGCCACGAGCACGGCTGCAGACCAGCGGCGCACGAAGCGAGCGCCCAGCACCGCGAGGAGCACCACCGTCGTCACGACGAGGAGCAGGGCGACCCCCGCGACACCCTCCGGCCAGGGTAGACGCGCTGCGGGTGCCTGCGCGAAGAACCGGGCGACGGCAGCGATCCACGCGGAGGGAATCCATGCGACCTGGCACAGGAGCGAACCGAGCGCAGGTGCGACCACGAGAGCGAGGCACGCGGCGAGTCCCACGACGGTCGCGAGCGGCGCGGCGGGGGCGGCGAGCAGGTTCGCGACGACGCCCCAGGTCGGGAGGGAGGCATCCAGCAGCACCAGCACCGGCTGGCAGGCCAACTGGGCAGCGAGGGGAACGGCGACGACGAGCGCGAGCCAGTGCGGGAGCACGCGGCCGAGTACCCGCGCGAGCGGTGCGGCGAGCAGGAGGAGGCCGCCCGTCGCCAGAACGGAGAGCACGAAAGCGTACGTGCGGGCGAGCCAGGGGTCCGCCACGAGCAGCACGAGCACCGCGAGCGCGAGCAGGGGCAGGCCGCGCGCCGGTCGTCCGGTCGCGACAGCGGCGAGCACGAGCGCAGCCATGACGGCGGCCCTCAGAACGCTCGGCTGGGGAGTCACCAGCACGACGAAGGCCACGAGCACGACCCCTGACGCCCCGACCCGCAACAGTCGTGGCATACCGAGGGCCGCGCCGGCGGCCATGATGATGCCGATCACGATTGCGCAGTTCGCCCCCGAGACGGCCGTCAGATGGCTTAGAGAGCTCGTCTTCATCGACGCGTCCAGCTCAGCGCCCACCGCGGTCGTGTCGCCGATCGCGAGGCCCGCGAGCAGCGCTCCCCCGTCCCCGGGCAACCGAGTCGCCTCGTCGAGGAAACGCTCCCGCACGTTGTTCGCCCAGTCGAGGTACCCGGGCGGCGGCGCGAGCATCACCGGCGCGGCGTCGGTGAAGAGCAGGAATGCGACGTCGTCGCCCGGCTCCGACGGCACGAGCCTGCCGGAGACCTCCACACGGGTTCCGATGCCGAGTCGGCCCTCGGCGTGCTCGCCGAACGCGAGCACAGGAACCGGCCCGGCGACCGGGGCGTCGCCGATCGTGATGGTGTCGAGAGTGACGCGAAACGGACCCTCGCCCGGCGTGAGGGTCTGCGTGAGGGTCGCGGCCGCCGTGACAGTTCGCTCGGCGGTGAGCGCCACTGGCTGTCTTTCGGGCGCCTGCAGCGCAACCGAGGTGCAGCACAGGGCGGAGGCGGCCGCTGCAAGTGCGACGACCGCCGGCCAGCGTGCACGCCGCGCGAGCGCGAGAGCCGCGAGGCACCCGCCGAGCAACCAGCACGCCACCGCGACGGGCAAGGCGGCTTCGGGGATGCCGATCACGATCGCCGTGGCGACCCACGCGCACGCCGCGGGGATCGCGAGCCGCAGATCGGCCGTCATACCGTGACGAGATCTTTGAGGCCCTCAAAGGTGCGGTCGCCGATACCGGACACGTTCATGAGGTCTTCGACCGCCGTGAACCGGCCGTTGGCCTCCCGCCAGGCGATGATGCGGGCAGCCATGGCCGGGCCGACGCGCGGCAGGGTCTCGAGGGCCGCTGCATCCGCCGTGTTGATATTCACGAGGCCCTGTGCCGTCAGGCCGGGGGCGCTCACCGTCGTCTCCCCGACGACCGGCACGGAGATCTGCTCACCGTCCACTACGAAGCGGGCCAGATTGAGCTGCGCCTGGTCCGCGGTGTCGAGAAACCCGCCCGCCGCAGCCACGGCGTCGACCGCACGATCGCCCTCGCGCAATTCATAGAGGCCGGGATGCTCGACCGCACCCAGCACGTGCACGAAGATCGCGGCGCCGCCGAACGCAGTGGCAGATGTCTCAGGCTCCTGCCGGGCGACCTCCGACGCCGGGGCACCCCGGGTGACGGCCGACACGAGCACCGCACAGCCCAGCGCGACGAGTACGAGTACGACGACGGCGCCCGTTCGCGTCCGCAAGCGCGCGCGCCGGGCATCCACGGGGTCGTCCACCCGACGACCGTACGGGCGTGCTCGCTTCGAGGACCGCAGCGAGCGATCAGCTGTGTACTAGACGCCCTTGGTCGCGATGTTGACGATGCGAGGCGCCCGCACGATGACGTTGACGACCTCCCGGTCACCCACCGCCCGCGCGACGCCCGCCGAAGCGCGAGCGAGCTTCTCGAGCTCTTCCGCAGAGATCTTCGGACTCACCTCGAGGCGATCGCGCACCTTGCCGTCCACCTGCACGACGGCGGTGACGGACTCCTCGACGAGCAGCGTCGGGTCGGCCTTGCGCCAGCGCTGCAGTGCAACCGTCGGCTCGTGCCCGAGGCGCTTCCACATGTCTTCGGCGGTGTACGGCGCGAACAGGCTGAGCGCAATCGCAATGGCCTCGGCGGCTTCGCGCACCGCTGCGTCTGCACCGCCCGGACCGCTGTCGATCGCCTTGCGAGTGGCGTTCACGAGTTCCATGATTCGCGCCACGAGCACGTTGAACTTGAACGCCTCGACCAGCACTGGTCCGTCCTGCAGGAGCCGGTGGGTCTGGCGGCGCAGGCTCACGTCGCCGGTTTTCCAGCCGACGTCCGGCGCACTCGTCACGTCGCCCGACAGGCGCCACGCGCGGGCCAGGAACTTCGCCGAGGCGGCGGGCGAGACATCCGACCAGTCGATGTCGTCTTCGGGCGGGCCCGCGAACGCCATCGTGAGTCGCACCGCATCGACCCCGTGCTCGTCGAGCTGGTCGCTCAGGCGCACGAGGTTGCCCTTGCTCTTCGACATCGCGGCGCCGTCCATGAGCACCATGCCCTGGTTGAGCAGCGCGGTGAACGGCTCCGTGAAACTCACGTAGCCCAGGTCGAACAGCACTTTGGTGATGAATCGGGCGTAGAGCAGGTGCAGGATGGCGTGGGTCACGCCCCCGACATACTGGTCGACGGGCGCCCACTTCTCGGCCTCCGCGGGGTCGAAGGCCCGCGTCGAGTCGTGCGGGTCGAGGAAGCGCAAGAAGTACCACGAGCTGTCGACGAAGGTGTCCATCGTGTCGGGGTCGCGCAGCGCGGGGCTGCCGTCGCGCGGGTCGGGCACATTCACCCATTCGGTGGCCGCTCCGAGTGGCGACTGGCCTTTGGGCTGCAGGTCGAGACCCTCGGTGGGCGGCAGCACGATGGGCAGCTGTTCGTCGGGCACGGGAATGAGCTCGCCGTCCGCGCCATGGATGATCGGGATGGGCGTTCCCCAGTAGCGTTGCCGGCTGATGAGCCAGTCGCGCAGGCGGTAGGTCTTGGAAGCGCGGCCCGTTCCGGCCGCCTCGAGCTGCTCGATGATCTTGCTTGTCGCGTTGTTCTTGCTGAGCCCATCGAGCGGCCCCGAGTTGATCATGCGCCCGTCGCCGAGCAGGGCGATGCCGGTCGAGGCCGGGTCGAGGGGCGGCAGGTCGTCGGGCAACACACCGTCCTTGATCACGGGAATCGCACCGGTAACGGGAGCATTCGTGTCGAGCACCACGCGCACCGGCAGTCCGAACTTGCGGGCGAAGTCGAGGTCGCGCTGGTCGTGCGCAGGCACGGCCATGACAGCGCCGTGTCCGTAGTCAGCCAGAACGTAGTCGGCCGTCCAGATGGGCATCCGCTCACCGTTGACGGGGTTGATGGCGAATCGCTCCAGCGGGATGCCCGTCTTCTCGCGACTCGCATCCTGGCGCTCGATCTCGGTGTTCTTCTGCACCGCTTCGAGGTACGCGGCGAAGGCGGACTGCACCTCAGGTGTGGACCCGGCGACGAGCTCGGCCGCGAGATCGGAATCCGGTGCGACGACCATGAACGTGGCGCCGTACAGTGTGTCGGGCCGGGTCGTGAACACGGAGATCTTTCGGTCCAGACCCTCGATCACGAAGTCGACGTCTGCGCCGGTCGACCGGCCGATCCAGTTGCGCTGCATCGAAATGACCTTCGACGGCCAGGAGCCCTCGAGCTGGTTGAGATCGTCGAGCAGGCGGTCCGCGTAGTCCGTGATCTTGAAGTACCACTGGGTCTTCTTGCGCTTGACCACGATCGCGCCGGAACGCTCGGACGTGCCATCCGGCAGCACCTGCTCGTTGGCGAGAACCGTCTGGTCCACGGGATCCCAGTTGACCCAGGAGTCCTTGCGGTAGGCCAGGCCCTTCTTGAACATCTCGAGGAACAACCACTGGTTCCACCGGTAGTACTCGGGATCGCTCGTGTAGAGCACGCGGTCCCAGTCGAACGAGGGCGCATACCGGCGCATGCTCGCCTTCTGCTGCTCGATGTTCTCGTAGGTCCACTTCGCGGGGTCGACCTTGCGTTTGATCGCCGCGTTCTCCGCGGGCAGGCCGAAGGAGTCCCAGCCGATCGGGTGCATCACGTTGAAGCCCTGCATACGCCAGTACCGCGCGATCACGTCGCCGAGCGCGTACGCCTCCGCGTGACCCATGTGCAGGTCGCCCGACGGGTACGGGAACATGTCGAGCACGTACTTGCGGGGGCGCTTGTCGCCCGGGTCCCCACTCGCGAACGGCTTGAGCTCGTCCCATACCGGCAGCCACTTCGCCTGGATGGCGGCGAAGTCGTAGCCGGCCTCGTCGCGGTCGTCGTGCTCGTGTGCCACAGGAACTCTCTTCATTGCTTAGGCGGAGTTTCCAAGATTACCGAACGGATGACGTGGCGACAGCGAGTGCAACTCAACGGTTGCATTGTTATCCAGTATGTGCAACCATCTTGTTGCAGATCAATCGAAAGGATCATCATGACCGAGCAGACCATCCCCGCCTTCGTGCACGACGACACCTACACCGTCGAGCGCACCGTACTCATCCGTACCGACCGTCACACCGTGTGGGCGGCCCTGACCACGCCCGAGCTCATCACCGAGTGGTTCGGGCAGCGAGCATCATTCGACAGCCTCGCGGTGGGAGGCCGTGGCACGCTCGGGTTCGACGGCTACGGGGAGGTCCCCGTCGAGATCGTCGAGATCGACGAACCCGACGTCTTCGCGTTTCGGTGGGGCGGCAGGGACGATGCCGCACTCGGCGAGGAGAACTCCACGCTCGTGCACTTCACCCTCGTTCAGGTACCGGATGGCACGGCGCTCACGGTCGTCGAGACGGGCTTCAACACCCTCGCCGGCGACGACGCGTACCGCCGCGGGCGTGCGGAGGACAACCGCACGGGCTGGAACGGAGAGCTCGACGAGCTCGTGGCGTTCCTCGAGAAACAGGACTCCTTGTGACCGCAACGCTCGCACCCGTGTTCGCCGCGCTCGGCGACGAGACCCGCTGGAGCATCCTCACCGAGCTCGGGCGCGAAGAACTCTCGGCTTCGGCCCTCGCCGGCAGGCTTCCCGTGAGCCGCCAGGCGATCGCCAAGCATCTCGGGGCGCTCGTGGAGGTCGGTCTCGTCGAACCCGTTCGCGCCGGTCGCGAAGTGCGATACCGCGCGCTCGGCGCGCGAATGAGCGAGCTCGCGCGGCAGCTCGAGCGCATCGGATCAGAGTGGGATCGCCGGCTCTCCGCGATCAAGCGCATCGCCGAAACCCGCTAGGGCACTGGCGACACGCCGAGCACCCGCAGCAGTGCGGCCGCCTTCACGCGCGTCTCCTCGAGTTCCTCCACGGGAACCGAGAGCGCCGTGATACCGCCGCCCGTTCCCACGGTCGAGCCGCGGGAGTCGATGACGATCGACCGGATGACCATCGCAAGGTCGAGCGCTCCGTCGAGTCCGAGGTATCCGAACGCCCCCGAGTAGATGCCCCTCGCCCGGCGTTCGAGCCCATCGAGAATGCGGGTCGCGGACAGTTTCGGCGCTCCCGTCATCGAACCGGCGGGAAAGCACGCCGCGATCGCGTCGATCGCGTCGAGACCGTCGGCGAGCTGCCCGCGCACGGTGCTGACGAGCTGGTGCACCTGCGCGTAGCTCTCCACCGCGAGCAGGCTCGTGACGCTCACCGATCCGACGCGCGACATGCGCCCGATGTCGTTGCGCATGAGGTCGACGATCATGAGATTCTCGGCCCGCTCCTTGTCGCTCGACTCGAGTTCCGAGCGCAGCGCCTCGTCGGTTGGGGCGTCGGTCCCGCGCGGTCGCGTGCCCTTGATCGGCCGTGTCTCGACGACCCCGTCGGGCGAGACCGTGAGGAACTGCTCCGGCGAGGAGCTGAGCAGCGAGACCTCCCCCGCCCGCAGCAGGGCACCATGGTGCGTCGGGCTGGATGCGCGCAACGCCAGGTAGGTCGCGAACGGGTCGGGTGAGACATCCACTGCCGCCTCGGTCGTGAGGCACAACTGGTAAGCGTCGCCTTCGACGATCGCCGCCTGGCAGGCCTCGATCATGGAGATGTACTCGTCGTCGGTGTAACGCCAGCGCGCTTCGACAGGATGTGGCGCCTCCCGGTCCTTTCTCGGAGACGCGGCCGACGGCTCCAGCGCGCGGACGACCTCGGCACGCCACGACTCGACATCATCGAGGGCGAGCAGCAAAACATCCTGCCGCTCATGATCGAATGCGAGCGCACGGTCGACGCGCAGGAATGCCGCCAGGGGGTAGCGCGACTCGCGTTCGATCGGCTCTCCCATCGTCTCCCCACGCAGCTCATAGCCGAGCCAGCCGACCCACCCGAGGGCGAAGCCGGGCGGGACCTCGCTCGTGTCCACGTCGCGCTGCTGGGCGCGCAGCCACTCGAGTACGGGCCCGTCGAACTCGGTAACGAGCTCCGCGGCGACACCGAGGTAGCTCATGCCCGCCGTCGCTGAAGGACCGCTGTCGAGCCAGAACGCGCGATCCGAATCGCCGCACAGCGCCGCGTATGCGAGCGCGGGGTCGACCCACCGGCCGAGGGACGCCGTGAGAACCGGTGAGGCTCCTGCCGTCGGCTGCGAACTCGCGCCCAGCGCCGGGCGGTCGTGCCGTGAGGAGCGCATACCCTAAGCCTATGAGCGTGACGTCCATCTACCGTTGGCACGATGGAGCGCTCGAAGCTCTCGAGTACTGCGACATGACCCTCACCGAGATCGAGGCGGCCGACTCATGGCTCGTCAGCGAGGGCAAGACCCTCGCCCTCGATCTGCACCGCACCCGGTTCATGACGTCGATTTCTCGCAACATCCAGACCGACCCGGCGGCATTCTGGGATGCCGCTATCGCCGCGATCCCGAGGCAGGGCGACTGGTTTCCCCGGGTCGAGCTGCACTCCCGGCTCGGGGCACCGCGCCTCATCTTCCGTCTCAGGACCGCACCCGAGCGCGCCCGCTCCGCAGTGCTCGCGACCTGGACGGGCGCAGACCCGCGCAAGACGCCGCGGGTGAAGGGACCCGACCTCGATCGGCTGCTCGCCGTGCGCACCTCCGTGCAGGAGCGAGGGGCGGATGAGGCGGTCATTCTGAGCCCGGAGGGTTACGTCGTCGAGGGTGCGTACAGCGCCCTGCTGTGGTGGCGCGGCGACATCCTCTGCGGGCCTCCGGCTGACGCCGATCGTGTCGACAGCGTCACGGCACGCAGCACCCTCACCCTCGCGCGCGCGCTCGGACTCGACACGCACGAGGAGGCCGTAACCCCGGCCGAGCTCGACGGCACCGAACTGTGGGTGCTCAACGCGCTGCACGGAATCCGAATCGCGACGAGCTGGGTGGACGGCCCCGCACTCGCCGAACAGCCCGGACGGCTCGCCGCGTGGCGTACTCGACTCGACGCCCTGCGCCAACCCCTCCCCGGATTGGTTGGCTAGCCCCCCAGACCCACTCGCGCGCGCTGGTTAGGCTCGACACGTGAACGAGTGGGTGGCGATGGCAGCGGAGGCGGCGAATCCGTTCGACTGGTTCGCGATGCTGCTCAACGGCGCCCTCAGCTGGGTGCTCACTACCGTGCAGCTCGTGGACCCGGTTGTGCGCACGCTGCTCGCGGGATTCGGCATCCTTCTCGAGACCTCCGTGCTGGTCGGATTGCTCGTGCCCGGGGACACCATCGTGATCGTCGCGGCGACCGCGGTCGGCAACCCCATCGAGTACTTCGGGCTCGCCCTCGCTGTAATCATCGGTGCGCTGTGCGGCGAGAGCATCGGATTCGCCCTCGGCCGGTTCTTCGGGCCCAAGATTCGCGCGTCCCGGCTCGGACGTCGCATCGGCGAGCGCAACTGGATCCGCGCCGAGAACTACCTCGACAGGCGGGGCGGCATCGCCGTGTTCGTCTCCCGGTTCCTGCCCGTGCTGCATTCGCTCATCCCCATCACGGTCGGCATGAGCACCATGAGTTACCGCAAGTTCATCCTGTGGACCGCCCCGGCGTGCGCCATCTGGAGCTTCGCCTACGTGTCGGTAGGCACGTTCGCCGCGGGCAGCTTTCGTGATCTGCTCGACCAGTTGCACTATGCGGGCTACATCTTCGTGGGCATCGTCGCCGCCTTCATCATCGGCGCGTTCGTCGTGAAGAAACTGCTGGAGCGGTCGGAAGCCCGCCACATGGCGACGCCGGGCGACGGTGACCCATCGACGATCGACGACCCGCTGTAGCGCTCGGCGCAACGAAGGGGCGGACGCTCGCGCATCCGCCCCCTTCGCCGCAGTGTGGCTAGATCAGGCCGTTGTCGGTGAGCCACTCGGTCGCGATGTCTTCAGAGGACTCCTGGTCGACCGTGGACTTCACGTTGAGAGCCACGAGCCCCTCGGGCGTGAGCTTGGCACTCACCGCGTTGATCACGTCGGCGATCTGGTCGGCGATGTCGGAGTTCACGAGCGGAACGACGTTCGACGCGAGGAACAGGCCGTCGGGGTCGGAGAGCGTCACGAGATCCTCGGTCTGGATGCGCGGGTCGGCGCTGTAGACGTTGGCGATGTTGATCGTGCCGGCGAGCAGGTCCTCGACGGTGGTGTCACCAGTCGCGGAGAACCCCACGGTCACGCCGTACTTCTCGAGCAGGCCGCTCGGACCGTACGGACGCTCCTCGAGCTCCGGCGCCCCACCGAGGGTCAGCGGAACCGTCACGTTCTTGAGGTCCGCGAGCGACTCGAGGTTGTTCTCCTCGGCGAACGCAGCGGTCACGTTGTACGAGTCCTGGTCGGTCGCCGACGACTGGTCGAGCACCTCCAGGCCATCGGGAAGGGCGTCCTGAAGGTCCGCGTAGACGTCGTCGGAGGTCGTCGCAGTCGTGTCGGGCACGTAGTACTGCAGCAGGTTGCCGGTGTACTCGGGGAACAGGTCGACTTCGCCGCTCTCGAGCGAGGGCAGGTAGGCATCCCGCTGCCCGATGTTGAAGTCGCGCTCGACCGTGAAGCCGGCGTTCTCAAGGGCCTGGGCGTAGATCTCCGCGATGACCTCGTTGGAGTAGTACGCCTGCGAGCCGATCGTGATGGTATCGGTCGAACCCCCGTCATCGGTGCCCGGGTCCAGAGGATCACCTGATGCGCACCCTGACAGGGCCAATGCCGCCCCGACCACGGCTGCGCCTAAAGCGAGCCGGCCCTTGTTCCTTGCTGTGAACATTTCTATCCTTTTCCTTCTTCGATGGGGGTCCCCACCACCGCGCGGCGCCGGGTTGGCGACGAGCGGAGTTCCCTGGGTCGGCCGGCGGATACACCGCGCGGCACGACGAAGCGCTGCACGAGGGCGAAGAGCCCGTCGAGCAGCAGTGCGAGAGCGACGATCACGAGAGCGCCGCCCAGAATCTGGTCGAACCGCCGCAGTGGCACGCCCTGGATGATGTAGTAGCCGAGTCCGCCGAGATTCACGTACGCGGCGATCGCGACAGTCGCCACGACCTGCAGCGTCGCCGAGCGAAGGCCGCCGATGAGCAGTGGCATGCCGAGCGGCACCTCGACCTTCCACAGCACCTGCCATTCGGTCATGCCCATCGCGCGGGCCGCATCGATCACGCGGCGGTCGATCGCCTCGAACCCTGCGTACGCCCCCGCGAGTATCGAGGGGATGGCGAGGATGACGAACGCCGTGACGGCTGCCAACGGCTTGTTGAGCACCCCCACGAGCAGCACCAGCAGCACGATGAGCCCGAACGAGGGCAGGGCACGCGCGGCGCCCGAGATTGCGACAGCGATCTCGCGACCTCGGCCGGTGTGCCCGATGAGCCAGCCGAGCGGAATGGCGATGAGCGCCGCGATGAGCACGGAGACGAACGTGTACCAGAGGTGCTCGCCGATCGCGGCGGGAAGGGGCTGGCCGCCCGTGAGCCGCTCGGGCGAGAACAGCCAGCGAAACGCGTCGGCGAGGAGGTTCACGCGGAACCTCGCGGAGCCGCGAGCGGAATGCGCTCAAGTTTCGGCCGGATGGTGCGTCGCGGCGCCCACGGCATGAGCACTCGACCGAGCATCACGAGCAGCCAGTCCACTACGAGAGCGATGACCATGACCGTGACGACGCCCGCGAGAATCTCGGGGATGATGCGCCGCTGGTACCCGTTCGTGAACAGGTAGCCGAGATTGTCGACCCCGATGAGGATGCCCACGGTGACGAGCGCGATCGTGCTCACCGCGGTCACGCGCAGGCCTGCGAGCACGACCGGACCGGCGAGCGGGAACTCAACGGCCCAGAAGCGCCGCCAGGCACCGAACCCGACCGCTGTCGCCGATTGGCGCACCGCGGGGTCGACGGAGGCGAGGGCATCCGCCACAGATCTCGTCATGATGGCTACGGCATAGATCGTGAGGGCGATCGTGAGATTGAGCTCACTGAGAAAGCTGATGCCGAGCACCGAAGGGAGTACGGCGAACAGCGCGAGGGACGGAATCGTGTAGAGCAAGCCCGCGAACGTGAGCACGAGCCCGCGCGTAATGCGGAACCGGAAGGCGAGCCAGCCGAGCGGGATGGCCACGAGGAATCCGACGACGATGGGCACGACGCTCAGCCGCAGATGCTCGAGAGAAAGCCTGCCGATGAGGTCGAGATTGTCGAGAACCCAGGTCACGGCGCCGCAGTCCCGTCGACGAGCACTCCTTGCGTGCGACCCTCGCTGTCGACGACGACGCTGCCACGGGGCGTCTTCTTGATGCTCAGAGCGCGCTTACCCCGCTCGACGCCGATGAAGCTCGCAACGAATTCGTTCGCGGGATTCTCGGTGATCTCGCTCGGGCTGCCGATCTGGGCGACTCTCGCCCCCGTCTCGAGGATCACGACCTGGTCGCCGAGCAGGAATGCCTCGTCGATGTCGTGGGTGACGAAGACCACGGTCTTGTCGAGGTCGCGCTGCAGCCGGATGGTCTCCTGCTGCAGCTCGGCCCGCACGATGGGGTCGACGGCGCCGAATGGTTCGTCCATGAGCAGGATGTTGGGGTTGGCGGCGAGTCCCCTGGCGACGCCCACGCGCTGCTGCTGCCCGCCCGAGAGCTGGCTGGGGTACCGGTCAGCGAGATCGCGCGTGAGCCCCACGGTGTCGAGGAGTTCGAGCGCCTGTTCACGCGCGACCCGACGCGGAACTCCCGACAGCACCGGCACGGTCGCGACGTTGTCGATGACCTTGAAGTGCGGCAGCAGCCCCGAGTTCTGCATGACGTAGCCGATGCTTCGGCGCAACTGAACGGGATCGCGATCGAGGATGCTCTCGCCGTCGATCTCGATGGCGCCCGACGTGGGGTCGACCATGCGATTGATCATCCGCAGCAAAGTCGTCTTGCCGCTGCCGGACGACCCGACGAGAACTGTGGTCTTGCGGGAGGGGATGACGAGGCTGAAATCCTCTACGGCGACCGTCCCGTCCGGGAACTCTTTCGACACCGAACGGAATTCGATCATTGGTCTTTCGGCTCATTCCTCGCGCCCGCACGCGGATCGACACTTGCCAGTGTTTTCCAGCTAAACAGTATTGGGAGCCACTGTCATACCCGGTTGCCGAAAATTACATCGCCTGCGATGCTGCCGCGCGGGTCGCGGCCGTGTGCGTCAAGCCTCAAACGGCTTGGGCACCTCACCGAAGTGGTCCACGAGCATCGCGTAGACGATGTCGCGCCCCGCGATGAGGAACGACTCATCGCCATCGGGATCGCGCGCGAACGCTCGAGCGGCGAGCGCATCCGAGACTTCGATCGCGGTTTCGAACAGGAAGCGCACGTGCGGTCCGTCGACGATGTCGAATCGCTGGACGAGCCCGTCGAGCAGTCGATCGGCCACTATCGAGTTGTACGTGCGCTCGTTGGGTGCCGGGCGCAGATCGATCACGTCTCCGACCCGGAGGCCGCGGAAGCCGGGCTCGGAGCGGAACGCCTCAACGAAGATCGCGAACCCCGAACTGAGCGCGGCGAGCCAGTCCGGATGCTTCGGGTCGACGATCTCGTCGTGCACGCGGCTGAGCACGCGATCCAGGTTGCGGGCGCCGAGGGCCTGGAGCAGGGCGATGCGATCGGGGAAGTAGCGATAGACGGTGCCGATGGAGGCCCCGGCCCGCTCCGCGACCATTGCCGTCGTGAGGCGCTCGAAACCGATCTCGTCGACGATGGCGGCCGCCGCGTCGAGCAGCGCCGTGAGTCGCGCGGTGCTGCGCGCCTGCACCGGCTCGTTTCTCAGCGGAACTCGCGCGTCGAGTTCAACCACATGCTCCGCAGCCACATCGCCTCCTTGTCACCGGAATACTATCGCGCCCCCGTTATGGGGCGCGCAGGCTGCGCGTAGCCTTCCGACATCAACAAAAGACGGCGGGCGGTGAAACAATGACGCCATGTGCGGAAGATTCGTCGTGGCCGGAGCGACAGCCGACCTGGTGACCATGTTCGATGTCGACCTGCCGGGTGACGACCTACCCCTGCCATCGTTCAATGTCGCGCCGACCGACCGCGTGCCGATCGTGATCGACACGATACCCAAGGGGTCAGAGGAGGGCGCCGAGCCGGTGCGACGGCTCGAGGGCGCCCGGTGGGGCCTGGTGCCAGCGTGGGCGAAAGATGTCTCCGTGGGTGTGACCGCGTTCAACGCGCGCATCGAGTCGGCGGCGGAGAAATCCCACTTCAAGACCGCCGTCAAGAAGCGCCGTGCGATCGTGCCCGCGACCGGTTACTACGAATGGCGCGCGATCGACGGCGTGAAGACTCCCCACTTCATCCACCTTCCCGACGGCGAGCCCATCGTGTTCGCGGGACTGTACGAGTGGTGGCGCAACCCCGCCGCGGCCGACGACGCTCCAGACAAGTGGCTGCTGTCTACTTCGGTGCTGACGCGAGCGTCGACCGGCAGGCTCGCAGACATCCACGATCGGATGCCCGTGTTCCTGTCGCCCGAGCTGATCGACGAATGGCTCGACCCGGCCACGGAGGGATCCGAGGAACTGCTGCAGGAGGTCTCTCAGGGCGGGGTCGAGATGGAGGAGCGCGTGGAGTTCCACG
Organism: Rhodoglobus sp.; assembly: GCA_025463605.1. GTDB lineage: Bacteria > Actinomycetota > Actinomycetes > Actinomycetales > Microbacteriaceae > Rhodoglobus. Next base: position 121,299 of record JAODAV010000015.1, on the reverse strand, counting down.
AGGTGGACCGCGCGGTCGGCAACGTGAAGAACAACTCCCCGGCTCTCATCGAGCCCATCTAGCCGGCTCCGCACCGTTCGGCCCGCTGGGCGCGATGAGCCGGAGGTTGTCCCCAGTGCGGGTAGGGCAGACTGGAGAGATGGCTCGCCCCGGTTCTGTCCCAGCGCCCGCGCCCGCGGTCGAGCCCATCCTGCACCGTGCCGCCCGCATCGAAGACACCTTTCACCGCTGGCGCGAGCGCCGCGGTCGCAAGCGTGGCCTCATCACCACGATCGTGCCGTACGCGGGCTACGGCGCCCCCGGCTGGGCCCGTGTGCTCTGCCGGGTCGTGCTCACGCGAAGCACGGATGCCGCCAAGCAGCGCGCCGAGAAGGTGCGCGGCTGGCGGAGCTTCTTCAGCATTCCGGTCGACGACATCGAGGTCGCGATCAGCGCCGGCGGTCACGAGCAGCGGGTGCGCCCCGGCCGCGGCGGAGTGATGGACGTGCGCATCGAGGTGGACCTCGAGCCGGGCTGGCACGAGATCAGCTTGCGCACCGACGACACCGAACCCGTCACGGCGCCGATCTTCATCGTCGACCCGGCGGCCGCCTTCGGCATCCTGTCCGACATCGACGACACGGTCATGGTCACGGCGCTCCCCCGTCCATTTCTCGCCGCCTGGAACACCTTCGTGCTCGATGAGCACGCGCGAGCACCGGTACCCGGAATGGCCGTGCTCTACGACCGGCTCATGCGGGCGCATCCGGGTGCCCCTGTCATCTACCTCTCCACGGGAGCGTGGAACGTCGCCCCGACCCTCACGCGCTTTCTGAGCCGCAACCTGTACCCGCGCGGGCCGCTGCTGCTCACCGACTGGGGGCCGACGCACGATCGATGGTTCCGCAGCGGCAAGGAGCACAAGAAGTCGAGTCTCGAGAGGCTCGCGGCGGAGTTCCCCGGCCTCGAGTGGCTGCTCTTCGGCGACGACGGTCAGCACGACGAGGAGATCTACAGCGACTTCGCGGCCGAGCATCCGGAGAATGTCGCCGCGATCGCGATCAGGCAGCTCTCCCCGGGTGAGGCGGTGCTCGCGGGTGGTCGCAGCAAGGGAACCGAGCGTGAAGACGAGCCGAGCGTGAGCTGGTTCTACGCCCCGCACGGCGCGGGGCTCGCCGAGCAGCTCACGACCGCGGGACTCCTGCCCGCGTAGCTGCCATTTCTTCATTGCCGATCAACCGCGCTCAGCATCGTGGCAGGAACGCACTGGCAGTATGGGCACATGGCTCTGCCCATCGAGGACTACGCCGTCATCGGCGACTGCCACACGGCGGCACTGGTTGGACGAGACGGCAGCATCGACTGGTTGTGCCTGCCCCGGTTCGACTCCCCCTCGACGTTCGGGGCGCTGCTCGGAACGGTCGACCACGGTCGATGGCTTCTCGCTCCGGCCTCGGCCGACGCCACCAGCACTCGCGCGTACGCTGAAGACACCTTCATCCTGGTAACCCGCTGGACCACACCGCAGGGCGAAGTCGAGGTACTCGATCTCATGCCGCACGGCGACCGGCGGGCGGACGTCATCCGCCGCGTGCGCGGAATCCGTGGCTCGGTGGTGATGCACGTCGACCTGCGCATCCGGTTCGGCTACGCGGATGCCCTCCCCTGGATCCGGCAGGTGCCTGTCAAGGGCGACCACGCGCTCATCGCAGTAGCGGGTCCGGATGCGGTCGTCGTGCGCGGGCCGGAACTCCACGCGACCAACCACGCCCACGAGGCCGATTTCACGGTGTCGGCCGGCGAGACGGTCGATCTCTCCCTCACCTGGTATCCCTCCCACCGTGAGGCACCCGAACTGATCGACGTGAGCGGGCGCATCCGGCACACCGAGGAGTGGTGGAGGGAGTGGGCTTCGTCGGCCGTGGCCTCGCCCGTCTACCCGGAAGCCGTGCGCCGCTCGCTGCTCGTGCTGCGCGCGCTCACGCACGAGGACACCGGAGGCATCGTCGCCGCAGCGACCACGAGCCTTCCCGAGGAGTTCGGCGGGGAGCGCAATTGGGACTACCGCTACGTCTGGCTGCGCGATGCTTCCCTCACGCTGCATGTGCTGCTCGACCACGGCTACGTCGCCGAGGCCGACGCATGGCGCACATGGCTCCTGCGGGCAATCGCGGGTGACCCGGCCGACGTGCAGATCATGTACGGGTTGTCGGGCGAACGACGCCTCGATGAGTGGATCGTGCCGAGGCTGCCCGGCTACAACGGCGCCTCGCCGGTGCGGGCGGGCAACGCGGCGTACCAGCAGTTCCAGGGCGACGTCTTCGGCGAGGTAATGCTCGCGCTGCAGGCTGCCCGCGCGGAGGGGGTCGAGGAAACGACCTTCTCCTGGCCGCTGCAGCGCGCGCTCATGACTTTCGTCGAGCAGAACTGGCAGCGCCCTGACAACGGCATCTGGGAGATCCGCGGCCCCACGCGGCACTTCACCCATTCGCGCGTGATGCTGTGGGCGGCCCTTGACTGCGCCGCGCGAGCCGTGCGCGAGTACGGGCTCGATGGACCCGTCGAACGCTGGGAGAGCATCAGGGACCAGATCCGCGACGAAGTCGAGGAGAAGGGCTTCGATCACGAGCGCAACACCTACACCCAGTACTACGGCAGCACGGGGGTGGATGCCTCCCTCCTGCAGCTCGCGCAAGTGGGCTACGTCGCCGCCGACGACCCCCGCATGCTCGGTACCGTCGCGGCCATCGAGTCGGAGCTGCTCGAGAACGGACTCCTGCTGCGCTACCGCACCGAAACGGGCGTGGACGGACTGCCCGCGGGCGAGAACCCGTTTCTGGCGTGCTCGTTCTGGCTCGCCGAGCAGTACGCCCGCTCGGGCCGCGTCGCCGACGCACGGGCGCTCATGGATCGGCTCGTCGGGTTCGCCAACGACGTCGGCCTACTGAGCGAGGAGTACGACGTCGCCGGTGACCGGCAAGCAGGCAACACTCCGCAGGCGCTGACTCACCTCACGCTCGTGCGGGCGGCAGACGCCATCGCCGCTGCGGAGGCTAGCGGGCCGCGCTGAGTTGCGCGAACTCCTCGTCACCGAGGCGGATGAGGGCCGCCGCCGTGTTGTCTTCGAGGTGCTCGACGCTCGACGTGCCAGGGATCGGCAGCATGACGGGCGAGCGACGCAACAGCCACGCGAGAGCGAGCTGTGAGGCGCTCGACCCGTGCCGAGCGGCGGTGGCGCCGAGCGTTCCGCCGGTGCGCGCGAGCTTTCCCGTAGCGAGCGGAAACCACGGGATGAACGCGATGCCGTGCTTCTCGGCGTACTCCAGCACATCCTCCGAGTCACGGTCGACGAGGTTGTAGCGATTCTGCACGGACGCGATGTCGACGAGTCGCCGAGCCGCCTCGAGGTCGGCGACGCTCACCTCGGAGAGCCCGATGTGACGGATCTTGCCCTCGCGCTGCATCTCGCGCAATTCCCCTAGCTGGTCTTCGAGAGGCACCAGGTGGTCGATGCGATGAAGCTGCAGGAGATCGATGCGCTCGAGTCCGAGATGCCGCAGGTTCAGCTCGACCTGCTGTCGCAAATACTCGGGCCTGCCGACGACGTGCCACTGGCCGGGCCCCTGGCGCGTGAACCCGACCTTGGTCGCGATCACAACGTCATCGGGGTACGGATGAAGCGCCTCCCGGATGAGGTGGTCGGCGATGAAGGGACCGTACGCGTCCGCCGTGTCGATGAGCGTGATTCCGAGCTCGACCGTGCGCTGCAGCACTCGGATTGCGCCATCGTGGTCGCGCGGCGGTCCCCAGACGCCGGGCCCCGGGAGCTGCATAACCCCGTAGCCGAGCCGATTAACGGGAAGGTCGCCACCGATGAGGAACTGGCCGGACGCGAGGGCGGGCCGACTGTCGATCAAAGTCATGGCTCAACGATACGCCGCGACCGCATCCGTAGCAGAACGCGGCTGGCACGGGTCTTCTCGTCGGTCGCGGCGACTGATTTAGCGGTGCTTTCGCTTTGGGAGCGCTCTCACCCTCCGATAGGCCCCCGTAATGGGGGCGCGTGGGACTATTGACGGTATATCGGTGCGCTGGTAACTTTTCATCGCTGGCCAGTTGTCCTCATAAAAGAGGACAGCGGGAAAGACGGATTTGTACCCGACAAATTCGCGGCCCTGTACCCGACAGGACCGGTTCCTCCCCGAATAAGGAACACCCAAAATGAACGCAGTACTGGCGGCCGTCCCCCTGGCCCCTGCAACAAACGGCATGCCCATCGCCGTGACGATCGCCGTAGCGGCGACCGCTCTCGTCGCGATCGGCATGCTGGTTGTCGTCCTCCGTCGCACAATGCGCCTGACCGTGCTCTCTGCAGGGCTCAGCGCTGCGACGGCGGCGGCTGTTCTCGTCGGTGCCCTGCTGGTTGGTGGCTCGCTTACCCAGTCACCAGCTGCAGCGGCCGGCGAGGGGCCCGTTACCAAGGGCGCCGCACAGCAGCCCATCGAGGCCAAGCTCACCGGCCTTCAGCTGCCCACGCTGTAACCAGCGCGAGGTCCCCCGCCGTCGGCGGCTCCCGCGATACTGGGGGCATGACAGACAGGCATCGTCGCGAGCTGACCGCTCTCCGGCTCAGCGCGCAACGCATTGCCGCCAGCGCTTTCGAGCGACCGGACGACGTCGTGCGCTGGATGCTCGCCATGCAAGCACAGGATCTGCCCGGCGCCCGCTGGTCGGTCGGCCTGCGCCTGCCCGGGTCGACGGATGCCGCGATCGAACGCGCTCTCGCATCCGGAGAGATCGTGCGCTCGTGGCCCATGAGGGGAACCCTCCACCTCGTCGCCCCCGAAGACCTGGGGTGGATGCTCGCGATCTCGAGTGCGCGGCAGGCCAAGTGGGCCGCGAAGCGCCGCGGCGACCTGTCTATCACCGATCGTGAACTCGTGCGCGCCGGCGACATCGCCGTGGAGCTCATGTCGGGCGGCCACGCTGTGCGGCGCGACCGGCTGCTCGATGCGTGGGCCGCCGCGGGCATCCCCACCACGGGACAGCGGGGGTATCACTTGCTCTGGAATCTGGGGCACGCCGGCCTCACCGTCTTCGGTCCTTCCGATGGAAAGCAACCGACGTTCACCCTCCTTGAGGAGTGGATCTCGCAACCGCGGCGGCTCGAGGGCGACGAGGCACTCGGCGAATTCGCCGCGAGGTACTTCCGAAGCCACGGTCCCGCGACCGTGCAGGATTTCGCGTGGTGGGCCAGCAGCACGCTGGGCGACGCGCGCAAGGCACTCGCGATCGCCGCTGGTGGCCTCGTCGAGCGGGAGTTCGGTGGCACACCCCACTACTTCGCTCCAGGCCTCGAACCCGCGACGAGCGCAGCGTATGCACTCCCCGGTTTCGATGAGTACATGCTCGGCTACCGAGACCGCTCTGCCGCCCTGGCGGCCGATTTCAGCGACCGCATCGTGCCGGGCAACAACGGCATGTTCCTCGCGACGATCGTCGTCGACGGCGAAATCGTCGGTACGTGGAGGCGCACCGAGAGCGCGAAGCTCGTGCGGATCGAGCCCGTGGGGTTCCGCCCGCTCACGAGAAAGGCCCTCGCGGGCTTCGACCGGGCGATCAGACGCTACGCCGAGTTCACAGGCAAGGCGGTCGAGGTAGCTACTGCGCCGCTGCCCGTCACTCGATGATCTGCTGGCACTCCTCGAAGCAGTGCACGAACCTGCCTGTCTCCCCGCTGAGAGTGCGGCGCAGCACGAGGAGCTTGCGGGCCGCGTCGTCGACCAGGGCGACCGGGATCGTTCCCGCGAGCACCGCCTCCCGCACGGCCGTGACGACCGCGGGCACGTCGACCGCCCCCACGTAGAGCAGCATCGTGTTGCCCGCCAGCACCGCGAGCACGGCGTTCTGTGCCTGACTCGCGTACTCGGGCCGGCCCGACCGCTCGAGCATGTTCATGTCGTCGGTGATCGTGATGCCGTCGAAGCCCAGGTCGTCGCGCAGCACCTCATGCCACAGGGACGAGAGGGTTGCGGGCACCGGGTCGACCGCATCGAACTGGAGATGCCCGAACATGACGAGTTCGGCGCCGGCGTCGATGCCCGCCTCGAAGGGCGGCGCGTGACCGGCACGCCACTCGTCGAGACCCATGCCCGTCGAGGGGATGCCCGTGTGCGAGTCCTCCCCCGAGACTCCGTGACCCGGGAAGTGCTTGAGCGTGCTCAGCACTTCGCCGCTCTCACCTGCCACCGCCTCGGATACCCGCGCTGCGGCATCCGCTGCTGTCGATCCCATTGATCGCTCGAAGATGAACGACGCAGGATCCGCGCTCACATCGGCCACCACGCCGAAGTTGACCGTGATGCCCACACTCTCGAGCAGGGCGCCACGCTCGGCGAACGCGGCGCGCGCGGCATCCGGCGCCGCGTAGCGGAGTTGCTCGGCCGAGGCCGCGTCGTCGGTGTAGATGCGGCGCACCACGCCGCCCTCCTGGTCGGTCGCGATGAGCACCGGCAGGCCCGCCTGAGCGCTCATCATCGGCGTCATGCCCGCGAGCGCCCCGGGCGGGTCGGGGATGTTGTCGCCCATGAGGATGAGCCCGCCGAGCCCGTACGCGGCCGCGAAACCGCCCAACTGCGCGGCATCCAGGCCCGGCACATGCACCATGAGCATGCTCGCGATCTTCTGGTCGAGCGTCATCACGCTCACGCGGTCATCGGCGTACTGCTGCACCGGGTCGACGACCGGCGGCTCAGGTCGCTGCGCCGCAGTGGGCGCCGGCTCGGGTGCCGCGGCAGTGCACCCCCCGAGCAGCAGCACGGCCGCGGCCGCTGCGCCTAGGAACCGTCGCGGGAGCGCCGGGTGCACCATGTCGCGATGCTAGCCCCTCGGGCTCGGAACCAACCAGCTCAGTGAAGCGAAGTCCTCCAGGGAGAGGCCGAAATCCTCCGTCGAGCCGGCGATCATCGCGCGAAGCTCGGGATGCTCGGTGCCTTCGCGCACGATGATGTCGATGCCCGCGGGCGTCGCGATCGAACGGGAGAAGTGGAGCGCGAGAACGGAGCCGTCATCGCTGGCACCCGTCACAGCCCAGTGGCTCGCGAACGGGCGGAGCCAGCCCTTGCCGCGCCAGACGAATCCGCCGTGTGCCCAGCGGTCGCGGCCGACGATGTGCTTCTCGAGCCCGTCCGGCGTGACGTACGAGACATCATCGGCGAGCGCGAGCGGGTTCGTGCCGAGCACCTCATAGGTGAATGTCGGCTCCCGGCGCTCGCCTCTCAGCCACATCGGAAAATTGGTCGCGGCTACCGTCCACGAGCCCGGAAGCAGTTCGGCCAGGATCGACTCGTCGAGTGTTGCGCGCATCGTTCCAACCTAACCGCCCGCCGCCCGTCTGCACGTATCCGAGGCCGCGAGGCGTGCTGTTGCGGTCGACGCACCTACTGCCCAGAGTCTCCTGCGTACCTGCAGCGAGGCATCCTGTCGACGCCTAGCCTTCCTTGTGGCGGGCTCGAGCTACCCCTTGACCGCCCCGCCGAGGCCGGCGCTGCGCAGGAACACGCGCTGGAAGGCGAGGAACAGCACGATCGGAATGATCGTCGAGATCGCGAGCGCCGCGAGGAAGACATCGAGCTCCGTCGATTGCTGGATGGCCGGGAGCCGCACGGACAGCGGCTGCACGGCGGGGTTGGGCAGCACGAGGAACGGCCACAGGTAGTCCTTGAGCGCCGCGATAATCGCGAACACCGAGACCACGCCGAGGATGGGCCGCGACATCGGCAGCACGATCGACCAGAACACGCGGAACGGTCCCGCGCCGTCCGTGCGCGCTGCCTCGAACACTTCGCGCGGCAGGCTATCGAAGAACCGCTTCACGAGCAGGATGTTGAACGCGTTCGCCGCGGTGGGCAGCCACACCGCGAGGTAGTTGTTCAATAGCGAGACTCCGATGAGGGGCGGATGCACGATGGTCAGGTACAGCGGAACGAGAAGCACGATCGACGGGATGAACAGGGTCGCGAGCACAGCGCCGTTGAGGATCGGGGCGTAGCGGGGCCGGAGCACCGACAGTGCGTAGCCCGCCGTCGTCGCGATGAGCAGCTGGAAGAACCACGAGCCGAATGCGATCACGATGGTATTGAGGAAGTACTGGTCGATGTGCGCCTCGACCCACGCCTGGCCGAGGTTGGCCCAGTCGATCCCGTTGGGGAAGAGCGCCAGCGGCGTGCGGATGCTGTCCTGGGTAGGCGTGACCGCCGCCTTCGCGAGCCACAGGATGGGCCCGAGCCCGGCGACCACGAGCCCGCCGAACAGGAACACGTGCACGACCGTCATGGTCGCGCGCACCGGCCCGCGCTTGCGGTCGAAGTCGGAGAGGATGCCGCGGTCGACATCGAGTTCGGAGTCGCGGTTTCGCGGCTTGCGCTTCGGACTGATGGCGGTCAATTGCTGCTCCAGCGCTCGGTCAGTTTGAAGTAGGCGAACGACAGCACGGCGAGCACGATCGCGAGCATGACACTGAGCGCGGTCGCCTCCCCGTAGTTGCCGCCCAGGCTGTTCTGGAACGCGTAGCGGTAGATCAGCACGAGCACGGTGACGGTCGAGTTGTTCGGGCCGCCCCCGGTGAACAGGAACGGCTCGAGGAACACCTGCGCCGTGGCGATGACCTGGAGGATGAGCATGATGAACAGCACCCCGCGCAGCTGCGGCAGCGTGACGTGCCAGATCTTGCGCCAGATCGAGGCTCCGTCGACCTCCGCCGCATCGTAGAGCTCCGGCGGCACGCTCAGCAGCGCCGCAAGGTAGATGATGATGCTGCCACCCGCCGCGGCCCAGGTGGCCTCGAGCACGAGGGACGGCATCGCCGAAACAGCACTCTGAATCCAGGGCTGCGGTGGGATGCCCACCCAGCCGATGATCGTGTTGAAGACACCGGTCGGGCTCGCGTCGTAGAAGAACTTCCACAGGAGCACCGCGACGACCGGCGGGATGATTACCGGCAGGTAGGCGAGCGCGCTGTACACGCCCTTGCCGCGCTTGACCTCGCTCATGAGCACGGCGAGCAGCAACGGCAGGGGGAAGCCGAACACGAGCGCGAGTCCCGCGAAGTAGAGGGTGTTGAGCACCGCCGTGCCAAGCAGAGGGTCGGCGAGCACATTGGCGAAGTTGTCGAGACCGACCCACTGCGACGTGATCAGGTTCGTCTTCTGCAGGCTCATGATGAACGACTGGATGATGGGCGACCAGCTGAACACCCCGAAGACGATGAGCATGGGGGCGAGGAAGATGAGGTTGGAGAGTCCGCCGCCGCGAAACCACGTCAGGGGACTGCGCCGCTGCCGGGCACGTGGGGTCAGAACCCGCTGCTCGCGCTCGCTCTCGAGGAGCGCCGGCGCCTTCTCGGTGATGGTCATGGTGCTGGGTTCGCCTTCGATCGATGCACTGGGGGTGCCCGGCCCGTCGCGTGGGCGACGGGCCGGGCGAGTGTGGAAGGGCTGCCAGGATTCGGGTGCGGCAGCCCCGCCGGGTGCTAGTTGCCGTCGATGAGGGCCTGTGCGTCCTCGTCGGCCTTGGTGAGCAGAGCGTCGATATCCGCGTTCTGGTCGGTCAGCACCGCCTGCACGACCGCGTCGAGCAGGGCGTAGATCGCCTGCGTCTGGGCCTTCGGCTCTCCGACCGGGGTCTGCGCACCGATGCCGTCGAAGAAGCCGGTCATCTGGTCGCGGGGCACGTTGACGTACTCCTCGATCCAGCTGAGCCGCTGCTGCTCCGTCTCGTCATCCAGGATGGGCAGCAGCGGGGTGCCGACTGCCTGGTCGCTGTCAGCGAGGGTCTTCGCGTCGAGCTTGGCCGCATCCTCGTTGAAGAGCCGCTGCATGTAGTAGAAGTCGATCCACTTGACAGAGGCGGCCTTCGTCGCGGCGTCGATGGCGGGGCTCATGACGGCGATGTCGCCACCGCCGAGGGTGCCCGGGTCCTCACCGTCCGTCGGAACGACGGTGATGCCGTAGACCGACGGGTCGAGCGAGAAGTCACGCACAAGCGCGGTGTAGATGTCCGAACCAGTCGTGTACATGCCGATGTTGCCGGCGGCGAACTCCTGGTTGATGGTGCCCCAGTCGAGCAGGAAGTTGCTGCCGAGGGAGTTGTCTTCCCAGCGCGCCGTCTTCAGGAACTCGAGCGCCGCGACGGTGCCCGGGTTGTTGATCGTCGACGTGTAGGTTCCGTCGCCGTTGTCGACCTGGGTGCGACCGCCGTGGGCGACTGTCGCAGCGGTGAGCTGCCATCCGCCGGTGTTGTTCATCGTCATCTGCATGTAGCCGGCCTTGCCCGTGGCGTCGGAGATCGCCTTGGCGTCCTCGCGCACCTCTTCCCACGTCGTGGGCGGGCTGTCGGGGTCGAGCCCGGCCGCTTCGAACAACTCACGGTTGTAGTGCAGTCCCATTGCGTAGGCCTGGCGCGGGAAGCCGTAGATGTTGCCCGCGTCGTCCTGCACCGCTTCGAGAAGGATCGGGTTGATCTTGTCGGCGTAGCCGAGCGCCTCGGCCTCAGCCGTCACGTCCATGAGCTGGTCGTTCTGGAGGAGGGTCTTGGCGTCGGTGAACGGAACGGTGAACACGTCGGGCAGGCTTCCACCGGCGAGCTGAACGGCGAAGGTCGGGCCCTCCCACTCGTACTCGACACCGATCACGTCGATGTCGGGGTTGGCTTCCTCGAACTGGGCTTCCTGCACGGCGAACGCCTCATACGCTGCTGCGTCTGCTCCGGCCGGGAAGGTTGCGACCCGGATCTCGGTCTTACCGCTGCTGGCGCCCGGGGTGGTGCAGGCAGCCAGTGAGGCGACGATCCCGAACGCGGCGAAACCCGCGACGAGAGCTTTGCTTCTTGACTTCATTGTCTTGCCTTTCATGTGTGTTGTGACACTGCGGTGGTACTCCCCACCCGCCGTGGCTACGTGCGCAGCCAGGCCGTGGAGTCGGGGGCGAGCCTGCCGTCACCCGAGGGGGCGTCGACGAGCTCGGAGCTGCTGAGCAGAACCTCGTGGTGCTCAGGCAGGACTATGGGGCGGTCGGCGAGGTTCGTGACGCTCACGAACCCGCCACCGCGGGAGAAGGCGATCACGTCGGGCTCACTCGCGAGCCACTCGAGACCTCCGTCGCTCAGAACATCCAGCTCCCGACGGATGCGCAAGGCCGCCCGGTAAAGGCACAGCATCGAGCCGGCATCATGCTCCTGTGCCTCGACGGTGTACTTCGCCCAGTCCTGCGGCTGCGGGAGCCACGGTTGGGCCGGGGCCGCTCCGCCCGCCTTCCACGTGAGTTCCGGTGGGGAGAAGCCGAACGGCGGGTGCTGTCCGCTCCAGGGCAGCGGCACGCGGCATCCGTCTCGCCCCGGGTCAACGCCCTGTGAGCGGAAGTGCATGGGATCCTGGCGGGCACCGTCGGGAAGGTCCTCCACCTCGGGCAGGCCGAGTTCGTCCCCCTGATAGATGTAGAGGCTGCCGGGGAGCGCAGCACTCAGGAGTGCAGCGGCGCGCGCCCTTCGAGTACCGAGCTCGAGGTCGGTCGGAGTGCCGAAGCGCTTGTTCGCGAAGGCGAACGCGCTGTCGACCCGGCCGTAGCGCGTGACCGGTCGCGTGATGTCGTGGTTCGAGAGCACCCACGTCGAGGGCGCGTTCACGGGTGCGTGGACCTCGAGCATCGACTCGATCGATTCGCGAAGCTCGAACGCTCGCCACGGCCGGGTCATGAAGTCGAAGTTGAATGCCGTGTGCATCTCGTCGGGGCGCAGGTAGTTCGCGAATCGCACGGGGTCGGGCATCCAGACCTCGCCGACGAGCACGCGCGTGCCGGGATAGGAGTCGGCGATCGCCCGCCACGACCGGTAGATGTCGTGCACGTCGTCACGATCCGTGTTGGGATGCCCCCCGGCCTCGACGAGCTCAGGCACTTCCGGCAGCGCGGGATCCTTCACGAGCAGCGCCGCCGAATCGATCCGCACGCCCCCTACTCCGCGATCGAACCAGAAGCGCAGTACGTCCTCGTGCTCGCGGCGCACGTCGGGGTGGTTCCAGTTCAGGTCGGGCTGCTCGGGCGCGAAGAGATGCAGGTACCACTCGCCCGGCGTGCCGTCGGCGTTGGTCGTTCGCGTCCACGTGTCGCCCTGGAAGTTCGAGACCCAATGGTTGGGCATCTCGTCGCCGTTCGGTCCGGCCCCGGGGTGGAACCAGAAGCGCTCACGCTCGGGTGAGCCGGGTCCGGCGGCGAGCGCGGCCTGGAACCACTCGTGCTGGTCGGAGATGTGGTTGGGAACCACGTCGATGATCGTGCGGATGCCCAGCTCGAGCGCCTCGCGGATGAGCGCCTCGGCCTCGGCGAGCTCGCCGAACGCCGGGTGGATCGCGCGGTAGTCGGATACGTCGTAGCCGCCGTCTGCGAGAGGGCTCGCGTACCACGGGGTGAACCACAGCGCGTCGACCCCGAGGTCGCGTAAGTAGCCGAGCCTGCTGCGAACGCCCGCAAGATCACCGGTGCCGTCGCCGTTGCCGTCCGCGAAACTGCGGATGTACACCTGGTAGATCACGGCGCTTCGCCACCAGAGGGGGTCGGCCGTGCTCGGGGTGACGGAACTCGGGGCGACGCGCATCGCGTCGGTCTCGGGCGCCAGGACGGGAACGTCCACTACGGCTCATCTCTGTGTCAACGCCGCAGGGTTCAACGGCAATGTCGGGCTACTGAGATGAAAAGTAGCCTTATTGACAGAATGATGCAAGAACTAAACAACAAGCAAGCAACTTGCGCGATCTTGCATTACGTTGCGGGCGCGGTCGATCCCCTCACAACGAGTTCCGGCTCGAACAGGTACTCGTCGGTGGTGGCCGCGGCGCCCTTGATCTGACTCACCAGCAGCTCGATGATCATGCGGCCCATCGGCTCGATGGGCTGCCGCACGGTCGTGAGCGGCGGATCGGTCGCGTTCATGAGTGCGGAGTCGTCGAAGCCCACGATCGAGATGTCCCCCGGCACGGTTAGGCCGGCACGGCGCACCGCGCGAATCGCTCCGAGGGCGATGGGATCGGACATGCAGATGATCGCCGTGACGCCCGACGCGAGCAGTCGCGTCGTCGCCGCCTGTCCCGCCTCGAGGGAGTAGTGGGAATGGACGACCTCGAGCGGAAGTCCGGCGGCTGCCGCCGCCCGCTGGGCGGCCGCGAGCTTGCGCTGCGAGGGCACGTGGTCCGGGGGGCCGAGCACAAGCCCGATGCGGTCGTGGCCGAGTTGCCTGAGGTGATTCCAGGCCTGCTCGGTGGCGACCGCGTCATCCGTCGACACGGTCGGGAAGTGCAGCTCTGCTGTCGGTGCGTTAACGAATACGGTCGGCAGACCGAGATCGGCCAGGCGCGCGTAGTGCTCGTGCGGCGCATCCTGCTGGGTGTACTGGCCCCCCACGAAGACCACTCCCGATACCTGCTGCTGCAGCAGGAGCTCGACGTAGTCGGCCTCCGAGATGCCGCCCGCCGTCTGCGTGCAGAGCACGGGCGTGTACCCGTTCTGGGCGAGCGCCGCGGCGACGACCTCGCCGAAAGCCGGGAAGATCGGGTTCTGAAGTTCGGGCAGGAACAACCCGACGAGCCTCGCGCGTTCCCCGCGCAGTTTCGTCGGACGCTCGTAACCGAGAACATCCAGTGCCGTGAGCACCGCCTGGCGCGTGGCCTCGGAGACCCCGGGCTTCTCGTTGAGCACACGACTGACCGTGGCCTCGCTCACTCCGACCTTGCGTGCCACTTCGGCGAGTCGCTTCGACATGGCTGAAAGTATACGCAAGCGAACGCAAGAACTTGCAAGAAATCCGTGCGGCGGCGCCCTACGATGACAGGATGCTCCGCAAAGCGGCCGCGCTCGCGCTGTCCACGCACCCGATTCCCGGTCTCGCCGTGACCGCGATCGCGGTGATCCTCGGAATCGGTGTGGGGCTGTCCTTCGAGCGAGTGGTGCTGCTGGGCCTCGCATTCCTCGCCAACCAGGTTTCGGTCGGCCTCTCGAACGACTGGATCGACGCCGATCGGGACCGTGCCGTGGGCCGCACGGACAAGCCCGTCGCGCAGGGACGGATCGGTGCAGGGGCCGTGCGCAACGCCGCCTTCATCGGCGCTGCGCTCGCGATCCTGCTGACCACTCCGCTCGGCTGGCCCGCGACGATCGCGCACGCCGTGTTCATCGCCTCGGCGTGGAGCTACAACGTGGTACTCAAGAGCACGCCGCTCTCGGTGCTTCCCTACATCGTGAGTTTCGGCCTCCTCCCCCTGGTGGTGACGCTCGCGCTGCCCGAGCCGGCCGCCGCCTCACCGTGGGCGATGCTCGCCGGCGCCCTGCTCGGGGTGTCTGCGCACTTCGCGAACGTGCTCCCGGACCTCGCGGACGACGCGGCCACGGGTGTGCGGGGACTCCCCCACCGCGTCGGACGCCGGGCCGCCGGGCTCGTGATCGCGGGGGCGCTCGCTGCGGCATCCGCGAGCATCGTGCTCGGCCCACCGGGAATCGCGCCCGTTTATCAGTACGGGGGGCTCGCCGTGAGCCTCGTGATCGCGGGGGTGTGCGCGCTGCTAGTGCTGCGCCGGCCCGCCTCGCGCACGATCTTCCGCCTCATCATCCTCGGCGCACTCATCGATGTCGTGCTGCTCACGCTCTCGGGGGCGCGCCTGCTCGCCTAGCTGCGGCTCACACGACGGGCGCGGGCACCTCCACCGTGCGCTGCGGGTTGCGGATGCCCACGAACGAGATCGCGCCGCCCATGAAGAAGAGGACCGCCGTGACGATGAGCGCGCGGTGATAGCTCTCCACGTCCAGATCGCCAGCGAGGATGAGCCCGAGCATGGCGATCGCGACGAGACCTGCGACGCGCGCTACGGCATTGTTGACCGCCGACCCGATGCCCGCCTGGGTCGCGGGGATCGATCCGAGGATTCCGGAGGTGAGGGGCGCCACGGTCATCGACAGGCCGGCGGAGAACACGATGACGCCGGGTAGTACATCCCACCAGTAGTTCACGTTGTCGCCCATCCGCAGGAAGAGCAGGTACCCGATGCCCGCGAGCACGGGCCCGAGGCTCATGAAGAGGCGCGGGCCGTACTTGCCGCTCAGACCGCCCCAGTAGGAGGAGAGCAGTACGTTGCCGACGGACACGGGAAGGAACGCGAGGGCCGCGACGGTGGCCGGAAAACCCGCCACCTGCTGCAGGAAGACGACGACGATGAGGCCGCCGAGAGCGAGCGCGCCGTAGATGAAAGCCGTGGCGACGTTGCCTGCGCTGAAATTGCGTACCCGGAACAGCTCGAGCGGCAGCATTGGCGACTTCGCCTTCGTCTGCCACCACAGGAATGCGGCGAGCGACAGGATGCCGACAACGAACGGCAGGTAGATGATGGGGCTGTCCCAGCCGTAGCGCGAGTACTCGATGAGAGCGAACACGGGGCCACCGAGGCCGAGGATTCCCAGGACGCCGCCGAGGTAGTCGACCTTCACGCCCTCCCGCCGCACGTCGTGCTGCTTCAGCAGGAACAGCAGCCCGATCGTCACGGCTATGGGCAGCACGTTGATCGCGAAGACGAGCCGCCAGCTCAGGAAGTCGACGAACAGGCCGCCGAGCACCGGACCGGCGAGGAATGCCGCGCTCGTCCACGCGGTCCACTGGCCGATCGCCTTGCTCTGCGCCCGATCCCTGAACGTAGACATGATGATCGCGAGCGAACTCGGCACGAGCAGCGCGCCGGCGACGCCCTGCAGCCCCCTCAGCACGATCACGAGCTCGGCGATCGGCGGCGAGATCGCGATGAGCACCGAGGTCACACCGAATCCGACGAGGCCGGCTCGAAGCACGACGATGCGCCCGAACATGTCGGAGAAGGAGCCCGCGAGCAGGATGAGCGATCCGAGCGTGATGAGGTAGGCGTCGACGAGCCACTGCTGGGTCTGGAGACCGCCCCCGAGTTCCGCGCCCATGGCCGGAAGTGCGACGTTGATCACGGAGCCGTCGAGAAACGCGACGAACGACGAGAGTATGGCGATAGTGAGAACGAGTCGCTGGTTGCGCGTCATGGTGTCATTCAACACGGGCCCCCCTCACCCTGTTCCCGAGACGGCCTTCTTGACCGCGAGGATGACTCGCTCGTCGGCCAGGAGGCGGAAGTGCCCGACTATCGGCAGCTGCACATTGACCGCGCCGTCCAGCCGGCTGCCGCCGGGAATCTGCGGGTCGAACTCGCCGTAGATGGAGGTGATGCGGGCGTTGAGCTCGAGGTTGGCCGCGAGGGTCGAGATCGTGGCATCCGTCGGCAGGAAGGCACGCAGTGTGCGCACGACCATGAAACGCGCCATCGTCGACCCGCCGAACGGTGTCACGATCGACGCCAGACACGCGACCCGATGCTCGGTGTCGTCGAAGGCCATCATGTGCTTTCCGACGAGTCCGCCCTTGCTATGGGCGACGAGGGCGACATCCCGCAGGTCGTGGGAGTCGATGTAGCGCTGGGCGAAGGCCGCCACATCCGCGATGCTGTCGATGTTGTAGCGGATCTCCGGCACGACGTGAACGGGGTGCCCGGCGGCGTTGAGCTGGTCGCCGATCGTGCGCAGGAAATGCCACGGCTCGTAGACGCCGGGCAGCAGAAGCACCGCACGGAGATTGCCCTGCTGCCAGCGCGATGGGGCACTGCGCACGAAGAACGACCGCACTTCCCACCAGCCGGCAACGAGATAGTCGAGCCAGGTGTAGAAGCCCCGCCGCAACCACTTCATCTGTCCGCGTGATTCGCGATCAGTTCGGCGACGCGAACGGGGTCGGTGAACATGACCACGTGGGGACCGCGCACGGTCGCCAGTCTCGCGCCGGGAACGAGCGCCGTCACCTGCGCCGCCCAGGGCTCGAGCACGATGGGATCGCGGTGGCCCCGGATGACGAGGGTCTTCGCGCGCACGCGCGGCAGGCGCTCCTCGATGCGATCATCGAACAGGTTGGGCAATTGCCTGACGAAATACGGCACTCCGCAGCGCAGGAGGTAGTCGCTCATGACGATGACGTTGACGGCTGGCGGTTCGCGCAAGCCGTCATGCAGCAGGCGGCGCAGCCCGCGCCAGAAGGTGCGCGCTTCGGGAGGCATGGTCGGCGCCATGAGCACGATGTGGTCGGAAATCTCCGGCATGTCCACGGCGAGCCGGCTCACGACCTGGGCGCCCATCGAGTGACCGACGATCACGGGGTTCTGCAACTCGGCTGCGGCGAGAAACTTGCCGAGCACACCCGCGTGATCTGCGATCGTCACCTCACGCTTCGGGTCGGGTGCCGCGCCGTGACCCGGCAGGTCGACGAGATACACCGTGCCGCGCTTGGCGAGTTCGGCCGCGGCGGGTTGGAAGTAGCGGGACGAGACCCCGATGCCGTGCACGAGCACGAAGGTCGGGCCGTCTTCGACATCGGCCAGGGGCGGAAAGCGCTTGACGACGATCGACAGGTCGTCGAACGCCCGGCGGCTCGTGAAGAAGATCGCCCCGTTGATGCGCCGGGTGCGATATGCGGCTTCTTCGCGAGCTGGCGCGCGCGTTCGGAGCCGGACCATCACGCCAGTCTAGGTCGGCCCTCCCGCGCGCCGGATGGGCTTGCGCATGGGCGAGAATTACCCCATGGGCATCGGAACGAACTGGTCACGCCACCACGAGTACCGGGCTTCGGTGCTGCACCGGCCGGACACCGTGGATGAACTTCAGCACCTCGTGGCCGCTGCGCCCAACATCCGGGCCCTGGGCAGCCGGCACTCCTTCAACGACATCGCGGACGCCGCGCAGCTCGTTACTCTCGAGGCGCTCGAGCCGGCCATCGAGATCGACGCCGAGAGCGAGACGGTGTCATTCTCGGCCGGCGTGCGCTACGGCGAGCTCGGTCGCGCCCTGCAGCGCGGGGGATGGGCGCTTCGCAATCTCGCATCCCTCCCCCACATCTCGGTCGCGGGCGCGATCGCGACGGGCACGCACGGCTCGGGTGACCGCAACGGCACCCTGTCCCGCGCCGTTGCCGGTCTCGAGTTCGTGACCGCGACCGGGGAGCTGCTCTCGGTGAGCCCCGTCGACGACGACTTCGACGGCTCCGTGGTCTCCCTCGGGGCGCTCGGAATCCTCTCACGCGTGACGCTCGACATCGAGCCCACATTCGAGGTGCGACAGGATGTATACAACGGCCTGCACTGGACCGACCTGCTCGAACGCTTCGACTCGATCACCTCGCGCGGCTACAGTGTGAGCGTTTTCACGACGTGGGTCGGCGACACCGTGGGCGCGGTGTGGCTCAAGAGCAGATTGGATTCCAGCAAACCCCCGCAATCGCTGTACGGAGCCGCGCCAGCGGCCGTCGACCAGCACCCGATCGCGGGCGTTGCTGCGGAGAGCACGACCGCGCAAGCGGGAGTGCCCGGGCCGTGGCTCGACCGCCTACCCCACTTCCGCCTCGAGTTCACACCGAGCAACGGCGAGGAACTGCAGAGCGAGTACCTCGTGCCGCGACGCCACGCGGTGGATGCCATCCGCGCAATCCGCGCGCTCGGCGATCGGATCGCGCCGCTTCTGCACGTCTCCGAATTGCGCACCATGGCCGCCGACTCGTTGTGGCTCAGCGGCGCCTACGAGACCGATGCGGTGGGCATCCATTTCACCTGGCATTTCGCACCCGCCGAAGTGCTCCCCCTGCTTCCCGTCATCGAGGAGGCGCTCGCGCCCTTCGACGCGCGGCCGCACTGGGGCAAGCTCTTTCACTCGGTACGCCGCGACCTCTACCCGAGGCTGCCCGACTTCGTCGAACTCGCGACTCGGCTCGACCCCCAGGGCAAGTTCCGCAACGAGTACCTCGAGCGGCACGTCTTCTAGCCTGCCGACGGGCTCAGGAGCCGAGCATCCCGACGCTCGTCACGCGAACGACCGCGATGCCCTGCTCGGCGGACTCGGCGATGTCAACCGTCGCACTGATCCCCCAGTCGTGGTCGCCGGCCGGATCGTCGAAGATCTGGCGCACCGTCCAGTGCTGGGCTCCCTCCGTGACCATGATCATCGCGGGTCCGCGGGCGTCGCCTCCCGTGCCGAGGGTTTCGTGCGCGTCGAAGTAGTAGTCCATGGCGTCGGCCCAGGCGTTCGCGTCGAAGCCTGCTGCGGCATCCAGCTCACCCAGGTCGTCCCACCTTTCGAGGGCGGCGAGCTGCACGCGGCGGAACAGCTCGTTGCGCACGAGAACCCGGAAGGCTCTGAGGTTGGTGACCACGCTCGGCGGGGCGGGAGGAACCACGGGTGCGTCGGGGTCTTGGGCCGGGTTCACCATCGCCTCCCACTCGTCGAGCAGGCTCGAGTCGACCTGCCGCACGAGTTCGCCCAGCCACTCGATGACGTCGAGCAGTTCTTCGGTCTTGGCGTCGTCGGGGATGGTCTGCCGTGCGGCGCGGTACGCGTCGGACAGGTAGCGCAGAATGAGCCCCTCGCTGCGCGCGAGGTTGTAGAAGCCGGTGAAGTCGGCGAAGGTCATTGCGCGCTCATACAGGTCGCGCACGACCGACTTGGGGCTCAACGCGAAGTCGCCGATCCACGGCTGGGTCGCACTGTAGGTCTCGAACGCGGCGTCGAGCAGCTGCTCGAGCGGCTTGGGCCACGTGATCTCCTCGAGCAGCTCCATGCGCTGGTCGTACTCGATTCCCTCCGCCTTCATCGCCGCCACCGCTTCGCCGCGCGCCATGAACTGCTGCTGCGACAGCACTGGTCTCGGATCGTCGAGGGTGGCTTCGAGCACGGACATCATGTCGAGGGCGTACGTCGGCGACTCGGGATCGAGCAGGTCGAAGACGGCGAGGGCGAACGGCGACAGCGGCTGGTTGAGCGCGAAGTTGGGCTGCAGGTCCACCGTCAACCGGATGGTGGTTCTCCCCGACATGGGAAAGGGGGCGGGGTCGACGGTCTCCTGGGTGACGACGCCTGCCGTGCGCAGCGTGCGGTAGATCGCGAGGGCGCGACGGGCGAGGGCGAGCTTGCTGTTCCACGTCTCGTGACTCTCGAAGATCAGGTCGCGCATGTTGCCGAAGGCATCCCCACCACGGGCGATCACGTTGAGGATCATCGAGTGACTCACCTGCATGCGGCTCGTGAGGAGCTCCGGCTCGGAGGCGATGAGGCGATCGAAGCTGTTCTCGCTCCACGAGACGAAGCCCTCTGGTGCCTTCTTGCGCACGATCTTGCGGATCTTCTTGACGTCGTCGCCGGCTTTCGCGACGAGGCGGGCGTTCTCGGCTTCGTGCTCGGGCGCCTGCGCGACGACCGTGCCGGCGGTGTCGTATCCCGCGCGGCCGGCGCGGCCCGCGACCTGGTGGAATTCGCGAGCACTCAATTGGCGCATCCGGGTGCCGTCGTATTTGGTGAGGGCGGTGAGCAGCACGGTGCGGATCGGCACGTTGATGCCGACGCCGAGGGTGTCGGTTCCGCAGATGACTCGCAGGAGTCCGCGCTGGGCGAGCTGCTCGACGAGGCGACGGTATTTCGGCAGCATGCCGGCGTGGTGCACGCCGATGCCGGCGCGAATGAGGCGCGACAGGGTCTGCCCGAAGCGCGTCGTGAACCGGAACCCGCCGATCGCGTCGGCGATCTCGTCGCGCTGCTCGCGACTGATGACCTTGATGCTCGTCATGGCCTGGGCTCGCTCTAGTGCCGCGGCCTGCGAGAAGTGCACGATGTAGATGGGTGACTGGCCGGTGTGCAGCAGGTCTTCGACAGTCTCGTGCACGGGCGTGGTCACGTACGAGTAGTGCAGGGGCACGGGCCGATCGACGCCCGTGATGAGCGAGGTCTCGCGCCCGGTGCGCGCCGAGAGGTCGTCGGCGATGGGTTTCATCTCGCCGAGCGTCGCGGACATGAGGATGAACTGCACGCGCGGCAGGGTGAGCAGCGGCACCTGCCACGCCCAGCCGCGATCCGGGTCCGCGTAGAAATGGAACTCGTCCATGACCACCTGATCGACCGGGGCGTTGGCTCCATGGCGCAGGGCGAGGTTGGCGAGGATCTCGGCGGTGCAGCAGATGATCGGGGCATCCGGGTTCACGCTCGAATCGCCCGTGACCATTCCGACGTTCTCCGCGCCGAAGATGTCGACGAGCGCGAAGAACTTCTCACTTACGAGCGCCTTGATCGGCGCGGTGTAGAAGGTGCGCTTGCCCTGGGCGAGGGCGGCGAAGTGCGCCGCGATCGCCACGAGCGACTTGCCCGTGCCTGTGGGGGTGGAGAGGATGACATTCGCGCCCGAGACGATCTCGATGAGCGCCTCGTCTTGTGCTGGGTAGAGCGTGAGACCGCGCGACTCGGCCCAGCCACTGAACGCGTCGTACGCGGCATCCGGATTCCACGGCCGCGGAGCCAGGTCGAGGAGGCTCACGTGCGTGCGGCCGCCACTTTCGCGTACACGCTCTCCACGTAGGCCCAGAAGCCGTTGACGTCGATCTTCGTCGCAATGAGCGCGTTCGGCACAAGTGGATCGAAGTCGACGACCGTCATACCGGTCGTGAACTCGCCGCGCGTCTCGATGTCGACTCGAGCCGGTCGCATGCTGAACAGGTCGGGCCTCGCGACGTAGGCGACGGCACACACGTCGTGCACCGCCTGACCGTCCCAGTCGGGAACCTTAGGATTGAAGTAGAACGTGGCAAGAGGAACGATGAGCTCGTCGGCGAGTGCTCCCAAGGCCTTGAGCCGGTCGACGACGATCGAATTGGCCTGCGCCTGCAGGGTGAGATCGAGGCCGATCATCACCACCTGCCAGTCGGCGTCGAAAACGATCTTCGCGGCCTCAGGGTCGGCGAGAATGTTGAACTCGGCCGCCGGTGTCGCATTGCCGCGCGTGTACGAGCCACCCATGATCGTGAACGAAGCGGCCCAGCGGGCGATGGCCGGCTCTCGCTCGAGCGCGATCGCGATGTTGGTGAGCGGTCCCGTGGCGACGAGGTGCACGGCTCCCGGGCTCGCGCGGAGGGTCTCGATGATGAAGTCCGCGGCGTGCTGCTCCGACAGCGGCAGTGTCGCTTCCGGCAGTGTGACGTTGCCGAGCCCGCCCTCGCCGTGCACGTGTGCCGCGTTGACCGCCTCGCGCGTGAGCGGCTGGGAGGCTCCCGCGGCGACGGGCACCTCAGGAAACCCCAGGTACTCGCGCAACTGAAGGGCGTTGCGGGTGGTGTGCGCGAGGCCGACGTTGCCTCCGACAGTCGTGACGCCGACGAGCTGGATGTCGGGGTCGCCGTGGGCGAGGAGGAGCGCGAGCGCATCGTCGAGCCCGGGGTCGCAGTCGAGCAGGAGCGAGTAAGCCATGTGTCGAGCGTAGTTGTGCGGCGCCTCAGCTGAGCGCGAGCAGCACCGACGCGGCGAGCGCCACGACCACTCCCGAACCCTGCAGGAGATTGAGCCGCTCCCGGTAGACCATGCGCGCGAGCAGGATCGTCCCCACCGGGTAGAGGCCGATGAGCACGGAGACCACCGCGAGGCTGCCCGATTGCAGCGCCGCGAGCAGTAACGCGTTGGCGACGCCGAGCAGGATGCCGCCGCTCGCGCTCGCGAGACGCGCTCGCGCCGCGGTCGGAAGGCTGCCCTCCTCCTGCTCCTCGTCGAGCACGGACAGCGCGCGCCGCGCCGCACGGCTGACCCGCGCTACACCCACGATCACGCCGAGCAGCACGACGCCGACTGCGATCTCGACCACTGCCGCAGTGACGCCCGAGTCCTGGGGCGCTCGGTCGAGCCCGACGATCGACAGCCCGAGGAGGGTGCCGGCAATGACGGACAGCACGATCGTCTTGCTCGGGATGCCGGTTGGAGCCCCTGGCTTCGCCACGGAGATGAGGGCCGCACCGACGATCGCGAGAAATATGGCGATCCAGGCTGGTAGCGACAGCCTCTCACCGGCCACGAGTGCGATGATCACGGGCACGACCGACCCCAGCACGGCGATGAGGGGCGCCGCGAGGCTGATCGGCCCGGCGGCGAGCGCCGCGTAGAACGCGAGGAAGCCGGCGATCGCCGCGACTCCCGCGATTGCGCCCCACAGCACCGACTCGCCGGACCACGCGCCGCCGACGATGGGGAGGGCGACCAGCAGGGCTGCGAACGCGAAGACGTAGGTGATGGTCGTGCCGGGGAGCACGCGCAGTCGGCGCGCGCCCACCGCCCCCGCGAAATCCGAGATGCCGTAAAGCAATGCTGCAAGGAGCGAGAGCAGCACCGTCGTGATCACGACCCCCAGCGTGCCATGCCTGTCGCGGGTCAGCGCACTGCGGCGCGGGAACGTACAATTCCGTGTGACCTCCGAGACCCCACCGCCCGAGCCCAGCGGCATCGACCCCGCGGAACTCGAGACGACCTTGCGGGTGCTCGGCCAGATGGCCGGTATCGACCAGGAGCACCCCGACTTCGTCACGGTGCGGCGTGCGACCGCCCGGATGTTCAAGGCCGTCAAGAAGGAGCGCCGCCTCGAGCGCCGGGCTGGCATCGCCGACGCGGACCGCGGCGTGATCGCAGCCACTGCCACGGGCGCCCCGGACCGTATCGACGACGAGACCCGCGGCATCCCCATCTCATCGTCTATCACGGCGCCCACGGCGGGCACCCTCATCAAGGCGCGCTCCTGCTACATTTGCAAGCAGCCGTACACGGTCGTCGACGCCTTCTACCACCAGCTGTGCCCCGACTGCGCCGCGATGAGCCACGCGAAGCGCGACGCCCGCACCGACCTGACGGGCAAGCGCGCACTGCTCACTGGCGGCCGCGCGAAGATCGGCATGTACATCGCCCTCAGGCTCCTGCGTGACGGGGCACACACCACGATCACGACCCGCTTCCCGCGCGACGCCGTGCGCCGTTTCACGATCCTGCCCGACTCCGCCGAGTGGATCGACCGGCTCAGGGTCGTCGGCATCGACCTGCGCGACCCCGCCCAAGTCATCGGGCTGGCCGAGTCGGTTGCCGAGCAGGGGCCGCTCGACATCCTCATCAACAACGCGACGCAGACAGTGCGGCGCTCCCCCGGCGCCTACCAGCCGCTCGTGGATGCCGAGCTCGCTCCGCTGCCCGACGGCCCGCTTCCCGAGCTGGTCACCTTCGGCCACACCAACGACCCGCACCCGCAGGCGCTCGCCCGATCGGTGACGGCGCATCCGATCCTCGCCGCAGCCGCGGCCCGCGCCGACGAACTCACGGAACAGGCCATGACCGCCGGTTCGAGTTCACTCGAGCGTCTCGCCGCCGGGACGGCGATAGACGCCGGCGGACTGGTTCCCGACCTGCACGACGTCAACTCGTGGACTCAAGCGGTGCACGAGGTGGATCCGCTCGAGATGCTCGAAGTGCAACTTGCCAATACGACGGCACCGTTCATCCTCGTGTCGAAGCTGCGTCCATCGCTGGCGGCGTCCCCGGCTCGGCGCAAGTACGTCGTCAATGTCAGCGCCATGGAGGGCGTCTTCGGTCGCGGGTACAAGGGGCCGGGGCATCCTCACACCAACATGGCGAAAGCTGCCGTGAACATGCTCACGCGCACGAGCGCTCGCGAGATGTTCGAGACCGACGGCATTCTCATGACGAGCGTCGACACGGGGTGGATCACCGACGAGCGACCGCATCCGACCAAGGTGCGGCTCGCGGAAGAGGGCTTCCACGCTCCGCTCGACCTCGTGGATGGCGCGGCGCGAGTCTACGACCCCATCGTGCGAGGCGAGAGCGGCGACGACGTGTTCGGGGTCTTTCTCAAGGACTATCGGCCGGGCTCCTGGTAGGGATCAGTCGTCGGCGTCAGGGTCACGCTCGGGCACTTTCGGAACCGGCGTGATGCCGAACAGGGTGGCCGCCAGGGGAATTCCCACTACCCCGATAAGAAGGATGAGGGGAGACCAGCGGTACGCGTCGCCCAGGATCGGGTTGCCGGGGAGGGCGACCGCGTAGACACCGAGCGCGACGGTCGCGACGAGCACCGCGAGCCAGAACTTGCCCCGCAGCAGCACGGTGCGCCGCTTGCCTCCCAAGGTCTCGCGAAAAGCCACGAATGTGAGCACGAAGTTCACCGCGACAGCGACGGCGATCACGATCTGGAGCGCGATCACCTTGTCGGCGTCGGGCAGCGACGCAACGACCGCGAGCCCGGCGATGTAGAACGACACGGCCTCAGACGGGATGAACGCCGCGATCTTGCCGATCTGGGTCTGCTGGGCGGCATCCGCACGCTTGCGGACAGTCTCGAGGGTGGCCGCTGGCAACCCCCTGGCTTTGTGTGGCACTTGTGCGGTTCGAAGGGCGGCCAGTTGTCCCATGGATGTCGCGCTCATCGGGTCCTCCGGAGGTGTGCGGGTGGCCGCAACCATACTCTCCGGCACGGGTATGTTCGAGGGGAACCGTGAGGGGAACCCATCGACGAGAAGCGCGTAACGCACGCGGTGGCCTATCTGCGCTCCGCCCCCGCCGGCACTCGAGTGGTGGTGCGCTACCGCCTCCCCGACGGACGGGCGACAGATGCGCTCGGTTACCTGCAGTCCGCCGACGAGACCCTCTGTGTCGTGGCGACGAAACGCGGGCTCGAGACCATACGGCTGTCTGAAGTGCTGGCGGCGAAGCAGGTCCCTCCGCCGCCAGCTCCCCGCTAGGAGGACTGTTCAGGCTTGGTTTCCCCGGCGGCGCGAGCCGATGAGAAGCAGGAGCCCGCCGAACACGAACGTGACGAGGGCACCCGCGAGCGGCAGCGTTGCATCCCCGGTGCTTCCGGTGTTGGCGAGCACCGTCGGCCGGCGGAACGTCGTGTTGGTCGAGTTGGTCGACGTCGTCGAGGTGGTCACCGGCGGCGTCGTGGTCGGAGGCACCACGAGCGTCGGCACGACAACGGTGGTGGTGGTTCCGTTCTCCCGAGTCGTCGTCGTCACCTCTGTGGCGGTAGTCGTCGTGCGCACACAGCGGCTGTGGGCATTGATGTAGTTGTTGTCCAACGTCACGGCACCGGCATTGGTCGCGCCTGCCAGAAGCTGGCCTTGTATTTCAGCGCCATTGAGTGCGGCGATCGACGTCGCAGCAAGAATGGTTCCGACGAAGTTCGAGTCGACTCCGAGTGTCGCGGAGCTGCCGACCTGCCAGTACACGTTGCACGCCTGCACGCCTCCCGTGAGAAGCACCGTGCTGCCGCCCCCGATGGTCAGCGCGCCCGTGGAAGCCTGGAAGATGAAGACGTCATCGGCCCCGCCGAGCAGCGTCATCGTGGCGTTCACGTCGAGCAGCAGGTCGCTGCCCGACCAGTAGACCCCGGGGAGATACGGGGTGACGCGCGCCCCGAGGTTGACGGTGCCGACGGTCTCCGTGGCGCCCGTATTCGCGACGATCACGTACGCGGCATTGAGGTCCGTGTCGGCGACGTTCGTGTCCGTGTCGGAGATATTGATCTCTCCGGCAACCTGCACGGGAAGAAGTTCGACCACGGTCCCGGGATCGAGCGCGACATCACCGAGCACGACTGTTGTGTGCGGGGCGGTCTCGGTGATGGTGTCGGAGGCGATGATGGCATAATCCTCGGCCGTGCCGAGGAAATCGTCATCGCCGGGATCGGCCGCCCTGGCCGGGAGAGCTCCCGCGAACACTGAGAGCGCGATTGCAGCAGTGAGGCCGATTGCGACCGCTGCTGGTTTGGGTGAGAAATTCGTGGCGAAAATGGACATATGAACCCCCTGCTTTTCATGAAATCGGCTGCACCGTTCATGATCAGCAGGGATGTGCATCCCACGGGTATTTCAGCTGGTCTTACTTTCGAGTAAGACCCCGTCTACCCCCATTGTCAAGTGTCTGCCCCGTTCGGGGGGTGCACAGCTTGGTAACGAACAGGGCCGTATCATGAGAGGATGCGCGGCCCACACCCTGCCGCACACGAGTCGGGAGGCGCCGTGACCCAGGCCCCCGTCGCGCGAGCACCGAGAACGGCAACCGTCGACGATCGCATTTTCTCCGCGGCGCTCGATCTGCTGCGCAGTCGTGGCCCGCTCGCCGTGAGCATGGAGTCGGTCGCGGCTGCATCGGGCGTGGCCAAGACCACGATCTACCGCCGCTACGAGAACCGCGAGTCGCTTCTCACCGCAGCGATAACCTCGGCGGCGACGACCGTCGAGTTTCCCACCGACCTGTCCGCAGAGGACTCGTTACGGTGGGTTCTCCGGCATGCTCGCGACACCATCGAGCACGTCGTCGGTCGCGGCACGGTCGCGGCAGTCATAGTCAATGAGGATCCGCAGTTCACCCAACTGCTGCTCGGCATGATCCGCGCCACCTCCCGTCCGCTGCGCGAAGACCTGCGGCGGCGGGCGCTCACCGGCGAGATCAAGGCCGACCTCGACGTCGAGCTCGCCATGAGCATCCTCCTGGGAGTCGTCGTCGCCGAGCTCATCCGCGGCAGGGTCACCGACGAGGAATGGGTCGATTCCGTGCTCGCCCTGCTCTGGCCGGCTTTCGCCGCCTAGTCGGCGAAACGGATTACCGCGGTCGCCAGCGCATAGCGGTGTTTCTGAACCTGCGGCTGGTCGAGCATCACTAAGTTGCCTGTAGCGTCGGGCTGGCCGAGCAGGTCGTACTCGTCCCAGACGTACGGCACCCCGTCGGAGTTCAGCGGCTGCGGCGCGCTCATCAGGTGGAAGTGGAGGTGCGGCGCGGTCGAATTGCCGCTATTGCCCAGTAGCGCGAGCACGTCGCCCTTCTTCACGGTGTCGCCGACCTCGACGAGCGGGCTGCCCGGCTCGTTGTGGGCGTAGAGCGCGAACAGGCCGGGGCCGAGTTTCAGCACGATCTTGTTGCCCGCGAGCTCGTCGAGGGAGTACCCGACCGGGTTCACACCGACGGGCTGATCCGGCAGCTCGTCCGAAACGGCGATGACCGTGCCGTCGGCGACGGCGAGCAGTTCCGCCCCGTAGCTGAGGTCGGATTCGATCGTGTGGGTGTTTCCTGTGAAGTACCGGCCGTCCTCGCCGATGCGGACGAAGTCGATGGCGTAGCGTTCCGGGGCTACCAGGCTCCCGTCGCGCCCAAGCAGTGCGCCGCGATGCGCGCTCAGAATGCAGCACGCATTCACCATCGCCCAGTCGCCTCCCTTGAGCGCCGGCCCGATCACCACGATCGGCTCATCCAGCACCGGCACGACAGGCAGTTCCTGAACGATGTCGTCCGGGAAGATCGACACATAGGGCGGCTGATCGGCCGAGGGCGGAGCGAATCCGGCGGACACCGTCGGCCGGAGCGTGGCCGGCGCATCGCCGGTCGTGATCGCGTCGAAGGTTACGAAGGCGGTCGAGTAGGCAGGGACGGTCACGGTCGGGTTCACCGCGAGGTCGCCTGCCAGCGCAGTGCGCTCGAGCAGGGCGTCGCCGGCGAGATCGGCGAGCAGGGCATCCGGGGCGGTCGCGTCGGCGACGGTGACACGGGTAAGCGTCGCCGAGCGCGGAGCGGTATTCGTGATCAACAGTTCGAAGGCGAGGTGCGTTTGCCCGTCGCTCCCGGGCAGCGCCGTCGGCGGGGTGATGACGGTCGCGGTCAGCGGGGTGAACTCCCCCGGCCCTTCAGCAGCGACCGGGACGGGCTCAGCGGCTCCCGTGGGCGCGGGTGCCCCCGTGCATCCGGCCAGAGCCGCGACGAGCATGACCGCGAGTACCACGGGACCCGGGCGCGCAATGATCACGACACATCACACCATCGATTAGCGTGCGGTGCACTACCACCGTTCGGGGGGTCTAGCGCGGCAGCACCTTGCCGGGGTTGAAAGTGCCGTCGGGGTCGGCGCTCTCGAACAGGCCGGTCATGATCTTGACGCCCTCGGCCGAGATGTCCTGGGTAAGCCACGGCGAGTGCTCGAGTCCCACACCGTGGTGGTGCGAAATCGTGCCGTCACTGTCGACAAACGACTGCTGGATGGCGCTCTTCACCTTGTCGTACTCGCTCAGGGGTTCTTTGTCGAACACGAAAGCGAACGTGAAGTACAGGCAAGCGCCGGAGTGGTACGAGTGCGAGAGGTGGGACATGATCCAGCCTTTTACGCCGATTCCGTCGTACGCCTTCTGTGCCGCCGCGTAGGCGTTCTCGTGCAGCGAAACGAGCTTCGACCAGGGTGCAGCAGTCTCGGACACGTCGCCCGCGGCGCCCATGTCGAGCAGGAAGTCCCGCAGGTAGGGCGTGTCGAACTTCTTCTGGTCGTACAGGATGCCCGGGCCCTTGCCCACGCCCATGCCGCCGTGCTTCTTCACGATGGCGTCGACGAGCTTCTTCTGGCGCTTCGCATGCGCCTCACCGCCCTCGTATCCGATGAAGCTCAGGCAGATCTCCTCGAGGTTCCAGCCCTTGCGCTTCATGAGACCGGGAAGAACCGTTCCGGCGAGGAACTTGTCGAGACCCTTGCGGTTCTTGGCGGTCGCGAGGGAGAAGCCGGTCTCGCGGGCGTCGGAGACGCGCGTGATCGACGGCGTCGCATCCGATTCGCTGATCGCCTGCATTGCGGCGATGCCGGCCTTCCAGTTGGGGAAGAAGTACGCGTAGACATCGCGCTTCTTAGGGCTGCGGTGCACCTGCACGGTCACCTCGGTGATGACACCGAGGCGACCCTCGCTGCCGAGGATCATCTCCCGCACGCTCGGCCCGCTCGAGGTCGACGGCAGCGGGCGGAGTACGAGTACACCGCCCGGACGCACGACCCGCATGCCGCGCGCGATGTCTGCGATGTCGCCGTACTTGTCGGACTGCATGCCCGATGAGCGCGTCGCGACCCAGCCACCCACGGTGGAATGGGTGAAGCTGTCGGGGAAGTGACCGATCGTCCAGCCCTGGTCGTTGAGCTGCTTCTCGAGGTCCGGGCCCTGGGCTCCGGCCTCGATGCGCGCGAGACCGGCATCCGCATCGATGTCGATCACTTTGCGCAGCCGACCGAGGTCGAGCGACACGATCGTGCGCTTCTCCGTCGGAATGGGTTCGAGGCTGCCGCCGATGTTGCTGCCGCCGCCGAACGGGATCACGACCGCGTTCGCGCCGACAGCGGCATCCACGATCGCCTGCACTTGCGCCTCATCTGCGGGATAGACGACGACGTCGGGGCTGCGCTTGATGGCGTTGCTGCGGATGCGCACGAGATCGCGCAGGCTCTTGCCGTAGGTGTGAATGACACGCACCATGTCATCCGTCGTGACATTCTCGTCGCCGACGATCGCCGCCAGCGCCTTCGTGAAGGCCGCCTTGGCGTTGCTCTTAGGCACCTGGAGCTCTGCGAACGACGGCTCCCCAGCGCGCTCGGCCGTTGCGAGATCGAGTCCGACCGCGTACTCCACGAACGGTGCGAACCCGGGCTTGTCCTCGTGGTGGAACCCGACACCGTCGACGCCCCAGCCCCACCACTTCATGTGCTTGACGTCTGTCATCACTGTCTTTGTCATCGCTGACCCTTCTACTGCTTCACGGGCATGGGCTGCACGGATTCATGGAGCCTGCGAATCGTGTCTGCGAGTCGCGAAGAGAATTCCTCCGCCGTCTCACCGGGCTCGTGACGCATCGGCTCGCCGAAGACTACCGCGACCGGGATGCGGCCGCGCTTGGGCCAGTTGAGTCCGCGGGGCATGGCCGTGCTCGCCCCGACCAGAGCAATGGGAAGGCACGGCACTTTGGTCGCCATCGAGAGCGCGGCCGCACCCGGCTTGAACCGGCCCATCTCGCCCGTCCACGATCGGCTGCCCTCCGGGAAGATCAGCAGCGGCACCTTGCGCTCGAGCAGTGATCGCGACGAGCCCGAGCGCTTGCCCTCCGCGTTGCGCTCGATCGCGAACGCGTTGAAGAAGAGCGTCGTGAGCCACTTGCGCCACCGCACGTCGAAGAAGTAGTCCGCGGCTGCACCCGCGGCGAGGTACCGCGCCAGCCGCCGCGGCAACGCACCGATGATGAGGGGCGCGTCGAGGTGGCTCGAGTGGTTCGCGACAGCGATGAACGGCGCATCAAGCTGCTTGATGTCGTCGACTCCGTGCACCGACACCCGCACGAGCGACCAGACCAGTGGCTTGAGCATGCCCCGCTGTGCGACGAAGCGCACCGTCGCGACGCGCGGCGATGTGAATCGATCGGTCTTTCTGGTCATCGTTCGCCGTCGGCTTTCACAATGGGATGCTCGGAACTGCGGGCCGCACCGATTCCGTCGCCCCTGCTCGAAGTGATGCTCGCGGAAATCCGCCTGATCGCTCGGCGCGGCAAGTGACGGGCAAACCATCCGAGCACTCGGTACCGAACGGTCGGTATCGAGATCACCTTGCCGCGCTCCGAGTCGCGCAAGGCGATTCTCGCGACGGCGTCGGGCTCGGTCCACAGGAAGGCGGGTATGGAACTGCGGCGACCGCCGGCTCGCTCATGCCACTCGGTTCGGACCCATCCGGGTAGCACGACCGTCACGGTGACTCCGGTTCCGCGAAGCTCGACCGCGAGACTCTCGCTGTACGCCGTGACCCAGGCCTTGACGGCCGCGTAGGAGCCCGTCGCGAGGTATGTCTGCAGGCTCGAGATGTTGATGATCGCGCCACCGCGACCGCGCATCGACCGACCCGCGGCCGCACCGAGCACGAAGACGGCCCGAGACATGACGTTGAAGGCATGTTCGTGGTGCGAGAGGTCGGTCGAGGTCAGGCCTTCGCGCACTCCCGAGCCAGCATTGTTGATGAGCAGGTCGATGGGATGCGCCGGATCTTCGAGCCGCGCGGCGACTCGAGCGGCATCCGAGGCATCGGCGAGGTCAGCGGCGATGGTCTCAACATTGATTCCAGAATGGGAATGTAGTTCGGCGGCCATGGCGTCGAGGCGTTTCTGGTCCCTCGCGACGAGCACCAGATCGGTGCCGCGGGCAGCCAACTGTCGGGCGAATGCGGCGCCGATGCCGGATGTGCCGCCCGTGACGAGAGCCGTTGCCATGCTGCTTACAATACGCTACGGGCACCGTAGCGACAGTTGGGTAGACTTCTCAGTAACTCGACGAATCGCGCGGAGGTAATACGGATGCCGGAGCACAAAGAGGCGTCCGTGGACTCCACGAGCTTCCCCGCGCCGCACTTCGATGTGCGCGACTATGCCCGCACGGCGGCCGGCAGCCATCGGGACACGCTCGCACTCGAGACCTACCGCGAACACCCTCTCACGACTGACACCCTGCGCACTCTGCGCTACCTGCAGATCATCGAGCGCGCCACCATGACGCACCTGCGCAGCGTGCTCGTGACAGCGACGCACAAGGATGCTCGCATCACCGCATTCCTCACGACCTGGGCGTTCGAGAAGTACTGGATCGCCGACGCCTTCGAACAGATCGGGCTCGCCCACCAGCCGGACGGTACCGACGTCGACCGGGCTCCCTTCAACACCCCGAGCGAGCACACGATCCGCGAATCCGTGATCGCGAACATCATCGGTGTGCCGATGATCGCCGTGCACATGACGCTCGGCACCGTCGACACCTGGCTCAGCCGGGCCGCATATGCGCGGGTGACCGCGCTCGAGCCGAACGTGCAATTGGCACAGACCCTCGCGAGCTTCTCCCAACTGAAGGAACGCCAATTGAGCTTCTTCGAGGCGCAGGCGCGCTACCGGCTCACCGAGTCGAAGCAGGGTCGCTCACTCACGCGCAGGCGTCTCACCAAGACCCCGTGGCCCATCGGTGCGAAGGCCGAACCGCGCGCTGCCACCGAAAACTTCTTCTCCCGCCTGTTCGGCGACGTGCCTCAGGTCATCGATGAACTCGACGCACGCGTCGACACGCTTCCCGGCCAGTCCGGGCTGCACCTCCTCCGAAAGGCCGCCCAGCTGTGACACCCACACACGCGACGACCGCACCATCCCTGACCAACGAGCACATCTTCCTCACCGGAGGAACGGGATTCGTGGGCCAGGCCATCCTCGAGCGACTTCTGTCGTCGCATCCGGGCACCCGCATCACCGTGCTCGTTCGCGGCAAGGGCAGCCAGACGGGCGAGGCTCGGCTGGCGAACATGCTGCGCAAACCGGTGTTCAAGAGCTGGATGGACCGGGTCGGCGAAGATGAGGCGCGACGCCAGTTCGAGAAGCGGGTGAAGGCCCACGAGGGCTCGCTCAGCAGTGTCGGAACGCTGCCCGACGACATCGATGTCGTTCTGCACAGCGCATCCACGGTTTCGTTCGACCCTCCCATCGACGAAGCGTTCGACACGAACGTCGGCGGAGCATACGGCGTCTACGGCGCCCTCCTGGCAAGTAAGAGCGACCCTCACGTCGTGCATATCTCCACGGCGTACGTTGGCGGCATCCGAAAGGGGATCGCGCCAGAGGCATCCCTCACCCACAGCGTCGACTGGCGCGCGGAGTACGAGGCCGCCAAGTCGGCTCGCGTGCGCGTGGAACTCGAGTCGCGGCAGCCGGAGGCCCTGCGCCAGCAGTTGAACAAGGCGAAGGCGCGCCACGGCAAGACCGGACCGCAGGCTGTCGCCGGCTTCGCGGAGGCCTCCCGTGCCGATTGGGTGCGCGAGCGACTGGTCGACTACGGCCGCACCCGCGCCGAGAGTCTCGGCTGGACCGACGTCTACACGCTCACCAAGGCGTTCGCGGAGCGAGCAGCCGAAGAGCTGTGGGCGCAGGCCGGACACCGCCTCTCGATCGTGCGGCCTTCGATCATCGAGAGCGCGCTGCACCACCCGTTCCCGGGCTGGATCGACGGGTTCAAGGTCGCCGACCCGCTCATCATCGCCTACGGGCGGGGCCAGTTGCCCGACTTCCCGGGTCTGCCGGACTCCGTGCTCGACGTCATCCCCGTCGACTTCGTCGTCAATGCCGCCCTCGCCGTTGCCGCTCGCAAAGCCGAGCCCAATCAGCCGAAGTACTACCAGGTCGTCTCCGGCAAGAGCAATCCGCTGCCGTTCCACCGCATGTACGAGAACGTCAACACCTACTTCACCGCCAACCCGCTGCCCGACGACAAGGGAGACATCAAGGTGCCGCACTGGCGCTTCCCCGGTGGGCAGAGAGTGGAGAAGGCTCTCGCCAAGCGCGAGCACCAGGCTGCGCGTGCCCAGAGGGTCGTCGAGAAGCTGCCGACCACACCGCGCACGCGCAAATGGCTCGACACGCTCATCAAGGGCCAGCACGGGCTGCAGCAGCTGCGTGCTTTCACCGAGCTCTACCGCGCCTACGTGCAGACCGAGATCATCTTCGACGACACCAACACCCGCGCGCTCTTCTACTCGCTCTCCAAGAAGGCCCAGCACGACGAGGGCTTCGACGTCACGGAGATCGACTGGGAGCACTACTGGCAGAACATCCACTTTCCCGCCGTGACCACCCTCACGCGCGCGTTCGGCAAGCGCCCTTCGGCGAAGACGAAGGCGACTCGCGCGCTGCCGCATCGCACCGATGTCGTCGCGATCTTCGACCTCGAGGGTACGGTGCTCGAGTCCAACCTCGTGAAGCAATACCTGCTCCTCTGGGCGGGAAGCGTACCGCGCTCCCGCGTCGCCCACGATCTCGCTAACTTCACGTTCTCGCTGCGCAAGTACCTGCGGGCGGAGCGGCGCGACCGCGGCGAGTTCATCCGCACCTTCATGCGGCGCTACAAGGGATTCAAGGTCAGCGAGATCGAACGTCTCGTGCGGGGCAGCTTCGGCCGGGCGATGATGCGCCGCGCGATGCCCGAGGCGCTGCGCCGTGTACAGGAGCACCGGGATGCCGGTCACCGCACCATCCTCGTGACGGGAACGATCGACCTCATGGTCAAGCCCTTCCTGCCCTACTTCGACGAGGTCGTGGCGGGGCGCATGCACGAGCGTGACGGCGTGCTCACAGGCTTCCTCGCCGACCCCCCGCTCGTCGACGAGGCGCGCGCCGCGTGGCTGCGCCACTACGCCGACCAGCACGGGTACGACCTCGAGAACTCCTACGGCTACGGCGACAGTCATGCCGACCTGGTCTGGCTGCAACTTCTCGGCAACCCCCACGCTGTGAATCCCGACATCAGCCTGTATCGTCACGCACAGGAAAAGCACTGGGCAGTGCTCGACTGGAAGCGCCGCCCGACACCCGAAACCGCCACGCCGATCACGGAAGGAGTCGAGCAGGCCCTGTAGGCCGGCCCGGAGCATCCCATGGCATTTGACATCGACAAGTACACGAGTACTTCCAAGAGGGTCGCCTGGGGAGATCTCGACTTCGAGGAATTCGTCACCAATCCGCTGCCAGAGGCAACCCTGCGCGCGCTGCGCTACATGTGCGACATCGAGTACCACACGGTGTGCTACTTGCGCGACCTGCTCGTCACGCCCTCGCACAAGGAGGCCGACGTCAGCGCCTTCATGACCATGTGGAACCGTGAAGAGTTCTGGCACGGCGAGGCACTGTCCGCCGTGCTCGGGGCGCACGGCATCACGGTCGACTTCGACCAGCTCAAGGCCACCCGCCTGAAGCTCGGCTGGAAGGATCGCCTCGATCCCATCAAGCAGTCGCTCCTCGGCAACATCGTCGGCAAGGACTTCATCGCCGTGCACATGATCTGGGGCGCCGCGAACGAGTGGTCGGCGGTCGCCGCATACAACCGGCTCGCCGACCTCGAGCAGCATCCGGTGATGTCCGAGCTCCTGCGCCGCATCGCCAAGCAGGAGGCTCGTCACGTAGCGTTCTACGCCACCCAGGCGCGTGACCGGCTCGCCAAGAGCAAGAAGGCGCAAGTGCTCGCGCGCTTCGCCCTCAAGAACGCGTGGGGCCCGGTCGGCTCGAGCGTCATGGAGCCCGCCGAGGTCACGCACGTCATGGGCCACATCTTCGCCGGCGAGGAGGGCCTGCGTGAGATCCGCAAGCTCGACGAGCACATCTCGCGCATGCCCGGTCTCGAAGGACTCACGATCGTGGAGACGTCGATGAAGAAGTACGGCGTCTCGGGGCCGAAAGCGGCCTAGTCGAACAGCTCGCTGAGCCAGTTCTCCTTCTTCTTGCGGTACGGCTGCTGCGCTGCGTATCCACTGTCACGGTGCTGCTGCGCGGGCGCCTGCTGCTGAAACTGCGGGGCCTGCTGCACAGGCTGCGCCGGGGCCACCCCCGCGCGCTCGATGATCTTGTCGAGCTCGCCGCGATCGAGCCACACGCCCCGGCACTCGGGGCAGTAGTCGATCTCGATTCCGTTGCGTTCGCTCATGACCAGGGTCGCGTTGTCGGTGGGACATCTCATAGAGCAATCCTCGCGAATGTCGCCTGCGAGAAGTCTGAACGCTCAGAGCCCTTTCGAGGCGAGAGGATGCCCGTACGCGAAGTCCATCGCTTCGCGCAGGTCGTCCATCGCCAGTTCCACCCGCTGGTACACCGAGGGGTCGAGAACATTGCCCTGGGCATCCAACCGCGACGACGCCCGCGACACGCTCACCGGGTCCACGAGCACGGCACCCAGCAACTGCAGCGTCGGGAAGAGCGCGACAAGACCCTGCAATCCCCCCGTGTGACCGGGTGAGGCGCTCATCAGCAGGGTCGGCTTGCCATCGAGAGCGCCGCATCCGTCGAGCCAATCGAGCGCGTTCTTCGTGACGCCCGACGGCGCGTGGATGTACTCGGGCGAGGCGATCACCACAGCTCTCGCCGCTCGGGCGAGGCCGCGGAAGTGGCGAACTGCCGCTGGCGGCCCGTCGGGAGTCAGGTCGAGGTCGGGATTGAACAGCGGCAGGTCGGGGATCAGCTCGGCACCGACGAACTGCACGTCGGGAGCGACCCTCTCAGCCAGCCGCAGCAGTGCAAGGTTGACCGAGTCCGCGCGCAGACTTCCGCAGAACGCGAGTACCGGCGTGCGGGCCATGGGGCCAGCGTAGCGAGCGGCGGCCTTCGCGACCAGAGTGCCCGACGGTCAGGTGCGACTCCAGTGCTGTTCCGCTCGCCGCATTCTTGGCGGCTCGCTCACTCGAACAGCAACCGACCCAGGATGCCGGTCACGAACCACAGCAGGATCGGGATGCCCAGGCTGGTGAGGAACGCGCGCAGGGTGTCACCGCTCCACGGCCACGTCGACACCTTCTTGAGCCGGTCGCGTTCGATGCCGAGGGCGGTCATCACGCTGTCCAGGTTGGCTGCGCTCGTCAGGTCGCCCGTGTCCACGTCCTTGTGGAGACTCGCTGCCACGACCTCGAACGCGCGGTCCGTCTCGCTGAGCTGCCGCTCCTTCTCCCGGACTAGTCGGCGGCGCATCCCGGTGAGAGGCCCCACGAAGAGAAGTGTGGCGATCCCGAGCGCGACGATGATGATCACGATGGCGATGACCGAATTCTCGGTCGAGAGCGCGGAGAAAGCCGCGGCAGTGACGTACGGCACCGTGATCGCGAGTGCGGCAAGCATGGTCACCCGCGCGAACGCGTTGTGCGGCCGCACATTCCAGAGCCGGATATTGGTGGCATCGCGATGGATGCGCGCGATCGTACGCGAGTGCCCGACCTCGCGGAGCAGGAACGACACGAGACTGGCGTTGAGGATGACCTGCAGCACGATCGTCACGATGTTCGTTCCGAGCCAGTTGTCGGCCGACACCCCCCAAGCGCCGTCGACGGTCAGGTTGCCGATCGTCACCACTCCGATGCCGATGATGGCGCCGGCTATTCCGCTCGCGAAGGATGTCGTGGCCAGCTGCCGCTCGAGCTCGTCATACTCCGGTTCCAGTTCGCCGAGCGCGGGACGGAAGTCCGCCAGCGCCCTCTTCGCCGCACGGTTGATGTAGTCCACGACCGCGAACGGGGTGAAACTCAGCCCCGCGAATGCGATCACCAGAGCGTCGATCGGTGCCCGGTCGAGCACTCGGAGGCCGACCGTGACGGCAATGCTGAGGGCCACGAGCATGGCGTAGGTCACCCAAGGCGGTCCCGGCACGCGGTCGATGAGCGCGATGACCACATCCACCCAGCTGCGGAGACGACGTCGCGTGGTCATGTGGTCACACTATCGGTGGGCCTCAAGCCGGCCCGCGGATGAGGCCTCCTAGGCTCCCGTGCCCTCGTCGTCGACCCTGCGCTTGTCGATCACACCCGTCTTGATCAGGCTCACCACGGTCGTGACCGTCAGCGTGGCGACAATGAACAGCAGCGAGGTGACGGTACCGATCTCAGGCAAGTGGAACGCGCCGATGTCGTCGACGTGTGAGCCGTGCAGGGCCTCGATCAGCAGCTTCACGCCGATGAAGCCGAGGATGACGGCGAGGCCCACATTGAGGTAGATGATGCGCTCGAGCAGGCCACCGATGAGGAAGTAGAGCTGGCGCAGGCCCATCAGGGCGAGCGCGTTGGCGGTGAAGATCACGTAGGCGTCTGTGGTGAGGCCGAAGATCGCCGGGATGGAGTCGAGGGCGAAGACGACGTTGGCCATGCCGATCGCGGCGATCACGATCACCAGGGGCGTGAGCATCCGCTTGCCATCAACGCGCGTCGCAAGCCTCGCGCCGTCGAAGTCCTTGCTGAGCGGAAGGATGCGACGGAGCATGCGCAACGCGGCGTTCTCCTTGAAGTCGTCTTCGTCGTTCTCCCCCTCCATCGCCAGGCGCACGGCGGTGTAGATCAGGAACGCGCCGAGGATGTAGAACACCCAGCTGGCCGCCGCGATCGCCGCCGCGCCCGCGAAGATGAAAACCGCACGCAGCAGGAGAGACAAGACGATGCCGATGTAGAGCACCTTGTCTTGCGCGAGGGGCGGCACCGCGAACTTGGTCATGATGATCATGAACACGAACAGATTGTCGATGCTGAGGCTGTATTCGGTGATGTAGCCGGCGACGAACTCCGAGCCTGACGGGCCGGGATTGAAGACGAACAGCGCCGCGGCGAACAGTCCGGCCAGGGCCACGTAGAACAACACCCAGCGGGTCGCGTCTGTGATCGACACGGTGCGACTTCGGCGGGCGATGACGGTGAGGTCGAGCGCGATGATCGCAAGCAATCCCACGACGGTGATGATCCAGACAAGGGGCGTTACGGCAGAGACCATGCAAGAACCTCCGGACGGAAACAAGGGATGTCCGGAGGTCTCTTCCGCCCGAAAGTCCGGGCCTGCAGCACCGGGTCGGCCGAGGCCTTCCGTGATGACGACGCTGCTGTTCGGGGAATACTCCCCTCCATGTGAGGTACAACATATCGCACTGGCGACGGAGCTCCGTACGCCTGCCGACTCCTACCTATAAGGGTCTTATATAAATACGTGATATATTTATGTCGTGCATTCCGCTATCGCCACCAGCCCACCGGAAGCGCTCGCCATGGCGACCGCCATCGAAGACCTCGCGCGATTGTTCGTGCGGATCCCCACCGCCCAGAAGTTGAGCCTCTCCACCGCGGGCGCGCTCAAGACGCTCTCTCGCCGCAGCCCAATGAGGTTGGCCGACCTCACCGCAAGTGAGCAGGTGACGCAACCGGCAATGACGCAGATCGTCTCTCGCCTGGAACGTGATGGGATGGTCGAGCGCCACAAAGACCCCGACGATGGCCGTGCTGTTCTCGTGCACATCACGGATGTGGGCATCAAGGTCATCGCCTCCCGGCAATCTGACCGGCTCGATCAACTCACGCGGCTATTCGAGCGGTTGACGGAGGACGAGCGAACCTCGATCACCTCTGCGCTCCCAGCATTAATGCGCGTTATCGAACTCGGAAGCGACTCTTGACCAGCCATTCGTCCGTGGGGAGCGCATTCAGGCAGCCGAAGGCGGTCTGGGCGGTTGCCTTCGCGTGCGTCATCTCGTTCATGGGCATCGGCCTGGTCGACCCGATACTGCCCAATCTCGCGAGTGACCTGCACGCCACCCCCACACAGGTCGAGCTGTTGTTCACCAGCTACCTCGTGGTCACCGCCCTGGCGATGCTGGTCACGGGATGGGTCTCCAGTCGCATCGGCGCGAAGCGCACGCTCGTCGCGGGACTGATTCTCATAGTGGTCTTCGCTGGCCTGGCCGGCGCCTCCGGCAGCATCGGAGGCATCGTCGGATTCCGCGCCGGCTGGGGTCTCGGCAATGCCTTGTTCATCGCCACATCCCTGGCGATCATCGTGGGCTCTGCAAGCGGCGGCTTTGCGGGGGCGATCGTGCTGTACGAGGCTGCCCTGGGAATCGGGATAGCCATCGGTCCTCTTCTCGGTGGTCTGCTCGGTTCGATCGGCTGGCAGTGGCCCTTCTTCGGCGTTGCCGCCCTGATGGCCGTCGCACTCATCGCAACTCTGGTATTCGTCGCCCCAACACCGACTCCGCCTCAGCGGCTCTCGCTCCTCGCACCGCTGAAAGCCCTCCGCCACCGCACCCTGCTCACCTTGAGCCTGATGGCTTTGGCATACAACTGGGGCTTCTTCACCCTGCTCGGCTACGCACCGTTCCCGATGGGCCTGAATTCCATGCAGCTCGGGCTCGTGTTCACCGGCTGGGGGTTGCTGGTCGCCATCTTCGCCGTCTTCGGTGCGCCCCGCCTTCAGGCCCGGTTCGGTACCGTCAAGACGCTCTATGGCAGCTTTGCGCTCATGGCGATAGACCTCCTCGTGATCGCCATGTTCACCTCGTCGCAGATCACTCTCATCATCGCGGTCATCGCATCGGGCGCCGTCATCGGCACCAACAACACCCTCGTAACCCAGGCCGTCATGATGTCGTCACCGGTCGACCGTCCCGTCGCATCCGCCGCTTACGGCTTCGTCCGGTTCATCGGAGGAGGGATCGCCCCATTCGTCGCCGGCATCCTGGTTGCGGCGGTCAACATCCACCTGCCGTTCTACATCGGAGCCGCAGCCCTCGTCGTAGCCGGGATCCTCCTCGCCAGCGGCGCGAAGCTGGTAACGGCGGCCGAGCGGTCTGCGATCGACGAGGACGACATGATCGAGGCATCCGTGCCCGAACTGGGTGGCGCCGGGAATGCGTCGGGCCATCCCGTGGTCATTGCGGTCGGACAGTCGGGATTCACTGAGCCGGTGCTCGCCGCAGGGATGCGGATAGCTCTGGAATTCGCGAGCCCCGTCGAGCTCGTGCACATCCGTGAGTCCGAGGTCATCGACGAACAGGACATCGACCTCGAGACACCCGAGGATGCGGCCGCGGTCATGCAGGAACAGATCGACCGTTTCGCGGCGGCCGGGTTGGCCGCTCGAGGACACGTGATCGCCCATGTCGGAACGCATGCCGATATCGGGCGAGTCATTGCCGACCGGGCCGCTGAGTGGAAGGCTCGGGCGATTGTCGTGGGACCGTCGCGCCGTTCGACCGCGCATTCCGGCCAGGGCAGCGCCATCGACGAGCTCTGGAGGAGCGCGACATGTGACGTGCTGATCGTGCGGGTTCGAAGCGCAACCGTCACGGCCGTCACGTCAGCGAGCGACCCACCGACCGCGACAGTACCAACGAGATAAGGCGAACGGCCCCGCGCCACGGAAGCCGTTCGCCTCGTGAATGCCTTCAGTCTTTCAGCAGCCGCCGGACGGTCTCGAGCACGACCTCTGTGCCCGTGATCAGGTCAGGGAGGTACGTGTGCTCCCCCTCCTCGGGATTCCAGTCCGCGCCCACTCCCTCGTCTGCGGTGCCGCGCACGCGGCCACTGGCGCCGTAGACGACGGTCGGGATCCCGTGGGCGATCAGGGTTGAGGAGTCCATGTAGGCCCCCCGCGGCACGAAGGCGGGCGGTTCACCCGTGATCTGCTCGTGAGCGGCGGCGAGCGCCTGGACCATCGGCTCCTCGGGTGCGATCTCCCCGCCGTCGTGACTGACGTACATGTGCACATCCACCTCGAGCGTCGAGTCGGCGTCACCGAACGAAGTGACGAGCTCTCGAAGTTCGCGGTAGATGTCGATGGATCGCACGCCCGGCGGCGTGCGGATGCACGCGAACGCCTCGCACACGACAGGAGTGCGGCCCGCGCGATACGGCCATCCGCCCTCGATCGCTGTCACGTCGGCCGACGGGCGAACCCCCTTGTACTCGTAGCGGGCAGGGTGCTCCTTGAGCCACGGGTCGAGCTTGTCGAGCACCCGACGCATCTTGTCGATCGCGTTCTCCGCACGGCCGGCCGCCTGGGTGTGAGCCATCGTTCCAGTGGTCTGCAGGCGCACCCACAACACCCCCATGTTGCTGAGGCCCACCGTGTTAGCCGTCGGTTCGCCGAGGATGCAGCAATCCGCCGTGATGCCGTGTGAGAGGGCGTAGCCCGTTCCGACCCCGTACCCCTCGTACGTTGGCCCCTGGTAGCGACCGTAGGGCGCCTTCTCGATCTCGCCGGCGGCCCCGAGCAGCACGACCTCCCCGGGCAGGTCCGCGGCCTCGCCGGACTGGGTCAGTGCGATGACGATCTCGACGTAACTGGCGAGCGCGTTCTTCATGTTGTGAACGCCGTTTCCGTACATCCAGTCCCCGTCGATGATCGCCCGGTTCTTGTATCCACGGCCGCTGAGTTCGGGCTCATCGCCCGTGTACGACGTGTCGAGGTGAGCATTGAGCATCACGACCCGACCGGGCTTGTGGCTTCGCAACCGGGCGATAACGTTGCCACGGTCACCGCCGATGTACTGCACGCTCGCGTCTACTCCTGCAGCCACAAGCTCGTCTCGGATCGCCTCGGCCAGGGTGAGCTCCGAGCCGGTCGGGCTCGATATCTCGACATAGCGGGCCAACCGGTCGATGAGGCGTGCCGGATCAATCTTCGTAACGATCTGATCCACTGCGGTCTTTCCCATCATGGTTCTC
This sequence comes from Rhodoglobus sp., assembly GCA_025463605.1. Taxonomy (GTDB): domain Bacteria; phylum Actinomycetota; class Actinomycetes; order Actinomycetales; family Microbacteriaceae; genus Rhodoglobus. Next base: position 78,557 of record JAODAV010000015.1, on the reverse strand, counting down.
ATCTTTCTTCCTGGCTGTTCACGCGGCGGGCAAGTCTTCCGCTTCCGGATGGAGCGACGAGTTCCTCGTCGATCATGACCGGGTTGCCGCGGACCAGCGTGTGTATGACCTTGCCCGTGAGTTCATCGCCGTCGTAGGGCGTCCAGCCGCATTGGGATTCGACATCCTCATTCCGCACGGTCCACCGTCGCGCGAGGTCGACGCCGATGAGGTCCGCGTACGCACCCGGCGCGACGACGCCGCGATCGGGGTAGAGGCCGAAAGTCTTCGCGGGTCCCGTGCTCGTAGCGTGAACGAGGTCACCAAGCGAAATCCGGCCCTCGTTGACCCACGTCAGGCCGCACGCGAGATAGTGCTGCAACTGCGGTGTGCCCGATGGTGCCTTCCACATGTCCTCCCACCCCGGCTCCTTTTCCTCGCGCGTGTGGGGCGCGTGGTCGGATCCGATGACGTCGATCGTCCGGTCGCGAAGTCCCGCGATCAGCGCTTTCTTGACGTGGGGCGGCGACCAGCGTCCGCACGCGTATGGACCGCGCTCCCGAATCTGCTCCATGTCGCCGAGGAACAGCCCGAACGGGTTCACCTCCCCGGTCACGGAACGGCCCGCGGCCTTCGCCGCCCGGACCATCTCCACACTGCGCACAGAGATCAGGTGCAGGATGTGCAATCGGAACCCGATTGCCTCCTGCAGGCTCAGGAGCGTCTCGTTGGCGGTGTCCCAGACGAGACCGTCGTAAAGCCGCTGTGCGCGCGCGTAGTCCTCGGGCGTGCGCTTGCCTTGGCCCCACGTACGATGTTCGGCGAGGTTCATGATCGCCTGGTTGTGCGGATGCACCATGAGCGGAATCCCTGTCGGCGCAACGCTTTCGGCGACCCGCACCAGAGTTGCGTCATCCTCGATCCCGAGCCCGGGCATGTGCGGATAGGACCGCTTGGTGTCGACGACCATGAAGATTTTGAAACCCAGCGCGCCGGCCTCGGCGAGACCGAGGACCTCTTCCGCGATCGTCGGCGCCGGATTGACGTTGAAGTCCACGATGGCGTGCTCCGCGTAGTGGTCCATGAGAGCCCTGTAGCGGTCGACCGTGACGATCGGAGGCTCCACGTTGGGCATCCCCACCGTGATCGTCACTCCGCCTCGAGCGGCCGCACGGGTGGCAGTTGCGATGGTCTCCTTGTGTTCGAAACCCGGCTCGCGGTGATGGCTGTGCGTGTCGATCGCCCCGGGCAGAACGAGCAGCGAACGCCAATCGAGCACGTCCCCGCCGATGTCGCCGCCCACAAACCCGTCGACGATCTCCACTACCCGCTCGTTCTCGATGCGGATCGAGACCTCCCGACGGACCGTGTCGTCGATCCACGCCGCGCCGGCGTGCACGGTTGTAACTGGCGTACTCATAACTCTCCCTTGGTGCTGGAACTGCCCGGCTCGTCGAGCCGCGCGACAAGCTCCACGACCTCATCGGCGATCAGGCGCCAATGCGAGTCGTGCATTCGGTAACTGCTCGTGCCTTCGAAGATCACGAGTCGTGATGGGTCGCCCGCACGATCGAGGAGTGTTATAGCGTCCTCGAAACGCACCGCGACGTCGTCGCGGCAGGCAATGAGCACGAGCTCCCGAGGGGCGATCGCGGCGACCTCGTCGATCGGGCGGAACGCGAGGAGGCGTTCAACGGTCTCCAGCGCGACCTCGCTGGGCATCGCACTTCGGATGTCCGCCTTGAAATTGAGCTTCGCCCGTTCCGGGGGCGGGATCGAAATCCCGCCGAGCGGCGGAACGGTCGCCCCTGGCCTGCCCGCGGCGCGCGAGCGGCGATCCTCCTCGACAGTCGCCAGCAGCCGCTCCATCTGCTCGGGCGTCCGCATGAAGGAGAGCCAGCTCTCACCGGTCGCGATCGGGGACACCGCCACAACCGCGCTCACCCCGGGTGCGCGTGCTCCAGCGACAACGGCAGCAGCCGCTCCGACCCCGCCCGTGCCCAGGATCACGACACGTCGGCCGTCGATCTCGTCGAGGCTCGCGCCGTGAACCGCCGCGGCCACAAGATCCTCCGCCATCAGCAAGGGATCGATGATGGGCGCGGGCGAGCCGTCGTTCATGACGCGGTAATCGATGATGAGGCTCGCGATGCCACGCGCGGCGAACTCCTCGTGGTAGCGCACGTAGTGCCCCGCGTCCTTCGTGCTCATCCAGCCGGGACCGTGGACGACGAGCGGGAACGGCCCCTCACCGAGAGGCGTGCGCAAGATGGCGGACGTGCTGGCGAAGCCGACCGGAACGCTGATGACGTACTCACGCATGGGGGCTCCGCTCCGCCGCCCGCTGGAGAGCTGCCGCGCAGATGGCTGCCCGCTCGAGGATCGTGCTCACCCTCACGAACTCGTCGACGCGATGGTAGCCATCTCCCACCGGGCCGCAGCCGTCGATGACAGTTATGCCCTCTGCGCCCAGCAGGTTGCCATCGGAGCCGCCACCGGTCCCTATGAAGGACACGGGAAACCCGAGGTCCGCCCCCGCCTCGGTGAATAACGCGATGAGCGCATCCTGCCGCGGATGGCGCTCGAGCGGACGCCGGGAGGCGAGCCACTCGATCGAGCACGTGGTGCGCGGTACTCCCGGCTCCTCGGCGATCTGCTCCACCGATCGACGGATCCGATCGTCGTCCGCGAGGCTCGACGTACGAACGTCGACTTCGGCCTCCGCGTGGTCGGGCACCGTATTGATGCCCACACCGCCGGCGATGAGGTTCACGTTCACGTCGCAACCGGGCAGATCCTCGGCGAGCGCCGCGACGCGGACGATGCGGCCGGCAAGATCATGAACCGCGTTCGCACCGTCGCGCGGCGCGACACCGCTGTGCGCGGCGATGCCGGCGACCCGAATGCGGAAACGCACGGTCCCGCGACGGCTGCTCACGAACTCGCCGCCGGGCCGCCCTGGTTCGAACACGAGCGCCGCGCGCGCGGACCGCAGTCTCTCGACGAGCACGCGCCTCGAACCTGCCGAGCCGCGTTCCTCGTCGCCGTTGATGATGATCCGCAGGGCAGGCGGCGACCCGAGGAGGTCGAGGAAGTCTATGCAGCGAAGGATCGTGACGATGCCGCCTTTCATGTCCGCGACCCCCGGTCCGGTCGCGCGATCGCCCTCAACGGCGAACGGTCTACGGGCTGCCTCCCCCGGGCCGAAGACGGTGTCTAGATGGCCGACGAGCCCGAAGGGCTGCCCCACCCCGCGATCGGCGATGAGCACGGGCAGACCGTCATCCCCCGAGTCGTGCTGTATCGCGAACCCGCGGCCCGCAAGTTCCCGGCCCACGACCTCCAAGGCTGCGTCGAGGCCGCCGCGATCGCCCGTCGGGGTGTCGATCGCAACGAGTTCCGCCAGAAGGTGTGTGATGTCGTCTGCCTGGCGCATCGCGTCGCGCAGGCGCGCGACAGTAGATGGACTCATGCGCCATCCTTCGCTGACCACTTCGTGCGCCCGATCGCGGAACCGAGCTGGCCGATCAGGTCGGGCGCGCCCGCCCAGCTCAGCCTGAGGTCGAGCACTACCTCAGTGGCGCCCGCACTACGAAGGCGTTCGATTCCCGCCGCCACATCATCCACCGTGCCGTGCAAGACGATGCCCTCGAGATCATCGGCCGTCTCGAAGGTCCCGCCCGCGGGGCGGTCGAGCCACTTGTGCTCGTTCGCGTACTCCAGGAGCGACTCGAGGTCGAGAAGGGCGGCCGCCTCTTCCTTGGACTGCGCGACGACCACGAGCGGAATTGCCACGACATCCAGGTCACGGTCCGGCGACACCGTCTCGAGCCTGCGCTTCAGGGTCGGGACCGTGATGCGTCCGGGGACCCATCCCTCCGCGTGCTCGAGCGACAGTCGCAGGGCGCGGGGGCTGGTTCCACAGTAGAGAAGGCGAGTCTGCGGCGGCAGCACGGGCCACTGCTCCGTGCGGCCGAAATCCCAGTAGGTGCCGTGGTACTCGACCGCCTCGCCCGCACGCATTGCGCGCAACACCTCGAACATCACGGGAACCACATGATCGACCCGCTCGCTCAAGTTGGCGTGAAGGCCGACCGCGGCGAACTCACGGTCACGAAAGCCCGCACCGATGCCCAGCTTGAGCGGACCGTCCGTCAGCGCAGCCAGCGAAGCAGCGGACTTCGCCAGCATCAGCGGATGCCTTACCGGGATGATCGCCGCCGTCCCCAGCCCTAGACCGGGCGCGTGTGCCGCGGCATAGCCGAGGGTCGTGAACGTCTCGAGGAACGTCGGGTCCGGATCCTCCATGCCGTGCGGCCCGTACGTCAGGTGGTCACGAACCCACAGCGAGTCGAGTCCGTGCTCGTGTGCCGCGACTGCGACATCCTTGAGAAGCTCTTTCGTCGCGAAGGACCCGAAGTGTGGCATGAGAGCGCCAATCTGCATCTCCGTCATGATCGCTGACCCTGGGCATTCATATCTGTGTACCTACGTTTCTTGAGTGGTTCGAGCGTTCCCGCCGCGATACCGGCAACTCGGCGGTCAGTACGCGGCGAGTACCGCGGTCTCCTGTGTGTAGCTGAGCAGTTCCTCGAGGGACTGCTCCTTGCCCAGTCCGCTGTTCTTGAGGCCACCGAACGGTGTCCCCGGAGGTCGTTCGGTCGGTCCGTTGATCCACACGACACCCGCCTCCAGGCGGTCGGCGATCCGGTGCGCGCGGTCGAACGACGCCGTGAGTACGTTTGCCGCCAGGCCGAACTCGGTGTCGTTGGCGATCTGAATCGCCTCGTCATCGTTTCGCCAGCGCATTATCGCGAGCACAGGGCCGAAGACCTCTTCCTTGGCGAGGGTGCTTCCCGGCGCGACGTCCGAGAGCACCGCAGGCTCGATGAAATAGCCGCGCTCCTGCCCGGCCGGTCGTCCACCGCCGTGGCGAAGCACCGCCCCCTCCTCGACGGCACGCCGAATGTAGCCCATCACCCTCTCCAGATGCGGTGCGCTGATCAGGGTTCCGACATTCTTTTCGGGATCGAGAGGGTCCCCGACCCGCAGACGGCTGATGTGCTCGACGAGAATGTCGATGAACTCCTCGTGAATCGAATCCTGGACCAGCACCCTTGAGTTGGATTGGCAGGACTGCCCGTTGCTGGACGTGAGGTTCATGCCGCGGACCGTTGCCAGTGCCGCCGCCTCGAGATCGACGTCGTCGCAGATGATGATCGGGTTCTTGCCGCCGAGTTCGAGCGACACCGACTTGATTCCCCGCGCTCCGGCTGATAGCACGGCCCTGCCTGCCTCCACACTTCCTGTGAAGCCGATCCGGCGGATCCGCGGGTCGCCGGCGATCGCACTGCCGACGCCTGCCCCGGTTCCGCTCAGCACACTGAGCACTCCCGGTGGCAAAATCCCCTCGCTGAGGCGAGCCAGCTCGAGTGACGTCAACGGCGTTTGGTCCGCGGGCTTGAGAATCACGGCATTGCCGGCGGCGAGCGGTGCCGCGATGGCTTTGCCAGCGAATCTGAGCGGGTGATTGTACGCGGTGATCCTGCCCACGACACCAAAGGGCCGACGACGGGTGTACACGAGCGTTCCCGAGCGGGATGGGATCGTTCGCCCTCCAGCCTCGCCCGCCAGACCCGCCATGTGATTCAAGCCCTCCGCTGCGGCCTCGACGTCGTCACGGCATGCGGCGATGGGATTGCCGGAGTCGAGGGCCTCGATGACGGCGAGCCGCTCCGCGCTCTCACGCACGCGCTCCGCGAGCTCTCTCATGAGCTTCGCCCGCTGCACCCACGAGATACTCCCCCACGCTTCCGCTGCGGCCGCCGCTCCCGTATAGGCACGGTCCAGGTCTGCCGCGGATGCGGAGGGAACCCGGGCGAGCACCGATTCGTCGACAGGGCTCTCGACGTTCATCAGGGCACCCGTTACGCCCGATTCCCACCGTCCCGCGACGAAGATCTTCTCCGCGGGGGCGTGCAGATCGATCATGCTCTTGGTCGTCGTCACTGCTATTCCCACCCTGCCCTGTATCTCACTTTCAAACCGAACGGAACGGTCACGACACCAACACGTCGACAAGCACCGGACGGTGCTCATCCCTCACCATCGATGCCGCACGCGCGAGCGTTGGTCCGAGGTCAGCCGGAGACGACACGACCCCGATGCCTTCCACGCCCTGGGCTTCTGCGAGTTTCGCGAAATCCCAATCCGGGGCAGTGATGTCGATGCCGACCCGGGCGTGCGCCTCGGGGCGATCGCGCGTCGAACTCATGAGGAGCTGATGCATGCGGTCCTGCCCGTAGCTGCGGTTGTTCACGACGATCATCAGGAGGGGAAGCGACTCGTGCGCGGCGGTCCACAGCGCGGATGCCGTGTACAGCAGGTCGCCGTCGGACTGGTGGGAGACCACCAGGGTGTCGGAGTCGCGCTGTGCCAGCGACGCCCCGATCGCCGCCCCTGCGCCGTAACCGAGTCCGCCGCCACCTGATCCGCCCAGGTATTGCCCGTAGCTGCTGAACTCCCACTGGCGACGTACGATGCCTTTGAGCTCACCGTGGGCGAGTTGCCACGGTCCTTCCCGCACGGCCTGCCATGACATCGCGGCGAGATGATCGCGCGTGATCGTCTCGGTGGACGTCCGGGGAGCCGGATGCGGCGGAAGATCCGGCCATTTCCCCTTCGTGCTTCCGTGCTTCGCCAGCATCGCCACGAGTTCGGGAAGCACGACGGCGGTGTCGCCGAGGTATCGTTCGGCGCCGTCGACCACACCCTCGCGATCCGACACCCGCCGGGTCTCCATCGCCTCCACTCCAATCGACACGATCGGCACCCCGTCGGGCACGATCTTGCGATAGCCCCTGTCCCGCTCGTCCTCCTCGGTGACCACCCAGCGCAGGTCGCGCACGTCCAGCGCAAACACGAGATCCGCCTCTCGGAGAGACGCGAGCCGGTGCCCGGTCGCGTCGCCACGATGGGTATTCGGGAAGTTGAGACGACCGCCGATGTCGACAACCCGCGCGCCCGTGAGGTCGACGAGCTCGACAAGAGCCTGGAAGGCGGCCTCCGAACGCCCGAGATAGTCGGCGACGATGAGCGGTCGATGGCTCGCGAGTAGCAGGGACACGATGCGGTCGAGGTCAGCGGTCGGCATTCCGACCCGTGGGAGCAGTTGATTGCCGATCATCGGCACGAGCGACGGGTCGACCTCCTGTTCCTGCAGCAGAGCATCCAGCGCAACGTAGGTCGGTCCGCTCGGCTGCGTGGTCGCGATCTGCACAGCCCGTGCCAGGGATTCGGGCCACTCGGCCACAGAGGATGGCTCGTCGTCCCACTTGATGTGATTGCGCACGATGTCGACTTGCGGGTTGGCCGTGTGGATCCAGTCCATGTACGGACGTCTGCGGAAGCGATCAGCCGGGCCGGAGCCACCGATGACGAGCATCGGTGCCTGATCGATCCAGGCATTGAAAAGTGCCATCGAGCCGCTCTGTAAGCCGACGATGTTGTGTAGGAATGCCGCCATCGGCCTACCAGATGACTTCGCGTATCCGTGCGCGAGCGCTACCGCCACACCCTCGTCGAGGCACATGATCGGCCGCACCGATCCCTCGTGCACGAGGGACTCGTGCAGGCCGCGGAAGCTCGCGCCGGGATTGAGCGCTGCGTACTCGATGCCGAGCGAGTGCATCGATCTGATGGCCAGGTCGCTCCCGAAGGTTCGAGCATGCTCTTCAGCGGACATGGTGGTCCCTCTCCGTTCGTGATCGCATGAAGTTCCGGATGCTCGTCAGCGCGCCTCGACAGGTGCGTCCTCACGCAGCAGCAGCTTCACGGCGACGTGCAGGATGCCCACCACGACTAGCACGATGACGATGATCGCGTAGAGGCTCGGGATGCGGAACGACTGGGCGTACAACTGGATAAGGAAGCCGAGACCCTGGCTCGAAGCAAGCATCTCGGCGACGATCACGGAGACGATCGCCTGCGCTGCACCGAGCTTGAGCCCGGCCGCGGCCAGTGGCAGGCCGCCGCGGAACTTGATCTGCCAGTCGAGCTGCCGCGCCGATGCACCGAACGCCCGTCCGACCTGGATGTAGCGCGGTTCGACGCGCTGGTACGCGCGAAGGCAGTTGTACGCAATCGGGAAGAACGCCGATACGGCGGCATATCCGATCTTCGACGACGTTCCGAAACCGAGCCAGAGCAAAAACAGGGGGTAGAACAGGATCGTTGGAACGAGATATCCCCAGATGAGCAGGGGTTCGAGCACACCAGACCGCAGATTCTTCCGTGCGCCCCAGAAACCGACCGCGAAGCCGAGCGTCGCCGCGATCGCGAGCGCCCCGAGAATCTCGCCGAGAGTAACCAGAGCCGCCTGGTACACCTGTCCCGTCGTCAGGAACCTGCCCAGCTCGAGGAACACCTTCTCCAGATTCGGCAGGATCACCGGCGACATGTCACCGGGTCCTTGCAGGTAGAGCCATCCGCCGAAGAAGAGGACGCACGCCCCCACCCGCAGGGCGATGACAGCTGAACGCCGGGGTGGCCGCTGCCCCGTGGGGTTGCGGGATGCCTTGCGAGAGAGGCTCTGTGTCGCGACGGCGGGTGCGCTCATCGGTCGACCGACTCCGCGAGGTCGGAGACGTTGTCCTGATCGAGCAGTGTGAAGAGCTCACTGCGCAGAGCCGCGAACTCCTCGGTGGCGATGTAGTCATGGGTTCTGGGCCGCGGGGCGGTCACGCGGATCTCCTTGGCGATCCGACCCGGTCGTGCACTCATCACAAGGATCCGGTCGGCCCACATGATCGCCTCATCGAGGCTGTGCGTCACCATGACCACGGTGCTGTCGCGCTCGCTGAGCATGCGCGCCATCTCGAAGCCGAGTTGCCTTCGCGTCTGCTCATCCAGCGCACCGAAGGGCTCGTCCATGAGCAGAATGCCCGGCTCCATGCACATCGCGCGCGCGATCGCGACTCGCTGCTGCATACCGCCGGAGAGTTCACGAGGGTAGGCCTCGCGGAAGTCGGAGAGGCCCACGAGTGCGAGCATCTCCTCGCCCTTCGCGTTGGCCTTGGCCTTCGGCACCCCGTCGAACCGCAACCCCAGCACAGCGTTCTGCAGTACCTGGCGCCAGGGCAGCAGCGTGTAATCCTGGAAGACGAATGCCGCTCGACGGGCATCGGGACCGCGGATCGGTTCCTCGTCCAAGGTCACGACGCCGCTGGACGGTTTGAGCATCCCGCCGAGGCAATGCAGGAGTGTGGACTTTCCGCATCCGCTTGGACCGATGATTGTGACGAATTCGCCTCTGGCGATCTCGAAATTGATGTCATCGAGGGCGACGAGCTCGCGCCCGCTACCCGTGCCGTACGTCACGCTCAGGTTCTTTGCGATCAGGCTCATTCTTGTGCTCCGGTCGTTGTGTTCTCGTGTTCGGGTCTTGGCGTTGGGTTCTCCAGCCGCCTCAGTTCTGTGGTCGCCACTTCGCAAGCCTTCGCTCGATTGCGGTCCAAATGGCGCCGAGCGCGATCGCGAAGATCGCCATGCCGAGGGTGAGCGCGAATACGCGGTCCGTTCGCAGTTCGTTCGAATACTGGGTAATGAGTGCGCCGAGACCACCCACCGAGACGAAGAACTCGAAGATGAGGATCCCCTGCAGACCTCCCTTGACCCCGTACCAGATGCCGGCAAACACACCGGGCAGGGTCGCCGGGAAGACAATGTCGAGGATGCGGTGGTGGATCTTCGCTCCGAAGGCCTTCGCGATGCGAAGGTCCTGCTCCCGGATCAGGTCGAAGCCGGCAACGACGTTGACAATCACGTAGATGAAGCCCGAGAACGCCCCGTAGAAGATGGCGGTCTCGCGGTTCAGGCCGAAGAAGACCAGGAAGATCGGGATGAAGATCGACTTCGGCACGCTGAGCAGGAACAGCGCCGGGCCGAAGAAGGCCGCGCGGATGATGGCGAAGAAGCCCATGACGTAGCCGAGCACGATTCCGATGACCGTGCCGTAGACCGCCGCTACCAGGACCCCGGCCACTGTCGCGATCACCGCGGCACGCACGGTCTCCGAAGCCAGGAGCTCGGGGATCGAGGCGACGATCGCGGTGGGCCGCGAGACGAACTGCGCGTTGAGCAAGCCCGTGCGCGACGCGATCTCCCACACGAGTGCCACGAGTACGAGTACGAGTACGAGTACGAGTCGGCTCTGCGACCTCAGCGTGAGGCTGTGCCATCTGCGCACGATTCCCGGCGTTGAGGCGACGACTGGTTGACCGCGATCATCAGGCCGCGCTGGACTCTGGTCGGTGGTGGTCACACGTAATTCCTTCCGTGGTTCTTGGCTTGGCACCTGCGTGCTGGGGTCGGGCGAGCCCCATCGGACTCACCCGACCCGTGTCGTCCTCTGTTAGAGCGAGTCACACGGTACGTACATCGCCTCGACGTCGTCGCCCGTGATGTCCTCGGCGCCTTCGATCGTGAGTGCCGTAACCTCGGCCATCAGGCCGAACGCGCTCTTCTCCAGCTTCGGTGACGTCGCGAGGAAAGTCGCGCCTTCCTTGGCGATGCGCGGCGTGGCATCCGGGTTGGTACCGCCCACGCTGATCATGAGGTCCGCGGCTACGTCGGGGTCCTCGTGTATCTGGCTGTTGGCCTCGTAGAAGCCTTCGCAGAAGGCGCGGATCGAGTCCGGTTTGGCCGCCAGTGCCTTGTCGGTCACGGCGATGACGTTGTACGGCATCGGATCGATGAGCGTGCCGAGATTGCCGAGGATCGTCGCCTTGCCGGACTCCTCGAGCGGGAAGGCGGTGGAGCCACCCCACAGGAACCCGTCGATGACGCCCGAGTCGAACGCGGCGAGGATCGAGTCAATCGCACCGAGCACGACGATCTCGTAGTCGTCCTCCGTCCAGCCCTGCAGTTCCGCCAATTTCACGGTGCTATAGTGCGTCGCCGAACCGAAGGTGCCGACACCGAGGTTGCCACCCTTCCAGTCATCGAGGTCGTCGATGCCGAGGTCGGACCGCACGATGATGTACTGGTCCCACGCGTTGCTCGCTGGGCCGACGATCTTCAGTTCAGCGCCGGCGAGGATGCCGCCGATGAAGCGATTCGGCGATCCGACACCGATGTCGACGCTGTCCGAAGCGAGCGCGGGAACGACCTCTTGGCCGCTCGTCAGACTCACGTCGAGTCCCAGATCTTCCCACGTGCCGAGTTCCTGGGCGGTGTGCCCGATCATCGACATCGTCCAGAAGGCCGTGAACATTGCACTCACGGGCTGGAGTTCTCCACTGGACTCATCGGGTTCCGGCGCTGCGCTGCCTCCCGCGCAACCTGCCACCAAAGCAGCAATTGCTAGCGCACTTACAGCGCCTAACCCAGTGCGAAGTGCTTTCTTGTGAATCTTGCCCACGATGTCCCTCTTCCTCTTTCACGCCTATGTGTAAAAGTTCATATTTGAAACAAGGTTCTGCATGTACAATGATAAACGTAGGTGTAATGAGTCCGTTCGGTCAAGCAGCGTCGCCCCGGCCCACTGAAATAGCTGGAGGTCGCTCGCCTCAGCCAGCGGCGGAGACGGAAAGAATGAGGTCACAATGAACCAGCCGTTGGTCGAGGCACGCCCATGGGAGAGTTTCATCCCTCCCGCCGAGCTCGCGATCTACAACGCAGCCGGCTACGGAGCACGCCAACAGCTCGGGAGCCGACTCGCGATCCTCGTCATCGATGTCACCTACAACTTCTGCGGCGACCACCGCGAACCGATCGAGACATCCGTTCTGCGGTATCGCAACAGCTGCGGCGACCACGCCTGGGATGCGATCGAACGGATGCAGACCCTCCTGCCCGCTGCACGCGCGGCGGGAGTACCAGTGCTCTACACTCACAGCCGTTCGTTCAGCCGCACCGGTGACAAGGGCGGGTGGCAACGCAAGAACTCGCGTGCCGCCGAGGACGCGCAGGTCGGTCCGCACGGTAACACGATCGTGAAGGAGATCGAACCGCAGCCAGAGGACTACGTGTTCGAGAAGGAGAAGCCCAGCGGCTTCTTCGGAAGCGCACTGATGTCACGCCTCGTCAACCTCGGCGTCGACACCGTGCTGGTGACCGGCGGCACGACCAGCGGTTGCGTGCGCGCCACCGTGATCGACGCCTTCTCATACGATCTCCGCGTTGCGGTGGTGCATGACGCGACGTTCGACCGCGGCGCCACCTCGCACGCGGTCAACCTATTCGACATGGCTGCGAAGTACGCAAGTTGCATCAGCACGGAGACCGCGATCGACTACATCCGGAATCCAGCAGGTGAGAGCGAGGTCTAATGGTAGATTCCAGCCAGAAGACGCACCTTCTTGATCGACAGGGAGCCACGATCGAACACGACGGGTCGCGGAAGTATTCTGCTCCCGCAGCGGGCTGCGCTGGAGAGATCCTCCTAGCATTGGCTGAGGCCGGAGACGCTCTCACGCTCACTGAACTCGAGCGTGGCATCGGCAGGAGCAAGACCCTGGTCTTCCGCGCACTGCGCGAGCTCGAGCAACTTCAGCTCGTCGCCCGCGTCGGGGACCACCGCTACCGCCTCGGCCTTGCAGCCTTCGAGGTCGGCGCGGCATTCCTCACCCAGGGCCAGATCGATGATTCCATCAGGACGACACTCCGAGATCTTGCGGACGAGTCCGGCGAATCGACCAACCTCGGAGTGCTGCGCGGCAGCGAGGTGCTCTACCTGATGAAGTACGAGGGACACGGGGCATACGTCACGCTCTCGCGTGTCGGCGGTCGCGTGCCAGCCACATGTACGGCGATAGGGAAAGCACTCCTATCGACATTGAGTTCCGACGAGCTCCACGCGATCGTCCACGATCCCCTGCCCCAGATGACCCCCGCGTCGATCTCGCGAATGACCGAGCTCGAGGTCAACCTCGCCGAGACTCGCGAACGCGGATACGCGGTCGATATGGGCGAGGCCGTTCCTGGACGCGGCGGCCTGGCGGTGACCATCCCGTTCCTCGGCCACGAGGCGAAGTATGCCGCTATCAGCCTCTCCACGGTGCTCGAGCGGGTCGGTGAACGCCATGATGAGCATCTGCTCGGCCTCCTGCTGGAGGCACGGGAGCGCATCGTGCGCGAGGTCGAGACCCGCCGTGCGCTGGTCGGTGATCGATAGGACATCCTGAAAGGGGCAGCCAGGCGGCGGCGATCAGGTCGCAGGCAGGGGCGATTCTCACGCTCATGGGCAAAAACAGAGCCCCGGAATCGTGATGATTCCGGGGCTGTTCGGTGGATCCAAGGGGATTCGAACCCCTGACCCCCTGCATGCCATGCAGGTGCGCTACCAGGCTGCGCCATGGACCCGTGGCTTCCCGCAAGCGGGAAGACAACCTCTACAGATTACTACAGAAGATCGCGGTCGCCGTCATCAGGAGTCCTCCGCCTGACGGATCGCCGCATCGGCGTCGATGTCGTCGAGCTCGGCCTCGAGAAACGACTCAACCTGCGGCAGCCGAAGGGTGAAAGTCGCGTACGCCTCGAGTTGCAGCACGCCCTCGACGAGCTCAAAATCCATGACGTGGCCTCCGAACGCGCGCCCGCTGTCGAGGTAGTGCAAGTGGAAGTCGGCGACGCTGAGACCCTGGAACACATCGGGACCCTTGAACCCGATCATCGTGCCGCGAGTGCGCTCCACGGTGCTCTCGTGCTGCTGCTTCACCGCTTCGGCGAGGCCCAGGTATGGCTGCTGCTGGCGCACGGCCTCGCGCACGGTCATCCGGTCGAATTCTCCGTCGACTCGCAGCGCGTAGAAGAGGTTCGCGCTCGGCACCAGCCCATCAACGAGCTCTTCGAACGCCGCCTCACCCAGGGGCCCTCGCAGCTCACGCGTGAACGTCGGCTCGAATCGCGCGACCTCTGCGAACGGCAGAAGCTCGTCGTCGCCCACCGCTCGCACCTCGCCGTCGCCACGGCACACGAAGAGTTCGCCGTCGAGCAGCACGAGTTCGCCATCGAGGGCATCGCCGCAGCCGACTCCGAGGTCACCGGCCGCACGCACTTCTGAGGCCGGGAAGGCGCCTTCGTACAGTCCCGCGACGAGCGCGTCGACGAACGAGAACTGGTGGATGGCCTTGCCCGGCCGAGGCCGGAGGTGGCCTGTCACTCCGCGGACTTGGCGACGGGCAACTGCAGCGGAATCGCCGGGCAGTCTTTCCAGAGGCGTTCGAGCGAGTAGTACATGCGGTCTTCCTCGTGGAAGACATGAGCGACGAGATCGCCGAAGTCAAGCAGGATCCAGCGGCCCTCTGAGCGGCCCTCTCGGCGCAGTGGCTTTGCGCCGGCCTCGATCATCTTGTCCTCGATCTCCGAGGCGATCGCCTGCACATTGCGCTCGTTGCGCCCAGACGCGAGGAAGAAGATGTCGGTCAGCGGAAGCGGACCCGACACATCGAGCGCGACCAGATCCTCGGCCTGCTTGGAGTCGGCGGCGAGAGCTGCCACGGTCAATAACTCGTGGGCGCGCGCAGATGCAGTCACATGGTCCTTCGGGAAATGGTGGCGGGAAGCAAATGGCTCAGAATACGTTGAACGCGAACACGGACACGAGCAGCCCGGCCACCACGACGGCCATGGATGCGGCCGCGATCAGCAGTGCGGTGAGAGCCTTGGTGCCCTTCGGCTTCTGGGTATGGGTGACGCCGTGGCCGGATGGATGCGTGCTCACGGCGCGAATGGCGCGCACGGGGGCAGAATCCGTCGAGATCAGCTCGTGATCGCTGGCGTCGAACAGGGCGTCGAGCCCGTCATGGTCGAAGCGGGCGGATGTGCCGCTCGAGGCGAGCGTGCGCGGCAGGTCGATCGAACCGGTGAGCATGATCTCGCCGGTGCTGGTCAACGGTCCGCGAATGTCCGTTCCGAGTGGGATGTTCGGCAGCACGAGCGCGTTGGTGGCGGTGCTGCCGCTGCCGATCGTGCGGTTGAGGGTGATCTCGCTGGGCTGGTTCTCGTCGTCGAGGTCGGCCTGGGTGGACCAGTGGCCGACCGGAGGGGTCCACGTGGACGGCTCCCCCGAATCCTGCGAGGTCGGCGCCGGAGCCGGCGCGGGAGCTTGCGCTTCGGGCTGAGCTTCCGGCTGCTGGGAACGCGTGAGGGCGTCGAATTCCTCGAGCGCATTGCTGAGCGCTGTGTTCGTGGCAGGCTCGGGAGCTACCAGCGGCAGTAGCGGCACCTCGGCGACGGGAGCCGGCTGCACCGGGGGCTCCTGTGAGGCCGGGCGGAACAGCGCCTCGAACGGGGACTCGGCAATGGGCTCGGGCTGGCGCTCGACCGCGGCCTGGGGCTCGACGGCAGCATCCTGGGGCTCGGCAACGGGCTCCTCGGCCTGGGCGGCCTGCAATTGCTGTGCGAGCGACTGCTGGGGCGCCTGCTGGTCGTCCGACTGCGGCGTGAGATCGCGCTCGGCGGTCTGCAGTGCGCGCATTTCGCGACGAGACATGGTGTGCTCGAGGGGAGGCTGGAGTGGTTCCACAGCTGCGGGAGCCTCGGCGACGGGAGCGGGAACCGGCTCGCGCACCTCGGTGTGGTAGTCGAGGTCGCTCGGTGCCGCAGCAGGACCGTCGTCCGGCACAACGGCGGGAGCCTGCGGAGGGGTCCAGACGGGTGCGACGGCGGGTGCCGCGCGGCGGGACTCCGGGCTGAAGTCGCGAACGCGATACGCGGGCTGTTCGATCTTTGGCATCGCCTGGGTGGGAGGCAGCTCCGGCGCTTCCGACTCGGGAGCAGCGTTGGGCCGGTTGCGGAACGGGCCGTCGTAGGTCGGCACGGGAGGCTTCGACTGGGTCGAATAGGTCAGCGGTTCGGCCACCGGCGCCGGTTGGGCGGGAGCGGCGCGACGACCACGAGCCGGGTCTGGAGCCTGCTCTTCACGCGGTGCGGACGGCGGCAGTTGGGCGGCGCGGCGTGCCGTGGTGTCCCACATGTCCCGAGATGCCTCCGGGTCCGAGTAGAACTGCGGAGCGGCAGGCTCCTGATGGCTGAATCCGACCGGGGATTCTGCGCTCTCACCGCGCTCACTCTGCCGAACCGCGCGCCGCGACTGCGGGGGCGGATCTTGGAATGTGGTCATTAAATACTCCGATACAAGTGGTGCTTGGCGATGTATTGGACTACACCATCGGGAACCAAGTACCAGACCGGGAAACCCCGGCTGACCCTGCTCCGACAGTCTGTAGATGAGATCGCCAGCGCCGGCACTTCAAGCGAGCTTACGCCCTGCTCTGGCAAACCGCTAATGGTCAGCGAGTGTCCGGGCCGTGAAACCGCTACGAAATGGGCGAGACTCCAGACCTCGTCGACGTCTTTCCAGTCGAGGATCTGAGCCACCGCGTCCGCCCCCGTGATGAAGAACAGCTCGGCGTCCGGGTGGCTCCTGCGGATGTCCCTGAGGGTGTCGATCGTGTAAGTGGGGCCATCACGATCGATGTCGACGCGGCTCACGGTGAACCGGGGATTCGCGGCCGTCGCGATGACGGTCATGAGATAGCGGTGCTCCCCCTCGGTGACCGTGCGCTTCATCCAGGGTTCACCGGTGGGGGCGAAGATCACCTCATCGAGGTCGAACTGCTGCTGCACCTCGCTTGCAGCCACGAGGTGACCGTTGTGGATCGGGTCGAAGGTGCCGCCCATGACGCCCACCCGTCGGCGTCTCGTCGGCGCGACCCCGGGGGCGCTGTCGGCCACGGGGGCTGCCTCGACCATGCGTCGGCTGAGCCCTAGTGGCCAGCGCCGTGCGAATCGGCCTTGCCGGTCTTCTCGCTGTGCCGGTTGGCCACGTCACGGAAGCTCCACGTGATGAAACCGAGCGTGAGGAATACGGCGACGGCGATGCCTGCGAATGCCAGCGGGGGCATCAGCAGAGGCGCGAGTTCCTCGGTCTCGGTGAGGACAATGGCGAGCAGCGACATCAGGTTCTCCGTTCAGGGGGCTCTTGAATACTATCCGCGCACCTGGCCGCTGCCGCGCACAACCCACTTCGTGCTCGTGAGTTCGGGCAGGCCCATCGGTCCACGCGCGTGCAGCTTCTGGGTGGAGATGCCGACCTCCGCTCCGAAACCGAACTCGCCCCCGTCGGTGAATCGCGTGGAGGCGTTCACCATGACGACGGCCGAGTCGACCTCAGCCAGAAATCGCTCCGCCCTGGCGAGATCGTTGGTGATGATCGACTCGGTGTGGTGGGTCGAGTAGCGGCGGATGTGCTCGAGCGCGGCATCCAGGTCGTCGACGATCGCTACCGAGACGTCGAGCGACATGTATTCGGTCGCCCAGTCTTCGACTGTGGCGGGCACGGCATCCGGGAAGATGGCCCGCGCGCGCGCGTCCGCGTGCACCGTGACGCCCGCCTCACGCAAGCGAGCAAGCACCGGCGGGAGCAGGCGCTCAGCAGACGCCGCGTGCACGAGCAGGGTCTCGAGCGCGTTGCACACGCTCGGGCGCTGCACCTTCGCGTTGTGCACGACCTCGACCGACGTGGTCAGGTCCGCGGATTCGTCGAGGTACACGTGCACAACCCCGGCCCCGGTCTCGATGACGGGCACTGTCGACTCCGCCACGACCGAGTTGATGAGGTTCGCGCTGCCCCGCGGAATGAGCACGTCAACGAATCCGCGAGCACGCATCAGCTGGGTCGCACCATCGCGGCCGAACTCGTCGATCGTCTGCACGCACTCGAGGGGCAGGCCCGCTTCCATGAGGGCCGACTGGATCACATCGACGAGCACGCGGTTGGTGTTCTCGGCCGCTGAGCCACCGCGCAGCACGACCGCGTTACCGCTCTTGAGCGCGAGCGCTGCGATGTCGATCGTGACATTCGGCCTCGCCTCGTAGATCGCTCCGACCACGCCGAACGGCACACGCACCTGCGTGACGTTGAGTCCGTTGGGCAGCACCGATCCGCGCATGACCTGGCCGACAGGATCGGTGAGGTCGGCGACCTGGAGAACGGCAGTCGCAAGGCCGGCGAGACGATTCACGTCGAGCCGCAGTCGGTCTTGCAGGCCGTCGCTCAGCCCGTTCTCGCGCCCGTTGGCGAGGTCGAGCTCATTCGCCGGGAGAATGCGGCTCTCGTTGCGCATGACGGCATCCGCGATCGCGTGCAACGCCGCGTTCTTCTGACCGGACGTGACCGTCGCGAGCACTCGCGCCGCCTCGCGCGCGGCCGTGAGCTTCTCGGTGAGTGTGGGTGCTGCAAGAGCCGTCTCGGACATGCGCCAAGTTTACGACTCCGGCGGTAGCGCGGTTGCGGGAAGGCACGCGACGTGGCAATGTGTACGGCGTCAACAAGGAGCATCCATGACCCAGTTCGTCACGTCCGCCGACGGAACCCGCATCGCCTACGACAGCGAGGGGACGGGGCCGGTGGTCATCCTCATCGCCGGAGCATTCCAATTCAGGGCATTCGACCCCACGACCGTCGAGATGGCGGCGAAGCTCGCATCGCAAGGCCTCACGGTGGTCAACTACGACCGCCGCGGGCGCGGTGAGAGCGCCGACGCGCGCAGCTACGGCCTCGAGCGGGACATTGAGGACATCGCCGCCCTCATCGACGCACACGGTGGCCGTGCAGGCCTCTACGGCAGCTCGTCGGGCGGGGCAATCGCACTGGCCGCCGCCGCCGCCGGACTGCCGGTGACGCGGCTCGCATTGTGGGAGGTGCCTCTCGGCGACGAGCTCGGCTCCGGTGGGGCCGAGTTCCTGGGAGGCCTGCGCGAGCGCATCGCCGCCGGTGACGGTGACGCCACGATCGAGTACTTCATGAAGGACATGCCGCCGCAGTGGCTGGAGGGCGCGAAGCAGAGCCCGGGCTGGCCGATCATGACTGCGCTGGCGCCGAGCCTCGAGGCGGACTCCGAGGCGCTCGCCTGGACGCAGTCTGAACCGCGCGCGCAACTGTGGGCATCCGTAACGCAGCCGACACTCGTTCTGTTGGGCGAGGACACCCTCCCTCTGATGCCGCCCGCAGCCGAGTCGATCCTCGCGTCGCTCGCCGACGCCCGACTCGTGACGATTCCCGCTGCCATGCACGAGTGGGCCATCGACGACCTCGTGCCGGTGCTCGCGGAGTTCTTCTCCGACTAGAGCGTCACGACTGCGCGGCCTCGAACCACGTGCCGAGTTCTGCGCCCGACAGAGCCTCTGACACGCTGCCCGTTGCCGCCAGGAGCACGGGGATACCCGCGGCCGCCGCCAGCTTGGCGGCAGCGACCTTCGTGCTCGCTCCCCCGGTGCCGACGCCCGCCGCGCCGATGTCGCCGAAGGTCACACCGCTCAAGTCGTCGTCGAACGCGACCGTCTCGATCTTGCGCGCACCCGGGTCGCCGGGCGGGTGCGTGTAGAGCGCGTCGATGTCGGATAGCAGCACGAGCACGTCCGCGTGCACGAGCACTGAGACGAGTGCCGCGAGGTGGTCGTTGTCGCCGAAGCGGATCTCCTGGGTCGCCACCGTGTCGTTCTCGTTGACGATCGGCAGGATGCGCAGCCCCAGCAGTCGCTCGAGAGCGCGCTGGGCGTTGCTGCGGTGCGTGGGGTTCTGCATGTCGCCCGCCGTGAGCAGGATCTGCCCCGCGACGATGCGGTAGCGGTCGAGGCTCTCCTGGTAGCGGAAGATCAGCACGTTCTGGCCCACGGCCGCGGCTGCCTGCTGCGTCGCGAGATCGGTGGGGCGAGAGTCGAGATTGAGATACGGGATGCCCGTGGCAATGGCCCCCGACGAGACGAGAATCACTTCCGAACCTCGGCCGTGCGCGGCCGCGAGGGCGTCGACGAGCGGACCGATCTGGCCGACGTTCGGACCGCTGACAGAAGACGAGCCCACCTTCACGACGATGCGGTGGGCTGCGGGAATCTCCGATCGGGAGCTAGTCGCCATCGTCGTCCTTCTGCACCGCGAACCCTTCGTCGTCACTCCAGATGCCGGCACGGCGCTCCGCCTCGAGCTCGGCGCGAGCGGCGGCCTTGGCATCCATTCGCTCCAGGTAGGTCTGCCGACGCTTGCGGTTGGTGTCGCGCTGGTTGTCGTCGAGCCGCGAGTCGGTGCCGCGCGGACTCGTGATGAGCTCCGCCGTCGACGAGAGAGTGGGCTCCCATTCGAATTCGCGACCCGCGATCGAGACGGCGGCGCCCGGAACTGCGCCCACGCGGAAGAGCTCCTCCTCCACGCCGAGCTTCGCGAGCCGGTCGGCCAGGAACCCGACCGCTTCCTCGTTGTTGAAGTCGGTCTGCTGCACCCAGCGCTCCGGTTTGGCGCCGACGACGGTGTAGACGTTGCCGTACGTGCCGCCCTCGACCTTGACGGCGAACTCCTTCTCGTTGACTGCCCTCGGGCGGATGACGATGCGCTGCTTGGCCGGTTCGAGCGCCTTCGCAGCGCGGTCGGCCTCCACGAGCGCAGCGAGCGCGAAGGAGAGCTCCCTGAGTCCCTTGCGCGATACGGCGGACACCTCGAACACACGGTAGCCCCGCGCCTCCAGTTCGGGCCGCACGAGGTCGGCGAGCTCCTGGCCCTCCGGCACGTCGATCTTGTTCAGCGCTATGAGCTGTGCTCGTTCCAGCAGGGGCAGCTGGCCCTCGGGCACCGGGTAGGCGGCCAGTTCGCCGAGAATCACGTCGAGGTCGGTGAGCGGGTCTCTACCGGGCTCGAGGGTCGCGCAGTCGAGCACGTGAAGCAGCGCCGTGCAGCGTTCGACGTGCCTGAGGAACTCGAGACCGAGGCCCTTGCCTTCGCTCGCGCCCTCGATGAGGCCGGGCACGTCGGCGATCGTGTAGCGGGTCTCCCCCGACTCGACGACACCGAGGTTGGGGTGCAGCGTCGTGAACGGGTAGTCCGCGATCTTGGGCTTCGCGGCACTCATCGCCGCGACGAGGCTCGACTTGCCCGCGGAGGGGTAGCCGACGAGCGCAACATCGGCGACGGTCTTGAGCTCGAGGAAGACGTCCCCCTCGAACCCGGGGGTTCCGAGCAGCGCGAAACCGGGTGCCTTTCGCTTCGTGGTGGCGAGAGCCGCGTTGCCGAGCCCGCCCTGGCCGCCGGGGCCGACCACGATACGCAGGCCGGGGGCATCCATGTCGAGCAGTTCGTTGCCCTCGGCGTCTTTGACGACGGTGCCGACGGGAACGGACAGCACGAGATCTTCGCCGGATGTGCCGGACTTGTGGTCGCCCTGACCGGGCTGTCCGTGCTCCGACTTGCGGTGCGGCGCGCGGTGGAAGCCCAGCAGCGTCGTGACCTGGCTGTCGCTCACGAGCACGATGTCGCCGCCGTCACCGCCGTTGCCGCCGTCGGGTCCCGCGAGAGGCTTGAACTTCTCACGCTTGACCGAGACGCAGCCGTTGCCCCCGTGACCCGCGGCGAGGTGGAGCGTGACCTGGTCGACGAATGACGCCATGGCACTCTCCGTTCTGTTAACTGACAAGAGCGAGCCGAAGTCCCCTACTGAGCCGCCGCCCGATTCTTACGAATCGTGCGGACTGCTCAGCGGGGGCCCAATTTCGGCTCGCTCAGGCCCTGCTGAAGTAAGTCAGTTGGTGACGATATTGACGACCTTGCGGCCGCCCTTGGCGCCGAACTCGACGGAACCCGCCGAGAGGGCGAACAGCGTGTCGTCGCCGCCACGACCGACGTTGGCGCCGGGGTGGAAGTGGGTGCCGCGTTGGCGGACGATGATCTCGCCGGCGAGAACGACCTGACCGCCGAAGCGCTTGACGCCGAGGCGCTGCGCGTTCGAGTCGCGGCCGTTACGGGTGGAGCTTGCGCCCTTTTTGTGTGCCATTAGTGCTCAGCTCCCTACGCGATGCTGGTGATCTTGATACGGGTCTGCTCCTGGCGGTGGCCCTGGCGCTTCTTGTATCCGGTCTTGTTCTTGAACTTCTGGATGACGATCTTGGGTCCGCGCTCGTTGCCGAGCACCTCCGCGACGACCTTGACCTTCGCGAGGTCCTTCACACCGTGGGTGATCTTGTCACCATCGACGAGCAGGACGGGGACGAGCTCGACGTTGCCGTTCTTGTCGGCCGCGATGCGGTCGAGAACGACGATCGTGCCGACCTCGACCTTCTCCTGCCGACCACCGGCGCGCACAACTGCGTAAACCACTTTGGACCCTAACTTTTGGAAGCTTGTGGTGCTCGATTGCGGGCTCAGCCCTGCAGACACCAAGGGTCAACAATACTCGACTTTCGTCGTCACGGTCAAACCCCAGAAGATGCCGTGTTAACCGTACTGGGGAATAGAAGGCAAGGCACGATCGCCATCGGCCATACTGACCCGCATGGTTCTCGAATGGACGGGCCTCGCGCTTCCCTTTGTGCTCGGCGCGGTCATCCTGGGGCTCGCCGTCGGCACTCCCCTGGCGCTCGCCGCGGGGCGCTTCCTGCGTGAACCTCGAAGGCTCGGATGGGGGGTGAATCTGGCGGCTTCGATCGCCGCCGGCATCATGTTCGGGCTCATCGCGGCTCGCTTCGCCGCACCCCTTGAGGTCGCCGCGTATCTGGTGTTCGCGGCATCCGCCGTGGTGCTCACGATTGTGGACCTCAGTGAGAAGCGCCTGCCGAATGTCGTGGTTCTTCCCAGTGCTGGAGTGGTTTTCGCGCTCTTGCTGCTCGCGGCGCTCGTCGACGGTTCCTGGCCTTCGGCGATCGGCGCCCTCGCGGGAGGGGCCGGGTTGTTCGCGGTGTATTTCATGCTCGCACTCATCTCTCCGCGGAGCATGGGGATGGGCGACGTGAAGCTCGCGATCACGGTCGGTGTGGCCGCGGGTTACCTCGGCCTCACGGCCTGGCTCGTCGCTCTTCTGGGCGGCTTCCTCGTCGGCGCCGTGGTGTCGCTGATAGGCCTCGCTAGCCGTCGAATCGGCATGAAAAGCCTCGTGCCGTTCGGGCCATCGATGCTGGCGGGCGCCTTCCTCGCACTCTTCATTAGATGAATCTCATTCAAAGACCCTTGCGCTCAGGGTGGGGACAGACGTAGCGTTCTGGGCACCCGAGCCGGGAAACCCTAACCCGGCGACTTAGTTCCAACCCGAATGGATATGTCATGAAGCTCTACACGAATGTTCTCGCGCGCCTCAACTCGCTTCGCTCCGAAGACGAAGGCGCAACTGCCGTTGAATACGGCCTCATGGTGGCTCTCATCGCCGTCGCGGTGATCGGAACCGTCACGCTCGTCGGTGCGGCGCTCAACGGGCTGTTCACCACGGTCGAGGGCTCCCTTTAGGAAATCTCTCCGGCGGAACCGGCGCACTTCGTTGCTGCCGGTTCTGCTGAGAGAGTTTCCCACTTTAGGGGACCATTCATGATGCGCTTCCCGAGGCGCGATGATGAGCGTGGGGCGGCCGTAGTCGAGTTCGCGCTCATACTGCCGATCCTGATCGTTCTCATCCTCGGACTCATAGAGTTCGGCCGCATATTCAATGTTCAGATCTCCATCACGAACGCCGCTCGCGAAGCGGCGCGCACGATGGCGATCGAGAACGATCCTGCACTCGCGCGCGCGGATGCGATCAACGCTGCACCGTCGGTGAACCCGGCACTCGCCGCGGGAAATATCACAATCACCCCAGCGGACTGCGATGCCGGCCAAACGGTCACGGTGACGATCGCGTACGACGTGACCCTTCTCAGCGGATATTTCGTACCAATTATTGGCTTGGAAGGCAGAGGAGTGATGAGATGCGGCGGATAGTCAAGAGACTGCGCGGCGAGCGGGGTGCCGTTGCGGTACTCGTAGGCATTCTCTTAGTGCCCCTCACAGGCTTTGTCGCGATAGCCGTCGATGTGGGAGCCGTCTATGCCGAGCGCGCGCAACTGCAGAACGGCGCGGATGCGGCGGCCCTCGCGATAGCCCAGGAATGTGCGGAAGACGGAGTTTGCAGTGCCTCTGGCGCGCTTGCGGCATCGTTCAGCGACGCAAACGCCAACGATGCGGCGGCGAACAACCTCGCCCCGTCATTCCCTAATTCCCACACTGTCGTGGTATCCACGAGCACCCTCGAAGCGAGTTCCGGCGATAGTGCGATCAATCACCCGTTCGCGGCGCTGATCGGGCACGATCAGACGACCGTGCATGCAACCGCTACCGCTGAGTGGGGCTCGCCTCGCGCGAGCACGGTCGTTCTGCCCTTGGCCCTCTCACTCTGCGAGTTCGAGAAGGCGATCGCCGGAGCGCCCGGAAAGCTGCTCCTGATCACCTACGAAATGCCGACGTCCCCTGGATGCGTGCACCCCATCCCGGGTGGATTCGCGTGGCTCGATCGCATCGACGGGGGCTGCGAATCGTTCATCGATCTTGACAATGGCACGGCTCCTAGCGAATCGGGCAACTCATATCCAGGCGCCTGCGATGAGACGATGTCGGGCCTTGAAGGCTCCACCATCCTCGTGCCGATCCACAACGGATTCGAGATCAAGCACGGCAAGGACAAGGCGTACACCCTCTATGGTTTCGCGGCATTCAAAGTAACCGGCTGGAAATTCTCGGGTTCGGGGTACCCTCAGGTCAGCATCGACAGTGCTGCACCGAAGTGCACAGGCTCGTGCCGTGGAATTCAGGGATATTTCATCGAGTACGTTTCGCTGGACAGCGCGGGGGACTACGAACTCGGCGGTCCTGATCTCGGCGCGTCGATCGTGCGCCTCATCGACTAGGGGGGACGTCATCAAAACTCGAATCATCGGTGCGATCGTCGCGATCGTGCTGGCCGCCATCGGCACGATTGTGCTCTTCAACTATGTGCGTACCGCAGACATCCGAGCTGCCAATGGCGCTGAGATCGTGCGAGTGTATGTCGTAGAGGACGAGGTTCCGGCGGGCACGAGCGGCGAAAACATCGAGCAATACATCGCGGTGCGGGAGATCCCGGCGATTGCGGCAGTGCCAGACAGGGTCACGAACCTTCGCGAACTCAGGGGGCTACAGGCTGACGTGATCCTTCAGCCGGGTGAGCAGTTGATCATGGCGCGATGGATCGACCCCGCGGAGATCGCGTCGCGAGGAGAGGTACCTCTACCCGAGAACATGCAGGCCCTGACCATCGCACTCCCCGTGGAGCGCGTCGTTGGGGGCACCGTTCAGGCTGGGGACACAGTTGGAGTCGTCAGTACAGCTCAGCTAAGCGAGACCGAATACTCACGACAGAGCTACCACAAGGTGCTCGTGCTGTCCGTTCAAAGCGGTACAGCGATCGTGGCCGACGAGGGCCAGCCCAACGGGGAGCCGGTCGAAGCTCTCATGGTCACGCTCGCGTTGACGACCCCGCAAGTCGAAGTCGTTGCCTGGACACAGCAATTCGGTTGGGTCTGGCTCACCCTCGAGCCCGAGTCCGCGGATGAAAGCGGCGGTCGAACGGTGGACTGGATGACTGTCTTCCAATGACCGAGGTACTGCTCATCAGTCGCAGCCACGAGTACGAACTGCGCCTGCAGGGGTTGCTCGGAGCGCAGCTGACGAGCGTCATGGGGGCGTTCCTCACGTTCGGCACTGAGGTCTTCTTCAACCACATCGCCGATGCGCAGCCCGACGTCGTGTTCGTGGGTCCCTACCTCAGTTTCGAGACGTCGCACGAGCTTTCGACGGGACTGCGCGAACGCTACCCTGGGGTCGCAATCGTGCTCGTGCATGAGAACACGGCTGCAATCGACGGTTGGCTGGACGATATCGGGGCGAACGCCGTCATCAGTCCGGCAGCCACCGACGACGATGTGCTCGGCCTGGTGTCGCGCTTGGGAGCTCAAGCGAGCGGCGAGTCGCACTCAGATCATCCGTCGGGTCCCGATGACGAAATCGTCTCCGACGATGTTCCGACCGATATTTCAGATCTTCAGACCGGCGGCGCCGACGAGTCGATTCTTCCGGAGATCGGCGGCGGGGACATCGAGGGGCGCAGACAGGTGATCGCCGTAATCTCGCCGAAGGGGGGGCTCGGCAAGACGACCATCGCGACGAACCTGGCACTCGGGCTGGCCAGGGTCGCACGCGACTCGGTAGTACTCGTCGATGCGGACGTTCAGTTCGGCGATGTGGCAACGGTTCTCGGTCTCAATCCGGCCCATACGCTGCCTGATATGGTCAGCGGACTGGCCGCGCGCGACACGATGGTGCTCAAGACCTTCCTTACGCCCCACCCCGCAGGCTTCTACGTGATCGGTGGCGCGGACTCCCCCGCGGATGGTGACAGGGTGAACGGAGAGCAGCTCACCCACCTCATCCACCAGCTCGCCGATGTGTTCCGCTACGTCATTATCGACACCACGCCGGGCCTGGGCGAACATGCCCTGGCGGCCATCGAACAGGCCACCGACGCCGTCATGTTGTGCAGCCTCGCAGTGCCCAATCTCCGCGCCCTGCGTAAGGAACTCGCCGTGCTGAACAGCATCGGTTTAACACCGACATCGCGACACATCGTGCTGAACCTAGCCGACAAGACCAGCGGGCTCAACCGACGAGACGCGGAGGAGACCATCGGTGCATCTGTCGACGTGATCATCCCGCGTTCGAAAGCCGTTCCGCTTTCGACCAATCGCGGAGTGCCAATCATTGCCGATAGTCCGAGAGACCCGGCTTCTAAGGCCATTCTCGAACTCATCTCACGTATTGGCGGGCTGCCGGCCGGCCGATCAATGCCTGCCATACGAACGAAAGGCGTGGCATGAAACTTACCGATCGTATCGATGCGGCCCGCGGGGTTCCCGCGGCGTCACCCACGGCTGAACCCGCGCAGGCACCAGTCGCACCGGCTGCCGTCACCCCAATCGAGCCAGCGCCCGCTCCTCCCGTCGCGCGCCCAGCGACGCCAGCCACTCGCGCGCCGGTCGAACCCCGCGCCGCAGCCGGTGCACGCGATGCGCTAGCCGACCTGAAGGAGCGCGCCGCACAGCAGCTGTTCGAACGTATCAGCTCGCGCCTCAACGACTCCAGCCTGTCTGAGGAGCGACTGCACGCGTACGCACGGTCCGAACTGCTACAAATCGTCACCGAGGAGCAGGTTCCGCTGAGCTCCGGGGAACGCGCAAACCTCATCAAGGAGATCGGCGCAGACGTCCTCGGCTTCGGGCCACTCGAATTGCTACTGGACGATCCAAGCGTCACGGAGATCATGGTCAACGGTCCCGACCAGGTGTATGTCGAGCGCGACGGCCATCTCACACTCAGCGGATCGCGGTTCACAAGTGAAGCCCAATTGCGGCGCGTTATCGAGAGAATCGTGTCCAAGGTTGGACGACGCATCGACGAGTCGTCGCCGCTCGTCGACGCCCGGCTCCCTGACGGCTCGCGCGTCAACGCGATTATTCCTCCGCTCGCTGTCAATGGCTCCTCACTCACGATCCGGAAGTTCTCGAGAGAGCCGCTCACTGTATCGGACCTTATGTCGTTCGGTACTCTCACCCAGGACATGGCTGCGATGCTCGAGGCCTGTGTGCTCGCTCGACTCAACATCATCGTGTCGGGTGGTACAGGCACCGGCAAGACCACCCTGCTCAACGTGCTGAGCGGCTTCATTCCCGAAGAAGAGCGCATCGTCACCATCGAGGACGCGGTGGAGTTGCAGCTTCAGCAGGTTCACGTGGTGCGACTCGAATCTCGCCCTTCAAATATTGAAGGCAAGGGCGAGATCACCATTCGCGATCTCGTGCGCAACTCGCTTCGCATGCGACCCGACCGCATTATCATCGGCGAGTGTCGCGGTGGTGAGACCCTGGACATGCTGCAAGCCATGAATACCGGTCACGAAGGCTCGATCTCCACAGTGCACGCCAACGCTCCTCGAGACGCCATTGCACGTATGGAGACACTCGTGCTCATGGCTGGCATGGACCTGCCGCTGCGCGCAGTGCGCGAGCAGATCGCGTCTGCTATCGACGTGATCGTGCAGATCAGCCGCCTTCGCGACGGTACCCGCCGCATCACCCACATCACCGAGGTGCAGGGAATGGAAGGCGACATAGTCACCCTCCAGGAGGCGTTCGCGTTCGACTACTCCGCGGGCGTCGACGACAACGGGCGCTTTCTCGGACATGCGGTCGCCACCGGGGTGCGGCCGAGGTTCGCCGACCGGTTCCGCGATCTCGGCATTCCCCTGTCTCCTTCGATCTTCAGCGCCCCTCTCACCACCCGCGGTGCCAGATGAACGCTACCGATGTCCTTCTCTACGCCGGGGTCGCCTTCGGGTTGGTCGCGCTATTCGTCGTCGTGTTCCTCGTCATCGCCCCGCCGCCTCCCAAGGTCCCTCTGGAACGCCGCCGGGCGCCCGGGGCGGTGCACGTTTCGACGATCACGAAAGTCACTGATCGCACGGTCCACGCGATCGACACCGTCATGAGCAAGCGTGGCCAGCCCTTGTTCGGCGCCGTTGAACTCGAGGAAGCCAGCATCAGGCTTGCCCCTTCGTCGTTCGTGCTCATGGTCGTGTGCGCCAGCGTCGTACTCGGGGCGCTCGGGGTGCTCGTCGGGGGGTTCACGCTCTGGAGCATTCTGCTCATCCCGCTGTTTGCCGCCCTGGCCCCGCTCGGCGCAAAAATCCTTCTCAGCGTTCGCACCTCAAGCCGTCGAGCCAAGTTCGGCGATCAGCTGGATGACACGCTGACGCTTCTCGCCGGCAGCCTGCGTGCCGGCCACAGCCTACTTCGCTCGATCGACGCTGTTTCGAAGGAGATCGACGCGCCGACGAGCGAGGAACTCGCCCGTGTCATTAACGAATCGAGAATCGGTCGCGACCTGGGCGACGCGCTCGCCAGCACCGCAGCACGAATGCGCAGTCTCGACTTCGAGTGGGTGGCGCAAGCTATCGCGATCAACCGTGAAGTCGGTGGCAATCTCTCTGACGTCTTCGACCAGGTGGGAGCGACCATCCGCGAACGTAATCAGATTCGCCGACAGGTGAAGGCGCTCAGCGCCGAGGGCCGCATTTCCGCGCTGGTACTCATCGCCCTCCCCATTGGGGTGTTCGCTTTCCTGTACTTCACGCAACCGGGCTACTTCCAGGGCTTCTTCACCCACATAATCGGCGTAATTGCCCTTGCTCTTGCCATCGTTCTGCTGATCGTCGGCGCGTTCTGGTTGTCTGTCGTTGTCAAGGTGAAGTTCTAAGCGCCGCCATGTCACTCATCGTCATCCTCGCCTGTGTTGCCGTCGCCGGAGGCATTGCGGCTGTCGTCGGCATCCTGATCGGCGGCGGTCGCCAACGCACAGCTCCCGCAGTCACTCCCATGCCTGACGGTCCCCCTGCTGCGCCCTCGCCGAAGGCGAAGCGCGCAGGAGGCGAGGCGTTGACCGGGGCACTCCCCAAGGGCTACATCGGCATGATCGAGCGAAACATCATGCTCGCGGGGCGACCTGTCGGCTGGACCGTCGACAAGATCATCCTCGCGAAACCCATGCTCGCCGTCCCGATCGCGCTGGCAGCCTATTGGTTCGCAAGCATGGATCCCGTGCCGCTTCGCATCGGGCTCGGCATCTTCTCGACGCTGCTCGCGTTCTTCGTACCGGAGTTGCTCATCTGGAGCCGGGCACTCGAACGGCAGGAGAAGATCCAGCTGGCACTCCCCGACACCCTCGACCAAATGACCATCTCAGTCGAGGCCGGGCTGGGCTTCGAAGCGGCGATGGCTAAGGCGGGGCAGAACGGCAGCGGCCCGCTCGCGGAAGAGCTCATCCGTACCCTGCAGGACATGAGCATCGGCCGCACCCGCAGGGACGCCTATGAAGCGCTCGCGGCGCGCACATCGTCCGTCGATCTGCGGCGGTTCACGCGCGCCGTCACACAGGCGGACATATACGGAATTGCGATTGCGGACGTGCTGCGAGTGCAGGCGAGTGAGATGCGTCTCAAGCGCCGTCAGCGCGCGGAGGAAAAGGCAATGCAGGTTCCCGTGAAGGTGATCTTCCCGCTCATTTTCTGCATACTGCCGGTGCTATTCATCGTTCTGCTTACCCCCGCGGGCATATCCATCTTCGAAGCGTTCTTCTAGACCGGTTCGCCAACGACTGTGTCGACGGCACGGTCGGCTGCCTCGGCGCTCAGGATCCCGTGCGTGACGAGCACACCGGGGTAGCGTTCGGGCGAGCGGAGTACCCGTGCGACGGCGGCCGGCGGCATCGGGTCTGATGAGACGCGCGCCGCGACCCCATCGGGGAGCTCTGAATCGAGTCGCGCCGCTTCGGCGAACACGTCCGCCCACTCGAGGCCGTCTTGCTCGCTCAATCCGGCCCACGACTGGAATGCGCGCATCCGCTCTGCGACGACGGTGCGCTCGGCGACGCGGGCGATGAGCGCTCCCGCCCGATCGGGGTCGACCGGGCGCAGTTCGTCAGACGAGAAGGCGATCGCGACCAGGATCGCCGCTCGATCGCTCACCCTGTCGATCGGCACTGCCGGCCTGGGCCGACCCCCGTGAACCTCGCGGCCCCGCAGAGCGGTCTGTGTGGCCGAAACCACGAGGAGGTACTCGTCCCCGTCCAGGGCCGCGAGAGCGGCGTCGAGCGCCTCGAGGTGGTCGGTCACATGGCTGGCACTGCCCCAGGCAGCGAGCACGACGGCCCAGAACATCCGCTCCGGCGTGCTGGTGGCGCCGGCAAGTTCCTCCGCCCACCACGCGGACCTGCCTCGCCAGAACCGTGCGGCCAAGGCGCGATCGCACAGCGGCAGCGCCGGGTCCATTAGCGACTTCTCCACGGCTCCGACATTGGAGTGGCGCGGGATGCCCGCCGCAGCGGCCGCGAGCGCGAACGTCGCCCACGTGTCGCCGAACTCGGTGCGGATCGCTTCGATCGCGATTGCCGCGCTGTCGTAGTCTCGCGCGAACGCCAGACCCTCGATCACCGCCACGGTGTTCTTTCCATCCGCGACCACTGTGGCGAACGAGGCGATGCGTGAGGGATTTCCCGCTGACCTTGTCGCTCCCCACTTGAGCAGCTGCTCGATCAGATCGGCACTCATGCGCGGCGAAACCGAGAAGGCGGTGGTGCCTGCATCGATCAGCGCCGTCAGGCGGAGGTATAGCTCCTTAGGCTGCGGCTGGTCGTCGTAGATGAGCGACTCAAGCCGATCAGCCGTCACGTGACGGTGGGCCCCGCAGCGGAACATCGCAGAAAGCCGCTCCGTGCGCGACTGACCCGTCGCCACCTCTGCGTGCGCGGTGAATTCCGCAACGAGGTCAGGGCCGCCATTCGCCTCGAGCAGCTGTGCGACCGACTCGCGCATGTGGCCCGAAGGGTCGCGCACGTAGTCTGCCATGAGCAGGTCGCGCAGTTCCTCGCGGCCGCAGTCGGGAGCGAGTGCGAACGGTGCCCTTCCATAGGGGCGGCGGGCTGCAAGCTCGACCCCCGCCCCTCCGAAGACGGCGTGCACGAGCCTGCCCTGGGTCCGCGGCCGGCTGCGCATCACGCGATCGGTGAGGATGGCGTGCCCGAGTTCGCGGGCATGCAATGACACCGCCGGGGCCTCGTCGGCGATGAGCGCGATGATGTCGTCGACGAGCGCATCCAAGTCGCCGTCCGAGTACAGGCCGGCGAAGAACCTCGCGACGTTTGCCCAGTGCGGTCGACCCACGAGCCGGGCCAGGCGCGCGGATCGGGCATCCGCAGGTTCTGATTCGAGCAGGTACTGCGCGCAGAGAAACTCCCGCACCGCCTGGTCGCGGAAGCGCACGAGCCCCTCGGCGCTCTGCTCGACGTACGGCAGGCGCTGCAGCGCTGCGACCAGCGCACCGACGACGTGCGCGGGATGGTTGTGCGCGTCGACGAAGTCAGTCGCGATGGCCGTGAGCCCGTCGATCGTGGCACCGAACGCGCTCGCCGGAGTCTGCGCATCCCGGTGCAGGGTCCAGGCGACGAACCCCGCGAATTCGCGGACGAGATGGCGGCGCACGCGGAGCTCTGTGAGGGCAAGCTCGTCGCCGTCGATCGACCCGCGTGCGTGCGCCTGGAACAACTGGCTGCGACGATCGGGAACGGCGGCGCCATCGACCAGCGCGAGTTCGAGGAGAGTGCGCAAGTGCATCGGGTTGCCTGCGAGGTCGCGATACGACGGCGATTCGAGGAGAAGCGCGAACGTCTCGGTCACGGGCGCGGCGCGCTGCGGCGTGAGCCCGCGACTCGCCAGCCACCGCTCGGTCAACTCGGCGATTCCTGCACCGGCGAGCGGGCCGAGCTCGATGGGCGACAGCAGTGAACGCTCGCGGCTCGGGATGGAGCCCGGCACGGAGGGTCGCGTGACGACGAGGCACTGGATGTCCGCGCCCGACTTGCCGAGTGCGGCGAGCGCCCTCAGCACCGAGGTCGAAACGCGGGCGCCCAACTCGGCGTCGCCGAGTTCGTCGAGCCCGTCGAGCATGACGAACCACGGGGCAGTACGGAACAGCGTGCGAACGGCCGAGATCGATGGTGCGTGGGGTAAGGCGGCGTCGAGGATGCCCGCCACGAAGGCCTCGAGGCTCCGGTCGGGCCCGCGCTTCGGATCGGCGGCCTGCAGCGCATCGAGATGCGCCGCGTAGTCCCGGGCGTCGATTGCCAGCGGAATCCGGAAGGAGGTTCGCGCGTGCGCAGGCGGGATCGAGGCGAGATAGGCCGTGTCATCGAGCAAGCGGGCCGCGTGGACGTTGCCGACGTAGCGCGCCACTGTCGACTTGCCGCTGCCGCTCTCCCCCTCCAGGAGCCGCCACGGGGCCTGGGGCGAGGATGCCTCCGAGAGCAGCAGGTCAGCCGCAGTGGTGTCGGGGTCGTCCCGCAGCGGGATGTCGACGAAGACGTCCCTCGTGAGACCGAGGTTGCGGCGGTAGGCCACGACGACGAGTTCGAGCAGGGCCTCGAGCGACTGCTCCCCCGAGCCCGCGAACATCGTCGCGAGGACACCGGCGACCGCGTTGCGGCGGTCGAGGATCTCAGGGAATCGCAGGCTGGTAGCCGCCGGAGCCCAATCGAGGCGACGATCCACATCTTCCCGCCAGAGGCACGTTGCAGGCACAGGACAGTTGACCGCGAGCCAGGCTTGCACCGTATCGACCCCCGTCTCCGGGTCCGCCTCGGGCCGCGGCAGGTTCGTCGCGAAGATGTACCGCAGGGCTCCGCGGCGCTCGAGTTCCAGGATCTTGGGACGCTCGGCATCGAGTAGCGCGAGCACACTCGCCGTGGGGTCGGACTCGAGTGCGGGCTCGAATGCGACCTGCAGCACGACCTTGTCCGCGACATCCGGAAAGCGTTCGAATCCGTAGCGGCCGCTATCGGGCCGGCCTAGTTCGAGCAGTTGGACTTCTTCGTGATCGGGAGCGATCAACGCAAGGCAGAGATCGGCGAACCGGGCAGCCCCGCCCATCTCGAACGAGTACGCCAAGGCACCTCCCGGGTTGAGCCCAGCTTAGCTTTTCGAGAGCGTTTCACACCTCATCAATAAGTCCCGCGACGCCGAAAGCGGGGGGATGCCGCTTCAGCCAGTTCCACTGGAAAACCGCTCCCAGCACGACGATGGCAACCGCGTCGAGGAAGAACAGCAGGGAGAAAGTCAGTGATTGCAGGATGGTGCGACCGACGGGCACGAAGTCGAGCGAGATTCCGTCGGCGCGAAGCCAGAAGGCCGACCCGGGTGCCACGAGGCCCGGGATGCCCAAGGCGATCGTCGTGAGGAAGAGCACGATCGTGCCGACGACTGCCGCGAGCACTGATCGAGTCACGACGAACCCGAGGGTGAGTTCCGCCGCGACGGGAGCCAGGATCCACAGGCTCAGGAACACGCCCACACCGAACGGCAGCACGTGCAGCAGAAAGTCGCCCGGCAGGGGCGTGAATGCGGCATCCGGGTTGACGCGCAGCGAGGCGATGCCCGCGACCAGTACCCGCAGAGGGGGCAGCAGTAGCAGCACGACCATGACACCGAGCGCCGTGATGAGCGCTGCGAGCGCCCCGCGCCGGAACAGCAGTTGCTTCATCGTGATCGCCACCGCATGAACTCCTTCTCGCTCGATCGCGCTAGTTCGGAGGCTGCAGAGCACCGACGAGCGTCAGAAGTCCGAGCACGGCGGCGGCAGCTCCGATCAAGACTCCAACGATGCCGACAGCCAGGAAGATGTTAGAGGAGCCGCCCGCCGACAACCTTCGGCCTTTGCTGCCGAATATCTGCTCCTGCTGCCCCGCCATGAACTCGTAGTACTCCGCACGATGACGGATGAGGAAGTTCGAGGCCACGACCGCGGCCAGCCCGACGATCACGAAGACCAGGCCACTCCAGTTCATGCATTCTCCTCAGGCTGTCTTGGGTGCAGCCACAGAGTATCCGGTTGCGACCGCAACAGGTGGCGACTCAATACGATGACTGCAGGGCCGACTGCAAGGGAGGGCGCATTCCGTGATCCTGATCGACCAGCCGATCTGGCCCGCACACGAGACTCTCTGGGCGCACATCGTGAGCGACACGTCGCTCGACGAGCTGCACGCCTTCGCGGCGGTCGCCGGCATCCCGCGGCGCGGCTTCGACCGCGACCACTACGACGTACCGGCTCAGCGCTGGAGCGAGCTGGTCGCCCTCGGCGCTGAGCCGGTCGGTGTTCGTGAGTTCGTGGAGCGCCTGCAGGCGAGCGGCCTGCGGGTGCGCCAGCGCGACCGCTAGGTGGCGGGAGGCGCTGCGGGGGCCGCCGCGACGACCTTCGGCGCCCGCGCGGCAACGATCCACGCGACGACAGAACCGACGATGAGCTGCACGGTGAAGCCGAGCGCGAGAATAAGCGGGAACCAGAGCATCGATACGACGAAGTAGCCGAACGCGAAACTGTAGTTGACGATGTCGGCGATGGCTTCACCGATACCGAACACGATGAGACCCGCAAGCCCGGCGACGCCCGACACTGCGGCGCGCTTGAGGATGACCGGCAGCGGAGACTCCTTGACAATGGGCAGCAGCTGCCAGAGCACGATGAAGACGGGCCCGAAGAAGAACAGCGCCTTGAGAAGGCCGTAGAAGAAGAAGTCCCCGATCGCCTGGGGTACGCCGCCCGGACCGTCGTTGATCGACCACGAGATCGCTTCGACGATGTAGAGCACTTGGTAGATGAGTTCGATGATCCATGCGATGACGACCGCGATGAGGGCGCCGCGGAGGGTCGCCGCATCCGGACGACGCCAGAAGAGAGTCGCGGCCGACCCCGGTTTACGTGGCGCCGCCGGAGGCACCGCAGCGGCAGCGGGAGGCTGAGTACCGGGCTCGGGCGGTGGTGCTGGGTTGTCGGTCATGAAAGCTCCTGACGGAATCGGATGACCACACAGTAGTGGCAGCGACCTGTTGCCGACAGGTCCCGCTCAGGACTCGTTCGTCGTGATGACCGGTGAGGATGCCCGGCGCGAGACGCGCGAACGCCCCTGGCCCGGCTGCTTCGGCTCGGGCAGCGCCTCCAGCACGGAGTCGAGAATCTGCTCCGCGTCGTGCGTGCTGACCTTGCGTTGTGCGCGCGGCGCCTTGGTCACGGGGATGTCGAGGATCTCGACCGTCTCCGGCACTTCGTCCACGACCTCGGGCGCTGGCGTCTCCACGTGGTTCTCCGTGGGGTGAGCCACCGTGCTCGCGGCGACTCGCGCGAGTGCATTGCGCACGTCTTCGGTGATCGCGTGCGTGCCGTTGCTGCCGACGCCGTTCTTCACCGTCGGGGCCGAGCCGCCTCCGCCGCCACCGCGCCGGTTGCGTCGGCCGCTGCCGGCCTGTTCGGGCTGCGCGGTCTGCTGCTGCTGGCGGTGCTTGGTCACGGGGTCGTGGTGCACGATGATGCCGCGACCGGCGCACACCTCGCAGGTCTCGCTGAAGGTCTCCAGCAGACCGAGGCCGAGCTTCTTACGAGTCATCTGAACGAGGCCAAGCGAGGTGACCTCGGCAACCTGGTGCTTTGTGCGGTCGCGGGAGAGGCACTCGACGAGTCGCCGCAGCACGAGGTCACGGTTCGACTCGAGCACCATGTCGATGAAGTCGACGACGATGATGCCGCCGATGTCACGAAGGCGCAACTGGCGCACGATCTCCTCGGCGGCCTCGAGGTTGTTCTTGGTCACCGTCTCTTCGAGGTTTCCGCCCGAGCCGACGAACTTGCCCGTATTGACGTCGACGACCGTCATGGCCTCGGTGCGGTCGATGACGAGCGAACCGCCAGACGGCAGCCAGACCTTGCGGTCGAGTGCCTTCTCGATCTGCTCCGAAACGCGGTACTCGTCGAATGAGTCCACCGGGTTGTCGTAGCTCTGCAGGCGATCGAGCAGGTCGGGCGCGACCGAGCGCAGGTAGCTCTCGATCGTCTCGCGGGCGTCGTCGCCTTCGATGACGAGCTTGTGGAAGTCCTCGTTGAAGACGTCGCGCACGATCTTGATGAGCAGGTCGGGCTCCGAGTGCAGAAGCGCTGGGGCCTGAACCGTCTCGACCTGGTGGCTGATCTCCGCCCACTGCGTGGTGAGACGGTTGACGTCGAGCGTGAGTTGCTCCTCTGTGGCGCCCTCCGCGGCGGTGCGCACGATCACGCCCACGTTATCGGGCAGCACCTCCTTGAGGATCTTCTTGAGGCGCGCGCGCTCGGTGTCGGGAAGCTTGCGGCTGATGCCCGACATCGATCCGTTGGGCACGTAGACGAGGTAGCGGCCCGGCAGGCTCACCTGGCTCGTGAGCCGGGCGCCCTTGTGGCCGACGGGGTCTTTCGTGACCTGCACGAGCACCCGGTCGCCGGGCTTGAGCGCGAGCTCGATGCGGCGCGCCTGGCTCTTGCCTTCGCTCGAGTTCTCGGCGGCGGCATCCCAGTCGACCTCGCCGGAGTAGAGCACGGCGTTGCGGCCGCGACCGATGTCGACGAACGCGGCCTCCATGCTCTGCAGCACGTTCTGCACGCGGCCGAGGTAGACGTTGCCGATGAGGCTCGCGTCTTGCGCCTTGGCGACGTAGTGCTCGACGAGCACGCCGTCTTCGAGCACGGCGATCTGGATGCGGCTGAACTTCGAACGCACGACCATGACCCGGTCGACGCTCTCACGACGGGCGAGGAACTCGCTCTCGGTGACGACGGGGCGTCGGCGCCCGGCATCGCGTCCGTCGCGACGGCGCTGCTTCTTGGCCTCGAGACGCGTCGAACCCTTGACCCTCGTGGGCTCGTTGCTGACGACCGGCTCCGGGCGCGGCTGGCGCACGCGCACGACGGTGTTGGGAGCCTCGTCGCCTGGGCGGGCCTCCTCGCCCGGCCGGCGGCGTGAGCGGCGGCGAACCGTGCCGCCCTCGTCGGTGCCGTTGTCGCGGTCCTGGCGGCCCTGGCCGTCACGACTCTGGCCGTCACGGCTCTGGCCGTCGCGGCTCTGTCCGTCGCGGCTCTGCGCATCGCGGCCCTGGCCGGCGCGCACGGGCTGCAGCGGCGGCAGATCGGGAGCCTGGAAGAGCAGCGAGGTCGTGGGACGCACGACGGGCTTCTGCTCCTGCTGCTGCGGCGCCTCCTCGGCGGCCTTCTTCGAGCGAGAGCGCTTCGGTGCATCCTCGGATGCCTCCACCGCCTGCCTCTTCGCGGAGGAGCGCTTCACGGGAGCGGCGTCGTGCGGCTCGGCCGCCTGGGCGGCGTCGCCCGCAGCAACGTGGTCAGAAGCCTTCTTCGTGGCGGCACGCTTGCGCGGCGCCGAGATCGTTTCAGCGGGAGCGGCGGCCTCGGTGGCGGGGGCGTCACTCGCGGGCGATTCGGGAGCCGCGGCACCCGGAGCGCTCTTACGCCCGAATAGCCGACTGCGCTTCTTCGGGTTCTCTTCGTTGTTTTCGGTTGCATTCACCATTGCTGGTGTACTCCTTGCCCGAGTGGGCGACCGCGCCACCCACTGGGTACTCTCTCGTGCGCTATCCCCCGCAAACTTCGGCGGGAGACCGCTACTAATCCTTCAGGTCCTGCAGCGGGCCTGTCCTACGGAGGACTACTCGCGCTGCAGTTTGTTCATGCACCGGTTTCATGTCCGGTAAGCCTTCTTTGGCGTCATGCCGAGCGCGGCTCAGATGACTGCCCCCCATTATCGCACGCGTTCCCAGTTAGAGGTGTTTCGGCGCGTGCGATAATCCGAGAATGACTGACGCCGTGGCCACGCGCCGCCCCATCGGATTCGCGATATTTCTCATTCTGACGGGCGCCATCGGGTGGGCGGGGTCGACGATCCTTCTCGTGGAGCGCATCCACAAGCTCCTCAACCCGGATGCCGTGCTCAGCTGCGACGTGAACCCCTTCATCTCGTGCGGGGCGCTCTTCGACCAGTGGCAGGCCGCACTGCTCGGCTTCCCCAATCCCGTCCTCGGAGTTGCCGGTTTCGTCGCCCCCATCGCCGTCGGCGTCGCACTGCTCGCGGGCGCTCGCTTCGACGCGTGGTTCTGGCGGCTGTTCACGGCCGGAGTTTTCGGCGCGTGGCTCTTCGTTACGTGGCTCTACACGCAGAGCGTCTTCGCGATCGGCGTGCTGTGCCCCTACTGCATGCTCGTGTGGGCCGTCACGATCCCGATGTTCTGGTACCTGCTGGCGTGGGGACTCAAGCACGGCGTGCTGTTAGGGCCGCGCGGTCGCCGCTT
Source organism: Rhodoglobus sp. (assembly GCA_025463605.1). Classification (GTDB taxonomy): domain Bacteria; phylum Actinomycetota; class Actinomycetes; order Actinomycetales; family Microbacteriaceae; genus Rhodoglobus. The sequence continues at coordinate 39,996 of JAODAV010000015.1, read as the reverse complement.
CGGGGAGCGCGTGTTCCCGTTCGCATGGATCATCGTGCTCGCCAACTACGCGGTGATCGTGCTCACGATCCTCGTGCAGTTCCCGCTGCTGCTCACGGTCGGCTTCGGCAGCTGACCCGCACCCTGAGTCAGTCGAACCAGAGGGCGAGCTCGCGCTCGGCGCTCTCCGGGGAATCGCTGCCGTGCACGAGGTTCTGCTGCACCTTGAGGCCCCAGTCGCGACCGAGGTCGCCACGGATCGTGCCAGGCGCGGCGGTCGTGGGGTCGGTCGTGCCGGCGAGCGAGCGGAAGCCCTCGATCACGCGATGTCCCGTGATGCGAAGCGCCACCGTCGGCCCGCTCTGCATGAACTCGACGAGCGGCCCGTAGAACGGCTTGCCCTGGTGCTCCTCGTAGTGCGCCGAGAGCAGGTCGAGGTCGGCCTGCACCATTCTCACGTCGACGAGCTGGTAGCCCTTCGACTCGATGCGGCGCAGGATCTCCCCCGTGAGGTTGCGTGCGACGCCGTCCGGCTTCACGAGTACGAGCGTTTCTTCGACGGTCATGCGGTCTCCTCAGGGGTGATTGCGGCCCGGGCCCGGTCGAGCTGGCGGCCTTTGATGAAGCAGTAGATCCAGATCGCGACGAAGCCCGCCGCGATGAAGTACATGATCGGCAGCACGACACCCGTCGTCACGAGCACCGCCTGGAGAAGCCAGCCCAGCCAGACGCCCCACGGAAACCGAAGAAGACTCGCGGCCAGCACGAGCGCGAGGATGAGCCCGCCGCCGCCCGCGAAGGCGGCGAGCGGTGGCAGGGCCTTAAGGCCGAACGCCGTGAGCATCACGAAGAACACGAGAATCGCCTCGAGCCCCAGAACGATGCTCAGCAGGCTTTCGCTCACCGAGCGCTCGCGCCGCGGCGTGCGCGCGGGCTCGCTCACCGTTTCCAGCCTTCGGCGGCGGCGAGCGCGATCGCCTCGCCCACGAGCGTGATCGACCCGGTCACGACGACGGCGCGTCCCGGTGATTCGGCAGCCCAGGTGCGGGCCTGCTGCACGGCGTCGCCGAAGCTGTCAAAGTCGGTCGTCTCGTCGGTGAATTCGCGAACGATCTCGACGAGTTCCTCGGCCGGCACTGCGCGCTCCGATTGCGACTGGGTCACGTAGATGCTTGTCGCCACCGGGGCGAGCACCTCGACGATGCCGCGTGCATCCTTGTCTTGCAGCACGCCGAGCACGATCGCGATCTCGTCGAACGTGAAGTAGGTCGCGAGGGCCGCCGCGAGCGCTGTCGCGCCGTGCGGGTTGTGCGCCGCATCGACGATGACGGTGGGCTCCGTGCCGATGATCTGCAGGCGACCCGGTGACGACGCGGTGGCGAGTCCCTCTGCCAGCACGGCTCCATCGAGCGTCTGACTTCCCGCCCCGAGGAACGACTCGACGGCCGCGATCGCCAGCACCGCGTTGTGGCCCTGATGGTCGCCGAACAGCGGCAGGAACAGGTCGGCGTACGTGCCGGCGAGGCCGCGAACCGTGATGACCTGTCCGCCGACCGCTACAGCGGAGGATTCGAGCGCGAAGCCGGTGCCCTCCACCGCCAGGCTCGACTCGGTAAGCTCGGCGGCACGCTGCAGTTCGGCGAGGGCATCCGGGGATTGCTCGGCGGAGACGACATTCGCGACCGGCTTGATGATCCCCGCCTTCGTGCGCGCGATCTCGGCGACGGTCGAACCGAGCCGCTGCGTGTGGTCGAGCGCGATCGGTGAGAACACGGCGACCTGGCCATCTCCGACGTTGGTCGAATCCCACTCGCCGCCCATGCCCACCTCGATGACGGCGACATCGACGGGAGCGTCGGCGAAGCTCGCGAAGGCGAGCACCGTGAGCGCTTCGAAGAACGTGAGCGGCTCATCCGAGTTGGCGACCAGCTCGGCGTCGACCAGGTCGAGGAACGGGCGGATGTCCGCCCAATTCGCTGCGAGCGCCCGGTTCGAGATGGGCTGGCCGTCGATCACGATGCGCTCGTTGACGCGGACGAGGTGCGGGCTCGTCATCAACCCCGTGCGAAGGCCGTATGCCCGCAGGATGCTCTCCGTCATGCGGCTCGTCGAGGTCTTACCGTTCGTTCCCGTGACGTGGATGATCGGGTACGAGCGCTGCGGATCCCCGAGCAGCTCGACCGCCCTTCGAGTGGCCTCGAGCCGCGGCTGGGGTGCCGCCTCGCCGATTCGCGCGAGCAGCTCGGCGTAGACGCGATCCGCGTCATCCTGGTACTCGGCGTCTTCGAGCTCCCAATCGGAGTCGTCGTCGAGGTTCGTGCCCTCGTCGCCTTGCGCGAACGGGCTCAGATCCGCCAGTGGATTGCGATCGTCGTCGCCGAGATCGCTCTCGTCGAACTCGTCGTCCCGATCAGACATTCACTGCTCCCGACTTGGCCGTACCCGACTTCCAGACGTCGATTACCAGTACATCAGCATTCGCGTACTTGCCGACAGCCACCACGGCGCGCTGGGCGCCCGCAGCAGCATCCAGTGCAGCGCTCGTCTCCGGGTCGGCCGATTCGTCGATCGACGTGGTGAGCGCAAGCGTCTCGGCCGCGATCGTCTCCGCGAACGAGCGCAGGGCCTCGATATCAGCCGACGACGAACCGGTGATCGACAGGGCGATTCGGTCGCTCACGTCGAGCCCGGCCGCCTTGCGAGTGTCCTGAACCGCACGGATGACGTCGCGCGCGAGCCCTTCCGCCTCGAGTTCCGGCGTCGTCTGGGTGTCGAGGATGACAAACCCGCCTTCGCCGAGGAACGCGATCGCACTGGAAGCCTCGGCCGCCTCCATCACGAGGTCGAACTCGCCCGCGAGCAACTCGATGCCGCCGACGACCACAGTGTTCTCTGAAGCGGTCCCGGACGATGCGCCAGCATCGGCCGGCCGTGCCGACTGGGACCAGTCCCCCGCTTTCGCGGCGGCGATCACCTGCTGCACTTGCTTGCCCAGACGAGGGCCGAGGGCGCGCGCGTTGACCGTCAGGCGACGTGTGATGCCGAAGGCCTCGAGCGAGTCGTCGACGAGCGCATCGAATGCGACCGCCTTGACGTTGAGCTCGTCGCGCAGAATGTCCGCGAATTGCTCGAGCGCACTGGGCTGTGCCGACACAACAGTGAGCTTGGCGAGGGGAAGGCGCACTCGCAGTCCCTGCGCCTTGCGCAGGGCGAGTCCGGCCGACGCCACCTCGCGCACGCGATCCATCGAGGCGACGAGCGCGTCGTCGGCGGGAAACAGCGTCGCGTCGGGCCAATCCTGGAGGTGAACGCTTCGACCACCGGTGAGGCCGCGCCACAGTTCCTCGGCGACGAGCGGGATGAGCGGTGCCGAGGCGCGGGCGACCGTCTCGAGCACCGTGTACAGGGTGTCGAATGCGTCGAGATCATCGCCGCCCCAGAATCGGTCGCGACCGCGGCGCACGTACCAGTTGGTGAGCACGTCGCCGAAGTCGCGCAGCTTCGCGGCCGCGAGTGGGCTGTCGAGGGCTTCGAGCTCCTCGGTCACTTCGTCGAGCAGCTGCCGGGTCTTGGCGAGCAGGTAGCGGTCGAGCACGTTTCTCGAGTCGGTGCGCCAGGTGGCTTCGTACCCAGTCTCAGTCGCAGCGTTCGCGTAGAGCGTGAAGAAGTAGTACGTGCTCCACAGCGGCAGCAAGAACTCCCGCACACCGCTTCGGATTCCCTCCTCGGTGACGATGAGATTGCCACCGCGGATAACCGACGACGACATGAGGAACCAGCGCATCGCATCCGCCCCATCTCGGTCGAAGACCTCGTTGACGTCGGGGTAGTTGCGAAGCGACTTGGACATCTTCTGGCCGTCGCTGCCGAGCACGATGCCGTGGCTGATGACGTTCTTGAAGGCGGGGCGGTCGAATAGCGCCGTCGAGAGCACGTGTAGCAGGTAGAACCAGCCGCGGGTCTGACCGATGTACTCGACGATGAAGTCGGCGGGGTTGTGCGTAGCGAACCAGTCCTGGTTCTCGAAGGGGTAGTGCACCTGGGCGAACGGCATCGAACCGGAGTCGAACCACACGTCGAGCACGTCGGGGATGCGGCGCATCGTGGATGCGCCGGTCGGGTCATCCGGATTCGGCCTGGTGAGCTCGTCGATGAACGGGCGGTGTAGGTCGGGCTCACCGGCCTCGTTGAGCGGCAGCACTCCGAAATCGGCTTCGAGTTCGGCAAGCGAACCGTAGACATCGATACGGGGGTAGGCGGGGTCGTCGCTCTTCCACACCGGGATGGGCGAACCCCAGTACCGGTTGCGGCTGATCGACCAGTCGCGAGCGTTCGAGAGCCACTTGCCGAACTGGCCGTCTTTCACGTTGTCGGGCACCCAGTTGATCTGGCGGTTGAGCTCGCCCATGCGGTCGCGGAACTCAGGCACCCGCACGAACCAGCTCGACACAGCCTTGTAGATGAGCGGATTGCGGCAGCGCCAGCAGTGCGGGTAGCTGTGCTCGTAGCTCTTCACCTGCAGCAGGCGGCCGTCGGCCCGCAGCTTCTGGGTGAGCGGCTTGTTCGCATCGAAGACCTGCAGCCCCGCGACATCCGTGATGGTGGGCAGGAACCGGCCGGCGTCGTCGACCGAGAGGATCACCGGGATGCCCGCCGCCGCCGCCACGACCTGGTCGTCCTCGCCGTAAGCGGGTGCCTGATGAACGATTCCCGTGCCCTCACCCGTCGCGACGTAGTCGGCCACGAGGATCTGCCATGCGTTCTCGGTGCCCCAGTGCGCGGCATCCGCGTAGAAGTCCCAGAGGCGGCCGTAACGCACCCCGTCGAGTTCACGCCCCGTAACCGTGCGGCTGACCGCTTCGAGGGCTTCAGCGGGCGTTGCGTAACCCAGGTCTTTCGCGTAGGCGGCAACGGTGTCGGTCGCGAGGAGGTAGGCGGCGACGCCCTCAGCGGCTCCATCTCCCCCGCCGAGCGGACCCGAGGGGACGACCGAGTACTCGATATCGGGTCCGACCGCGAGCGCGAAGTTGGTGGGAAGCGTCCACGGGGTTGTGGTCCAGGCGAGCGCCCGCACCGCGGTCAGGCCGAGCGCCTCGGCCTTTGCCCCGTCGAGCGGGAAGGTCACCGTAACGGACTGGTCCTGCCGCATCTTGTAGACGTCGTCATCCATGCGCAGCTCGTGATTCGAGAGCGGCGTCTGGTCACGCCAGCAGTACGGCAGCACCCGGTAGCCCTCGTACGCGAGGCCTTTGTCGTGCAGCCGCTTGAACGCCCAGATGACGCTCTCCATGAAGGAGGGGTCGAGGGTCTTGTAGTCGTTCTCGAAGTCGACCCACCGGGCCTGGCGAGTGACGTACTCCTCCCACTCCTTCGTGTAACGCAGCACCGACTCCTTCGCCGCGGCGTTGAAGGCGGCGATGCCCATCTCCTCGATCTGACTCTTGTCGGTGATGCCGAGCTGGCGCTCCGCCTCGAGTTCGGCCGGGAGTCCGTGCGTGTCCCAGCCGAAACGGCGGTGCACCTGCTTGCCGCGCATGGTCTGGAAGCGCGGGAAGAGGTCTTTCGCGTAGCCGGTGAGCAGGTGACCGTAGTGCGGCAGGCCGTTGGCGAACGGTGGTCCGTCGTAGAAGACCCACTCGGGCGCACCCTCGCGCTGGTCGACGGAGGCCTGGAACGTGCCGTCGTCTTTCCAGTACGCGAGAACCCGCTCCTCGATCTCCGGGAACCGCGGGCTCGACGGGACGGGCTCTTCGGAATTGCGCGGGTAGGTCATGTCGCTCCTGGTCGTGTGGTTCTCACACGAGGACGACGGATGCCGCGGTACCACCTCGCTTGCCGCTTGCCACCGAGAGTTCCCGGGTGGCAGAACGACCGCTCTTCATGGCTGTAACGGGCTCCCCGCTCGGTTCTACTGGGGCTCGCGCCCGTTCTTCCGAGGACTCCCCGGTGATGGCCGGATCACAGTCGCTTCCGCAATTCTAGGTGACTCGCGGAGCGCTTCGGCCGTCAGTTACGGTCACACTTTTGCAAGCAATTGCGCAAGAGCAGTAATTAACTAACATTCTGTTGCAGATTCTTGTCAGGCAATGAAAAGCCGGGGTACAGTGACCTCAATCTCGGCGCCCCGCGGCGTCCGAATTGAGTGTCCGAAGGTGCACACAGCCCTGAGAGGAACGAGTCAACGATGACACGGAACAACAGATCACTCGCCATCCGAAGCGCCGCGGCGCTCGCCATGGCGATCGGCCTGGTCGCAACCTGCGGCGGGGCGGCACTGGCCCAGAACGGCGCGCAGGGCGGTGGCGGCACTCCCGTAGTGACACGGGCAGCCCTCGACCCAGCCCTCGTCAGCGGGCGCGGTGCCGACGTCGCCTTCCTCGAGCAGGAAGCCGAGAACGCCGAGACGAACGGGACCACAATCGGCCCTGACCGCACCGCGTACACGCTCCCCGCGGAAGCATCCGGGCGAACGGCCGTTCAGCTCGTCGCGGGCCAATACGTGGAATTCACCCTGCCGGAGGCAGCCAACGCGATCACCGTGCGCTACAGCATCCCGGACTCTGCCGCTGGCGGTGGCATCACGACACCGCTCGAAGTGCGGGTCAACGGCGGTCACAAGAAGACCATGACGCTCACATCGGAGTACTCGTGGCTCTACAACCAATACCCGTTCACGAACGACCCGCAGGCCGGCCTGTTGCATCCCGACTGGTGGATCACCGAGTGCGGTTGCGTACCGGCCGCGACGACGCCGACACCGCAGATCAGCACACCCTTCCGACCGATGCACTTCTACGACGAGCAGCGGCTGTTGCTGGGAAAGACCTTCAACGCCGGCGACACCGTGCGGCTGACGGCTCCCCAGGGCGGCGCGGCGTCATGGATCGTGATCGACCTTCTCGACTCCGAGCTCGTGGCCGACCCGTACGTCAATAAGGATGCCGCGAACGTCGTGAAGTTCGGCGCCGACCCGAAGGGCAAGCGCGACTCCGCCAACGCCTTCGATGCCGCGATCGCGTTCGCCCAGGCGCACAACCTCACGGTCTATGTACCGCCGGGCACCTACCAGGTGAACCGCCACATCATCGTCGACGACATCACCATCGAGGGTGCGGGCAACTGGCACACGATCATCCGGGGCACGGAAGTGGCGCTGAGCACACCGGCGCCCGACGGCTCGGTGCACACCGGCGTCGGCTTCTATGGCAAGTCTGCGGCGGACGGCGGTAGTGCGAACGTGACGTTGTCCGGCTTCGCCATCGTGGGTGACGTGCGCGAGCGCATCGACACCGACCAGGTGAACGGCATCGGCGGCGCGATGAGCGACTCGGTGATCGACGGACTCTACATCCAGCACACCAAGGTCGGCCTGTGGTTCGACGGACCGATGGACAGCCTCACTGTGAGCAACACGATCGTGGTCGACCAGATCGCGGACGCGCTCAACTTCCATACCGGCGTGACCAATTCGACCGTGTCGAACACGTTCGTGCGCAACACCGGTGACGACGGACTGGCAATGTGGTCGGAGGGCACGTCCAACGCCGGCAACACGTTCGACCACAACACCGTGCAGACGCCGACGCTGGCAAACGGCATCGCGATCTACGGCGGAACCGACAACACCGTGTCGAACAACCTCGTGGCTGATCCGATCCGTGAGGGCAGTGGCATCCACGTCGGCGCGCGATTTGGCGCCGAAGCGTTCGCCGGCTCGCTCTGGATCACCGACAACACCACGGTGCGGGCCGGAACATACGAGCTCAACTGGAACATCGGACTCGGCGCGATCTGGTTCTTCGCGCTCGACAAGAGCATCAACGCCGACATCCGTGTGACGGGAGACCACTACCTCGACAACGGCTACAACGCGATCATGCTCGTGACCGACTGGCCGGTGAAAGACCTGTACTCGATTACGAACGTGCACTTCGCAGACGTTCGGGTCGACGGCACGGGCACTTCGGTGGTCAGTGCTCGCGCGGCCGGTTCCGCGTCGTTCGAGAATGTGGATGCCCGCAACGTGGGTGCCGTCGGCATCAACAACTGCGGCTCGTTCCACTTCACGCCCGCCGGCTCCGAGTTCTCGTTGATCGACCTGGGTGGCAACGACGGCGGCGGTACGACGGGCCCGTGGTTCGGCTCGTGGCAGCTGCCGAACACGATCACCTGCGACGACCGCCCGCCGGTGGTCGTGCCGCCGGCACCGTCAGCCTGGTGATGGCGCGCTGATCGATCGCCCGACCGGCCGTCGAGTCGACGGCCGGTCGAAGGCCGATCGACGTGGTTGGGGAATTCTTTCAGCCGTTTCTAAGCTTTGATCCTTTGTGACTATCACCAGTGGCAAAGCGCCAACCACTACAGAGGCAATACCCGTCCCGCCGAGCGACCGCACCACGGCACGCAAAGCAGTCTGGGCCGCACTCGTCGGCTCCTCCCTCGAAGCTTTCGACTTCTACGTCTTCGCGTATTTCAGCGCGATCTTCGCTGCGCCCCTTTTCTTCCCGGATCTCGATCCCGCGGCCGGGCTGCTCGGCGCGTTCGCGTTCGTCGCCGTCGCGTTCATCGTGCGCCCCCTCGGAGCCGCGATCTTCGGCAACCTCGGCGACCGCATCGGACGCAAGCGCACACTGCTGCTGACGATCGCCATCATGGGGCTCGCGACCGGTGCAATCGGACTCCTTCCCGACTTTGCCACGATCGGCATCGCCGCTCCCCTGCTGCTGCTGTTGCTACGTATCGTGCAGGGGCTGTCGCTCGGGGGTGAGTGGGGTGGGGGCATCCTCGTTGCCGTCGAGCACGCCGAGCCCAAGCGCCGCGGCCTCTACGCCGCGCTGCCCCAGCTCGGTTCGCCCATCGGCACGATCCTCACGGGTGGCCTGCTCATCGTGCTCCCGATGTTCATCGGCGGCGAAGACATGCTCGCCTGGGGCTGGCGCATTCCGTTCCTGGTCGCGTTCCCGCTGCTCGCGGTCTCGATCTACCTGCGACTCGCCATCGACGAGACCCCCGTGTTCAAGTCGCTGCTCGTCAACGATCGCCGTGAGCGCATCCCCGTGCTTTCCGCGTTCCGCAAGTATCCGGTCGCGATAATCGTGGCAATCGGAGCGGCGCTGCTCGGCATCGGCTCGTACTCGCTCATGAACACCTACACGATCGGGTACGGCATCGAGGTGCTCGGGTTCTCCTATCCCGACCTCGCGCTCGCGACCCTCATCGGCAGCACCCTGCAACTCGTGACGATCCCGCTGTTCGGGGTGCTCGCCAACCGCATCGGCTCGGCGAGAGTCGTCGCGATCGGCGCCGCCGGCACGTTGCTCATCGCCTTCCCGATGTACTTCCTGCTGCAGTTCGCCACCTTCCCGATACTCGTTGCGACGATGATCATCGGCGGCATCCTTCCGACCCTCGCCTGGGCGGGACTCGGCGGGCTGATGGCCGACATCTTCGGCGGTCAGGTCAGGTACAGTGCCCTGTCGATCGCTTATGCGGTCGCAGCCGCTCTCTCGGGTGCCGTTCCGTTCGCCACGCAGTCGCTGGCCATAGCGACGGATGCCGCATGGTGGCACCCGGGTGTCGTGCTGGCCATCCTCTCGGTGGTCACCCTCGTGTCGGCGATAGTCGCGTCCAGGTGGTCGAAGCCGGTCGACGCCGCAGTGATCGAGGCGTAAGCGAACACCCCTCATAAATCGTTGTCGCGGACGAGGGGCAGCCTCTAAGCTGTCCCTCGTCTGGGGCTTTCCCCGGTAGCCGGCCGTCTGAGGAAACCGATGAGCGACGACACCCCCACCCAGCGATTCAACGCAACCGGGGACACACCCACGCAGCGGCTGACGACGACGCAACCCAATGACGTACCTCTCGAGGTCGCGGAAGAGCGCAAGTCGCGCCGCCTGCTCATCATTCTCGCGTCGATCGGCGGAGCCCTCCTGCTCGGTGTGCTCATCGTGCTCATCTTCCTGCTGACGCGCGATCCCGGGATCCCCACATCGTCCACGTCGTCGCCGACACCGACGCCCAGCGCGAGTTCCACGCCGTCCGCGACGCCGACGCCCTCGGCCACACCCACGCCGACACCGACGCCAACACCGACAGCGACGGCCGCGCCGCCGCCGCCGCCCGAGGCAGCGGGCCCCCGCTTCACGAGCTTCTCGGCCCCGTCGACCGAGGGCGGATGCTCGATGGGAGGACCTGGCTTCCCCGAGACCCGACCCACAGTCACGGTGTCATGGTCGTCCGCAGGCACGGATGAGGCGTGGTTCGTTGGCGGAAGCGGTGACGCGGCCGAGGCCGGATACATGCAGATCCCGCTCAACGGCAATCAGAACGACTTCCCGTTCCCGCGCGAGTTCAACTGCGGTGGAGATAGCGACACGTTCACCATTACGTTGGTCGGCCCCGACGGCGAGCACGTCAACAAGACCTGGACAGTCGAGAACACGGGAGACCAGTTCTAGCCAGACATGGCGGGGCAGACTAGACCGTCGCGGACCACCATGAGAGGGTTCTCACACCCCATCCGAATCGACCGACGAGAATAGGACAATGCGCCGCGCCGTCTTTCTGCTCGTCATCGCCGCGTCGGTGACGGGGGCGCTCGCGGTCGGCGCTACGGCATTCGCCGTGGCGATCATCCCCGTTGACGTGCAAGGCGTCGTGCAGGATGTCGCTCCGATCGTGGTCCCTCGGGACTCCCCGGTCTCCGGCGGCGACGTTACCGACCCTGAGTCGCCGGCCGATTCCACACCGCCCCAGGGGCCGGAATCCGCACCAGCGCCGGCCACCCCGCCCGCAACGGACGCGCCGGAGGTCGTCGTACCGTTCGGCGCCGAGGAGCTTCCTCCCGTTGACGATGGCACCGGCGAGGGCACCGGCAATGGCGACGGCAACAACGGAGCGGGTGTCGGCAACGGCAGCGGCAACGGCACGGGTAACGAGGGCAACGGGGTTGGTCCGGGCAACGATAACGGTGGCGGCAACGACACCCACGGCAGCGACGACGTCGAAGGCGACGAGTAACGGCTGACCACGCATGAGAGTGCTCTCATGCCCATCTTTTCCCGGTCTCATTTCGCAGGACCACGATGAGCCAAGAGGAAGCCCCCTCGGTGTGCGCTGTAGTTGCTTCGGGAGAGAGACTGCAGTTCACCGCAGGAGGCAGCGGGCGCGGCGGGGGCCGCGCCCGCTCCTCACTTCAGCCGGTAGCCCATCCCGCGCACCGTCTCGATGCGATCGTTGCCGAGCTTGCCGCGCAGGTACCGCACGTAGACGTCGACGACGTTGGAGCCCGGATCGAAATCGAGGCCCCACACCCGGCTGAGCAGCTGCTCGCGGCTCAACACCTGCTCGGGGTGGCGCAGAAACTCCTCGGCGAGCGCGAACTCGCGCGCCGATAGATCGGTCTGCTGGCCACCCACGGTCGCACGACGGGTCAACAGGTCGAGCGAGAGCCCGTCGTGCTCGAGTGTGCCCTCGCCCGCGGGTGAGGCCTGCCGAAGCCGCAAGCGGATGCGTGCGAGCAGCTCGTCGAACTTGAATGGCTTGGCGATGTAGTCGTCCGCCCCTCCGTCGAGACCCGCGACCGTGTCGCGGACCCCGGTTCGAGCCGTGAGCATGATGACGGGCAGTGTGGAGTCGGCCTCCCGCACCCGCCTGAGCACCTCGAATCCATCCATCGTCGGAAGCCCGATGTCGAGCAGCATGAGGTCGTGCTGGCCCGACAGCGCCCGCTCGAGTGCCTGTCGGCCGTCTGCGACGACAGTCGACGAGTACCCGGCGGCCCGTAGACCTTTATCGATGAAGCCCGATATGCGCGGCTCGTCCTCCGCGACGACGATGGAGCTCATTGGTCCTCCTCGACCGGGATGCCCGAGGGACGGGTCTTCGGCAGTATGAGCCCAAACACCGACCCCTCCTTCGATGACGACAAACTGACACTACCGCCGTGTACGGACGCGATCGCCTTCACGATGCTGAGACCGAGCCCCGATCCGGTGACTCCGCGGCCACCATCGATGCGACCGAATCGCTCGAAGATCCGATCCTCCGAGCCTTCCGGGATGCCCGAACCAGCATCTGAGACCCAGAACTCGATGTCGTCGCCCAGGTCGGCCGACCCCAGTTCGATGGTCGACCCGGCCGGCGAGTACTTCGCAGCGTTGTCGACGAGCTGCAGCAACGCCTGCGTGACGCGGGACGGATCCAGTTCGATCGGCGCGCTGGCCGTTTCGCCGAGCAACCACTCGTGCCCGACCATGCCGCGGGCCTTGCCGTACACCTCAGCTGTGAATGCTGCGGCATCCACGACCCGCCATGCGGGAATCGCGACCTGGCTCTCCGCGAGCGCTTCGATGTCGTCGACGAGCGCCGTCATGCGGTCGAGTTCATCGATCGCGAGCGCCCTGGTGCGTTCCACCTCCGCCACCCGGCCGGTGTCGAGCAGTTCGAGGTGTCCACGCAGAATCGTGAGGGGCGTCTTGAGTTCGTGCCGCACGTCGTCGAGCAACTGCTGCTGACTCGTCAGCGCCGTGTCGAGCCGGTCAAGCATGTCGTTGACCGTTCTGGTGAGGTCGGATACGTCGTCGCGCCCGACCACGGGGAGCCGCTCGTGGCGGTCACTCGCCGTGATCCGCGAGGTCGCGACCCGCAGGCCGCGGATGGGGTCGAGAAGACGGCCGGCCACGAGCCATCCGACGGCACCGATCGTGAGGAGTGCGATAAGAGCGACGATCGCATAGGTGGTGAACGCCGCCGTCAGATCCGCGAGCTCTCGGTCGAGGTCGATGGCGGCCACATAAACGGCGACGTCTCCGTCGATCGCGATGGGCGCGGCGATGTAACGCAGGGTGCCCAGCGGGGATGGGGTCGTTCCGAGCACGACATCCTGCTGCGCCTCCGCGACGACCCTGTCGATGAAGGCGGCGTCTTCTTCGAGATGGAAAGCCACCTCAACACCGGGCACGAACGCCGCACGGCCATCGAGGATGCCCACCGAGCTCTCATTGCGATCGGGGATCACCCCCGCAATCACCGACTCGAGCGCATCCCGAGCGGTCCACGTGGCGCCGACCGGTGTCGCCGACTCCGTGGCGGCGCTCTCCGCCAGGGCCTGTTCGTTGGTCACGAGGTGGCGTGCGGCAGCCACCCGCGACTGCAGGCGGTCGTCGATCTGGTTCAGCACGCGATCACGCTGCAGGAGGTAGGCGGTGCCGCCCGCGCCCACCATGCCCAGGGCGGCGACGGTGAGTATTGACGCGAGGATGCGGGCGCGCACAGACCACGCGGGCAAACGCGTACTTCGCGGTCGGGCCGACGCCATAGACCAAGTATGGGCAATGTCGGCGTTTCGCGCCGGTACACTTGCGCCCAACACTCCGAAAAGTGAGGAAAGATGACGACTCCTGCTGGCCCGCAGGGCACTCCGAACCGTCCGATGCTGCTCACGCTCGGCGCCGTCGCGGTCGTGCTGGCGCTCGCGATCGTCACGACGCTGATCATCCTGTCTCAGTCGGCAGCGGGCCAAACAGGTGCATCCGGCCCGACGCCGACACATTCGGGCGCAAGCACCAGCTCGACTCCTGCGCCCACCCGGAGCAGCACGCCAACTCCCGCTCCGACGCTTGTCGGGTCCACCCCTGCCCCTACTCGCACGCCAACCCCGACGGCCGCCCCTCCGGTGCCGCCGCCGGTGACGCCTCCCGCGCCGTACGAGGGACCCACGTTCAATCACCTTGCGATCCAGCCGTATGCGACCTGCGAAGACACCGCGTCGGACGCGCCGATCAGCTTCGTGTGGGGAAGCGATCAGGCGATCGCCGCCTATATCGGTATCGATACCGACGACGCCAAACTCAACCCGGAGGTCTCCGACCTCCCCGGATCGGGCCTCTACCTCTCACTTCGGTTCCCGTGCTCGCTCGAAAGCCAGAGCTACACAGTCACAATCGAAGACGCCGAGGGCCGCACCTTGAGCGCGACGGGCGTGATCTACCGCCACCTGCCCTGAACACGCTCCGTACGAGCGGGCACCGGTTATCCACAATTTGGCACAGTGGGCATCGCCATCGCGGCAGGACCGGCATCGCCGACGGGACAAACTGCCAGTACGACCTACTGCAACTTCATGCGCGGCTTGAACTTGGGTGCACGTGTGCGCCTCGAGGGCTTCGGAAGGCGCGCCGCGGAGTTCAAGTAGAGGAACGCGAGCACCGCAGCGAATATGGTGCTCACGACGCCGTCCTGAAGCGTGATCCGGTCCAACGCTCGAATTGACGGCTCCGAACCGATCGCGGCACCGATGAAGACCGCCACCGTGGATAGAACGCTCACCACGGCGATGATGCCAACTACCCGGCTGAGCGTGCGTCGGGCCGTCATTCGCCACCAAGGGCGCCGCGGCGCAACCGGCTCGTCTTTGCCTCGAAAGATTCGAGCACCGAGAATAATGCCTGCGAGTGTCACGAGGGAGTTGCCCACACTCCCGAATATCGAGGGTGCAGACAGCAGCGCGAAGATCCCGATTACGGGATAGCCCGCAACCCACACTCCGGCGGCATAGAGAAGTTTGAAGTACCACCTGACAATGCGAAAATCCAAAACCCGCGGCGTCGATCTAGCTCGTGGACGCGGATCGTCGGACATGGTCAGATGCTAGCGGGATGCGGGTGGCCACCGCGCACGCGAATAGGACCACCCCGACGGAGTACTTCTGTGCCGCTTTCACCACATGTTTCGGCCATGAGTGGGCTGCGCGGCTCGCACGAGCGCCCCACGGTAGAATCGAGCAACCGCACACTCAGGCACCTCATCACCGACTCGGTGCCGCACATATCGAACCGGAGCACAATCATGGCCGCTGCCATTCCTGAGAGACCCGCCCTCGAGGGCCTGGAAGACAAGTGGTCCCCGATCTGGGAGGCCAACGGCGCCCACCGGTTCGATCGGGATGCGGCTACGAAGGAGAACATCTTCTCCATCGACACTCCCCCGCCGACGGCATCCGGCAGCCTGCACATCGGGCACGTCTTCAGCTACACCCACATGGATCTTGCGGCTCGATTCCAGAGGATGCGCGGCAAGACCCTGTTCTACCCGATGGGCTGGGACGACAACGGTCTGCCCACCGAGCGCCGCGTGCAGAACTACTACGGCGTGCGGTGCGACCCCACGCTCCCCTACGACCCCGACTTCGTGCCGCCGCTGCAGGGCGGCGAAGGCTCGAGCGGCAAGGCACAAGACCAGCTCCCGGTCTCCCGACGCAATTTCATCGAGCTGTGCGAGACCCTCACCGCCGAGGATGAGAAGCAATTCGAAGACCTGTGGCGCCAGTTGGGCCTCAGCGTCGACTGGAGCCTCACGTATCGCACGATCGGGCCCGAGGCTCAACTCGCCGCCCAGCGTGCTTTCCTGCGCAACCTCGCCCGCGGCGAGGCATACCAGGCGGAGGCGCCGACTCTGTGGGATATCACCTTCCGTACCGCGGTCGCGCAAGCTGAGCTCGAAGACAAGGAGCAGCCAGCGGCCTACCACCGCGTGGCATTCCACAAGCCCGACGGGTCCACGATCGAGATCGAGACGACGCGGCCGGAACTGCTCCCGGCGTGCGTGGCTCTTGTCGCGCATCCTGATGACCCCCGTTACAAGGCGCTGTTCGGCACGACCGTCACGACGCCCCTATTCGGCGTCGAGGTGCCCATCGTGGCCCACCACCTCGCCCAGCAGGACAAGGGCACCGGCATCGCGATGATCTGCACCTTCGGCGACGTGACCGATGTCGTGTGGTGGCGCGAGCTCGACCTCCCCAACCGCACGATCATCGGACCCGACGGACGCATCGTCGCCGACGCACCGGACGCGATCGCCTCGGATGCCGCGAAAGCAGCGTACGGCGAGCTCGTGGGCAAGACGGTGTTCAGCGCCAAGGCGCGCGTGGTCGAGTTGCTGCGCGAGAGCGGTGAACTCATCGGCGACCCGAAGCCCATCACCCACGCCGTGAAGTTCTACGAGAAGGGTGACAAGCCGCTCGAGATCATCTCGACGCGCCAGTGGTACATCTCGAACGGCGCGCGCGACGAGGCACTGCGAGCTCGGCTCATCGACGCTGGCAGGCAGATCGGTTTCACGCCTGAGCACATGAGGGTTCGCTACGAGAACTGGGTCGGCGGGCTCACGGGCGACTGGCTCATCTCGCGGCAGCGGTTCTTCGGCGTGCCCATCCCGGTCTGGTACCACCTCGACGCGAACGGTGAAAAGGGCGAACCGATCGTTCCCTCCGAGGATGCCCTTCCGATCGATCCCTCCTCGGATGTGCCGCCCGGCTTCACCGAAGCGCACCGAGGCACGACCTTCGTCGGTGAGCTCGACATCATGGACACCTGGGCCACCTCCTCCCTCACCCCGCAGATCGCGGGCGGCTGGGAGACGGACCCGGAGCTGTTCGACCTCGTGTTTCCGTACTCATTGCGCAGCCAGGGTCAGGACATCATCCGCACGTGGCTCTTCTCGACGGTGCTGCGCGCCGAACTGGAACACCACACCGTCCCGTGGCAGAACGCCGGCATCTCCGGCTTCATCGTCGACCCCGACCGCAAGAAGATGTCAAAGTCGAAAGGCAATGTCGTCACTCCCAAGGGAATGCTCGATGAGCACGGCTCGGATGCGGTGCGCTACTGGGCGGCGTCGAGCCGGCTCGGCACCGACGCAGCTTTCGACCCGCAGAACCCGAAGCAGATCAAGATCGGCCGACGGCTCGCGATCAAGGTGCTGAACGCGGCGAAGTTCGTGTACTCGTTCCCGGACGCCCGGGGCGCGGTCACGGAACCCCTCGACCTCGACATGCTCGCCGAGCTCGGTGCCGTGATCGCCACCGCTACGACAGCCCTCGAGGGCTATGACCACGCCCGCGCACTCGAGAGCGCTGAGCAGTTCTTCTGGACCTTCTGCGACGACTACCTGGAACTCGTGAAAGAGCGGGCGTACGGCGCCGCGACCCCCGAGGCCCAGGCAAGCGCCGTCACAGCGCTCCGCACCGCGATCGACGCGCTGCTTCGCCTCTTCGCCCCCTACCTTCCGTTCGCGACCGAGGAAGTGTGGAGCTGGACCCACGAGGGATCGGTGCACATCGCCGCCTGGCCCACGGTGGAGGACCTCGGCGTCGAGGTTGCCCCGACCGGGCTGCTCGGTGCCGTGAGCGAAACTCTCATCGGCATCCGGCGCGCGAAAACCGACGCCAAGGCATCGCAGAAGACCGATGTCGTGTCGGCCACGATCGCGGGACCGGCCATCCTGCGCGGGGGTCTCGACGACCTGCGTGCAGTGGGCCGCATCGCGAGCGTAGAGTTCGTCGAAGCGGACGAGATCGAGGTGCGCGACATCGTGCTGGCGGAGGTGCCGATTGAGTGACGTGCGTGACATCCGTGAAGGCGACCGTGACGCGTGGCGCCGCCTTTTCACCGAGTACGGCGACTTCTACGAGACCGCGTTCGAGGATCGAGTGCTCGACGGCGTGTGGGCATGGCTCATGGATGCCGAATCCGAGGTCTGCGCGGTCGTCGCGGTAGATGAGGGCGCGGTCGTCGGTTTCGCGCACTACCGCCAGCTGCCCGACACCTTCACGGCGGGCGCGGCCTGGTTCCTCGACGACCTCTACGTGCAGCCCGCCCATCGCGGCTCGGGTACGGGTGAGGCGCTCATCGACGCCGTGGCCGACCGTGCGGCATCCGACGGCGGAGGCACCCTGCGGTGGATCACGGCGGAGGACAACCTGCGCGCCCAGAAGGTCTACGACCGCGTCGCGAAGCGCACGACGTGGGTCACCTACGAACGGGGCACCTGATGCAGCTCGGCACGCGCTGGAACGTGGGCGCCATTGCGCCAACGACGCTGCCGGATGCCGTGCTCGCCGCGATAGCGCGCGTCGAGTCCGAACTGGCGGGCGTGGAGACCACCGGATGGCGCTGGACGCTCACGTGGCTCGAAGGCCGCCCGGTGCTCGAACTCGACGATGGCACAACGATCCGGGTGGGCCACGATGGCCTCGTGACCGTTGAGGACGCCGACTAAGCGGCTTTCCACAAGCGAGGGCGCGGGGTCGGCGCGGCGGTCGAGCCACAGAAGGACCAGCCCCGGCGATCCGCGGCGATGGATGAATCCTGCACAGGAGGTGGCGCTAGGACGCCGGTGCACGTGGTCGCCGCGCCTCGAGTTCGAGGCTGGATCGTCGGGGCTGGGGTCGGTAGGGTCCGCTAGCGGACGCGGGCCGCACGCAGGGCGGCATCGTGCTCACGCCTCTGGGTGGCGCGGACCTGACTGATGCGGAGCACACGCTCGTCGTGGGACACCGCGTCGCGCTCTGCGCGCTCGCGTGCCCAGATCAGCATCGCCAGGCTAAGGCGCATGACCAGGCGGTCAACGCCGTGCGGGCGAGCGCGGCGCCCTGCGGGGGCGTCGATCAGGCGGTCGAAAGCAGTCGTCACGGTCATCGTTTTCACCTCTTCGTCAAGGTCAAAGTTACGGTCATCCACTGACATCGCGGTGGGGTTCTGGCGAACGATCGGTGTCGTCTTCTCGAGCAGAATGGTCATGTCTTCAGGCCTCCTCGGGGGCGGAAATTGTCTCTTCCCCATCGAGCACGGGGAATGCGTTGAAATGGAGTTGGACGGGACGGGAACCGGGCGGGTTCTGGCCACGGTACTTATCGAGGATTTCGTCGGAGTACTTTGTCCAGAGGTCGACGACCTCCTTGAGCTGCTCGCGGGTCAGCCTCAGGTTGACGGTGGAAACGGTCGTGCTTTCGAGCCATTCCGGGGTCAGCTCGTCGTATCCGCGCTCCTGGAAGTCCGTGAGCAGCGCGGAACGATTGCGCTCCCACTGCCGCATCACCGTCTTGGTCGCGGCGCGCGCCGCGGGGGTATCCTCGAGCCCGGCCGCGGACAGCGTGATGCCGCCGGGAACCCGCTCCCACCAGCGCTCCCGGCCGGTGCCCTTGCCCTCGACCTCGCGGACGAAGCCGTGACGTTCGAGCTGACGCAAGTGATAGCTCGTGGCACCGCTCGACTCTCCCAGGCGCTCCGCGAGTCCGCTCGCCGTGAACTGGCCGTAGGTCGAGAGCGTGTCGAGAATCTCGACGCGCAACGGGTGGGCGAGCGCCTTGAGACTGTCGAAGTCGAGCTGCCGGTCGGTCGGGCCGGTGGTCTCGGTCTCCGGCTCCACAACCGACTGGGTCGCGGTGTCGGCGGCGGCGGACGCGTCCGTATCGGCGACAGTGCCGTCGACGCGGGGCTCGCTATCCGTTGTGCTCATAATGCAAAGGTATCATTGCAAAGGTTTCTTTGCAACTACATCTTTGCATTGGTTTCTTTGCAACGAGTTCTTTGCAGGGGGACTTCCGGTCCTGCACGAGCCCGATGAACCGGCGGAGAGCTACGCCCGGGCGATGATCTCCCCGTGCACCATCGCGAGCCAACCGTCCTCAGAGTCGGCCCATTCGCGCCAACCGCGGCTGATGAGCTCGAGTTGCTCCTGCGACGCGAGACCCTTGCCCAGGGCATCCCCGGCGAACGCAGACTGCAACACGCGGGCCTCCCACATGCTCCCCCACCACTCGCGATCGGTCGCGTCCGAGAAATTCCAGACGGATGCCGACGTCTCGACCTGCTCGAAACCGGCCTCGCGCGCCCAGGCCTTCAATCGCCGACCCGCGTTCGGCTCGCCGCCGTTGCTGCGGTGCACGAGCTTGTACAAGCTGAGCCACGCGTCGAGTGCGGATATCTCGGGGTACCAGATGGTGCCGTCGTAGTCGACGTCGCGCGCCGCGACGATTGCGCCGGGCTTCGCGACGCGCCGCATCTCGCGCAGCACCGCGACGGGGTCAGCGACGTGCTGCAGGGTCTGGTGCGCGTGCACGATGTCGAAGGTGTCATCCGCGAACGGCAGCGCATACGCGTCGCCCGTGACGAACTCCAGGTTCTCGCGGCGGAAATCGCTTCGCGCCTTCTCGATGACCTCGGTCGAGGCATCCAGCCCCACCACGCGGCCGGGGGCGAGGCGCTCGGCGAACTCGATCGTTATGGTGCCGGGGCCGCAGCCGACATCGAGCAGGGCGAGGCCGGGCGAGAGGTGCGGGGCGAGATAGGCGGCGGAGTTGTCGATCGTGCGCCACGTGTGGGACTTGAGCACGCTCTCGTGGTGGCCGTGGGAGTAGCGCTCGTGAGCAGGGCGGTCAGGGATGCCGGTCATAGTTCGAGAATAGGCTGGGCCGATGACCAATCCCTTCTTCGAGCCCAGCACCCTCCCCTATGGCATGCCGCCGTTCGCCGAGATCACCGACGAGCACTACCGTCCGGCGTTCGAGAAGGGAATGGAAGAGCACCTCACGGAGGTCCGCTCGATCACGGCGCGGCGTGACATGCCGACATTCGAGAACACGATGATCCCTCTCGAGAAGAGCGGCCAGTTGCTCGATCGAGTCGCGACGGTGTTCTTCAACAAGGCATCGGCCGACAGCAACGACTTCACGAGCGAACTCGAGGAGGAGATCGCTCCCCTGCTCGCCGCGCACAACGACGCGATCAGGCTCGACTCGCAGCTCTACTGGCGCATTAAGACCCTGCACGATCAGCTCGACGACCTTCGCCCGGAAGACGAGTACAGTGACGCCGAATCGCGGTACCTCATCGAGCGGTACTACATCGAATTCACCGTGGCGGGCGCGGGCCTCGACGATGCGCAGAAAGAGAAGCTCCGCGACTACAACCAGCGGCTCTCCACCCTCACCACCCGGTTCGAGAAGAACCTGCTCGCCGACACCAACGACCTCGCCGTCGTGCTCGACGATCCGGCCGACCTCGCGGGCCTCGAGCCGGGCGAGATCTCCGCCGCCCTCGAGGCAGCCAAAGAGCGCGGACTCGAGGGGAAGTACCTCGTCACGCTCGTGCTGCCGACCGGGCATCCTTACCTCTCAGGACTAACCGACCCGGCGACTCGCGCACGCATCATGGAAGCCTCGCGCGCTCGCGGCACGCGCAGCAACGACTGGGACAACAATCAGCTCGTTCTCGAGATCACGCGTCTGCGCGCCGAGCGGGCGAAGCTGCTCGGATTCGACTCGCACGCCGCGTGGGTGACCGCCGACGAGACCGCGAAGAATCCCGAGAATGTCGCGGAGATGCTGGGCAAGCTCGCCGTTCCCGCTGCGCGCAATGCGCGCGACGAGCAGGCCGACCTCGAGGCCATCGCCGGGCATGCGGTGCAGGCTTCCGACTGGGCTTTCTACACCGAGAAGGTGCGCACGGCCAAGTACGACGTCGACGAGTCGAAGATGCGCCCGTACTTCGAGGCAGAGCGCGTGCTCAAGGACGGCGTGTTCTACGCCGCTACGAAGCTCTACGGCATCACGTTCACAGAGCGTGACGACATTCCCGCTTACCACCCCGACGTGCGCGTGTTCGAGGTGAGGAACGACGACGGCTCCCCCGTCGGGCTCTACACGCTCGACCTCTACACGCGCGATTCGAAGCGCGGGGGCGCCTGGATGAACTCACTCATCTCCCAGTCGACGCTGCTCGATCACCCGGTCGTCGTCACCAACAACCTCAACGTGCCCAAGCCCGCCGCCGGAGAGCCGACCCTGCTCACCTATGACGAGGTGAACACGTTCTTCCACGAGTTCGGCCACGCGCTGCACGGACTGTTCGCGCGCGTCACCTACCCCAAGTTCGCGGGCACAAACACGTACCGCGACTTCGTCGAGTTCCCGAGCCAGGTGAACGAGATGTGGATGCTCTGGCCTGAGATCCTCGAGAACTACGCGGTGCACTTCGAGACCGGTGAGCCCATGCCGAAGGAGTTCGTGGAGAAGATCCAGGCGTCATCGGCGTTCAACGAGGGATTCCAGACCTCGGAGTACCTCGCCGCGGCCCTGCTCGATCAGGCCTGGCACCGAATCTCGGCGGATGACTCGATCACCGACGTCGCCGCGTTCGAGGCCGAAGCGCTCACCGCCATCGGGCTCGACAACCCCGTGGTACCCACGCGGTACTCGAGCACCTACTTCCAGCACGTGTTCGCGACGTCGGCGTACGACGCCGGGTACTACTCGTACATCTGGAGTGAAGTGCTCGACGCGGACACGGTCGAGTGGTTCAAGGCGAACGGCGGCCTGACCCGTGAGAACGGCGACCGGTTCCGGCAGCGGCTCCTCGGCGTGGGCGGATCGAAAGACCCGCTCGAGGCGTTCCGCGACTTCCGCGGGCGCGACGCCGACATCCAGCCCCTGCTCGACCGCCGCGGGCTCAACTAGCGCGGCCCGCGGCGGGCTCGACACCGCCGCGGCGATTTGGCGCGGCCGCGGAGGTCGGGGGCCGCCGCTGAGGTTTGGCGCCGCCGCGGCCGTTCGTACACCCGCGGTCGAGTCAAAACACCGCGCGCGCCCCGACGCGGTACTGGGCGCCCGTGTGGTCCGCCGGAAGGCGGTCGCCCTTGCCGTGCAGCTTGTTGCGGAGCGTGCCCTCGACGTAGGAGTCGGGGTACGCGCCGCGCTTGCGCAGCTCCGGGATCACGAACTCGACGATGTCCTCGAACGTGCCTGGCGTGATGGCGTAGGCGAGGTTGAACCCGTCGACGTCGGTCTCCTCCACCCACTCCTGCAGCTGGTCCGCGATCTGGCTGCCTGAGCCCACGATGGTCGGGCCGAGGCCGCCGATCGCGCCGAGCCGGGCGATGTCGCGAACGGTGAACTTCTCACCCAGCGCCGCCGACTCCTCGTAGTTCGCGATGATCGACTGGATCGCGTTGCTCTTCACGTTGCCGACCGGCTCGTCGAGGTCGTACTGGGAGAGGTCGATGCCCATCCAGCCCGACATGAACACCAGGGCGCCCTCGTGGCTCGCGTACTGCAGGAAGTCCTCGTGCTTGGCCTGCGCCTTCTCGGGTGTCTCGTCGGTGATGATCGTCAGCAGCGTGTAGATGCGCGCCGAGTAGCGGTCGCGCCCCGCCGCCTCGAGTGCGTCGCGGATCTTGCTCACCGTGCTCTTGAGCACCGCCTTGGTCGGAGCGGCCACGAAGATGGCCTCGGCGTTGCCCGCGGCGAATGCGATGCCCCGCGAGGATGCGCCCGCCTGGTAGATCACGGGCGTGCGCTGCGGCGAAGGCTCGGAGATGTGGATGCCCGGAACGGTGAAGTGCTTGCCCTTGTGGCCGATCTCGTGCACCTTCGCCGGGTCGGTGAACACGCCGGTCTCGCGGTCGCGGATGACGGCGTCGTCCTCCCACGAACCCTCCCACAGCTTGTAGAGCACCTCGAGGTACTCATCGGCGTGGTCGTAGCGGTCGTCGTGCTCGAGCTGGTCTTCGTTGCCCATGTTGCGGGCCGCGGAGGGCAGATATCCGGTGACGACGTTCCAGCCGACGCGGCCCTTGGTCAGGTGGTCGAGAGTCGACATGCGGCGTGCGAAGGGGTAGGGATGCTCGTAAGCCGTTCCGGCGGTCACTCCGAACCCGAGGTTCTCTGTGACAGCGGCCATGGCCGAGATCAGCAGCACGGGGTCGCCCACGGGCACCTGCGCGCCGTGACGGATCGCTGCCTCGTTGGTTCCGCCGTAGACGTCGTAAGTACCCAGCACGTCGGCGATGAAGATGCCGTCGAACGTGCCGCGCTCGAGCAACTTGGCCAGCTCGGTCCAGTAACTGAGGTCCTTGTAGTTCGCCGAGCGGTCATCGGGGTGACGCCACATGCCCGAGGACTGGTGGGCGACGCAGTTCATGTCGAAAGCGTTGAAGCGGATCTGTCGAGTCATTTGCCAATGGTGCGACAGACAATCCTCCTAGCACGAACCGCGACGAAATAAGTCGTCACACGGTTACGCAAAGCGTCATCGAAGCTGCACGGATGTCCGGAAGGCACATTACGGTCGTCGGCATGCCATCCCTTGCCACCGACCGGCCGCTGCGCGTTGTCGCCGTTTCCGGCAGCCTGCAGTCGCCTTCGCGAACGACTGCGCTGCTCGTGGCGCTGCTCGACGCCCTTTCCCAAGAGCGGGAGATCGAGCAGCACCTGATTGAGCTCGCGGATCTCGGGCCGCTTCTTGCCGGCGCCATACGCCGCGACCAGCTCCCGCCGAGTGCGGAGAACGAGCTGCGCGCCATCGAGGAGGCCGACCTGCTCGTGGTCGCGAGTCCCGTCTACCGCGCATCCTTCACCGGGCTCTTCAAGCATTTGTTCGACTTCGTCGGGCAATACGCGCTCGTCGACAAGCCCGTACTGCTCGCCGCTACGGGAGGCAGCGACCGACACGCGCTCATCGTCGAGCACCAGATACGTCCACTCTTCGGTTTCTTCCAAGCGCTCACGCTACCGATCGGCGTCTACGCCAAAGACTCCGAGTTCACCGACTACCAGGTGAGCGATCCCGGCCTTCGCGATCGCATCGACAAGGCCGTGCACCGGGCGCTGCCCCTCCTGCACTTCGAACTCACCCCCAGCCGACCGAGCCCGTGGTGATGCGGCCATGATCCGGCTTGAACAACTCACCAAGAACTTCGGTGACACGACGGTGCTCGACCGGCTCGACTTCAGCGTCGACTCAGGGGAGATCTTCGCGGTCGTCGGCCCCAGCGGTGCAGGCAAGAGCACTCTGGCGCAGTGCGCCACGCTCCTCGAGCCGCCCACATCCGGCTCGGTCATCGTCAACGGCGACAACCTCTCGCACCTCAACGCCGCCCAATTGCGCGTTGCGCGGCGCAAGATCGGCACCATATTCCAACACGACGGGCTATTCAGCAGGCGCACAGCCGCCCAGAATGTGGCGCTGCCCCTCGAGTACCTGGGCGTCACCCCTCTCGAGTCGAAGCGTCGCGTCGCCGAGCTGCTCGACCGGGTCGGCCTGTCCGGCAAGGCGCGCAGCTACCCTCACGAGCTGTCCGGCGGGCAGCGTCAGCGCGTCGGCATCGCCCGCGCGCTCGCGCTTCGGCCGAGCGTGCTCATCTCCGATGAGGCGACCAGCGGACTCGACCCCGAAGCCACGGCATCGGTCGTCAGCCTGATCAAGGAGCTGCGCGACGATCTCGATCTCGCCATCATCTTCATCACGCACGAGATGGACACCGTGCGCAGCATTGCGGATTCGGTCGCGCGCCTCGACCGTGGCCGAATCGTCGAATCCGGCTCGCTCGTGAAGCTTCTGCATGACCCCGACTCAGAGCTCGGCCGCTCGCTTCAGCCACGGCGCGCTCACGCCGCGGCCACCGCGTCAGCGATCACCTGGTTCGTCTCGTACCGCTCCGCACTCGTGCCGGCGGATTGGGTATCGCAGCTCGGTGCCGCGCTCGGCTCGTCGGTGTCACTGCTCGGCGCATCAATCGAGGTGTTGCACGAGTCGACGGTCGGCCATGCCACCATCAGCGTCGAGACCTCCGAGGATGAGCGCGTTCGACTCGCTCTCGACTCTTTGGGTCTGGATGCCCGCCGCGAAGACCCCGTGCGTCTGTCGGTCACCTCGTGAGGCACTCCAACAACGTGCCGTTGCCCGACATCCCGGCCCTCATCTTCCCCGCGCTGCTGGACACGCTGATCATGGTGGGCATCGTCATGGCCATCGTCGTCATTGTCGGCGTTCCTCTCGGCGCACTCGTGCACAACCTGGCGCCGCAGGGCCAGTTCCCCCGGCCCCGACTGCACACCGTGCTGAGCTGGATCGTGAGTGTCGGACGGTCGCTGCCGTTCCTCATCCTCATGGCGGCGATCGTTCCGTTCACCCGGTTCATCACGGGAACCAACATCGGCATCCCCGCCGCCGTTGTGCCCATGTCGATCGCCGGCATCGCATTCTTCACGCGCATCGTCGAGAACTCCCTGCGAAGCGTGCCGCCCGATCTCGCCAGGGTCGCGACTGCCAGCGGCGCCTCTCCACTGCAGGTGATCCGAACGGCGCAACTCGCAGAGGCAGTGCCGAGCATCATCGGTGGTCTCACGATCAACACGATCGCGATGATCGAATACTCGGCCATCGCGGGCAGCATCGGCGCCGGCGGCATCGGCTATGTCGCCGTCACCTACGGCTACCAGCGCTTCGACAACGGCGTCATGCTCGCGACGATCATCGTGCTCGTCGTGCTCGTGGCCTGTGTGCAAAAGCTTGGGGACGCGCTCGTGCGTCTCACCACCCCATACGCGCGCCGCCAGCATCGCGTAGCCCAACCCGCCTGACAACCACACACTGCATCACATCTGAGGAGAGCTCTGCCATGACCACGACAATCGACAAGCCGACAACGCCGCCCGACGACGGAGGCCTCGGCTTCGAACTGAAGAAACGCAAGCGCTGGCCCTGGATCCTTGGAGCGGTGCTCCTCGTCCTTGCCGTCGCCGCGTTCATCGCCGTGCCACTGCTCAACCCGACGAAGTCGCCCAACGAGGTCGCGGGCGCAACTCTCTACGTCGCCACTGCGGAGGGAAACGCGTCTGAGCAGGCGCTCGTCGAGTTCATTGCGAAAGAGGTCGCCCCGAAGTACGGGATCACGATCGCCTTCCGCGGCCTCGCCGACAGCAACACCATCAACCGCGCCGTGAGCGAGGGCGAGGTGGCCGGAACGATCTACCAGCACAAGCTCTGGCTCAGCCAGGTGCTCGAGGCCAACCCCGACTTCAAGGAGGAGGCCGCAGTGCCCGTCTTCCGCTGGGGATTCGGACTCTGGTCAGACAAGTACACCGATGTGAGCGAGATTCCCGACGGCGCCACGATCTCGCTCTACTCCGACCCGGCGAACGAGGCACAGGGCCTCTGGGTTCTCGAGCGCGCGGGACTGATCGAACTCGACCCGTCGATCGACAAGGCCTACGCCACGCAGGATGACATCACCGCGAACCCGAAGAACCTCAAGTTCGTTCTGCTCGACTTCGCAGCGCAGTCCCGCTCGCTGCCGGATCTGGATGCGGCCGTCGGCTACACCGAGTACTACCTCGCGGCGCAGATCGACATCGAGAAGCAGATCTTCGCTCCCGCGGCACCCGACGACTTCGCGGGCCAGCTGACCATCGGATCGAACTACAAGAACACCGACAACATCAAGAAGCTCATCCAGGCCTTCCAAGACCCGGCCGTGCAGGAGTTCCTGCGCACCGACCCCTCGGTCAAGGACATCCTGCTCCCGATCGACGCGGAGTAGGGACGCACCGGCTCGGGCGGGATCGGCTGGTCCGATCCGGCTCGAGCCGAGCCGAATAGCGAGGCTATTCCAAAGCGTCGTCGAGTTCTGCAACCGGCTCGTGTCGCCTGCGGCGCCAGCCCAGCCAACCCATGACGATCCCACCGACCAGCAGTCCCCAGAATGCCGATCCGACGCCCTGAACGACGATCCCGGATGCCACGACGAGGAACGTCACGATGGCGGTGACGCGGTGGTCCGGGTCTTCGAGGGCGTTCACGATGCTCGAGATGAGTGCCCCCAGCACCGCGAGTCCGGCGACAGCCGTGATGAGGATGGCCGGCGCGACGCTTACGAGCGCAACCGCCATTGCCGCACCGAGGCCGAGCGGAATGTAGAGCAGGCCGTTGGTGAGCGTCGCGATCCAGCGTCGCGCAGGGTCGGGGTGCGACTCCGGCCCCGCCATGATGGCGGCGGTGATGGCGCCGAGATTGATGGCGTGGCCGCCGAACAGGGCGCCGGCGGCCGAGCCCAGTCCGGTGCTCACGAGCGCGAACCGCGGGGGCGGCACGTAGCCATTCGTCGCGAGCACGACGAAGCCGGGCACGTTCTGGCCGGCCATGGTCACGATGAACAGCGGAAGACCCAGCGTCAGGATCGTAAACAGGTCGAAAGTGGGAGCGACGAACGCGAACTGCGGGGCGATGTTCGTGACAGAGATCCAGTCGGTGCCTGCTGACACGATGATCGCGCCGATGGCGACGGCCATCGCGGCAGGCACGGCCCAGCGGGGCGCGAGCCGATAGAGCACGAGCCACACGATGACGATCGGCGCCGCAAGCAGCGGCAGCTGGGCCACTGCTTCGATCGGCTTGAGGCAGATGGGCAGAAGCACACCGGCGAGCATCGCGCTCGCGAGCGGCCTCGGTATGCCCGTGATCGCCCGGCCGAGCGCCGGCCAGAGCCCGGAGAGCGCGACGAGCACACCGCTCACGAGAAACGCGCCGACCGCGTCGGAGAATTCGATGCCGTTGCCGGCTGCCGCGAGCAGCACCGCGGCGCCCGGAGTCGACCACGCGATAGCGAGCGGAATGCGCAGCCACAGCGACGCAACGGTACTGACCACTCCGATCGCGAGGCAGACGGCGAGAAGTCCGGATGCCGCCTGGTCCGGCGTGGCCCCGACCGCTCGAAGACCCGCGATCACGAGAACGAACGACGTAGCGAAACCGGAGATCGCGGCGACGAAGCCGGCGGAGATGGGCTGGAGCACCCCGCAAGCCTAGGGCGAGAAGACCGGCCTCATTCGCTCCCACGCACCGGCCCGCACGAACACCGGCAGCTCATCGATCGGGGTATCCCGTTCGACCACGGCACCGCCTTGCACGGCCTCCCCGGTGAACGCGTCGACCCAGTCTGCGGCAGGCAGGTAGACCTGCCACGACGTGGCTCCGGGCTCGAGCACGGGCGCGACGAGCAGGTCGGCGCCGAGCATCCATTGCAGGGGGTGTTCCCATACCGCGTCGTCGCTCGGGTGATCGAAGAACAGCGGCCGCATGAGCGGTGCGCTCGTCGCGATCGTCTCGCGCGCCGAAGCCGCGAGGTACGGCACAAGCCGATCGCGCAACTCGGTGAACCGGCGGAACACCGGCATGACACTCTCGTCACCGGTGCGCTCGGCGATGTTCCACGGTGTGCGGTCCCGCGAGGGCGTGCGATGGTGGTTGAACTCGGAGTGGTACTGCATGATAGGCACGAACGCCGCGGCGGCCGCCGATCGCAAGTACAGTTCGGCATCTGGGATCTCGCCGGAGAAGCCCGCGAAGTCCCAGCCCCAGTAGACGATGCCGCTGGATGCCGCCGACAGTCCCGCGAACATGGACCAGCGGAACGCCTCCCAGGTCGAGTTCTCGTCGCCGGCCCAGAATGCGCCGTGCGCCTGGCTGCCGGTGAAGCCTGCTCGGCTGAACGTGACCGGCGCCTTGCCCGCAGACTCGAGTAGATCGCCGTACGCCTTCGCGTAGTGCACCGGGAAGACGCTGTTACCCTCGTCGCCACTGAGCCCGCTGAGGTAACGCACGTCACGGCCCCAGGCGTGCTCGCCGCCGTCCGTCTTGAAGCCGTCGATGCCTACCTCCTCCACGAGGTAGCGACGTCGGTCGGTCCACCACTTCGCGGCGCGCTCGTCGGTGAGATCAGGCATGAGGCCGAGCGGGAACCACCATCCGCGGTTGCGGTAGGGGCGCAGGGCGCCGTCCGGCGCGAGCTCGTTGATGAGCACGCCGTCGCGGATCGCGGCAGCGGCGTCGGCTGCGACCTGACCGCGCGGATGCGGCCGCATCTTGATGAGCGGGATCTGCCACAGATGCAGCCGGATGTTGCGGGCGTGCAGCTCGTCGACCATGGCCTTCGGGTCTGGCCACGGGCCATCCTCCGGAAAGCGGAAATCCGCGAGGCGGTGCGGGCCGTCGGCCACCTCGTACTCGGCACCCCGCCATGCGGTGAAAGTGCTCTCGTCGCTCCACGCTTCGATCACCACGGATCCGACCGGGATGTCGTGGTTGCGATGCGCGTCGACCTGGCGCATGACCTCGGCCTGGGTGTTCCACTCGTTGCCGCTCGCCCACAACCGGAACACCCAGTCGGGCAATTCCTTCGGGCGCCCCACCTCGGCGAGAAACGCGTCGAGCACCTCCGTCGGGCTGCCGTCGAAGCGTGCGACCTCGAGAGCGCCGTCCGGGCCGGTTTCGGCTTCGATCCAGAGGCGATCGGGGGTGCTCTCGCCGATGTCGAACCACACGCGGCGCGACGTGCGCACGTGAAAGCCCCAGCCGGTGCCGCCCACCACATGGGCGAACGGCATGGGCAGGTAGGTCTTGCGCTCCGCACCCTGATTCTTGTACTGCTCGAAAACGATCGAATCAAGGCTCGTGCCGCGGTGGTC
This sequence comes from Rhodoglobus sp., assembly GCA_025463605.1. Taxonomy (GTDB): domain Bacteria; phylum Actinomycetota; class Actinomycetes; order Actinomycetales; family Microbacteriaceae; genus Rhodoglobus. The sequence goes on along the minus strand of JAODAV010000015.1, from coordinate 9,935 downwards.
GAGGCGGTCGTACCGCTCGCCGAATCCCGCGACGCGCTCGCCGGGCGCGAGCGGCAGTGAGAAGCGCACGCGCAGGATGCTCCCGCCGGCGCTGAGCGCGGTGACATCGTCGAGGCCAGGCAGGTCAAACGGGCGCCACGCTGCCACGCGGAACTCGAACCAGCGGGTGCGCTCGGCACCCGCCACGAAGCGGTATCGGTACGAGGAGTCAGCAGTGAGGCCATCGAGGTCGACCGTCCAGCCGCTCGCGGCACGCGCGAGCCGCGCCTGCGCGGACGCGAGGTGCCCCCCGTCGACCGCTTGCCCGCGCGAGGTGCGCTGGGCGGGAGCGAGCGATACCGTCTGCACGGCGCCACCGTCGACGGTGTACTCGAGCACGACTTCCGTGACGCCGCCCGACGTTCGCACGCCGAGTGTCACGGGGTGCCCCGCGACGGGATCGACGGGATGCCGCTGCTCGGTGTCGACCGAATACGGATGACCGGAGCCGAACGGCCGGTGCCGGATCACGCGGGCCTCCCGATGCCGAGTTCGACGGCGAGGCGCAAGTACATCGCGTGCGACCACAACAGCGGCGTCGCGACGGTGCCCCACCGGTCCACCCACTGCTGCCGCATCGACGGATCGATGAGGTGATCGGCGACCTGCTCGGGCAGGTGATGCTCGGCCGTCGCCGTGCCGGCCGCCCAGCGCAACTGCTCGAGGGCACGGTCGCGCTCGCCTGCAGCGCAGAAGGCAAGGCCGAGCATGCAACTGAGCAGCGGCCACTGGCCGCCGCCGTAGAAGGTGTCGGTGTTGTAGCGGTGCACGCCCCCGTCGACATTGAGCTGCTCGTCGATGGCAGCGATCGTCGCCGCGCCGATCGAACCGGCAGCGGGAAAGACACCGAGGGGATGGATGACCGACAGCAGGCTCGCGTCCACGGCCGTCGAACCCAGCCACTTGGCCAGGCGTCCGTCGACGATGCCCTTCGTGCGGATGAGCGCACGGATTTCGTTCACGGCGCCGCGGGCAGCGAGGGCACGGCTCTCGTCGAGATGGGCTGCGGCCGCGAGCAGGCCGGCGGCGATGCATCCGAGGGTCGAAACGTGCACCTCTTCGACGCGCTCCTCCCACCAGTCGAAGCACGGCCGGGTCCAGGAACTCACGAGGTAGTCGGTCGCCAGCTCGATGGCCCGCGACCAGGGCCGCAACGACAGTCCGTGCCGCCTGCCGTGCTCGACGACGGCCCACAGCCACGTGCCGTAGCCGTCGAGCTGGAAGTCCCACCACTCGTCGTCGCCAGCCTGTCCCGCGAAGGTGAAACGAGTCGGCAGCATCTCGCTATCGGGAACGGGGTGACCGTCCGCCGCTGCGGCCACGATGCGGCCGATCTGCTGCTCGCGAGCGACGAGGATGCCCGCACACCAGTCGTGGAAACGGCTCGCCGACTCCACTCCCCCGTACGCAGACACGCCATCAGCGATGAACGCACCGTCGCGGAACCACGAGTAGCCGCGGTAGGCGGAGAAGGTCGGGCTCGCCGGGTAGGCGCCCGAAGGGTCCTGCAGGGCCAGGATCGTGTCGAAACTGCTGTCGGCCAGCGCTGCGAGCTCGGGCAGCGTCCAGGCGCGGCTCTCGACGGCGGTCATGTTCGTGGTGCTCCCTGGGTAGTGATGGTCGAGGTGAGGGCCCCGGGGCTGTTGCGCCCCGGGACCCTGCGGCGGGTGTTAGCCGCCGATTACTGCGTTGATGCGCTCCTCGGCGGAGTCGAGCGCCTCCTGCACGGTCTTGCGACCGGCCTGGGCCTCGACGAGCTCTTCGCCGATGATGTCCTGCATCTCCGTCTGGCCCTCGGCCACGACGGGGGGCAGTGCGATACCGTCGAGCGAGTCGAAGACGGCCTGGCGGTTCGCCGGGGCACCCTTGTCGAGGTAGGTCGCGAGCTGCGCCTCATCGGAGATGGGGGGAAGCTCCCAGCCGGAGTCGAGACGCGCCTGCACCATGGTGTCGGACGAGGTCAGGAACTCGGCCCACTTGGTGGCGGCGTCGATGTGCTCGGATGTCGCGGAGACTCCGACCGCGTTCGAGAAGACCGCGCTCGCCTGGTCGGTGTTGCCCGGCTCGACGGCGATGTCCCAGTTGAACGGAACGTCCGCCACGGCACCGAACACCCAGATGCCGGTATGCAGCATGCCAAGCTTGCCGTCCTTGAACAGGTTGGTGTCGAAGTCGGGCGTGCCCTGGCCCTGCTCGATCGTGGGCATGACCGTTCCGCTCTTGTTCACGAGCCACTCGGCGGCCTCGAGGCCCTCGGGGGTGTTGAACGCGACAGCGGTCTTGTCATCGTTGAGGAACTGGCCGCCGTTCTGCGCGAGCACCTTGTAGTACTCGTAGAAGCTGATCGGCTGGTGGTCGCCCCACACGCCCGCGGCCTGGTCGGTGATCGCCTCGGCCGCAGCCTTCTCGTCCTCCCAGGTCCAGTCGTTGGTCGGGTAGTCGAGCCCGGCAGCGTCGAAGAGGTCGGCGTTGTAGTAGAGCACGACATCCGAGAACGAGCTCGGCAGGGCGTAGGAGGTGCCGTCCGTCGAGTACGCCTCGATGAGCGACTGGCGGTAGGCGTCGACGTTGGCGACCTCGAGCGGTGCGAGCACTCCGTTGGCCTGGTAGGCCGCGTAGTTCGAGTACTCGATGTCGAACACGTCAGAGACGGTGCCGGCTGCGAGGTCGGTCTGCAGCGCGGTGCCGTAGTCGGCGTAGGGCAGTGTGGTCACCTCGACGGTGATGTCGGGGTTCTCCTCCTCGAAGGCGTCGACGATGGTCTGGAGGTTCTCCTCGTTGCCGTCGTTCGAGATGAAGTTGGTGTATGTGATCGTGACGGGACCGGAGTCCGCCGCGGGGGTCGCGCAGCCGGTCAAGGCAAGGGCAGCGATGCCCAGCATGCCGACGGACGCCAGTAGTTTGCGGTTCATGGTGCTGTATCTCCTTCGATATCTCTCGTGGTGCTGTCCGGACTCACGGGATCACTTGATCCCTGAGCTGGCTACGCCCTGGATGACGTACTTCTGGGCGAAGATGTAGAGCGCGAGCATCGGAAGAATGCTCACGACTGAGCCGGCCATGATGATGTCCCACTCGGTGGTGTACTGCCCCTGCAAGCCCGCGAGCGCGATCGGCAGGGTCTGGAGTTCGGGCTTACGGAGCACGACGAGCGGCCAGAGGAAGCTGTTCCAACTGCCCATGAAGGCGAACACCGTGAGGGTCGCCAGTGCGGGCCTGATGTTCGGGATGACGACCGAGAAGAAGATACGGAAGTGTCCCGCCCCGTCGAGCGTCGCCGCCTCGTCGAGTTCGCGCGGCACCTGGTTGATGGCTTGCCGAAGCAGGAAGATGCCGAATGCACTCGCGAAGGTCGGCAGCAACGCGCCGAGATAGGTGTTGAGCAGCCCGAAGGTCTTGAGCTCCACGAACAGCGGCACGATGAGCACTTGCAGCGGGATCATCATGGTCGCGAGGTAGATCGCGAAGACGACGCCCCTGCCCTTGAACGGCAGGCGGCTGAAGGCGTAGCCGGCAGTGGTGCTCGTGACGAGCTGCACGATCGTCGTTGCGGCAGCAAGACCGAGACTGTTGAGGATGACGCGCCCGAACGGCCGCTCGGCGAACAGCCGCGCGTATGCCTCGAGCGAGGGGTTCTCGGGGATGAGCGCGGGCGTCACGGTGAGTCCCATGCCGGGGCTGATCGAGGTGATGATCGTCCACAGGAACGGGAAGAACATGGCCATCGCACCGAGGATGATGACCACGTGCAGCACGATCCAACCCGCGCGGCGGGAGGCGGGCATCCTGCGGGTCTGAAGGGTCAGCTCAGCCATAGTTGACCCACCGCCTCTGGCCCCGCACCTGAATGAGGGTGATCGCGAGAATGACGATGAACAGGATCCAGGACAGGGCGGATGCCTCTCCCGCGGCTCCATAGCGGAACGTCAGGTCGTAGATCTGCTGCACGACCACGGTGCTCGCCCCGTTGGGACCGCCAGCCGTCATCGCGTACACCTGGTCGAAAACCTGGAAGCCATTGATGAGCGAGATCACGAGCACGAAGAATGTCGACGGCGACAGCAGCGGAAGGGTCACGCTGATCAGGCGCCGCCACCATCCGGCCCCATCGACCTTCGCGGCGTCGTACATGTCGGGGTTGATGGCCTGCAGGCCGGCAAGGAGGATGACCATGACGAAGCCGAGGTCTTTCCAGGCGGACGCGATGATGATCGAGGGCATAGCCCACGCGGGATCGCTCCACCACCCCGGCCCGTCGATGCCGAAGAATGCGAGCACGGTGTTGACGATGCCGTTGCTCGGGTTGAGCAGCCAGCGCCACACGAGCGCGACGACGATCCAGCTCGTCACGACCGGCAGAAAGTAGACGCCGCGAAGGAACGAGCGGCCTTTGAGCGCGGTGTTGAGCGCGAGCGCGAGGGCCAGTCCGCCGAAGTAGACGAGCGGCAGGTACCCGGCGATGTAGTACACGGTGTGCAGGAACACGTCCGCCGTCACCGGGTCGGTGAGCAGTTTCTCGTAGTTACCGAGCCCCACGAACTGCATGGGCGAGATGAGGTTCCACTTCTGGAGGCTCACCCACGCCGCGGCGACCATGGGGCCGAGCACGAAGAGGGTGAGCGGGATAGCGCTCGGCAGCAGGAACGCGAGCACCGTGAGGGCGTACCTCGTGCGATTCCTGCGCACGGGCGCGGTCAGCTCGGGCGGCTTCGAGCGGTCGAGGATGCTCGTTTGAACGGTTGAGACGCTCACGGGGCCTCCTGCGGGCTCGACTGCTCGACGAGCCGCGCGCGCACGAGTCTGCCCTGATCTCCCGCGAGACCCTCCGAGTCGAAGGGGGTCGCGAGCACGATCGCGGCGGCGCCCTGCGCCCAGCTCTCGTCCTGCCAGGTCTCGACCGCAACGGCTACGCCCCGGCGGCTCTGCATGAGGGATGACCGCAACGCGGGCTCGAACCCGAACGACCAGTGCTTCCAGGCGGCCGTGCCCTCGCCGAGCACGATGACGATCTCCGGGTCGAGCGTATGGATGATGCCCGCGAGCGCCCGGCCGAGCAGGTGCCCTGCCGCGCTGAAGATCTCGGTCGCGAGCGCATTGTCGGCATCCGCGGCGCTGCGCAGGGCGGCCATGCCGCTGCGCTCGCCGATGACGCCCCGCTTGCGCGCCTCGTGCACGAGGGCCGCCTCGCCGATGTAGGTCTCCAGGCAGCCGTGGTTGCCGCATGAGCACAGCGGGCCGTCCTCCGTGACCGGAATGTGGCCGATCTCGCCGGCTCCCCCGGCGTTGCCGCGCAACACGACCCCGTCGACGACGATGCCGGCGCCGACGCCCGTACCGATCGTCACCACGAGGAAGTTCTCGAACTGCCGGCCCACGCCGTACAGCCGCTCCGCAACTGCGAGGGCGTTGACGTTGTTCTCCACGAGCACCGGCAGCGCGAACTCGCGCCGCAGGGTCGAACCGATCGGCACCTGCTGCCAGCCGAGCTGTGAGGAATCGACGAGACCATTGCCCTGGCGATCGACGCTACCCGGAACCCCGACGCCGATGCCGAGCAGCGGCTCGTTCGAGCCTCCCGCAATGAAGCGGCGCAACAGCTGGGTGAGGTCGGCGAGGAACGTCGTCGCCGACGCATCGAACGGCTCACTCGCCGAGCGCCGCACCGCCCCGTCGATTCCCACTTCGACGAAAGCCACGTGGTCAGCGACGACTTTGACGCCGATCGCGCGCCCGGCGGATGACACGAGCCCGAGCATCCGGGCCGGTCTGCCGCCCTGTGAGGGAGAGTGCTCGAGCTCGACGAGCAGGCCGTCGGCGATGAGGTCTTTCGTGAGGGAGGTCATGAGCGCCGGCGAGACGTTGAGAGCGCGGGCCAGATCGGCGCGAGAGGCAGGACCGTGGGCGCCGAGGTACGCGAGTATCGCCGACCGATTGACATCGGTGCGGGCCGCGGGGCGAAGCGCCATTGGTTGTGCCTAACTGATCGGCTTTGTTCATAACTAAATAAACTCTAGAATGAAGTAGTCGATGGCGTCAACCCGACAGGCCAGATCGGTGAACGACTTCAATGAATACCTGGCCGAACTCGTCGCGTGCCTACTCCTGATCCGAAGGTTTGGGCAGGGCAAGGGCGCGGCAGCCGGAGCAGGCGGCGCGGCAGAGAGAGCGCGCCAGCGGCACGCGAGGGCTCGAGCTAGGCGGACTTCTCCGCGCGAGGTGCCTTGCGCGGCACGATCGTGGGCGCGGCGTTCTCGAGCACGGCTTCACGAGTCACGACGACGCGAGCGACCTGGTCGTCAGAGGGCACGTCGAACATGATCGGTCCGAGCACCTCCTCCATGATCGCCCTCAGGCCGCGAGCGCCCGTCTGGCGCAGTACGGCGAGGTCGGCGATCGACTCGAGGGCGTCCTCGTCGAAGTCGAGTTCGACGTTGTCGAGTTCGAACATGCGCTGGTACTGGCGCACGAGCGCGTTCTTCGGCTTGGTGAGGATCTCCATGAGCGCGACCTGGTCGAGCGGCGTCACCGTGGTGACGACGGGGAGGCGGCCGATGAACTCGGGGATCAGCCCGAACTTGTGAAGGTCCTCCGGCAGCACCTCGCTGAACAGGTTCTGCTCGTCGCCCTTGATGTGCAGCGGGGCGCCGAAGCCGATGCCCTTCTTGCCCGCGCGCTGCGAGATGATCTCCTCGAGCCCGGCGAACGCACCGGCGACGATGAACAGCACGTTGGTCGTGTCGACCTGGATGAATTCCTGGTGCGGATGCTTGCGGCCACCCTGTGGCGGAACCGAGGCCACTGTGCCCTCGAGAATCTTGAGCAGCGCCTGCTGCACACCCTCGCCGGAGACGTCACGGGTGATGGAGGGGTTCTCGGCCTTGCGGGCGATCTTGTCGATCTCGTCGATGTAGATGATGCCGGTCTCGGCCCGCTTGACGTCATAGTCTGCGGCCTGGATCAGCTTGAGGAGGATGTTCTCGACATCTTCGCCGACGTAGCCCGCCTCGGTGAGTGCGGTGGCGTCGGCGACCGCGAAGGGAACGTTCAAACGTTTAGCGAGAGTCTGGGCGAGGTAGGTCTTGCCACACCCGGTGGGTCCGATGAGCAGGATGTTCGACTTCGCGATCTCGACATCGTCGATCACCGCATCCGCTGAGGTGATGGTGTTGCGGGCCCGGATGCGCTTGTAGTGGTTGTAGACAGCCACAGAGAGAGCGCGCTTGGCGTGCTCCTGGCCGATGACGTACTCCTCGAGGAAGGAGTAGATCTCCTTGGGCTTGGGTAGATCGAATTCGCTCGAGACCTCTTCGCCCGCCTCGGCGAGGCGCTCCTCGATGATCTCGTTGCACAACTCGACGCACTCGTCGCAGATGTACACCCCGGGGCCCGCGATGAGTTGCTGCACCTGCTTCTGGCTCTTGCCGCAGAAGGAACACTTGAGCAGGTCGGCGCTCTCGCCTATCCGTGCCATCTGCTATTCCTCTCCGGTGAGGGCCCGACGAAAAGAGGCCTTGACCGAGCCTAACCCGATCCGGGGACGCTGCCGGGCACTTCAGTCCACATTCCGTCACGGCGCGCCGCCTGCCGATCGCCCGCGCGATCGGCGACGAATACTGCGAGACAATGGGATACTGCCGGGCGTGAAGTCCCGGCGGGAACGGGAGCGGTGATGGACTCGAGGTGGGCACGCCTCGCCCGCGGCTTCACCGCCGCCGGGTTCGCGACGTTCGTCGCCGCGTTCTCGCACGCCGTCGCGGGCGGTGCCGCTCCGAGCGCCTTCGGCATCCTCGCTTCTTTCGTGCTTTCGGCCTCGGTATGCACGATTCTCGCGGGCCGAACGCTCTCACTCGTGCGCCTCACGGCCTCCGTCGCGGTGAGCCAGGCCCTCTTCCACGGTCTCTTCAGCAGCGTGGGAACACCCGTTGCCGTCGCCCACGACATGGCGGCGATGGGCATCGCGCCACCCGTCCACGAGCATTCGGGCGGCGGGATGTGGCTCGCCCACGTCATTGCGGCGCTCGTGACGATCCTCGCCTTCCGTTACGCCGAGGCCGCGTTCTGGGGACTCGCGAACACCGCGCGCCTCGCGCTCGCCCGGCTCCTGGCCCTCACTTTCGCGGTCCCCGTGCCGTTGCGGCCCACGCTCGCAGTACCCGAGCGCACCGTGCTCCCGGCCGATCTGGCCGTGCTCCTGTCCTCGATGAGACACCGCGGGCCTCCGGCCGCCTGCGCAGCGGCGTAACCGCACACGCATCTGGGCGATCGCCCGCGCTGCACCCCGCAGCCCTCACACATCGTCGCGCCTGCGCGACCCACCGAAGGACTTGACCATGAAGAAACCCCGCATCGCCTCGGCCGCGACAGCCCTCCTTGGGGGCATCCTGCTCGCGCTCACCCTGCCCCTGGCGGCGAGCGCCCACGTCACCATCAGCCCGGATGCCGCTACCCCCGGCTCCTACGCGCTGGTCACCGTCAAGGTGCCCAACGAGTCCGACACCGCGACCACCAACCGCGTCGAGGTGTTCCTGCCGACGGACACCCCCTTCACGAGCGTTCGCTACGTGCCGGTCGCCGGGTGGACCGCCGAGCTCGTGCGCGAGACGCTGCCGAAGCCGGTGATGATCGGCGAGAGCGAGATCACCGAGGCCGTGACTTCCGTCGTGTGGACGGCGCAGCCCGGGTTCGAGATCGCCGCCGCACAACTGCAACTCTTCCCGCTGTCGCTCGGTCCGGTTCCCGACACCGGCTCGATCCTGCTCCCCACCGACCAGGGGTACAGCGACGGCACCACGGTGAGCTGGAGCGAGGAGGGTGATGACCCCGAGCATCCTGCCCCCGTGCTCTTCATCAACGATGCACCCGTCGACCACCACGCCGCCGGTACCGATGAGCCCGCCGTCTCCGTGAGCGATGAGACGCCTGCAGCGGCGACGACGGATGTGCTCGCTCGAGTCCTGGGAATCGCCGGCCTCATCGTGGGCGTAGTCGGCCTCGTCGTCGGATTCACGGCACGTCGTCGCCCGGAGGCCCGGTAGCCATGGTGCGTCGTACCGCAGCACTCGTGCTCGCGATCGGGGTGGTCGTGCTCGGCGCGGCCGCCCCGGCGCAGGCCCACAATTCGCTCGTGTCGTCGACGCCCGAGGTCGGCAGCACGATCACCGAGCTGCCACAAGCCTTCTCCGTCACCACCAACGAGACCCTGCTCGACCTGTCTGGTGACGGCGCCGGCTTCGCTATGCAAGTGAAGGATACCGACGGCGCCTACTACGGCGACGGTTGCTATTCGATCGTGGACGCCACGCTCTCGATGGGGGCGACACTCGGCGAGGCCGGCGACTACACCCTGCTGTGGCAGGTCGTGTCGGCGGACGGGCATCCGGTGTCCGGCGAGTTCGACTTCACGTGGGCGCCCGCGGCGGGCATCGAACCCTCGGCGGGTTCACCGACCCCGCCCTCGTGCGGCGGCGAGGCAAGCGGCCCCGTGTCGACCAATGCGCCGCGGGAGCACGCCAACGCGAACCTGTCCGACGTGCTGTGGATCGGCGGGGCGATCATCGCGGTGGCCGTAGCCGCGCTCATCGCGTTTCTCGTGATCGGCCGCCGCCGCCGCACCACCACCTGACGCCGAGAATGCAGAAAGTGCGCTCTCCCCGGACGGGGAGGCGCACTCTCTTCAGTCTCGCGGACTACTTCGCGGTCAGCGCCGGGATGTTCTTACGGCTCGACAGCACCTGGTCGATGAGACCGTACTCGACGGCCTCCTCCGCGCCCAGGATCTTGTCCCGCTCGATGTCCTTATTGACCTGCTCACGGCTGCGGTTGGAGTGCAGCGCGAGGGTCTCCTCGAGCCAGTCACGCATGCGCAGCACCTCGGCGGCCTGGATCTCGATGTCAGA
>JAODAV010000063.1 GCA_025463605.1 Rhodoglobus sp. | reverse complement strand
CACCCAGGCGTCAGGTGCGGACCGTATGGTGGTAACATCTAACATTTATGCGAGGCCGGTCCAAAACCTGGAATTACAAGCCAACATCAGTTACAATGTACAACAAACCAATGACCAGGCACCGGAGAATGCGATCACGGCAGCTACCAATTCCGTTTTCCAGCCTTATTCCAGGCTAAAGGATGATAACGGCAACCCGGCCCTGGTTACCAAAACCTATCGTCCCGGCCTAATTGACCTGTTGGCCAGCACGTATGGTGATAAGATTCAAAGCCTGCAATACAGGCCGCTGGATGACATCAATGAAGGATACAACAAAATTAAATCACAAAATGTGAACCTGAACTTCCAGGCTAACTACAAGGTGATCGACGGGTTATCGGCGCAGGTAGCTTACAATTACAATTCGGGTAGAAATGATGATAATACCTTATACCGGCAGAACTCCTTTTTCATGCGTAACTTGTATGATTACCACACCAGTTCTCCCTATTCATTTGATGAACAAACAGGCGAACCGGTGCCGCCATTTGTACATAACCTGCCGTTGGGCGGGCAATACACGACCAACCTGATCAAGAACAATAATCAAACCTTACGGGGACAGTTAAACTATGACAAAACCTGGCACGAGAAGAACCAGGTGTCGGCAATAGCCGGGGTCGATGTTGCGCAGAACTACAGCGTCACCAAGGTTGATGGCTATTACGGTTATAATGAAACGACGCTGCAAAGTGCCAATAACATCAATTACCATGATCTGCTTCCTATACTTTTCGCTTCTGATTTCAGCGGTTATGCGAGTGAATACGTTCCCAGGATAACTAATGGTTTTGTAGACACAAAGATCAGGACCTATAGTTATTACGCGAATGCTGCCTATACCTATGACAGGCGATATACCGTATCGGGAAGTTTTCGTCGTGACCTTTCCAGTGAATTTGGCAGGGGCACCAATAACAGAGGGACACCGTTTTACTCTTTCGGTGGCAGCTGGACGATCAATGAAGAGAAGTTCTATCACTGGGCCTTGTTCCCGATGTTAAGGTTAAGGGCCACCTTTGGTTATAACGGCAACGTAAACCCATTGGTGCTGGCCAGGCCGCTGATCAATTACTCTACTTTTAACGGCACCAATAATTTACCATATGCTTATATTGATGCCAGCTCGGGGGTTTCAAATAGTTTGTTACGCCCGGAAAAAACCGGCATTTTTAACATCGGCCTTGATTTTGCAGCGAAGGGGAACCGGATATCGGGAAGTATAGAATATTATAACAAGAAAACCCAGGATCTGCTGGCCAATGGGGCGCTTGACCCAAGTACCGGTTATTCCAATACTACTTTTAATACCGGCGACCTGAAAGGCTATGGTATGGATATTACGATCAATACCCTTAACATAAATGCCGGAAGTTTCAGATGGAACAGTAACCTGCTATTCAGTTACAATAAAGAAAAGGTGACGAAATTGTATGGCACAGCAGCCAGTTCAGCAGGACAGGTCGTATCCAACAGTACCGGCTCCTATAACCAGGGTTACGATCTTTCGAGGGTATTCGGCTATAAATGGGCCGGGCTCGACCCACAGACCGGTGACCCGAGAGGTTACGTTAATGGCGTAGCAACCGCAATTTCCAATACTTCAGACGGAACGGCGGCATACAATGCTATTCAGAATGCCCCGCTTTCCAGCCTGCATTATTTCGGGTCGGCCGTGCCGGTATATTATGGTTCATTCCGTAATACCTTTACCTACGGCCCTTTCGCGGCATCGGCCAATATCCTGTATAAACTCGGGTATTATTTCAGGAGACCCGCCTCGCAGATTGTAAGCTATAGCTCGCTTTACAGCACGACACCTTCCTTACAGGGGGCAGAGTATGCCAACAGGTGGCAAAAAGCGGGCGATGAAGCCCACACCAATGTACCTTCGGCGGTATATTCATCCACTAACCAAAACCGGGATAATTTTTATCAGTATTCGGAGATCAATGTTCTAAAAGCTGATCATATCCGCCTGCAAGAGATTAACCTGTCTTATACAATCAATACAAAAAAGGGCTGGTTCATTAAAAATCCGAGGGTCTATGCTAATGTCACCAACCTGGGGATACTTTGGCGGGCGAACAAACTGGGTATCGATCCGGATGTATATGATTATCCCATCCCGAAGACATACAGCCTTGGATTTTCCGCAAATTTTTAATTTGAATCAACATGAAATTAGCTAAATATCTATTTGTAATCATACTGAGCACGGCGCTGGTGTCCTGCCAGAAATATGTGGACATTAAAAAAAGCAGCTTACAGACTTTTTTAGAGAGCGCAAACGACAACCAGTTATTATTAGATAATTATACCGTTTTTAATACCGGCTACCCTTACGATGGAGAAGCGTCATCAGATGACTACTATCTTACGGATGATGTCTACAATAACCAGGACTTTGTGAGTGTGGAGGATCTGAGTGTTTACACGTGGCTGCCAGCCTCGATACGTGCCGGCGGCGACCAATGGGTTAATCCTTACAATAAGATCTACCAGGCCAATCTGGTACTGGAATCAGTTGCCAAGCTGACCGGGGACCCTGCTGTGATCAACAACCTGAAAGGTTCGGCCTTATTTCTGCGTGCATATTCCTATTGGAACTTGGCCCAATTGTATATCAAGCCGTATAGTACTACATCCCTTCAGGAACCGGGGCTACCGCTGCACCTGGTATCAGATGTCAATAATTTGCCTGGCAGGGGTACTGTCAAGGAGACCTATGACCGCATTGTGCAGGATCTGAGTGAAGCTTCCGGTTTGCTTAACACAACGTCCAGCGTTTCTTCGAGGCCAAACAAGGCGGCGGCATTTGCCATGCTGGCCAGGGTTTATCTTTCGATGGAAGACTATGCCAATGCGCTGAAAAGCGCAAGCTCGGCCCTGGCACTCAACAGCACCTTACGGGACTTTAACAGTATGGATCCGGACAACCCGACCCCGTTTCGCAGGTTCAGCGAGGAAGTAATTTTTCATTCCATTTTGGCAAACAACAACCTGCTGGCTTCCGGCTCACGAAGCTTTCCTTACGCGAAGATCGATGCTGCTTTTGTAAATGCATTTGATGATAACGATTTGAGGAAGACCTTTTTCTTCCAGGCCAATGACGACGGCAGCTACCGTTTTTCCGGTAATTATGAGCCTACGACCGGGTCTAACCTTTTCAACGGGTTAACCACAGATGAACTTTTCATCACCCGCGCCGAATGTTATGCAAGAGCGGGAAATACTGCTGCCGCACTCACGGATTTGAATACCTTATTGCGTTCCCGGTGGAAAACCGGCACTTTCGTTAACATCACCGCCAGCAGTGCCGATAACGCCCTCGCAAAAATATTGGTGGAGCGCCGCAAAGAACTGATCATGCGGGCGCAAAGATGGACAGACCTGCGCAGGCTAAATAAAGATCCCAGGTTCAAAACTGACCAGTCGAGAACTATCCTAACGGGGGCGGCACCCAAAACATATACCTTGCCGGCTAACGGTCCGGGATATACCCTGCTGATACCGCAGGAAGTGATCACTAATTCAAAACTGCCGCAAAACCAGCGCTAAAAGACCATCAAATATTCATTCCTGCCTGTTCGAAAACGCGGAC
>JAODAV010000042.1 GCA_025463605.1 Rhodoglobus sp. | reverse complement strand
AAATTTGAGCATCGAGGTGCCGGCGGCTGCGGTATAGTCGTCGCACCCGATTTTTTCGGGCCAAGCAAGAAGCAAGGGGAGTTTCCAAAAATGCTCAAATTCTATTTCAACGGGGCGCCAAATCCCGCCAAGGTCGCGCTGTTCCTGGAAGAATCCGGCCTGCCTTACGAAACGGTGCCGGTCGATACCCGCAAGGGCGAGCAGTTCAAGCCGGAATTTCTCAAGGTCAATCCGAACGGCAAGGTGCCGGCGATCGACGATGACGGCGTATTGGTGTTCGACTCCAACGCCATCCTGCTCTATCTCGCCGAGAAGACCGGCAAGTTTTTGGCGCCCAACACGCCGCAAAACCGGGCCCAGACGCTGTCATGGCTGATGTTCGTCGCCACCGGGCTTGGACCCTATTCAGGCCAGGCCGTGCATTTCAAGCACGCGGCGCCGAAGGATCTGGAATACGCCCACAACCGCTACCAGTATGAAGCGCATCGCCATTACAAGATTCTCGACGACCACCTCGCCAAGAGCAAGTACATGGTCGGCGACACCTATACCATTGTCGACATGGCGTTCTGGGGCTGGGCGCGGATGGCGCCCTACGTGCTCGGCGACGACGTGTTCACAAAATATCCCAACGTCAAGCGGCTGCTCGACGAGGTTTCGGCAAGGCCGGCCGCCGCACGCGCGACCGCGCTGAAGGACAAGTTCACCTTCAAGGCCGAGATGGACGACGAGGCCCGGAACATCATGTTCGGCCACCTCAAGACCAAGGCGGCGTAAAACCTCTCCGTCATTCCGGGACACGCGCCTGGCGCGTGGACCCGGAATCTCGCGATTGTCGAGGGAGATTCCGGGTTCGCGCGAAGGCGCGCCCCGGAATGACGGTGAGAAAGCGTCACCCCGCCGCCATCGCCTCCTGGGGATCGCCGAGCACGGCCTCGATCAGCGCGGTGTCGGAATATTCCTTCACCTCCCTGATCCGGCCGTCGGATAGCCGGAACACGAAGCAGTATTCGTTATCGTATCGCTGTCCCGCCTTGGTGACATTGTCGCCGCGGGCCTCGACCACGACGGTGTCGCCCTCGGCGATGAAGCGATGCGCCACGGTACGCGAGCGCTCGACGAGTTTTGTCCGCAACGGCGCCAGCAGATCGCGCAACACCGCCGCCTTGCCGTCGAAGGTCCCCGACCATTTGTTGGTCCCGATGTTGATCCAGCGAAAGTCGTCCGCCATGCGCTCGGTAAACAGCGTGCCGTTGCGGTTGGCGAGACCGGCAAAAATCTCCTGTATCAGTTTCTTGTTCTCGATCGCGCTCATGACAATCTCCCTCAGGCGTTTTGAGCGGCGGGAACCCGGGACGCCGGAAAGGGACCCAAAACCCGCTCGCACAGGGTCGAGTCCTGATATTCGCGGATTTCGCGAATCTTGCCGTTCTCGATCCTGTAGATCAGGCAATAATGGTTATCGTAGCGCTCTCCGGCGTGGGTCACCATGTCGCCCCGCGCTTCCACCACGACCCATTCGTCGTCGGCGATGAACCGAAACGGAACGGTGCGGCGATGCTTCAACAGGGAAGAGACATAGCCGTGGAGGTCGCGAAGCACGGATTCCTTGCCGTGAAAAGTCCGAGACCACGAGTACTGGCCCGTGACAGTCATCGTGACGTCATCGGCCAGGGCGACGGCAAAGGAAGTCCGATCGCCGGCGGCAACAGCGGCGAAGATTGTTTCCATCAGTTTCTTGTTGGCGGCGGCGCTCATGGGCGATTTTCTCCATCATCTGATGCTTCAGATCATCGTTCGCCGGACGACATTCTTCCAATCGATGCTCTGTATGATATATATTCGCTCCATGAATTTGAATTCGCTCGACCTCAATTTGCTGGTGGCGCTCGACGCGCTGCTGCGGGACGCCAGCGTCAGCCGCGCGGCGATGCGGATCGGGCTGTCGCAGCCGGCGACCAGCCATGCGCTGCAGCGGCTCCGCGACCTGATCGGCGATCCCCTGCTGGTACGGTCCGGCGCCCGGATGGAGCTGACGCCGCGGGCGCAGGCGATGCGCGCCCCGCTGGCGCAGGCGCTCGATCAGGTGCGCGGGCTGTTCGTCGCCGACGCCTTTGATGCGGCCCGCAGCGAGCGCACGTTCCGGCTGATGATGCCGGACCTCGCGGTCGAACTGCTGGTGCCGCCGCTGATGCAGAAGGTCGGCGCCGTGGCGCCCAACGTCCGCATCGAGGTGGTGCCGTGGCGCGGCCCGGCGATCTTCAGCGCCGAGTTCGCCCGCACCATCGACATGGTGATCAGCATCGGCGACGCCTTCAAGGGATTTTATCGCCAGTTGCTGTACACTGACAGCGACGCGCTGGCGGTGCGGCGCGGTCACCCCGCCGCGGCAAGACTGAAGCGACGCGAGGAGTTCTTGAGGGCGCGCCATGTCGCCGTGGTGATCCGCGGCCAGCGCGCCGACCTGATCGATACCTGGCTGCTGACAAAGGGCATCGAACGCCGCATCGCTCTAGTGGTGCCGGGTTATCTCGAGGCGCTGCACGTGGCGGCGCGCACCGACCTCGTGGCCTTCGTGCCGCGCCGCCTGATCGCAGCACTCGCCAAACCGCTGGCGCTGGCGACGATCGCGCCGCCGCTCGACCCCGGCATCGACGAGCAGTACTTGTTCACTCCGACCACGGCGCAGATGGACCCCGGCTCGATCTGGCTGCGCAAACTGACGCTGCAGATCGGCAAAGAGATGAAAACGTAGGGCGGGCAAAGGCGCGCTTGCGCCGTGCCCACGCGGGACAGCATGCGTAGGGCGGATGAGCGAAGCGTAATCCGCCACCTTTGGCCGGGCTCGGCGGATGACGCCTTCGGCTCATCCGCCCTACCGTCAGAATCCTACGCCGCCTTGCTGCCGGCCTGGTTCACCAGGTTTTCCCGGGCATGACCGAGATAGAGGCGGATTTCTTTTGTCAGTAGGCCGGATTGCGACGACAGGTCGCCGGAGGCGGCCATGGTCGAGGTGGCCAGTTGCTCGGTATCGCGGGCGGTGGTCGCCAGCGACTGGATGCTGGCGGAAATCTCGCGCACCACGGCAAAGGCCTCATCGACATTGCGGGCAATGCCGGCAGTTGCCTCCGACTGCGCCTCGGACGCGCTGGCCACCTTGCCTGTGATCTCGCTGACCTCGGCGATCACGGTGCCGATCTCGGTGATGGAAGAGCTGACCTTGTCGGTGGCCGACTGCACCTGGCCGATCTGGGCCTCGATCTCGGCGGTGAAATTGGCGGTCTGGGTGGCCAGCGACTTCACCTCGTGGGCGACCACGGCAAAGCCGCGGCCGGCATCGCCGGCGCGCGCCGCCTCGATGGTGGCATTCAGTGCCAGCAGGTTGGTCTGGCTGGCGATGGCATTGATCGACTTGACCACCTCGCTGATGCGCACGGCGACGTTCCTCAGCACGTCCACATGGCCCGCGGCATCGGCGACCCGCTCCACCGCGCGACCGGCAATGCCGGCCGAGCGGTTGATGTCGGCGCCGACCTCGCTGGCGTTGGACGACAGGGTCGCGGTGGCCGACGCCACCGACTGCATGTTGGCCGCCGCCTGCTCGGACGCCGCAGCCACGGAGGTGATGCGCTCCAGCGTGGATGTGGCGCCGGAACGCAGATTCCCCGCCGTGCCGCTCATCTCCGCAGCGCCGCTGTCCAGCGCGCCGACGATGGCATTGACGGTGACTTCCAGTTCGGCGGTCTGCCGCTCGAAGTGCGCGATCCGCGCCGCGATGCTGTCGGCGGCGGCATTCATGACGCCGGCGCCGTGCAGCAGCCCGCCATGCAGGCCGCCCGGCAGGATGCGGCGATAGTACTTGTTTTGATGCTGCGCGGTCATCGCCGCCGTGGACTCGCGGACGAAGGCGTCGCAGCCGTCGATCATCTCGTTGATGCTGTGCAGCAACGCACCCATGTTGCCGCCCACCGGAATCGCCAGCACGCGCGCCTCGAAATCGCCTTGCGCGATACGGCGGCAGGCCAACGTGGCGCGCCCGACCAGCGCCGAACTGCGCATGATCCACAGCAACGACAGTGCCGCCGCCGCAATCGCCACGGCTTCAAAGACCATGGCCGATAGCGGAAAGCCGGCAACCTGCAGCCCCAGCGCGACGATCGATGCGGCGATGACGAGCAGCGTGCTAAGCTGCGCTCTTGAGAGAAAACATAAGTTCGTCATAGCTGACTTTCTGGGAGGCAACGAAATCCACGAGGGCTTTGTGTCCGGCGGCGACGGCGTCCTTGCCATTGGCATGGCGGCGCTCGGCGGCAAGCAATTCGGCATAGAGCGGCACGATGGCGTTTCGGACGATGTCGCGGTCCGGCGTGCGGCGGTTGGAATGATAACCGGCGATCGCGCCATCGGCAGCGAATGATGGCGTGACATGGGCGAACACCCAGTAGTGGTCGCCGTTCTTCGCCATATTCTTCACATAGGCAAATATCTCGCGACGACCCTCGATCGCGTCCCACAGCAACTTGAACACGCTGCGCGGCATATCCGGGTGCCGCACGATACTGTGCGGCTGACCGAGCAACTGCGCTTCGGAATAGCCGGCGAGCGTGCAGAACAGCCGGTTGGCGTAAGTCAGCCGGCCCTTGAGGTCGGTCTTCGACACGATCAGTTCGGATGCCGGGAAGAACACTTCGCGGCCGCTTGGCGTGATGGAATGGGACATCGTTAACCTGTCGAGAGTTCACCAGAAGTGCACACCAGCGGTAGTAGGAAACCCGACTGAATTTTACGTTAAGCCTTCGTCCACCATGTCCTGCGCCCTCAGGCGCATGCGGCAGCGCGAGATGGGCTGGTTGCCCCGATTGCCCGTCTTGTGCCATGACCTCGATCAAACTCGGGGGGAAATCATGACGGTTCTCATTGCCGGCGGCGGCATCGGCGGCCTGACGCTCGCGCTCAGCCTGCACCAGATCGGCGTGAACTGCCGGGTGTTCGAAAGCGTGCCGGCGCTGAAGCCGCTCGGCGTCGGCATCAATGTGCTGCCCCATGCGGTGCGCGAACTGATCGAACTCGGCCTGCTCGACCGCCTCGACGCCGACGGCGTCCGCACCTGCGAACTGGCGTTCTTCTCCAAGCACGGCAAGCCAATCTGGAGCGAACCGCGCGGCCTCGAGGCCGGCTACAAGTGGCCGCAATTCTCGATCCACCGCGGCAAGCTGCACCAACTGCTGTTCGACACCGCGGTGGCACGCCTCGGCGCCGAGAACATTTTGACCAGCCATCATCTCGGCGGCTGGTCGGAGACGTCAGACGGCATCCGCGCCGATTTCATCGACAAGGCCACCGGCGCGCCGGCCGGCAGCCATGACGGCGCGCTGCTGATCGCGGCCGACGGCATCCACTCCGCAATCCGCGAAAAGCTCTACCCGCAGGAGGGACCGCCGCTGTGGAACGGGCGCATCCTGTGGCGCGGCATCACCCGGTCGGATGCCTTCCTCACCGGCCGCACCATGATCATGGCCGGCCACGAGGTGTTGAAATTCGTCTGCTACCCGATCTCGAACGCAGCCGGCGCCGACGGCAAATACGACATCAACTGGGTCGCCGAGCGGCACATGCCGCCGACTTATCAGTGGCGTCGCGAGGACTACAACCGCACGGCGCGACTCGATGAATTCCTGCCGTGGTTCGAGAGCTGGCAGTTCGACTGGCTCGACGTGCCCGGCCTGATCCGCGACTGCCCGCATGCCTACGAATATCCGCTGGTGGATCGCGATCCCATTGAGCAATGGACGTTCGGCCGGGTGACGCTGATGGGCGACGCCGCACATCCGATGTATCCGATCGGATCCAATGGCGCGTCGCAGGCGATCCTCGACGCCCGCGTGCTGGCGCGGGAGATTCTGGCCCAGGGCGAAGTGCCCGCCGCGCTCGAAGCTTATGAGGCCGAACGCCGACCGGCCACTACCGACCTGGTGATGCTGAACCGCCGCAACGGGCCGGAACAGGTTATGCAGATCGTGGAGGAACGCGCGCCGGACGGTTTTGACGTGGTTACCGACGTATTGTCACAACAGGAGCTGGAAGACATCGCCGCCAATTACAAGCGCGTCGCCGGGTTCCAGGTCGAAGGCCTGAACGCCAGGCCGCCGATCGTCACGATAGCGGCGCCATCGCAAATGAGCAGCGCCGGCTGACGCAATGTCGCAACTCGATACAGGTTTAACGCAGATTCACCTTATGAATTCATTGGCGATTCAACACGAATCCAGCCAGCATTTGCGTTGTTAGGAAATGGCAAGGCCACCGTGACAAACCGGTTGTCGTAACCAAGGTCCTTTGATGCAAAAGCTATTTAATCATATCGGCGATCGCCTGCGTACCATCGAGGATCGCCTGACGGTACGCACCCAGATCACCGCGGCAGTCGCCGCGATGGCGATTGTGCTAGTCGGCGCGCTGGCGACCAGCGCCGCCTTCGTCAGCTACCGCAACACCGCCGAACTGGTCAACACCCGGCTCGCCAGCATCGCGTCCACCACGGCCGAGCGCCTCGACCGCTACATGGCGGTGCGCCAGCAGGAAGTGCATCTGTTCTCGCAACTCGAGCCGCTGAAGAAGCTCTGGCAGGAA
The DNA here is from genome assembly GCA_025463605.1 of Rhodoglobus sp. Classification (GTDB taxonomy): domain Bacteria; phylum Actinomycetota; class Actinomycetes; order Actinomycetales; family Microbacteriaceae; genus Rhodoglobus. Next base: position 1,706 of record JAODAV010000042.1, on the reverse strand, counting down.
GATCCTGTGGCGCTGCGCAAATCACTGGAACAGTTGCAAAGTTCGTTTACCGACTTTGCCTGGATTGGCTTCGTGCGCCCCAATGGCATCGTCGCTGCGTCCACCGGCGGTCTGCTGCAGGGCGAATCCGTGGCGCAGCGGCCATGGTTCAAAACCGGGCTGGACGATTCCACAGTCGGCGACGTCCACGATGCCACCTTGCTGGGTTCGCTGCTGGCCACGCGCACCGATGGCGAGCCGTACCGCTTCGTCGATATTGCACTGCCGGTGCACGATGCCGACGGCAACGTGCTCGGCGTGCTCGGCGCGCATCTGAACTGGGACTGGGCGCGCGGCGTGATCGCCAGCGCCGAGGCCAATGATGGAGATACCGACACCACGCTGACCGTCATCTCGAAGGACGGCACCGTGCTGCTTGGCCCCGGCATGGGATCGAAAAAATATGCCGGCGACCGGCTGCCGGGCATGCTCGCATCCCGCGCCGGCACCTTCACCGAGATGCCCGGCAACGAAAGCCTACTGACGGCATTCTTCGTCAGTCGCGGCCATCGCGAATATCAGGGCCTGAACTGGATCGTCACCGCCAGCCAGCCCGCCAGCGTGGCATTTGCCGCCGCGGCGCATTCGGCCAGGACCATTCTCGCGATCGGCGCGGTCGCCAGTTTGATCGGCGTGCTGCTGGCATTCCTGATCGCCCGGCGCGTGTCGTATCCGATCCACGCCATTACCGTTGAGGCCGACCGCATCGGCCGGGCGTCCGGCCCCACCATGCTGCCGCGGCAGAGCGGCTCGCTGGAAGTGGTGCAACTGACCCGCGCGCTGCGCTCGCTGCTGCGCCGCATCGGCTTTGCCGAGGAGCAGACCAAGGAAGCCGAAGCGCGCGCCACTGAAAACGCCATGCAGTTCAAGGACGATATCAACAAGCTGCGCCGGCTGGCCGACACCGACTACCTCACCGACCTGATGAACCGCCGCGCCTTCCTCGCCGCCGCCGACGACGCCATGGAATTCGCCCATCGCTACAAGCGCGGCATGGCGACGCTGATGATCGACATCGATCATTTCAAGGCGGTCAACGACGCCCACGGCCACGCCATCGGCGACATCGTCATCAAGAAGATCGCGGAGACCATCTCCGGCAACATCAAGAGCACCGACCGCGCCGCACGCTTCGGCGGCGAGGAATTCGTGGTGCTGCTGCGCGAGGTCGATCAGGCCGCCGCGCAGCTTCTAGCAGACCGCATTCGCGGCGCCATCGAGCTGTCTGTTATCGGCGACGGCGCGACGCACATTCTGGCCACCGTGTCGATCGGTATCGCCACCATCGCCGAAGGCGACCGCGATGTGCAGGACATGATCGAGCGTGCCGACCAGGGTCTCTATGTCGCCAAGAACACCGGCCGCAATTGCTGCTTCTTCATGCCGGGCCCGGACAAGCGCGGCATTCGCGCGGCGTAATCAGCCGAACCCATGCGCAATGACCTTGCGCATCACATTGGGCAGCGCCTCGTCCTGCAAGGTCGCAACCTTCACCCAGCGCATGCCTTTTGGCGCACGGCTGGCTGCAGTCACCTTCGCGGTATAGACCACCAGTTCCAGCGGGAAATGCGTGAACACGTGGGTCACCACGCCGACCTTGCGATGCCAGCGCGCCACGCCCTTCAGCACCGGCGCCTGCTCCAGCGCCGCCGCGTCGTCGTGATCCG
>JAODAV010000032.1 GCA_025463605.1 Rhodoglobus sp. | reverse complement strand
TACACAAGGGTTGGACAAACACACTAATACCCATATTGAGAGTAGTTTTGTGTTGAAGGAGATGAAGTGATCCCGGGGGGCTGGAGTTGTGATTAAATAATATTAGATGCCCTGAAAGATTTAACTATTGATGTGATTAAACTGTACTTTAGAGGAACTAAATCTTTGGCTTATGTCTATCAAAATACTCGCGACTGCGGATCTGCATTTAGGTAAATCCTCGGCGGATGTTTCCGGATCACATGCTTCCACCAAGTATACCTGGCAAAAGATCATCAACTACTGTATTCAAAATAATGTGGATGTTTTAGCGCTCTGCGGCGACATCGTGGATTGGGATAACCGTTACTTTGAAGCAGTCGGCCCGCTGCAAAGGGGCTTTGAAGAACTGCACCGCCATGGTATAGTCGTATATATGGTTTCCGGCAATCATGATTTTGACGTGTTAGCCGGGATCGCCGGAAATATAAAATTGCCGAATGTTCATTTGATCGGCGCTAAAGGCCAGTGGGAAGTACAAAAATTTGAGAAAGATGGACAGATTGTCCAATTTGCCGGTTGGTCGTTTCCTACAAGGTCGGTCAGGGAGAGTGCATTTTTAGATTGGGGACTGCCTGGCTATGATGCGAAATATCCCTGCATCGGGCTGCTGCACGGGGACATTGATAATCCAGGAAGCGAATATCATCCCTTTAAACTGGATGAGTTGGTCAAAAGTGAGATGAATCTTTGGCTGCTGGGTCATATCCACAAGCCGGGGCGATTGAGGCAAAACCCAGAGGTTTGGTACATAGGCTCCCCGCAGGCAATGAGCGCAAAGGAACCCGATGGCCATGGGGCACTGCTGGCGGAAGTGAGTCCGTCCGGTATGATCAGCATCAGCCAGGTGCTGTTGTCAACCATTTTATACCGTACAGTGGAAATACCAGTTTCCGCCATCGACGAGGAAACAGAACTGCGAGACCGGATCATCAATGCCCTCGTGAAAGACGGTATGGACGCGGAAAATGAAATGCCGGAATTGCAGTCCATCGTTTACCAGGTCAAACTGACCGGAGAACATATCACAATCAACGAGGTGGAACGCTGGAATCGCGATATTATCCAGTATAGCCAGGTACTCAACAGGACTACGATCAGTGTCCGGAAGATCTCCAACCGCCTCCGGCCGGCGTTACAAAACCTCGAGGAACTTGCGTTGTCCAATTCGCCCGCCGGTGTCCTTGCGCATACAATCCTCGAACATAGAAAAGGTGCCGTCACGCCCTTCCTGGATCGGTTGATCGCGGAGTGGAAAGTCAAAGCCGGCTATGCCTATCAGTCCGGAACGTACACGCCCTTATTGATCGGGCGGCGGATCGACCCGCCCGGGGACCAAGAAGGCATGAATTTCATCCTCAACGAGTGTAACCGCCTGTTGGCAGAACTTAACGGACAACTTAATTCTTAAAGCGATGGAAAAACATTCTTTTCATTTTACTTCGCTGCATGTCCGCAAAATGCCGGGTTTACCCGATGGTTTGAAACCCATTAACGGCTTTTCCAGGCATGTTAATATTATCGCGGGCCCTAATGCTTCCGGGAAAACCAGTACGGCAACCGCTATTCACCAGCTTTTATGGCCGCCAAAATCCGGCAGGATGAATCTGGAGGGCGCGATTGAAGCCGGGAATAACAATTGGGATGTCAGGCTGGAATACGGACAGTTCCGCGCCCAGCGGGATGGTATAGCCGATGAATTACCCGGCATTCCGGCAAGTGATGAATCGGTACGGTATAATTTTGCCTTACAGGAACTGGTGCATATCAATGATAAGGATCTTGCCGGGAAGATCTACCAGGAAGCCATGGGCGGTTACAATTTAGGCAACGCGGCCGCCGCCTTAAAATATAGCAGTGATATCAAGAAGAAAAACAGTGGCGCGTACACGAGCGTGACGGCGGCCGATGTCCAGGTAGCAGAGATTAATGGGAGGCAGCAAGGCTTAAAAGACAAAGAAAATTCCCTGTCCGCGTGGATAGCAGCACGCGACAAAGCTGCGGAGGCCGGTAAACTAAAAGAATTTTACCAGGCGGTTGTCGATTGTATGGAAGCCAAGGAACTCAAAGAGAGTCTTGAATTTAAATTGTCGGCTTATCCGCAGCAACTTGCGAGCATGTACGGTAACGAATATGAGGAAATCACTACACTGGAGGACCGGATGGAAGCCCTGCGGACGGGACTGGAAACGAACCGGGAAGCTATTCAAAAACATAAAGATGCGATCAGTGAATTGGGCCTGCCGGAAAAGCGGATAAGTCCCCAGGTGCTGAAGGAACTGGAGGACCGCGTTGAGACGCTTACCGAAGTGGAACGCACGATTTCAGAGCTGGGTATAGCGATCGCAGACCTGACTTGGACCATGGAGGCCTTGAAATTACAGATACATCCGAACTATGAGCCGGGTGAGGAAATTAAGATGGACCTGGGTAAGATAGCGAAGTTGGATGAATTTATAGATGGCGCCCATCGTTTGTTGAGTCAAATGAAATTTATACAAGTTCAGATCGATAGTTTAAGCAAAAAATCGGCCCCCGTAAATCAAAACGCGGGTCAAATAAAAGAGGGAATAAAATCACTGACCAACTGGCTTGGTGAACAAAACGGAACTGGCGGGACAAAAGTATACTGGTTGTGGTTGCTTGTGGCGGGCGCTTGTGCTGTCGCCCTGGCTGTTGCTTTATGGGGGTGGTGGGGCATGGTCGGGGTTATTATCCTGATTGTCTTCGCGTTACTGGGGCAAGGGAAAAAGGCGGATGGGAAAGCGGATATCCGCCGCGAAGATTTCAGGAAAACGGGACTAAAGGAGCCGGGTGACTGGCAACCGGA
>JAODAV010000041.1 GCA_025463605.1 Rhodoglobus sp. | reverse complement strand
GATTCTTGTTTTATTTTTTCGGTCAGTCGTTTTCGAAGACGATGCCCTGAATGATGTTGGCGACATATTCGCAAATATCGGTCACGGTTTCCAGTATCTCGTAGATGGCATTGAGCTTGATCAGGTTGCGCACGTCGGGTTCGTCGCGGAACAATTTGGACATCGCCGCCCGCATCACGTGGTCGGCATCGGATTCGATCCGATCGATCTCTTCGCATATGGTCAGTATCTGGCGTGAATTATCCATGCTGTGCAACAGCTTCACTGCAGCCTGGACCTTCTCAGTGCATACCAGGCACAATTCTGCGAGGCGCTTGGCTTCGGGTGTGATGACCTTGAGGTCGTATAGCGAAACCGTCTGTCCTGCGTCTTCCATCAAGTCGAGGATATCGTCCATGCGCGTGATCAGCTGATGGATATCGTCGCGATCCAGCGGCGTGATGAACGTTTTGTGCAACAAGTCGATGGTGGCGTAGGTCACCTTGTCGGCCTGTTTCTCGATGCTCTCGATGGCATGCACGCGATTTTCTAGGTCGTCGAAATTGGCCATCAGTCCCAGCATTTCCTTGGCGCCCTTGACGCATAAATCGGCATGCTGATTGAACAGCTCGAAAAATTTCCCCTCGGTGGGCATCAGTCGTCCAAACATGTTGTCTCTCTTTTTTGGTTAAGCGTTAAGTCAGAATTAAATTGGCAGAACTACGTTGTCGAAATCAACCGATCGGCCGTGGAACCGATCAAGTAACGGCCATCGGATGTTTGCACTTCAAGGCTTGCGTGAGTCCGTGCAGCTTACGTCGATCAATCCCCGCCATACACCGACAACCCGCCGGTGTAATTGTCGAACTTGGTGTATTGCCCCTGGAAGGTCAGGCGCACGGCGCCGATTGGTCCGTTACGCTGTTTGCCGATGATGATCTCGGCCGTGCCCTTGTCCGGAGAGTCCGGATTGTATACTTCGTCGCGATAAATGAACATGATCACATCCGCATCCTGTTCGATCGCGCCGGACTCGCGCAGGTCTGACATCACAGGACGTTTGTTGGGACGCTGCTCAAGCGAGCGGTTGAGCTGGGAAAGCGCGATCACCGGGCAATTCAATTCCTTCGCCAGTCCCTTCAGGCTTCGCGAAATTTCGGAGATCTCCGTCGCGCGATTTTCTCCGCTGCTGTTGGCCGACATCAATTGCAAATAGTCGATGATGATCAAGCCGAGCTTGCCGCATTGCCGCGACAAACGCCTGGAGCGAGCCCGTAGTTCTATCGAATTGAGCGCAGGCGTTTCGTCGATGTAGAGCTGCGCATCGTTCATCTTCTGGATCGCATGCGTCAGGCGCGGCCAGTCTTCATCGACAAGGCGGCCCGTACGCAAGCGATGCTGATCGAGCCGGCCGACCGAGCCGATCATCCTCATGGCGAGCTGGGTTCCGCCCATCTCCATCGAAAACACAGCCACCGGCAAACCGCTCTCAATAGCCACATGCTCGCCGATATTGATCGAAAAAGCGGTCTTGCCCATCGAGGGGCGGCCGGCGACGATGATCAGGTCGCCCGGCTGCAGGCCCGAAGTCATGCGGTCGAGATCGACGAAGCCGGTCGGTACGCCGGTGATATCGCTCTGGTTGTCGCGGCTGTATAGTTCGTCGATGCGCTCCACCACTTGGGTCAGCAAAGGCTGGATTTCCTGGAACCCTTGCGCGCCACGCGCACCCTCTTCCGCGATGGCAAAAATCTTGGACTCGGCCTCGTCGAGCATCTGCTTGACTTCCTTGCCCTGAGGATTGAAAGCCTGGCCAGATATCTCGTCGGAAACGGTAATGAGTTTACGCAGCACGCCGCGGTCGCGGACGATTTCGGCATAACGGCGGATATTGGCGGCAGACGGCGTGTTTTGCGCCAAGGCGTTTAGGTATGACAAGCCACCGACTTCATCGGCCTTGCCGACGCCTGTCAGCGATTCAAATACGGTAATTACGTCGGCAGGACGCGACGCGTTGATCAGCTTGACGATGTGCTGGAAGATAATCCTGTGGTCATAACGATAGAAATCCTCGTTATTGATGAAATCGGCGATCCGGTCCCAAGCAGCGTTGTCGAGCAGCAGTCCACCCAGTACAGACTGTTCCGCCTCGATCGAATGCGGCGGTACGCGCAGTGCGTCGAGTTGGGGATCTGGAGGATGATTCATGGCGCGAATTATACCGTTTAAGCACTGCCGATCTGAAAAAATCGGCGATAAAAAAGCCGGGAAAACCCGGCTTTTTTATTCTGCAACCATGTGCAAACGCACATAGTTGCATGGCACATATTTTTGTCGCTATTAAGCGTGGTCGCCGATAACGGCAATCGTGACTTCCACCACAACGTCGGTATGCAAAGCAACCGACACCGGATGATTGCCTGCTGTTTTGAGCGGGCCCAGCGGCAAACGGATCTGCGCTTTTTCAACGGCAAAACCTTGCTTGCTCAATGCTTCGGCAATATCGAAATTGGTAACGGAACCGAACAATCGGCCGTCAACACCCGATTTTTGCGAAATTTGAACTGTCAAACCGCTCAGTTTTTCGCCCGTTGCCTGGCACACCGCCAGCTTGGCTGCCGCT
>JAODAV010000002.1 GCA_025463605.1 Rhodoglobus sp. | reverse complement strand
GACAACCGTCAACACCCTCCTGTTGCAGATCGTCTGCAACCGTTCTAGTCCGAAGGAGGTGGGTTTGTGACGCACCAGTACGAACTCATGGTGATCCTCGATCCAGAGATCGATGAGCGCACCGTGGCACCCAGCCTAGACAAGTTCCTCAACGTGATCCGCAACGACGGTGGCAGCATCGACAACGTGGACATCTGGGGCCGTCGTCGCCTGGCCTACGAGATCAACAAGAAGAACGAGGGCATCTATGCCGTCGTCAACTTCACCGCGAACTCCAGCGCAACGGTCGAGCTCGACCGCCAGCTGAAGCTCAGCGAGGCGGTCATGCGCACCAAGGTGTTGCGCGCCGAAGAGGGCTTCGCGCAAGTTGCCGCGGCCAAGAAGCTCGCGGACGAGAAGGCAGCCCGCAAGGCCGCCGCTCCCGCCAAGGCTCCCGCCGCGTCCGCCGCTGCCGCTCCGGCTGCCGCACCCGCTCCGGCCGCCGAGAAGGCTCCCGCTGCGGCGAAGGCTGCCGAGAAGGCTCCCGCTGCGGCGAAGGCCGACGCGACAACCGGGGACGAGGCTTCTGCAGCCAAGCCCGCCGCAAAGAAGCCGGCCCCCAAGGTCGACAAGGAAGCGGAGTAGACCATGGCCGGCGAAACCGTCATCACCGTCGTGGGCAACCTCACGAGTGATCCCGAACTGCGCTACACGCAGAACGGGCTCGCGGTGGCGAACTTCACCATCGCCTCGACGCCTCGCAACTTCGATCGCGCTACGAACGACTGGAAAGACGGTGAGGCCCTCTTCCTGCGTGCGAGCGTGTGGCGTGAGTTCGCCGAGCACGTCGCCGGTTCGCTCACCAAGGGCTCCCGGGTCATCGCGACCGGTCGCCTGAAGCAGCGCTCCTACGAGACGAAGGAAGGCGAGAAGCGCACGAGCATCGAGCTCGAGGTCGACGAGATCGGTCCTTCGCTTCGCTACGCGACCGCTCAGGTCACGCGTGCTGCCTCCTCCCGCGAAGGCGCGAGCGCGCCCCGCGGCGGCGGCCAGGTCGCCGAGGAGCCGTGGGCCGCATCCGCGCCCGACGCTTCGGGCGGCGACGTCTGGAACACGCCCGGCAACTACACGGACGAGACGCCCTTCTGATCTCGCTCCCCACCGGCTCGGCCGCCCGATTCTTCGAATCGTTCGGAACCGGCCGGCGGGGGCCCAGGCCCCAGGGGACCTACTCGATCAACGACTACTAAGGAATAACAACTCATGGCAGGAAAGAGCAGCGGCGACCGCCGCAAGCCCATTCGCAAGGGCAAGGACGGCAAGAACGCCGCCCCGGCCAAGGCGATCCGCGTGGGCGTCATCGACTACAAGGATGTCGCGACGCTTCGCAAGTTCATCTCCGAGCGCGGCAAGATCCGCGCTCGCCGCATCACCGGTGTCTCCGTGCAGGAGCAGCGCCTCATCGCGACGGCCGTCAAGAACGCCCGCGAGATGGCGCTTCTGCCCTACGCCGGCTCAGGCCGTTAAGGAGCCCGACAATGTCCAAGCTGATCCTCACGCATGAGGTCACCGGTCTCGGTGCCCCCGGCGACGTCGTCGACGTCAAGAACGGTTTCGCTCGCAACTACCTCATCCCCCAGGGCTTCGCCGTGGCGTGGACCCGGGGTGGAGAGAAGCAGATCGAGTCGATCAAGGCTGCGCGCGCATCGCGCGAGCACGCCACCCTCGAAGAGGCCCAGGACCTGAAGGCACGCCTCCAGGCCACGACCGTCAAGCTCACCGTCAAGGCGGGCGAGGGCGGCCGGCTCTTCGGTTCGGTGAAGACCTCCGACGTCGCTGACGCCGTGGCCGCAGCCGGGCTCGGCACCATCGACAAGCGCAAGATCGAGATCACCTCGCCCATCAAGGCGATCGGTGAGCACGAGGCAACTGTGCGCCTGCGCGACGATCTCGTCGCAACGATCGCCCTGGTGGTTGTGGCAGGCAAGTAGAAACACCCCCTCACTGGGGGTAGACAGCGGCGGGCGAGAGCCCGTCGCTTTCTACGTTTAAGGGAAAGTTATCACGAGGTTTGTGCACAGGAAGTCCGCAAACCGGGCAACCCTCAAGCGGCAGTCTAAACATGTTTTTGCACACATGAGGAGCAAAACAAAAGTGCAGGTCACGGGCCGAAATTCCTTTCACATCCGCTAGTTGTCCCCAACTGAGTGCACAGCTTGCTCACACGGCGACCGGCGTTTCTCGCACGTTTCGCACAGCCCCATCCACAGGCCCTGTTGTGGGTGCACCATGCGCGTCCCTATCGTGAAGCAGCCCCAGTCGACGCGTGCGGCACTTGGACCTTCGGGGGGCCGGAGTGTCAGCGGGCGACGTTACAACTGAGGCGTAGCGTCATCCTTGGGAGGGGTCCGACTTGTCAATTGCGCACCTGGGACTGGCTGGGGAGCAGCGCCAGTCGGGCGACCCCGGCATGCAGCGCGGCGACCGCGTTCCTCCGCATGACCTCCTCGCCGAGCAGAGCGCGATCGGCGGCATGCTTCTCAGCAAGGATGCCGTCGCCGACGTCATCGAGACCGTGCGTGGTGTCGACTTCTACATCCCCAAGCACGAGACCATCTTCGACGCGGTCATGGCGCTGTACTCCCACGGAGAGCCCACCGACGTCATTGCGGTCACCGTCGAGCTGACCAAGACCGGCGAGCTCACTCGAGCGGGTGGCGCGGAATACCTGCACACCCTCACGGCGCTCGTGCCGACGGCGGCCAACGCGGGCTTCTACTCGACGATCGTGGCCGAGAAGGCTGTCTTGCGCCGGCTCGTCGAGGCGGGCACGCGAATCGTGCAGATGGGCTACGCGAGCGAGGGCGAGGTCGTCGACCTCGTCAACAACGCGCAGGCCGAGATCTACGCCGTCACGGGCGGCGTCGAGAGCGAGGACTTCGTGCCGCTCACCGAGGCGGTCACGACGGCGATCGACGAGATCGAAGCGGCTCGCGGCCGCGACGGCCAGATGGTCGGCGTGCCCACGGGCTTCAGCGAACTCGACGAGCTCACCAACGGCCTGCACCCGGGGCAGCTCATCATCCTCGCCGCACGGCCGGCGCTCGGTAAGTCCACACTGGGCCTCGACTTCGCTCGATCGGCCGCGATCAAGCACGACATGCCCACGATCATCTTCTCCCTCGAAATGGGGCGAAGCGAGATCGCGATGCGCCTCCTCTCGGCAGAGGCATCCGTTCCACTCCAGCACATGCGCAAGGGAACCGTGCACGCGAACGACTGGACGACGATCGCCCAGACCCGCGGGCGCATCAATGACGCACCTCTCTACATCGACGACAGCCCCAACATGACTCTCGTCGAGATCCGCGCGAAGTGCCGCAGGCTCAAACAGCGAGTCGGGCTCAAGATGGTCATCATCGACTACCTGCAGCTCATGACGAGCGGCAAGAAGGTGGAGTCGCGGCAGCAGGAGGTCAGCGAGTTCTCGCGTGCGCTCAAGCTTCTCGCCAAGGAGCTCGAGGTTCCCGTGATCGCGATCTCCCAGCTCAACCGTGGACCGGAGCAGCGCGCCGACAAGAAGCCCGCACTGTCGGACCTGCGCGAGTCGGGTTCGCTGGAGCAGGACGCGGACATGGTCATCCTGCTGCACCGCGAGAGCGCATACGAGGCGGAGAACCCCCGCGCGGGCGAAGCGGACTTCATCGTCGCCAAGCACCGCAACGGCCCGACCCGCACGATCACGGTCGGCTTCCACGGGCACTTCTCGCGCTTCGTCGATCTGCCGCCTGGCTCATGATTCGGTAGCTAGATCGCGCCAGCGATCTGCGATCACGCGCTGAGGGAGCTTGCGACCGAGGGTCAACCCGCGCGAGCGCGGCTCGAGCGTACGCACGAGTCTTAGACTTGACGGGTTCCCCTCCCAGAAAGTGAGCGCCCCGCTTTGCCCGCTCCCGCAACGACAGCGACGACGGATGACGCGCCCGCCTGGTACGTTCCCCTCGCCCGGGCCATACCGGCTCTCGCCCTCGCACTCGTGATCACATTCAATGCGGATCACTCGGCCGCCCTCGGGCTCGTGACCCTCGGTCTCTTCGGCATCGTCGCGGGCGCCATCCTTACCGCGTTCGCCTTCCGCTCCGCGAAGGGCGTGGCACGCACGATCACCCTCGCCCAGGGCCTTGTCACGATCGCTGCGGGCATCGCTTCGCTCGCTGCCCCCGGCGGCGGATTGCCCTATTTCGTTTTCGTGCTCACCGCCTTCGCTGCGATCACGGGATTTCTGGAGCTCTACCTTGGTCTGCGCAGCCGGGGTCGTTCGCGCGCCTCGCGCGACTGGGTGTTCGCCGGCGCGCTCACGGCGGTCCTCGCCCTCGTGGTGCTGCTCCTGCCCCCCGACTTCTCGCAGCAGTTCACCGGTCCGGATGGCGTGACTCGGGAGCTCACGGCATCCGTCATCGTTGTCGGCGCTCTTGGCGCGTACTGGGCGATCCTCGGCGTGTACCTCGTCATCGCCGGTCTGTCACTCAAGTGGCAGGCGGCCCCCGTCGCAGCGAACGGAGCATGATATGGCGACCCCGGAGAGGCGCGATCGCACGCGCCCGGCAGAACTGCTGGGTATTTCCGCAGTGCTCGCGCTGTTCGCGGGCCTCGTGGTCTTCATGTCCACGCGCGACCTCGTGCTCGGCTTCATCTTCTTCGGCATAGCGTTCATCGCCTCGCTCGTGGTGCTCGCGATGCTGGCCCTCGCGATGCGTCCCACCGGTGACGAGCAACTCGACCTGGACGAGCAGGACCGCGACCAGGGACACTAACGGTCGAGAAAGTCGACCAGTCCGCTAGCCAGTCCCACGTATCCCGCGGGGGTGAGGATTCGGAGGCGGTCTTTCGCTTCCTGACCGATGTCGAGACCGTCGATGAATTCGACGAGCTCGGCCTGGCCGACTCGCCTGCCGCGAGTGAGCTCCTTGAGCACCGCGTAGGGGTCGGCGATGGAGCTTCTGCCCGCGGTGACCTCCGCGCGGATCACCGTCTGGATCGCCTCGCCGAGAACTTCCCAATTGGTGTCGAGGTCGGCAGCGAGTCGCTCGCGATCGAGGTCGATCTCGCGCAGGCCGCGCTCGATGTTGTCGAGGGCGAGAAGGGAGTGGCCGAAGGCGACGCCGATGTTGCGCTGCGTGGTCGAGTCGGTGAGGTCGCGCTGCAGGCGGCTCGTCACGAGAGTGGAGGCGAGGGAGTCGAGGAGCGCGCTCGAGAGTTCGAGGTTGGCTTCAGCATTCTCGAACCGGATGGGATTGATCTTGTGGGGCATGGTCGAGGAGCCGGTCGCTCCCTCCTGGGGTATCTGCCGGAAGTACCCCATCGAGATGTACGTCCACACATCGGTGCACAGGTTGTGCAGAATGCGGTTGGCGTGGCTCATGCGCTGGTAGAGCTCGACCTGCCAGTCGTGGGATTCGATCTGCGTCGTGAGCGGATTCCATTCGAGACCCAGCGAGGTCACGAACTCGTGCGAGATCGCTGGCCAGTCTTGGCCGGCATCGGCGGCGAGGTGAGCGGCGAACGTGCCCGTCGCCCCACTGAATTTGCCGAGGTACTCGGTGGCTTCAATGCGGGCGAGGATGCGCTCCAGCCGGTACACGAAGACGGCGAGTTCCTTCCCCATGGTCGTCGGCGTCGCCGGCTGCCCATGGGTGTGAGCGAGCATCGCGTCATCCCGATGGGATAACGCCCGCTCGCGCAGCGCCTCGATGACAGTACGGAACTTGGGCAGCCACACGTCACGCACAGCCGCGCTGACCGTGAGCGCGTAGGAGAGGTTGTTGATGTCTTCGCTCGTGGACGCGAAGTGGGTGAGTTCGGCGATGCTGTTGAGGCCGAGTTCGGCGAGTTTGCCGCGCACGAGGTACTCGACCGCTTTGACATCGTGGCGGGTGGTCGCCTCGAGGCGGGCGAGCTCGTCGATCTCGGGCTGGCCGAACTCGGCGGCGAACTCGCGAAGCTGTCTGGCCTGCTCGTGGTCGAGCCGCGTCGAGCCGAACAGCTCGTGGTCGGTGAGGTAGAGCAGCCACTCAACCTCGACGCGCACTCGTGCCCGGTTGAGCCCTGCCTCGGAGAGGTGGTCGCCGAGCGCCGACACGGCGGGGCGGTAGCGCCCGTCGAGGGGGCTCAGCGGCTGTTCGGGCAGTGGGCTCATGAGACTCCCTGTCGGATTCCTGGTGTGATCTGGCGGAACAGCGCGGCGCAGGCTTTCTCGATCATGCCGAGCACCTGGTCGAAGAGGAGTGCATCGGAATAGTACGGATCGGGCACGTCGAGCAATGGCGACTGGTCGCTGTCGAAACTGAGCAGCAGCTGCACCTTGGAGCGGTCCTGATCCGTCGCGGCCCACGTCTTGAGGATGCGCTCCTGGCTTCGGTCGAAGACCACAACGAGGTCGAGGTTGGCGAACCAGGCGGTGTCGAACTGCCTGCCCCGGTGGCCGGAGCCGTTGTATCCGTGCGCCGACAAAGCAGCGAGCGTGCGCGGGTCGGACGGCTCGCCGACGTGCCAGTCACCCGTGCCGGCAGAGATCACCGCGACCTTGCGCTCGAGGCCGGCTCTCTTGACCAGCTCTTTGAAGACCGTCTCGGCCATGGGCGACCGGCAGATGTTGCCGGTGCACACGAAGCAGATGCGGAAGAGCGCCGACTCATCGAAGGTGCGCTCGAAGCTCATGGCTTCATTGTCCCGCAGTTCCCCTCCCCAACACGACCGTTCTTTCGGGCCCTCCCGCCGATTCCGATTCGGTTCCGCGAGGGTCGCACGCGATCGGCGAGCCTGTTCGGTGAGAGGAGAAACGATGCCGCAGCCAGTGGATGCCCCCGCCCTCGTCGCGCTCGAGGTGCAGTTGCGCGAGCTCCGGGCCGTGCTCGCGAGACTCGAATCGGCTCGTCGGGAGCTCGTTCCGCCCCCGGCCGCATTCTGGAGTGGGGAGGCTCGGCGTGCGTACGATCGGGCACTTGTCGCGATCGGCCGCACGACCGATGACGTGATCGGGGCGGTCGCGCAAGCCGTGCGGCGCACCGCGGACTCGGCCGAGAGGATGCGCGCCGGTGTCTGATGAACTCACCATTTCCGGCGGTTCGTCGATCGCGGTCGCAACCGATGAGCTCTTCGCGAGCGCCCAGGCGCTTGGCGACCTTGCCGCCGAGGCAGCGGCACTGCGCGTGAGGCTTGCGACGATCGACCGGTACCTCACTCTCGACCAGCTCGAGGCGGCCGGAGCGCCGACGGGCGCGGCGCGCGCTGAAGACGACATCGACGGGGCGAGGTCGAAGCTCGCCGAGCTCGAGGGCGACGCGCGCGCGGTGCAATGGGTGCTGACGACGGCAGCGGAGCGATACGGCTATGTGGAGCAGGTCGTCGACCGGCTCGGTCAGGAGCTCGCCGGAGGTGTGGGATGGCTCATCGGCCGGTTCCTGCCGGTTGTCGGAGGAATCGCATTGCCCGGTCTCGTGGGACTCGCGGGCGGCTTCGCCCTCGCCGCGCTCCTGAGCCCGGGCGGGTTCAGGCAATTGATGAAGCGCAACAACTGGCTGCTCACCAATCCCGCAACGGCAACACTCGTGCGCAATGCCGCGATGAGCGTGGATGACGCCATCCTCGGTGCCGCGGGCGTGCCCGCCTTCGTCGGACCGGCGATCGCCCCGGTGGGGCTCGCATTCACGGCCTACACGCTCCTCCGGCCGGGAGTCGGCGGCGTGCTGACCGAGACCCCCGTGCGGCTCGCCTCGTCGACGTCGCTGCCTTCGCCAGCTGCGCCGGCGATCGGTTTCGCCGAGCGCCTCGCACGCGTGCCTGACCCCGACGTCAACGGAGGAGCGCAAGTCGTGGTCGAGCGCTACTCGACCCCCGGTCAACCCGACCGCTTCGAGGTCTTCGTCGCTGGCACGGTGACGTTCTCACCCGTGGCCGACGCGGAGCCGTGGGACATGACGAGCAACATCGCCAACGCCGCGGGCGCGGGCAGCGGTTCGTACGAGGCGGTCGTCGAGGCGATGCGACTTGCAGGCGTCGGCGCGGAGAGCCCCGTGCAGTTCACCGGCTACTCGCAAGGCGGGGCTGTCGTCGGCCGTCTGGCCGCCTCCGGCGACTACAACACGCAAGGTGTGGTCACCTTCGGCGCACCCGTCGGCCAGATGCAACTGCCGTCGGACATCCCCGTGGTGCTCGTCTCGCACACCGATGACATAGTGCCGCCGCTCGGGGGTCCCAATGTGAGTAGGCACGCCGTAATCGTCGAGCGGGAGGCATTCGGTGGTCGCGAGATACCCCAGGACTACGCGGTGCCCGCGCACCACTACGAGTACTACCAGGAGACGGCGCAACTCATGGACGAGGCGAGAAGCGACCAGCTGCGCGACCCCATCGAGCGGCTGGATGCGTTCAGCGCGGGCGCGACGTCCGTCACGAGCACGTCCTACCGCTTCGAGCGGGTCAGCGCCCCTTAGGGCGACCGACGATGGGTCGCAGCACGATGCCGATAAGCCAGCTGATGAGACCGAGCACGAGCGCTCCGAGCACTCCCCACCAGAACCCGTCCACCACGAGACCGAAGCCGAAGAGGCTGGAGAGCCACGCGACGAGCAGCAGGAGCAGGCCGTTCACGATGAGGGCGATGAGCCCGAGCGTGAGTACGTACAGCGGGAAGGCGACGATTCGGATGAGGTTACCGATGATGCCGTTCACGATGCCGAAGATCGCCGCGACAAGCAGGAAGGTCAGCACTGTCTCGAGTGTGCCCCCCGGCGCGAAAGGAACGACGTGCACGCCCGGCACGATCAGCGTGGTCAGCCAGAGCGCAAGGGCATTGATCAGCAGCCGCACGAGGAGTCTCATGTCCCTAACTATGCACTGGTGCTGACCGGGCCCGCAACGCGCCGGACGGCGCGTGACGCGCCTAGGCTGGTGACCGTGACAGCGCCGAGAGTCCGACTCCGACCCGAGATCGAATCGATCGTTCCTTACCGCCAGGGCCGCACCGCCGCCGAGGACGCGTTCAAGCTCTCCTCGAACGAGAATCCCTTCCCGCCACTGCCCGAAGTCATGCAGGCGATCACCGCGAGCAGCATCAACCGGTATCCGGAGTCGTCCGCGGCCGCTCTGCGCCAGCTCATCGGTTCGAGGCACGGCATCTCCGCCGAGCGGGTGCAGGTGGGTGCAGGCTCCGTCTCGGTGCTCGCGCAGCTGATCTCCGCCGCAGCCGCGCCGGGCGACGAAGTGCTGTACTCGTGGCGCAGCTTCGAGGCGTATCCGCTGCTCGTCGCCACCGCAGGGGCGACCACCGTCGAAGTGCCCAACACCCCCGGTCACCGACACGACCTTCCAGCGATGGCCGCAGCGATCACCGAGCGCACCCGCCTCGTGATCGTCTGCAGCCCCAACAACCCGACCAGCACGACCGTCACCCACGACGAGTTCACCGAGTTCATGGCCGCAGTTCCCGCTAGCGTGCTCGTGGTGCTCGACGAGGCCTACATCGAGTTCGTGACGGACCCCGACGCCGTGCGGGGGGCATCCCTCATCAACGACTACCCCAACCTCGTGGTGCTCCGCACCTTCTCGAAGGCCTATGGGCTCGCGGGACTGCGCATCGGGTACGCGGTCGGGGCCGAATACGTGATGGATGCCGCGAGAGCCGTCGCCATCCCGCTCTCGGTCACAGAACCGGCCCAGCGGGCGGCGATCATCTCCCTCGAGCACGAAGCGGAATTGCTCGATCGCGTCGCGAGCCTCAATGTCGTGCGCGAGCGCATCCGGATCGGTCTCATCGATCTGGGGTGGGACCTGCCCGACCCGCAGGGCAACTTCGTGTGGCTGCCGACCGGGGAGCACACCCTCGCCGCGGCCGAGGTCTTCGCCGAGCACGGCATCATCGCGCGTCCCCTCGTCGATGGCCTGCGGATCAGCGTGGGTGAGGAAGAATCTGTGGAGAAACTCCTAAGGGCAGCGGCTGAGGTTGTTCAGATGCGACGAACTGGGCCCTCGACGGCCACGTTAGATTAGACGAATGTCCTACACCGCCGCGACGGTCCAGCTTCTCTCCCCTGAGGGCTCCCTCGTCACCAGCGACGCATCGGCCGAATATCTTCCCTACGTAGAGAAACTCTCCGACGAGCAACTGCGCGAGTTCCACCGGCAGATGGTGGTCATCCGTCGCTTCGATATCGAGGCGGCCAACTTGCAACGGCAGGGCCAGCTCGCGCTGTGGATTCCGAGCCTCGGCCAGGAGGCCGCCCAGGTCGGATCAGGCTTCGCGGCACGACCGCACGACCACATCTTCCCGGCCTATCGCGAGCACGTGATCGCGCGCATCCGGGGAGTCGACCCGATCAAGATCATCGAGATGCTGCGCGGGATCAGCCACGGCGGCTGGGATCCGGCAGAGAACAACAACTTCCACCTCTACACCCTCGTGATCGGGTCACAGGCCCTCCACGCCACCGGCTATGCCATGGGCATCCAACTCGACGGTCTCACCGCGACCGGCAACCCCGACGCCGACGAAGCCGTGATCGTGTACTTCGGCGACGGCGCGACGAGCCAGGGAGACGTGAGCGAAGCCTTCGTCTTCGCCGCGAGCTACCAGACACCGCAGGTGTTCTTCCTGCAGAACAACCACTGGGCGATCTCGGTTCCGGTGAGCCGGCAGTCCCGCACGCCGTTGTACCTACGCTCGAGCGGGTTCGGCATCCCCGGTGTGCAGATCGACGGCAACGACGTACTTGCAAGCTACGCCGTGACGAGCGCCAACCTCGATGCCGCTCGCGGTGGTGAGGGCCCGCGCTTCATCGAGGCACTCACCTATCGCATGGGGGCTCACACCACCAGCGATGACCCGACCAAGTACCGCGACGCGGACGATCTCGACTTCTGGAGTCATGCCGACCCCATCACCCGATTCGAGACGTACCTGCGGTCTCGCGGCGAGGGCGACGCCTTCTTCGCGGAAGTCGCGACGGAGGGCGACGACCTCGCCTCGGACGTGCGAAAGCGCACGCTCGAACTCGGCTCTCCGCCGGCATCCAAGATGTTCGAGCACGTCTACTCCGATCCCCACCCCCTCATGGATTCCCAGCGCGCGTGGCTCGAGGGCTACGAGGCCGCGTTCGAGGGGGGCGAGGAGTGACTATCGAGTCGATCAGCATGGCCAAGGCCCTCAACTCCGGATTGCGCAAGGCACTCGCCGACGACCCCAAGGTGCTCCTCATGGGCGAGGACATCGGACCGCTCGGCGGTGTCTTCCGGGTGACGGAGGGCCTGCAGGCCGAGTTCGGCGACAAGCGCGTACTCGACACGCCGCTCGCCGAGTCGGGCATCATCGGCACCGCGATCGGTCTCGCGATGCGCGGGTACCGTCCCGTGTGCGAGATCCAGTTCGACGGCTTCATCTTCCCCGGCTTCGACCAGATCACCTCTCAGCTCGCGAAGCTCACGAACAGGCACGAGGGAACGCTGAGCCTCCCGGTGGTCATCCGGGTTCCCTATGGCGGGCACATCGGCGCGGTCGAGCACCACCAGGAGAGCCCGGAGGCCTACTTCGCGCACACTCCGGGCCTGCGAGTCGTGAGCCCGTCGACCCCGCACGACGCGTACTGGATGATCCAGGAGGCGATCGCGAGCAACGACCCCGTGGTGTTCTTCGAGCCCAAGAGCCGGTACTGGCCGAAGGGCGACGTGCAGACTGAAGCCAGCGACACACCGTTGCACTCGAGCCGAGTCGTGCGCGCGGGTACCGAGCTCACCCTCGTGGGGCACGGCGCGATGCTCGCGATGATGCTGCAGGCGGCCCAGATCGCCGAAGAGGAGGGCACGAGCATCGAGGTCATCGACCTTCGCTCGATCTCGCCCATCGACTTCGAGCCGATCATCGCCTCGGTGCAGAAGACGGGCCGGCTCATCGTCGCGCAGGAAGCACCCGGTTTCGTGTCGGTGGCTTCCGAGATCGCGGCGACGGTGACCGAGCGCTGCTTCTACTCGCTCGAGGCTCCCGTGCTGCGAGTCACCGGATTCGACACCCCCTTTCCCCCGGCAAAGCTCGAGACCGTCTACCTGCCCGACGCCGACCGCATCCTCGAAGCGGTCGACCGGGCTATGGCGTATTAGGAGATCGACATGGCCACTTCTGACTTTCCGCTTCCCGACGTCGGCGAGGGTCTGACCGAGGCGGAGATCGTCCACTGGAAGGTCAAGGCGGGCGACACCGTGACGGTCAACCAGATTCTCGTGGAGATAGAGACCGCCAAGTCCCTCGTCGAGCTGCCCTCGCCGTTCGCCGGAACCGTGTCTGCCCTGCTCGTGGAGGAAGGGCAGACGGTCGAGGTGGGCACGCCCATCATCTCCGTGAGCTCGAATGGAGAATTCGAGCTGACGGCGCCTGCGGTCGACGAGGAGATGACGGGAGCGATCGCCGACACCGCTCGAACCGTCGCGGCAGCCGAGGAGAAGCCCGGTGCGGTGCTGGTTGGCTATGGCAGCAGCGGCCACGGCGGATCCCGCCGCCGCCGACCGGCAGAGGCCGCGCCAGCCCCGGCGGCGACGCCCACGAAGACCCCACCGCCGTCGAGTGTGCCCGCGGCCGCGGCATCCTCGATCATCGCAAAGCCCCCCATCCGCAAGCTCGCGAAAGATCTCGGCGTCGACCTCGCAACGGTGAGCCCGACGGGCCTAGCCGGCGAGATCACGAGGGATGACGTCATCCGGCAGGCCTCCCAGGCGAGCGTCTTCCGCAACATCCAGACGCCCGAGTGGGGCACGGAACGCGAGGAGCGCATTCCCGTGAAGGGTGTGCGCAAGGCGATCGCCACCGCGATGGTGCAGAGCGCGTTCAGCGCGCCGCACGTGAGCATCTTCACTGACATCGATGCGACGCGCACGATGGAGTTCGTCAAGCGCCTCAAGAACTCCCCGGATTTCGCTGGCGTGCGCGTGAGCCCGCTGCTCATCATGGCGAAAGCCCTGATCTGGGCCGTGCGCCGCAACCCCACGGTCAACTC
Organism: Rhodoglobus sp.; assembly: GCA_025463605.1. Lineage (GTDB taxonomy): Bacteria > Actinomycetota > Actinomycetes > Actinomycetales > Microbacteriaceae > Rhodoglobus. The sequence continues at coordinate 3,985 of JAODAV010000002.1, read as the reverse complement.
GAGTTGGACCGACAAGGAGATCGTGGTGCATCACTACGTGAACCTGGGGATCGCGGCGGCGACGCCTCGCGGTCTGCTTGTTCCCAACGTCAAGGATGCGCAGTCCCTGTCCCTGCGCGAACTCGCGTCGGCGCTCGAGCAGCTCACGCTCACGGCGCGCGACGGCAAGACCCAGCCCGCCGAGATGGCGGGCGGCACGATCACGATCACCAACATCGGCTCGTACGGCATGGACACGGGCACACCGATCATCAACCCCGGCGAGGCGGCGATCGTCGCGCTGGGGTCGATCAAGCAGAAACCGTGGGTGGTCGACGGGCAGGTTCTGCCGCGCTTCGTCACGACGGTGGGCGCGAGCTTCGACCACCGGATCGTGGACGGGGATGTCGCCAGCCGGTTCGTTGCGGACCTCGCGAGCGTGCTCGAGGAGCCGGCCCTGCTCCTCGACTGACGCGGCGCGCTGGCAGCCGATTTGCGGCGCGGCACCGTCAAGGCCATACTGCTGATAACGAATCTCATTACCGTTATCGGGCGACGCCCTGGAGAGAACCCACATGTCTGCACTCCGCTTTGCCGCGCTCGCCGCAACCGTTCTGACCGCGGCCTCGCTCACTGCCTGTTCCGCGCCCGCGGCCGATGACGGCCTCGTGCACGTCGTCGCATCCACGAGCGTGTGGGGCGATATCGCCTCGACCGTCGGCGGTGATCTCGTGAGCGTCACGAGCCTGATCGACGGGGACACCCAGGATCCGCACAGCTTCGAGGCGTCAGCACAAGACCAGCTCGCCCTCTCCCGCGCCGACCTCGTCATCGAGAACGGCGGCGGATACGATCCATTCGTCGACACCCTGCTCGGGTCGGCCGGCACGAAATCGGACGTCATCACCGCGGTGGAGGCATCCGGGCTCCAGGACGGCGCCAACGAGCACATCTGGTACGACTTCGACGCGGTCGACGCCGTCTCGGCCGAGATCGCCTCGAGGCTCGGCACCATCGATCCGGCCAACGCCGCGACCTATAACGCGAACTACACGGCGTTCGTCGCACAGCTCGATGGGCTCCAGCAGGATGCCGCGGCGATCGCCGCCGACCACACCGGTGAGGGCGCCGCCGTCACCGAGCCCGTTCCCGTGTACCTGCTGGAGGCGGCGGGGCTCGTCAACGAGACTCCGGATGCGTTCACCGAAGCGATCGAGGAGGGCGCCGACGTGCCCCCCGCGGCCCTGCAGCAGACCCTCGACCTCTTCACCGATGGCTCCGTGCGGGTGCTCGGCTACAACGAGCAGACGGCGAGCCCGGAGACCGAGCGCGTGCGCACGGCGGCCGAGGGCGCCGGTGTTCCCGTCGTGCCGTTCGCGGAGACGCTGCCGGAGGGTTCAGACTACGTCTCGTGGATGACGGCCAACCTCGACGCCCTGGCCCAGGCGCTCGCGTAATGACGGCCGTGCTCGAGATTCGCGGCGGGGCGCTCGGTTTCGGCGACCGGCCGCTGTGGCGCGATCTCGACCTGGAGGTTCGGGCGGGTGAGTTCCTCGCGGTTCTCGGCTCGAACGGCTCGGGCAAGACGAGTCTGCTGCGCGCGATTCTCGGCCAGCAACGACTCGACGAGGGCACGATCGAACTTGTCGGCGAACCCGTTCGCCGCGGCGATCGCCGCATCGGGTACATCCCGCAACAGCGCATGATCGCGCCCGGCACGCCGCTTCGAGGTCGCGACCTCGTCACGCTCGGCGTCAACGGCCACCGATTCGGAATTCCCGTCACGACGGCGACCGAACGAAGCACCGTGGATGCCGCGATCGCCGCCGTGGGCGCATCCGGCTATGCGAACCGCCCGATGGGCTCACTCTCCGGGGGCGAGCAGCAGCGGCTGCGGGTCGCCCAGGCCCTCGCCACCGACCCCGTGCTGCTGTTGTGCGATGAGCCGCTCACGAGCCTCGACCTGCAGCACCAGCGCGGCGTCTCCGAGCTCATCGATGCGCGCCGCCGCGGGCACGACACGGCGGTGGTGTTCGTCACTCATGACGTGAACCCCGTGCTCGGCATGGTGGATCGCGTGCTCTACCTCGCGCAGGGCCGCTTCACGATCGGCACGCCAGACGAGGTTCTGCGCAGCGACGTGCTGTCGGCCTTGTACGGCACGCCCGTGGAGGTCATCAGGAGCGGGGGAAGGGTCTTCGTCGCGGGCATCCCCGACGGTGACGTGCACCACCACGACGGGGAGGGCGAATGACGATCTTCGACTTCACCGACTACGGCGATCTCCTGGCGCTCGTCTACAACTCGGTGATCGCGGGCGCTGTGCTCGGCATCGTCGGCGGGCTCATCGGCGTCTTCGTGATGCAGCGCGACATGGCATTCGCCGTGCACGGCATCAGTGAACTCTCGTTCGCGGGCGCAGCGGCCGCGCTACTGCTCGGCGTGAACGTCGTCGCGGGCTCTCTCGTCGGCTCGCTCATCGCGGCGGCGCTCATCGGCCTGCTCGGCTCCCGCGCGCGAGATCGCAACTCGATCATCGGCGTACTCATGCCGTTCGGGCTCGGCCTGGGCATCCTGTTCCTCGCGCTGTATCCGGGTCGAAGCGGCAACAAGTTCGGTCTGCTGACGGGCCAGATCATCTCGGTCGACTTCGCCCAACTCGGCCTGCTGATCGGCATCAGCGTGATCGTGCTCGCGGTGCTGCTCGTGATCTGGCGCCCGCTCGCCTTCGACAGCCTCGACCCGGAGGTCGCTTCGGCGCGGGGCGTGCCGGCGCGGGCACTTTCACTCGGGTTCATGGTGATGCTCGGCCTTACGGTCGCGGTCTCCGTGCAGATCATCGGCGCGCTGCTCGTGCTTGCGCTGCTCGTGACGCCCGCGGCGGCTGCCTTGCGGGTGTCGTCGTCGCCCGTCATGGTGCCCGTGTTGAGCATGGTCTTCGGATTCGTGTCTGCGGTGGGCGGCATCCTGTTGGCGATCGGCGGCTCGCTACCGATCAGCCCGTACATCACGTCGATCTCGTTCCTCATCTACCTCGTCTGCCGGATCATCGGCTGGCGACGGGGCAGGGCTCGCCTGCGGGCCCGGGCGGTAGAATCGCCCGCATGAAGCGCAACACGTGGCAGCGGGAGGCGGTGCGCGAAGCGCTCGGCACTTCCGAGGGCTTCGTGAGCGCTCAAGCTCTGCACTCCGCGCTTCGCGACTCCGGGTCATCCATCGGCCTGGCTACCGTCTACCGGGCGCTCGCCGATCTCGCCGGCGAGGGGGAGGCGGACTCGCTGCAGCAGGAGGGCGAGAGCCTGTACCGCGCGTGCACGCCCGGCAGCCACCACCACCACCTCATCTGCCGCAACTGTGGGCTCACAGTCGAGATCGAGGCGGATGCCGTGGAGGAGTGGGCGCGCAGCGTCGCCACCCAGCACGGATTCACTCAGCCCAACCACATCGTGGACGTATTCGGATACTGCGCTGACTGCTCGAAGTGAGCCACGACGGCAGCCCTGAGGTTGCCTGGGCGGCCGCATCGGTCTATCATCTACAGGTTGAGCATTTCCGCTCGCACGTGTGCCCCCTCATAGCTTGTTCGAGGATCCGGCACGCCGACAAGTGATCTTGGGTAGAAGCCCCGGCTTCTACGGTAACCAGAACAGGAGTACACCCATGGCAGCAGTCTGCCAGGTGACCGGAGCCGTTCCCGGTTTCGGACACAACATCTCGCACTCGCACCGGCGCACCAAGCGTCGTTTCGACCCGAACATCCAGAAGAAGACGTACTTCGTGCCGTCGCTTCGCCGCAGCGTCACGCTGACCCTGTCCGCCAAGGGCATCAAGGTCATCGACGCCCGGGGAATCGAGTCGGTCGTCAAGGACCTTCTCGCACGTGGGGAGAAGATCTAATGGCCAAGCAGCAGGACGTCCGTCCCATCATCAAGCTCCGTTCGACCGCAGGAACGGGCTACACCTACGTGACGCGCAAGAACCGTCGCAACAACCCCGACCGCCTCGT
>JAODAV010000053.1 GCA_025463605.1 Rhodoglobus sp. | reverse complement strand
GCGTCCTCGACGGCGAGCGAGTGCAGCCCGAGCTCATCGGCCACGATCTGCAGCTCATCCGGGCCAGGTCGGAGGAGGTCCACCCAGACGACCGTCCGGTCCTTCGCGAGCCGCTTGTCAACGTCGTCCAGGGGGAAGCCTTCGTCGACCAGGTCGCCGGCCCGGTAACAACGCGTCTGCGCCACTCGGGCCGTGTCACTCACGAGGCCGGCCAGAGTCTGGTTGTCCCGAGGGCTCGAGGCGGTGGTCAGTGGCGAACGGCTCGGTCCCGTCGCGCTCGCGCCTCCCGGGCGCAACGTCGGTTCCGCTGGCCACGGCGGGCAGGGACACCACCATCGTGAGACCTCCGCCCGGTGTCTCCTCGGGCTGGAGTGACCCGCCCATCGCCTCGGTCAGGCCCCGCGACAGCGCGAGACCGAGCCCGATCCCGGTCGTGTTGTCGGTGTCGCCGAGCCTCTGGAACGGGAGGAAGACCTGGTCCCACTGCTCCTGCGGGATCCCCGGTCCGCGGTCGATCACGCGCACCTCCACGTGCTCGCCCAGGCGGCTGCAGGTCAGGTGGGGTGGTGCGTCCGGGGGTGCGTAGCGCAGGGCGTTGGAGCTCAGGTTCGACAGCACCCTCTCCAGCAAGCCTGGGTCGGCCTGGACGAGCGGCAGGTCGTGGCCAAGGTCGATCCTCACTCGTCGGCCGTCCGGCCCGAGGTCGTCGAGCGCCCGGGCCACGACCTCGTCGAGCGCGGTGGGCTGTACGTCGATCGACATGGCGCCCAGCTGGAGGCGGCTCATGTCGAGCAGGTTGGCGACCAGCGCGGTCAGCCGGTCGAGGGAGCTGTCGGCGGCCTGGAGCAGCTCGCGTCGATCCTCTGGAGGGAGGGCGAGCTCTCGGCTGAGCAGGCTGGTCACTGCTGCCTTGGCCGTTGCCAGGGGCGTCCGGAAATCGTGCCCGACGGCCGCGAGCAGGGCGGTGCGGACCTTGTTGGCCTCCGCCAGGGGGGCGGCCTCCGCTGCGGCCCGGCTGAGCCGGATGTGGTCGAGTACGACGGCTGCCTGGGCCGCGAACGCACCGACCAGGCGCTGGTCCTCGGCACGCAGCGGCCGTCCCTGCATCGCGAGGACCAGCCCGTCGCCGGCCGCCACCTCGGTGTCGGCGTCACTGGGCCGCTCGAGCGGCTGGCCGGCGGACGCGACCGGGGTCCATTGGTTCTCGTCGTGCTCGAACAAGGTGACCGAGGTCAGCGCGAAGGTCTCCCGCACGCGCTCGAGCATCTGGTCGAGTGCATCCGCGCCTCCGAGGACGCTGCCGGCGAGGTTCGCGAGGGTGCGTGACTCTGCGGCTGCCCGTGCCGCCTGGCGGGTGTGCCGGGCCGCCAGGTCGACCGTCGAGCTCACCAGGGTCGCCACGAGCACGAAGACCAGAAGGGCCAGGGTGTTGTTGGTCTCCCTGATCGTCAGCGTGTGCAGCGGCGGGGTGAAGTAGTAGTTGAGGAGGGCCGAACCAGTGACCGCCGCGATCAGGGCGGGGGCCAGGCCGCCGACCAGGGAGACGATGACGGTCAGCAACAGGAACAGCAACATGTCGCTGACCAGGTTGAGCTGGCCACGGAAGGAGACGAGGCCCAGGGACAGCAGCGGGGGGAGCAGCACGGCGAGCACGTAGCCGCGGACCTTGCGCTGGGTGCTGAGGCTGCCGCGGCCATGGGGGAGCGAGACCCCCAGGCCGGTGCGTGCATGGGTGACGATGTGCACGTCGATGTCGCCGGAGGCCCGGATCGTGTCGGTGGCGGTTCCCGCCCTGAAGAGTCGCGCGAGCGTGGGGCGACGGCTGTCGCCGAGCACGAGCTGCGTGGCGTTCTCGGCTCGGGCGAAGGCGAGCAGCGCCTCGGGCACATCGTCACCGAGCACCTGGTGATAGGTGCCGCCGAGTGACTCGACGAGCAGGCGCTGGGCTGCGAGAGCTCCTTGGCTCGCGCCGGACAGCCCGTCGGACCGGGCTACGTGTACGGCGAGGAGGTCGCCCCCGCCGCTGGACCGGGCCGCGATGCGCGCGGCGCGGCGTACCAGCGTCTCGCCCTCGGCACCGCCGGTCAGCGCGACGACGACCCGTTCCCGCGCTTCCCAGGTGCCGGTGATGTCGTGCTTCTCGCGGTACTCCTGCAGGGCGTTGTCGACGCGGTCGGCGGTCCAGAGCAGGGCGAGCTCTCGCAGGGCGTTGAGGTTCCCGGCGCGGAAGTAGTTCGACAGGGCCGCGTCGATCTTCTCCGGGGCGTACACGTTGCCGTGCGCCAGGCGTCGCTGGAGGGCCTCGGGGGCCATGTCCTGCAGCTCGATCTGGTTCGCCGCGCGGACCACGGAGTCGGGCACGGTCTCGCGCTGCGGCACCCCGGTGATCTTCTCGACCACGTCGTTGACCGACTCGAGGTGCTGGATGTTGACGGTCGTGATGACGTCGATCCCAGCGGCCAGGAGCTCCTCGACGTCCTGCCAGCGCTTGGCGTTGCGTGAACCCGGCGCGTTCGTGTGCGCGAACTCGTCGACCAGGGCAACCCGGGGTCGTCGGGCCAGGACCGCGTCGACGTCCATCTCGGTGAACGAGGTGTCTCGGTAGGAGAGGGTGCGGCGCGGGATGACCTCGAGGCCGTCGGCCATCTCGGCGGTGTGCTGGCGGCCGTGGGTCTCGACGAAGGCGACGACGACATCGGTGCCTCGTTCCGCGCGGCGGTGCCCTTCGCCCAGCATCGCGTAGGTCTTGCCCACACCCGGGGCCGAGCCGAGGTAGACCCTGAGCTTGCCGCGGGTTGCCACGTGTCTAGTCTGCCCTTCCTGTGACCTTGTCGAGGGCGAGGTTGAGCATCAACACGTTCACGGCAGGCTCACCGAGGAAGCCGAGCGACCGCCCGTCGGTGCACCTGTCCACGAGTGAACGGACC
>JAODAV010000020.1 GCA_025463605.1 Rhodoglobus sp. | reverse complement strand
CAGGCCGGCAGCGCGCTCGCGCTCCTGCGCTCGCTACATGCCGCCATGACCCCCACCGAGCAGAAGATCTCGTCCACGGTGCTCGCGGATCCCGAGACAGTGCTGCGGTTGCCCGTCTCGGACATCGCGCGACGTGCCGGCACCAGCCCGGCGGCCGTGTCACGATTCACCGCGAAGATGGGCTATCGCGGGCTGTCCGACTTCAAGATCGCGCTCGCCCTCGACGTCGCCAGTGGTGGAACCGTCGATGCCGCGGAGCCGGGGCCACCCGGCGATGCGGGGGAGCAAGTGCTCGCCATCATCGCGCGGGAGAATCGGCAGGCGATTCGCGACACCCTCGAGATCATGCCCGCCAAGCAATTGGGGAAGGCGATCGCCCGGATCGGCGTCGCCGATCGGATCGTCGTGATGGGCGTCGGCCAGATGGGGCACCTCGCCGTCGACACCGCAGGCAAGTTCGCAATGGCGGGCAGGAATGCGGCCGGCAGCTCGGATTACGTCGAACAACTAGCCCTGAGCAGAGGACTCGGGCAGCGCGACGTTCTCCTGTGCATCGCCTACGAAGGTTCCTCTCCCCCCATGACCTACAACGCGGAGATCGCCCGGCTGGCCGGGGCAACGGTCATCGGCGTCTGCCGCGCTGGGTCATCCGCGCTCAGTGAACTCGCTGACATACATCTCCCGGTCAGCGCACGGGAAGGGGAATGGCGCTCGGTCGCATCGGCCGCGCACGTGGCGATCACGACCGTGGTCGACGCCCTGCTCGCCGGAGTGCTCGTGGCCGATCCGGTCGCCGCGGAGGCATGGCGCGCGACCAGCGCACTGGTGAGGGGGGAGCAACTCGAGTGAGCAGGCTCTTCCCCGACCGCGGTCGCACGGTCGTCGCCCTCCCCCAGCGCTCCCCGGACGCGTCGGGAAGCACGCGCGACCTGATTTTGGACCGCGCGGCCAAGCTGTTCCGCACCCACGGCTACGAGAACACGAGCCTGGCGCTGATCGCCGAATCCATCAACCTCACCGCGACTGCCATCTATCGGCACTTCCCCTCCAAATACGACCTGTTCGCTCAATCGGTGGAGAAGCTCCAGCTCGACTTCGACGCCCAGATGGAGCGCGTTCCGCGTGAGGGGACGCCGACTGAGCGGCTGCGCGCGATCACCATCGCGCACTGCCTTCACCAGGTCAGGCGCTCCGTCGCCGTCACGGGCACCAACCAGGTGATGACCTTCGGCCAGCTCGCGGTGCACCTGGCCGAGCCCGAACGATCCGTCGTCCTCGACCTCCAGGGCAAGCACCTCGACCGCATCAAGGAGATCATCCGCGAGGGGGTGCGGGCGGGGGAGTTCTTCGTGCCGAACGTCACCGTGGCGGCATTCGCGGTCACCGCTCTGCCGGAGAACCTTGTGCTGTGGTTCCGACAGGACGGCCCTCTCAGCGACGAGGCCGTCGCCGGGATGCTCGCCGACCTCGTGATCGGGATCGTGCGCTAGCCGCCTAGAGCAACTGATACGGTCGGGCCGGATCCGTGTCGATCCGCGCGCGAGCCCAGCCCAGTGCGGTGCGGATGCCTGTATCGGTGTCGATCCAGACCTCCAGTTCCTGGGTTTCGCCGTCGTCGGAAACGACCGCTGCCCGCACGGTGAGTTCATCCCCGGTGAACGCCGGATGGGTGTACTTGAGGTCGAGCTCCCCGCTGGTGAACCACGAAGCCCCGAAGAACTGCACCATCGCCTGGGCGATCAGTTCGGTCTGTTGGAGCGCCTGCACGAAGGTGCGGCCCACACCGCTCTTGCGCGCGCTGTCGATGTCCGTATGCACGTTGCGGTAGCCGCGGGCCAGCCAGGAGAACGAGTTGAGTTGGTCCTGGTGGAACCGCCGGGTGACGCCGGGCACCCCGGTTCCGGCGGGCAGGCCCGCCTTCGCCACCGTGGCGATCGGCAGGCTCTCGTCGATGATCGCCGACACCCGCCGGGTCACCTCGGACGGTTTGCTGGCACCGCCGACCTCACCGGCGCGCGTGCGCATGATCTCGGTGCCATGGTGATGGATGATCAGCCGGCCGTCCTCGCCACGCGCCTCGGCATCCATCACCACATAGCCGTGCCCGCGATTCTCGTACTTCTCGGTGTACGCCCCGGACGCCGTGATGGTCTCCCCCACACGTGCCGGCGAGTGGAAGGTCAGACGCTCGTGGCTCTGCAGTCCCTCGGCGGTGTTGCCGTCGTAGTTCTCGTAGAACAGGAACAGCAGGTCGTTCGCCAGGAGGATGGGATGCCCGATCGGCCCGCCGAACGGAGAGTCGCCGAAATACCAGGATGAGTAGTCATCGACGGCGAAGGCGAAGGTCCGCAGCTTGTCCTGGTCGACTGTCAGGGTCACCGGGCCGAATGGTTCGGGGATCTCGACCAGCTCGAAGCTCGCGTCCTTGCGCCTGCCTCGCCCCGCCTCGGCGTGCGTCACGGTCTCGGTCATAAAGTCGTCGGTCATCAGCCCATACTTTCCGGTACGCGGCGTCGGTGCTCGCGCTCCCCACGCCGGTCGCTGGACCGTCGCAGAATCAGACTAGACGTCTGTACATATAATTGTGCCCAGCAGACGGGCGAGCGTCAATCTCTTGACGCGTCGCCGACTGCCGGCGTCACCGGTCGTGAACCTTGAGCCACGTCTCGATGAGTCGGAGAATTGGTGAATGGCCGACGCACACGTGATCAAGCCGCTCACCCCCGAGACCTTTCCCGCGTGGCTGGCGCTCGCGGAGAAGCACAACGGGGTCTGGGGTGGTTGTTACTGCTCGTACTTCCACGACGACACCGCGGAAACGGTCAAGAGCGAATACGACAGGCCGACGTTCAAGCAGCGGCTCGTGCACGAGGGAGTCGCGCACGCGGCGCTCGTGTTCGAGGGCGACGCCGCCATCGCGTGGTGCGAGTACGGCAGCCCGGCCGAGCTTCCCGGCATCTACCATCGCAAGCAGTACGACGCCGGCGAGACCAATCCCGCGCCCTGGCGCATCACGTGCTTCTTCGTCGACCGCGACCACCGCCGTTCCGGGGTGGCCTATGAGGCTCTCGAGGGTGCGTTGCAGCTGATCGCGAAAGAGGGCGGCGGCGAGGTGGTGTCCTTCCCGAACGAGCTTGTGCCCGGCAAGAAGACTTCGTCGTCGTTCCTGCACAACGGGACTCGCGCGATGTTCGAGCAGGCTGGCTTCACCTTCGAGCGCCACATCGGCAAGAGCAAGACCGTGATGCGGAAGACGATCGCCGCGGCCAGTCGTAGCGCATGACGAAGCTCTAACGCAAAGAGTGCACCACCGATTGCCGGATGGTTCGACTGGCTCTCTCTAGGAGTTTCCAGCGATCCACTCCCACTGATCCCCGATTGCTGAGAGCCTTCTGGCCAACGGGTCGCCCTGCGAGACCAGGTCACGGGCTCGACGCCGCAACCCCGGCCAGTCTGGAGCAGGCATCACGGATTCCTCCGATATGATCGGCGCCTCAATTCGGGTGTTCCGGAAACAGGGTCAGGCTCCCTCCGACTCCCAGTTCCACATGTTCTCCTCCGACGCGAGTCACCGACTCCGTGATTCGTGCGTTCGAGTAAGCGCGACCCATCGCGGAAAGTGTCAGCTCGTGCACCGGGATGGTGCGTTTCGGCCGCACTTGCTCGACGAAGTCCATCGCATCACCGATCCGCAGCCAAGGCGCGCCAATGGGGACGGCCAGTGTGCTGACGGTTGCGCCCTCGGGCACGGTGAGTGAATCGCCGGCGCTGTACAGTTCGTCGTTGACAAGCACTGCGACGTTGTCGATGAGTTCGATGGTCTTGTGGATCAGCGCGTGAGTGCCACCGAAGAACCGTAGTGAGAACGGACCTACCTCCGCGATCTCGCCCGCCCTTACGACCCGTCCCGCCACGGGCGGGTCGAGCTGCGACGCGGCCTGCACGACCCGCTCAGTGGAGAAGAGCACCAGGTCGGGGTTCGACGATCGTATCGACTCAAGCTGCGCTGCCGACCAGTGATCGGCGTGCTCATGTGTGACCACGACTGCCACCACGCCTCGCAGCGCTTCTGCACCCGACGTCTCGGAGCCAGGGTCGATCACGAGCGTCGAGTCCCCGATCTCCAGGACCAGGCACGACTGCTCAAGCTTCGCGATCCTCACTGCGCGAATCCGCCCCGCGTTATGTTCCACGCACGCACCGTACACTCGCCAATCAGGCCCTCGAGCGCGAACGGATCGCGCTCCACCACCTCGAGCACATCGAGTTTGGAGTCGGCCTTCCAGATGAGCAGCGCACCCTCCTCCTCCTCCTCGGGGCCGTACGGTCCGCCCGCCAGTAGCGCGCCCGAGGAAGCCTGCTCCGCGAGGAACTGCCTGTGCACCTCAAGGGCCTCCTGGCGCTTCTCTGCCGAGTCCGCCACGTAGTGATAGGTGACGGCGAAGATGGTCATGCGTTCACCTCGTGGGAGAGCCCGGCGACGGCAGACCGGATGCGCTCGCGCTCGGCCTCGGTTATCCGCTGGAGCGGAGGACGCACATGCGCTTGGTCGATCCTGCCGAGGATCGCAAGTGCTTCCTTCATACGGTTGTGCCCATCGACGAAGGGGTCCTCGTAGATGACCTTCGTGATCGGGTAGATGCGGGTCGCGACGTCTCGTGCCGCTGCGAGGTCACCGCGCTCGACTGCTTCGAACAGTTCAACGTGAAGGCTGGCAATCATGCTGCCGTGTCCCGAAAGGATGCCATCAGCACCGATACAGAGGGAGGGCAGCAACGCCTTGCTGAAGCTCGAAAGCACGGAGATGTGCTTGTCGAGGCTCTTCAACTCCCGAAAGTTGCGTTCGTACGTGACGATGTCGTTCGACCACTCCTTGATTGCGGCGACGTTTTCGACTTCGGCGCAGATCCGCACGAGGTTCGCAGTCGGAATGTGAAGTCCGGACGTCGTGGGGTACACGAAAACGATGACCGGAAGGTCGGTCGCCCCGGCGATATCGGAGACATACGAGTAGGCCATGTCTGGTCGGGCCTGGTGGCCCATGTCCCACGCCGCCGACGGAAAGATCAGAAGCGCATCCGCACCCTCCTTGGCCGCCATCTTGGCGCGCTGCACTGCGCGCGCGTTCCCCGTGTCGTAGACGCCGGCGACGATACCCACTGCACCATTCGCCTCTTCCACCGCAATGGCCAACGCGCGCTGTTGCTCGGCGTCGGACAGCGAGGCGACCTCGGACGCGTGCGCCACCGTCGTAACAGCGGTGACCCCTCGCGTTCCGATGAGGTCTCGCAGATGACTCCGGTAGGCGGCCTCATCGATCTCGAGGTCGGCCGTGAAAGGCATCAGGTTGGCGGGGATGACTCCCCCCAGGGTGGTTCTTGTCATTGCTCTCTCCTTCTCTCTAGGGGGTTGTCGATGAGCGGGTTCGCTCCTCGAGCAGCTCCAGAATGTGCTGGTATTCCTTGCCAGTGGCCCGCGTCATGCCCAGCTCGCACGTGCGATTGCAGCTCACGTGCGCCTCCGAGTTGGCCTCGATCACCTGTGCGGCCTGGGTCGCTGTGGCCGAGGCCGTCAGCTCCGGATGCAGCATTCCCCTGTCGCCAGCGAACCCGCAGCAACCCCAGTCATGCGGGATGTCCACTCTCTCGGCCAAATGGGCGGCGATGAGCGCGAGGGAGTCGTTAGTGCCAAGACGGGTGGACGAGCAGGTCGGATGGAGCGCCAACGATGCGAGAGGCGCTGTAACGGGAAGGGACGGAAGCAGGTGTTGGACCGCGAACTCGACGGAGTCGACGACCAACAGGTGTTGAGTGCGCCGATCGGAAGCCAGAACGTGCGCAAAACCCTCTGTGCACGAGGACGCGTCCGAGATGACGGGCAGCGAGGTGCCCGATGTGGCTCGCAGCACCACGTCGATGAGGCGCTCGCGCATCGCTCTCGCACCGGCATCCATGCCCTTCGACGACCATGGCGTGCCGCAGCAGACACCGTCGATTTCCGGTGGTACGAGAAGCTGTATGCCCACCCGTTCGCACAGCCGCTCGAGGCTCGCCTGTACGCCAATCGAGCCGACAGCACCGAACATGGTGTTGACACAGGCTGGAAGATAGACCGCGACAGGCAGTGCAGCGGGTGCACGGCTCCTGGACTTCCCGCCTCCGGGTAGTTCCGCGGACCACAACGGGATCCTGTCTTTGCCCCCCACGGCACGGGCGACGTGGTTGGCCGCACGCACGAGCGGCGCAGGAGCCATGGCCGCGAAGTCCAGAGCACGGGCCGCAGCACGCGTGCCGACGCTCCACGAGTCGGCCATTCCCCGCCAGACGGTCCGGTCCACCGGACTGCTGCCTTCGGCGCGAAGCCGCTTCACGAGGTCGCCAGTGTTAATGAGCACCGGGCAGGCGGTCTGGCACATGCCGTCTACAGCGCAGGTCTGCAGGCTGCTGTAGTCGTAGTCCTTCTCCAGGCTCTCGGCCAGCGCCGCGTCGCCATCGAGCTCCGCCCGCCGAATCGCCCGACGCGCGACGATCCGCTGGCGGGGGGTCATGGTGAGGTTCTTGCTCGGGCAGGAGGGTTCGCAGTAGCCGCACTCGACGCAGCGGTCCGCCTCTACCTCGATGGGGGTAGCACGCTTGATGTCGCGGAGGTGGGCGAAGTCGTCGGTGCTCATGAGCACGCCCGGGTTGAGAATGCCCACCGGATCGAACAGGGCCTTCACTCGGCCCATCACCTCGTACAAGCGATCGCCGTACTGTCGACGGACGAAGGGGGCCATGACCCTGCCGGTGCCGTGTTCCGCCTTGAGGGTGCCGCCCTCGCCGAGCACGAGTTCGACCATGTCCTCAGTGAAGGCTCGATAGCAGTCGAGCCGGCTCTGCTCCTCGAAGTTGTCGGTGAGCATGAAGTGGATGTTGCCGTCCTTGGCGTGACCGAAGATGACACTGTCTTCGTATCCGTACTGCTCGAAGAGCTCGACCAGTCGGGAGCAAGTACGGGCCAGAGCGGCGACCGGCACGGCGACGTCTTCGAGGAGGGCGGTCGTACCGGGCGGCCGGGCACCCGCGACGCTGGCGTACAGTCCCTTTCGCATGTGCCAGAGCTTCGCCCTCGTTGCCGCATCGGTGGTGAGCGGCCCAGGCTGTGACAAGGCCAGCGACGCGATCGTGACACTGGCGCGAGTCGCGAGATCCTCGAGCTCTCCCACTGTCGCCGCCTGGTACTCCACGAGTATGGCGGCGTGTGCGTTGATGCGCAGGTCGCGGATACTCGAGGGCGCGTCCGCATCGCGCTGGCTTACCCGCAGACCTGTCGCGTCGATCAGTTCGAGGGCCGCAGCCCCTGTTGCCACGAGAGCGGGGAGCGCCTCGCCTGCAGCAAGCAGGTCCTCGAAGATGAGGAGCCCCGTCGCGGCGGCCGAATGCCGCGGTACGGTGCCGAAGGTCGCCTCGGCGACGAAGCCGAGTGTTCCCTCGCTACCGATCATGAGGTGAGCGAGGATTTCGCTTGGAGAGTCGTAGTCGAGAAACGCGTTGAGCCCGTAACCCATGGTGTTTTTGATCGAGAAGAGCCGGAGAATCGTCTGAACTGAGCCGGGATCGGCCCGCACCCGATCACGGATCTCCACCAGGCCGCGGTAGAGCTCCGGAGCATCACGGCTCAGCCGAATGTCGGCATCCGGCCAAGCCGTGTCGAATACGACTCCGCTCGGCAGCACGACCTTCATCGACACCAGGGTGTTGTAGGCGTTGGCGGCCGTGCCGCTAAGCATGCCGCTGGAATTGTTCGCCACCACGCCGCCGACGGTGCACGCGACTTCGCTCGCCGGATCGGGACCCAGTTGCCTGCCGTGCCGGAGGAGTCGCGCGTTGATCTGACGTACGGTGGCACCCGGCTGGACCCGCACCTGCAAGCCACCCTCGAGCACCTCTATGCGCTGGAAGCCCTGCCTGACGTCCACGAGCACGCTGTCGCTGATCGCCTGTCCGCTGAGGCTCGTGCCTCCGGAGCGGAACGTCACGGGGACTGCAGCCCGCGCGGCCGTTCGCATCAGTTGCGCGACCTCGTCGTGGTCCCGCGCCACCACGACTGCATCGGGGGTCAGGGCGAAGTGCGACGCGTCGCTCGCGTAGGACACCCGGTCGATCGGCCGGCTGAGCACCCGGCTAAAGGGTGCTAGCAGCTCTTCGAGCTGCTCAGTAGGCGGGAGCGGCAAGCGCACGAGGGCTCCCTTCCAACCAGCGATTGTCATACAAGTCTACTGGTCTTCGCACGGTATGATCGACGGCATCGGTAGGTCCGGAAGGCATGACATGACCACACGCGTAACAGCCACATCGATCGTCGATGCAGTGGCGGAGAACCTTCGAGAGCGATTGTTCCAACGGAGTCTTGCCGACGGCGGCAACGTCACAGAGGCCGATGTAGCGCTGTACTACGACGTCGCGCGCCCCACTGCCAAGGCCGCGATCGAAAGACTGGTCTCCGAGGGACTCCTCATTCGCACCATCCACAGAACGGCTCGAATTCCCACGCTGGGGCCCGACGAGGTCAACGACATCTACCGCACGCGCATCCATCTCGAAGGCGAGACGGTGCGTCAGCTCGCGGAGCTCCGCCTCGTTCCGCCCGATGCGCGGGAGGCAAACGGCCGAGTGCTCGCATCGTCGGACGGTGAGACCCTCGCGGTCGTCGGGCCCGACCTCGAGTTCCATTCGATCCTCATGGATGCGCTCGGCAGCGCGCGACTGAGCAGGATGTACGGCAGCCTCGTGCAGGACGTGCGCATGTGCATGTCCCAAGTGCAAGGACGGAACCTCCTGCGCGTGGTGGACATCGCGAAGGAGCACGGGGAGATTCTCGACGCCATCGAAGCCGGTGACGGCGAGAAGGCCAAGCTGCTTCTGGCCGAGCACCTGACCCGGGCGCGAGACAGACTGACGGAGAGCCTCTCGTCGACCGACCGCGCCAAGAGCGAAACGCGCGACTCGAACTGACCCGGCTGGTGGGTTGCCGCTAATTCGCCGACTCGACTTCGTCGAAGTAGGCCGACAGCGTCACGGCGAGGAGCTCCGGGTTGTCGATGCTCGGTTCGTGACCGCAGTCCAGTTGGACCACCTTGATATTCGGCTGCGCCGCCCTGAGGTGCTCGGTCCAGTCGGCATCGACCAGTTCGTCCCTCGTGCCCGCCACGAGGAGTATCGGACTGGCCACCGAGCTGAGGCCTTCGGGCCAGGAGTCACCAGGCCGTGAGGCCGCGAGCGCCTCGGGTAGCGGGATCCCCACTGCTGCGACCGCCCGATAGTGGCCCGGCTCTGTGGCCCACCGCAGGCGCTCCTGCACCTGAGCCTCGAAGTAGGGCGAACGTTCGTCAATAAGATGGGCGACGACGCGTCGCAGGTCCGCCTCGGTTCCGTCCCAACGCCCGAGTTCCGCCAGGCCCTCCTGCTTGCGCCAAGGACCGCCCGTCCCGCTGATACTGACGGCGGATCGCACGGGCGTGGCCGACTCAGCGATCATGCGGAGTGCCAGTGAGCCTCCGAAGGACGTCCCGACAAGATGTGGCGGTTTCCCGCCGACGCAGGCTTCGACGAACTGGGCGACATGGCGCATCCGGGGGGTGTACGGGGAGCGATCGAGGAAGACGACTTTGTCCGTGCCGCCGAAACCGAGCAGGTCCGGCGCCAGGACGCGGCGCCTCTCGGCCAGTCGACCGATGAGGTTGAGCCACGTCGTTGAGCTGCTGCCCCCCCACGCTCCGTCGTGGAGGAGAACGACGGGCGCGGCGGAGGGATCGCCCGCCTCGAGGTACCTGGTTGAGAAACCCCCGACCTCGATCCGACGCTCGATCACACCCCATTCTGCGAGAGACATCGACTAGAGGATCCCGAGATGACGGTGGGCGATCGACGGGTCGTCGCGGAACTCCTGAACCGGTGACTCGTGCACGATCCGGCCCATGTCCATGATGAGGACCCGGTCGGCCAGATTTACGCCCAGTTCGAGGTTCTGCTCGACGATGAGGATGCTGAGGCCGTCGCTGCGCAGGGCCGCCATTACCTCGCCGAGCTCCCCTACGATCCGCGGCGCGAGGCCCTCCGACGGCTCATCCAGCAGCAGCAGCTTGGGGTTGCGCAGCAGCGCTCGCCCGATGGCGACCATCTGCTGTTCGCCCCCCGACATCAGTCCCACATGCTGCTTACGGCGCTCCGCCAGCCGGGGAAGGAGGTCGTAGACCCGCTCAAGGGTCCACCCGCCGGCTGCCTTCCTCGCCCCCAAAGTGAGCGTTTCCTGCACCGTGAGCGTGGGGAAGATGCGGCGCCCCTGCGGCACGATGGCGAGGCCCGCGCGGGCGATCCTGTCGATCGGCTTGCCCGTCAGGTCCTCGCCCGAGAGCAGGAAGCTGCCGGCGCTGGCGCGCACCAACCCCATGAGGGCGTGCATGAGAGTGGACTTGCCAACACCATTGCGCCCGAACAGTGCTACCGCCTCGCCCTCGCCGACGGTAAGGTCCACCCCCTTGATGATGTGGCTCGCCCCCAACCGCAGATGCAGGTCCCTGACTTCCAATACGTAGCTCACTGTGCCGTCCCCTTTCCGGCAGAGCCGAGATAGGCCACCTGAACCGCTTCGGAGGCAACGATCGACGCGGGCGGGCCTTCAGCGATGATCTCGCCCGCGTCGAGCACGGAGATGGATGACGCGATTCGCATCACGAGGTCGATGTTGTGCTCGATCATGACGAAGGTCAGATTCGGCCGGGATAGCAGCAGATCGAGGAAGTCCTCGATCTCGCCGGGCGACATACCGGCCGCGGGCTCGTCGAGCAGCAGGAGCCGCGGCTCCGTCGCGTACGCCAGGGCGATTTCCACTCGCCGCCGCTGACCGTGTGCGAGAGCGCCGGCCGGGCGGTCGGCGTGTACCGACAGCTTCGACTCCTCGAGGAGGACGGCGACCCGCTCGTGCACTTCCCTCTCGCGGCGCAGTGGCGTCAGCACACGCCCGGCGCGGCCGCGTTGGCGCTGCACGGCCAGGGTCACGTTCTCCCGAACCGTGAGGTCGTCGAACAGGTTGCTGTGCTGGAAGGTCATCGCCATTCCGACGCGCGCACGGCGAAACGCCGGCCATCCGCTGACATCGTCTCCCCCGAAGACGATGCTTCCGTCGGTCGGGGGCAATTGCCCCGTCACGAGCTTGAATAGCGTGCTCTTGCCCGCACCGTTTGGCCCGATAAGCGCGCGATGCTCACCCGGCCGCACGTCGAGGTTCACGTTCTTCACTGCCGCGACGGTGCCGAATACCTTCGACACGCCGGTCAGGCGCAGGAGCGGCTCGTCTGTCAGGGCGTCATTCGACGTAGCGCTATCGGTCACGGGGTGCCCCCTTCGGTGGTCTTGACGCGTAAGGCTCTTCGGCGCGCGAGCGCCTTCACCACCTGGTCGCGCACTCCGGAGAGCCCACCCGGGAGGAAGTAGATGACGAGCACGAGGATGAGGCCGAGGCCGAACTCCCAGGTGTTGAACTGGGAGGACAGCTCCTGCCGGATGTAGACGATGATCGCCGCAGCGATGATCGCTCCCTCGAGGCGCTTCCTGCCTCCGAGGATCACGATCACCAGCAGGAGCGACGAGAGCGCGAACCCCAGGTCCTCGGGCGAGGCGAAGCGCGAGTACTCGACGTTGAGCCCGCCGGCCACTGCTCCCACGACGCCCGCGACCACATAGGCGACGAACCGGTAACGGTTCACGTCGTACCCCATGGAGGCCATGCGTTCGGAGTTGGAGGTGACGCCGCGCAGCGACCAGCCTGTCGGGGAGTCGACGAACCTGCGAAGCACCATGTACAGCACGGCGAAGATAACGACCACGAAGTAGTAGCGCTCGACCACGAGGTCGAGGGCGAAGCCCGGGAAGAGCTCCAGGCTGGGGATGCCGCTGAGACCGTCAGAGCCGCCGGTGACGTCGCGCCAGGTCTCGCTCGCGCTGTAGAGGATCTCGGCGATCGCCAGACTCAGCATGAGGAATGTGATTCCTCCTAAGCGCACGGACAGCAGCCCGGCGGGGACAGCGAGCACGGCTCCCACGAGAGCGGCCATGATGAGGCACACCCAGACCGATTGCGTGAGGTGGATCGCGGTCAGGCCCGCGGCGTAGCCGCCGACACCGAAGAAGGCGGCATGTCCGAGCGACGGCAGGCCAGCCACACCCACCAGCACATTGAGGCTGGCGGCCGCCAAGCCGAAGATCAGGATCTGCGCCACGAGACCAACGCGGTACTCATTGACGATGAACGGGATGGCCATGAGGAGCGCGAGGACGGCAAGGCGCACAACCCAGCGCATTCTGGATGTAGAGGTCACTTGACGGTCTCTCCGAATAGGCCCGCGGGCTTGAAAATGAGGACGATGGCCATCACTCCGAAGAGGAGGAATGCCGACGCCTGGGGCAGCAACAGGATTCCCAGCGTTTGCACCTGTCCGACCAGGAGGGCTCCGATGAGTGCACCCTTGAGTGAGCCGAGCCCGCCGATGACAATTACCACGAGCGCGAGGATGAGCGTCTCAGTGTCGAGTCCGAGCCGCACTCCGACGATGGGCGCTCCGATGACGCCACCGAGAGCCGCGAGTGCGGATGCCCCTGCGAAGACGCCGCCCATGATGAGGGGCACTCGGAAGCCGACCGCAGCCACCATCTCGCGATCGGAGACTGCCGCACGCAGGATGGCGCCGAGTCGTGTGCGCTCGAAGACCACGAAGATGGCCACGGCGATCACAATGCCCACGCCCACTACGACCAGGCGGTAGAGGGGGTACGAACCCCCGAGCAGTTCGATCGAGCGGTTGAGGAAATCGGGCGGCGGTGGCGAATAGACCTGAGTGCCCCAGAATAGCTCCGCGATGTCCGCGAAGATGAACGCGAAGCCCAGGGTAAGCAGCCCCTGGTCCAGATGATCGCGATGCAGCAGTGGCTTCACTGCGAAGTACAGGGCCGTCCCGATCAGGGCTCCCACCACGAGCGCGATGGGCAGCGCCTCGATGAGGCCCATTCCGGTCGCCCGGGCCGTGAGGGTCACCGCGACGTAACCGCCCGCCAGCACGATGGCGCCGTGCGCGAGATTGAGCACGCGCATCACTCCGAAGAGGAGCGAGAGGCCCGCTGCCATCGTAAACAGCAACAGCCCGCGCGCGAGCCCGTTCACGAAAGTGAATAGGTAGTCGGACAAGGTGGCTTCCTTCCTTAGTTGACGGGAAGGAAGCCACCTGCTCCACTCCCTGGGGGATTACTCCGGCTGCTCGCCCAGCAGCCCGAGGTCGGCGACGACGACGGGCGTAAGCACGCCGTCGACGTCCTGGATCTGAACGATGTACATGGACTGGATGGTGCCATGCGTGTCCGGGTCGATCGTCAGGGGTCCGCGCGGGCTGACGATCTCGACGCCTTCCATGGCCTTGGCCAGGGCGACCCTGTCGCTCGTGCTGCCGACCTTTTCGAGTGCAGCCGCAATGACCTGGGCTGCATCGTACGGGTAGAGGGCGAAGTACGACGGCACGTTGCCGGTCTTCTCCTCGAAGGCGGCAACGAACGCTTCGTTGGCTTCGTTCTCGAGAGTGGGCACGTAGGACATCACCGTGTAAACGCCTTCAGCGGACGCACCCTGGGCGCTGAGTACGTCACCCGAGGTGAGTGATGCTCCACCGACCAGCGGAATGTCTGCCTTGAGTCCGAACTCGTCGTACTGCTTGACGACGCTGACGGCCTCGCCGCCACCGAAGAACCCATAGATGGCCTCGGCTCCGGAGCTCTTGGCCTGGCTGAGGAACGGCTGGTAGTCCTGCGTCGTGCCGAAGGGGGGATATGCCTCTCCGACAACCGTGCCGCCAGCCGCCTCGAATCCCGCGCGCAAGTCGTTCGCGCTCTCGTGGCCGCCCGCGTAATCGGCCGCCATCAGGAACAGCGTGTCGGCCCCGAGGCCTTCATGCATCCACTGGCCGCCCGCGTACTGCGCCTGGTAGCTGGACAGCCCGACGCGGTAGACGAAGTCGGACTTCTGGTCACCGGTGAGTGCGTTGAAGGTCGATACCGCCACAAGGAGCGGAATCTGGGCGGTCTCGAACAGGGGAGCGACAGCGCCCGCGACAGCGGAGCTCACGATTCCCACCGCGAAGTCGACCTGGTCCTCCTGGATCAACTTGTTCGCGACGAGGAGTCCGGTCTGTGCGTTGGCCTCGTCATCCTCGACCACCAACTCGACGTCGTGACCGGCCAGCTGACCGTCATTCTGCTCCAGGTACAGCTCGAAGCCCGCCAGCATCTCCTCGCCGAGGGGCGCGTACACGCCAGACAGCGGGAGCATCAGCCCGACCTTGATGGACTCAGCCTCGCCCGAGGGGGCTTCGTCGTCTCCGCCGAGCGCTGAGCCGGCACATCCGCTGAATGCCAGCGTGAGGCCGACGGCGGCGGTGATAGCAAGTAACTTCCTACGTTTTGCCAATCTGTACTCTCTTTCTCTTGGTGCGAGTGGGGTGAAACCGGTTGGGTCAGGGGCGGGCGAGCTGGTCCTCGGCGACCCCCAGCGCGGCGGTCGAGGTGCGGAACTGGTACGCGTCCGTGTCGAGGTCGCGGGTCCTGGTCCAGTAGTCGAGCAACGGCAGCGGCCAGTTCTGCGAGACACGCCCCAGCGCGTTCTTGTACCAGCTGCTCACGTCCGACGCGCCCCATGCGGTGAGCGCATTCGCCTCGTCGATGACCCGGTTGTACTCCTCGTACGCGTCCTGCCGCAGGTCGAGGGCCGAGTAGCCCTGAGTCAGAAGCGAGTGGATGCATTCGAGCACATAGTCCACGGCGAGCTCCGAGAACAGGATGATGCTGCCGTTGACCACCAGATTGGTGTTGGGGCCGTAGAGGCAGAACAGATTGGGAAATCCCGGGATGGTGATGCCCAGGTACGCCTGGGAGTTGCCCTGCCAGTACTCGTGCAAGTCCCGGCCCGCGGCCCCGACGACCGTCATCGGCGTGAGGAAGTCCGAGGCGGTGAAGCCGGTGCCGTAGATGATCACGTCCACCTCGTGAAGCCGGCCGTCAACCGTGCGTACACCGGTCTCCGTGATCTCGGCGATGCCGTCCGTGATCAGGTTGACGTGGGGGCGCTTGAGGGCTTCCGCCCACACCCCGTTGTCCCGCAGCATTCGTTTGGCGGCCGGGGGATAGGTCGGGATAACCTTCGCGGCGAGGTCGGGTCGGTCGCTGAATTGGTCCTGCAGGTAGGCGGTCAGTGCGCGCCTCATCGTCTCGTTGTCCGCGGATACCGAGCCTGGCGTGGACCATTCGGGATCCACGGCCGCGAACCTGCGACGTCCCTCCACCGAACTCCAGAACTGGAAGAACCGGTACCAGCGGTGGTAGAAGGGCACCACCTCGAACAGCCAGAGCAGTCCGGCGGAGTTCTCGTCGTGGTAGTTCGGCGTCGGGTACATCCACGGTGGGTTGCGCTGGAAGATGTCGAGTCGCTCGACCTTCTCCGCGATCGACGGCACCACTTGGAAGGCGCTCGCGCCGGTCCCGATGACAGCGACCCGCATGCCCTCCAGTTCGACGTCATGGCGCCACTGGGCCGTGTGCCAACTCTCCCCGGCGAACCTGTCGCGGCCCGGGATGGCAGGGAAGTTCGGGCGGTTCAACTGGCCGACCGCGCTGATGATCGCATTGACCCGCGTCACGCTCTCGGTACCGTCCGGGCCCCGGTGACGCAACGTCCAGCTGTCGGTCGCGTCGTCGAAGCGCGCCTCCGTCACCTCAGTGCCGAACTGCACGCTGTCGCGAAGACCCGTCTCGTCTGCGACATCCCGGAAGTATCCGAGGATCGCGTCGCGGGTGGAGAACTGGTGTGGCCAGTCCATCTTCTGCACGAAGGAGTAGCTGTATGCGAAGTTGTTCGTGTCTAGACGGCAGCCCGGGTAGCTGTTCTCGAACCACGTTCCGCCTACGTCCTCGTTCTTCTCGAAGATCGTGAACGGGATGCCCGCCTGGCGCAAGCGGTACGCTGCCGCGAGTCCGGACATACCCGCCCCGATGATTCCAACAACGAAGTCCCGATCGGGCGCCACGTCCTGCTTGCTCCACGAAGGTGCACCGATCCCCGGAGGGAGGTCGAGCTCGTGCAGGAGGAAGGGGAGGTACTCGGGCCCAGCGTCGCGGGCGATGAAAGCCATGAGTTCGGTCAGACGGGCCGTGTCGGGCAGCGGTACCGATTCGGCTCCCGCATCCCTGAAGCGGATTATGGCTTCGACCGCGTCACGGCGGGCGAGGCTCTGCTGGGCCTCCGACATCCCGCCCTGCGCTGGGAGTGCGGCTGGCGCGAGCGGCATGGGGGGTCGCAGCTCGTCTCTAATGAGTGTGATGTCTCCGGTGGCATGCGCAAGGGCGACAAGAAGCGCAGGAAGCTCGGCTTCCGCAACTGCATCCCGGATCTGTTCGTCCGTAGCAGTGAAGCGTGCAGGATTTGGCAAAGAGAGCCCCTCGCTCGTCATTGAGTCCACGATTGTTTGTACGGTATACCAGCTATACATTCTGGTCAAATCCGCCCCCGAAGGCTCAGGCATGGGGAGATCGAGTTGGCGGCGACGGGCTGATCTCGTTCACGACCCCACACCGCCCCGACGTCCAATGACGATGCCTGATCCACCGGCGCCCTCGCCACCGCGGCGTAGCTCCGACTGCACCATGAGGCCGAACTGGCGGAGGCGGAGCCGCCGCCAGTACTCATCGGAGGACTGGGGCGCTGGGTCGAAAATATTCAGAGTGCCGATGCGGACTCCGACTGGACTCTCCAGAGCGAAGCCGGCGTAGAAGCGGACATGGGGTTCACCGGCCACGTGCGGGAGACTCCGGAATCGGGCATCCGTAGCCGCATCGGAAATGACCATGCCATCCCGCTCACGGATGACCGTGGCCGTGAACGACTGACCCAGCATGATCAGCGGGGGCACGTCCCCCACCTGCGCCTTATGCACGAGGCGATCCGAGTCGATAACACTCACCGTCGCAGACTTCACGCCGAACGAGGTGCACGCCAACGCGAGGACGTCGTCGAATCGCCGACTTCTATCCTCGAGGAGGGTTCCGAGCCCCTTCACGGCGGCTGCCCTTTCCTGTCTGGAGTCGGCGTCGTCATCGCTCCACAGCGGCCGAGTGAAGTTGGCTATCGGGGGCCAAGCATCGAGATCCGGTGCCATGCGGTCGGCCAGTTCGTCGGCCCAGTGGCGATAGGACATTGCGTTGCGGATCCGGAGGGGATCGCATGGCTCGGGAGCGCTCAACGGGACATACGTCGCGCGCGGCAGCTGGCTGCAAACTTGCGCGGTGATGGTGTTCATCTTTCGAGCGTGAGCGTCTGCGAGAGAACCCAATGGGCTGTCATAAATCGGGATCGAACGGAACGGGTGCACGCCGGCCACGAATATCCGCGAGTCCGGCGAGGACCGCCGAGCAATCACTTGAAGCGTGCTGGTCAAGTCGCGCTCCCAGGATGTCAGCGGTGTCAAGGCCGCAGCGTCGTTCACGCCAAGGGTGACGACCAGAGCGTCATATCGATGCAGTTCCAGCCTGCTTAGCGCATCACGTGCCGAGCTCACCTTCAGTCGCGGGACTGCGGCGACGTAGACATCCGCGCCCCGCCCGGTGCGACTCGACAGCGCGCGGCTAAGAGCACCGGGAAGCGCGATCTCGTGGCTGAGGACGCCCCAGCCGACTGCGGGACCTCCCCCGAGGATGAGAACCCGATCGCTGTCGACTCCCATCGAGTGCGATTCTGGCGCATCCCAAGGCCGCGGTAGCCGATCGACCTCTCCCGACTTCGAGGCTATCCACGCCCTCAGCACAACAGCGCTGAGCCAGCGAGGCACCCTTCCCATCGACCCTCCCAGGTCCTGAACGACAGCCCTCTGGCGGCACGATTTCCTAAAGGTAGGTCGATGCTCTCGACCGCAAAATCCGGTCGCCGCGGAGGAACATCCACATTGCGCGGGCAGGAGATCCAAGCCGCGGTCGGGGCCCTGCCCAGACGGCAGACCTATACTCTCGAGGTGCCACAAGCCGCCAGAGAGATGTTCCAGGCTCACCCACGCGCGTCGTCGGTCGACATCGACCGTGCCCGCCAGGTCCTCAGCGACGTCTACCTGCCCTTGAATTTCCCGTCGGCATCGACAGATACCGTGGTGGACCTGCGCCTCAACGTCGTCACAGTGGGAAGGGCCACTGCGGGCTACCTGCGATTCGGCGACGCCATCCGCATCCACACCGCCGAAGCCACCGACTTCCACGTCGACATACCGTTGACGGGCACGGCAACCATGCGAGCCGGCATGCACAGGCCGGCACGGCAACCATGCGAGCCGGCATGCACAGGCCGATTTATGGAACACCGCAGACTGCCGCCGTCTTCACGCCCGGCTACACCGCCGATCTGGACTGCGACGAGGAATTCTCCCAGTTGGCAGTGATGATCCCTCGCACGGATATGCAACTCGAGTTGGAGAATCTCCTCGGCCACAGCGCCACGAAGCCGTTAACGTTCTCCCCCCAACTGGACCTCACGTCCGGGCCTGGTTGCGCGGTGCTGCAGGCACTCCTGCTGATCGATCAAGTGTCGAACGACCCACATGGCCTGCTCCAGCATCCGCTTTTCGCCCAGCGACTCGAACAGGTGCTGATGGAGTCACTCCTGCTCGCTCAACCGCACAACTACTCAGAAGCCCTCCTCGCCCCCGTTTCGTCTGCCGGACCGCGTCCCGTGGCACACGCAGTCGAGTTACTCAGGGCCAAGCCGGAGCACGCGTGGACCGTATCCGAACTGGCAGACGGCGTCGCTGTCAGTGTGCGCAGCCTGCAGGAAGGGTTTCGCCGGTCGATGAGCAACACCCCCATGGCCTACTTGCGCGAACTGCGTCTGGAACAGATACACAAGGAGCTCTCTGATGCCGAGCCGGGCACGGTGACGGTGACCGAGGTCGCCGCGAAATGGGGGGTCACCCACTTCGGCCGGTTCGCCGCCAGCTACCGACGCCAGTTCTCTGAGAGGCCGTCGGACACAATGAGGCGCACGGCGATCTCGGCGGATTAGCAACCCGATCTGCTGGGTGCCGATGTCCCATTCCTGAACGCCTTTCCGTGCCGAGGCCGGGGATGCGGGCCACGCGGCCTTGGCAGCGAATCTTTGGGATGTCGTGCCAAGTGAGCAGATCCGCAGGCGACGTGGTCGGCGGTCTTCGCGATAACGCGTCGGCCGAGCAGGCGTGCGCTATCTGTTCCGACCAGACGCGCGAAGAAGCGGCGTGCCGTCCGGCGCTTCGAGATGCGCCCGTCCACCTGCGTTTTGAGCGCGGCGTCGATGTACGTGGGCGCCCTACCGAGCGTGGTCATTTGTAGGGTTTCTGTAGGGCGGAAGTGCGCCGCTCAGATTTCCTGCGCGGACGGGGAGCGCCTCGCGGACTTGTAGTCGTAGTAGCGGGACACCGCTGGCAGCCACCTGCTCCTTGCAAAAGCCCAGGTCGGTCGCTCGAGTCGGTTAAGCGAATCGAGACGCCACACGAATGTGACGTCTCGATTGATGGTGCGCCCGGAGGGATTTGAACCCCCGGCCTATTGATCCGTAGCCGCAACCGAATCGCTTGATGATCCGCAGGCGGCCTCAACTTCGGCCAAAACGCGGATGACAGGGGTACGTTTCATTGCCGCTCGATGACCACGATTTTGCCCGCGTGTGGGCAAAATGTGGGCAAGCTCTGCAGTGGGTTACCGGTGAGATGTCCTGAGACATCACACGGTGCAGCCGGTGTGATGTCACATTTGCGAATGGCGGTGCGCAAGGTCACGGCGCCTGCTTCAAGGACGCCTCGAGCTTGGTTCCGTGGCGAATAGTGTGTCCCTCACTCGCGCCGGTGTGAGTCATACCCGTAAGGCGTTTGAGTAGCGCGGCGTGGTTGTCATCAAGCGCGAAGCGCACGGTGCCCTTGCCGCCCGTTGAGAGTCTGGCGTAATCGTCGCCGAGAGCGAAAAGCACTGATCTTAGGTCCTGTAGGGAAAAATCCGCGCCTTGTGTCGCGAGAAGGGACACGACTGAAGCGGTGGACGCGCCGGCTACTCGTAGAGCCTCAATGCGCAGGACATCTAGGGGTTCGTGACGTTGCGACAGAGCTTCCGTGATCACCGTGGCGTCTGCGGCCGTGGCCCCAACGAGCAGCGAGACGAGCTTCAGGATCAGCGCGGCCTTGGTGTTTTCGGTGACCTCTTGGCTCATGAGGGTGGTCGCCAGATGGCGTGGTGGCATTGTCGTTGCATCAGAGAAGTCGCCAAACAAATCGGATGCCGCGATGGCGATGTGGAGGTTCTCTGAACGTTTCAGAATGGCTGCGTCGAAGGTCGCTGGCTCGTCGGCCAAAAGCTTGGCGGCAATCAAGGGGCCGACCAAGTCGGCGTCCTCAGGCGCGATCCGCTGTATCGAGATGACTCCCGGGGCCAAGGACTTGGCAAGTTTTACACGAGTGGCCGCTTGAGGGATCTCTTCGCGTGCAGCGAGAACCACTATCGCCATCGCCAGTCGGTCGGGCTGCGGGGTTGCCTCTGTGAGCGTAATTGCGGCGTGTTTGACCAAAAACTGACCTACCGCATCATCTAGTCCGTATTCGCTGAGGTAGTTCTCAATGTTGGCGAAGGTTGGATCTGTGCGGTCCTGTCGCACGAGGGCGGGCCAGCTGTCGGAGGCTGTAGTGGACAAATCAATTGCCCGGGATTGAACGGGTGTTGCTGCCACAAATTCGTCGAAGAGCGCGAAACCTGGAATGGTCGCAAAGTCGTTCAGCACACCCGGGAAATCAGCTGGCTCCTTAATTGGCGTGCCCGGCGGGTCAAGATGCGTGAGGCCGTCCAGATAGAGGCCTAGATTGGAAACGAGGCGGTCATAGACCGGTCTCTTTTGCGGTTGCTGGAGCAGAATGTCGAGCGCCACCTGGTCTGCGCCCCCGAGTGCCTCCAAGTTGTTGGAGGTCACTGGATAGACGCCCAACTCGGCGGCAGCCGCCAGTGCGGTCGGTTCCAGCTTGCTCAGATCTTGAATCGTCGCACCGGCTTCGGCGACGACTGCCATCACAATTGCGGCGCGATCCTCGCTGGATGGATCGGTCAGAGCAGGCAACTCGGCATAGTGATCAGAGAGATATCGGCCGACTTCGGCGCCGGCATTCTCGCGTGCTCCGTCGCCGACCGCTCCAAGTGCCGAGTTGAAAAGGTGTAGGCGAACCTCCGGCGGGAGTTCTGCGTCCACCGAAACATAGGCAAGGGCTTGGCTCCAGTTTGGTGCCATGAGGTCGGCGAGTTGGCCCGCAACCTCCTTGCTTTCGCGTTGAAAGAACCGACCAACGAACTTCTGCTCAAGCTCACCCCATGTATTTGCCAGGCGACCGGCGATTCGGTTCGCAGCTGCCGGGCGATGTGCAAGCAGATAGCGGACCATGTCGAGGTTGTAGACACTTGGATCGTCAAAAAGGTCGGCGTCATCACGGTCAGCTCCCTGCTCGACGAAAATTTGGATGACTGACTGCTGTTCGAGCTCATATTCAATTATTGGAACGCCGGGTTCAATAGCTCGGGCGATGTATTCGGCAGCGTTGGGGCCGACGACCCCTCCGTAGAAGGTGGAGGCGTACCGGGCGTAGTGACGGGGCAGAAAGCCCTGTCCGATGAGATCGCCAGCGAGAGAGGTGGGCGCGTACGCCTTAGCGAGACCCGCAAAGCTGATTGTGGTGGCCGTCGAGCCCGCCTTTGGATCGGGTGTGAGCTCTCCGTCGTCTGCGGGGACAGTGAGGTCAGTTCTCGCGTAGAGCTGCTCCCAGGTGTGATGGCGGAGGAACGAGATCTCGTTCTCTGCCGACGCGATGGCTTCGTCGAGACTGTCCCCGTCTGCGTCCTGCCATATCTTGATGTCGAGCGGCATGCCGATCAGTCGACCAACCATCTGTGGGCTCAAACCAACCTGTGCAGTAGTCCGCGTGCCGTACGCGTTCTTGGCCGATGACAAGATGACTGTCTGCACCGTGCCGGACGCAATTTGCTGCCATCCTGCGACGTTGCCGAGGTCGGCATCGGTGAGTGGACCGCTGAACTCGGCTTGAGTCGCTGTAATCGACGTCGTCATTGGCAACAACTCGGCGCGCATCGAGTCGAGCAACTCACCAGCGCGCGCGGCCCGGGACGAGAGGGAGCTTCCGTTCTCGAGCTCGGTGCGTTTGGTAGTTAGATTCTTGGTCTGACTCTCGATGTTTGCTTCGACAAGATCTATCCAGCGTTGGGCAAGGGTGTCCAGCGGACTGGTGCCGAGGCGTATCCGCTCGTAGGCATCTGGGCTGGTGGCTCGCAGCAACACTAGGGAGAGAATGATGTCCTTGTTGATCCCCGGCATGACATTAGGCGCCGACGTCATTAGTCGGTCGACATGCACTTCAAATTCATTGCGGATCGACCAAATCGTGCGCATGTCGGCCACATGCCGTGCCGCTAGGCGGATTAGGGCCGGGGAGATTCCGTCTTCTTCTAGTTCGTTCTTTACGTGCGCCTTCATGGCCTGCATCATGAGGTCGCGAGCGTTATCGGCTGTCACGAATGGCACCATCGGGATTATGACGTCGAAGTACTTTGCCCGGTTCGCTCGGTCGATTCCGAGTGCGGTCTTGGAGCGCCGCGGACCGCGCTTGGACTTCTTGTCCGTGCCGATTTGTCCGAGAACGCTGTCTCGAATGGCATAGACGAAGACGACGCGCCGCCCTACTTGGCCGGAACTGTTGACCAACGTGTTTAGCGCCCGAAGGGTGTCGAACACCACAGCGTCACCAAATCTGTCGACGTCTTCGATCAATACGATGCGAGCCTTGCTGACTTGGAAGAAGTACATGATCTCGTCGAGATATTGGTCGAAGTAGCTTGAGGAAGACGGTTCTAGGCTGACCGTCAGCGTTCCGGCATTTACCCCCGCCTTCAGTGCATAACGGCCCGCGAGCTTCCACCACCCGATTAGTGCGATGATGACGATCACCGCGGTCGTGCTCGCCCGAAACCAGGGCTCACTCCATCCGACCTCATTGAGTCGCTGCGAAAGCACCTCCTGCCACCCCGCGAGGGTCATCGCTGTCCAGCCCAGATAGACCAAGGCGATAGCCGCGAGGGCTACGAGAACTCCCGTCCTCCACGAGGGAGTGGAGGCCCTGGGAAACCGAGAACGAGTGGTTCTTCGCGGCGGCAAGCGATAGAGAAGCTGCTTGACGAGCTCCTTTTGGATGCGATTGCTCATTTCTCTTTCGGCAGGATTTTCGGCCTGCACGTCAGGAGCAATGTCAGGGTCAAGGGTCGACAATGAGAGCTCGATGATGACCCGCCGGTCCCACCATCGTCGACCGAGCGCCCGCAGCACACTCGACTTGCCTGAGCCATACGCGCCGGTCAGTGCAATGCTGCGAGTGTCCGGGTGACGCAAAGCTCGTTCGAGCAGGTCCAGATATACCTGGTGGTGCTCAGGTCTATACTCCGGCGCGAGATTGACTAGCGGAAGCGCATTTCCCACGCGACTGGGCCAGCGAGGCGCGACGATGTGCGGCATCGGTCCCGCGGCCATTCGGCGCCGCGGGAGAAAGCGTCGCCAGAAGGGATCGCCACTTTGGGCGTTCACCTCGGGATTGTCACTGGCTAGTCTCGAGGTCGCTTCAGGAACGTCAGACACGACTCGATGCTAGGGGTTGGACGCTGAAGCTCCTAGGGCCCTGAGGAGGGTCGAACTCCGGGCCAGCATCAACCTCGGAAAGTCCCAGGTGCTTTCGTTAACGACGCTGAACAATCCGCCGCCGATGATCTCGACATCCCCGCCGAACCCAGCGCGTTCGATGTCGCTTTTCACGATGTCGAGCTGCAGACCGACGACATCAGGCATCACCGCCGACTCGCCGGAGCCGCAAGCGGTCAGCGTGAACAATAGCAGCGCCCCGGCCGACGCCTGCGCCCTTCGACGTGCGTTCCTCCGTGCACCCCATCCCGAACGGACGATCAGTCTATTGGCCCGTGTCTGTCTCCTGCGACCGTTCTTGTGGGGCTACTCATGGATAGCAGCAGCCCCACCAGGGGCTACTTCGACTTCTCGCTCACGCTGTCGATCCAGCTCGTCGGGGTCTTAGCGCTGAGCCACATGACGACCCCGAACAGGCCCCAGCTGGCGTCAACCAGCTGCCGCTCGAGCTGGTCAAGGCTCATCTCGAACTGGGCTCCGGCGAGCGCTTCGATATCGTCGGCCTTCGACTTCAACCGCTGGATTGCGGTGACCGCCGTCGCGTCGGCCCTCACGCTACGGAACGCCATCGCAGTGGATCCGATGATCGTCCCAATACCGGCAAAGAACACGGCCCCCTCGGCCAGCTTCATACCCATCGCCCATTCGCCGACAGGCTTTAGGGCATCGATCTCGTTGATCCCGGCCGCGGAGTAATACAAGAAGGTGAGGGCGTCCGGGGAACTGGCAAAAGCAAACTGTCGTGGATCGATGAC
Organism: Rhodoglobus sp.; assembly: GCA_025463605.1. GTDB lineage: Bacteria > Actinomycetota > Actinomycetes > Actinomycetales > Microbacteriaceae > Rhodoglobus. The sequence continues at coordinate 61,588 of JAODAV010000020.1, read as the reverse complement.
GTACAGCCCGTAGGTGGCGAACGCGAATGCCAGGACAACCTGGGCGCTGAGACCGATAAGGATGATCGCGTTGAGCACGATGACCGCCGGTCCCTTGCGGAACTGGTCAATAAGGTACGCCCAGAAGAACAAGATGCGGTAGGTGAGGATCGCCCACCCGGCACTATCGCGGTAGGCAGTCGCCTCTTCCTTGCTCCAGTTGTTCAGCGTGACCCGATCGGGGCGCTTCGGCGTCATTATGCGGTCGATAATCGACCAGCCGAGGACGGTATCGATGACAATCTCGTGAGCGCGAAGCAGAGTCGGCGCCCGGAAGAGGTCGATCGCCGTCACACCGAACCACCAAAGCAGTGTGATCAGCATCGCGCCCACGCCGATGCCGACGAGAACGGGATCGTGCGTGAGAAGGATCATGAGCGCGCTGAATGACGCGATCGTCAGAGCAAGGACCCAGACCTTCGCGCGGGTCGCGAGGCTGATCACCACCCCGAGAGCACCGACAGCGAGTGCCGGGCTGCCACGGTCGATGAAAAACTTCGGGACCTTCTAGAGCGTAACCACGAGAGGGAAGAAGGACACATAGGCGAGCCCGACGCCGAGCTTCCAACGCTTGAAGAGGAGCAGCAGAAGCGAAGCGAGGCCCAGCACGGCGAACACACGCAGGTCAAGAAGCCACATCGCCTGCGGGGCTACCCACGAAAAGAACAGGCGGTCGATATCCGCGATGCAAACCTTCGTGATTACGAAGAACCACGCAAGCGCAGCGAGCACGTCCAAGACACGGAGCGTGCGCTTGAGACGCTTGTTCACTACGGAGTTGTTCGCTTCGTCCTTCGGTGCCGGCTCGACGGACTTCTTGCCACTCGTCTCTACCGGAATGAGCTCGCATACTTTCTCCCAGACCGCCTCGATGGGCGCTACGGGGAGAACGGGCCGCTGAGCGAACTGGGTGTACCCGCGCACAAAATCGTCGCGCTTGCGCTTCTGACGCCTCTCCCTAGCGGTCACAGGAGGACTCCTAAACGGAGCTCTGTGACGGCTGGGGATCCGACCGCGCGCAACCCGCCGAGCCGAAAGTTGACAAGCGGCAACCCATCGGTATTCTTATGACTCGACCTTGGATCAAACATTTTCTTTTTCACGAGAGATGTCCTTGTGTTAGCGAAGAGTGTCTACGGCCTAGGAAACCGACACTGTTCCCGAAAGCCCGTCACGGATGTGACGGGCATTTTTCGTCTGTGAGACGCCACAGAGAAACCACTATATAGTGTGCCGCGGACAGGTCGCGAACCCTAGATGTAGTGGGCGTGTCATCCACAGAATGTGGACAACTTCGCCGAGTTCTGCACACTTTTCACAATCGGAAACAGGCCTCAGCAGTCGCAGAACCGCCTCAAATGCGCATCGCCCCACTCGCTCGGTTTGCCCCTCTATGAGCGTGCCGGACTGATGCGCCTGCAATCACGGACGCCGGTAACAATCGCCCACTGCGGCAGACGGTACGCACAAGCTCGCCACGACTTCCTGCTCACCACTTGGGTCGCGATTTTCTCGACGGCGGCCTGGTCAATGACGCCGCTCGCCACCAGTGTGGCGGCGAGCGTCTTCACCCATTCAGGCCGTTCGTTAAGCCAGCTGGCGAGTTCTTCTTCGACGGACGGCATTAGGCGGACCAACCGATTTCCGTGCCCATACTCACTGCTCGTCGCGCATGATCCGCTGATCAACTTGCCGGCATTTCCGACGCGAACTCACAATATCGGCGCGATCAGCTGTCGAGTCTGGTCTGCGGCATCGATTTCGTTGCGGCGCCGCAGAGGGCACACAATCTGGACTGCAGCCCGCATCGCCGAGCCACTAAAGTGGCCGTCAACACGAGAGGGCGTGGGCATGTCTGCTTTTGTCAAAGGGACTTGGAACGGCTGGTCGGGCAAGACGGTAGTCGAGTTGACTGATGGAACGATCTGGCAGCAAGCCGAGTATCACTACGAGTACCACTACGCCTACCGGCCGGCCGTCTCGGTCGCAAACGGATCAATGACGGTGGACGGGATGAGCCGCGCTGTTCGGGTTCGCCAAGTCCCGAGCAGCTCACGACGCACGGTGAAGGGCGCTTGGAAGGGCTGGAACGGCCACACCACCGTTGAGCTAACCGATGGCAGTAAGTGGCTGCAAGCCGAGTATCTCTACGAATACCACTACGCCTACCGACCCGAGGTGTTGTTGATCGATGACGAGATGCAGGTCGAAGGCATGTCGCGCCCCGTGCGTGTGCGCAAGACTTCCTAGGGCTTTCGGGGGGAGCACCGAAACCACTGTCGCGGTGGATCATCCGAAGCTCTTAGCGTGCTTCGGAAGAGCATCGTGGGGGCGAAGATCGAGTCTCGCTCTAGGAAGAACCAGTGTGGCAATACCTCAACGAACAGTTCCGAGGACATCCTGGGCGGCGCGACAAACTGTGACTTGCGAGTGACACCCCAACACCTAGAGTCCGCGAGCCTGCACAATCATGTCGGCGTAGTCATGCATGCCTCTGACCCGCAGCTCTCTGACGAAGACTGGCCACGGCGGGATGTTACTCATGTAGGGATGGTCGTCAGGCCCACTCCAGAGACCGCCCCCAGGCAAGGCTGAAAGACCGCCTCCTTGAAGGACCGAAAGGCCCCCTCCCTGAAGAACGGATAGGCCGCCCCCTCGAAGAACCGAAAGGCCCCCACCCTGAAGGACAGAAAGCCCACCGCCTCGGAGGACCGACATGCCTCCACCGCTAAGCACGGACAGGCCTCCGCCACGCAACACCGATGCGCCTCCGCCCGAGAGCACAGACATCCCGCCCCCTCTGAGAACGGATTCTCCGCCGCCAGCGCCAGCGAATAAGTTTCGAGGCCAAGTCACATTGTTCACACTATCCCCGACCTCCGTCGAACGACCAGCGGGCGGAAGGTTGCACGGCAGGAGAGCTGGAACTCCGGGCCTATTGATCAGCAACGAGATCAATAGGCCACCGCAGATGAATAGGCCAATGCCGTGGAAACACACGGACTTAGCTGTCGCAGAATGCCGAAAGGAACCGATTCTGAAATCAAGTGTGGGCAGAATGTGGGCAAAAGAAAAACAGGCCATCCCTGCACTCTGAAGAAATGCCGGTCAGACCTGTTTTCTTGGTGCGCCCGGAGGGATCTGACTCCCCTACTGAGCCGCCGCCACATCGCGCAGTCACACGAAAGCACACGCAGCGCGAGGGGCGCGATGCAACGGACTGCTCAGCGGGGGCCCACGAGTGGCTTCGCGTCCACCCAGGCGCACTCATAGAAGCGCGACATCGGAAACACAAAGCGGGACGCCACTCGAAAGTGATGTCCCGCTTCTGTGAGTGCGCCCGGAGGGATTTGAACCCCCGGCCTATTGATCCGTAGTCAATTGCTCTATCCGCTGAGCTACGGGCGCATGCTGGCAAGCCAACCTGAAAACTATACCAGCGCGACGCGCCAGCGTTGCGCCGCAGAGAGCCGAAGGCCAGCGGGTCACCGACGCGGAGCGTTGCGCCGCAAGGAGGCGAAGCCCAGCGGGTCAACGTGAGTCGAGCTGTCTCACCTGCCGCACGAGCGCGACCAGACGGTAGGAGGCGTCGATGAGCTCGGCGAACTCGGTCCAGTCCGCGCGCGGCCCGTCGATGTCGATGCCGAGCCAGCCGCTCGGGCCCCAATAGGGAGGGATGAAGAAGCGCGGGTCTTGCAAGTAGGCGAGCCGCGCATCCGGGTCGGGTTTGATCACGATGGAGTACGGGCGCTCCGATGTCGAACCGACGAACGTGAAGATCTTCTTGCCTGCCCGAAACGTGGGCCTACCCCACGCCTCCACCTCGGCGGCGTCCGGGTATGTCATGCAGATGTCGCGAACCCGCACGACGAGTGGATGCCCGGGCTCGACCACGAGCGGATGCGAATCGGCCATGCGCTCAGGCTAGACCGCTGGGGCAGCAGGCCCTATAGCGCCTCGAGCACCACTGCAGACCCTTGCCCGCCGCCGCCGCACAGCGCTGCCGCCCCGCGGGAGCCGGGGCCGGCGGCCGCGAGTCGTCGCGCGAGGTGTCCGACGATGCGAGCACCCGAGGCGCCGATGGGGTGGCCGAGGGCGATCGCGCCTCCGTAGGAGTTGACGATCGCGGCATCCACGCCCAGCTCTGCCGTCGAGTGCACTGCGACCGCCGCGAAGGCCTCGTTGATTTCCACTGCGGCAAGGTCTTCGGCGGCGACCGATGCCTTGGCGAGGGCATCCCGGATCGCATTCGATGGCTGAGCGTGCAGTGACACGTCGGGGCCGCTCACGAACGCGTGCGAGACGACTCGCGCGATGCCAGTGACTCCGTGCGCCGACGCCCACGCGGCGCTCACGAGCACGAGGGCGGCAGCGCCGTCGGAGATCTGGGATGCGTTGCCCGCCGTGATCGTGCCGCCTTCGGTGAAGGATGCGCGCAGTTTGCCCAGCGACTCGACGGTCGTGTCGGCGCGCAGGCCGTCGTCCGCCGAGACGGTGACGGAGCCTCCGCGCACGGGGACCTCGACGGGAGCGATCTCGCCGGCGAGAAACTCGGCGCCCTCGGCGAGGCGTGCGTGGGATGCCGCCGCCCATTCGTCTTGCGCTGCACGCTCGAGACCGAACGGGCCGTTGAACTCCTCGGTGCTGAGGCCCATCGAGCGCCGCTCGAACGCATCCGTGAGGCCGTCGTACTCCATGGTGTCGACGAGCTCGACGGGGCCGAACTTCTTGCCGCCCCGCGAACCGATCCACGCGTGCGGCGCGAGCGTCATCGACTCCTGGCCCACGGCGATCACGACATCGGCCTCGCCCGCGGCGATCAGCCGATCCGCCTGCACGACTGCTTCCATGCCCGAAAGGCACACGGCGTTGAGCGTGATCGCGGGAGTGGTGAGCGGGATGCCCGCACCCACGGCCGACTGGCGGGCGGGGTTCTGACCCGCCCCCGCCTGCAGAACCTGTCCGCCGATGACGATGTCGACATCCGACGTGCCGACGCCGGCTGCGGCGAGCGCCGCGGTGATCGCGTGCGCTCCGAGCGCTGTCGCGGGCAGTGTGGCGAATTGCCCGTTCGCCTTGACGAACGGGGTGCGGGCGTAACCCGCGATGATGGCGGTCATGCCGCGATTCCTTCCGTGAACGGGGCTCCGGTCTTCTCCCGCAGCTCCTCGATGGTCACACCGGGCGCCATCGCCCTCAGAACCAGGCCGTCGGGCGTGACGTCGAACACCGCGAGGTCGCTGATGATGCGGTTGGCGACGCCCTGGCCCGTGAGCGGCAGCGTGCACTCGGTGAGGATCTTCGGCGACCCGTCCGGTGCGTTGTGGTCGGTGAGGATGACGATGCGCGCGCCACTCGCGACGAGATCCATCGCGCCGCCCATGCCCTTCACGAGCTTGCCCGGGATCGTCCAGTTCGCGAGGTCACCGTTCGAGGCGACCTGCAGCGCGCCGAGGATCGCGATGTTCACGTGGCCGCCGCGGATCATGCCGAACGACATAGCTGAGTCGAAGAAGCTCGCGCCGGGAAGCGCGGTGACGGTCTGCTTGCCGGCGTTGATGAGGTCGGGATCCTCCTCGCCCTCCCACGGGAACGGTCCGATGCCGAGCAGGCCGTTCTCGCTCTGCAGCGTCACCCGCACGCCTTCGGGGATGTAGTTGGCCACGAGGGTGGGGATTCCGATGCCGAGGTTGACGTACGCGCCATCCGTCAATTCGGTCGCGGCGATCGCCGCCATCTCATCGCGTGTCCAGGCCATGTCGTCTCCTCAGGATGCCGCGCGCGTGCGCACGGTCCGCTGCTCGATGTGCTTTTCGCGGGCGGTCTGCACGAGGTGCTTCACGAAGATGCCGGGCGTCACCACGTGATTCGGGTCGATGAACTCGCCGTCGAGAACGATCTCGGCCTCGGCGACGGTCACGCGTCCCGCCATTGCGACGAGGGGGTTGAAGTTGCGCGCGGTGTGCCGGTACTCGAGGTTGCCCGCGGTGTCAGCACGCCACGCGTGCACGAGCGCGACGTCAGCGACGATCCCGCGCTCGAGCAGGTAGGTCTTCCCATCGAATTCGGCGGTGGGTTTGCCCTCGGCAACCGGCGTGCCCACTCCCGTGGGTGTGTAGAAGGCGGGGATGCCCGCGCCGCCCGCCCGCAGGCGCTCGGCGAGTGTGCCCTGCGGAACGAACTCGACCTCGAGGTCGCCGTCGAGGTAGCGCTGAGCGAACAGCTTGTTCTCCCCAACGTACGACGAGAGCACCTTGCGCACCTGGTTGTTCTCGAGCAGCACGCCCAGGCCTTTGCCGTCCACACCCATGTTGTTGGAGACCACCGTGAGGTCTGTGACTCCCGAATCGCGCACTGCATCGATGAGGTCAGAGGGGATGCCGCTGAGCCCGAAGCCCCCGACTGCAAGGGTCATGCCGTTCTCGAGCAGACCGGCCATGGCCTCGGCCGCGCTCGCCCTGAGTTTGGACATCCATCCTCCGCAGTGTCGCCGTCGTCACAATATGGTCAGCACTCTCGTTATACGCGCACTGGCCGTGTGCCGCAATGGTAGAGCGCCGACCTCTCGGATGATGGTCGCGCGCTAGCGACTTGTCCATATGATGGACCGATGGATGCCGTCAAGGGAGCCCAAGTCGTGTCACGCGCGGGCCTGCTCCTGCGCACTGTGAGCGCCGGCGCGCCTGCGGGCGTGACCACCGGCGAGGCAGTCGCGCGCAGCGGACTCACGCGTCCCACCGCACATCGCCTGCTCGCGGCCCTCGCCGCGGAGGGACTCGTCGACCAGGATTCCCGCACCGGCCGGTGGCATCCGGGGCCCGAGCTGTACCTCATGGGCTCGGTCGCCGCCGCACGCTACGACATCAGCGACCTCGCTCGAGAGAGCGTCAGGATGCTCGCCGCCCGTACCGGCGAGAGCGCCTTCCTCTCGGCCCGCCGCGGCGATGAGACGGTGTGCCTCATGGGTGAGGAAGGCAGCTTTCCCTTGCGCTCCTTCGTGTTGCATGAGGGTGTTCGGTTCCCGCTCGGCGTCGCCTCCGCCGGCCTGGTCATCCTCGCGTTCCTTCCCTCCATTCAAGTCGACTCGTACTTCCGCAGGCATCCGGAGCTCGCGGAGAAGTGGGGTGACGATCACGCCGAGGCAGGTATTCGAGCCAGGGCCGCTGAAACCCGCGAACAGGGTTACGCGGTGAATCCGGGTCTGGTGGTGGAGGGCAGCTACGGCATGGGCGCTGCGGTATTCGATCGCCGCGGTGAACCCGCGTGGGCGCTCAGCATCACGGGCGTGGAGTCGCGCTTCCCGCCCGCGCGGCGTCGGGAGCTCGGTGCGCTGCTGCTCGACCAGGCGCACGAGCTGGGCAAGCGCCTTCAGGCTGAACCGCGCCCGTAGGCCGGTCGCCGTCGGGACTCGCTGTTACCCGCCGACGGGCGCAAGCGTGAGAGGCACCCCGGCCCTCCCGCAAATGTCTTCGATATGGCGCAGAAGCGAGTGAGGCAGCGGAATGCCGTTGGCCGCGCGATCCGCCCGGTACTCCGACTCGGGCTGGCCGGGAATGAGCACGCCCGGCTCCTCATCCACCATCGAGGAGAGGAGCTCCTCGACATTCTGGGCGGTCAGGCCTCCCGGATTGACCAGCTCAGGATCGATCGCGAGGAAGAAGTGCCCGAGATTGTCCCGATCGACTCCGCGTCCGGGGGCAGAAGCATTCGACAGGGCGCCGCTCAGCACTTGCACGATGAGACTCAGCCCGAAGCCCTTGTGGCCTCCCGACTCGGTTGTCGACCCGCCCAGAAGGGTGAGCGTGGCTCCACGCGAGCCCAGGAGACGATACCCCTCGTCGGCGTCGGTCACCACATTGCCGTCGCGATCCTGCAACCAGCCGGGAGGGAGTTGCTTACCCTTCAGGGCGTACGCCTTGATCTTGTTCATCGCGACGACACTCGTCGACATGTCGACGACAAGGGGCTCGCCATGCACTCGCGGTGCACTGAAGGCGATCGGGTTGGTGCCCAGCACCGGCGTGGTCCCGCCTAGCGCGGCGACCGCTGGCGTTCGCGTTGATGTGGTGGCCAGCCCGATGAGCCCGGCGTCGGACGCGAGGCGCACGTAGTACCCCACCGCTCCGAAGTGGTTCGAGTTGCGCACCGCTACCGCTCCGATGCCGTGGCTACGCGCCTTGTCCATCGCGAGCGTCATAGCGGCGACGCCCGCGGGATGCCCCAGGCCGTTGTTTCCGTCGATGACGGCAAACGCCCCGAGGTCTGCGCTGACCTCGGGACGAGCTAGAAGGTCCAGTCGCCCCTCGCGCTTCAGGTTCTCGTACATCATGAGCATCGAAACACCGTGCGAGTCCACCCCCGAGAGGTCGGTGTCGATCATCGCATCGACCGTGATCGCCACCGTGTCCGCGGGCATGCCCCACGCGAGCAGGATGCTCGAGGTCTGCTCGGCCAGGGCGGTTGCGGTGTAGCGCGCATCGTCCGTCGCATCGATCATGTGTCGGCTCCTTAGGTGTCGATCTCGTCGGCGATACGCTTGCCGATCTCGAGGGCAGCTGTGGCTGCGGGAGACGGGGCATTGAGCACGTGCACCTGGCGATGAGCTCTCTCGATCAAGAAGTCGTCGACTAGCGAGCCATCCCGGCGCATCGCCTGCGCGCGCACACCGGAGTGCGATGGCACAAGGCTGTCGTCAGAGAGTGCGGGCACGAGCTCGCGCAGGCTCGCCAGGAATCGCTTGCGCGAGAGCGAACGACGTACTTCGTCGATTCCGGTACGCCAGAACTTGCGGCCGAGTTTCCACAGGCCGGGCCACGCCGCGCTATCGAGGAGATCCCGCACGTTTATGTCGCCCCAGGTGTATCCCTCGCGGGCGAGTGCGAACACAGCGTTCGGACCGGCGTGCACCGACCCGTTGATCATGCGAGTGAGGTGCACGCCGAGAAACGGGAACTCGGGGTCGGGCACCGGGTAGATGAGACCGTTGACGAGCGTTGCGGCTTCGGGGGTGAGTTCGTAGTACTCCCCGCGGAACGGGATGATGCGCACCTGCGGTTTGAGCCCCGCCAGCCGCGCAACCCTGTCGCTGTGCAGTCCCGTGCAGTTCACGAACGCGTCGGCCGAGAATTCTCCGGTCTTCGTGGTGATCGTGACGGCATCCGCATTCGACTTCACGCCGGTGAGCTTCGAGCCGAGTACGATCTCGCCGCCTCTCTCTTCGATCAGGTTGCCCAGGGTACGGCACACGCCCCGATAGTCGACGATGCCGGTCGACTCGACGCGGAGCGCCGCGATCGTCGATACGTTGGGCTCGTACTCAAGCGCCTCTTCGGCGGTGACCATGCGGCACGGCACGCCATTGGCCTGCCCGCGGCGATGCAACTCTGCGAGCGCTGGTAGCTGGCTCTCGGTGGTCGCGACAACGAGCTTGCCGCAAATGTCGACAGGGATGCCGTGTTCCTCGGCGAATCGCCTCATCGAGATCGCGCCGGCGGCACCCAGAACTGATTTCAGACTGCCGGGCTTGTAGTAGAGGCCCGAATGGATGACGCCCGAGTTGTTGCCCGTCTGATGCTCCGCGAGCCCGTGCTCCTTCTCGATGACGGTCACACGGTGACCGCGAAGCGCGAGCTCGTGTGCGGTCGCCAACCCGACGATTCCGGCCCCCGCGACCACGACGCTGCTCTTGCTCATTGGCACGCTTCTCCTTCAATTCGCTCACGACGTCGATGGCTATACTATAGCCCTTGGGGCAGGTACAATTGAGGAGTGGTTACGAGCGAGCTTCGACTGGACGCCAACCTGAAGTGGCTTTTCACGGAGAAGCCATTCGAGGAGCGATTCGACGCTGCCGCGAGTGCCGGGTTCACGGGCGTGGAGTACAGCTCCCCTTACGAGTACCCCGCCGCAGACCTCGTGCGCCGACTCCGGGATGCGGGCCTCGAGCAGGTGCTCATCAACACTCCCAGCGGGGCGGCTGACTCGCCCGGCAGATCGGGATACGCGTGCTTGCCCGACTCGGTGCCCCAGTTCCGAGACGGGATAGTGCGTTCGCTCGAGTACGCGACCGCGCTCGGCGCCGGTCTCGTGCACGTCATGGGCGGGGTGCGCCCGTCGGAGATTCGCTGGGATCAGGCATACGCGACCGTGGTGGCCAATCTCATGTGGGCGAGCGAGCAAGCGAAACAGGCGGGTGTGGTACTCGTGCTCGAGGCGCAGAACCGGCGCGACGTACCGGGATTCGTCTTCGACTCGATAGAGCAGGCGGCATCGGTTGTGAAGGCCGTCGACAGCCAGCACGTGCGCCTCCTGTTCGACGTCTACCACTGCCAGGTGACGCAAGGCGATGTGCTCACGCGGTTGCGCGAGCAGTTCGCGCTCGTCAGTCACGTGCAGATCGCCGACGCGCCCACCCGCACGGAGCCCGGGACCGGGGAGACCAACTGGCGCAGCGTATTCGCAGAGCTCAAGGCACTCGGCTACTCCGGATGGGTCGGATGCGAGTACCGACCCCTCACCGACACGCTTGCGGGCCTCGCGTGGCGCGGCGACTTCGACGTGTGACCGATCACCCACTAACCCCGAGGAGCATCCGTGTCGAACCAGCAAGTCATAGCGCTCATCAGTGCAACCCCCATAGCCATCGGGCCGGCCACGTCGAGCCTCGCTCGTATTCTCCCGGATGCCTCGGTCTGGAACATCCTCGATGACCGACTGCTCATCGAGGCAAAAGAGGCGGGCGGTCTCACCCCGTCGCTCTCGCAGCGCATGGACAGGCTTATCGATCACGCCGTCCGCGAGGGGGCCGATGGCATCCTGCTGACGTGCTCGATGTACGGTCCCGTCGCTCACCAGCACGCGTCGCCGGGGGTGCCGATACTCGCTGCGGATGACGCCGCCTTCGATCTTGCCGCCACCGGAGGATACCGACGCATCCTCGTCGTTGCCTCGTTCGAGGCGGCCCTCACCGATGCCGTCGATCGACTGCGCGCGCACCTGGACTCGGCGGGGAGCAGCACCGAACTCACGTCGGTCGTGGCCGAAGGCGTGCTCGAGGCCCAGAAGGCGGGGGACGACGACGCCCACCACCAGGCCCTCGCCGACGCGTGCCGCGCTCACCTCGACGGTGCCGACGCGGTGCTCCTGGCACAGTTCTCGCTTGCTCCCGTCGCCGCTCGCCTCTCTGCGACGCTCGGAGTCCCCGTGATCTCCGGCCCTGACGCGGCGGCCGCCGTGCTCAAGTCGCGCCTCAGGACCCATCCGTGACGCTGGCCGCGGGGTTCATCGCGGATGACTTCACCGGCGGCACCGATGTCGCCGTCGAGGCCTCGCGGGCCGGTTTGCGAACCGTCATCCACTTCGGTCTGCCGCGGGACGACACTCGATTCGATCAGCCACATGACGCCGTAGTCCTGGCGCTCAAGAGCCGTATGCTCCCGGCGGAGCATGCGGTGCACGACTCCCTCGCGGCGTTGGCGTGGCTTCGCCACCGGGGTGCCGAACGCGTGTACTTCAAGTACTGCTCGACGTTCGACTCCACCGCGCGCGGAAACATCGGGCCGGTTCTTGACGCGCTCGCTGATGCCCTCGGTGCTGACACGGTCGTGATGACGCCCAGCTCCCCCGCGCACGGGCGCACCCAGTACCTCGGAAAGCTGTTCGTGGGTGAGCACCTTCTCGCGGAATCGCACATGCGGGATCATCCACGCACCCCCATGTTGGACTCGGACCTCCCGCGACTATTGCGGGCGCAGACATCCCGCTCGGTCGGGCTCGTGTCCCTTTCCGTCGTACGGGCCGAACAGTCGGATCTCACGACCACACTGGGAGCCCGATCGGAGCGGTACCTCCTCACCGACGCGATCGACCAAACGGACCTCGACACGATCGGGCGCGCGGTGCGGGACCACGTACTTGTGGCCGGAGCCGCCGGGCTCGCTGGTGGAATGGCACGCGCCATCCACTCGCACAGCGGCAGAGCGGCGCCCGAACCGCCCGACAGAAGCGGCCCTGCTGCGGTACTGGCAGGAAGCTGCTCCGCGAGAACCCTCGAGCAGATTCAGCGCATGATGGCGGAAGGGCGTGACGCGTACCGCCTCGACCCGCTCGACAACGCCGACCCCCGTGCCCTCGCCGAGAGGGCGGTGGCGTGGTACGACGCGAGCCCCCGACACGAGGCCCCCCTCTTCTATTCCTCGGCGGATCCAGCCGGGCTCAAGCTCGTGCACGATCGGATCGGAGTCGAGGCGTCGGCCGAGATCCTCGAGTCCGCCATCGGCATGATCGCCCAGGGCCTCGTCGCGCGCGGCGTGACGCGCATCATCGCCGCGGGCGGGGAAACATCCGGGGCGATCGTCACGGCGCTGGGAGTCGACGGCGGGCTCATCGGCGCGGAGGAGGGGTTCGGCGTTCCCTGGATCCATACCCGTGATGGCCTCGCACTTCTCCTCAAGTCAGGCAACTTCGGAGACACCGATCTGCTCGTAAGGGCTTCGGCCCGAAAGGAAGAATCATGACCGATGACTCACGCGTCACCCTGTTCAGCGGCCTCGCGGTGCAGAAGGCACTCACGGGGGAGGTGCTCGATTCATTCACGCAAGACACCGGCCTCGAACTGGAGACGCTGTTCGATCCCACAACAGAGATTGTCAGGCTGATCGAGGAGGGGGCGCGCCCCGATGTCGTGATCGCCGTAACCGCGGCTCTCAGAAAGCTGTCGGATGCGGGCATCGTGGAGTCCGGCACGATCACCCGTCTCGGTCGGATCGGCATGGGAGTCGCCGTGGGAATAGACGCGCCGGTGCCCGACATCTCCACCGCGGACGCCTTCCTCCGAGCTCTCACGAGTGCCCGGTCAGTTGCATATTCGCAAGCCGGCGCGAGCGGGATCTACCTTCGCGACCTGCTCGCCAGGCTCGGCGTGCTGGATGTGGTCGCGGCTAAGGCGACCGTTCTCGCGAAAGGGTTCACGGCGCGAGCGATCCTGGACGGCCGAGCGGACCTTGCGATTCAGCAGCTGCCCGAATTGGAGTTCGTGCCGGGGGTTGCCATAGTCGGTCCGCTGCCCGACGAACTTCAGACCTACACGGAGTTCTCGGTCGCGATCATTGGAAGCAATCCGGGCGCTGAACTCCTCAGACGACATCTCGCGAGCCAGCGTGCGCTTCAGGCATACGAGCAATCGGGGTTCGACGTCAGCTAGTGGCTCTCGTGGCGATCGGCGGAGGTGAACCGCGTCCCCGGCAGGGCCCGCGCTCGCGCGCGCGCGATGTGATTGCGCATGCACGTCGCCGCCGCCTCGGGATCGCCCGCGCGTAACGCATTGTAGATTTTGCGATGTTCCTCGGCAGCGCTGGATGCGTCCGTCGATCCCGCTTTCATGAACAGCCGGAACCTCTGTACCTGTCCGCCCATAGATCCGTAGGCGTCGGCGAGAAAGCTGTTGCCGGACTGCTGAGCGATGAGTCGATGGAATTGGTCGTCAGACGACCAGTAGAGCTTGAATGACTCCGCTTCCGTGTCGGCCAACCGAGCGGACGACTGCAGATCATCGATGGTGGCGAGCAGTTCCGCCATGAACTCGGGCGTTGTGCGCAGGCTCGCCCCGGCGGCGAGCACAGGCTCGAGGACGAGCCGGGCATCCATGAGCTCACCCAGCTCTTCGGTGCTGAACAACGGAGCGACCCGATAACCCTTGAGGGCCTCGCGCCGAACGAGCCCCGTGTGCTCCAACCGCGCGAGCGCCTCACGCAGCGGAGTCTGGCTCACGTGGAGCTCGCGGGAGAGTTCGCCGATGTTGAGGGGTTCGCCCGCACCGCGAGTGCCGTCCATGAACTGGTCGAGGAGTACGTCGTACATCCTGTCGGCGAGCGGCTGGCGATCAGAAGGCGGGGTGCCCATGCAATTTCCTCCCAGCCGACGATATCGCACGCAGCCGGGAAGGGAGCGGAGGCTCAGACCGCCGCGGGCGAGCGCGTGATCGAGTCGTTACCTGAACGGCGCGATTCGCCTTGCGGTGACCGAGCGGCAGCCAATATGGTGAAGGTCGCGCCCATTGAAAGGAGGCCGAAACGTGATTATTGCACCACAGGGAATGTCCCTCACTGCCGGCTTCGTCGGCGTCATCCCCGCCTGATCGGCTAGCAGATTCCGCCACCGATCACGACGGTGGTGACGCTCTCGAAGCCCTGATCCGGCACGGCAGATCCGTGCGCCTTCGGATCGAACACCCCGTTTCACGACACATCTTGTCGACGGCGTCTTGTCGGCGTCGTCCACCATCAGCCGCGAGGAAACCATCATGAACGCTACTGTGACGACCGCTCCCGGTCGCCAGGACCACCCACCCCATCAATCGTCTCTCGAGCACGAGCCCTATCGGGCTCGTCGCGTGAACCTGCTCGATCGCGTCGCCCTCCACGTGGGCATCGCGCTCATCAAGTGGGGTCGCCGCCCCCTCGCGGTCACGTCGCGCGAACAGCGCGCCAATCGTGTCGAGCAACAGCTCGCGCGGCTGGAGCGTGAGCGCGAATACGAACGCGCTCTGCGCCCCTTCCTGCCGGTGCGCTGACGTCGCCATGAGAGTACAGACGAACGGCTCGAGGCCGTCGTCGGAGGCTATGCCCCGGCGGCGGCCTCTCGCTTGTGCGGGAGGGGGTTACCAGGTGCCCTCGGGCGCCTTGACGACCGGCACCGGGGCAGACGACCAGTGGCTGCCATTCGCGTAGTGGCCGCTCGCCCACGGGGAGGCCCAGATCGCAGCCTCTGTGACTGATGTCGGCGCCGACGAGGCGAACGCGGCCACGATCGACGAATAGCCCGGATTGGAGTGCAGTGCCTCCGCGGCATTCTCCGCCGCGATGATGAGGTTGTCGTACGAGCCGAGACCGCTGCCACCTCCTGAACCCCACCCGTTGTTCAACGGGTTGTTGCGGTTCCACCAGTCGTTGGTGCCGTTCTCCTGGCGCATCCACCGGGTGAATACGGTGATGTTGTTCTCGCTCTGCGGCCACCCTCCCAGCAGCATCACTAGCCTGGCCCAGTCGTGGTTGGTGCCGCTAGCGGCGAGACTCGCGATGCCGGGAGTCGCGGAGTACGTGTCGCGCGCGACCGCGGGCGCCGCGACCTGCTCCGAGACCGTGAGTGACTGGGCGTTCTGCTCGACGTAGGCCTGCAACTGTGCGCTCGCGCTCGGCGCGGGCGGCGGCGCGAGAGCGGGGCCGGCAACGAGTGCGAGAGCCGCCATGACCGCTCCTACCGCGAGCCGATCATGCCCGTGGCGCCGAGTTCGGGGCGTCCACGGCGCGGCGCTATGCGCTGAGTGGTACAGGTAGGCAGAGTTCACAACCCGTCGGACGCTAGCAACCCCGCCTGAGATGTCGCTGGACGTTGAGTGAACGCAATTACCGCCTGATCAGGGCCGGCGGGTCGGGTGGAACCAGCGCACGAGACCGAACCCCACAGCGGCTCCGAGGAG
The DNA here is from genome assembly GCA_025463605.1 of Rhodoglobus sp. Classification (GTDB taxonomy): domain Bacteria; phylum Actinomycetota; class Actinomycetes; order Actinomycetales; family Microbacteriaceae; genus Rhodoglobus. The sequence goes on along the minus strand of JAODAV010000020.1, from coordinate 46,074 downwards.
TTGAGCCGCGATGAATCCGGGTGCCGAACCGGGCGCGATGCCGGCGAACGTGTCGCTCACGGTTCGCCCGATCGTGATCGCGGGATTCGCGAAACTCGTCGAGCTCGTGAAGAAATAGGCGGCGCCGATGTACGCGCCAACCGCAATGGGCGTCAGCGCCGCGCGTTCGGACCGTGCGAGAACGAAGATGACGAGGATGAGTCCCGCCGTGGCGATCACCTCGGAGAGGAAGTGCGCCGGCGTGAGCCGTTCCGTGGTGCTCCAGCTGATCGCCGGCTGCCCGAACATGAGGTTGGCGAGAACGGCGCCCGCGAGGCATCCGAGAATCTGCATCGGGATGTAGAGCGCGGTGTCCCTCCACGACCGCATGCCCATCGCGGAGTCGACGAGCGAGACGGCGGGATTGAAGTGGGCGCCGCTGACGGGGGCGAAGATCAGGATGAGTACGGGCAGCGCCAGCGCCGTCGCCAGCGCGTTCTCGAGCAGCTGCAGGCCGGTGTCGTTGGGCGAGAGTCGTTGGGCGGCGATCCCCGATCCGATCACGACGGCGCAGAGCAGCGCACTGCCGAGCAACTCGGCGGTGAGCCGGCGGGCGAGCGCCGCGGTCACGTGGTTACGAGCAAGCGCGACAGCGAGTCGAGGGCTCCCGGCACGAGTTTGTAGTACGCCCACGTGCCCCGCTTCGAGCGACTGAGGAAACCCGCGTCGGTGAGCACCTTCAGGTGGTGCGAGACGGTGGGCTGGCCGATGTCGAGCGGTTCGGTGAGGTCGCAGACGCACGCTTCCTGACCCTCGGATGCCGCGATGATCGAGATGAGTCTCAGCCGGGCCGGATCGGCGATCGCCTTGAGGGATTTGGCGAGGTCATCGGCCTGTGATTGCGACAGCGGATCGCGCGTGAGTGGTGCGCAGCAGGCCGCGGCCTGAATCACGGGAAGCAGGGTCAACGTGCTCATGAAGGCACTCTACCAAATATTGACGCGCATCGATATTGACACTCATCGATATTTAGGGGGATACTCGTTCATCGACAGGGATCGATGCGAAAGAAGGGCATGCTGACCATGACACTCATCGACCTCACGCCGACGGTCGCGCGCGGCACCGCTCTCGACGGGCTTCCCGTCGCCATCGTCGGCGCGGGGCCCATCGGGCTCGTCGCAGCAGCGCACCTCGTCGAGCGGGGCATCGACTTCGTCATCTTCGAAGCGGGAGGCGATGTCGCGAGCAGCATGCGCTCCTGGGCACACATCCGGCTGTTCTCGCCGTGGCGCCACCTCATCGATCCGGCCGCACGAAGGCTGCTGGAGTCGAACGGATGGACCGCACCTCGCTACCTCGACAAGGCTCCCTCCGGTGCCGAACTCGTCGAGGCATACCTCGAGCCGCTCGCCGCCCTCGAACAGATCGCGTCGCGACTGCGCAAGGGAGTGAGCGTGCAGGCGGTCACGCGCCGGGGCATGGACCGCACCCGGTCCGCGAACCGGGCCGCCACGCCCTTCGCGCTGCGGGTTCGGGACTCGCACGGCTCGGTAACGGAACTGACTGCGCGGGCGGTGATCGACGCATCCGGCACGTACCTCAATCCCAACAGCCTGGGCTCGAACGGGCTGGAGCCCCTGGGCCTCGCCGACATCGCCGATCAGGTGACGCACGCCCTGCCCGATGTGCTCGGGGCCGAGCGCAAGCGTTTCGCCGGAAAGCACATCACCGTGGTCGGCGCGGGCCACTCGGCGGCGAACACCCTCATCAACCTCGCGACCCTGATTCAGACCGAGCCCTCGACTCGCGTGACCTGGGTCATCCGCAACAAGGCCGCGGTGCGCATATTCACCTCGGATGACGACGAGTTGGCGCGCCGCGCTTCTCTCGGAGCCAAAGTGAAGAAACTCGTCGACTTCGGTGTTATCGAGGTCGTCGACGGGTTCGAGCTCGACCGACTCTCGCAATCGGGAGAGCAAGTGGACATCGCCGGTACCCGGGACGGACGCGTCGAACACATCGTCACCGACCTCATCGTGAATGCCACCGGCTTCCGGCCCGATCTCGGCATGCTTCGCGAGATCCGGCTCGACCTCGACGACATCGTGGAGGCGCCACGACGTCTCGCGCCGCTGATCGACCCCAATGTGCACAGTTGCGGCACCGTCGAGCCGCACGGTTTCGCCGAGCTGCAGCAGCCGGAACGCAACTTCTTCATCGCCGGGATGAAGAGCTACGGGCGGGCGCCGACATTCCTGCTGGCGACCGGGTACGAGCAGGTGCGCTCGATCGCCGCGTACCTCGCCGGGGACCTCGAGGCCGCGACGAGTGTCGAACTCGCGCTGCCGGCGACGGGAGTGTGCTCGACGGACGCGAGTGCGGCATCCTGCTGCTCTTGACGCTTTCGCCAGTCGCATAGACTCACATCTATGCGTTCTGAGCCGGATGCCCCGCGACCAGGTCTGCTCGAGCGCTCGGCAGCGGAGCAGATCGCTCGCAACCTTCGTGCCATGGCCGACCCGACGCGCGTGCAGATACTGAGCCTCATTGTGGAGTCCTCGGGAGGGCGCCGACCCGTTACGGAGCTCGCCGACGAACTCGGCCTCACCCAACCGACGGTGAGCCACCACTTGCGACTCATGACGGAGGAGGGACTGCTCGAGCGCGTTCAGGAGGGGCGTCAGGTCTGGTACTCGATCGCGCCATCCCGCGTGAGCGACGTGTTCGACTCCGTGCGCGCCGATCCGGTCGCAGCAGTTGTCGCACCACCGGTGCTCGAGCGGATCGCCCGCGATCTCGCAGCTCGTTTCGCCGGCACATTCTCCCCGGAAACGGTCTCCGAATACGTTCGCGGGAGCTACGCCCTCCTCGCCGATCGCGCACGCATCACCCGGTACCTCCCGTCGCTCACCGCACGGTTCGCGGCCGATCGCCTTCGTGCCCTTGCCGCGGCGGAGGGGCTGTTTGATGACGGCATTCCGCGGGTACTCTTCGTGTGCGTTCAGAATTCCGGTCGCTCTCAACTCGCCTCCGCGATCTTGCGCTCGCTCGCCGGCGATCGCGTGCGGGTTCTCACCGCCGGCTCGGAGCCCGCAGGCTCGATCAACCCGAAGATCCTTGCCGCGCTCGATGAGATCGGGTTCTCGATCGGTGGCGAGTACCCGAAGCCGCTTACCGACGAGGTCGTGCGGGGCGCCGACTACGTCATCACCATGGGCTGTGGTGACGCCTGCCCGATCTACCCCGGCCGACGTTACCTCGACTGGGACCTCCCCGACCCGGCGGGGCTGTCGATGGATGGCGTGCGCGATGTGCGCGACGACATCGATGCGCGTGTGCGGAGTTTGCTCTCGGAGATCGAAGCCGTGAACGCTCGGTGAACGGCACTAGAAATCCATAGACAGCCGTCTATGCTTGTCGCATGACCACGAAACCCACCGTTCTCTTCGTTTGCATTCACAACGCCGGCCGCTCGCAGATGGCGGCGGGATACATGAAGGCGCTCTCGGGCGGCGCCATCGAAGTGCGCTCGGGCGGCTCCGAGCCCGGCAACGAGATCAACCCGATCGCCATCCAGGCCATGGCCGAAGAAGGCATCGACATCTCGCAGGGCGTACCCCAGCTCATGACGACCGAACAGGTGCGCGACTCCGACGTCGTCATCACGATGGGCTGCGGCGACGTCTGCCCGATCTTCCCGGGCAAGCGCTACGAGGACTGGGAGCTCATCGACCCCAAGGGCAAGAGCATCGACGAGGTTCGGCCCATCCGCGACGACATCAAGGCGCGAGTGCAGGCGCTGCTCGCGGAGCTCGTCCCCACCGCAAGCTGATCATGGACATCACCAGTCGGCGCGGGATGCCCGGCCTCTCCTACCCGGAGGAGTACTTGCGACGGCTCGCAGCCGACCTGAGCCAGCGATTCTCCGGCGTATTCGGGGCCGAGACCGTCGAACGATACGTGCTCGAGTCGTATACGGCGCTCTTGCGCACATCCAAGGTCAAGGCGCACCTTGCATCGCAAACCGTCAGGTTTGCCACCGACCGACTCACCGCATTGGCCCAGGCCAAGGGAGCCGTTGGAGTACCAGTGCCGGAGGTGCTGTTCGTGTGCGAGCAGAATGCCGGCCGGTCCCAGATGGCCGCCGTGCTGACGGATCATCTCGCCCAAGGTCGAGTGCACGTCAGGTCTGCCGGGTCCTCTCCTTCGCACGAACTGAACCCGGCGGTCATCGCCGCCATGTCCGAGCTGGGGCTCGACCTGGGTCAGGAGTTTCCGAAGCCTCTCACCGACGACGTGGTGCAGGCGGCCGACATTGTCATCACCATGGGGTGCGGTGACGCGTGCGCGATCTATCCCGGCAAGCGCTATCTCGACTGGGAGTTGAAGGACCCAGCTGATCGGCCGATCGACGAGGTGCGCGCCATCCGAGACGAGATCAGGGGCAAAGTCGAAGCGCTTCTCGAGGAGATCCTGGCGCCGGGCAGCTGAGTCGGTGGATGGCGTCATCACTTGGTCGGCGGAGGAGGCAGACGATAACCAGCGGGCTCGATCGGCGTAGCATCTTCCCGAGAGAGGGGTGCGCATGCGACTGTTCCGTCGTCGCCGGCGAGTCAACGTGGGCACGTACCGCCCCCCGCTCGAATGGCCAGAACCCACCGTCGAAGAGACTGTAGAGGAAGCGCTGCTCATCGCCAACGTGGCCGTGAAACTCGCCCTCAAGAATCTCATCATCGTTCACGCGCTCCAGGAACGCGCCGACTATTCGGCGGATCGCTTGCTCGCCGCCACGCGCGAGGAGCTGCGCAACCTCGTCGACGAGAAGGATGCCGACGCCGACCGCGTCGATGCCCAGCACGCCGTGGCTACCGCACATGGCGGACGGGCAACCCATCAATCGGACTTTCGATCCGTCGATGCACCGACACTGGCGCGCAAAGCCGCCGTTCTTCGTGTGCTGGCGAAGCGCCTGCGGGAACTGGCTGATGACGAGAGCTACGCCGCCAATTTGATCGATGTCGCGCGCGGCGAAGCGCTCGACGAAGTGTTGAACGCATTCGCAGGCACCCAATCGGATAGCGCCGAGGGAACGGATGCCGCCCAGGATGACCGCGCGACTCGTCGAGCCCTGATCGCTCGGGACCTGGAGGTTCTTGCCGCGTCGCGGCGAACAAACAGCACCGCCGACCAGTGGTTCTTATAGAGACCTTTCCGGGCGACTTCTCGGGCGAGCGATTCCAGGCCGTCACCTCGAAGCCCGACCGGAGAAGGCCCGGGATCGCCACAGAAAAGAGAACGGAAATATGAAGACCATCACCCCACTGCGCACGAACCTCACCGCATCGAACGTCATCCTCGGGCTGATGCGGATCTCCAAGCTGGATGACTCGGCGATCCGCGCACTCGTCGGCGCAGCTCGTGATGCCGGTATCAACTACTTCGATCACGCCGATGTCTACGGCGGTGACCACGCCTGCGAGCGGCGCTTCGGGGACGCCATCACCTTCACGGCCACCGAACGCGAGTCGGTGATCATCCAGTCGAAGGTCGGGATCCGGAACGGGTTCTGGGACTTCTCGAAGGAGCACATCCTCAGCTCGGTGGACGAGACGCTCGCTGCCCTCCGACTCGAGCACCTCGACGTGCTGCTGCTGCACCGTCCCGACACGCTGGTCGAGCCGGATGAGGTCGCGGCAGCCTTCGACTCCCTCCATGGTTCGGGCAAGGTGCGCAACTTCGGCGTCTCCAACCAGACTCCCGGGCAAATGGAACTTCTCAGGCGCTCCATCACGCAGCCGCTCGCGTTCAATCAGGTGCAGCTGAGCATCACACATGCTCCGCTCATCGCGGCTGGCATCGCGGCCAACATGGCCGCGCTCGACCAGTCGATCGACCGCGACAACGGCATCCTCGACTACGCCCGGCTCAACGACATCACCCTGCAGGCCTGGTCGCCGTTCCAGAAGGGCTTCTTCGACGGCGTCTTCATCGGCGACCGCGACAACTACGGCCCGCTGAACGACGCCCTCGACGAGATCGCCGCCGCGCACGGCGTCACCCCGACCGGCATTGCAGTCGCCTGGATCACCCGGCACCCCGCGAACATGCAGGTGGTGCTCGGCACGACCAAGCCCGAGCGGGTGACCGAGTCGGCGGCGGGGTCGGACATTCCGCTGTCGCGCGAGGAGTGGTACCGGCTCTTCACCGCCGCCGGGCACACGCTCCCCTAGGCGAGAAGCTCGGCGAGCAGCGCCGCGATGCGTCGCTTGATCCGCAGACGAACGGACACCTGATTAACGAAGAAAGACCGCACAACTGGCGGTCTCTGCTCGTCTGCGGAGACGGTGGGATTTGACTCCCCTACTGAGCCGCCGGTCTATCGCGCGGTATCTCGCACGCATCGAGTTGAAGGGTCGGCGCGAAAGCCCGGTCTGCTCAGCGGGGGCCCACGAGTGCGTTCGCGTCCAGACCGTGTCCGCAAACGAACAGAGACCTGGTTAAACGAAGAAAGACCGCTCGAGTGGCGGTCTCTGTTCGTCTGCGGAGACGGTGGGATTTGAACCCACGGAACCCATTAAGGGTTCTCCACCTTAGCAGGGTGGTGCACTAGGCCGAACTATGCGACGTCTCCAGGTGGTGCGTCAGCAATCATAGCCAACGTGCGGCGGAGGACACGAACCGGGTGTGCCCAGCATTGGGGACGCGCAAAAGCTTGTCCTCCTTTTGGAGGACACGTATAGTTAGGCAAGCGCTCGAGCCCGCCCTTACCCGAGGGGCGGGCTGACGAGTCCTCCCACTCGGCGCGGAGACAACCCCATGCTCATCCAACTCCGATCCCGGCGAAACACAGAGCCTTACCCGCAGCCAACGCTCTCCCCCAGCGCGCTAGCGGGCCCTAGCGCTGTGCGGTGCATCCTAGGTGCCGCCGGGATCGGCTTGCCTCCGCTTCGGTCCGCCTCGCCCGGCGCCGGCTGAAGGATTACCGTCTGGCTGGCTCCTGACGTCGCATCGGAGCCAGCCAGCGCTCACGCTCCCTCGGCCGACAGTTCGGGTCAGCGCAGAGGGATGGTGGGTCGCTCGCCGGGCTGGGTAGTCGGCTGGGCGACCCACCGCTAACGGTTGAGGATGCCGCGACTAGTAGTCGTTGGAGATCGAGCAGGTGTAGTCGGCCGCCGTCTGTCCACGGATGTCGATCGTCGGCAGGCCCGTGTTGTCGATGACCGGGGCATCCGGATCGGGGGTCGCGTTCGGGTCTGGCGCTGGAGCGTTCGGGTCAACCATGGAACCCGCACCGTCGCCCGCCTCGGCCAGGAGGAAGGGCTGGTCGGCCTTCACGAGTTCCATGAGCTGATCGCCAAGCGCGAAGTTCGGCTTGACCTTGTTCGCGTAGAGGCCCTCGGTATTGCCAGTCGTGCCCGGATATTGCACGAACGTGACGCGCTCGATCGGGATGTTCTTGAGCGCCAGCGCAATCGCGACCATGGTGGTGGGGTCGGCGAGGCTCGTCGAGAGGGTCATGCTGCTGAGCGCCGCATTGGCGAGGTTGTAGAGCTTCGTCACATCTCCGAGGGTGTTGGAGCTCTTGAGCGTGCGCACGAGGGATGAGAGGTACACCTGCTGGGAGCTGATTCGCGTGATGTCGCTGCCGTCACCGACGCCGTGACGTGAGCGCAGGAACGCGAGCGCATCGCGGCCCATGAGGTTGTAGGTACCGGCCGCATCGATCGCGAGACCGGTGTACTCGTCGTGGATCGGGCCGTCGACGCACACCGGCACGCCGCCGATCGCATCCGACATGTTGATCACGCCGTTGAAGGTGATCTCACCGGCGAACTGAATGTCGAGTCCGGTGAGTTCCTCGATCGTGAGTACGACACAGGGAAGACCGCCGTAGTACAGCGCGGTGTTGAGGGGCTCAGTCGAGTACCCCTTTGTGTCGCCCTCTTCGTCAGGGCACTCGGGAATGCCGACGACGAGGTCACGGGGAAAGCTGATCGCCGTAGCGTTGGTCTGGTCCTGAGAGACGTGCAGCAGCATGTTCACGTCGTTGAGCTCGGCCGAGCCGCGCTCGCCGCACTCGTCGGCCTCCACCTCGCACCGGTCGCTACCGACGATGAGGATGTTGAAGCCGCCGTCGATCGCACCGATCTGTGGGGGCGGGCCGGGGGTGTCGCCAATGAGCGCGACGCTTGGCTGCGCTTTGCTGAGAATGCTGTTGACCGCGATGGCGCCGACGGATGCCCCGCTCACCACAACGACGGCAAGGGCCGCCGCGATGAACTTGAGCACGATCGGGAAGGCGTGGGACTTCTTCAGCTGACCGTGGCGCGCGATGCCCGGCAGCTTCGTGCTGCCCGCGGAGCGCCGGCGAAGCTCGCCGGAGCCGGACCGCAGTTCGGAGCGGGGTCGCAACTCGCTCATATCAGGTACCTTTCGTCGCCCGCCAGGGTGGTGATTGGTGCGCGGAGGGCGTGGGATTCGAACCCACGAGACATTTCTGCCCACCAGTTTTCAAGACTGGCTCCATCGGCCGCTCGGACAGCCCTCCTGGCTGGACCAAACTCCGAGTGTAACTTATGACCGCTTGACTAACCCTGAGGATCAGGCTAGAACGCTGCGAGGAGTGTCGCTACCCCGTCATCGAGGTCGGTACCGGTGATCTCGTTGGCCGCCGCGAGCACCTCAGTAGGAGCCTGACCCATGGCGACGCCGCGGCCCTCGGCTGCGGCCCATTCGAGCATGTCGATGTCGTTTCGGCCGTCACCGACTGCGAGCACGCGCGACCGCGGCACCCCGAGCGTTTCCCGCACCCGCTCGAGCGCGGTCGACTTGTTGACGCCGTCGGGGGCGATGTCGAGCCAAGCGGTCCAGCCCACGTTGTAGCTCACCTTGTGCAGGCCCATCCGCTCGACCACCGAGAGAAAGTCCTCGATCTTGTGCTCGGGCGAGATCACAACGACGCGGGTCGCACGAGTGACGAGCAGTTGCTCGAATTCCACCTTCTCGCTGACGGCACCCAGTGTGCCGTCGGGAAAGTAGCCCGTGAAGAGGTACATGCCCGTCTCGTCTTCGACCGCGTAGTTCGCCGACTCGAGGCTGCCGCGGATGGTCGTGAGCACTTCGCTCGGATCGAACGTCTCGACGTACTTGCGTGCGTATCCGGTCGGCGCATCCGGGTCGCGCTTGAGAGTGATCGCGCCGTTCGAGCACACGACGTACTGCGGCGAGATGCCGAGCCGATCGAGGATGGGCATCGTCATCGCCACGGAGCGCCCCGTCGCGATCATCACCTCATGGCCCGCATCACGCACGCGACCCACCGCCTTCACGACGGCATCGTTCATGACGCCGTCCTCGCGCAGCACGGTGCCGTCCACATCGAGTGCGATGAGCCAGGGGTCGGTCATGACACGGGAACGAAGAGCTCGAGGCCGCCGAGGTAGGAGCGCAGGGCATCCGGAACCACCACAGAACCGTCGGCCTGCTGGTGGGTCTCGAGGATCGCGACGAGCCAGCGGGTCGTGGCGAGCGTTCCGTTGAGGGTCGCCACGGGCGCCGTCTTGCCCGAATCGGTGCGGTAACGGATGTCGAGGCGCCTGGCCTGGTAAGTGGTGCAGTTGCTCGTGCTCGTGAGCTCGCGGTGGGTGCCCTGCGTGGGAATCCACGCCTCCACGTCGAACTTGCGTGCCGCGCTGGACCCGAGATCGCCCGCGGCAACATCGATCACCCGGTAGCTGAGGCCGCACGCCTGGAGCATGGACTCCTGGTACGCGAGCAGCCGCTCGTGCTCGGCTTCGGCATCCTCGGGCAGCACGTAGCTGAACATCTCGAGCTTGTTGAACTGGTGCACGCGAAGGATGCCCCGGTTGTCTTTGCCGGCCGAGCCCGCCTCCCTGCGATAGCAGGTTGACCAGCCGGCGTAGCGCAGGGGTCCCGACGAGAGGTCGACGATCTCGTCGGAGTGGTACCCGGCGAGCGCCACCTCACTCGTGCCCGTGAGGTACAGGTCGTCGGCAGGCAGGTAATAGATCTCGTCCGAGTGCTCGCCGAGGAAGCCGGTGCCGGCCATGATCTCGGGCCGCACGAGGGTGGGCGTGATGAGGGGGGTGAACCCTTCGGCGAGCGCCTTGTCGAGTGCCATGTTCATGAGCGCGATCTCGAGCCGAGCGCCGACACCTTTGAGGAAGTAGAACCGGCTGCCGGAAACCTTCACACCCCTCGCGATGTCGATGGCACCGAGCAGCTCGCCGAGTTCGGCGTGATCGCGGGGCTCGAAATCGAATGTGGCGGGCGTGCCCACTTGCCTGATGAGGGCCCAGTCGTCTTCGCCGCCCGCCGGCACGCCGTCGATCGTGACGTTGCCGATGGCTCCGGCGATCCTCGTGAACTCGGCGTCGGCATCCGCCGAAAGCTGTTGCGCCGCCTTGACCCTGGCCGCGAGCTTCTGAGCCTCGGCGACGAGTGCCTGCTTCTGCTCCTTGGGCGCGGCGGCCACAATCTTGCCGAAAGCGTTCTGCTCCGCGCGCAGGTTCTCGAACTCGCCGATGCCTGCTCGGCGTGCCGCATCCGCCGCGATTGCCTCGTCGACGAGCGTCACGGATGCCCCACGAAGCTGCTGCGAGCGCCGCACCGCATCGGGATCATCGCGGAGGAGTTGCGGGTCGATCACGCGTACAGCCTACCCAGCCCATGCCGTACCGTTGGTCGCGTGGCGGAGTCCCGAGGTGTGCGTAAGAGGCAGGCCGCGGTCATCTACAACCCGACCAAAGTGGACATCACGAAGCTCAAGAAGTCGGTGACCGAGGCGGCGAAGCGCGCGGGCTGGGGCCCGACCCTGTGGTTCGAGACCACAACACAGGATGCCGGGCAGGGCGTCACGGGAAGCGCAATCCGTCGCGGGGCGGAGGTCGTGATCGCCGCTGGTGGCGACGGCACGGTGCGCGCAGTCGCCGAAGCGCTGCGCGACAGCAGCGTGGCGCTCGCTCTCGTTCCCTCCGGCACGGGCAACCTGCTGGCCCGCAACCTCGAACTCCCGCTCTCCAATCTCGAGGCGAGCGTGGCTGCGGCCTTCACCGGAGACCGCCGCACCATCGACCTGGGCATTGCCGCGATCGTGCGCCCCGACGGTGACCGCGAGGAGCACGTGTTCCTCGTCATGGCGGGCCTCGGACTCGACGCCAAGATGATCAAGAACACCAACGTGCGACTCAAGCGTGCGGTCGGATGGCTCGCCTACGTCGATGGGATCGCACGATCAATCCCCCAGATCAAACCCGTGCGAGTGCAGTACCGCGTCGACAACGGCTCCGCGCGCTCCATGAATGTGCACACGATCATCGTCGGCAACTGCGGTGTACTTCCCGGCGGCTTCCTGCTCATGCCCGACGCGAAACCCGACGACGGCATCCTCGATGTCGCCGCGCTGCGTCCGCGTGGGCCGTTCGGCTGGGCCAAAGTCTGGCGCCAGCTCGCGTGGGAGAACGGCGTGCTGCGCAAGAGCGCCCTGGGCCGCCGCATCATCGAGCTCACCAAGGATGCCCGCGACGTCACCTACCTGACCGGTCGGGCCTTCAGCATGCACGTCGACATCCCGCAGGAGTTCCAGCTCGACGGTGACCAGTTCGGCGAGGCCCTCTCAGTGCACACGTGGGTCGACGCGGGGGCCCTCACGGTGAAGGTGCCGGCGGGGTAGGCGTCCTCGCCCACCACGCCCGCGCGTCGCTGAGCGTCGACGCGTGCGCTGAGGTTTGGCCCGGGCGCTGCCGTTTGAACGTGCGCCGATGTCACAGACCGCAGCCCGGACGGGGCAGAAGTGGCGAACTCGGCGGGATGGAGGGCGCGGAGCGACAGCGGCCCAAAGGTGCCGGCCTAGACCTCGCCGGCGATCAGCCCCCGCAGCCAGTCCCGGGCGTCCACGAACGCGTCGTTGTCGTAGCGCGGGATGACCGTGATGGGCAGCTTGTCCGCGCGGGGGTAGCTGCCGAGGAAGATCACGTTGGGGCTGAATCGCTTGAGACCCAGCAGGGCGTCGGCGACTCGCTCGTCGAGGATGTGGCCGTCGAGGTCGATGACGAAGCGATACCGTCCGAGGGAGTCGCCGATGGGCCGCGACTCGAGCAGGCTCATGTTGACTCCGCGGGTTGCGAACTGCTCGAGCATTTCGAGCAACCGACCGGCCGTGTCATCCGGAAGCTCGGCAATGATGCTCGTCTTGTCACTGCCCGTGGGCTCCGGGAGGGGGGCGACGCGCGAGACGAGCAGGAACCGCGTGACGGCGTTGGGGTTGTCGCCGATACCCTCGGCGAGCACATCGAGATCGTGGTGTTCGATGATTCCGGGCGGTGCGACCGCGGCATCCGCGAGGTCGTTCTCGAAGAGGGATGCGGCGGCGGTGACATTCGAGGTCGCCGGGATGTGCCCGTGGCTGGGCAGGTTCTCGTCGAGCCACAGATGCGTCTGGGCGTACGCGACGGGGTGCGCGTTGATGACCTTGACGTCGGCGAGGGTCGTGCCGCGGCGGGCGACGAGCACGAAATTGACCGGCACGAGGTACTCCCCGATGATGCGCAGATTCGGAATGTTCGCGAGCGCATCCTGGGTCGCACTCACGCCACCCTCGACGGAGTTCTCGATCGCGATCATGGCGGCGACGCTGCGGCCGGTCACCACGTCGTCGAGCGCTTCGCCGACATTGTGCACGGAACGCCACGGCTTGCCCGCCGCCTCGGGCACCTGCTTGAGGGCCGCTTCGGTGAACGTGCCGGCAGGACCCAGGTAGGAGTACGTTCCCGCGGGGATGGTGTCGGCCATGCTGAGAAGTTTATGGCTCCTGCGCCGAGGAGCCGGACCGGCTCCGCTCGCCAACCTGTCTTGCGTTTTGTTTCAGTCGATGACGTCACAAGTCGCAAAGGGCGTTTATGTGTCGTCTTCCGTGGAATCGAGCGGTGTGCCCGGGACAGACTGTCCGGCATCCCGACCCATTCGAACGGAGGAACCATGGCAAATCACGACGCCGGCTGGGGCCACGTGCCGACCGTCATCCTGGAGCTCGAAACCGCAAGGAGCGTCTGATGACCACCCCACCGACAACCGACCGATGGGATGAGCCCACCGGGGCCACACCGCGAGGAACGATCATCGTGCTCGCCGGTCGCGGCGAGTCACCCGCCGTGTACTCGCGGTTCGGGAGGCGGCTCTCCGCCGACGCCTATCGGGTGCGCGCGGTGCGCGACGTCACCGAGAGCGTCGCATTCTCCGCCCAGCTCGTGCGCAGCCTCGTCGCAGAGAGCGAAGTCGGGCCGGTCGTGCTCGTGGGGTCGGATGCCGGCGCCGTGCTCGCACTGCGCATCGCGAGCGATCGCCGCTCGGGCGTCGCCGCCGTCGTCACAGCGGGTCTGCCGCGCGGCACGGGCATCATCGCCGACGAGTACGCCCAGCTCGACGTGCGCACCGCGTGCCCGGTGCACCGGCAGGTGCTCGCCAACCCCGAGCTCGCCGACCCGAGGGCACTGGCTCGCGACCTGCCCGACGGTCTCACGCTGCCGCGGCCGGGTGACATCACCGTTCCGCTGCTCGCGCTGCACGGCTCGGCCGACGTGGTCGCCACGACCGCCGAAGCGCTCAGCTACTACGACGAGGTTCCCCGCGCGCGGGTGGCGATCGTGGATCAGGGTCTCCACGACATCCTGAACGACGTCACGCACCGTAGCGTCGCCGCGAGCATCGTGCTCTTCCTCGAGGAACTGCGCAACGGAGGTGTGCCCACCATCCAGGTGGGGGAGGCCGCCCGATCCTGAGACCGCTAGTGCAAACTGAGGAGCATGAACGAGCGCGCAGGCACACTGGCCCAGTCATCCGATCTCATCAACGTGCACGATCTGGTAGCCGCCTATTACGCGCTCGAACCGGATGTCTCGATCCCCGAGCAGCGCGTCGTCTTCGGTACGAGCGGCCATCGTGGTTCCTCCCTCGACACGGCCTTCAACGAGACGCACATCGCGTGCATCACCCAGGCCATCGTCGAGTACCGCACCGCACAGGGCATCACCGGTCCGCTCTTCATCGGCAAGGACACCCATGGGCTCTCGCGCCCGGCGGAGACCACGGCGCTGGAAGTGCTCGAGGCCAACGGCGTGCATGCGCTCGTCGATGAATTCGACGACTGGGTGCCGACACCCGCCCTCAGCCACGCGATCATCGCCTACAACGCCGCAGGGCACGAGCACCAGGCTGACGGCATCGTCATCACCCCGAGCCACAATCCGCCGCGCGACGGCGGCTTCAAGTACAACCCGCCGCACGGTGGTCCTGCCGACAGTGACGCGACCGGGTGGATCGCGAATCGCGCGAACGAGCTCATCGCCGACGACCGCCGCGGGGTGCTCATGAGCGAGCCGAGCGCCGTCGACACGTACGACTTCCGCTCGGCCTATGTCGACGATCTCGCGAACATCATCGACATGGACGCGATCAAGCGCGCCGGCATCCGCATCGGGGCCGACCCACTCGGCGGGGCGAGCGTCAACTACTGGAAGGCGATCGCCGAGAAGTACGACCTCGACCTCACTGTGGTCAACCCCGTCGTCGATCCGACATGGGCGTTCATGACCCTCGACTGGGACGGCAAGATCCGCATGGACCCCTCGTCTTCCTCGGCCATGGCTTCCGTGGTCGCCCACCGGCACGACTTCGACATCCTCACAGGAAATGACGCCGACGCCGACCGCCACGGCATCGTCACGCCCGACGGCGGGCTCATGAACCCCAACCACTTCCTCGCGGTCGCGATCCAGTACCTCTACACCCACCGGCCGAATTGGCGAGCGGATGCCGCCATCGGCAAGACACTGGTGTCCAGTTCGATGATCGATCGGGTGGCGAACTCGCTGGGCAGGCGGCTGTGGGAGGTGCCCGTCGGATTCAAGTGGTTCGTGCCCGGGCTCATCGACGGAAGCGTCGGTTTCGGGGGCGAGGAGAGCGCGGGTGCGAGCTTCCTCCGCACAGACGGAACGGCGTGGACGACCGACAAAGACGGCATCCTGCTCGCCCTTCTCGCTTCTGAGATCCTCGCGGTGACCGGCAAGACGCCCTCCCAGTTGTATGCCGAACTCGTCGCCCAGTTCGGCGACCCCGCCTACGAGCGAGTGGATGCCGCCGCCACGAAACAGCAGAAGGCCCGGCTCGGCAAGCTGTCTGGCGACGCGATCACCGCGACGGAACTCGCGGGCGACCCCATCACGGCGAAACTCTCTGAGGCTCCCGGCAATGGCGCGGCCGTCGGCGGCGTGAAGGTGACGACGGAGTTCGCGTGGTTCGCGGCCCGCCCGAGCGGCACGGAGGACGTGTACAAGATCTACGCCGAATCCTTCAAGGGTCCCGAGCACCTCACGCTCGTGCAGGCGGAGGCGAAGGCGATCGTCGACGCCGCCCTGGGTTCGTGACTCAGTAGGTGGGTGCCGCAGGCAGGCCGAAATACTCCTCGAGGGTCGTGATGCCCCGGTTGTGCATGTCGGTCGCGAGCTCGACACCGACGAAGCGGAAGTGCCACGGCTCGAACGCGTAGCCGGTGATAGCGGTCTTGTCCGCCGGGTACCTCAGGATGAACCCGAACCGGTACGCGTTCGCCGCACCCCACTGGGCTTGCGCGGTCTCGGAGAAGCACTCCTCGAGCGAGCACACCGCCGGCACGCTCCCGATGTCGATCGCAAGACCGGTCTGGTGCTCGGAGTAGCCCGGGCGAGCGCTCACCAGGTCCGCCTGCTCCTGGCCGAGCGAATTCACCCACCCCTGGTACGTGCCGACCTGGCTGTCGTAACTGCGAAAGCCGCTGATCGACTCCATCTCCTGGCCGGTCTCCGCGAGGAACGCCGCGAACATCTGCTCGACTGCGGTCGCTACCTCCGCGCGCTGGTCGAAGGCGCCGTAGGGCACCTGCGGCGTGCGCAGGTCTGGCGGGTAGTAGTCGACGGGGTTGAGCGGGCGCCGTTTGTTGACCACGACCCAGTAGCTCGACGGGTCATCGATGGATGCCGCACCAGGGTCGAGCGTCGGAGTTGGCGTCGGGGTAGGGGTCGGAGTGGGCGTGGGCGTCGGAGTGGAACTCGGAGTGGGGCTCGCCGTCGGCGTCGATACCGGCCCGCTCCCCTTCGGGCTCAGCACCACGAGGGTGACCACGATCGCCACGACGAGCACCGCCGCGATCGCCGACACGATGATGATCGTGCGCCTGCGACGGGTGCCCGGAGCGGGCCGGTCACGCGGTCGGAGTTCAGACACCCCACGATCATATGTGCCCGCTATCCCGCGGGCAGGCTCCAGAAGTAGGCGGTTGCGTCCTTGCTTTCGGCCTTCAGCGTCGACACGAGATCGCGATAGACGCCGTCGAGGTTGTGGCCGGCCATGTAGACCCGCGTCTCGCCATTGACGTGCGCGACGGCGGAGACGACTTGCGCATGATTGAAGAAACCGTTGTTCTCCCAGTCGATCATCACGACGTCACCGATCCTCACTTTGTCGAGATCGTCCATGCTCATTCGCACGGCTCCGAACTCCGGATGGGCGGTCATCCAGGTGTCGAAGTCGGGCACGTAGATGAAGGGCGAGGCCCAATCGGTGCCTGCGGTGTTGAACCATTCGGAGGTCGGAGTCCAGCCGCGCGCGACGAGCGTCTGGCTCACGAAGTTCATGCAGTCGCCTCCTCGATCGTTGAAGCTGCCGTACTGGGCGAGGTTGTAGTCCCGCCAATGGGCGAAGGCGTACTGCATCTGCCGATCCACGGCGGTGCGCACTTCGTAGGTGTACGGGAGCGTCTCGACGCGGTCGAAATCGGTCGTCGCGTACACGTCGACATCCACCGGTCCGGGCTTGTAGTCGAGGGAGTTGGGCACCGTGACCGTGATGGCCGAGTTCGATCGCGCCGTCACCGCCATAGCGGCGCGGCCGTCGAAGGTGACTCTCGTGACCCCCGACAGGTTGATGCCGGTAAACGTCACCGATTCGCCCCCCGCCAGCGAGCCGGCGGTCGAATCGAGCGCGTCGACGACTGGGGTGGGTGCTCCGGCGGCACGATCCGGGACAGGGTGCGGGATGGCGCCCGTGATGAGAACCGCGCAGAACAGAGCAACCGCCATGCCGAGGCGCAGGAGGAGGTTGGGGCTGCTGGCGCGAGAGTCCATACCCTTCAATTGTGCATCCCCAGGGAGTACGTGCTCAGCTTGCTCTCCGGATGCGCCGGGTGTAACTTTGCACTCTACGCAAAGTTTTCACGCCATCGCGGGCAGCGTCACGCGGTGGCCCATTTTTATGTCGGCAGAAGAGGGACCATGTCACGCGTCGAATCCAGGGGCAAACAGCAGGCACAGGCAATAGCCGACGCTGGCGGTGTCATGACCCATCGGCAGATCCTGTTCGTGATCTTCGGCCTCATGGCGGGGATGTTCCTGTCATCCCTCGATCAGACCATCGTCGGCACGTCGATGCGCACCATCGCCGACGACCTCGACGGACTCTCCCTTCAAGCGTGGGTGACGACGGCGTACCTCATCACCTCGACCATCGCGACGCCCATCTACGGCAAGCTCAGCGACATCTTCGGCCGCCGCCCGCTGTTCATCATCGCGATCGTCATCTTCCTCGTCGGTTCGGTCGCCGCAGGATTCGCCGGCACGATGTACCAGCTCGCGATATTCCGCGCCCTTCAGGGGCTCGGCGCCGGCGGTCTCATGGCCCTGCCACTCGCGATCATGGGCGACATCCTCGCGCCTCGCGAACGCGCCAAGTACCAGGGCTACTTCCTCGCGGTGTTCGGCATCTCGAGCGTCATCGGCCCGCTCATCGGTGGCGTGCTGTCGGGCACGCCCGAGATCCTGTTTGTCACCGGATGGCGCTGGGTCTTCCTCATCAACCTCCCCATCGGCGCGCTCGCGCTCGTGATCGTGACGCGGTTCCTGCACATCCCTCACACGAAGCGCAAAGTGCGCATCGACTGGTGGGGTGCGGCAACGGTTGTCATCGCGCTCGTGCCGCTGCTGCTCGTTGCCGAGAAGGGCCGGGAGTGGGGCTGGGACTCGCTCGGCGCCATCCTCTGCTACGTCGTCGGCGGTCTCGGAATCGCCGCGTTCATCATCAGCGAGCGGCTCATGGGCGACGATGCACTCATCCCGCTCAAGCTCTTCAAGCACCCGACCTTCTCGATGGCGACCGTGCTCGGCGTGCTCGTCGGGTTCGGCATGTTCGGCGCGATGATGACCATTCCGCTGTACCTCCAGCTCGTCAACGGAGCGACCCCGACCGAGAGCGGCTTCCTCATGCTGCCGATGATCCTCGGCCTCATGATCGCGTCGATCGTGAGCGGGCAGCTCATCTCACGCACGGGCAAGTACTCGATCTTCCCGAAGACCGGTACCGGACTCATGGCGCTGGGCTTCTTCTGGCTCACATTCCTCACGGCCGACAAGCCCGTGATCTGGATCATGATCGGCATGTTCCTCGTCGGCCTCGGCCTGGGCCAGCTCATGCAGACCCTCACGATCGCGTCGCAGAACTCCGTGGGCCCGCGGGACATCGGCGTTGCGACGAGCTCGTCGACCTTCTTCCGCCAGATCGGTGGCACGTTGGGCGTCGCGGTGCTGTTCTCCGTGCTGTTCAGCCGCATCCCCGAGACGATCGCGAGCGCCTTCGCGAGCAAGCCGGTCAAGGACGGCATCGCGGCTGCGGTCGCCGACCCGGCCGTGCTCTCGGACCCCGCCAACAAGAAGATCCTCGAACTGTTCCAGCAGGGCCAGAGTGGCGGTTCGCTCGGCACGGCGCTCGATGGGGACACGTCGTTCCTCAACGGGTCCGACCCGCGGCTCGCGGCACCATTCCTGGAGGGCTTCAACAACGCCACGGTCACGATCTATTGGGTCGGCCTCGCGGTCGTGCTCATTGCTTTCGTGCTGAGCTTCTTTCTCAAGGCGGCTCCTCTGCGCCAGAAGTCGGCGCTGCAGGAGAACGCCGACAACGAGGCAGCCCTGGCGGCTCAAGCCGCGGCGGCGGAAACGGGTTCGATGGTCGCCCCCGACGTGTCGCTCGACGCCGCCGAGGCAGACAGCATCTCCGACGACGGCCGAGCACCCCGCAAGAAGTAGCCCCGCCCGCCTTGGGGCCTCCCGCACGAGTAGCCCCGGCCGCGGCGGGGCCTCCCGCACGAGAGAGCCGCCCGCCGCGAGGCCCACCGCACGAGTAACCCGCCCGCCGCGGGGCCTCCCGCACGAGAGACCCGCCCGCCGCGAGGCCCGCCCGGCGGCCTTGCGCGCGTGAAACTCCTCGAGCCGTCACAAACGCATCGTAAACGCCGAGCGCGGATGCGTTTGCGACGGTTCGCGCGGCGGGTACGGATATGCGGCGACGGTTCGCGCGGCGGGCACGGACATGCGGCGGCGGCTCGCCCCTCGTGGCGTGCGAAATTTCGGCGATGAGTTTCGGCTCGCGTTGAACGCTGCGAACCCTATGACTCTGCGGGAGCAAGCGTTTGCAGGTGTCCACATTGACGTGGGAGCGCTCTCACCCAGTACTTGACAGGGTTGCCGGAACGAACCTAGTCTGAGCTCGATCCCGTGGGAGCGCTCCCAAATCGAATGGTGAGAGCGCTCTCGCCACGGGCCGTGTAAGCGCAATACCCCACCCACGCACACAAAGGAGTGACCGTGAGAACTTCACGACGTACGATCGCCGCCGCAGTCGCCGGCGCAGCAACCATCGCCCTCGTAGCAACCGGATGTGCGGCAGGGGGTGCTGGCACCGACCCGAATGAGGAAGTCACGCTCACCCTCGCGACGTTCAACGACTTCGGCTACACCGACGAATTGCTCGCCGAGTTCACCGAGGAGACCGGCATCAAGGTCGTGCACAACAAGGCCGCTACGTCGAACGACGCCCGCGCGAACTACTTCCAGAAGCTGGGCAAGTCCGGCTTGGCGGATGTCGAGGCGGTCGAGATCGACTGGTTCACCGAGGCGATGCAGTATGCCGACCTGCTCGCGCCGGTGCCCGCCGACCTCGCGGGCCGCTGGCTGGACTGGAAGGAAGCCTCCGCAACCGACTCGGCCGGCAACCTGATCGCCTACGGCACCGACATCGGCCCGCAGGGCATCTGCTACCGCGCCGACCTGTTCGAGGCAGCGGGCCTGCCCACCGATCGTGCCGACGTCGCCGCCCTGTTCGACGGTGACTGGGACAACTTCTTCACCATCGGCGCCGAGTACAAGGCCGCGACCGGCAAGCCGTTCATCGACTCCGCCAACTCGGTGCTCCAAGGCATGGTGAACCAGCTCGAGCTCGCGTACGAAGACCCGGACGGCGGGATCATCGCCACGGAGAACGCCGACATCGCCGATGCCTATGCAGCCGTCGTCGAGAAGGCCGTGCCGATCGCCGCATACTCGGGCCAGTGGAGCGAGGACTGGTTCGCCTCGATGGCCAGCGGTGAGTTCGCCGCGATGCTCTGCCCGGGCTGGATGCTCGGTGTCATCTCGGGCAACGCGCCCGACGTTGCCGGCTGGGACATCGCCGACGCGTTCCCCGGTGGCGGTGCGAACTGGGGCGGCTCATACCTGACCGTGCCGGCCAACGGTGCGAACGTCGAGGCCGCGCAGGAGCTCGCCGCCTGGCTGACCTCCCCCGAGACGCAGCTCAAGGCGTTCGCCAATGCGGGAACCTTCCCGAGCCAGCTCGACGCTCTCTCGAGTGACGAGCTCGCATCCGCGACGAACGAGTACTTCAACGCTGCCCCCACCGGCGAGATCCTCACCTCTCGCGCCGAGGCCATCACGGTCGCGACGTTCAAGGGCCCGCAGTACTTCCAGTTCCACGACGCGCTGCAGAACGCCGTCACCCGCGTCTTCGACGGCCTCGAAGACCAGGAGACGAGCTGGAACACCTGGGTGACCGAGGTTTCCGCCTTCTAGTGCACCGCGAGGTGCGGGTCGCCGCTTCGGCGGCCCGCACCCGCAACGCGTCCCACTTCCGCGCCGGAACCTGAAAGCGTAACCATGAGCGTCGCCCTGCCGAAGACCTCCAAGCCAGTCCGAGTCCTCTCGTTCTCGAACCGCATGAGCCGGTGGGATCTCAAGATCTCCCCCTACCTCTATATCTCCCCCTTCTTCGTGATGTTCGCCATCGTCGGGCTGTTCCCGATCGCCTTCACTGCAGTGATCTCGTTCATGGACTGGGATCTCGTGCGCAACTCGGGCACGTTCATCGGTCTCGACCAGTACGTCTGGATCCTCCAGCAACCCCACTTCTGGACGGCGCTGCGCAATACGTTCAGCATCTTCCTGCTGTCGACGGTGCCCCAGCTCATCCTCGCGATCTTCATCGCCGCCATACTCGACCGCAACATCCGAGCGAAGACGTTCTGGCGGATGGGCGTGCTGCTTCCCTACGTCGTCGCCCCGGTGGCCGTCGGGCTGATCTTCAACGTCGTGTTCGCCGACCAGTTCGGCCTGGTCAACGGCCTTCTCACCGACCTCGGTCTCGATCCGATCCAGTGGCACAAGGAGCCGTTCTGGAGCCACGTCGCGATCTCGACGATGGTCAACTACCGCTGGACCGGCTACAACGCATTGATCCTCCTCGCGGCGATGCAGGCAGTGAACCGCGACTACTACGAAGCCGCGACGGTCGACGGTGCCGGCCCGTTCCGCCAGTTCGTGAGCATCACGCTCCCGTCGCTCAAGCCGACGCTCATCTTCGTCGTCATCACGTCCACCATCGGTGGGCTGCAGATCTTCGACGAGCCGCGGGTCTTCGACCAGTTCGGCCGCGGCGGGGCCGGCCAGCAGTGGCTCACGATTTCGCTGTACCTCTACGACATCGGCTGGGGCCAGTGGAACTTCGGCCGAGCTGCTGCGATGGCCTGGATCCTGTTCCTCATCATCCTGGTCATTGGACTGCTCAATCTCTTCGTCACGCGCTCGCTCGTGCGTGACGAAGGCAGACGCGGCCTCGGGCAACCGCGCGGCAAGCGGAAGGAGGCCGCGCAATGAGAACGATTGCGATCCGCGGCTCACGTCCCGGTTTCTGGGCCTACGCGGGACTGCTCGTGGTCTTCGTCAGTGCGGCATTCCCGCTCTACTGGTCGTTCATCATCGGATCGGGAGACGCCTCGTCGCTGCGCGAGCGGCCGTGGTGGCCGGGCGGCAACTTCATCGAAAACGCGATCTCCGTGATGTCCAATCCCGCCGTCAACTTCTGGTCGGCCCTGTGGAACTCGATCTACTCGTCCTTGCTCATCGCCGCGGCCGTCGTCACGACGTCGACGCTCGCCGGGTGGGCGTTCGCAAAACTCCGATTCGTCGGCGGTCCCGCACTTCTCGCCTTCGTCGTCGCCACCATGGCGGTGCCGCAGCAACTCGGGGTCGTGCCGCTCTACATCCTGTTCTCCGACCTGGGCTGGACGGGGCAGATCGGCGCGATCATCCTGCCCGCGCTCACGAGCGCGTTCGGCGTGTTCTGGATGACGCAATACCTGCGCCAGGCGGTGCCCGACGAACTCATCGAGGCCGCTCGCGTGGATGGGGCATCCATGATCCGCACCTTCTGGACCGTCGGGGTCATTGCGGCACGACCGGCCGCGGCGATGCTGTTCCTGTTCATCTTCGTGGGCGCGTGGAACAACTTCTTCTGGCCGTTCATCGTGCTCGACCGCCAGAATCCCACGTTGCCCGTGGCGCTCTCACTGCTGCAGTCCAACTACTTCGTGGACTACTCGGTGGTGCTCGCCGGGGTGGTATTGGCGACGATCCCCCTCTTGTTGCTGTTCATCTTCGCCGGCAGGCAGCTTGTCAGTGGCATTATGGCCGGGGCCGTTAAAGGCTGAATGCAATGACCCTGACTACACGAGAGCAGTCTGCCCGCATGCCTTCGACCACCCCACGCTCCTTTCCGCCGGAGTTCCTGTTCGGCGCGGCCACCGCGGCGTACCAGATCGAGGGTGCCGCGCACGACGACGGCCGAACCGATTCGATCTGGGATGCCTTCACCCGACTGCCCGGCGCGGTAGTCAATGGCGACAACGGCGACGTGGCGTGCGACCACTACCACCGCTACCGCGACGACGTCGCCCTCATGGCGCAGCTCGGACTGCAGACGTATCGCTTCTCGACATCGTGGGCTCGCGTTCGCCCCGACGGCGGACCGGTGAACCCCCAGGGCCTCGACTTCTACTCTCGACTCGTCGACGAGCTGCTGGGCAAGGGCATCATGCCGTGGCTCACGCTCTACCACTGGGACCTGCCGCAAGCGCTCGAAGAGAACGGCGGATGGACCAACCGAGACACCGCATACCGTTTCGCCGAGTTCGCACTCGACGTGCACGACGCCCTCGGCGATCGGGTTACCGCATGGACGACGCTCAACGAACCGTGGTGCTCCTCGTTCCTGAGTTACATCGGTGGGGAGCACGCCCCCGGTCGGCAAGACCCCGCCGCGGGGCTCGCTGCCGCACACCATCTTCTGCTCGGCCATGGCCTCGCGATCGGTGAGCTTCGCGCGCGGGACGAGAACCTGAGCCTCGGCATCACGCTCAACCTCTCTGTCGTCGACCCCGTCGACGCGGGCGATGCGGCCGACCGTGACGCGGCGCGGCGCATCGACGGGCAGTTCAACCGGTTCTTCCTCGACCCGATCCTGCGGGGCGCCTACCCCGACGATGTACTCGAGGATGTCGCGGGCCTCGGTTTCGAGCGGGTCGTCAAGCCCGGCGACCTCGAGATCATCTCGCGCCCGATCGACGCCCTCGGCGTGAACTACTACCACGGCGAGTCGGTGAGCGCGCGGCCTGCCGGCGACGAGATCACGACGGCCGCGCCATCCGAGCGTCCGAAGCGCTCCCCCTTCCCCGCCGCCGATGGCGTGCACTGGCACTCGCGGGGACTGCCGATCACCGCGATGGACTGGGAGGTGCAGCCCGAGGGTCTCACGCGACTGCTCATCCGCGTGCATGAGGAGTACACGGGCCCCGCGGGCGTCGCCCTCTCCGTCACGGAGAACGGCGCCGCCTATGACGACGTGGTCGAGCCCGACGGCTCGATTCACGACGCCGAGCGAGTCGCTTTTCTGGAGTCCCACCTCGGAGCCATCCTCGACGCGATCGATGCGGGGGTTCCTGTGCACGGTTACTTCTACTGGTCGCTCATGGACAACTTCGAATGGGCCTGGGGCTACGACAAGCGGTTCGGCATCGTGCGCGTCGACTACGACACCCAGGAGCGCACCCCGAAGGACAGCGCAATCGCTTACACCCGCATAATCACTGGCCGCGCCCTCTGACCGGCGCTGGGTAGACTTCCCCCCATGACCCTCGAAACGCCCGGCCGCCGTGTTGCGCCGACGCTCGAGGCAGTCGCCGCAGAGGCGGGCGTGTCGCGCTCGACGGTCTCCCGTGTCGTCAACGGTTCGAGCCATGTGAGCCCGGATGTGCTCGCCGCCGTCAACACGGCGATCGACCGTCTCAACTACATCCCCAATCGCGCGGCGAGATCACTGGCCAATCGACAGACGATGGCGATCGCGCTCGTTGTGCCGGAGGACACCAATCGATTCTTCGGCGACCCGTTCTTCGCCGAGATCGTTCAGGGCATCACGCAAGGGCTCGAAGACAGCGACTACGTGCTCAACTTGCAGCTCGCGTCGCCCAGCTCGCCCTCCGAGAAGACGATCCGCTATCTGCTCGGCGGCAACGTCGACGGCGCCATCGTGGTCTCCCACCACTCCGGCGACGACTTCTTCACGACGCTTGACGCCACTCTGCCCGTCGTATTCGGCGGGCGCCCGTACCGGCCCGACCTGCACCGAAACAACAACTTCGTGGACGTCGACAACGCTGAAGGCGCCGCGATGGGCACCCAGTACCTGCTCGACCTGGGCCGCAAGCGCGTCGCGACTATCGCGGGGCCAGACAACATGCAGGCGGCGATCGACCGCACCGAAGGGTGGCAGCGGGCTGTGCGCGCATCCGGGCAACCCACCGATCTGGTCGTGCACGGCGACTTCACGATGGCCGGTGGCGCCGCCGCCATGCGCGAGCTGCTCGAACGCGCGCCCGACCTCGATGGAGTGTTCGTCGCTAGTGACCTCATGGCCACTGGCGCTATCTCGGTTCTTCGGGACCGTGGTCGCTCCGTTCCCGGCGACGTCGCGGTCGTGGGATTCGACGACAGCTCGGCGGCGACGAGCGGCGAGATCCAGCTCACGACCGTGCATCAGCCGTCGCGCGAGATGGGCGCCGAGATGGCGCGCATGCTGCTCGCCCTCCTGCGCGGCGAGACGACCGAGCGGGAGCGGGTCATGCCGACGCGAATGGTCGTGCGCGATAGCGCCTGACTAGGCTTGGCGTATGCCCACCGAAGTCGTTCAGGACCAGCGGATGAACCGCTTCGAGTTGCTCGTCGACGGCGAGAGCGTGGGGCAGACCGACTACCAGATCCGGGACGACACGATCGTGTTCATCCACACGGAGATCGACCCAGACCGGCGCGAGGAGGGGCTCGGCGGCGAACTCGTGCGCGGTGCGCTGAACCTCGTGCGCGCTGAGACGGACTACCGAGTGGTGGCGCGCTGCCCATTCACCGCGGCATGGATCGAGGAGCACCCCGACTACCAGGACCTGCTCACGCGCTAGCCCGGTCGGCTGGCCGCGGCGAACTACTCGGCCGCGTGCTTGCCGTGGCTGGGCTCGCCCGTCAGGTCGATCTTGACCTGGCCGTCGTAGATGCCCTTGTCGCCGTCACCCGGCAGCGGCGCGGGAGCGGGGAGCACGGTCTGGCGATCCATCTCGATCTGAGCCTCATGCCGGGTGGGGTGGAACACCTCATCGCCGATACCGAGAGCGCTGCCGCCCTTGCTGCCGCTCGACTTGCTCTTGTTGCTCAAGTCGATCCAGCCGAAGTGCTGCGCGATGTAGAAGAGCACACCTACCGCGACGACGATAACGATGACGATCCACGGCTCCACCCGAACAGTGTACGTTGGCCGGGCGGCGAGCCCGCATCCTCCCGGAGAATGACTACGCGAGGGGCGAAAGCCGTATCCCGCCGCCCGCGATCGAGCGCTCGGCCGCGTCGAGCACGCGCACGATCTCCAGCCCGAAGCGCACATCGCACGGGTGCTCGCGCTCGCCCGAGTCGATCTGGTCGGCGAGCGCCGCGATCGCGCGGGCGTTTGCTACCACGGCCCCATCCACGTCCCGGCCAGCGAGAGGCGGCTGTTCGGCCCGGCCCGACGGCCCGGCGAACATCGTCGACTCCCCTGCCGCTGCGCGGGGCATCCCCAGACTCGTCGAGAAGGAACTCGCCGCACCCGAGTCGTGCACCAGCGACGCGACAACGAGGTCGTTGTCACCGCGGGCCGCCGCGATCGACGCCACCGGCCCGAGCACCCCGCACAGCATCGAGAGCACGTGCGGTCCGACATCCCACAGTCCGCCGTACTCGGCCCGCCAGCCCGCATCCGGGTGGTCGGGCAGGTACGAGCCGAGGGCATCGACCCGGCCGTGAAGCCACGGGCCCTCCTCCCGCAGCCGATCGAGCCACGTCACGAGAGTGGGTGTGAATCGCTTCGTGAGGAAGACGATGGATGCGACTCCCGCCGACTGCACGGCATCCGCCAGCTGTTGCGCGCTCGCGAGGTCGACGGCGATGGGCTTCTCGAGAAGCACGTGCTTGCCCGCCTCGATCGCACGCAGCGCCAGCGGCACCTGGACCATCGGCGGCACGGCGAATCCGACCGCATCGACGGAATCGAGGAACGCATCGAAATCGTCATTGCGCCCGAAGGATCCGACGTAGTCGACCCGTTCGCTCGCCATCGCGGCGGGGGCGTGCGCCATTGCGCCCCAGCTCGTGGTACCGACGACGCCATAGCGGATCACCATGAGCCCCAGCTTACGAACTCACTCGCGCAGGGGAACGACGACGGGCTTGCCGCCGACGAGGTGCAGCTCCACGGGTAGTCCGTAGACCCGTTCGACGCGCTCCTCGGTGAGCACCTCGGCGGGCGAGCCGACCGCCTCGAGCCGGCCGTTCGAGATGAGCGCGAGGCGGTCGGCGTAAGCACCCGCGAGCGTGAGGTCGTGCAGCACCACCACGACGGCGCGCCCCTGCCCAGCCAGACGCCGGGCGATTCGCATGACGTCCTCCTGATGACGCAGATCGAGGGATGCGGTCGGTTCGTCGAGATAGATCGTGCGGGCCCCCTGTGCGAGCACACGCGCAAGGGAGACACGGGCCTTCTCGCCGCCGGAGAGCGAGGTGTAGCGGCGGTGTGCGAGGTGTGTGACGTCGGCGGCGTCGAGAGCGTCGGCGACAGCGACGATATCGTTGCGGCTCTCGATGGTGCGGGCCCAGGGGCTGCGGCCCATGGCGACGACCTCGGAGACGCGGAACGGAAAGCTCACCGTGTTCTCCTGCGTGAGAACGCTGCGGAGCCGAGCAAGTTCCCGATGGCGGATCGCCCCCAGCTCCCGACCGTCGAGGGTGACGGCGCCCCTCGTGGGCGGGCGTTCACCGCTCAGCACCGCGAGCAGTGTCGACTTGCCCGCACCGTTAGGCCCCACGAGCACGAGCACTTCACCCTCGACGACGTCGAGCGTCACCCCGTCGAGCACCGTGGTGCCCTCGAGGTCGACGCCGACTCCCGTCGCCGAGATCATGCCCAGCCTCCACTGCGCTTGCGCTGGCGGAACAGCAGGAAGAAGAAGAACGGCCCACCGATGAGCGAGGTCAGCAATCCGATCGGCAGGTCGGCGCCGACCACGACGGAGCGAGCGAGCAGGTCGGAGAACACCATGAGGGCGCCACCCCCGAAGGAGCTCGCCACGATGAGTGCGCGATGTGCTGGTCCGATCACCATGCGGATGACGTGCGGCACGACGAGCCCGACGAACGCGATGATGCCGCAGAAGGCGACGGCCACGCCCGTGAGCAGCGCGACGAGGATGATCGATCCAATGCGCAGCGCCTCGACATTGACGCCGAGGTGTCGCGCGTTGCGCTCACCGAGGGCGAGGATGTCGAATCGCCGACCCAGCACGATGGCCGCCGCAGTGCCGAGAGCGGCGACCGCCGCGACGATCGCGACCTCCTGCCAGCGGGAACCGTTGAGTGAGCCGAGCTGCCAGAACACGATCTGCTCGCGGCCGCCGGAGTCGGCGATGAACAACAGGAACGCGAGACCCGCGCCGGCGAACGCGTTGACCGCGATGCCCGTGAGCAGGAGTGTCACCACCTCGGTGCGGCCATTCGCGCGGGACACCACATAGACGAGCATGGTTGCGAGAAGGCTGCCCGCGAACGCGAACACCGCGAGGGTGCCGACGCCGAACGAGGTGAGGCCGAGCACGATCGCGACTGCTGCGCCGAACGCGCCGCCAGACGAGACACCCACGACACCGGGCTCCGCGAGCGGGTTACCGAAGATCGCTTGCATTACCGCGCCGGCCACCGCGAGGGCGGCTCCCACGGCGAGGCCCATCGCGATGCGCGGGAACCGCACCACCCACAGGGTCGACTCGACGATGGGGTCGGTGGGCGCCCATCCGTTCGGGATGCCGGTCGCACGCAGCACCGAGCCCACGACCTCCGTGGGCGTGACCGCCAGCTGGCCGAGCATCGACGAGAGGATGACCCCGCCGACGAGGAGCGCCGCGAGCACGCCCGACAGCAGCACGCCCCTGGCGACGCGGGCGCCGCCTCTCTCGCTCAAGGAACGCGCTGGAGCCACTCCTCGGTGCCGAACTTCTCGGCAACGAGGGCCTCCGCCTTGGCGAACTCCTCCGGGGTGATCTCGCTCGGGGTCGAGCCGTACAGGCCGGTGAACGTGGCGATCATTCGCTCGAGGATCTCGGAGCGGCTCAGTCCGGTCTGCCTGCGCAGCGGATCGACGCGCTTATTGGCGCTCTTCGTGCCCTTGTCGCTCATCTTCTCGCGACCAATGCGGAGCACTTGCACCATCTTGTCGCCGTCCATGTCGTAGCTCATGGTGACGTGGTGCAGCACCGCGCCGCTGCCGAGTCTCTTCTGGGCGGCGCCGCCGATCTTGCCCGTGGGACTCGTGATGTCGTTGAGCGGCTGGTAGCTCGCCTCGATGCCCAGGGACTTGAGGGCCACGATCACCCATTCGTCGAGGAACGCGTAGGAGTCCGCGAAGCTCATGCCCTGCACGAGCTCGGTGGGCGCGTAGATCGAGTACGTGATGACGGAGCCAGCCTCCATGAACATCGCGCCACCCCCCGAGATGCGGCGCACGACCTCGAAGCCATACTTCTCGGCGTTCTCGAGATCGACCTCGTTCTTCACCGACTGGAAGCTGCCGATCACGACGGCGGGACTGTCCCACTCCCAGATGCGCAGCGTGGGCTTGCGTCGGCCCTCGCCGACTTCCTCCGCGAGCACCTGGTCCAGAGCCATCTGCAACACGGGCTTGACCGGGGGACCCTGGATGAGCTGCCACTCGTAGTCCCGCCAGCTCGTGGCCTTCTGCATGGCACGGCGGATGGTGGTGGCGACGGCTTCGGGCGAGAAACCGAGGAGCACGGCATCCTCGGGCAGTCCATCGCGCACCGCGGCGGCGACCTTCTGCGCGTCGAGATCCGCGGGCAGCCCGTTGACTGCGGCGTTGATAGCCTCGAGGGCGCTGTCGGGTTCGAGGAAGAAGTCCCCGGCGAGGCGGAAATCGGCGATGCGGCCGTCTACGACTTCGAGGTCGACGACCACGAGCTTGCCGCCGGGAACCTTGAACTCGCCGTGCATGGTGACCTTCCTAGAAAACGATTAGGCAAGCCTAACTGTCGGGCACATGCTCCCCGTGCCCCTGCAGTCGCAGGCGGTTGCGTAGGCGGTCGGCGGCCTCGTCGAGCTCGGCATGATCGGGTGCGCGATGGATGCCCGTGTGGCTGTACTCGAAGACGGTCCACGACGGCCAGACATGAAGGTGCGCGTGCCGCACCATGTATCCCTCGTACATGAGCCCGACGCGCGGCGAGTCCCACTCCTCCTGCTGGGCGAGGCCGATGAGTCGGCCCACCCGGAAGACGTGCAGCGCGAGCTCTTCGGGGAGGTCGGTCCAGCGGTCCACCTCGACTCGCGGGATTACGAGGGTGTGGCCGGGCTTGCGCGGCTCGATCGTGAGGATCGCGAAGCAGGAGTCATCCCGCCAGACGAATCGACCCGGCGAGCGGCCGTGGAGAATCTCGGTGAAGATCGAGCTCACTGGGCTCGCGGTGCCAGCCGGGAGTCGAGCCACGAGATGAGGTCGGCGACCACCTCGTCGCGGTTCGTTTCGTTGAAGACCTCGTGGCGCGCATCCGGATAGACGATCGCCTGCACGTCGGTGAGTCTCGACCGGGTGACGTACGACGCCGCGAGCTTGGCGATGCTCTTCTCGCCTCCGAGTGAATCCTCGCTACCGATCATGATCAGAACGGGAACGTCGCGCTCCACTTTCTTCGACGGGCGGCCGAGCAGGCGAAGCCCGTCGGGAATGCCGAAGAGTCTCTTCGCGTCTGCGTAGAACGTGAGCGGATCGTCGGAGAACGCCTGCGCGACTGCCGGGTCACGGCTGAGCCATTCGTTGCCGGTGGTTCCGAGGTGCTTGTGCCTCTTGTTGAGATCGCCGCTGTTCATGTCGCGGAAGGTGCGGTATGCCGTGCCGGCGAGCACGACTGCGTCGAAGTCGTTGGCGTTGCCGTTGATGATCTTCTGCAGCATGAGCGAGCCCCACGACTGCCCGATCGCGGCCAGGGGCAGATCCGGGTTCTCGCGGCGGATGAGTGCCGTGAAGTGCCGGATGCCGTTGATCGTCGCGCGCAAGCCACCGCGGCCGAGCTTGCCAAGCCGCGAGGCGTCGCCGCCGTACTGCTCGAGACCAGTCGCTCCGTGACCCCTATGGTCGTCGGCGTAGACGGTGTAGCCCGCTGCGACAAGTTCCTGGGCGAGGCGCTCGTACCGCAGGGCGTGCTCGCCGAGCCCGTGCGTGATCTGCACGATGCCCTTCGGGTTCGCCGCTTTCCATACGTAGTAGTGGATCGTGACGCCCTGGGCATCGGTGAACGTGTGATCGCTTCTGGACACTGTCGACTTGGGCACCGAGCCTCCTCGCTCAGCCCCATAGTACGGCGTGGGCCGCTCGGGCAGATTTTAGTTAGCAAGGCTAATTTGCTATGCTAAGTAATCATGGACAGCGAGACCGACGAGTACCACTTCGACGATCTCCGTCTTGCGATAGGGAGGCTGGCACGCCGCATCCGCCTCGAGCGCGTCGGCGACGACGTCACCGACGGCCAGCTGTCCGTGCTCTTCTCCCTGTGGAAAGACGGGGCCCAGACTCTCGGCTCTCTCAGCGAGCGGGAGCGGGTCACCCCTCCGTCGATGAACCGCACGGTCAACGCGCTCGTCGAAGCCGGCCTTGCCCTCCGCAGCAGTACTCCGGAGGACGGGCGCAAGGTGCTGATAGAAGCCACCGACGCGGGGGCGGAGATCGCGCGCGAGACCAAGCGCCGCCGTGTGGCATGGTTCGCGCGCCAGGTCAACGAGCTCACGCCGCAGGAGCGTGCAGCTCTCGAGGCTGCTGCCCCCATCATGCAGAAGCTCGCCGACTCGTGAGCGCGATGTTCCGCTCCCTTCGGGTGATCAACTACCGCCTGTGGTTCGCGGGGGCGTTCGTCTCCAACACGGGGGCCTGGATGCAGCGAACGGCCCAGGACTGGATCGTACTGACCGAACTCACAGACCACGACGCTGCGGCGGTCGGAATCACCATGGCCCTGCAGTTCGGACCGCTTCTACTGCTCATGCCCGTTTCCGGGCTCATGGCCGACCGGTTCGATCGCAAGCGACTGCTGCTGTGGACGCAGGGGCTCTCGGCCGCGCTCGCGCTCGGCCTGGGCATCCTCGTGATCTCGGGAGCTGTTCAGCTCTGGCACGTGTACGTCTTCGCGCTGCTGCTCGGCGTCGTGACCGCCATCGACGGTCCGGCGCGCCAGGCATTCGTGTCCGAGCTCGTCGACGACGCCGACCTGTCCAATGCCGTCGCATTGAACGCGACCTCCTTCCAGGCGGCTCGGCTCGTGGGGCCCGCGGTCGCAGGTGTGCTCGTCGCCCTCATCGGCGCCGGGCCGGTGTTCCTCGTGAACGCCCTCTCGTACGCCGGTGTCATCAGCTCGCTCGCCCTCATCCGGCGCAAGCAGCTGCGTGCCGCGCCGAAGCTGACCAGAGCGCGCGGCCAGATCCGGGATGGGATGCGATACGTCGGCTCGCGACCCGACATTCTCGTCGTGCTCGCGATGGTGTTTCTCGTCGGCACCTTCGGCTTCAACTTCCCGGTTTTCATCTCGACGATGTCGACCATCGAGTTCGGTCAGGGCGCGAGCGGATTCGGGCTGTTGTCGTCGATCCTCGCCATCGGCGCCCTGGTTGGCTCGCTCCTTGCCGCGCGGCGCGAGCGCCCGCGGTTCGGGGTAATCGTGATCGCGGCAAGCGCGTTCGGCGTCGCCTGCATACTCGCTGCACTCACGCCGACCTACTGGACCTTCGGAGCCTCGCTCGTGATCGTGGGCATCGCGTCCATGACGATCATGAGCACCGCCAACGCCTACGTGCAGACCACCACCGAGCCGAGCATGCGCGGTCGTGTGATGGCGATCTACATGGCGATCTTCTCCGGAGGCACGCCGATCGGGGCCCCCGTCGTGGGCCTCGTCGCCAACCACTTCGGACCCCGGTGGTCGCTGGCCATCGCCGCGGCATCCGGAATCTGTGCGGCAGTCGTGGCCGTCATCTGGATCGCGCGATCACGCAACCTGCGCCTGCACTGGGACTCGGAGGTGCGTTGGCGGCTCCGGCTCAGGTCCGCCGAGACGCAAGACCGGGAACTCGCCACCCAGGAGATCGCGATCACAGAAACCGTCGCGCGAAGAGCGAGCTAAGCCTCGCGCGTGATCTCGACCTTCACGAACAGGGTCGAGCCGAACGGGCCTGCGTATACCCCGCGCAGCGGAGGCACATCGTTGTAGTCGCGGCCGCGGCCGACGAGCACGTGGCGGTCACCGATGTCGATGCTGTTGGTCGGATCGAAGCCGCGCCACTCGTCGCCGCAGAACCACTCCACCCACGCGTGCGACTCGCCCGCGACGGTCTCGCCGATTGCGGCGTTGGGTCGCGGGTGCAGGTACCCGGACACGTACCGCGCCGGCACGCCGACGGCGCGAAGCGCCCCGAGGGCCAGATGGGTGATGTCCTGGCAGACGCCCTTGCGCACCGCCCACGCTTCCGCCGCGGTGGAGTGAACACCAGTCACGCCCTGCATGTACTCCATGGCCGAGCCGATCGCCCTGCAGATCTCGAGGGCGGCGGCACAGGCATCCGGGGTTCTCGCTGCAATCCCGCGGGCGAGATCGACGACCTCCACGGGCGGTGCGGTGCGACGAGTCTGCTTGAGCTGCTCGACGGTGTCCGTCGTGAGCTCGACCGCGAGCGCGAGCTCGTGCCAGCCCACCTCCGTGTCGTTGTGGGCCCGGGGGCGTACCTCCACGAGACTCGTCGCCGAGAGCGACAGTTCTCTGTGAGGTGTGAGGATCTCGAACGAAGACACGCGCGAACCCCAGTAGTCCACGTAGCTGTGGTGACTGGACATCGGCAGTATCTCGAGGTTGGAGTACAGCACGAGCTGGCCCTCTGAGCTCACGGGCAGCATGCGTGCTTCGTTGTACGAAGCCGTGACATCGCCGCCGTAGTGGAAACCCGTCATGTGCCTGATGCGGAGGCGATTCAACTCGTCTCCCCCACCCAGCTCGGCGCCGCATTGGTGGGGAAGTAGCGCTGGCGGATCGCCTCGGATGCTGCGCTCGTCGCGAGCTGCACGTTGTCCATGTGCAGGGAGAGATCAACGAGAATCTCGTTGATCGGCCGGTACTCGAGCTCGCTGCGGATCTGGCCGAGCAGGCGCTGGGCCTGGTCGGATACGCCGACACGGTCGGAGCGTGGCTCGAGGTCGCGCATGCACTGCTCCGCGCGGGTGACAGAGAACAGGATGCTGCGCGGGAACAGACGGTCGAGCAACAGGAATTCGGCCGCGTTGCGGGCGCTCGGCACGCCGCGGTAGGTGCGCAAATACGCCTCATACGCGCCGCAGGAGCGCAGGATCGTCGTCCACGACGGGCCGCTCGCCTCGGTGAGGCTCCTGGTCGCGAGCAACCGAGCGGTCATGTCCGCGCGTTCGATGGAACGACCGAGGGTGAAGAACTGCCACGCCTCGTCGCGACTCGTCGCCGACTCGATGATTCCCACCGCGAGCGCCGAGCGCTCCCGCACCCACGCGAAGAATTCGTGAACCTTGTCGCTCGCAACGCGCCGCGGCATGCGCGCGCGCGTGGTGTTGAGGCACTCCCACAGCTCCGTCGATACGATCTCTCGCGCGCGCCTCGCGTTCTCGCGGGCCGCATTGAGCGAGTAGGCGATCGACGCGGGTTCGGAGCGGTCCACGGCGAGAATCGAGAGGATGTCCTCGCGCGAGAGCGTCGTATCCTCTGGTGCATCGCTCCCCATGACACTCAGGAGCGAACGGCACGCGAGGTCCTCTTCGATCCACGGGTCCTCGAGCAGCAGCTGCAGGTGAACATCGAGGATGCGCGCGGTGCCGTCGGAGCGCTCGATGTAGCGCCCGATCCAGAACAGGGATTCGGCGATGCGGCTCAGCATGGCGTCTTCATTGCTGCTGCTCCTGCTGGCCGTGGCCGAGCGGGCGGTCGCGTGGGCCGTGGTCTTGCCCGTGGTGGTCGGCAGTCACCACGGGAGTCGCTTCGGTCGCCGAGGCCTGGCCGGCGACGAGACCCTGGATGCTGTGGCGCGCGACGGTGAGCGGATCCTGCCCGACCACCCACGTGTCTTTCGACCCGCCGCCTTGCGAACTGTTGACGACGAGCTCGCCTTCGGGGAGCGCCACTCGCGTAAGCCCGCCGGGGAGCACCCACACGTCGTGGCCGTCGTTGACCGCGAACGGCCTCAGGTCGGCGTGCCGCGGGCGCATCCCGTCGTCGACGAGTGTCGGGATGGTCGACAACTGCACGACCGGCTGCGCGATCCAGCCACGGGGGTCGCGCAGGAGCCGACCCTTGAGCTCGGCGAGTTCATCCTTGGACGCTGCCGGCCCGATGACGAGGCCCTTGCCACCCGACCCGTCGACGGGCTTGACCACGAGCTCATCGAGGCGGTCGAGCACCTCCTCGAGTTGGTCTTTCTCCTCCAGGCGCCAGGTCTGCACGTTGGGGATGAGCTGCTCTTCGCCGAGGTAGTACTTCGTGAGCTCGGGCAGGTAGGTGTACACGAGCTTGTCGTCGGCCACGCCATTGCCCACGGCATTCGCGATCGTCACGTTGCCGAGGCGCGCGGCGAGCAGCAGGCCGGGCGAGCCGAGCATCGAGTCGGCGCGGAACTGCAGCGGATCGAGAAACTCGTCGTCGACCCGGCGGTAGATGACGTCGACGCGCGTCGGACCGGCTGTCGTGCGCATCCACACCCGACCGCCGGAGCAGAACAGGTCGCGTCCCTCGACGAGTTCGACGCCCATGAGGCGCGCAAGCAGCGTGTGCTCGAAGTATGCGGAGTTGTAGACACCCGGCGTGAGCACGACCACGGTCGGGTCTTCGACCCCGGGCGGGGCGGATGCCCGCAGCGCGTGCAGCAGCTTGTGCGGGTAGTCCCCCACGGGTCGCACGCGCATCGACACGAACAACTCGGGCAGCGTCTGCGCCATGACCCGGCGGTTGGAGATCACGTAGCTGACGCCGGAGGGTACGCGCACATTGTCTTCGAGCACCCGCCACGTGCCGGCCTCGTCACGGATGAGGTCGATGCCCGACACCTGGATGCGCACGCCATTGGCCGGCTCGATGCCGGCGGCCTCGCGATGGAAGTGGCTCGAACTGGTAACCAGCCGAGCCGGAATCACGCCGTCTTTCACTGCCGCCTGGTCACCGTAGATGTCGGCGAGGAACGCCTCGAGCGCCCGCACGCGCTGCTTGACGCCGGCCTCCACGGTCATCCACTCGGCCTGGTCGATGACGCGCGGAACGGCATCGAGCGGGAAGGGCCGCTCCTCGCCCGCGAAGTCGAAAGTGACACCCTGCGCGAGGTAGGAGCTGGCGAGTGCGTCGGTGCGGCCCCGCAGCTCATCCTGAGTCATCTGCGCGAGAGCGGCGTGGATCTCCCGATACGAAACTCGCGCCGAACCCGGCTTCTCGAACATCTCATCCCACGCGGGCGTGCCTGTGCTCTTCGTGGCGGTGGCGCCGTAGCCATCGAAGAGGTCAGCCATGTGGCAACTCTAATCGCGCTGTGTTGCCGGAGGATTTCGTGCTCTGAAGGTCAAAGACCTACACATGTTACAGTATGTGCATGGCGACCCTGGAACGACGAGTTCAGATCCTCTTCGACCCCGCGCAATACGCCGCCCTCGAGCAGGAGGCGGCAGACGAACGTCGGAGTGTGGCGGCGATCATCCGGGAAGCCGTCGACGAGCGCCTACGCCGCCGGCGCTCCAATCAATCGGAGGCGTTGGCGCGACTGTTCGCTCGGGCAGACGCGAACCCGGTCAGCGGGCAGATCGATTGGGAGGCGGAGAAGGACTCTTTCGAACGGCAGATTCCATGATGGACAACGCCGTTCTGCTCGACACGTCCGTAACGGTCTACGCGCTCGGTGGAGACGATCCGCGGCGCGAACCATGCCGCTCACTGCTCGCGCGCGCGAATGCGGGCGAGTTCCGCGCCTACGCGAGCGTCGAGATGGTTCAGGAGCTCGTGCATCATCGGCTCCGCAAGACGGGGGATCGCAATCACGCCATCGCCGACGGGCGAGACATCACCGCGGCGTGCACAGTGCTGTACTTCGACCGCGAGATCCTGGATCTCTCGCTCGATCTCATCGAGCGCATACCCACCATGCGTAGTCGAGACGCCGTGCACGCCGCAACGGCGATCGCGTACGGAATCGAGTCGATCGCTTCCACCGATACGGCGTTCGACGGCATCCCCGGATTGAAGAGAATCGATCCGCTCACGCTCGATAGCGTGGCCACATGACGCTCGCGGGGCGGCGCTAGTCCTCGAGCGCCTCGAGCACGAACACAGGGATCTGCCGCTCGGTCTTCAGCTGGTAGTCCGCGTACGGCGGATACGCCTCCACCGCGCGCGCCCACCACAACGCTTTCTCGTCACCGAAGACTTCGCGGGCGGTGTAGTCGCGCTTCGTGGAACCGTCCTGCAGCTCGACGTGCGGGTTGGCCTTGAGGTTGTGGTACCAGACGGGGTTCTTCGGCGCGCCCCCGATGGAGGCGACCACGGCGTACTGGCCGTCGTGCTCGACGCGCATGAGCGCGTTCTTGCGAAGCTTGCCGGTCTTGGCCCCGACCGATGTGAGCACGATGATCGGCATGCCTCGCATGTCTGCACCCCGCTCACCGTTGGTGGCTTCGAACAGCTCGGCCTGCCTGCGGGCCCAGTCCGAGGTGCTTGGTGCGTATTCTCCAGTTAGTGGCATGCCTCAAGTCTCTCTCACCTCGCCCGGTTGGAAGAAACTGCGCCACCTGAGTAGCGCGAAGCAACATGTTCTTCCGAGTCGCGGGCTGTTACCCGCGGGTCGATGCCCGCACGACGAGTTCGGGCTGGAACACGACCTGGCGCGCCTCGATGTCGGGGTCGTCGGCTTCCGCCAGCAGAATGGTGACCGCCGTGCGCCCCATGAGGGAGCTCGGCTGGCGGATCGACGACAGCGGCACGACCGCGGCCGAGGCGAAGTCGATGTCGTCGTAGCCGATGAGGGCGATCTCGCCGGGCACTGAGACTCCGGCGCCCTGCATCATGAGCGCCTGCAGAACACCCATGGCGACGAGGTCGTTAGCGGCGAAGATGCCGTCGGGACGGGCATCCGACCTGGCGAGGAGTTGCATGCCCGCGGCGCGACCGGCGATGACGCTGAGCGCGTCGATCTCGATCACTTCCAGACTGACGTCTGGGTTGGTCGCGACTGCCTGACGGGCGCCCTCCAGCCGGTCGGACACCTGACGGATCGCCATCGGTCCGCCGACGAAGGCGATGCGCCTGCGGCCCTGGGCGATGAGGTGCTCCACCGCGAGCCGTCCGCCGGCGATGTCATCGACGGAGACCGAGCTGAATGAGAGGTCGCTGCTCGTGCGGTCGACGAGCACCGCTCTGATTCCGTGGTCGCGCAGGCGCCGCAACCGCTCGGTGATGTCGGAGTACGGCGAGATGAGCACCCCGTGCACGCGCTGCTGTTCGAAGAGGTCGAGGTAGGTGGCCTCGCGGTCGGTGCTCTCGTCGCTGTTGCCGAGCGTGACGGTGAGGCCCGCTCTGGCGGCCTCGTCTTCGGCACCGCGAGCCACGTCGGTGAAGAAGGGGTTGCGCACGTCGAGCACGACGAGGCCGATGGTCTTGGAACGCCCGACGCGCAATTGGCGGGCGGCATCGTTTCGGATGAAGCCGAGCTCAACGATTGCGGCCTGCACGCGCTCCACGGTGGGAGGCGCAACCTTGCCCGGGTGGTTCATGACGTTGGAGACGGTGCCCACTGACACGCCGGCACGACGAGCTACGTCGCGCACGCTCACCGCTGCCATACCGCCTCCATTGAACCGTTCAATGATGACATGAGCGGAGCTCCCGTCAGGCCGGCTGGCGAGTGGACGCCCTGACGACCAGCTCCGGTTCGTACACGACCTCCCGCCGCGGTATCGACGGGTCGGCCGCCTCGGCCAGAAGTATGTCCACCGCGGTCGAGCCGATGAGCGAAGCCGGGTGCCGGATCGACGACAGGGGAACGACAGCGGTGGCGGCGAAATCGATGTCGTCATAGCCGATGAGCGCGATATCCTGCGGGATCGAGACCGGCGATGGTCCGGTGGTCAGCCCTTGCAACAGGCCCATGGCGATGACGTCATTGCTCGCGAAAATGCCATCGGGTCGGTCCTGGGGTGACCTCGCCGCGATCCGAGCGCCGATCGCCCGGCCTTCGACTACGTGAGGCGCTCGCACGTCAAGTCGCTCGAGAGTCACGTCCGGGTTCACCGCGATCGCCTGGGACGCGCCGGTGAGCCGATCGGCGAACTGGAGAGTCTCGTCGGACCCCACAAAGGCGATCCGTCGACGTCCGCGCGCGATGAGGTGCTCGAGGGCAAGGCGGCCGCCGGCGACATCGTCCACCGAGACCGAGCTGAACGCGCCATCGGCGCTCTTGCGGTTGAGCAGCACCGCGCCGATGCCGCGCTGCCTCAGCCGCGCGAGGCGTTCCTCCACCTCGCCGTAGGGAGAAATGAGCACGCCGTGAACCCGTTGTTGCTCGAACAGGTCGAGGTATGAGCCCTCGCGCCCGGCGTCACGTGCGCTGTCTCCGAAGATGAAGGCAAGACCTGATTCTGCGGCACGATCCTCTCCGCCGCGAGCCACGTCCATGAAGAACGGGTTCTTGCCGTCCAGCATGACGAAGCCGATCGTGCGGCTCCTACCGTCGCGCAACTGGCGCGCGGCTTCGTTTCGAACGAACCCGAGTTCGTCGATCGCGGCCTGCACTCGCCGGCGGATGTCCGCAGACACCCGCTCCGGCCGGTTCACGGCATTCGACACGGTGCTCACCGAGACGCCTGCGCGCAAGGCGACATCCCGCATCTTCACCGTCGCCATCGGGTCCCTCCTGCCGATCGGCGCGCCGTCACGGTTCGAGCTCTTCCTTCGTCCACAGCGGGCCGACGGGTTCGCCGTCGGTGAGGTCGATTGTGCTCAGAATCGGCGGAGGACCGACCGTGAACCCCGGCGTGTCGAAGCTCGCACCGAACATCGTCATCTCGAAAGGGAGCTCGTACTCCACCTCTCCGCCTACGAGCGAGAACGGGCGGTCGTGGCCCGGGTAGAGTACGTCGGCCATCTCGACCAGTCGGCGAATGGTGTCTTGCGACCGCTCCAGGTCCCAGAACACGAGGGCACTCTGCTGCAGGCGTGCCACTTCAGCCCAGGGCAGTGCGTCCCCCGTGATGACGGCTCGGCGCCCGTCAACGGTCATCGCGAACGCGAGGCTGCCTGCGGTATGGCCGGCCGCATCGACGAACTCGACGCCGGGAACGAGCTCGTCTCCGGGCACGACGGCGCGGACTTCGCGGCCGTCGAACAGGTGCCGCGTCCAACCGGGCGTCACGAGATCGCGCGCGTGGGCATCCTGAATCGACGCCAGCTCGGCGGCGGCCAGCACGAGCACCGCCGAGGGAAAGAGGTCGATGTTCTGCACATGGTCCCAGTGCACATGCGTGAGAGCGACGAAGTCGATGTCCTCGGGCTTGAGCCGCGCCTTGGCAAGCGCCTGGATGACGTGGCGGCGCATGCCTACGTGGCCGGTGTCGACGATCATCCTGATCGGACGGCCGCCGTCGGTCGCCGACGTGATCAGAAACACGCCAGAGAGCGCGAGGTCGCCCTGCGCGAAGTTGACTCCCGTGCCGCACAGCAGCACGTCGAGCGTCACCCGGTTCACTGTTCGGTCCCTCCTTGCGGTGCACGTGACTTGGACCGCGCGGAGCGCACGTTCCAGCGAGACAACAGCACACCGA
Organism: Rhodoglobus sp.; assembly: GCA_025463605.1. Classification (GTDB taxonomy): domain Bacteria; phylum Actinomycetota; class Actinomycetes; order Actinomycetales; family Microbacteriaceae; genus Rhodoglobus. Next base: position 5,451 of record JAODAV010000020.1, on the reverse strand, counting down.
TGATCAGCGCAAACCCGTCGAAGACCGGTTCGACCCAGAACGGCACTCCGAGCAGGCTGAGCCCCGAGAATCCCACGGCGAGCAGCACGATAGCCAGAACCGTACCCCACACGTTGAAGAACCCGGGACGCACGGTCGTGGAACCGAGGAACACGGCGGCGAACGCAGGCAGCAGCAGGCTCGAACCGTACGAGGGGTTGGCCGCCCCGGACAGACCGAGCTGGAGAACGCCCGCCATAGCCGCGATGGCACCCGCGATGAGGAAGACGAGAGTCTTGAGCAGGCGCACGCGGATTCCGACCATGCGCGCGACCACCTCAGACCCGCCGGTCGCGTAGAGCTTGCGCCCGATCGGCGTCTTGGTCAGCACCACGTACATCACTGCAGCGACGAGAAGCACGATCCACACCGCCGAATCGACACCAGCGATCTTGGTGCGAGCGATTCCGGTGATGAACTCGGGAATGTTGCTCGAGAGGGTCTGGCCGCCGCTCACGCCCACGCTGAGGCCACTCACGGCGAGCCCCACGCCGAGCGTCGCGATGAGCGAATTCACCTTGAGTCGAGCCACGAGCGTTCCCGAGAGCACTCCGAAGAGTGCGCCGGCGGCCACCGCGGCGAGAATCGCGAGCGGTGCGGGCACCCCGTACTCGCCCGCGAGCTTCGCGGCGAGCACGGCCGAGAACCCCAGGATGTATCCGACCGACAGGTCGAACTCCCCCACGACGACCACGATCAGCACCGAGAGGGCGAGAAGCGCGCTCACCGACTGGCCGAGAGCGATGCCCTGAAGATTTGCGAGCGTGGGGAACGTCGTGGGCGCGAGGATCGAGAACACCAGGAATAGTGCCGCGATCAGGATGAGGATCGTGTGGCGGCGCACGAGGCCGAGCAATCCGCCTCGTGATGGACGCGCGGTTGTCGACGGCTCAGTCGATTCAGGCGTAGGTGGCAAGACTGATCTCCTCGGTGGTGATGGTGCCGGCGGTGAGTTCGTTGACGATTCGTCCGTCGCGCACAACGAGTACGCGATCGCACAGCCGGGCGAGTTGTTCGGGTTCGCTCGAGCGAAGCAGCACAGTGGTGCCCGCGTCAGCGAGCGAGCGCAACGTGCGGAACATCACTTCCCGCGTGTTGGGGTCGACCCCCACGGTCGGGTCGTCGAGCAGAAGCACTCGAGGTTCGAGCAGGAGCCACCTCGCGAGGAGGACCTTCTGCTGGTTTCCCCCGCTGAGGCTGCCGAAGGGCACGGTCGCATCGGGAGGCCGCACATCGAGGGCCGTCATCATGCGGGCGACGTCTTCGGCCGCGCGCGTTCGACCGAGACCGTAGCGCTCGATTCGCGGAAGCACGAGGTTTTCGGCCACGGTCATCGTGGCGACGCCGCCCTCGGTGAGGCGATCGGCAGAGATGTAGAAGATACCCGCGCCAATGGCCTCCCTCGGCCCTCGCACGACGATCGGTTCGCCATTGAGCTCGAGAAGTCCGTCCGTGGGAACGTCGATCCCACCGAGAAGGCGGAGAAGCTCGGATGCCCCACCACCCGAGCGTCCGGTGATTCCGAGCACCTCCCCCGAGCGCACCGTGAACGACACCTCATCGATGCCGGCTCCGCTCAGAGCTGTGACGGTGAGCGCGTTACCCGCTGACGAGGTCGGCTCGTGGGATGCCTCGTGCTCCTGGCTCGCCGTCGGACCCACCATGGCGTGCACGACATCGATCTCATCGAAGGTCTCGCGGGTGAACGTCGCGACGGACACGCCGTCACGCAGTACTACGACCTCATCGCAGTGCTGGCGCACCTCGGGCAGGCGGTGAGTGACCATGAGCACCGCAAGCCCTCGGTCGGCGGCGTCTCGTACTTTCGCGAGGAATCGCGAGGCGTCGGCGGTCGAGAGCGACGCCGTCGCTTCGTCGAGAATGAGAACCGCGCGTTCGACGCTGATATCCCCCAGCGCGATGGCGAGGGAGACGAGTGCTCTCTCAGCCGCACTGAGGCTTCGACACAGCCGGTCCGGATCGATGGCGATGTCGAACTCGGCCAGGCGCGCGAGGCTGCGTTGCCGCAGAGCCTTCCATCGAATGAATCCGGATGTGGTGGGGAAACCCAGGTGGATCGCCATGGCTTCGGCCACGGTCAGGTCGGGGACGAGGGGTGCCTCCTGGTGCACGACGCGGATGCCGCGCCGGCGCGACTCCACCGGATCGAGATCGGCGCCGCCGAAGGATTTGCCCGCAAGGGTTATCGTCGCGCCCGGCTCCACCGGATTGAGTCCAGACAGCGCCTTGACCGTCGTCGACTTGCCGGAGCCATTGGCCCCGAGCAAGCCGACGATGTGGCCGGGCTGGATGTCGAGGTCCAGGCCGTCGAGCGCGCGGTGGCTGCCAAAGGATACTGACAGATTGCGTATCGACAGCCTGGCCTCGACAGGCATTACTTCAGGCCCCAGAGGGTGCGGTAGTGGCTCACCGCGTCGTTGGCCGCGGTCCAGGGCACGCTCGGGTCATCGAGATTGTCCTTCGTGATGAGGTGCTGAGGTGCGCCCTCGTTGTAGGCGAAGCGCTCGTCACTCACATCCGGATTCTTCCAGAGGTCTTCGCCGGCCAGTACGCGAATGAGCTGGTCGATCGCGGCGTAGCCCGTGTAGGTGTTGTCGTAGACGATGTCGGCTGCCTGAACGTTGCCGGACTCGATGAACTCGAGGTTCTGGGTCAGTCCCACGTTGGAGATGATCTTGATGCGATCGCCGATGCCGATGTTGTTGATCGCGGGCACCATGTCGCTCACGGCGGGGTCGAACGCGCCGATCACATAGTTGACGTCGGGCTGCCGCTGGAGAGCCGAGGCGATCCGCTGGCCGAGCCCGTTTCCAATGTTGGATCCGACGAAGAATTCGGTGTCCTTGACCTGGCAGCTGTCGCACGTGCCAATGGTCTCGATCGCGGAATCGACGATGGTGACGGTGCTGGCGAACTCCTTGTCATTGGTTGGCAGCACGACTGCCGCACCAGCCGAATCCGTGACGATCCACGAGCCCATGATGACGCCGGACTGCACGTAGTCTGCACCGATGTCGAAGGCGATGCCGTTGCCGGGTGCGATTCCCTGCGTCATGCTTCCGACCGGAATGCCCTGCTGATCGGCGAGGTCAAGAGCGCTGCCGATCTGGGCCGGGTCGACGCCCGCCAGGAGCACGGCATCCGCGCCGCCATTGATGGCCTGGGTCACGACCTTGTTCTGCGTGACCGGGTCGCCCTGGCCGTCGTAGATCGTCGCGGTCCAGCCGAGCGCTTCGGCGGCTTCCTTCGCGCCTTCGGCCGGCAGCACGCAGCCGGCGACGGCGCCCGCACACGTCACGAGCGCAAGGTCGATTCCCGTGGGGGGCGTCGGCGTCGAGTCGGGTCCCTCCCAGGTGGTCCAGGGCTGCATCGCCGCATCGACGGTGGACTGGAAGTCCGACAGGTCCTGGTCGCTGGAGGCGCCGCCGGTTGTCGTCGTGCCTGTGCTGCATGCTGCGGTCATGAGAACTGCGGCGAGCGCGATGGCAGGTGCGCTTCGCCGAAGAACCGTTCGGTGGGTCATGTGATCACTCCTCATTGAGTCGCCGAGTCCGCCAGAGGGCGGGTGCGGCGGCCGGCTGTTCCGGGCGGGGGGCTCCGGATCTCTCGTGAAACGATACAAGAGACAAGGTGAAAGTACGCGGCAATCGTCAATCCGTCAAGCTCGCACTGAAATAGTCGGGTGCGGCCAATCACGGGCGTGCGGCGCGAAGTCGCGCCGGAAACCGCGAAGTATTGCGCCGCCTGTGGTGATCACGCGTGCGGAAGTCGTCCGGTCGAATTTGCGACTCGTGGTCGATTCGCTGAGAAAATCGTTACAGAGCTTCGGGGCAGGGGCCTACTCCGGTGGCGCAACCTGACACCGATATCGACTTGACGATCGTGAGGCAGGATGGCTATCCTCAATTCGAGATTAAAACGATTCAACGAGGAACGACGATGCAAAGAGTGTGCTTCCAACTGCAGGTGAAACCGGCGCTCATCGAGGAGTACCGCGAACGACATGAGGCCGTGCCGGCGGACATGCTCGCGGCGATAGAGGAGTCGGGGCGGCGCAACTACTCGCTCTTCCTGCGCGAAGACGGCCTCCTCATCGGATACTTCGAGACCGACTCCCTCGAGGAGTCGGCACGCTATCTCGCCGAACATCCAGTCGCCACCGCGTGGGAGGCCGAGGCGGCCCACTACTTCGAGGCGATGGCCGGTCGCCCCGACCAGAGTTTCGTGCAGCTCACCGAGGTGTTCAACCTCGAAGACCAGATCGCTAACGCAAAGGAAACACCGTGACCACATTCGACCAGATAGCGCCTCGCCTCGCCGAGCAGGCGATCGAACTGCCCTCGTGGGCCTTCGGCAATTCGGGCACGCGCTTCAAGGTGTTCACCACGCCGGGCACCCCCCGCACTGCCGAGGAGAAGATCGCGGACGCCGCCACGGTGCACGAATTCACGGGGCTTGCGCCGACCGTCGCGCTGCACATCCCCTGGGACAAGGTCGACGACTACGCAGCGCTCAGCGCCTACGCCCACGACCACGGCGTGGCGCTCGGCACCATCAACTCCAATACCTTCCAAGACGACGACTACAAGTTCGGCTCGCTCACCCACACGGATGCCGCGGTGCGCCAGAAGGCCATCGATCACCACTTCGAGTGCATCGACATCATGAACGCGACCGGATCGCGCGATCTCAAGATCTGGCTCGCCGACGGCACCAACTACCCCGGTCAGGGCGACATCCGCGCACGACAGGATCGTCTCGCCGAGTCCCTCGAGAAGATCTACGCCCGCATCGGGCAGAACCAGCGCCTCGTGCTCGAGTACAAGTTCTTCGAGCCGGCGTTCTACCACACCGATGTGCCCGACTGGGGCACCAGCTACGCCCAGGTCGCAGCCCTCGGCGACCGCGCGATGGTCTGCCTCGACACCGGCCATCACGCACCCGGCACCAACATCGAGTTCATCGTCATGCAGCTGCTGCGGCTCGGCAAGCTCGGCTCCTTCGACTTCAACTCGCGCTTCTACGCCGACGACGACCTCATCGTCGGGGCGGCCGACCCGTTCCAGCTGTTCCGCATCATCTACGAGGTCGTGCGCGGCGGTGGGTACGGCGCCGACGGCGACGTCGCCTTCATGCTCGACCAGTGCCACAACGTCGAGGACAAGATCCCCGGACAGATCCGCTCCGTGCTCAACGTGCAGGAGATGACGGCGCGCGCGCTGCTCGTCGACGAGGTTGCCCTCGAAGCCGCGCAGAACGCGAGTGATGTGCTCGGCGCGAACGGCATCCTGATGGACGCGTTCTACACGGATGTCCGTGCTCCTCTCGCCGCGTGGCGCGAGTCCCGCGGTCTCGAGGGCGACCCCATGGCGGCGTATGCGGCGAGCGGTT
>JAODAV010000001.1 GCA_025463605.1 Rhodoglobus sp. | reverse complement strand
CGTCATGATCGCGGGATGCCGCTGAACCCGACGGGTGAGCCTGGAGACGAATCCGTCATCGGGCGCGACATCCCCGAATCGGCCCATGAAGCGGCGGACACCGGGCCCACGGGTCAGCACGCCCGGTCGAGTTAACCGCTCGCCGGTCACGCTGAGCAGCGCGGGCATCAGGGTGAGCTCAGACAGCATCGAGACGACCGTGACGAAGACGGAAGCGATGCCAATCTCGCGCACGACCGCGGGTTCGAACACCAGCAGGCCGAGCGATGCGATGGCAAAGGTGGTGCCGGAGAACGCCGCGGTCCGGCCGGCCGTCGCCGTCGCGGCGGCGATGGCTTCGATGCGGAGCAGCCGCCGGTCCCGGCGATCGAGCCCGTCGCCTCCGCCCGCGCGCCGGTATTCTTCGCGAAACCTGCTGACCAGCAGAAGGCCGTAGTCGATGGAGAGGCCGAGCCCGATGGCGGTAATCACGTTGATGACGGTTGCGTCGATGTCGGTGGCAAACGTCGTTGCAAACACGGCCCCGAAGGCGCCCAGAATGGACGCGAGAGCACCGAGAAGCGGAAGACCCGCGGCGATGAACCCGCCGAACACGACCAGCATCACGACCAGGGCGATGGGCAGCGCGACGGCCTCGCCCTTCTCCAGATCCTTGCTCGATTGGCCGACCAGCGAATTGAGGAGCAGCGCTCCGCCTCCGACCGTGACCGTCGCGTGCGGAAAGTCCCGGCGAACCACGGTCGCGGTGGAATCGAGTAGCGTGCGGACCTGCCTTTCGGCTGCCGCGGTCGGAGCGCTACGGCCGACCCCGAGCGTTGACACCGGGAGCAGTACTCCCCGGCCATCGGTCGAGAAGAGCGGGGCGAGCGCGGGCTGGCGAGACCCGTCGGTGCGGCGGGGAGCCGCAAGCGGGTCGACATAGCGGGCGCGGGGAAGCGCGGAAACCTTCGTGCTGAGATCGGACGCAATACGGGCCAGCGACGGGGACTCGGGATCGACCCCGTGCACGAGCAGCGTGTATGTCGTGCTCTTCGCGCCAGTGGTGAGGAGCTGCTGCCCGTGATAGGCCTCCTGCTGCACGGTCGGTATCCCGGACGCGAGGCGACCGAACAGCCCCTGTCCGCCGAGACCAAGGATGGCGGTGGCGAAGATCACGCCGAGTACGATCACCCAGCCGCCGAGGAAGAAAACGGGATGCCGCGCTGCACTTCTCCCAACTGATGCGTGCGGACCGCGGCGGGGGAAGTCGCTCACCCGATTCTCCGTTGTGACCTTGAGGCGCCAGTCGTCCTCATCGATGACGTCAATGGGCAGCGTAATGGACTCGGTGACCGGGCTGATGACGGTGGCCTCGTCGCGGCGGTGGCGCAGCACCTCGTCGACGTAGGAGTTCAGGGCCTCGGCCAGCGGAACATCCCGCCCCTCGTTCTGCGACATGTACCAGCGGTGGTCGAGCAGCTGGTGGAAGATCTCGGCCGGCTCGAGCTTGCCTCGCAGGTCTTTCGGGATCGCGCGGATGACCGGCTCGAACACCTGCGCCAGCCACTCGTGCGCGACCATTTCCTCGTCGACGTCCTGCTTGCCGAACGTGGCCCGGTAGGAATCGAGATCGTTGAGCAGTCGACGGGCCTGGTTCTCTCCGGCATCCAGCCCGGTGAGGCGAAGCAACCTGCGCGAGTGGTGACCGGCATCGACAACCTTGGGCTGGATGCGCACCTGGGTGCCGCTCTCGTCGGTCTTGATCGCGAGTTCCTCGATGTCGAATCCCAGGCTGTTGAGGCGCTCGACCCGACGGTTGATGCGCCACCGCTCCGACTGGTCGAACTCTTCTGGGCCGGTGAGTTCCTTCCACAGGTTTCGATAGGCCTCGACGATGCCGTTGCTGATCTCGACCGGATCGAGGTCTTCCTCGAGGCGACCGCCGGACTGCAGGTCGAGCAGCTCGCCCGCGATGTTCACCCGCGCGATCTCGAGGTCGTTCTCGCGCTGGCCATTGGAGAGGCCGTCGTACATCTGCCCGGTCTCGGCGTCGACCAGGTACGCCGCGAAGGCCCCTGCGTCCCGGCGGAACAGCGTGTTGGACAGCGACACGTCGCCCCAGAAGAATCCGACGATATGGAGTCGAACGAGAAGCACGGCGAGCGCGTCGACCAGCCGGGTCGCCGTCTCGGGCCTGAGCGACTGAGAGTAGAGGGCCCGATATGGCAGCGAGAACTTCAGGTGCCGCGTGACCAGCACCGAGTCGAGTTCGTTGCCTTCGGCGTCGGTTCGATCGGTAATGACCGCCACCGGCTCGACGCAGGGCACGTCGATGCGCTGAAGGGTGCGAAGCATTTCGTACTCGCGGCGAGCGAACTCCGCGGACGTCTCCTTGATGGCAATGACGTAGCCGCTGAGATGCGCGAAGCGAACGAGGTGGCGCGAGATGCCCTTGGGCAGTGCGGCGATCGTGTCATCCGGCCACTGCTCGAGTGGAACATTCCACGGAAGATCGAGCAGCTCTGGATCGGCGATCGCCGACGTGATGTTAAGCGATCCGGCCATCCCCACCTCCCTGCCGAGCGATCCACAAGGAATCACTAAAGAAGAACGGACCCGCCACCTCGAACGAGGCGACGGGTCCGCACGTGTGAACTACTTGGCGACGGCGTGTGCCGCGGCCTTGCCGACGCGCTCGCCGGACTCGATGTCGAACAGGTGGATGAAGCCCTCCTTGGGCGTCAGGAACACCTTGTCGCCGGCGACCGGGTGCTTGCGACCGTCCACGCGCACGCAGAGGTCGACACGAACACCGTCGATGTCGGAGTGGCCGAACAGGTTGCCGTCTGCACCGAGTTCCTCGATGACGTCAACCTCAACCGGCAGGCCGGTTCCCGACGGGGCGAGCGTCACGTCCTCGGGGCGGATGCCCACGGTGACCTTCTTGCCCTTGATGGCCGCCATGGTCTCGCGGTCGACCTTGACGACGTGCGTTCCAAACTTGACTCCGTCGGAGGTGAAGTCCGACTGGAACAGGTTCATCGCCGGGCTGCCGATGAATCCGGCAACGAAGACGTTGGTCGGGTTCTCGTACAGGTCGCGCGGCGTACCGATCTGCTGCAGAACGCCATCCTTGAGAACCGCGATGCGGTCGCCCATGGTGAGTGCCTCGGTCTGGTCGTGGGTGACGTAGACCGTTGTGACGCCGAGACGACGCTGGAGCGACGCGATCTGCGTGCGAGTCTGGACGCGAAGCTTGGCGTCGAGGTTCGAGAGCGGCTCATCCATGAGGAAGACCTGGGGCTGGCGAACGATGGCGCGACCCATTGCGACGCGCTGACGCTGGCCACCGGAAAGCGCCTTCGGCTTACGGCCGAGGTAGGGCTCGAGGTCGAGGAGCTTGGCGGCCTCGAGGACGCGGGTCGCCCGCTCCTCTTTGTTGACGCCAGCGATCTTGAGCGCGAATCCCATGTTCTCCGCGACCGTCATGTGCGGGTAGAGAGCGTAGTTCTGGAAGACCATCGCGATGTCGCGATCCTTCGGGGGAACGTCGGTGACGTTGCGGTCGCCGATGAACACGTTGCCCGAGTTGATCTCTTCGAGACCCGCGAGCATTCGCAGTGTCGTGGACTTGCCACAACCGGATGGTCCGACGAGGACGAGGAACTCGCCGTCTTCGACCTTGATGTCGATTGCATCGACTGCCGGGCGAGTGGAGCCCGGGTAGATACGTGTTGCCTTATCAAACGTGACTGATGCCATGGTTGTTACTACTCCTTCACCGGCAGGTACGTGCCGGACGATCCTTAGTGAATGGATGGTGATGGGGGAACCACCACCCGTCATTATGACACCCCCAGACGAGGGTTGCGCACGCGGGTCTGTCAGCGGAGGGGCCCGGGCGTCCAGCAACCGGTTGGGCAATTCCCAGACATCCCTCCTACAATTCCAAAGGCGTCCTTTTTGTTGACGCCGCAGCCCCGTCCCAGTGAATGAGGTTCGATTGAGCTACGGCACTTCCGGCGATAGTCGCCTCACGAAGAACGAACGCCGCGAGGCGGCCCGCGAGAAGGCCCGCATTCTCCGCGAGGAGCAGAAGAAGAAGGATCGCCGCACCAAGGTGCTGCTGCAGGGCGGAATCATCGTCGCCTCCCTCGCGATCATCGCGGTCGTGGCCCTCGTGATCATGAACTCGATCAAGCCGGTCGGCCCCGGTCCGCTCAACATGGCGAGCGATGGCATCCAGCTCAACCAGGGTTTCGTGGCCACGGAGACCGACGCTCTCGGCCCGAACGACGACCCCGTGCCCAACGAACGCGACAGTGATGCGGGTGTGCTCGACATCCAGATGTACGTCGATTACCTGTGCCCGATCTGCAACCAGTTCGAGCAGACCAACGGCGACTACATCACGAGCCTGCTCGAGAACGGCGGCACGACCGTCGAAATCCACCCGATCGCGATCCTCGACCGCCTCTCGCAGGGCTCCAAGTACTCGACTCGGGCGACCAACGCCGCAGCGTGTGTGGCCAACTACTCGCCGAACGAGTACTACGACTTCCACAACCTGCTCTTCGCGAACCAGCCCGCGGAGAACTCGACGGGCCTCAGCGATGACCAGATCATCGACCTCACGTCACAGGCCAAGGTGGAGAAGGCGGACACGATCGCGAAGTGCGTCCGCGATCAGGAGTTCAAGGCGTGGGTCGGCAATTCGACGGCCCGAGCCCTCAACGGACCCATCCCGAACTCCAACGTCGACAAGGTCACCGGCACGCCGACCATCATCGTGAACGGTCTCAAATACGACGGACCGATCGACGACCTCGCCTCGTTCCAGGCCTTCATCATCCAGGCCGCGGGCGAGACCTTCAACGAGAACTCCACCTCGACCCCGACGCCGACTCCCACGCCGGTGCCGTAGCCCTCCTGCTCCGACCGAACGCCCGCTGGCCCCGCGCCGGCGGGCGTTCGCCGTTCTACCTGAGGGGAACGGGTAAGGATGCTGCGGGCATCCAGTCGACCGTGACGTTGCCGGTTTCGGCGATCGAGAGTTCCTCATGGAGCGCGGCGATCGAGCGATCGAGGATGGCCTGCGAGTTGCCGGCGAGGTGGAACACGATCCGCGTGGGCCGGGCGTCGACCAACACAGAACCGACCCGGGGGATGAGTAGCACCGACTCGAACTCGGAAACCCGCACCGCCTGGTAGTCGTGCAGCTTGGCGATGAGTGTGCCCAGTCCGGGCGCCGCCGATCGCGGACTTGCCGTGCCGGTCATCGCGATCACTCCGCAATGATCGCGCCGCAAAACGAACGTCGCGTGACGGTCGGGTGAACGGCGGGGGCGGCCCCGGCGCGTCGTCGCGCTCGGAGGGAGTGTCAGGGCCGCATCCGGCGGCCAACTAGAGTCGAACGGTTGCCCTGCTGGAGCCCCCTGTCGGATTCGAACCGACGACCCCCGCTTTACAAGAGCGGTGCTCTGGCCAACTGAGCTAAGGAGGCGTGGACCGAGGTCCATATTAGCCATGACATCCGCACACGACCCCCACGCCCACTCGCGCACGGCCGTTGCTCTGGCGGTTGTCGTCGCTGTCGCGTGCGGCGCCCTCACCGCCGTGCAGTCTCGGGTGAACGCGCAGCTCGCCCTGGATATCCAGGACGGCATCATCGCGGCGGTCATCTCGTTCGGGTCGGGGCTCGTCATCCTCGCGATCGCGGTGCTTGCATTCCGGCCGGCTCGCGTCGGGCTCGGCACGCTTCGCGATGCTGTCGCGTCACGCCGCATTCCGTGGTGGTACCTCACCGGGGGCGTGTGCGGGGCATTCTTCGTCGTGACCCAGGGGCTCTCGGCGGCGGTGATCGGGGTGGCGCTGTTCACAATCGCCGCGGTAGCGGGCCAGACCTTGAGTGGCGCGATCATCGACAGCCGCGGCATCGGCACGATGGCTGCGCGACCGGTCACCGTTCCCCGCATTCTCGCCGGGCTTCTCGCTGTCGCCGCGGTCGTGCTCGCCGGGTCGTCCGAGTTGCGATCGGACGTGCCGGTGCAGCTCGTTGTGCTGCCGCTCGTGGCTGGGGCGCTCAGCGGCTGGCAGCAGGCCGTGAACGGACAGACCCGGGCGGCATCCGGTTCGGCGCTCGCAGCCACCTTCCTGAACTTCGTGATCGGCACCGCGTTGCTCCTCGCTGCAGGCGCGGTGCGAGTCGCTTTCGTCGGATTGCCGTCCGAGCTGCCGACCAACCCGCTCGTCTACAGCGGTGGTGTCATCGGCGTCGTGTTCATCTTCGGGTCGGTGGCGATCGTGCGGATCACCGGAGTGCTGCTACTTGCACTCGGCACGATCGCCGGTCAGCTCATCGGCGCGACTCTTCTCGACGTCTTCATCCCCGTGGAGGGCCACAAACTCTCGGGGCTCACCGTGCTCGGTACGGCGATCACGCTCGTCGCGGTGACGATTGCCGCCCTCTCCGGGCGTCGTCGCGCTCAGAGCGCGGAGAGGTAGCGCTCGACGTCGAGCTTGTCCTTCTTCTCGGACTTGGTCTTCTCGGGCACGCCGCCGACATAGAGCCAGCCCAGCAGGTGCTCGTTGTCGGCGAGACCATGCATGCGTCGCACGGCTTCTGAGCGCGTGTGCCCTCCCGTTCGCCACATGACGCCCCAGCCCGCATCGTCGAGCAGCAGGCTCAGGATGTGCGCGACACCGGCCGCGGCGGCATCCTGTTCCCAGTCGGGCACCTTGAAACTCGGTTGGTGCGCCGCGACGACAGCGATCAGCAGGGGTGCCCGCAGCGGCTTCTCGGCGAGCTTCTGGGCATCCTTGCCGTCCAGTCCGCTCGCCTCGACGAAGGCTCGCCCGAGCTGCTCGCGGGCGTCACCGCGCAACTCGATGAGCCGCCACGGCCGCAGCGACGCGTGGTCGGCTACGGTCGCAGCGGCGCTGACGAGCGGTACGAGCTCCGCGTGGCTCGGTGCGTGCGGTGTTACCCGGGAGTGGGACTGCCGGCGCCGAACCGCGTCGAGCACCGACAATCAGTTCTCCTTGAAGTCGAGGGAGAGCGAGTTCATGCAGAACCGGTCACCCGTGGGGGTCTGGTCAGCATCGTCGAAGAGGTGCCCGAGGTGCGAGCCGCAGTTTCCGCAGACGACCTCGGTGCGAACCATGCCCAGCGAGTTGTCGATCTTGAGCTCCACGGCATCCGGGTCGACCGACTCGAAGAAGCTCGGCCAGCCCGACCCCGAGTCGAACTTCGCGCCGCTCTTGAACAGCTCGGCGCCGCACGCGCCGCACGTGTACGTGCCCTCGCGCTTCTCGTCGAGCAGTGCGCCCGACCATGGGCGTTCGGTCGCGGACTCCCGCAGGATCGAGTACCGATCGCCGAGTTCCTCGCGCCACTCCTGCTCGGTCTTCTCAACCTTGTACGTCATGTCTTTGTCTCCTTGCAAAGGGGGAAGAGATCTCATTCCCATTAAACTCGCGATCGTGCCCGAATGTTCCGTGAGTGTGAAGCCGTGGGGCGAACTCACGACCGCTGAACTCTATTCTTTGCTCAAGCTGCGCACCGATGTGTTCTTCGTCGAGCAACGCATCGACGAGGAGGAGCTCGACAACCGCGACCTCGAGGCCGGCACGATGCACTACTGGATCGTCGACGACTCGGGCGCCGCAGCCTACTTGCGCGTGCTGTTCGACGCGGAGCCGGAGCACGTCGACGCCCACCGGGTGGTCGGCCGAGTCGTGGTGCGGGCCGATCGGCGCGGTGAGGGTCTCGCACAGGTGCTCATGGCTCGAGTGCTCGACGACTTCGGCGCCGAGGCGATGTTGCTGCACGCGCAGGAGTACATCGCGCCGCTCTACGCCAAGTTCGGGTTCGAGGCGTTCGGTGAGGTTTACCCGGAGGCGGGCATCCCGCACATCTCCATGTATCGGCCCGCACGATGATGGCGGCCATGGTGCTCGTCGCGGCCCTTACCCTGGCCGGTGCGCCGACTGCGGCTTCGGCATCCTGCACGGTGGATGACGCGACCATGACGTGGGGCTTCAAGGAGTCGTTCCGCAGCTACATCAGCGGCACCATCGCCAATGGGGAATGGACCGTCGCAGACGGCGCGACGTACTCGACGCCCGACTTCGGGTGGACAGGCGGAGCGGGGCTGCTCCCCGACGGCACCGGCGCGATCGCGTTCACTGGTTCGATCACCTTCACTGGGCACGACGGCATCCTCAACACCACGGTCGCGAACCCGCAGCTTCGGTTCGACGGCTCCGGAATTGCGACGCTACTGCTCGACGTCTCGGGAACCACGCAGGAGGGCATGCCCGTGGATGAGCGGGCGGTCGAGTTTGCGACGATCGACCTGGATGGCGCGGTGCAGGGCGACAACGCCGTGATCACGTCATCCCCTGCAGTGTTGACCGAGGCGGGCGCCGCGGCATTCGGTACCTACGAAGCGGGCGAGGGGCTCGATCCGATCTCGGCCGTGCTGCCGGGTGCGGCCGACTGCGATCCGGCGCTCTCCCGACCGGACGACCTCCCCGGGGTCACCCAGGTGCTGGCCGTCGTCGGGGTCGTATTCGCGGCGATGGTGCTCGTGCTCGTCGCGAGCGCGGTACTCGTCGTCGTGCTCTTGGCCCGACGCCGAAAGCGAGCTGCACCCTCAGAGTGAGGGGCGCGGTGGCGAGGCCGCGTGGTGCCGAGGCCGCGCCGTGCCGAGGCCGCGTGGTGACGAGGCCGCGCGGTGTTTTGACGCGCGCGCGGGTGTACAAACGGCAGCGGGCGCGGCAAAGTTGCGCGCGGGGCGCAAGGCTGCGCGCCGCACCGTCCGGGTTGCGCCGGGATGCGCTACTCGCCGGGCGCGTAGATCGCGCGAGCGAGCGCATCCAGCACCGACGCCGTACGCGGACCGAAGCTGAGGATGTCCCCGTCCGCCATGTCGACGAACCGACGGTGCTGTCCCGCGTTGGTGAGAGCGATCGCGGGCTTCGACTCGAGCAGGCCGTCGACCCCACCGACGCTCGCGATGCCGTCGGTCATGACGAGGATGAGGTCGGGATTCGCGGCGACCATCGCCTCGTCGGTCATGGGGCGCATGCCGTCGAGCCCGATCTCGGTGGAGACGTCCACACCGCCGAGCGAACTGATGAGCACATCGGCGCCCGATTCCGCGCCGAACAGGTAGTAGACCCCGGAGGAGCCACGCAAATAGAGGAACATCATGCGAAGCGGATCCCCGGAGGGAACGATGGCGGCGATCTCGTCGATCTTCGCTTCGATCCCGTCGACGAGGCCGCTCGCCAGTTGCTCGCCCGCGGCCGACACCCCGAGGGCCGCTGCGACCTGGCGCGCGAGTTCACCGACTCCGTCGACGCTCGGCTCGGTGTCGACGAAGACCACGGGGATGCCCGCATCGCGCAACTGCAGAACGACGTCGATGGGTCCGATGCTGCCGTCGGTGATGACCACGGTGGGCCGCAACGCGAGGATCGCCTCGCTGTTGACCGTGTGGGCGCTCGACGTGATGAGAGGCAGGTCGGCTGCTTCGGGGAAGGTCGTCGAGATGTCACGACCGACGACGCTGTCGCCGAGACCGAGGCCGAACACCGTCGCGGCGATCGAGCCGGAGATATCCATGGCGAGGATGCGGTCGGTCGACTCGACCGTGACCCGCGTGTCGCCGGCGAGGTCGCGCGACGTGACCGTGACCGGGAGGGACTGCTCGGGCACGGCATCCGGGCTGGGGATGGCGTCATCGGCGAGCACCGCCGTCGACTCGCCGACGTAACTGCGGGGATCGTCGAGCACGCCCAGTTGGGCGAGGGGCAGGGTCGGGTCGCTCGTGACCGTGGGGCTCGAGTCGCCCGAGGGGCTTGCGGTCGAGCATCCGCAGAGCAGGGCCATCGCGACTGCGCACAGTGCGACGACGACACTCGGGCGGGGCAGCATGCGGGCCAATTTCTGTTCGGAATCCGGGCGGTGACATCCCAGCTAAGGTGATCCTAACCTGAGCCCCGCCTGAGGTCCGTTTGCCCCCGTGCGAGCGATTCGCCGCACGCCGGTGTGCTGACCGGACTCCCGCCACCGCCCGCCCTAGGATTGGCACGGCATTGGAGGAACGGTGGCCGCTCGACCAGAGCCTGCGCACGATCCCGCTTCCGGCCTGTCTGCGCGCGACGAGTCGCTGCTCGCGTTCGAACGCCAGTGGTGGCGTCACGCGGGGGCGAAAGAGGAGGCCATCCGCGCGCAGTTCGGCCTCAGCGCCGCCCGCTATTATCAGGTGCTGAATGCCGTGATCGACTCGCCCGCAGCCGTGCGTCACGATCCCATGCTGGTGCGCAGATTGCAGCGAGCACGCGATGCTCGCACTCGTGCCAGGGCGCAACGCGCATTCAGGATCTCCGACCACGAGGGCAGCGGCCCGCACGACGAAGAATCGAACGACTGACCTATGGCGTATCCCAAAGACCGCTTCGACCACCTGCCCGACGACCTCAAGCGAGTCGGCGCGCACCGTGGTCCGAAGCGCAAGGGCCGAGGCTGGATCGCCTTCGCGTGGGCGCTGCTGGCGACGGGCGTGCTCGTGTTCGCCGGACTGTTCACGATCAGCCGCGTCTTCGACATCGACCTGGGCCTGCCCATCTTCGCCGGGCAGCCGACCCCGACCCCAACCCCGACCCCCACTCCGACGATGGACCCCATCCTCGATCCGCTCGCGCCCGACTTCGTCGCGCGCGGCATCAAAGTGATCGTGCTGAACGGCACGGCGACCCCTGGACTGCAGTCGACCGCTGCGGCCGACCTCACTGCCAAGGGCTGGGTTATCGCGAGCGCAGTTCCTGCCGCCGCGAAAGATGTCGCGGAGACGTTCGTCTACTACAGCGATCCCCTCAATGAGGATGCCGCACGCGGCCTCGTCGTCGCACTCGGCCTGGGCGAGATCCGGCTCGTTTCACCCGAAACGTTCCCCGGGGCGCCCATCACGATCGTCATCGGCGCCGACTTCCCGGGCGCCGCCCCGCTCGCCCCGGAGCCCGAAACCACTCCCTGAATCTCGGTTGTGTTACGGGTGTGTTTAATTCTTCGCGAAAAGCCCTTTCGTGACCTTTTCCCTCTCTACAGGCTTGTTTTGCTCCGCTAATATCTGGGATTGGTCGCCCTGTCAGGCTGCCGAAGAAGCACAGCAGGGAGTAACACATGGCCAACGGAACCGTGAAGTGGTTCAACGCTGAGAAGGGCTACGGTTTCATCACCGTCGACGGCGGGCAAGACGTCTTCGTGCACTACTCGGCCATCGACATGACGGGCTACAAGGTTCTCGAAGAGGGTCAGCAGGTCGTCTTCGAGGTCGGCACCGGGGCAAAAGGCCCGCAGGCCGAGTCGGTCAAGCTGGCCTGACCGGCCGCGACCGCACAGGCGCGTCAACGCCGTCCCCTCCGGTGGGCGGCGTTCGCCGTTTCGCGCAGAGATAGGCGAATTTCGCACCACCACGTCGTCGAGGAGCGGCTCGCTGCGCTCGCCGCCGAGTGCGCTGTGCTCGCCTTGCACTCTCCTGCGTCGAGTGCTAATTTTACCTTTGGCACTCGCACGTTTCGAGTGCTAAAGAATTCGTTTGTACGACGCCCGGGAGGGACGAGAAACACACATGGCAAAGATCATTGCTTTCAACGAAGAGGCCCGTCGCGGCCTTGAGCGCGGCCTCAACATCCTGGCCGACGCGGTCAAGGTGACGCTCGGCCCGCGCGGTCGCAACGTCGTGCTCGAGAAGAAGTGGGGCGCGCCCACCATCACGAACGACGGTGTCTCGATCGCCAAGGAGATCGAGCTCGACGACCCGTACGAGAAGATCGGTGCCGAGCTCGTCAAGGAGGTCGCCAAGAAGACGGATGACGTCGCCGGCGACGGCACGACCACTTCCGTCGTTCTCGCCCAGGCTCTCGTTCGCGAAGGACTGCGCAACGTCGCGGCCGGCGCCGACCCGATTAGCCTCAAGCGCGGGATCGAGAAGGCCACCGCCGCCGTCATCGAGGCTCTCGTTGCGGGCGCCAAGGAGATCGAGACCAAGGAAGAGATCGCGGCCACCGCATCCATCTCCGCGGGCGACCCCGAGATCGGCGCGCTCATCGCCGAGGCGATCGACAAGGTCGGCAAGGAGGGCGTCGTCACCGTCGAGGAGTCGAACACCTTCGGCACCGAGCTCGAGCTCACCGAGGGCATGCGCTTCGACAAGGGCTTCCTGTCCGCGTACTTCGTGACGGACCAGGAGCGCCAGGAGGCGGTCTTCGAAGACCCGTACATCCTCATCGCCAACAGCAAGATCTCCAACATCAAGGATCTGCTGCCCATAGTCGACAAGGTGATCCAGAGCGGAAAGCAGCTGCTGATCATCGCCGAGGACGTGGACGGCGAGGCGCTCGCCACACTGGTCGTGAACAAGATCCGCGGCATCTTCAAGTCGGTGGCCGTCAAGGCTCCCGGTTTCGGTGACCGTCGCAAGGCCCAGCTGCAGGACATCGCGATTCTCACGGGCGGCCAGGTGATCTCCGAGGAGGTCGGCCTCAAGCTCGAGAACGCGACCCTCGACATGCTCGGCCGCGCTCGCAAGGTCGTCGTCACCAAGGACGAGACCACGATCATCGAGGGCGCCGGCGAGCCGGATGCCATCGCGGGCCGCGTCAAGCAGATCCGCTCGGAGATCGAGAACACCGACAGCGACTACGACCGTGAGAAGCTCCAGGAGCGCCTCGCGAAGCTCGCCGGCGGTGTCGCGGTGATCAAGGCCGGAGCGGCGACCGAGGTGGAGCTCAAGGAGCGCAAGCACCGCATCGAGGATGCCGTTCGCAACGCGAAGGCCGCCGTCGAGGAGGGCATCGTCGCCGGTGGTGGCGTCGCGCTCATCCAGGCCGGCAAGGTCGCGTTCGACAGCAAGCCCATCAAGGCCCTGACGGGTGACGAGGCGACGGGTGCGAACATCGTGCGCGTCGCGATCGACGCCCCGCTCAAGCAGATCGCGCTCAACGCGGGCCTCGAGCCCGGCGTCGTCGCCGACAAGGTGCGCCACCTCCCCGCGGGCCAGGGCCTCAACGCGGCCACGGGCGAGTACGTCGACATGCTCGCCGCCGGCATCAACGACCCGGTGAAGGTTACGCGCTCGGCGCTGCTCAACGCCGCGTCGATTGCCGGCCTGTTCCTCACCACTGAGGCAGTCGTCGCCGACAAGCCGGAGAGGTCACAGCCCCAGATGGGCGGCGACCCCTCGGGTGGCATGGACTTCTAAGTCCTTCGAGTACCATCGCCAGGCGGGCGGTCTCCTTCGGGAGGCCGCCCGCCTTGTCGTATCCCGTCTTGCCGGTTAGTGGGTGAAGAGCCGCGCGTTGGCAGCCTCGATGTCGGCATATTGCTGGCCGGCCTGGGTGAGGGCCTGATTGATGGCGGCGAGACTTTCCTCGACGCGCTGCTGGGTGCCCTTCCAATCGGTGATCACGCCGGCGAACGCGCTGGCTGCCTGGCCCGTCCACGAACCCTGCAGGTTCGTGAGCTGGCCGTGCAGACCGGCGACCTCGGATTGGATGCGGGAAATGGAGGTGCGCACGGCACCCGTCGCGTTGAGTACGGCTTCACTATCTACCTGGTAACGAGTCATAGCCGGAACCGTAGTTGCGCTCCGCTGGCCGAAAGTTCTGATCAGGGCGCAGGTGTGGGCTTCGGCGAATCCGCGGCAGCAGGGAGGAGCGGAAGCAGCACACGGAATGTTGCGCCACCACCCGGCGTCTCGACGACTTCGACCTCGCCGCGGTGCGCGTCGACGATCGCCGCGACGATCGCGAGACCGAGGCCGCTGCCGCCGGTGACGCGCGTACGCGACGAGTCGGCACGCCAGAATCGCTCGAAGATCTTGCCGCGGATCTGCGGGGGGATTCCCTCTCCGTGGTCGATCACGGACAGGATGGCGACCCGGCGTGCCGCGTCGACGCCGACCCCGATCTCGATGGGGCTGCCCTCGGGGGTGAATCGCATGGCGTTGCCGATGAGGTTCGCGAGCACCTGCCGGATCTTGTTCTCCTCGGCGAGCACGATCGCGCGAAGCGCGGCCGGCGGCGGTTCGGGAATCGTCACGGTCTCGCCCGCCGCACGACCGGCTCGAGTGCGCGAGCGCACCAGCCGTGCGAGGGTTGCGCTGGCGAATGCGATGGGTCCCGTCGCGAGCGACGCGCTGCGCGCGGGTGTCGTCGCGGCCGACGGAACCACGTCGAGCACGAGCGTCTCGACGGGAGGTTCTTCGGCGGGGGCATCCGTGCCGACGACAGTCACGACCCGGTCGGGAGCGGAAGCCATCGCATCGAGCGCGGAGTCTGTGGCGAGCGGCACGAGGTCGACTTCGGTGAGCTGCAGCGGCTTCGCCTCGTCGATGCGGGCCAACTCAAGGAGGTCCTCGACGAGCTCGCCCATGCGGATCGCTTCCTTCTCGATGCGTTCCATCGCCTGGGCGACGTCTTCTGGCTTGGTGAGTGCGCCCATGCGGTAGAGCTCCGCGTAGCCGCGCACCGAGACGAGCGGTGTGCGCAGCTCGTGCGAGGCGTCGCCCACGAACCGGCGCATCTGCTCGATCGTGCGCGCTCGATCGGCGAAGGCGCGGTCGATGCGCGCGAGCATCGAGTTGAGGGAGCGGTTGAGGCGGCCCACCTCCGTGTTGGGAATCGCGCCCGCGAGCCGCTGGTTGAAGTCGCCGTCGGCGAAGCGGGCGGCCGTCGCCTCGACCTCGCGCAGGGGTGTGAACGTCGTGGTCACCAGTAGGCGAGTGAGGGCACCGCCGAGGATCACCACGGTGAGGCCGAAGAACAGGAAGATCGCGGCATAGCGGGACACGATCGCGTTCGAATCGCTGAGGCTCAGGCCGATCACGAGGGTCGCCTGTTCTCCCGTGTGCTCTCCAGTGCCGATGACGCCGCCGGGTAGCGCGAGCACCCGCCACTCGACCGAGTGGGTGCGATTGGACAGGGTCAGCTTGCTCGGAAGCTCACGCAACTCGAGCAGGGTCAGTTGGGAGACCTCGGGTCGGAGCGAGCTCTGCTCGGAGGTGAGGTTGTCGTCGATGAGCTGGCCGTCGGCTGCCACCGCGGCAAGGTAGTACGGGTTGGCGAATCCGGTCGCGTTCTCTGCCTTGAAGGTGTTGGCGCCGTCGAGTACCACCTCCTGGGGCAGGCTGTTGGCGAACTGCGTGAGCTTGGAGTCGACCTCGTCGACGAGGTAATTGCGCAGCACCGCCATCGTGCCGAGGCCCGCGACGAGCAGCCCCATCGTGAGCAGCAGCACGGTGACACCAGTGATCTTGGTGCGGAGGGAGATCCGGTTCCACCACTCGGTGAGCTCATCGTGCATGGTGGAACTCAGGGTACGCCCCTAGACCCTCGCTGCCTTGAGCATGTACCCGAAACCGCGCTTGGTCTGAATCACAGGTTCGGTGGAGTACTGGTCGAGCTTGCGGCGCAGGTAGGAGATGTAGCTCTCCACGATGCCCGCGTCGCCGTTGAAGTCGTACTCCCACACGTGGTCGAGGATCTGCGCCTTCGAGAGCACGCGGTTGGGGTTGAGCATGAGATAGCGCAGCAGCTTGAACTCGGTGGGACTCAACTCGATCTGGTCGCTGCCGATCGTGACCTCGTGGGTGTCCTGGTCCATGGTCAGCTCGCCGGCGCGGATGATGGCTTCCTCGTCGTCGTGCATGGTACGACGCAGGATGGCCTTGATGCGCGCGACGATTTCGTCGAGGCTGAAGGGCTTGGTCACGTAGTCGTCACCGCCCACGGTGAGGCCCGTGATCTTGTCTTCGGTGTCGTCTTTGGCCGTGAGGAAGAGGATGGGCGCGGTGTAGCCGGATGCGCGAAGTCGCTTGGTCACGCCGAACCCGTTCATGTCGGGCAGCATGACGTCGAGGATGATGAGGTCGGGTTCTTCTTCGAGTACCGCGGAGATCGCCTGCGCACCGTTGCCGACTGCGCGGACTGCGAAGCCGGCGAAGCGCAACGACGTCGTAAGAAGGTCGCGAATATTGGGTTCGTCGTCGACGATGAGAATTTTGGGTCCGTCAGCCATGCAATAAGTATCTGCGTGTTAGCTGGAAGAATTCTGGGAGCGGGCGGAATAATGTAAACGGCGCGGCCGGCCCACCTGTCGAACGCGAGAATTGCGGTGGAACTGCCGCGACCCGAGACTGTCTACATGGCAGAACCGACAATCCCCTCGCTGAACCTCTTCGTCGCAGGACGGGGCGAAGCCGCTCAGCACGGCTTGCACCTGGCCACTGAGGAGGGAGGGGAGTGGAAGCTGCGCCAGCTCGACACGGTTGTGCAACTCGCAGCACTGTGTGCGCATCCTCGCCTGCCCATCATCTACGGCCTGTCCGGCATGGGGCCTGGTCGGGTGCACGCGTGGGACGTGACCGACGTGGTGCGCGGGGGCGAGGCCGTGCCGATCGCGCACCAGGACTCGCTGGGCGATATCCCTTGCGACCTCGCCGTGGACCCGACCGGCCGGCTGCTCATTGCGGCCAACTACGGATTCGAAGGCACGGGCGGTTCGCTGACGGTGTGGCCGCTCGACGAGCGAGGCAGGCTCGAGGGGGAGGGTCTGGCCCTGCCGCTGTCGGGATCCGGGTCCGATCCTTCCCGTCAGGGTGTCGCGCACCCGCACCAGGTCGTCTTCCACGGTGGCGTACTGTTCGTGCCCGATCTCGGTGCTGAGAGCATCCGGCGGTACCGGATCGAACCCGAGTTGCGCGAGATCGAAAGCATCCCGACTCCAACCGGTACGGGACCGCGCCACATGGTCGTGTTGGGCGGAGGGGCAATCGTCGTCAGCGGTGAGCTCGCCGGCACGATCGCGGTGGGTCGGGTCGACACCGATGACCCCGGATGGCGCGTCGAACGCGGTTCGCTCCTGTCGGGCCCCGCGACCACTCGCTCCGAGCGCAACTACCCGGGTGACGTGAAGGTCTCGCGAGATCAGGGATTCGTCTACTTCGCCAATCGCGGATACGACACGATCGCGACGTTCGCGCTCGACTCGGGTGGCCCGCGCCTGATCGGGGAGGTGGAACTGGATGCCGAGTGGCCGCAGCACATTCTCGTGCGAGACGACCATCTCCTCGTCGCCGCGTGGGACGGGTCGGCCGTTATGCGGCTCCCGCTCGTCGGAGGCATCCCGCAATCTCCGGAGTTGGCGTTCGAGTGCGACGGGGCCGGATGGTTGCTGGAGGCACGCGAGCGATGAGTCGATTGCCTCGAAGAAACAACCTCAGGCGTTCAAATGTTTCATGTGTGTGAACTCTTGTTTGCATAAGAGAATCTAGCCGCTAGAGTGGGCGCACCAATCCCCACCTGGAGGTAGTAGATATGCACAGAAAGAGACCAGCCCTCGCGTTGGCGACGGCGCTCGTCACCGTCGGCGCGCTCGCGGCATGCACCACCCCCGCCGCCGCGCCGGAAGAGGACGAGACGCCCAGCGGCACGCTGACCGTCGCGCACTGGGACTTCCTCGCGCCCGCGTACGGCGAGCAGATGCAAGCGATCATGAAGGAGTACGAGGACTACAACCCCAACGCGACAATCGAGACGGTCGGCATCGTGCGCGCCGACTACGAGACGAAACTCAAAATCCAGTTCTCCTCCGGGGGAGGACCCGACGTCTTCACGATGGCTGACACGTTCTTCCCGGAGCTCGCTGCCGCAGGCAAGCTCGCGCCGCTGGACGACGTGCTCACTGACGAGATCGTCGAAACGCTCAACAATACGAACGATGCAGCGATCTGGGATGGGCAGCGTCTCGCGGTCACCTGGCAGGTGGCGCCATACGCGTTCCTCTGGAACAAGGACATCCTCGCGGCCGCAGGGGTCGAACCCCCGACGACGCCCGAGGAACTGCTTGCAGCCGCTATCGAGATCAAGGAGAAGACCGGCATCACGGGATTCGCCGTTCGGCATCGCCTTGCGGAGGAGACCCCGTGGTGGATCGACTTCAACAACTGGCCGGTCGGCTTCGGCGGCGCCTGGTCGGAGAACGGCAAGCTCACCATCGACAGCCCCGAGAACGTCGAGGCCGTGACCTTCTATAAGGAGATGTACGACTCCGGCGCCTTCGCCGTCGGTGACGACGCATCCACGTTCCGCACGAAGTTCAGTGAAGGCCAGCTCGCGATGATGATCGATGCCACGGGTTCGCCGCCCGCCATGATCAGCGAGGCCGTGCCGTCGACGTCGATGATGTCGTCGCCGCTGCCCTTCCCGGAACTCGCGACGAGCCAGGTGGGAATCTACTTCGGCATCAACTCCGGCACGAAGAACAAGCCGCTCGCCGACGACTTCCTCAAGTGGTTCCTGTCGAAGGACACCCAGCAGAAGGTCTCGGAGATCATCGGCAACACGTCCACCGTCGCCACGGAGACCGAGGTGCCGGCGGGCTTCCTGGACGCGAACCCGTGGGCTGAGGCGTACCGCACCAACGGGGCGTACACGCACAGCTCGGTCATTGCCGGGTTCGAGAGCGTCACTCCGCAGATCCGGCACGTCGTACTCGGCTGGATCGAAAAGGTGCTGCTGGAAGACCTCGATCCGCAGGAAGCGCTCACGAGCGCGGCCGACGCACTGAAATGACCCGCCTTCCGGGCGAGTGAACGGGTGAGGGCCGCGCGCCAGGCGCGGCCCTCGCTCACCCGAGATCGAGATTCCCCTCCAGTCCGCTCGAAAGGACCTCCGTGACTTCGGTCGCTACCGAGATCAGAGCAGCCTCCCGCCGTCGACCACGTCGCGGGGTGGCGCTCGCTCCCTATCTGTTCGTCGGGGCCGCGGCCCTCTACCTTCTTCTCTTCACCGCAGTGCCCATGATGCGCGGGCTGTGGTTCAGCTTCACCGACAGCACTCTGCTCAACCCGACAGCCGGTCGTTTCATCGGCGGAGCCAACTACGCCGAGGTGCTCAGCGAGGAGCGGTTCTGGGCTTCCGTCGGCACGACACTCCTCTATACCGCGGGCACCGTCGCGGGCTCGATCCTTCTCGGTACGATCGCCGCAGTCGCGATCAATGACCGCATTCCCGGCACGGCCTTCTTCCGCGCAGTGCTGACGGTGCCGTGGGCGGTTCCCTCGGTGTCGGTCGTGCTCGTCTTCATCTGGATCTACAACGTCGAGAGCGGCGTAGCGAACGCCGGATTCCGAGCCCTCGGTATAGGGCAGCAGGGCTGGCTCATCGACCCGGACCTCGGCCTGATCTCCGTCACGATCGCGAGCGTCTGGAAGGTCTTCCCGTTCGTGATGCTCGTCGTGCTCGCTTCACTGCAGAGCGTGCCATCCGAGCTGAAGGAAGCGGCACGGGTCGACGGCGCCGACGCGCTCAACGTCTTCAAGTCCACGGTCATCCCGCATGTTCTGCCGACGATCCGCGTCGTCGCCCTGCTCATGACCATCTGGTCGATCCGCCGCTTCGAGATCATCTACCTCCTCACGGGAGGCGGGCCCATCGACGCCACCAACACCATCGTCATCAGCGTCTACCGCGAGGCCTTCCAGAACTCCAACCTCGGCCGGGCCGCCGCGATCGGCATTCTCGGGCTCTGCCTGTCGATGCTCGTCACGGTCGTCTATTTCATGCTCGATCGCCGCGAGGCAAGAAAGGATGCCCAGTGAAGCGCCTGCGTATTCCCCCCGTGGGGCGGTGGATCGTCGTCATCCTCGTCGTGCTCATCGCGAGCTTCCCGGTGTACTGGATGTTCAACACCGCGCTCACCCCGCGCAGCGAACTGTTCACCGGGCAACCGCTCATCCCCGACCTCACGCGAAGTGGGGAGATATTCGCGGTGTTCACCAGCGACGTGCCGATCTTCCGCTGGCTCGGCAACAGCGCGGTCGTCGCGATCGGCACGACGGCCTCGAGCCTCATGATGGCGGTGCTCGCGGGCTATGGGCTCTCGCGCTACAAGTTCCGCGGGCGGGGAGTGCTCGGCTTCGCGCTCTTCGCCACGCAGATGCTGCCCGAGGCGCTGCTCATCGTTCCTCTCTATGCGCTGTTCGCCACGCTCGGCCTGCTCAACGGCCTGCTCGGCCTGGTGCTCGCCAACACCGCGTTCGTGATGCCCGTCGCAGTCTGGATCGTCAAGTCGGCGATGGACTCCGTTCCCTACGAGATCGAGGAAGCCGCTCGCGTCGACGGCTGCCCGCGATTCGTCATCCTCATGCGGATCATGATCCCGCTCACCGCGCCGTCGATCGCGGCCGCGGCCGTGATCCTGTTCTTCGACGGCTGGAACGAGTACCTCTTCGCGTCGACGTTCGTGCAGGATCGCGAATTCTGGACCGCGTCGGTGGGCCTGTCCTCGTTCATCGGCGAGTTCATCACCCCGCTCTCCACAGTGTTTTCGGCGGCGATCGTCTTCACGATTCCCGCCATCGTGTTCTTCCTCCTCGTCCAGCGCCAGATCGTGAGCGGCCTCACCGCCGGCTCAGTGAAGGGATAACCATGCCAGCGCTCACCTTCTCCGGAGTCACCAAGAGTTTCGGCAACGCCGAAGTGATCCGCGACTTCACCGCCGAGGTGCCCGACAAGGAATTCCTCGTGCTGCTCGGCCCGTCGGGGTGCGGCAAGTCCACGATGCTGCGGATGATCGCCGGGCTCATCGAC
Organism: Rhodoglobus sp.; assembly: GCA_025463605.1. GTDB lineage: Bacteria > Actinomycetota > Actinomycetes > Actinomycetales > Microbacteriaceae > Rhodoglobus. The sequence goes on along the minus strand of JAODAV010000001.1, from coordinate 367,169 downwards.
ATCACCGACGGCGAACTGCTGTTCGACGGCGAACGCGTCAACGAACTCGATCCGAAGCAGCGCAACATCGCATTCGTCTTCCAGTCCTATGCGCTCTACCCGCACCTGACGGTGAAGGCGAACATCGCGTTCCCTCTTCTCATGAGTCGGTTCCGCTGGTGGCAGCACATCCCCGGCATCGACTTCTTCGCTCGGCGCGCGGCGATGCGCGACCCCGAGATCGCGGGTCGCGTGCACGAGATCGCGGAGATGATGGAGCTCACCCCGCTGCTCGGTCGCCGGCCGAAAACGCTGTCGGGCGGCCAGCGCCAGCGAGTGGCTCTCGCGCGCGCCCTCGTTCGCGACCCCTCCGTGTACCTTCTCGACGAGCCGCTGTCCAATCTCGATGCGAAGCTCCGGGCGCAAATGCGCGTGGAGATTTCCGCGCTGTATGAAAGAGTCGGCACGAGCTTCGTCTACGTCACGCACGACCAGGTCGAGGCCATGACAATGGGTACCCGCATCATCCTCATGGACGGCGGAGTCATCCAGCAGAACGGTACGCCCAAGGAGATCTATGACCGCCCCGCCAACACCTTCGTGGCCCGGTTCATCGGATCGCCTCCCATGAATCTCATCCCCGCGACGCTCGTGCCGGGCGGCGCCCGCCTGGCCGAAGACGTGGTGGTCGTCTCGAACGACGTGCCGGCCGATCGCGTGAACGGCAACGAGGTGCTTCTCGGAGTGCGTGCCGAGCGCATCCGGCTCGCGCGGTCGGGCGAGGGAATCCCGGCACGCGTCGCGATGATCGAGCGGCTCGGGGCCGAGACGATCGTAGGATTCCGGTTCGGGCACGCGGAGCCGCACACGATCGGCGCCTCTCTCGTGCGTGACCTCTACTCGGCGCGCATTCCCGGCGACGTGGATGTGACCGTCGGCGAGCACTGCCACGTCGAGCTCGACGTGCGCGACGCATCCTGGTTCGATGTCGAAACCGGCGAGAGGCTCGTGTCCACGGCCGACATGCTTGCAGCGGCGCCATGACCGCACTCGTACTGCGGGGCGGCGAAGTCTTCGACCCGGAGACGGGGCAGTTCGCGGTGCGTGACGTGCGAATTGCTGACGGCGTGTTCGCCGGGCCCGCTGTCGACGGCGACGAGCTCGTCGACGTCACGGGCATGGTCGTGTGCCCCGGTCTCGTCGACCTCCACACGCACGTGTTCACGGGCCAGGACCTCGGCGTCGACCCCGATGACTTCGCGCCGCCTGCGGGAACGACGACCCTGATCGACACGGGGAGTGCAGGTGGTCACCTGTTCGGCGCGTTCCGCCGCTCCGCCGTCGAGCGGTCGGCGACGCGCATCCGTGCCTTCCTCAACATCTCTTCGGTCGGCACGACGAGCATCATGCTCGGGGGCGAGCTCAAAGCTCCCCACTATGCCAACGAGGATGTGGCGGTCGAATGCATCGAGGCCAACCGCGACCTGCTCATCGGCGTCAAGGTGCGCGCCTCCGCCGATGTCGGCGGGGAGCACGCGACCGAGGCACTGCGGCGCGCGCGACGAGTAGCGGACCGCGTGGCGCTCCCGCTCATGGTGCACCTGGGCCCGCGGCCCGCTGCGATCGACGAGATCGCCTCGCTGCTCGGCAAGGGCGACATCCTCACTCACGCCTTCTCGGGCTGGGAAGGCAACCGCGTCATCCTCGACGGCCGTCTGCGGGATTCGGTGCGGGCCGCGCGAGATCGCGGCGCGCTGCTCGACATCGGGCACGGGATGTCGGGGTTCGATCCCGGAACCGCTCGCGCGATGCTCGAACTGGGCGAGCTGCCCGACACGATCAGCACGGATCTGCATACCTACTCCCGCCACCTCGTCGTCGACTTTCCGACGGTGCTGTCGAAGTTCCTCGCGCTCGGCATGAGCCTGCCGCAGGTTCTCGCCCGCGCGACGCTGGCTCCCGCGCGAGCCGCATCCCTCGCGGATTCGGGCGTCGGCACCCTCCGGGTGGGAGCGCCCGCCGATGTCGCCGTGTTGCGTCGAGTGGCGGGCGACTTCGACCTCGGCGGCATCCCGGCTACCGAGCGGCTCGAGTGCGTGGTGACCCTCGCTGCTGGCAGAACTGTCTACGACGGGCGGGCGGCCGCATGAGTCGCCTCGTCGTGGTGGGCGGGGGCGGTAGCGGCATCGGGCGCGCGAGCGCTCGCTGGTTCGCGGAGCACGGCGATTCGGTCTGGGTGATCGGGCGTCGACCCGGCCCACTCGCCGACACGGTCGCCGAGCTCGGCCCCGAAGCCCACTCGATCGTCGCCGACCTCGGCACCGCGGAAGGGGCCGAAACCGTACGCCGCGAGCTCGGCGGGCGAACGGTCGATGTCGTCGTCGCGGCGGCCGGCGGCACACGCGCACTCGTGCCGACGGCGCTCGACGACATCGCCCGCGAGTGGGAGGCCGACCTGCGCCAGAACCTCATGTCGGCGGTGCTGCTCGTCGAGGCGATGCGGCCCCAGCTCGCGCGGCCGGGAGGTCGCATCATCGGGCTCGGATCGATAGGCGCGCAGCTCGGCAGCGGATACGGCGGTTCGTACGGCGCGGCGAAGGCCGCGATGCACGCGTGGATGTACTGGCTCGCGGCGGACCTCGGCGCGCACGGGGTGACCGTCAATCTCGTGCTGCCCGGCTACGTGCCCGACACCGACTTCTTCGGCGAGCGCATGAACGCCGAGTTCGACGCGGTGCGGGTGGCTCGCTCCCTCGTGGGCAGAGCGGGCACCTCCGACGAGGTCGCAGCGACGATCGGTTTTCTCGCATCAGCCGATGCGGGCTATATCACCGGGCAGTTGCTCGGAATCAACGGCGGCACGGTGTTCGGTCGATGACGACCCTGCCGCGACACGGAGGAGAGAACCACAGCATGGCGACTATCTACGAGCGACTGGGCGTTCCCGCGGTCATCAACGGTGTCGGGCCGGCGACCCGCCTCGGCGGCCTGCCGCTGCACCCGGAGGTGTTCACGGCCATGCAGGAGGCGGTCGCCATTTCAGTGCGCATGGATCGACTCGAGGCGGCAGCGGGTGCGCGCATAGCGAGCCTGCTCGGGGTTCCCGGGGTGTACGTCACGTCCGGGGCGTCGGCCGCACTGTTTCTCGCGACCGCCGCCGTCATGGCACGCGGACGAGCTGAGCTCATCGACCAGCTGCCGGACACCACCGGGATGCGCCACAAGGTGATCGTGCAGAGTGCACAGCGCGACCCGTACGACCGCGCCGTCACCGCGGCGGGCGCCACGCTCGTGCCCATCGGGTATCCCGACTCGACGCATCCCGGCGAACTCGAGCGAGTGCTCGACGACGACGTCGCCGCCGTGCTCTACCGCCCGGGCAAGCACGGCAACCTGCTCGACCTCGAGGCGACGTGCCGCATCGCCCACGCGCACGGCGTTCCCGTGATGATCGACGGTGCGATGTTCGTGCCGCCTGTGGATCGGTTGCGTGGCTTCTTCGACGCGGGCGCGGATCTCGTCGCCGTGAGCGGAGGAAAGGGTTTCCGCGGCCCGCAGGCGAGCGGCCTGCTGTGCGGCACCTCCGAGTTCATCGACGTCATCGCCCTGCAGCACCAGGACATGGACGAGCGCGATACGACGTGGCCGCGCAATCGCGGCGCGGCTGCTCCCGTCACGCCACCCCGTCACGGCATCGGGCGCCCCATGAAGGTCGGGCGCGAGCAGATCGCCGGCCTGCTGACCGCGATCGAGCGGTACGTGCGCGATCCGGGCGCCGACGAGCGAGCAGGAACGGTCGAGCTCGATGCCGTCGAGCGGGTACTGAACGAGGCGGGAACCGTGGCGGTGACGCGCGTGCACGAGCCGACCCTCGACGTGCCCGGGCTGCAGCTCGACATCTCGGGAGCGGGTGCCGACGTCGATGCGGTCGTTCTCGCCCTCGGGGATCGCGAGACCCCCGTGTACCTCGGCGAGAGCGAAGCGTGGCGCGGTGTACTGACCGTTAACGGCATGGCGCTCGGCGCGGGTGAAGGCGAGAGTCTCGCCGGCGCCGTGCTCGAGGTGATCGCCGAGACGCGCAAATGATCTCAGCGCCTCTCGTCAACTCTGAAGCTCCCGTCGCGGTGATCGGCGGCGGCATCATGGGGCGGGGAATCGCGGCGTCGCTCGCGCTTGCCGGGCATGCCGTGACGATCGCCGAGACCGATCCGACCACTGCCGCCGGACTCGCGGAGCGGGTGGCGGGCGCGTTGCGCGCGGACGAGGGCCTAGACCCCGAGGACGTCGATGCCGCTCTCTCGCGCATTTCGGTCGTCTCAATGCTCGAGGATGCCGTCGCCTGCGCCGCGCTCTGCATCGAAGCCGCGCCCGAGCAGCTGAGCATCAAGTCCGACATCTGGTCGCGAATGGGTGCCTCAGCGCCACAGGACTCGATCCTCGCCACGAATACCTCCGCACTCGACGTTGACGCGCTCGCCGCGCTCGTGCCCTCGCCCGATCGCGTGCTCGGCACGCATTGGTTCAATCCGGCGCACGTGATCCCGTGCGTCGAGCTCGTGCGCGGCGAGCACACGAGCCAGGACGTGATCGATGAGACGACGCGAATCCTCGTGCGGGCGGGCAAGCAACCGGTCGTCGTGCGCAACTCTCCCGGGTTCGTCGCCAACCGCATCCAGTTCGCCCTGGTGCGAGAAGCGCTCCTGTGTCTCGAGGAGGGTCTTGCGTCGGCAGAGGACATCGACCGCATCGTGAGTTCCTCGTTCGGGGTGCGACTGGCGGTGCTGGGTCCGCTCGCGAACGCCGACCTCGGTGGGCTCGACACCTATCGCTGGATTCTCGAATTTCTCACCTCGACCCTGGGCGATCGGTTCGCCGTGCCAGGGCTGCTCGCCGAGCGGGTGGATGCCGGCCAGCTCGGCACGAAGTCGGGCGTGGGAATCAGCAGCTACCCGGATGATGCCGCCGATCGGCTGGCGCGATACCGGGACGAGACACTGCGGCGAGTGATCGCTGCGGTGAAGGAGAGGAGCAGTAGGGGATGAGGTTCATGCGTGTGGGGGAGCGAGGGCGAGAGCGGCCCATCGTGCTCGATGCCGACGGGCGGGCATTCGATCTGTCGTCACTGACCGCCGACATCGATCGAGCGTTCTTCGCTGAGGCCGGTCCGGCAGCCGCGGCCCGTGCGCTCGCGGAGGGGCGACTGCCAGCGACCGAGATCGGGGCGCTGAGGGTGGGGTCCCCGATCGACCGCCCGGCATCAATCATCTGCATCGGCATGAACTACGCCGCGCACGCTGCGGAGTCGGGTTCCCCGCCGCCCGAGCATCTCGTCGTGTTCTTCAAGAAGCCGAACTCCGCGGTCGGGCCGACCGATCCGATCCTCGTGCCGAGGGGTTCCGACCGTCTCGACTGGGAGGTGGAGCTCGGCATCGTGATCGGCGCTGAGGGCCGGTATCTCGATACCGACGAGCAGGCGCTCGCGATCGTGGCCGGCTACGTGCTCGCCAACGACCTGAGCGAGCGATCGTTCCAGGTCGACATCTCGGGTGGCCAGTGGTCCAAGGGCAAGTGCTGCGCGGACTTCTCGCCGTTCGGGCCGTGGATCGCCACGCCCGACGAGCTCGGAGACGTGCAGCGATTGCGTCTGCGCAGTTGGGTCAACGGCGAGCCGCGGCAGGACTCGTCGACCGCCGACATGATCTTCAGCGTCGCGACGATCGTGCGCGAGCTCAGCGCCGTCATGGTGCTTGAACCGGGCGACGTGATTCTCACGGGCACGCCCGAGGGGGTCGCCCTGTCCGGGCGCTTCCCGTACTTGCGTGCCGGTGACGGCGTGCGCGTCGAGATCGACGGGCTGGGTTCCATAGACCAGACCGTCACGAGTGAGGAGGTACTGCGATGACCAGGAGAATCGAAGGACGCACGCCGGATGCCCCGCCGCCTGCCGGGCCGTACTCGCAGGCCGTGCGGATCGGGTCGACGGTGGCATGCGCCGGCCAGGCCGGGTTCACGCCGTCGGGCGAACTCGTCGAGGGAGTCCCGGCGCAGACGCGGCAGACGCTCGAGAACCTCGCCGCGGCGCTCGCGTCGTGCGGAGCGTCGCTCGACGACGTCGTGCACGTGCGGGTGTATCTCACCGATCCATCGCAGTTCGCAGACATGAACTCGGTGTACGGGTCGTTCTTCTCGGCGCCCTATCCGGCGCGCACGACGGTCTACGTGACCCTTCCGCCTGGCCTTCTCGTCGAAATAGATGTACTCGCTGTCAGCGAGCCGTGACGACTCGCCGGATCGAGGCCGAACTCTATTGTCACGCCGCACCTGGCGTGGTAGACATTTACATCTGAGTATTGAAGTTCACTTATATGAACTAGGAGGAGCTCCATGACGTACCAAGGACAGACCCCTGCTGGCGGCACGCTGTTCAATTCAACGCTCTCTCGTCGCACGCTCCTCCGCGGAGCAATAGCGGCCGGAGTGACCATTCCGGTGCTCAACGCCCTTGCGGGCTGCGCGCCAACAGCCCCAGGTACGACCTACACGGGGACGCTCTCGATGACTGCATGGGAGGCATACCCCGACCAGATCCGCGCCAACCTCGACGCGTTCACGGCGGCGACGGATGTGAAAGTCGACCTCTCCCTCATCCCCAACGTCGGATACGTCTCGGCCCTCCAGACCCGCCTGCTCGGCGGCGAGGGTGTCGATGTGTTCTACAACTTCGCCTACACCTCGACGAAGTACGCGGACCAGGGCTGGGCCGCCGACCTGCGGGACTTCGACGGCGCTGAAGACATGATCGCCGACATGTTCCCGTCGTCTCGCGGGTATTACCAGATCCCCGACGGACGCATCATCAGCGTTCCCTACTTCTCCGCGATCTACTCCCTCTTCTACAACCGCTCGCTCGTCGAGAGCGTCGGGGGCAGTGGCGAACCGAAGACGAAGGCCGAGATCTACGACCTCAGCGAGAAGCTCAAGGCCGCCGGCGTCGAGTCGCCATACGGCGCCTACTGGACGAAGCAGTTCTGCGAGGAGTACTTGCTCAACTACCTTCTCGCCGACGGCGTCACGCCGTTCGACGACAAGGGTGCTCCCGTCTTCGCCGACGACCCCAAGACCACCGAGGTGCTCGAGTGGTGGACCGCGATGTACCAGGACGGCATGACCTCGCAGGGCATCCTCACGGCCGACCCGGGCGTTCACGTCACGGCTATGGCCCAGGGCACGAGCGCCTTCTTCGAGTTGCACCACTACTTCCTCAAGGAGATCCGCGTCGCGGCGGGCCCGCAGTCGGAGAATGTGGACATGGCATACCGCAGCCCGGGCTCCGACGGAAAGGCCCTGCAGATCGGCGAGGTCGTGCAGATGGGCGGCGCGCTCGAGGGCGACCGCGCGCAAGACGCGTGGAACCTCCTCAAGCACTACGGCTGGAAGGACGATTCGGGCTCGTACTCGACCTTCATCTCGTGGGCGCAGTCCGCGGCGCTGCTGGCTCCGTACCCCGGCTTGTTCAAGGAGGAGGCATTCCGCGCTGCCTTCCCCGAGTACTACGACATGGACAAGCTCTCGGATGCGTTCGAGAACAACACGGCTGCCGTGTCGGCTCGTGTGTCGCCGTGGTACGCGACCTTCCAGACGGCGGTGGGCGACCGCATCCAGGCCATGCTCATCGGCGAGGCCACCGTGAAGGAGACCATCGACGGGCTCTCCGCCGACGCCATCGACGCGGCGGGTTCCTGATCCGACCATGACGAAGACCAGCAGGAGCTATCGCAGCGACTCACCCCTCGCCCGGTCAGACAGGCGATTCGGGGCTATTCTCGCGGCGCCGGCGCTCCTGCTGGTCATCGGTCTCATCGCCTGGCCGGCGATCCAGACGCTCATCTACTCGCTGCAGGACGTCACGTTCGTCAGCGCGGGCGGCTGGAACAACTTCGAGAACTACACGAAGCTCTTCAGCAACGGCAAGTTCCTGAACTCCCTGGGGCTCACGGCCGTCTACGCGGTCGGCTTCCTCGTTCTCTCCACGGTGCTCGGGCTCGCGTTCGCGCTTCTGCTCGACCAGCGCTTCCGCGGGCGGTGGCTGGCTCGCGGGTTGCTCATCGTGCCCTGGGCATTCCCGTGGGTGATGGTCGGCATCGTGTGGAAGTGGTTCGTCGACGGTGACGTCGGGGTGCTGCGCGCGCTCGTGGTCGACACCGGTCTCGCCGACGACTTCTCCGCACCACTTTCGACCAAGACCGGTGCGGTGATCGTCACGATTCTCGCGGCCGCCTGGCGACAGGCATCCCTCGCCGCCCTGCTGTTCCTCGCGGGACTTCAGACGATGCCGCGGGAGATCCACGAGGCATCCCTCGTCGACGGGGCGAGCGTGTGGCAGCGATTCACCCACATGACGCTTCCGTGGCTGCGACCCGTGATAGGAGTGGTGATCATCCTCAATACCATCTCGGGATTCATGCAGTTCGACGTGATCTGGGCGATGACCCAGGGAGGCCCTGGCAACGCGACGACCGTGATGTCGATCTTCCTGTACCAGCAGCTCTTCGTTGACACGAACCTGGCTCTCGCATCGGCGACCTCGGTCGTGCTCGGCGCGCTGGCACTGGGACTCGGATTCCTCTTCGTCAAACTCATGTACCGCGACACCGGAGTGACGGAGCGTGTCGGATGAGGCGCTCGCGCATCCAGTCGGTCATCGTCTACGCGGGGTTCGGCTTCTTCCTCATCTGGATTCTCTTCCCCCTGTACTTCACGGTGCTCTCGAGCGTCATGACGCCGTCGGAGATCGGTGCGGTGCCGTTCCACTGGTGGCCCGAGAACCCGACATTCGTCAACTACGTCGCCATCTTCACGGGCGACTCGACGCCGTTCGGGGAGGGAACCGGCGGCACCGTGTCGAGCACGGATGCCGTGGAGCGCATCCTGCCGGCGCTCGGCCGCAGCCTCATCGTGGGCGTCGTCGTCGCCGTGGTGAACGTCGTGATCGGAGGACTCGCAGGTTACGCGTTCTCGCGCTTCCCGTTCCGCGGGGCGAGCATCGGGTACTTCCTCCTCATCGCGTCGCGCGTCGTGCCGGGACTGGCGATCGTGCTTCCGTTCTTCATCGTCTTCCGCCAGGTGGGACTGCTCAACACGACATCCGGCCTGATGATCGCCTACATCGCGTTCACGCTGCCGATCTCGGTGTGGGTGCTCAAGACCTACTTCGACACGGTGCCGGCGGAGATCGAGGAAGCCGCCATGATCGACGGTGCATCGCGCCTGCGGTCGCTCGCCGTGATCGTCGCCCCGCTCGCGAAGCCGGGGCTCATCGCGGCCGGCCTGCTCGCCTTCCTCGAGGCGTGGAGCGAGTTCTTCTACGCGCTCGTGCTCACCGACAGCCTCACCGCGCCGCCCGTCGTCGCCGGGCTCCAGAGCCTCCAGCAGTTCTCGTGGACCACCCTCGCGGCAGCGACTGTGGTCACCGTCGTGCCGCCCGTGCTCATCGCGATCGGTTTTCAGAAGTACATCGTGAGCGGCCTCGCGGCCGGCAGCGTCAAGTGAGAGGACCTCTGTGTCGGCTGGAAAAGTGATGACTGTGCTCGGGGAGATCGATCCCTCCGAGATGGGCAACACCCTCACCCACGATCACATCGTCGTCGATGCGTGGGGGCTCCGACAGCTCTACGAAGTGATTCTCGACGACGAGAAGGTCGCCCTCGCCGAACTGCAGCTGTTCAAGGCGGCCGGCGGCGGAACGATCTGCGACCCCACCAACATCGGGCTGAAGCGCGACCCGGCGGCGCTCGCCCGGCTGAGCCGGGCATCCGGGGTCAATATCGTCATGGGCGCCGGGTGGTACCGAGAGGTGGTCTACCCGCCGTACATCGCGGAGCGCTCGACGGAGGAGCTCGCTCAGTTCCTCGTCGACGAGATCACGAGCGGCGCCGAAGGCACTGACGTGCGGCCCGGCTTCATCGGCGAGATCGGCACAGAGCGCGGGCACATCACCCCCGCGGTCGAGCGCGTGTTCCGGGCGGCGGGTCGGGCGCACGTGCGCACCGGCATCCCGATCCTCACGCACACGACGCACTGGGGTGAGCTGGCCCTCGAGCAACTCGACCTGCTCGCGGAGGAGGGCGTCGACCCGTCGGTCGTGATCATCTCCCACCTCGGTGATCGCAAGAACGTCGACAACATCATCCCGATCGCCGAACGCGGCGCCTGGATCAACGTCGACAACCTCGCGTTCGTGGGCGGATACGCCCCTCTCGAATTCCGGGCCGACAATGTCGCACAGCTGTGCAGTCTGGGACTTGCCGACCGGGTGATGCTTGCGAACGACATCTGCGAACTCGGACAGCTCGCGGCATACGGCGGCGTCGGCTACGCCAACGTCATCGTCAACTTCGTTCCCATGCTGCGCGAGCGCGGCGTGACGGAGGAGCAGATCCACCGGATGACCGTGGAGAACCCCGCGCGAGCATTCGCATTCACGGCACCGGCGGTGGCATGACGCTGCGACTCGCCGTGATCGGCGCTGGTGTGATGGGAGCGAAGGTGGCCGCGACGGCGGCGGCGATCGACGGTCTCGAGGTGACTGCTGTGGTCGATCCGGATGCCGCCCGCGCCGAGTCCGCGGCCGGTGCGGTGGGCGCCGTGGCGGTTCCCACTCTCGCTGCGGTAATCGAGGGCCGCCTTGCCGATGCGATCTACGTCGGGTTGCCGCACCATCTGCACGAGCAGGCGTGCGTCGACGGCGCGCGAGCGGGCCTGCACCTTCTCGTCGACAAGCCGCTTTGCAACACGCTCGATGAGGCCGCGCGCATCGCAGATGCGACCGAGGCGGCGGGAGTGCAGCTCATGCTGGGGTTCAGCTACCGCTTCCGCGCGGAGTGGCGCCGGGCGCAGGAGTGGATCGCTGCTGGACGCATCGGCGACGCCGTTCTGGTGTCTGACAACATCATCGAGGCCCAGTTTGCGACGCCAGCGTGGTACTGGAGTCGCGCCGCAGGCGGTGGAGTGCTGCAGCTGCAGTCCCACCACGCGTTCGATCGCACCGCGTGGCTTCTCGGTGAGGCGATCGCGCGCGTATCGTGCCGCACGACCGTGTTGCCGGGCGATGAGGTGGAGTCGGCGGCGATCATCGGCGCCGAGAGCGAGACCGGTGTGCTCGTCGACGTCGCGATCGGTTTCGCGCGGCAGTACGGCTCCCACGCCAACGCGATCACGGTCATCCAGGGCACGCATGGGCTCATCACGATCGACTCGATGGCTCGCACCGCGACCCTCTCGACGGCCGATGACGGGTCCGAGTCAATTGCCGGCGCATCCGACGATTGGCTCGCGACCGAGCTCGCTGACTTCCGCGACGCATGCGCCTCCCCGGGCGACACGGTGCCCGGGCTTGCGGAGGGCATCGCCGCCCTCGCGTGCGCCGCCGCGAGCGTCGACTCGGCCGCTGCCTCAGGGCAGTGGATCGACGTCGGCGATAGGTTACGCTGAGTCGCCGAGAAGCGCGGAGGGCACATGAAAGAGGAGACGCAAAGCGTCAAGTCCGCCCAGAGGACGCTGGAAATCCTCGAGGTGGTGGCGCGGTACCGCGAAGGCGTGAGCTTCGTGGAGCTCGCCGACGTGCTGCCCTATCCCAAGAGCAGCCTGCACGGTCTGCTGCAGACCATCATCGCCATGAAATGGCTCACGTTCGATCCGGTGCACCGTTTGTACTCCATCGGTGTGAAGCCGTGGGAAGTCGGCCAGTCGTTCCTGCGCAGCCGCGAACTCGTGGTGCGCGCGCGTCAATACCTGCGCGAGGCGAACCTCGAACTCGACGAGACGGTGCAGCTGGCCATCCTCGACGACCTCGACGTCGTGTACATCGACAAGGTCGAGGGCACGCGTCCGCTGCGCCTCATCTCCAATGTGGGAAGCCGGCTGCCCGCCTACGTCACGGGCATCGGCAAGGCGCTGCTGTCGGGCGTGCCCGAATCGGTGGTGCAGTCCCGCTTCTCCGGCACCGAGCTCGAGGGCTACACCGCCAAGACCATCACATCGGGCGACCAGCTCATCCAGGTGCTTCACGAGGTGCGGCGGCAGGGATACGCGGTCGACGACGGCGAGTACACACACGGCGTCTATTGCGTCGCGGTGCCCATACGGGACAAATCGGGTGCTGTCGTCGCGGCCATGAGTTGCTCGGTTCCCAAAGCTCGCATCGACCTGGGCGAGCTGCAGGTCGGTCACATGATCGAAGTGCTCATGCGGCAGGCGCGGCTCACCTCGGTCGCTCTGGACGCGACGATTTCGGGTTGAGTCGGTGACGGCGTGGACGGGGTTCGACGTACCGACCCCGAGCCTGATCGTTGACCGCGTCGTACTCGAGCGCAACCTCGACGAAATGGCTGCGCTCGCGGCACGTCACGGCGTTCACCTGGTGCCGCACGCGAAGACCCACCGCATGGCCGAGCTCGGGCGGCTCCAGATCGAAAGGGGCTCGCACGGACTGTGCGTCGCGAAGCTCGGTGAGGCGGAGGCGTTCGCGGACGCAGGGATCGACCGGCTGTTCGTCGCCTACCCGATCGTGGGTGCCGACAAGGCCGGGCGCGCCGCAGAACTCGCTGGCCGTGTCGAGCTCACGCTGGGCACCGACAGCGTGACCGGTGCACGGGACGTGGGCCGAGCCTTCGCGGCGGTGGGTCGCACGGCGCGCTTGCTTCTCGCGGTGGACACGGGCATGGGGCGCGAGGGAGTCGACCCGGCCGACGCCGTGGACACGGCCGAGCGCATCGCCGCTCTGGATGGGGTCGACCTCGTCGGCATCTACTCCCACGAGGGCTCGGTCTACGGTGCGACGGATGACGACGACCTCGCCGCCCGCGCGACCACGATCGCGCGAGACATGGTCGCGCTCGCCGACCGCATCCGGGCGCGGGGGATGGCGCTGCCCGAGGTCTCTCTCGGGTCGACGGCGTCGGCGCGCGTGGTGGTCGGCGTGCCCGGAGTCACGCACGTTCGGCCCGGCATCTACGCCGTGAACGATCTGGGGCAGGTCGCCCTGGGCACGGCGACGCCTGATTCGACTGCGATCCGGGTGGTTGCCACGGTCGTGAGCCACCCGTCTCCTGGCCGCGCGTGCATCGACGCCGGATCCAAGGCTCTCGGCGCCGACTTGCTTCCGGCGGCGGCGCATCGCGACCGCTACCCCGGCTACGGCCTGCTCGTCGGCCAGGGGGGCTGGATCATCGACCGCCTCTCGGAGGAGCACGGCTGGTTGCGCTGGATCGGCGAGTCGCCCGCGCCCGCCCCCGAGGTGGGCACTCGAGTCGAGATCATTCCGAATCACGCGTGTGTCGTCTTCGCTGCGCTGCGCCGGGCGACTGTGGTCGCGCACGGGGTGATCGTCGAGCAGTGGGACGGCTTCGGCCCGGGCACTTCGGTCTGAGCTCAGATTGTGGTCGGCGCGCTGGTGTGCCATGCTGGTTTCGTTAGCTTGAATACCAATTCACAAGCGTGAACAACGAGAGAAAACATGCGCGCACTGCAGCTCGAGGCCTTCGGTCACCTTGTCGTCGTCGACATGGCCGATCCCGTGGCCGGCCCCGGTGAAATCGTGATGCAGACCATTGCCACCGGCATCTGCGGCTCCGACATCCACGGGTACACCGGCGACAACGGCCGACGCTCCCCGGGGCAGGTGATGGGCCACGAGACCGTCGGCCGCATCCATGAGATCGGACCGGGTGTGGATGCGGTTGCATACCCCATCGGCTCCCTCGCGACTGTCAACCCCGTCATCGTGCCGCGTCGCGACCTGGAGGAGTTCGCGGGCCGTGAACAGCACGCCCCGGCGAGGTCCGTCGTCGGCGTGAACCCTGCCATAGTCTCGGCCTTCGCGGAGCGCTTCGTGGTGCCGGCCGGCAACGTGCTTCTTCTGCCGGAGAGCATGCCCGAGACTCACGGCGCGCTCATCGAGCCGCTCGCCGTCGGTCTCAATGCCGTGCGGCGAGTGAGTCTCGCCAAGGGCGACCGCGTTCTCATCATCGGGGGCGGGCCGATCGGCCAGTCGACCGTGCTCGCGGCGCTGTACGAAGGCGCATCCGAGGTCTACGTCAGCGAACTCAACGAAGCCCGGCGGCAGCTGTGTGCCTCGCTCGGTGCCATCGTCATCGACCCGCGCGAGGCACCTGTCGCTGAGCAGCTCGTGCTCAAGCACGGGGGTCTCGTCGACGTCGCAGTGGACGCCGTGGGCATCTCGCAATCACTCTCCGACGCGCTCTTGTCCACGGCCTTCGGCGGACGGGTGTGTCTCGTCGGCATGGGAAGCCCGCAACTCGATGTCTCGGCCTACCGCATCAGCACCGAGGAGCGCTCGGTCATCGGCAGCTTCACCTACTCGTTCGACGTGTTCCGCGATTGCGCCGAGTGGGTCGCCCGCGGCGATGCGGCGTTCGACTCGCTTATCAGCGCCGAAGTCGGGCTCGACGAGGCCGACAGCATGTTCCACCGACTCGCGACCGTCGCCGACATCCCCGGAAAGGCGATCGTTCGCCTCGACCGTTAGTCGAGCAATTCGCCGGCGTGCCGTGTGAGCGACTCGATGAGGGTGCGCGCATCCGTGTGCCGGATGAGTGGCGACGCCTGCCCTGCCCACAGCGACAGCAGATCGCTCACTCCCCGTTCGGCCGCGCTGGTTCGGAAGCGTGCGGTGAGCCAGTTCTGCACGGGAAACGGCGCGATGCGGTCGGGGCTCAGCTCCCTCGTGATCTGATTCGGGATGCCTCGTGCCAGCCGCCCGCTGAGAGCCCTCGTCAGTACGGTGTGACCGCTGCGCTCCCGAAGCGCGGCGCGGTGCACGGGGGACGCAGCGGACTCGTCCGTCGCCAGGAACACCGAGCCGAGCTGCACCGCCGCTGCTCCCAGCGTGAGTGCCGCGGCGACCCCACGGCCGTCCGCGATGCCGCCTGCGGCGATGACGGGAACGGACACGGCATCCACCACCTGCGGAACGAGAGCCATCGTGCCGATGAGCGAATCCTCGGCCGGGCGCAGGAACGAGGTGCGGTGCCCGCCGGCCTCCATGCCGCTCGCGACGATCGCGTCGACGCCCGCGGCATCCAGGGATTTCGCTTCGTCGACCGTCGTCGCAGTACCGATCACGAGGATGCCGCGGTCATGGCTCGCGTCGATCACCTCGCTCGACGGCACCCCGAACACGGTGCTGAGCACGGCGGGGCGCGCCTCGAGCACGGCATCGAACTGCTCGTCGAACGAGGGAAGGTATTGCTCCGGCCGCTCGGGCAACGGCAGGTCGAGCTGCTCGAAGTAGGGTCGGAGGTTTTCCAGGTAGCCGTCGAACTCGCGCTGGCTGGGCTGGATGTCATCGCCGAGCGGCAGCCAGATGTTGAGCGCGATCGGCCGGTCGGTCGCGGCGGCAAGCTCGGCCGCAGTGGATCGGATGCGCTGCGCGTCGTACCCGTAGAGCCCGTATGATCCGAGGCCGCCGGCATTGCTCACCGTCGCGGCGAGACGCACCGACGATAGCCCGCCGAACGGCCCGAGCACGATCGGCAGGTCGATGCCGAACAACCGGGTCGCCGTTGTAGCGGGCCAGATGCGACTCATCGGGCCACCATCATGCCTGCGATCCTCACACAACAGCGCCCGGGCGCCGGATCGAGCAGAACGGAATCCGGGTCAGCCCCGCAAGCCGCCGCAACCCCGCACAGGAACGAGTGATTCGCCGCGCACACCACTTCGGTGTGCTTCTCCACGAGGGCATGGAACGGGCAGTTGGATAGCACGGTGCCGCTGTCGTCGGCGCGGGGTTCGTAACCGGTGCGGGCGAGGGTGACCTCGAGCGAGCCGGTCGTTGCGCCCTCAGAGCGACCCGCGTCCTCGGCCGCGCCGCGGAGTGCATCGAACACGTTCGTGCTCCCGTCGGCCGCCGACTCGATCGCGCTCGCGAGGAGGTCGCCCATGAGGTCGTAGTGGCGTGGGGGGATCGACAGGGAGAACTCGGCGGGCGCGCGCGAGTAGGTCTTCGACGGCCGCCCGGAGCCCGGACCGCTCTTGCCGGTCAGGCGCCGGTACTCGACGGTGAGCAGGCCCGCGGCCGCGAGTCGGTCCAGGTGGAAGGCGACCGTGCTTCGCGGCAGCCCGAGGGTTTCGGCCGCAGCATCCCGACTCAGCGGTTGGGGGCTCGCCGAGACGAGGTCGAGAAGTTCCCGTCGCACGGGATCCTTGATCGACGCGGCGGCCGCGATTGCATCCGCATTGCTCATGGTTCGAGCGTACTTCTAAAACAGTCGATCTTGACAAAAGAATTTGAGAAGCCTAGCGTCGGCAGTAAGGAGGTCGAATGGACACCCAGCAGGTCGAGTTCCAGATTCCTAGTGCGCAGGCGCGAGCCGAGATGGCCGTCGCGGTGCTTCTCGAGTCGCTCGGATACGACGTGACCGGGGATCGACTTCGCGCCACGCCCCAGCGCGTAGCGACGAGCCTTCGCGCCCTGCTCACTCGGCCGACAATACCCACGACGACGTTCCTCGACAGCGAGGGCTACGACGGCGTCGTGCTCGTTCGCGACATCCCCTTCCACTCGCTGTGTGAACATCACCTCCTGCCGTTCCGTGGGCTAGCCCACATCGGATACATCCCGCGCAACCGCCTCGTCGGGCTCTCGACCATGGCGCGCATCGTCGAGTACTTCTCGCGCGACCTGCAGGTGCAGGAGCGCCTCACCACCGACATCGCCACGTGGCTCGAAACCGAACTCGACCCCCGCGGCGTCGGGGTCGTCATCGACGCCGAGCACCTGTGCATGTCCATGCGCGACGTCGGCACTCCCGCGACGCGAACCACGACGAGTGCATTCCGGGGCGAACTGACGTCGCTGAGCCTGTGACGTCGCTGGGCCTGTGACGTTCGCCGAGCTGTGACCTGCGAGAAGAGGAGACATGGACCGAATCGTCATCGTCGGCGGCGGGCTCGCCGCGGCGACAGCCGCAGAACAGCTTCGCCAGCGCGCATTCGAGGGTGACGTGCAGCTGTTCGCGGCCGAGCGCCACAACCCTTACATTCGGCCGCCGCTCTCGAAGGAGTACTTCGCGGGCAAGGAGGACAAGAGCTCGATCTTCGTGCATCCGGAGGAGTGGTACCGCGACAATGCGATCGCGCTCACGACCGGCGTGCGCGCCACCGGTCTTGACCCTCGCGCGCACGAGCTCACCCTGCACGACGGGCGGGTCGTGGGGTACGACCGGCTGCTGCTCGCCACGGGCGCCACACCGCGCAGACTCGACGCCGCCGGGGGTGGGGCGGCGGGCATCCATTACCTCCGCACTGTCGAAGACAGCGAGAGACTGCGGGATGCGCTCGCCGAAGGCGGGCGCCAGGTCGTGGTCATCGGCGGCGGCTGGATCGGACTCGAGCTCGCCGCTGGCGCACGGAGCTACGGCAACGAGGTGACGGTGGTGATGCGTGATGCGGTGCCGCTCGAGTCCGCCCTCGGCGCGGAACTCGGCACCATGTTCCGCGAACTGCACGAGGGCAACGGCGTGACGTTTCACCCGGAGACGGGCATCCGGGCGTTCGAACAGCGCGACGGGCACGTCACCGGGGTCGTGACGGATGCCGGAACCCTGCCAGCGGACGTCGTGATCGTCGGCGTCGGCGCCGATCCAGACACCCGGCTCGCGGAGCAGGCCGGGCTCGCGGTCGACAATGGTGTGCTCGTCGATGAGCACCTCGGGTCGAGTGCCCCCGACGTATTCGCCGCGGGCGATATCGCGAACGCCATGCATCCCGTCATCGGCATGCGCATGCGCAACGAGCATTGGAAAAACGCGATCGAGACCGGCAAGGTCGCGGCTGCGGCGATGCTCGGTGGCGACGACGTGCTCGACGCGATCCCCTACTTCTACACCGACCAGTACGATCTCGGCATGGAGTACTCGGGCTACCCACCCCTCACGAAGAACGCCGAGGTGGTGTACCGCGGCGATCGCCAGAAGCGCGAGTTCATCGCCTTCTGGCTCGCGCACGACCGGGTCGTCGCGGGAATGAACGTCAACGTCTGGGACGTCAACGAGGGCGTGCAGCAGCTCATCCGCTCGCGTCGAACCGTGAGCGCCGATCGCCTGCGCGACGAGTCGGTCGCCCTCGACGCCGTCTGATGGAGCCCCGCACGATAGGCACGCGCGTCTTCGACTTCGACCGGGAGGTCGCTGTCATGGCGGTCATCAACCGCACGCCTGACTCGTTCTACGACAAGGGGTCCACGTTCGCCCTCGACCGCGCCGTCACCGCCTCACTGCGCGCCGTCGACGACGGAGCCGACTGGGTCGACGTGGGCGGGGTCCCGTTCGGGCGCGGACCGGTCGTCACAGCCCATGAGGAGATCGAGCGGGTCGTGCCGGTCGTGGAGGCGATTGCCGCGGCAACCGGTGTCGTGATCTCGGTCGACACCTACAACGCCGAAGTCGCGCGCCGGTCGATCGCCGCGGGAGCCTCGGTGATCAATGACACGAGCGGGCTCTGGGATGACGCCATGCTCGGCGTCATCGCGCACAGCGACGCGACACTTGTGCTCACCCACAGCATCGGTCCCCCACGGTCCGCACCGCCCAGCCCGCAGTACGCCGACGTGGTGGAGTCGGTGATCGCGTTCCTGCGCGACCGCGTCGAGCGCGCGATCGCCGCGGGCGTGCCGCTCGAGCGTCTCGTGGTCGACCCGGGTCACGACCTCAACAAGAACACGCTGCACTCGCTCGAACTCACGCGCCGACTCGAGGAGATCGTCGCGATCGGGCCACCGACGCTCGTCGCGGTGTCGAACAAGGACTTCGTGGGGGAGACCCTCGACCGCGAGCAGGGGAAGCGGCTGGAGGGATCCCTCGCGGCGGCGGTCGTGTGCATCATGAAGGGTGCGCGCATCGTTCGCATGCATGACGTGCCGGCCACGGTCGCGGCCGTGCGGATGACCGAAACGATCCTGGGTTTTCGCGACCCCGCGTACCTGAAGCACAACATATGACCGCGCGCATCGACCGCGTCTGGCCGAACCCGGCAGAGAACCTGTCCGACGACGACCTCGTCGCCGGTCTCGGCCCCGGGGTGCGGCTGAACTTCGTCTCGTCGATCGACGGAGCGGCGACGCGTGACGGACTATCCGGCGGCCTCTCCGGCCCCGCCGACAAGCGGCACTTCGAACTGCTGCGCCGCGTCTGCGACGTCGTGCTCGTCGGCGCCGGCACCGTGCGCGCCGAAGGCTACGGTCCGATGCGCGTCTCCGCCGCGTCCGCGCACTGGCGCCTGGCCCACGGCATGCCCGAGCAGCCGGTCTTCGCGATCGTGAGCGGGCGACTCGACCTCGACCCGGGCTCCCGCGTGTTCACTGAAGCGCCGGTGCGCCCCATCGTGGTGACGTCGGCGGGGGCATCCGGTCGCGAACGCTTCGAAGCGGTGGCGGATGTCGTGGCGGTCGGAACAGGACACGTCGACCTCGAGGGGGCGCTGGCCTCCCTTCGCGACCGCGGCCTGACGCGCGTGCTGTGCGAGGGCGGGCCCACCCTCTTCGGCTCGCTGCTCGCGGTGGACGCGGTCGACGAGCTCTGCATCACGATCAGTCCATCGCTCGAGGGCGGGGATGCGCGGCGCATCTCCCACGGCGTGACACCCCCGCGCGACCTGCGCCTCGAGCACGTGCTGCGCTCGGGCGAGACGCTCCTGCTGCGCTACCGCCGCTGATCTCGCAGCGCGTCGGTCAGCTCAGGCGGCGCGGCTGAGGTCGTGCGCGTCGAGGATCGTGTAGCTGTAACCCTGCTCGGCGAGAAAGCGCTGGCGGTTCTGGGCGAAGTCCTGGTCCACGGTGTCGCGGGCCACGAGCGTGTAGAAGTTGGCCGGCAGGCCGCTCTCCTTGGGACGCAGCAAGCGCCCCAGCCTCTGGGCCTCTTCTTGCCGGGAGCCGAACGAGCCGGACACCTGGATCGCCACGGTCGCCTCGGGCAGGTCCACGGAGAAGTTGGCGACCTTCGACACGACGAGCACCTTCGTCTCGCCCTGTCGGAACGACTCGTACAGGCGCTCGCGCTCATCCACGGGCGTCGAGCCCGTGAGCTTGGGGGCGCCGAGGGCTTCGGCAAGCTCGTCGATCTGGTCGAGGTACTGCCCGATCACGAGGATGCGCTCGCCGTCGTGCCTGGCGACGAGATCCCGCACGACCTGGAGCTTGGCCGGAGCAGTCGCCGCGAGCCGGTAGCGCTCATCGTCGGCGGATGCCGCGTACTCGAGCCGTTCCATCTCCGGAAGGTCGATGCGCACCTCGTAGCACGACGCGGGGGAGATGAAGCCCTGCGCCTCGATCTCCTTCCACGGGGCATCGAATCGCTTCGGACCGATGAGCGAGAACACGTCGCCCTCGCGGCCGTCCTCCCGCACGAGCGTCGCGGTGAGTCCGAGTCGGCGCCGGGCCTGCAACTCGGCGGTGAGCTTGAAGACGGGGGCGGGCAGCAGGTGTACTTCGTCGTAGATGACGAGTCCCCAGTCGAGCGCGTCGAGCAGCGCGAGGTGCGCGTACTCACCTTTCCGCCTGGCGGTCAGGATCTGGTACGTCGCGATGGTCACGGGCCGCACTTGCTTGACCTGCCCGGAGTACTCGCCGATCTCCTCCTCGGTGAGCGTCGTGCGCTTGAGCAGCTCCGCCTTCCACTGCCGGGCTGACACGGTGTTGGTGACGAGGATGAGCGTCGTCGTCTTTCCCGCTGCCATCGCGCCGAGGCCGACGAGGGTCTTGCCCGCGCCGCAGGGCAGCACGACGACTCCGGAACCGTGCGCGTAGAAGTTGTCGATCGCCTGGTTCTGATAGGGGCGCAAGTGCCAGTCGCTGAGGTCGAGCGCGATCTCGTGCGGCGTGCCCGGCGTGTACCCGGCGAGGTCCTCGGCGGGCCAGCCGAGCTTGAGCAGCTCCTGCTTGAGTTGCCCGCGCGCCCACGGCTGTACGACGTAGGTGTGCTCGCCGCGCTTCTCGAAGAGCAGGGCCGCGACTTTGCGGGCGCGAGTGATCTCGCTGAGCACGGCGGCATCCGTCGCGGTGAGAGTCAGCGCGCCATCGGTCGCCCGTTCGATGATGAGCCGCCCATACCGCCCGACGGTCTCGGTGATGTCGACGACGACCGACTGGGGGATCGCGAACTTGGAGTACTTCTCGAGCGTCGCGAGCATGTCACGCGCGTCGTGTCCGGCCGCGCGAGCGTTCCAGAGGCCGAGCCGCGTGATGCGGTAGGTGTGGATGTGCTCGGGTGCGCGCTCCAGTTCGGCGAAGACGGCGAGGTCGTGGCGGGCGTCTTCGGCGTTCGGATGCGCGACTTCGAGTAGTACTGTGCGGTCACTCTGCACGATGAGGGGGCCGTTTGCGGGCATCCTTATACCCTACGACCGCCGCGGCACGGAGTCGGCCGATTTGCTGGTTCTGCAAAGAAGCCGCGATCTTGTCGAGTCGGAAGGACCGTTCCTCGCGTCGGAGGTGCGCAGAACTGGTAACTTCGGCATCGCTTGCGTGACAAAGGAGACTTCATTGAGAATCGCAGTGAGGCGAGAGCCGGATGCCGGCGAGCGTCGCGTAGCAGCGACGCCCGAGTCGGTGGCCCAGCTCGTCGCCGCGGGGCTGGACGTCGTGGTCGAGGCGGGGGCCGGCACTCTCGCGGGCTACCCGGACGCGGATTACACCGCCGCGGGGGCCACCGTGACCAAGAAGTTGGACGCGGGCAAGGCCGACGCTCTCGTGCACGTGCGTCCGCTCGCCGCAGAGGTGATCGCCGGGCTCAAGAAGGGTGCTGTGACCGTCGGGCTCGCGTCACCCGCATCCGAGCTCGCCGGAGTCGCGGCATCCCGTGATCGCGGGGTCACCGCTTTCGCGCTCGAACTCGTGCCGCGCATTTCGCGATCGCAGTCGATGGATGCGCTCACCTCGCAAGCACTCGTGGCGGGCTACCGGTGCGTGTTCGAGGCCGCGATGCGCTACCCGCGGTTCTTCCCGCTCTACATGACCGCGGCCGGCACGATTCCGCCCGCGAAGGTTCTCGTGCTCGGCGCTGGTGTCGCCGGACTCCAGGCGATCGCGACGGCGAAGCGGCTGGGCGCGAGGGTATCCGCCAACGATGTGCGCGCGGCGTCGGCCGATGAGGTGCAGTCGATGGGCGGCACCTTCATCCATCTCGACCTCGACACCGCCGACGCCACGGGCGGCTACGCCAAGGAGCTCGCCGCCGATCGTGCCAAGCGCCAGCAGGAGCTGCTCACCCCCCACGTTGCTGATGCGGATGTCATCATCACGACGGCCGCGATCCCCGGGCGCCCGGCGCCGCGACTCCTGACCGCGGCGATGCTCGCGGGCATGAGGTCGGGCTCCGTCGTCGTCGACCTGGCTGCCGAGTCCGGGGGAAACGTCGAGGGGAGCATCCCCGGATCGGACGTGCTGATTCCCGTGGCGGGCGGCACGATCACCCTCGTGGGCATGAAGGATGCAGCATCCGCCATGCCATTCGATGCGTCTCGCCTCTACGCCCGCAACGTCGCCAACCTCGTCGCACTCATGACCAAGGACGGCGTCATCGCGCCCGACTTCGAGGATGAGGTCATCGCCGGTGCGTGTCTGACCCACGAGGGCACGGTGCGTCACGAACCGACCGCCGCGGCGATCGCCGACCTGAAGGGAGCGACCCGCTGATGGACGCCATGACCCTGCTCACCATCTTCGTGTTGAGCGTATTCGTCGGCTTCGAGGTCGTATCGAAGGTCTCGAGCACGCTGCACACTCCGCTCATGTCGGGCGCGAACGCCATCCACGGCATCATCTTGGTCGGCGCGATCATCGTGGCCGGCCAGGCAGAGGATCCGCCCATTCTCGTCGTCGCGCTCATCGCCGTGCTGCTCGCGACGGTCAACCTCGTCGGCGGGTTCGTCGTGACCGACCGGATGCTCGACATGTTCTCCGGGCGCAAGGCGACCGCCAAGGCGCCCCGCAAGGAGGACGCGCGATGAGCATCCTCACCCCCGAGTGGAGCGCAGGGCTGTACCTCGTCGCCGCCGCGTGCTTCATCCTCGCGCTGCGCGGCCTCAGCTCGCCGCGAACCGCACGCCGCGGCAACCTCATCGGCGCCGCGGGTGCCCTAGTCGCGCTCGTGGCGGTCTTCCTCTCGGCGAGATTCGAGAACGTGCCGTGGATCATCGGCACGATCGTCGTCGGGTCGGCCATCGCGGCTCCGGTCTCGCGTCGGGTGAAGATGACCCAGATGCCGCAGCTCGTCGCGCTCTTCAACGGCGTCGGAGGCGGTGCGGCGGCGCTCGTCGCGCTGCTCGAGCTCTCCCACGTCGACTCGCCGTGGTCGGGACTCGCGATCGCGTTCACCGTGCTGGTCGGCGCGGTCTCGTTCTCGGGCTCGTGCGTGACCTTCGCCAAGCTCCAGGAACTCATGCCGACCCGGCCGATCACCTTCCCCGGCCAGCCGATCGTGATGGGCCTCCTGCTCGTGGGGGCGATTGCCGCGGGCTGGTTCGTCGTGACCGAGCCGTCGCTGCTCGTCGTCGGAATACTGCTCGCGCTCGGGCTCGTCATCGGGGTGCTCTTCGTGCTGCCCGTGGGCGGTGCGGATGTGCCGATCGTCATCTCGCTGCTCAACGCGTTCACGGGTCTCACCGTCGCCGCGTCTGGACTCGTGCTCGGCAACGTGCTGCTGCTCGTCGCGGGAACGCTCGTCGGCGCGAGCGGTACGATTCTCACCCGTGCGATGGCCGCGGCGATGGGCCGCAGCGTCACGGGCATCATCTTCGGCGCCTTCAGGGGTGGCTCGACCGCGGGCTCGACGGCGGTGTCCGACCGCCCGGTGCGATCGTCGTCGGCCGAGGATGTCGCGATCCTGCTCGGCTACGCGCAGCGCGTCATCGTCGTGCCCGGCTACGGCCTCGCCGTTGCGCAGGCCCAGCACACGATGGCGGAGCTCGCCACCGCCCTCGAGGCTAAGGGCATCGAGGTGGTGTTCGGCATCCACCCGGTCGCCGGCCGCATGCCCGGCCACATGAACGTGCTACTGGCCGAGGCGAACGTGCCGTACGAGAAGCTGCAGGAGATGGACGAGGTGAATCCGCAGTTCAAGACGGCCGACGTCGTGCTCGTCGTCGGCGCGAACGACGTCGTGAACCCCGCAGCGAAGACCTCGAAGGGCTCGCCCATCTACGGCATGCCCATCCTCGACGTCTCGGATGCCCGCCAGGTGGTCTTCCTCAAGCGATCCATGCGCCCGGGCTTCGCCGGCATCGAGAACGAGCTGCTCTACGAACCTCAGACCACGCTGCTGTTCGGCGACGCCAAGGAGTCGCTCACGCGCATCCTGACCGCCGTGAAGGGTCTCTGAGCCCGCCGACCCTGCGCCCCACGTCGCCGAACCGTCGCAAAAGCATCCAACGAGCTCCGTTCGCCTGCTTTTGTGGCGGCTGGGCGCGGCGCGGGCGCCGAGGGCGCGCGGGCGCGCGGGCGCGGCCCGGCGAGCAGGTGGGGGCGGCGACCTATTCGGCCGGAGCGACCGAGGTGATGCTGGACAGCGGAAGGGTGCGCTCGATGTCTGCCTTGCGGTCGCGAGCACGCAATCGGCCGCCCGCGACGCTCGCCGGCTCGAGCTGGTAGTCCACCGTCGAGCCGTCGGGAAGCTGCACGGTGACGGTGAGCCCGAGTTTGGCCCGGATTGCGACGTCGAGCTGGCGTGACAACCAGGCGCGGCCCGTCACCTCCGCGTCGTCGGAGCTGCCCAGCCTCAGTCGCTCGATGAGGGAGGTCGCCGTGTCGTTGGACCCGCTGGAGCCGGCATGCGCTGCCTGCCGTCGCTTGAGCACGACGATCTGCCCTCGCGAATTCTCGGCCGCGACGGGGTATCGGGCTTCGGCGAGGGTCCAGAACACCAGTTCCAGGTCGAATCGGCTCTCGAGCCGATCGGAGGCGCGCGTGAGCCCGAGGGCGGCGAGACTGTGATCGACGAGCAGGGTACGCAGAAGGGTGGGGTCGCTCGATCGCACGTAGGAGCGCCCTTCGGGCAGTCCGCCCACGCGCACGAGACCGTAGCGCGCGGCCGCCTCGGCGACGAGGTAGTCGAGGGGCTGCGGGATGCCCGTGAGCGAGATCGACGCAAGAAACTGCCTGATCGTGGCTTCGGTCTCCCCAGCGGACATCGCGCGAGTGAGGCTCGCCGTCGACACCCGGTATGCGGATGCGAGGGCCCGCCCCTCGACATCGGCCATGACGCGCAGGCGCGAGTCGAGCCGGGGGAGCAGCGGACCGGGCGACACGATCGACAGGTCGTGCTGCAGGTACACCTTCTCCACCTCGGGCGGGAAGAGCGCGCTCATCGCTACCGCGGCCGCCTTCGGGCCGGCGGTGAGGAGAGCGACACCGGGGGTGCTCGGCTCGTGGTCTGCGGTGATGCCCAGCAGCTCGGCGTCGCGCGTGTATACGAGAACGCGATCGCGCATCCACTCGCCGCCCGCCGGGAACAGCCAGCTCACGTACTCCTCGAGGCGCTCGCCCCATGCCGCATGCGAGCGTGAGCCGAGCACCTTGCGGATGTCGTCGGGCAGGCGTTCGAGCCAGGCAGCGGCGAGCAGCGACCACCGCTCGCCCGATGAGTCGACGATCCACTCGTGACTCGTGCCGGTCGGCATCCAGCGGCCGCCGTCGCGCGCGATAAGCCCGGCGCGCGCCGCGATCTCGAGCAGCCCCGGCACCCGATCGAGGTCGACGCCCATGGATGCCGCGAGCCGTTTGCTGTCGGGAAGCGCAACGCCCCCGCGCGCGAGTTCCCGCGCCGACTCGTGCTGCAGTTCGGAGAGGAGTTCCGCGATCGCGGTCGTCGTAGCGAACGCGTGCTCGGCCGCTTTCGTGTCGGTGAGTCGCGCCTCCACCCGGCTCACCGGCGCGAGGGC
This sequence comes from Rhodoglobus sp., assembly GCA_025463605.1. Classification (GTDB taxonomy): domain Bacteria; phylum Actinomycetota; class Actinomycetes; order Actinomycetales; family Microbacteriaceae; genus Rhodoglobus. The sequence continues at coordinate 341,240 of JAODAV010000001.1, read as the reverse complement.
GGCAGGAGCCGGCTCGGTCGCGAGCTGCTCGAGGGAGGGCAGCCCGAGGGCGGGCCATTCCTTCAGCTGCTCGGTGACGGATGCCGGCACCGCGAACACCCCGTTGCCCTCCGTGACGAGGGCGAGCCGGCGCGCGGCCGCGAGCTGGGCGGGGATGGTGGTGGGGTCGCCGCCGAGCGCGGTGAGTCGCGCCGCGGCATCCTTCACGGTGCTGGGTCCGAGCTCGCTCACTGCGGCGAGCGTCGCGAGCGTGCCCCGATCGAGTCGGCCGAGTGCCTGCTGGATGGATGTCGGGTCGAGCAGCGCCTCGGCGAGATCGAAGAAGTCCCGGATGCCCGCCTCGCGCAAGTCGCGCGCACCGAGCAACTGGGCGAGCTCACCGTCCGTCAACGATCGCAGCTGGCCGGCCAGCGCGAGGGCGGAATCGCTACTTGCGGGCATCCTTAGCTTCACGACCCCGACGGATACCGCTGATGATGATGAGCGCGATCATGAGCACGAGGCCGATGGGCAGCCCGACGAGGGGCAGAACGAAGACGACCGGCCAGATGCCCGCGCTGAAGTCCGCAGCCTTGAGACCAACCCCGGTGCCGATGATGATCGCGAGAAAGGCGACAATCGACAGGCCGACCGCAGACGCGACCATGAAGGCCAGGATGCGCTCGACGCGGTGAGCGGTGATCGGGGTGTCAATTGCCACAGTCACAAGGATACGGGTACACCCGAGTCCTCTAGTCTTGATACACAAGCAATAAGGAGTACCGCGATGCCCACCGGCAAGGTCAAGTTCTACGACGACGAGAAAGGCTTCGGCTTCATCAGCTCCGATGACGGCCAGGAAGTCTTCCTCCACGCGTCTGCCCTGCCTGCCGGCGTCACGGTCAAGGCGGGCTCCAAACTCGAGTTCGGCATCGCCGACGGCAAGAAGGGCGCCCAGGCGCTTTCGGTGCGCGTGCTCGAATCGCCCCCCTCGCTTGCCAAGCTCAACCGCAAGCCAGCGGATGACATGGCCGTGATCATCGAAGATCTGGTCAAGCTCATGGACGGCATCGGCACCAACCTCAAGCGCGGGCGCTATCCCGACAAGGCCCACGGCTCGAAGATCGCCGCCATGCTGCGCAAGGTCGCGGACGAGTTGGATGCCTGAGCAGTCAGACGCACGCAGCCAGTTTGAGGATCTCGCGCGAGGAGCACTCCTCGAGATAACCCCCGCCTCCACGATCGGTGAATACGCCGGCGAGAAGGATGAGGGCGGCGGGGCCGTCTCCGTGCTGTTCGAGTCGTCGATGCCCGGCTACCCCGGCTGGCAGTGGGTGGTTTCCATCGCCCACGTGGAGGGGTCGGAGCCGACCGTGCTCGAGACCGAGCTCATGCCAGCCGATGGGGCACTTCTCGCACCCGACTGGGTGCCGTGGTCGGATCGTCTCGCCGACTACAAGGCAGCGCAGGAGTCGGCCGACGGCGCTTCGCCCGATGTCGACGACGATGCGGATGACGATGACGACACGGCTGACGACGACTCGGACGACGATGACGACGACCTCGATGACGACGACCTCGACGACGAACCCGACGAAGACGACGTGCTGGGCAACGACGTACTTCACGGCGGCGACCTCGACGGCGTCGACATCGACGACCTCGACGATCTCGACGACCTGGATGACGCTGCCGAGGGCGACGATGACGATGACGATGACTTCGACGACGATGACGACGAGCAGGAGAAGTCCTACTAGTCGCCTCGCCTAGGCGTAATCGCCCAAGCAATCAACCCCGTGATTCGCGCCCCGTTCGGGGGGTACCGTGAACCTCCCGGGACGCTGAGGCGCTCCCGAATCTGGGAGGAAAGATCATGCAGGGAAAATTGCTGCTCGTGGCCGGACTCGCGGTCGGGTACGTGCTGGGTGCGCGCCGCGGTCGTGAAGGCTACGACAAGCTCAAGAGGCAGGCGTCGGAGACGTGGCGGAGTCCGAACGTACAGCGCACCGTCTCGTCGGCGCGAAAGTTCGCGGAAGACAACATCCCGGTCGTGGGCGACGCGATCAGCGACGCGGTGAAGAAGGTCAACGACGCGGCGACCGAGACCACGGGCTCGAGCACGAGCGCCAGCAGCGGCGCGAGCGACGGCTCCGCTACGAGCGGTCCGCCCCGGTCGACCCCGCCGACGAGCGGCAATGTCTGAGTACGACGGAGCGACGCGACCGAGCCTGCTGGGCCTCATCCGGGATGTCCCCGGGCTCGTTTCGCGCCTGTTCCGCGAAGAACTGCGCGCGGCCAAGGCTGAGATCGCCGAGAAGGCGAAAGCCGCGGGAGTGGGGATCGGCGTGGTCGCGGGCGGGTGCATCCTTGCGCTGCTCGCCCTGGGCACTCTCATCGCGTCGGCCGTGCTCGGGCTGGCGGTCGCGGTGCCCGCTTGGCTCGCTGCCCTCATCGTTGCACTCGTGCTGCTCGTCATCGCGGCGGTTCTCGTGTTTCTCGGGGTGAAGCGCCTCCAGGCCGGCATGCCGCCCGCGCCGACCGAGACGGTGAAGAGCGTCAGGGAGGACGTGCGCGTGATCAAGGGGTCGGTATCGTGAGCGCGCCGGAGGCACCCGGATTGAACTCGCTCAGGCTCGAGGTCGACCGCACCCGGGAGCAGCTGGAGTCGACCCTCGAGGAGATCGAGTCGCGCCTCAATCCGCGCAGGGCGGTGGAGTTCGCCAAACGACAGTGGGACGAGAGGCCCCTCGCTGTGATTGCAGCCGGCGTGGGGGTGGTCGGCGCAGTGGCCTTGCTTGTCGTGCGGAGTGTGACGCGTGGCTGAGGAGGAGGGACAGCACGCTTCAACGCGCGAGGCCACCGCACCCGAACCCGAGGATCCTCGCAAGCCCGACAGCCTCGACGACATCACCAGACCGTCGTGGTTGTACATCGTGCGCAAGACGATTCGGGAGTTCAGTTCAGACCAGTGCACGGATCTGGCAGCGGCACTCACGTATTACGGCGTGCTCGCGGTGTTCCCCGCGTTGCTCGCGTTCGTGTCCCTGCTCGGGCTGGTGGGAGATGCCGAGCAGACGACGGCCGCGGTCGTCGACCTGTTCGCGGGGCTCGTGCCACCGACGACCCTCGATGCCGTGCGGGAGGCCATCGCCAACCTCACCAGCTCACCGGCATCCGGGTTCGCCCTCGTCACAGGCATCGTCGGCGCGCTGTGGTCGGCGTCGGGGTTCGTGGGAGCTTTCGGTCGGGCGATGAATCGCATCTACGCCATCCAGGAGGGTCGCCCGTTCTGGAAGCTTCGTCCGATCATGCTCTCCGTGACCGTTCTCGCCGTGGCCCTGGCCGTCGCGGCAGCCCTCCTCATCGCGCTCAGCGGACCCGTCGCCGTGAGGATCGGCCAGTCGCTGGGCATCGGTGAATCGGTGCTCTTCGTGTGGGACATCGCGAAGTGGCCCATCCTGGTCGCCATCGCGGTCGTGCTCGTGGCGACGCTGTACTACGCCACCCCGAACGTCAAGCAACCGAAGTTCCGATGGATGAGCGTGGGCGCCTTCGTCGCGCTCGTCGTGTGGGCGATCGCCTCGGCCGCCTTCGGCTTCTACGCCGCCAACTTCTCCAGCTACAACGAGACCTACGGCTCCATTGGCGGCGTCATCGTGTTTCTGCTCTGGGTGTGGATCTCGAACATCGCCCTTCTGTTCGGCGCCGAGCTGGATGCCGAACTCGAACGCGGCCGCCAGCTTCAGGCCGGCATCAAGGCGGAGGAGCTGATCCAGCTGCCGCCGCGAGACACCAGGCAGAGCGACAAGCAGGCTGAGCAGCACGCCAAAGACGTGCTCATCGGGCGCCAGTTGAGGCGCGGGCGGGGCAAGAAGAAGTGAGAAGCTACCGGTGGCGCCAGTGCGTGTACAGGATGCCTACCACGCCGAGGGCGAGGCCGGCGACGCACGTCCACAGCCACCAGCCGAGGCCGGCAGAGGTGAGGGGGGTGAGGAAGACCAGCAGGATCGCGAGGGCGATGATCCACAGCACGATCCCCACGAGCACGGCCTTGCGGTCGTCGGTTGTGACGGGCGACGGGTCGGGTCGCCGCTCGGAGTCCTTGAGCCAGATGCGCACGACTACAGGTTAGTTGCCACGGTCGTCAGCGCGGCAGGTTCTCGACGACGTACTCGATGGACGAGATCAGCTTGCGCACGTCGGCGGGGTCGATCGCGACGAAGGTCGCGATGCGCAGCTGGTTGCGTCCGAGCTTGCGGTAGGGCTCCGTGTCGACGATTCCGTTCGCGCGGAGAATGGATGCGACGGCTGCAGCATCCACCTCAGCGTCGAAGTCGATCGTCACCACGACTTGCGAGCGGTGCGCGGGATCGGTGACGAACGGGGTCGTGTAGGCACGAGCATCCGCCCACTCGTACAGGGCGTCCGACGACTCTTTCGTGCGCGCGGAAGCCCAGGCGAGACCGCCGTTGCCGTTGATCCATTGCACCTGGTTCTCGAGCAGAAGCAACGTCGAGAGCGCGGGGGTGTTGAGGGTCTGGTTGAGCCGTGAATTGTCTACGGCGTTCTTGAGGGAGAGGAATTCGGGGATGTACCGGCCGCTCGACGCGATCGACGACACGCGCTCGAGCGCGGCGGGGGAGAAGAGCGCGAACCACAGGCCGCCGTCGGAGGCGAAATTCTTCTGGGGGGCGAAGTAGTAGACGTCGGCCTGCGAGGCGTCGAAGTCGATGCCGCCGGCCGCAGAGGTGGCGTCGATCACGGTGAGGGCACCGGGCGCGTCGACTCGCGTGACGGGAGCCATCACGCCCGTGGAGGTCTCGTTCTGCGGCCAGGCGTAGACGTCGATGCCGTCGACGAGCTCGAACTCCGCACGTGACCCGGCAGGCGCGTCGATCACATGCGGCGCCTCGAGGAAGGGGGCGGCCGCAGCCTGGGCGAACTTGGCGCCGAACTCGCCGAAGGTCAGGTTCTCGCTGCGGCGCTCGATGAGGGAGAAGGCAGCGGCGTCCCAGAATGCGGTGGAGCCGCCGTTGCCGAGCACGACCTCGTAGCCCTCCGGCACTCGGAACAACTCGGAGAGCCCGGTGCGCACGCGGCCGACGAGGTCTTTCACGGGAGCCTGTCGGTGCGATGTGCCGAGGATGCCAGCACCCGCGGTGGTCAGGTACTCGAGCTGCTCGGCACGCACTTTGGACGGACCGCACCCGAAACGACCATCGGCGGGCAGCAGTTCACTGGGAATTTCAACGCTCGGCATGCGTTCAATCCTACGGACTGGCTCCCGTAGGCTTTGCTATATGACGGATCTCGTCGACACCACTGAGATGTACCTGCGCACCATCCTCGATCTCGAGGAGGAGCACATCGTTCCGCTGCGCGCGCGCATCTCCGAGCGTCTCGGCCACTCGGGTCCCACTGTCTCCCAGACCATCGGCCGCATGGAGCGCGACGGGCTCGTCGTCGTCGAAGGCGACCGCCATCTCGAGCTCACCGCGCACGGCCGCAGCCGCGCCATCCACGTGCTGCGTAAGCACCGCCTCGCGGAGCGGCTGCTCGCCGACGTCATCGGACTCGACTGGGCCTACGTGCACGACGAGGCCTGCCGCTGGGAGCACGTTATGAGCGAGCAGGTCGAGCGCCGCGTTCTCGAGATGCTCGACCATCCCACCGAGTCCCCGTACGGCAATCCCATCCCCGGACTGGACGAGTTGGGGGATGCGCCCGCCCCCGCATTCATGGACGGCGTCGTGAACATCGTCGATCTGGTCGCCGTCGCGGGTGGTGCGGCCGTGACCGGCATCATCCGCCGACTCGGTGAGCCCGTGCAGTTCGAGCCGGAACTGTTGCAACAGCTGCAGTCGGCGGGCGTGATGCCGGGGGCGACTGCGTCTATCTCGGCCGCTGGTTCCTATGTTTTCGTGCAGGTCGAGGGCTTCGGCGATGGGCTCGAACTGCCCAACGAAGTCGCCGTGCACATCTTCGTTCAGCGCTGATTTCTCCACACCCCACACCGAGGATCCCTCCGTCTCGATGTGACAGGCCGAGAATCGTCGCATACACTCGCTAGGTCCTCCCGACCCGCACCGACGGTCACTGGACCCTGGAAGAGCGTCTCGTTAACCCGTCTCTTCGCAGGTACGTGAATACATATACGAAACGGATGGGGCAGCGACCTAGAGCTGCCGAGGCGCAGGAGGTCAAATCTCTTGGCAAACGTAGGACCCGAAACCCGAACCACTGCTCCACTTCAACTCGAGAACACTGAAGTCGAGAAGTTCAGTTCACACCCCTCCCCGGCCGACGAAGTGCCCGAGGCATTCAGCTCGACACGAGCGAAACGCAGGTCGAGCGTGCTCAGCCTTGCGGTAACTGCCGTCATCGTGCCCGGCCTGTTCGCCACAGTCGCTCTACCCGCCTACGCGTTCGCGCCTCCGCCAGACACGTCGAGTGTCGAGGCCGCCGAGGCGCTGCAGGAGTTCAAGGAGACCGACGCGCAGTCGGTCCTCGTCTCGGCGAACGCACCCGCGGGCAGCGTTACGCGTGACGCATTCTCCACCACCTCTGCCGCCGAGATGCGGGCCGCCGCTCTCGCCACCGCGGCCGCCTCCGCGGGCACGACCACCGTGGCGTCGTACCTCGCCAACCCGCCGTACCCCAACTTCAGTCTCGATGCGGTCGTCTCCGTCGGGCTGCAGTACCAGGGCGTGCCCTATGTGTTCGGCGGCGCCGACCCCTCGGGGTTCGACTGCTCGGGCTTCGTGATGTACGTCTACGCGCAGTTCGGCGTTGGGCTTCCGCACGGAGTCGGCGGCCAGTCGAGTCTCGGTACCGTCATCGACGAGTCAGCTGCCCTCCCCGGCGACGTCGTGATTCTGAGCGACGGCAGCCACGACGGCATCTACATGGGTGGGGGCATGATCCTCGACGCCCCGCAGCCCGGCGGTGTAGTCAGCGTGCGTCCGCTGTGGACTTCGAGCTACTACATCGTGCGGTTCGGCATCTGAGCTTGTCGTGCGCCGCCGCCCCTGCGGCGCACTGCCCGGCGTGCGTCGCTGCCCGCGGTGGCGGCTCTTCGGCGAGCCAGAGAGCAATCGGCCGCGAAATCTGGGTTACCCTGTAGCTCTTGGAGTTCACGAGTGAACCGGAGAGCCTGATGTCGAGTAGTCGCACCATCCAAACCGTGGATGCGCGCGCCTTCTTCTACATACGGCACAGCAGTCAACGGAGCGTGTTCAACCGCGCCCCAGAACACTAGGCACTGTCTTTCGACAGTGCCTTTTTTGTTTGTCTGCCCCTCCTCACGCGAAAGAAGCCGGGAGAGTCGAACGCCTGCAAGCCGTGCAGGCTTTTTCGAGAGGGATGGCAATGCGCACACTGGTCCTGAACGCGGGGTACGAGCCCCTCGCCGTCGTGTCCTTCAAGCGAGCGATCGTGCTCGTGATGAATCAGAAGGCGACGATCGTCGCGGCGGATGCCGAGCATCCGGTGTGGGGCTCGACGGGTTCGTGGGATCGGCCGTCCGTCATCATCCTGCGCAACTACGTGCGCATCCCCAGCGGTCGGCACGTTCCCGTCTCGCGGCGCGGAGTGCTGCGTCGCGATGCGCACCGCTGCGGCTACTGCGGTAACTCCGCGAACACCATTGATCACGTGCTGCCCCGCTCGCGCGGCGGCAAAGACAGCTGGGAGAACCTCATCGCGTGCTGCTTGCGATGCAACAACCTCAAGGGTGACCGCACGCCGAGCGAGATGAGCTGGCAATTGCGCATGACGCCGCGTCCTCCGCACGGCACCAGTTGGCTGGTGCGCGGCATTGAGCGAGCGCTGCCGGACTGGGAGGAGTACCTGGCCCCGGCGGCCTAGCTGTTATCTTTCTGTGACAATTAGACACCGGGCTGCCCATCCCGTAGCCTCGTGGAGGCCCTAGCGCCAGCCCGAAGGGATATCTGAAACGTGGTCGACCGCATGCCATCCGACATGGATGACCTGTTCGACTTTCGATTGACCCCTTCAGAGCCCGCCGCGCAGCACCCATCCCGCCGCGCCGCACGCGAAGCAAGCAGTTCGCGCCGCGCGCCGTCGAAGCGCCAATCCCGTGCCGTGGTTCGTTCTGCGCGAGCCCGCGCGCAACTGTCCCGCCCATCAAGGGACCGCAAGGCGATCGGCAAGGCCGCGCGGAGCAGCGAGCCCGCCGCCCCGGCGCCGCGCATGTTGCGCCGTAGCGAGCCCGCCGCGCCCGCGACGCGCAAACTGCGCCGTAGCGAGCTGAGGTCGATTCGCAGATCCGCACCCAAGGCCCCCCGCAAGCATCCAGTGAGCGTGCTCGTGACGATGGTGGCCGTCACCGGAATGTTCGCTGTGGCCGGCCTCCCCGCATACGCGATGTCGACCAAAACGACGACCCTCGCCGCCGATAGGGCATCGACCTCAAGCCAGTCGATCATCGTTGACGCGCAGTCGGCATCGATCGCGCCGACCCGCGACGGATACCGGGCGACGACGCCGCAGCAGCTGGCCGAAATGTCGAAGGATGCCCTGCGCGCCGACAACAACGCCGAGTACCTGGCCTCAGGCGCTCGGGAACTCGGCGACGACTACCCGTGGCCGTACGAGCTGGCGACCTTCCAGGGTGGCGGGCTCTCGCCCCTCAACTACTTCTACCGCGAGTGCGTGGACTTCGTCGCGTGGCGCCTCAACCGCGACGCCGGCTACTACGCGGAGCCCTACAAGTGGGTCTGGTCGACGCTCACCCCCACGGGTGGCAACGCCTACCAGTGGAAGTATGCGTGGCAGTCGCACGGGTGGACGATCAGCTCCACACCCATCGTCGGATCGGTCGCCTGGTTCAGCTCGAACCACGTCTCGTACGTGAAGGCGGTGCTCGACGGAGGCTACGTGCTCGTCGAGGAGTACAACTTCAACCCGGGTGTTTACGGGCAACGAACCCTCGCGATTGCAGACGTCGACGCCTTCCTGTACCCGCCTCCCGCATAGACTTTTCGGCCCTCGCAACCTGTGGAGTAACGCAAAACGCGACCGCGGACTTGGACTTTCGGTGCGGCTTCGCCTAGGTTCGAAGAGGCACCAAAGGCACTAAGGACGTACTAAGCGTGGGCAATTCCCAAAAGAATCCCGCTGGCGTACTGCTCACGATGGCAGTTGTTGGCGGAATGTTTGTTGTAGCGGGCCTCCCCGCATACGCCGTTTCTGTGACGGAAGAAGCCCCTCAAAGCTTGGTGTCAGCCGACTCGCAGTCCCTCTCCGTGAGCTACCGGGCAGACGCGGGTTCCTCTCTTCGTGACGCGTTCAACGCGACCACTCCGGAGGAACTGGCGGCCAAGAAAGCGGAGGAAGCGCGCGTCGCAGCGGCCCTCGCCTCCGCTCAGTCCTCCAACTACTTTTACTCTTTCTCCGGCGTGCGCGAGCCGGGCGACGACTACCCCTGGTACGGCATGGAGGGTCTTTCGCCCCTGCGTTACTACTACGGCGAGTGTGTCGACTTCGTGGCGTGGCGCTTGAACCGCGACCAGGGCTACACGGGACCGTTCCGATGGGACTGGGGGACCATGACGTCCGGTGGCGGCAGCGCTGCCTCGTGGACGAGCGCCTGGTACAACCACGGATGGCCGGTCAGCTCCACGCCTGTGGCCGGCGCTGTGGCTGTGATCGGCTACAACCACGTCGCCTATGTCAACTCGGTGAACGCCGATGGCACGGTCTTCCTCGAGGAATACAACTACGGCAACTACCACCAGTACTCGACCCGTACCGTCCCCGCGGGTGCGGCGACCTACCTCTACCCGCCGCAGTAGTTGCTTCGTTTCCCCGGCCGCTGCCGCCGCCTCCTCGTCCGCTAAACTCGGACGGCCAGCCTCTGTAGCTCAATGGAAGAGCAGTTCCGTCCTAAGGAAACGGTTGGGGGTTCGAGTCCCTCCAGGGGCACGAACGAGAAGTAGCCCCGCCAATGTGCGGGGCTTTCCTCATTCCCCAACCCGGCGCGGCTACTTCTCGTTCGTGCCGGTGGCGTCGACGAGAACGCCCGGGGGTCCCCGCCGCGCCGGTTCCGACGCAGTGCGACCCGGATGACTCGGTGTGCCGATAGCTCGCACTGTGGCGGCCGTGCCGGTGGGGCGTCGAGTCCCGCCAGGGGCACGAAATTCCGCGGAACTTCGTGACAACGTTACGGCGGATCCTACGGATCCGGCGCCTCTGAACATCGGTATCGCTTTGCCCGCCTCAGTTCGCGTGCGCCTTCGCATCGACGCGCACGACCGATGGAGGGACGTCGACGAGACGCTGCGTGAGAGTGGTATCTCGCGCCCTAATTCACAGGGTCGCAAGTACAAGCTCACCGTCAATACGACGCGGTATGCCACGGTAGTCATCGCGGAGCTCGGCGGGCAGGAGTGGCTCGGGAGTGTTCTGCCACGCGAACGGGCGCAGGAAGCGCCGCATCGCGGTCACGCCCACGGAAGTGTGGAGCGTGTTCGTCGATGGCCAGGGCCCGCCATGGTGCTGCGCCCACGAAACTCGAACTCCGGTGGGGAAGCCGTTGAAGATGACTCGCCCGCAAGACTCGGAGATCTTCGGCAGAAGGGCGGCCGCCCAAGCCTCGTCTTGGGTCTCGATGTGCAACGTCGTGGTCAGTGAGTCCGGCACATGGCTCAGTGCGGCGACAAGTTGTTCATCGCCGTCGTAATCGACCAGCAACACGAGCGGACCGAACGCCTCGATCGTGTGGTCGGCGGTCAAATCTGCCGCCCGCACGCGCAATACCCGCGCATTGACACGAAAGCCACCGCCATCCTTGCTGCCTGGCCGCCCGGCGATCGATCGCACTCCCGACGCCGCCTCGAGTTCGCTTTCGGCGACTTGGAATCCGGCGAGCACCCGCTCGTTCAGGAGGACGCCGGGGTCGGCCTCACTCACGCTGGCAGCGAGAAGGTCGGCGAAGAGGTCGGCGGCCGCTCCAGAGGGCAGGAAAGCGATCCCCGGCTTGGTGCAGAGTTGACCACCCGATGCGGTGATCGAAGCTGCGAGTCCGGCTGCGATCTGGTTGCTTCGCTCGGCCAGAGCGGCCGCGCTGATAATGAGAGGGTTCACACTTTGCAACTCGCCGTAAAACGGAATGGGGCGGGCCCGACGGTCGATCGCCGCTCGTAGGTGTTGGGCAGCGCCCAGCGAGCCCGTGAAGCCGACGGCCGCGATGGCGGGGTGGCTCACCAGCGCCGTTCCGGCCGGCTGTCCGAACACGATTCCCAGTGTGCCGTCGGGCGCTTGGCACTGCCGCGCGCCTTCCTGAAGCGCCTCGAAAGCGGCGCGGGAGGTCAGCAGGTGGGCGCTGTGTGCCTTGACAACAACGGGGTTCCCGGCGGCCAGGGCTGAGGCGGTGTCACCACCGGGCACCGAGAATGCGAATGGAAAGTTGCTGGAGCCGAAGACCGCTACGGGTCCTAGAGGCATCAGAAGGCGGCGCACGTCGGGCTGCAGCCCGAGGGAAGTTTCAGTGGCGTGGTCGATTGTGGCCTCAAGGAAACCGCCGTCGCGGACCGCTTCCGCGAAGAGGTTGAGCTGAAAGCAGCTGCGCTTCAACTCGCCCATCAAGCGAGCTGGCGTCAGACCCGTCTCGGACTGGGCGATAGCCACCAGTCGATCCCCGTGGTTCTCGAGCGAGGAAGCAAGGGAGCTGAGGAAGCTGGCGCGCCATTCGCGATCGCGACCCGCGAGCGTAACGCTTGCCGCGCTCGCCGCCCCGGCAATCGCATCAACGGTCGCCTCGTCGGATGGCTCGATTCCCGTATCGCTTTGCGCCCCGGTATGGGGATCGGTCGTCATCAGCGTCGTAGTGATCTTTTTCCTCCGTGGCGGTTTTGACAGCCGAGCGCTGCGTTCGAGCGAGGAGGTCGCCTCGCACTACTGACATCGGGCTTGACTCCCCAAGTACTCGATGGTTGACTGTAAACAACAAACATAACTCGCCGAGTCGCGACTATCTAGTGCTGCTCACTCGAACGGAGCCGAGGTGGAGCGCGCGGACAGCGATCGTTCCGACCGGGCGACACTTACTCTCGCGCTCATAGTGACGTTGCTCGTACAGTTCGCCCAGCACGGTGCGCGACCAATGGCGTCTTATCGTGCCCTGGGCCTCGACGCGTCGGTGGAGCAGTTGGGCTTCCTCGCACTATCGTTCGGAGCACTCGCGATCGTTACGGCCATTCCGGTGGGCCGACTCGTCGATCAACGGGGCGCACGGGCGACGACCGTGGGCGGTGTTGCCCTGTTGGGGGGCGCGGCGGTTGCGCATAGCCTTGTAACCGACCTCGTCGGCCTGATCGTCGCGCATACGGTGTTGGGTCTCGGCGTCATATTTGCGGTAGTCGGTCTCCAGGCGATCGTGGGTAACGCCGGTCCGTCTCAGGGAGCAGATGCTCGCTTTGGACTGTTCGGTGCCGCAGTCTCGCTCGGTCAGGTCCTGGGCCCGATCGTGGGTGGCGGCATGGCCGAACTGCTCACCGCGGCCATGCTCGAGGGGCCGACTGACCCTTTCGGCACGGCGCCTATGTTCGTACTCGCCGGCGTGCTATGCACGGCGGCAGCGATCACAGCGCTCGCGCTACCGAGGTTTCCGGGCGGCACACGCGAGGCGCGCCTTCGCGTGTCGGTGGCTGGGGCAAAACCAGCAGGCTTCGGGTCGGTACTGCGCGCGCCCCACATGGGCAAGGCGTTGTGGGCGAGCATGGTTGTGCTGACGGCGACGGACGCACTCACGGTGTACCTTCCGGCCATCGGCGCCGAGCGCGGGTGGTCCGTGGGGCTCGTCAGCGTCCTGCTGGCCGTGCGCGCCGCGCTAGCATTCGCCGTGCGTGTTGGGACCGCTCCTCTGGTTCGGCGTCTCGGGCGTCGTCCACTGCTCGTGGGGGCGTCCCTCATCGGTGCCGTGGCGCTGTTCCTCATGGCGCCCGATCTGCCACCATGGGCGGCTGTGTTGCTCATGGCAATCACCGGACTAACGCTCGGCATCGGCCAGCCGCTCACGATGGCGTGGGTGTCGCGGTCTGCGCCCGGTGAGCTGCGAGCGACCGCGCTCGCGACGCGGATAACCGCCAACCGAATCGGTCAGTCCCTCATCCCGGTAGTCGTCGGCGGGGTCGCCGCAATTGTCGGCTCGGGTGCAATCTTCGTCATCTTGTCGGCGCTGCTGGTAAGCACCTCAGTCGCCGTCTCACGCTCGAATCTGCGATGACCGAGCACGCGCAATACCCGTGCTCGCGGCGAGCGACGGTCGCATCTGGAGTGTGGGTTGCCGTCAATCCGAATTACAGTTGTTGCCGCGTTTGCGCGGCGAACGCACTGAGGTAGTGGTCGCGGGAGGCCTCGACATGGGCGATTGCCACTCTACGTGCGCGATCGCCATCATGTTGCACAATCGCGTCAACGAGTGCCTGGTGCTCGTGCCAAGCCTGAGCTCGACTCTGTGACTCAAACGGTGGCGAGTACCAGTCGGCTCGCCGTTTCATCGTGCGCAGCAGATCCGTGAGCAGGTCATTGCCGGAGATCGCGGCGATCTCGATGTGAAGATCCGGCCGACGATGGTCGGCGCTCGGGTCATTGCCGTGGCTCAGTGCTGCCCTACCCGCATCCAGGATTGATGAGAGCTTTCGAACTTGGCTGGCTTGAATCAATTCCGCCGCCCGACCGACCGATTGCGCCTCGAGAGCAGTGCGGACTTCGAAGAAGTCCCGGACTTCCTTTTCGGTGGGCTGATGCACAAAGGTGCCCTGGTGCGGCCGGAGGTCGATGAACCCCTCGCGCGCGAGCGCTTGAAGGGCCTCCCGGACAGGTCCGCGGCTGACGCCGAGGTCCAGCGCGAGTTCAGTCTCCACGATGCGAGTTCCCGGCGCGAGAGACCCGTCGATGATGAGATTGCTGAGCTGTTCGAGGACGATCTGGTGCATCGCGGGGGGCTTTTCGAGCGGCGTCACCGGTACGCGAATGGGGGTGCTCATGGCTACCTGCTCCCTGCTTGACATTTGATGACATTCCGTCGATACCCGGGTCGGGGCAATTGTAAACCGTTTGCCCACTCGACATTGATTGGTCTGGCGGCGCGCAGTCCCGTCGAGTGTAAACAGTTGACGATAGGCGCTTACCCCAGTAGCGTCACATACGGAAGTGACCGACGCGTTTGTCGAATGTTGTTCTTGGGGCCCGGTCGCGAACGTCAGTTAAGAGATAGAGGCTGGGATGAAGAAAGAAGTTCACGACGTAATCGTTATCGGGGGCGGCAACGCTGGCCTCACAGCGGCGCTCACCGCGCTTGAGTTCGTTAGCGATGTTGTCGTCTTGGAGAAGGCTCCGCACTCAAAGCGTGGCGGCAACTCCTTCTTCACCGGAGGCCGGATGCGGATCCCTCACAACGGGCTGGAAGACCTCGCAGAACTCACTGGCATGGACCTTGCCGAGATGTCGAACATCGATATCGACCCGTACACGGAACAAGACTTCTACAACGACATGCAGAAGCAGACGCGGTACCGCACTGATGAGATGCTCGCCCGGCTCTTGGTCAACGGAGCTCGTGACGGAATTCGTTTCCTGCGATCCCTCGGTTCGAAATTCGAATTGCCGTTGGGCTTCGACGATGTCACTCGCGACGGCCGACTGAAACTGGTGGGTGGCGATGACGTGCAGCACTACGAAGGCGGGCCCGGTCTGGTCGCCGTACTTCTCAATGCGTGTCAGGAGCGAGGCGTCGCCGTTCGCTATCAGAGTGCCGCGCGACAGTTGTTGCTCGGCGCCGATGGTGTCGAGGGCGTCCTCGTCCACACTCCCGAAGGCCCGGTTGAGATGCGTGCGCGAGGGATAATTCTGGCCTCGGGTGGTTATGAGGCGAGCCCCGCCAAACGCAATGCCTACCTCGGCGCTGGCTGGGATCTCGCCAAAGTGCGAGGAACCGAGTTCAACACCGGAGACGGGCTCGACATGGCCTTTGCCGTCGGCGCACGCGGATACGGACACTTTGGCGGTTGTCACTCCGTTGCTGCCGACTTCTTCGCGGATGATTTCGGCGACCGCCAGTACGGAGACGTGCCTGAGCGCGTGTCCTACCACTACGGGATCACAGTGGGCTCCGATGGCAAACGGTACTTCGACGAGGGGGCCGACATGCGTGCGTACACTTACGCGCGCAGTGGGCGAACTATCGTCGAGGGCACGCCCGACTCCTACTCGGTGCAGATCTTCGACGCCAAGACCGTCGACCTCCTTCGCGATACATATCGGTTCTTCAAAGCGGTGAAGACGGTCAGCAATGATCTGCGCGAAATCGCAGAGGAACTGAACCTCAACGCCGACAACCTCGTCGCGACAGTCAAGGAGTTCAACGAGTCGATTGCGCCCGGGGTGATCGACTACTCAATCCGCGACGGTGTTTCGACACAAAACATCACCCCACCAAAATCCAACTGGGCAACCCCACTCGACACTCCCCCTTATACGGCGTTCGCGGTCGTCCCAGCGATCACGTTCACCTTCGGCGGCGTGAAGGTCGATTCCACCGGCGCAGTCCTCGACGAGAACGACGGTGCGATCGGTGGTCTGTACGCCGCGGGTGAGATGGTCGGCGGAATCTACTACCACAACTACCCCGGAGGCAGCGGCTTGGTCTCAGGGACTGTGTTCGGCCGCCTCGCTGGTGCAACCGCAGGACGTCGCGCTGCTCAGCTGGTATCCGTGTGAGTAGTGACACCTACGCCGACCGGCTCGCCGGATACCTCGTCAACCTATCGACGGACGCGTTGCCCACCTCGGTCATCCGTACGGCGGAGATCTGCGCAATGGACTACCTGGGAGTGGTGCTGGCCGGTCAAGTAACCCCGGCGTCAGCGATGGTGACCGAGTTGGCGCGCGATCAAGGCGGGAGCCGCGACGCCACATTGTTCGGCAAGGCCGATCGGGTGCCGGCACCGGGCGCAGCGTTGGTGAACGGCACGACCTGCCATTCCATCGAGCTCGACGATCATGAAGCACACATGCGCTCCAAGATCCACGGAGGTGCGGTTGTGTTCTCCGCAGCATGGGCCGTTGCGGAGGCCCGTCCGACGAGTGGTGCGGACTTCTTGACGGCTGTCGTCGCCGGCTACGAGGCGTTCGGTCGGCTCTCGGGAGCGACGGACTATCCCGACTATCTCGGGCGGGTGAAGGGTTTCCATACGACACCGTTGTTCGGTCCCTTCGCCGCCGCCGCGGCTGCCGGAAGGCTGATTGGCCTGACCGCGGCACAACTCTCCAATGCATTCGGGATCGCCGGCTCGCTGAGCTCGGGATTGCAGGAGACCGTGCGTGCTGGCGCCATGGTGAAACCGTTGCATGCCGGATGGGCTGCCCAGAGCGGGGTCATTGCTGCGCAGTTGGCGGCTAAGGGGTTCACCGGGCCGAGAACGATCTTCGAGGGAAGCAAAGGGTTCTTCCAAGCGTTCTGCGGTGAAGGTCACTATGACCTCGACGTCATCGATGCCAGGTTCGGCGAGGATTTCGATATTTCGTTGACCATGTTCAAACCGTATGCATGTGGGGGCGGCATCCACCCGGTCCTCACCGCAATCGACCAGCTGAGAACGGAGAACGCGATCTCGCCCGATGAGGTAACTCGGGTCATCGTGCGTACAAGCCAGCACGCCGTCGACTTCTTCTGCACTCCATGGGAGACGAAGGTTGCGCCGACGTCCGGTTCGCAAGCTCAGCACTCGATGCCGTTCGCCGTGGCCGTGCTCCTGTGGGACGGCGTCGCGCTGCTAGAGCAGTTCACGAACGACAGCGTCAAGCGACCTGAGGTGCTGGCCCTTGCCGCGAAGATCGTTGTGGAGGTGGACGAGACCATTTCGTCTGACGACCCTGAGGATGAGCCCGCGTCAGTCGAGATCCACTTGGGCGATCGCGTGTTCACCAGAGCAGTTCGCGGTGGAAAGGGCTCGTTAGCCGTGCCCATGTCCGAAGCCGAGCTCACGGACAAATTCCGTCGACTCACCGAGCCGGTGCTCGGGTCTGCGGCGAGCGCCGCGCTGGAGAACCGGGTGCTGGGTCTGCGGAACGACCCAGACGTCAGTGATTTGCCATCAAGCCTCACCTACCAATGAACGGAAACATTCAGATGACACTGCTTGACATCATCACCAGCCCGGGCACAACCATCGCGCCAGGAGCCTACGATGCTGTATCGGCCCGCATGATCGAGCGCTCGGGTTTCGAGGTCGCCTACATGTCGGGAGCCGGAATTTCGATGTCCGCCTTCGGATATCCCGACATTGGCCTCGTATCGTTCGGAGAGGTGGTGGGTCGCATCGATTCGATCGCTAACAGCATCTCTATTCCACTGATCGCGGACGGCGATACCGGGTATGGCGGCGTCCTCAATACCGTGCGTACGGTCCGAGAGTTCGAAAGGGCTGGAGCGGCCGCTATCCAGATGGAAGATCAGGTCTTTCCCAAGCGTTGCGGCCACGAAGCGGGACGCAAGGTCATCTCCGTCAAGGACATGTGCGACAAGGTGAAGGCCGCGTGCGATACCCGACGAAGTGAAGAATTCGTGATCATCGCGCGCACGGATGCCCGCACCGAACACGGGCTCGACGAAGCGATTGCCCGAGGCATCGCCTATCGGGAGGCGGGCGCCGACGTCGTCTTCTTGGAGTCATTGGAATCCGAAGAAGAAATGCGCCGGGCATGTTCCAGCATCAATGCACCGATGATGGCGAACATGGTCGAGGGGGGCCGAAGCCCTCTCTTGGCCAAGGCCGATCTGGACAGCATCGGGTACGCGCTGGCTATCTTCCCCAACTCGCTTCTCCGCGCTCTCTGCAAGACCGCGGAGCGGGTCTTCGGGGTACTGAAAGAAACGGGGGGCACCAATTCCCTGCTTCCTGAGATGTTCTCCCACTCGGAGCTGTGGAACCTGATGTCCAACGACCAGTGGGCTGCCTACGAGCGCTTTGTCATTGATGGCTCAGAGGAAGTTGCGCTGCCGTCGCGCGCCTAGGAAGATCAGCACGGAAAGAGGCCGTGGGGCCGGCGATCGCTGGCCCCACGGCCTCTTTCACGTGCAAATCGGTTCGGGTGAGAACTAACCCCTAGAGATGGTGTTGACGATGGCATCGGTGATCTCTCTAGTGCCGGACGAGCCTCCGAGATCAGTGGTGCGAATACCACTATCGAGAGTTTGTGCGATCGCCCGCTCCATCAGATCCGCAGTGTTGACGAGCGGTTCCGATGACTGGTTCTGCCCGAGCCAGCGCATCAACATGGCGGTGGATTCGATCATCCCGATCGGATTGGCGATGTCCTTGCCGGCGATGTCGGGGGCGGAGCCATGGGCGGCTTGCGCCATCGCATGCGCGACCCCCGCGTTCAGGGAGGCTGAGCAGCCGAGTCCTCCAACCATCTCTCCCACCAGGTCCGAGAGCACGTCTCCCGTCAGATTCTCGGTGAGGATGACGTCGAAGGTCTCGGGACGGCGAACGAGAAGCGCCGCCATCGAATCAAAGAGGTAATCGTCGACCTTGACATCGGGATAGAGGCTGGCAACCTCGCGACACTCGGCCAGCCACAGGCCGAACGATCGTGGCATCACATTCGACTTGTGCACGATTGTCAGATGACTGCGGCGCGCTCGCGCTAACTCGAAGGCCGCGATCGCGATACGTCGGATGCGTGCACGCGTGAACAGTCCCATTGAAATGGCCGTGTCCGGATCGGGCATGAATTCGCCCTCGCCGGCATACATGTTCCGATCGGAGTAGAGACCCTCGGTGTTCTCTCGGACCGTGACGACATCCACGTCCGACCATCGGCTCGGAACGGCGGGGCGCGTGCGCGCCGGTCTGATGTTCGCGTAGAGATCGTACTGGACCCGCAACTGGGCTCCGGGTACTTTTTCTGGTCCTTCGCGCCATTCCTTGCCATATGCCTGGCTGTCATGTGGCCCAACGACCCAGCCCGTGCACGAGTCGAGCACGGGGAAATTGTCGACGGGAACCGCGCGTCCGCCCTCGGCCACGCTGGCCGCGCCCATCGGAAGGTGAACCCATTCAAACGACCCGGCTCCGGCCTGCGAAGCGGCTGCCTCGGCTACACGCAGAGCGGCCGGAACGATCTCGGGGCCGATCGCGTCCCCTTCCATCACAGCGATACGCAGCGGGTTGATCACGAGATCTCCATCTTGTCGGGGTGCGGCAGCACCTGGGTACGGCCAATCTCTGAAAGACGCGCGCTGGGTGTGATCAGATCTGGATCAGTAATGATGTCCAGAACGGTAACCCCCGGGAAGGCCATGGCGCGCTCGAGCTCCGTGCGAAGTGTCGACTCGTCAGCGACAGTGACGCCGACCGCACCGAGAGCTTCGGCAAGCTTGGCGATGTCGACCACGCCGATGTCGATACCAGCTGTGCGACCTATCTCGCGCCGCTGATGCATCGCGATAGTTCCATATAGCCCGTTACGAAAGACGAGGATCGTTAGTGCAGCCCCGTACCGAACGGCCGTCTCGATCTCCATGCCAGACATCATGAACCCTCCATCCCCCGCGACTGCGATCACGGGTCGATCGGGACGGGCAAGCGCCGCTGCCACCCCAGCCGGAACGGCGTAGCCCATCGCGCCGCTGATTGGCGCGAGTTGCGTATGCGCGCCTCCGTAGGGCCAATACGAATGGAGGAAAACAGAGAAGTTGCCCGCGTCGCTTGCGACGATCGTGTCGGAGGGCAACTGCTCGCGCATTATCTCGAGAATGGCTGCCGGGTCGAGTCCGTTAGCTGCGGTACGACGACGAGGGGTGGAGGCATTGAGCGCGGCTTGATGGGCGTCACTCCAGTCTCGCGTGACGCGATTGAACGAGCCGCCTTCGAGGCGATTGAGAAGATCTCCGACATCGCCGACGATCGACCAGTCGCTGTGCATGCTTACTCCCATGACTGAGTCATCAGTGCCGACGTGGACGACCCTGGCGCCCGCGTTCGGCAGCGTGAAGGACTGTGTCGTCACCTCGTCGAGTCGGGAGCCGAGCACCAAGACGAGGTCCGCCTGCTTGAGGGCCGCAAGCACAGAAGGAGCAGCGCCTAGAGTTAGGTGGCCGAGGTAGTGCGGATCATCGGCGGAAAAAACGTCCTGTCGCCGGAAGGCGTTGTATACGCCGACGCCGAAGTGATCGGCGAAGTGAGCGAGCTCGTCCCGCAGGTCTTGAGCGCCGACTCCGACGATAGCCACAGGCGACCGAGCTTCGCTGATGGCGGTCGCCAGCGCGCGGACGGTGTCGTCGGAAACCACGGGCGTGGCCACGACGGCCTGAACCCTGCGGATGGCTTCGTCAACTGCTTCCTTGGTGGAGTGTCCCGCCAGGACATTCGCGGGCAATGCCACTACAACGGGACCCGGTCGGCCGGACACCGCACGTGTCAGCGCGCTTGCGATGATGTCTGGTATCCGTTGCGTGTCGTGAATCGTTGTCGCCCACTTGGCGATGGGCCGGAAGAATGCCGCGAGGTCCACCTCTTGGAAGGCTTCCTTGTCCATAAGAGTCTCTTCCACTTGCCCGAGCAGAACGAGCATTGGTGTGGAGTCTTGAAACGCCGTGTGCACGCCTATAGCGAGGTTGGCGCCGCCGACGGCGCGCGTAGCGGCTGCGACAGCAATAACGCCAGTGAGCTTGGCGTCCGCCTCGGCCATGAACGCTGCACCCGACTCATGGCGCGTTGAGACGAGCATGAGATCCGAACTCCGCTCCACGGCGTCGAGGACTTCGAGGAAGCTTTCCCCCGGCACCGTATAGAAGCGGCGAACCCCTGCTGCCGCGAGGATCCGTTCTATAGCGTCCCCGGCGCCGACAGTTTCAGAGATTGGATCCGCTGTGCTGTCAGGGAGTGGCATACTAATCGTCCTTTGATTGTGGAGAACTCGAGTGCTGGTGTCCCAGTCCCGCTGACCCTTGAGCTGCAGCCATAGCCCAATGGGTTACGGGTAACGCGTCATTGCGCTGCCAGAGTCTTGGCTTCGAAGAAGTCCATCCCCGCCGCGACGGCAGCCGCTATTCGGCTTTCGGCGGCTGCCTCCCGGGTGGCTATCCCAATTACCTCCGGAGCGCGGTCGGCCGGAACGACGACCACACCACTCGCGTCGCCCACGATCAGGTCCCCAGGGTGAACTGTCAGATTAGACATCACCACGGGTTCTTGAGTGTGTACGGGGTTCGCATACCCACGCGAGCCTACGACGACGGGTTTGCGAGCGAACACGGGGTAGCTCAACGCGATGTGCTCGGGGACATCGCGAAAAGCGCCATCGACGATAGAACCCACAGCGCCTCGTTGGCGAGCTGCTAAAGTCCGCTGCCCGCCCCACACCGAACAGTCGGTTCGTCCCCCGTTCGAGATGACGACAACGGCCCCAGCCGGGATGTCGCCCAGGTATTCGATGCGTTTCCCCTCCGATTCGGCGGCTGGTAGGCACGTCACCGTGAAGGCTCGTCCGACGACCTTCGCGGCCAGATCCAGCGTCAGAATTCCGTCCATCGAGTGCGACGGCAGGCCGAGTTCGGCCAAGGCGTCGGAAATCTGGCTCGCTGATAGCGCGCGGGCAGCTTCAACCAGCTCGTCCGTCTGGAGCATGTTCTGATCGGCGCTCACAGCACGCTCCTCTGGTATGTCGGTGGCTGTTCATCGAGCGACACGGGAACAGATGCCATCAGTGCGGCGATTCCCTTCGCGGGGTCGCTCTCGTCAGAATCGAACACCTGGGAGATGATCGCGTTCTGCGCGGACTCGTCGAGTTGGAGCGCGACGGTGGAGCGGAACTTGGCCACGATCTGATCGCGGGTCAAGAGGTCCTCGGGGTCGTACCCATGCGGGGTGAGATGAACGGTCCGGAACGTTTGCCCGTCAAGTTCGTACTCTATTGAGGCGCCGTAGTAGAAGAATGCGTCCTCGCGAGTACGCAGGAACACCTCCTCGATCTCTTTGTCGTAGCCGACCGTGATTCGTTCCTCGACCATCGCAATATGGGGATCGCCGAGGTTGTCTGGAGTCATCTGGCGAAGCGTCACCTCGCCGTCAACTATCCCGGCGGCAGCGGCGTAGGGGATGCTGAATCGCGCCTCGCCGGTGCTGGTCGGACGGCGCTTCACAAACACCGGATCGTCCACCAACCAGGACGGCACCCCAATGCGGATCTCTTTCGGGATGCGATCCTGCAGGCCATGACGGGACCGGGCCTCGAGTATGCCGTCGAGGGTCGTAAAAAGCATCCCGCAAGTCGAGTGCACCTTGAACCCGGACTCGACCAGAGAGTAGCGGGTGCCTAAGTCTTGGAGGATCATGTCGGGCCTGGGATGCGAGCACATCGCCGCACAGAACCCGATTTCGCTCTCGAACAGTGGCAGCGGCCCCGTGTAGCCGTCGGCAGCGAGGAACGCCGACGTGATGCCGTTCATGACGGCACGCCCGGAGTGAAGCGGCTTGGACTCTTGGCCGCTCTTGAGGGTCTCTTTCGGTCCCGCGGCAGCGGTACCCGCTATGACGATCGCCTGTGCGGCCTTTTCGGCATCGAGCTCGAGCAGCCGTGCCGCGACGGCTGCAGAGCCGAAGACACCCGTTGTGCCGGTGCCATGGAATTTGCTGCTATCGCGTGTCAACAGTGTCGCCTCGCCTGTGCGGCCCATGACGTCGTAGCCGATTACCACGGCATCGAGGAAGTCGGCCACGCTCGCCCCCGTCTCCTCTGCCATGGCCAAGGCGGCGGGAACTACAACACAACCCAGATGATTGTCGGACGGACGGTGCCCGTCATCAAATTCAAGTAGATGGGCCAGCGTGCCGTTGGCCAAGCCGGCATCTTCGGCGCGCAGGCCGTGGCCGATGCCCACGGCCGTCGCTCGCCCGAGCGCACCGCGACGGGAGGCGTATCGTAGGATCCGATGCCCGGTCTCTGTTCCCGTCGCACCGATCATGCAGCCGATCGTGTCCAGAACGGCCATGCGTGCGCGGGCGCGCACGCCATCGGGTATGGCGACCTGCCGGTCGGCGACGTATCGCCCGAGGCTTTGGGCGATTGGTTCGTTCGTAGCGGGCATGCGCATCACCTTCGATTCGAGGACCTTCCGGAACGGGCCCAGCCTAGGCGGCGCTGTTGGTAGCGTCAACTGTTGACAATCAACACGAACATGGCCAAGCTTTGACCAATCGATCAACGACGATCGCTGATCGCAGCGCAGCGAAGCCGAGCTTCGGCACTCGTTCCGCGATTACATTTGAGGAAGGGCTGAAGCAATGAGGCAACGAGGCTTTCTGAGTGCGGCGGCGATAGCCACTGCTGCTGTGCTCCTACTGGGGGCGTGCGCAGGAGGAGGATCCGATGAGAACTCTGCGCCGAGCGAGAACGCAGGCAAGATCACCATCGCGATCCAAGAGGACGTCCGATCTCCAGATAACCTCCTCATGCGCGGGACCACCACGGACCGGCTGATGCTCGGTTCCACCGTCTACGAGCCACTGTTCACTACTGACGAGGAGGGCGGCAACGCGCCGGCGCTCGCAACTGAGGCGGTCGCGAGCGATGACCTGTTGACGTGGACAATCAAGCTGCGCGAGGGCGTGAAATTCTCGAACGGCAAGGACTTCACTTCTGCAGATGTCATCGCCAACCTCGAGGCGATGGTCAACCCAGACAACGCATCGGGATATGCCGCTGACCTCGAGAATGTTGAATCAGTCGAAGCCACAGGAGACTTCGAAGTGGTCTTCAAGCTCAAGGAGGCTGACGCCACGTGGGATAACGCGCTTCAAGACACCATCTACTTCGCGGATCTTGATGCCCGTGCTAGCGACCTGCTTGCCCCCGAGGAGATTCCCGTCGGCACGGGCCCGTATGTATGGGCCTCGCGCGAAGTCGGTTCGTCGGTGAAATTCACTGCCAACGCGGACTACTGGCGTGGCACCCCGGGGCTCACGGACGTCACGTTCCGAGCCATCCCGGAGGCGCAAGCCGCGGTCATCGATCTTCAGCAGGGAGCGGTCGACATGATCGCGAACTATGTTCCGCAGCAGTCGCTTGCGACGCTCGAAGCCGATCCCAATATTTCCTTGGTTTCTGTGGAGGGAAGCACCTTCTATCAGGCATACTTCAACTTCGAGAAGGACCGACGAGGTGGCTACGGTGACGGAGAGAGTGTCCGTCTTGGCCTGGCGCACCTGATGAATGCCGAGGAGATCATTCCGGCACTCATCGGCGACTTCGGCGTGCTCGCGACGCAGCCAATCCCGTCATGGATGGAAGGCTTCGATCCGGACCTGCGGCACATCCCGTATGACGAGGCTGAAGGCAAGCGCCTGCTCGCCGAGGGCGGCATCAATGAAGGCGACCCAATCAAGTTGCTGGCCCTAAGAGACCGGCCACTGATG
The DNA here is from genome assembly GCA_025463605.1 of Rhodoglobus sp. Lineage (GTDB taxonomy): Bacteria > Actinomycetota > Actinomycetes > Actinomycetales > Microbacteriaceae > Rhodoglobus. The sequence goes on along the minus strand of JAODAV010000001.1, from coordinate 316,815 downwards.
TGCGAATGGGCCACGGTCGTTCAGTCCAACCTCAACGAACTGGGATACGACGCTCAGTTGACCTGCCTCGACTCGTCGGCCATGACGCCTGAGGTGACTGCTTACGAATGGGACATGCTGTTCTGGCGCACGAGCGGTCGGGCGAACGCCGCGGTCATGTACCAACAGCGTTGGGGGATCGACTTGGCGTCGCCGCCCACCGATACCTACACGCTGCAGGATCCTGGCTTGCAGGACATGATCAACGACTTGCGAGCAGCCGGGGATCCGGATGAGTATGTCGAGATCGCCCAATCGATCGCTCAACGGATCGTCCTCGAGGATGTGGCAGTCATTCCCGGTTACATGGATACCGTCTACTTCGCGATGAACGACCGCGTGAAGGGCTTCAAGCTATCGCCCACCACGTGGTACGGGATCCTCCACAACGACATCGGAGTGGTCACAACGGAGTGAACCGGCCTTAGCCGGTGCCTGGGTCCCGGGAAATCGGGGCCCAGGCACGCCACTTTCGTTCAGTAGCAAACCAACGACAGCGCTGATGAGCAGCGTAGGGAAGGTCGCCTATGTTCCGGCAGGTCATTCGGCGCGTGTACACGTTGCCGTTCGTTCTTCTGGGCGTCGCCATCGCGCTCTTCGTGACCTCGCAGGTGTTGCCCACCGATGTGGTCCGCCTCATCGTCGGAGACAGCCCAACGCCGGAACTGCGTGCCGCTGTCGAGGCCAAACTCGGCCTCGACCAGCCGGTCTGGGTGCAGTTCTGGGCCTACCTGGGTCGGCTGTTTCAGGGCGACCTGGGGGTCTCGATTCGCTATCAGCTCCCCGTCTCACAGCTCATCGCAGATGCGATACCGGCAACGCTGGCGCTCTTTGGTGCCGCCGCGGTGGTGGCGGTACTCATTGCGTTTCCCGTAGGCGTTCTGGCAGCTCGCTACCGCGGGAGCGCGTTCGATGTCGTGAGCCGCGCCCTCGTTGTCGTAGGCATCTCATCGCCGCCCTTCTTCCTCGGTCTCCTCGCAATTCTTTTCTTTGGCCTCCAGCTGGGCTGGTTCCCGGTTTCGGGGAGGGGCGATCCGCCGGATCTGCATCACCTCATCCTGCCCGCCCTGGTGCTCGGCTTCCGTGAAGCGGGCACGACCACTCGCGTACTGCGAGCCTCCATCCTCGATGAGTTGAGTTCAGAACACGCCAAGGCCGCACGCGCTCGGGGCATGTCACGCCGCTACGTACTGATGAAGAACGGTGTGCGCCCGGGACTGATCCCTGCCGTGACCGACTTCGGCACCACCCTCACTGAGCTCGCGGGTGCTCTGATACTCGTGGAGATCGTGTTCGGATGGCCCGGCATCGGCAATTTGCTGTACATCGGTATTCGGTGGAACGACTTCCCCTTGGTGTCGGGTACCGTGCTGTTCCTTCTCATCTATGCAGTCGCCGCAAACCTGATCGTCGACCTACTGTACGGCGTAATCGACCCCAGATTGAGAGGTTGAGCCGTGACGAGTATGACGTCAGCGGGATCGAGCGAACCGAACGGTGCCGACGGTCACGATGTGCCTGCGTCGCCTGCTGCCACCAAGAAGTTTCTATCTGGCGGTCGCAGGCGGTTCGCCAAGAACATACCGGGTGTCATTGGGCTCGCCGTCATCATCGTTTTCCTGCTGGTTGCCATGTTCGGACCGCTGTTCACTCTCGACCCCAACAGAACCAACCTCCTGGACGCGCTAACGGACAGCGGGATCGCTGGAACGGATCCGCTGGGCAGGGATGTCTTCGCCCGCGTCGTCGAGGGTGCACGTGTCGCCCTCTTCGTATCGTTCGTCGCGACCGCGCTCGGGATGCTGATGGCCATGGTCCTCGGAATCACCGCAGGATACTTCGGTGGCATGGTAGACGAGATCCTCTCCAGGATCTTCGACGTCATCCTGACCTTCCCCATGATCCTGCTGGGCGTATTGATCGTTATGGCTATCGGCCCCTCGATTCTCACCGTGTCGATCGCGATTGCAATTGCGATCATGCCGAGGTTGGGACGTCAGTTCCGGGCTCAGACCCTTTCGTGCGTGCAACGCGAGTACGTACAGGCCGTACGAGCACAGGGATATTCGTCGATCCGGATCATCCTTCGGCATGTACTTCCGAATGTGTGGCTTCCGGTGACTGTACTCGCGGCCGGAAATATGGGGAAAGTCGCCGTGTCTGAGGCTTCCCTGAGTTACTTGGGTGCCGGCGTCGAGGCTCCCAACGCGAGTTGGGGAAACATGATTTCCGAAGGACAGGCGTACCTCCAGGTGGATGCAGGAATTGTGCTTTGGCCGGGCTTCGCACTCCTCTTTCTTGCAATCGCGTTCAGCTTTGTCGGCGACGCGTTGCGCGACGCCTATGACCTCACTGAGTGACGAAGACTTTCGTGGCGACCGAAGAACAGGACATCGTGTGACACATCACCTGAGCGTTGAAGGGCTGAGGGTCGAGTACCAGGTAGAGGCAAACGGCACCGTTCAATTCGTCCCCGCATTACGGGGAATAGATTTCGAGCTGGAAGCCGGTAGCTCGCTCGGTGTTCTAGGCGAGACCGGTTCTGGGAAATCCACTTTGGGAGCGGCCATCATGCGCCTGCTTCCCAGCACTGCACGCTGGGAGGGCAAGATTCGCTTCGGCGACCTCGACCTGAGCGCGATGAGGGAAACCGAACTGCAGAAGGTGCGTGGCACACGGATCGGCCAGATCTTCCAAGACCCTGCGGCGGCCCTGAATCCGGTGATCAAGGTCGGTACGCAGATCGCTGACACAGCGCGAGCCCATGACCGCAAGTTGAGTCGCCGCGCCGCTCGCGAGCGCGCTGCCGACGTTCTGGAAAGCCTTGGGGTCCCTCGTGACAAGCTGGACAGTTACCCGCACCAGCTGTCTGGAGGTCTGCAGCAGCGGGCACTCATCGCGACGGTCATGATCGGCAACCCGCAATTCATCGTGGCGGACGAGCCCACGGCGGCGCTGGACAAGGTGACGGAGGGCCAGATCGTTCGGTTGCTCCGACAGTTGCAGCGCGACCGCGGGCTTGGACTTGTCGTGATCAGCCATGACATCGGGGTCGTCGAGTCTCTCTGCGACAGGTTGATCGTGATGTACCGGGGAAACATCGTCGAGTCCGGAGAGACGTCGAAGGTGCTTGAGAACCCGCGGCATCCCTATACCGTCGGCCTGGTAAGGGCGAGCCGTCGAGACATGGACGATGCGGGACGTTTGGTCACCGTCGCAGCAGAATGGCAGGTCTAGAGATGACGATTGACAAAACGGCCTCGAACCATCCGCTGGTCAGCGTCAACGATCTGGAGGTGACTTTCAAGGTCAGCCAAGGGTGGTTCGGACATCGGCCGGTGCTTGCCGTCAATGGAGTGAGTCTCGATTTGCACGCCGGTGAAGTCGTGGCGTTGGTGGGGGAGAGCGGCTCCGGAAAGACCACCCTCGCCCGATCCATTGCCGGATTGCGACCTTGGACGGCAGGTTCGGTGCACTACAAGGGTGTGAACTTGGCGGACATGACGCGGCGGGAACTTCGCGGTTTCCGCAGCCGTCGGGGGATCGTCTTCCAGAATCCCAATGCAAGCCTCAATCCGCGGATGCGCGTCGAGGATGCGCTGGGCGAAATGCTGAGCGTGACGAAGACGGTGGGTCGGAAACAAATTTCAGCGGAGATCGACAGGCTGTTGGACAGCGTGGCCTTGTCCCGGTCGTATCGCGTCAAGTACCCGTTGGAGCTCTCCGGTGGCGAGCGTCAGCGAGTCGCAATTGCCCGTGCGATCGCCGGTCGGCCGTCTCTCTTCATTGCCGACGAGATTACGTCAGCGCTCGACGTCTCGGTGTCGGCACAGATCGTGAACCTCGTGCTCGACCTGCGAGACGAGCTGAAGTTCGCATGCCTGTTCATCACGCATGACCTCACGCTGGCTCTGGCTGTAGCGCAACGGGTCGAGATCATGAAGTCCGGCAAAGTCGTCGACCGCGGCACTCCCTCGTACATTGCCAACGAATCCACCAATGACTACACCAAGGTACTGATGACTCGCCAGCTCGACGCGGTGCCTACGCTTGACGGCGGCGGGCCGGGCGTCTTGAGATGATGGGTTCCCCGCGTTACCGGGGAATCTTCGCGTCACTCTCGATAAGGAACTACCGGCTCTTCTTCTGGGGGCAGGCAGCCTCGAGCATCGGCAAATGGGTTCAGAACCTGGCGCTGTCGTGGTACGTGCTGCAGATTGGTGAGAGTCCCCTAGTACTCGGGCTGACCATTGCGTGTCGATATGTTCCCGCACTGCTCTTCGGCCCGTGGGCAGGGCTCATCGTCGATCGGCGCGGGCAACGCTCCGTTATGACGATCACGCAGATCTTCGGGTTCGTGCTCTCGCTAGTCTTTGTCGTGCTGACGGCGTCTGGCAGCCAGACCCTTGCGTTACTTCTGATCTTCACCACCGCGGTGGGGTTCTGGGACCTCTTCGACGTTCCGGCGCGGCAGAGCATGATTCCCTCCCTTGTCCCGTTGCCGCTGGTTGGCAACGCAGTGGCCCTCAACTCGATCACGAACAATCTCAACCGCGCGCTCGGACCGGCTCTGGCCGGGGTGCTCATCGCGACAATCGGTGTGGGCATGTGCATGGCGGTGAACGCTGCGTGCCAAATTTTCTCCCTCGCTACCGTCCTCGCGCTGCGCGTTTCTGAGATGACGGCGACATCACGCGAGCAAGGCCGGGGCGGCGGCCAGGTGCGGGAAGGCATCCGGCTCGTCGCCCGCGACCGAATGCTTCTGGCGCCGATGCTCATGGTGGTGGTGACTGGCCTGTTCACCTGGGAGTACCCCGTTTCGATCCCGCTGTTGATGACCGGCACATTCGATCTGGGTTCAACAGCCTTCGGAGCTGCGATGGCCTGCTTCGGCGCAGGCGCCTTGGTTGGCTCTGTTCTTGCCGCACGCAGTCCGTTGTCGACGGTTCGTGAGCTGGCGTGGGCGTCGCTCCTGTGGGGAGCCGCAACCTTCGCGGTTGGTTTATCGCCGGCGGTGTGGGCGGCATACGTGGCGTTAGCGTTCGCTGGAGTTTTCGCGGTCATCTTCAGCAGTGCGGCGAAGACGATTCTTCAAGTTCGAGCAGCACCGGAGTTTCGTGGACGGGTGATGGCGCTGTGGTTCGTGGCTTGGCAGGGCAGCACTGTGCTCGGCGCTCCGCTGACCGGTCTCGTGGCGACCTGGCCCGGGGGTGCCCGCACTCCCTTGCTGCTGGGCGGCGTTGCCGCTGTAGCGATCGCTCTCGTTTTCCTCCTTCGGCCGAATCGCGACATCGACGTGGTCGGCAAGAGTCTGTAAACTGTCAACAATTGCCGAGATGGCCAATGCGCATCGGGAGGGGTGGATCAGATGAAGATCGTGGTACTTGTCAAGGAAGTGCCGGATACCTATGCCGACCGCAAGCTCAGCCTCGAAACGGGCCTCGCTAAACGCGATGGCGGCGAAAACGTGCTTGACGAAATCGGCGAGCGAGCGCTCGAAGTGGCATTGTCCTACGCCGACAAGCATCCCGACACCGAGGTCGTCGTCATGTCCATGTCACCGGCAACAGCGATAGCGACCTTGACTAAGGGACTGGCGATGGGCGCCGCATCTGCTGTTCACATCGTCGACGAAACACTGCTCGGCGCCGATCTTGGGCTTACTGCGGAGGTGCTGGCTTCCGCCCTGCGCAAGAAGGGTTTCGACCTCGTCGTTGCAGGCAACCTGTCGACGGACGGCTCTGGCGGTGTACTACCGGCAATGCTTGCCGAGCTGCTCGAAGTCCCCGCCGCGACAGCGCTCTCTACTGTGGAGATAGACGAGCATCGTGTGTCGGGAACGCGGGCGTCCGATAGCGCGACGATGACGATTTCAGCGTTGCTGCCCGCTGTAATCTCGATCACCGAGGCTTTGCCCGATGCGCGATTCCCCTCTTTCAAGGGCATCATGGCGGCCAAGAGGAAGCCAATTGAGATGCTCTCCCTCGCCGGCCTCGGTGTCGACGCGGAGCGTCCGGACGGAGCACGGTCGATCATCATCGACATCACGGAGAAGTCGGCGCGCAAAGCCGGCGTCAAGATTACGGACCAAGGCGACGCCGGCGAGAAGCTCGCGGTGTTCCTGCTTGAGAACAGGCTGGCATAGAAGGTGACGATGACGGACTTCTCAGCAGACTCGATCCTCGTGCTCCTAGACGCTACCCCTAGCGGCAAGCTCGCGAATAGCGCCGCCGAATTACTGGGCGCTGCCGGGACCATCGGCACGCCGATCGCGCTCATAGTGGGGTCGGCGCAGTTGGCCGAGGATGCCGCGAATCTTGGCGCCGCGACGGTGCTCGTCGCTGAGCCCGGTGATGGGTTGACCATTCCCACCGTTGACGCGCTCGCCGCCGCCCTCGAGCTTGTGCGGCCTGACGCAGTGCTGGTCGCCCACTCCGTGGAAGGTCGAGAGGCTGCGGCCCGACTAGCGGTGCGTACACGGTCAGGGCTCGCGGTGGACGCCATCGGAGTTTCGCGCGACGACGAGGGCGTTGTCGCCCACCACCTCGTCTACGGCGGTGCCTACAGTGTTACCTCGGCCGTCACCTTCGGTGTACCCATCATCACGATGCGCCAGGGCGCGATCAACGCCCGCGCTGAAGCCGCCGCGCCGGACGTGCGGAAGATCGACGTGACCGCAAGCGGTAAGCCCGCAGCATCCATCGACTCGGTCGATGCCGCAGTCATCGCATCGACTCGGCCCGAATTGCGTGGCGCCGCGAAGGTTGTCGCGGGTGGTCGCGGGCTGGGATCGGCTGAGCAGTTTGCGCTGGTCGACCGACTCGCCGACGTACTCGGCGCGGCGGTCGGCGCGTCCAGGGCTGCGGTTGACGCGGGTTACATTGCGCAGTCGCACCAAGTGGGGCAAACCGGCGTGTCGGTTGCCCCTGAGCTCTATGTGGCGCTGGGCATCTCCGGCGCGATTCAGCACCGCGCTGGCATGCAGACGGCCAAGACCATCGTCGCGATCAACAAGGATGCGGACGCGCCGATATTCGAAATCGCTGACTACGGTGTGGTCGGGGATATCTTCACGGTTGTCCCGCAGTTGATTGCTGCGCTCGAGGCGAAGAAGTAGGGGCGGCCGGCGTGGCGAGCGAACCAGCGCCGACGCGGCGTATGCGGCGAGGGCTCCCGAGGACTGCGGGTGGCGAACCCTGGCCGCCGCAAGGTAAAGGCACCGTGCCAGTTCGCAGCGGATTGCCCCGTACCACTGGCGGCAGACCCTGGCCGCCCGACGCCGAAGAAGACCCATCCATCGCCACCGGTCCCACCAGTGCGGCCGAACCAGTGCTGGCGGGCATATCGACATCGGCCGCCCCCGAGCCGGTTCTGTCAGCTGTCGCAACGGTGCCACCCGGAGCGACCATGCCACCAGCCGCCAAGAGCGTGGTTCCCGCCTCGCCGGCAGCTGGTGCCGCCTCGTCCATTCCAGAGCCGCCCCCCACTCAGGACCGGTTCTGGCGGTTGACCGCGCGTGGGTGGGCTGGGGTTGCGGTTTCCGCGGTACTGCTGGTTTTCGCGATGGGCGCTGTTTTGTTTACCCGATGGCTGCTGACGACCGAATTGATGCAGGGTTTCCTCACCTCCTACCCTGGGGAGACAGAACTACCTGTCGATGCGCCGGTCGGCTTGCCGGCCTGGCTGGGATGGCAGCACTTTTTCAATGTGTTTCTCATCGCGCTGATCATTCGATCGGGTCTACAAGTGCGGCACCAGAAGCGGCCGCCCCTCTATTGGTTCCCCCGGGGCAAGCCCAGCCGCAAGATCAGCATCAACTTGTGGTTCCACCAGTCACTGGACATACTCTGGCTGGCCAACGGCGTGATCTACGTCGTGCTGCTGTTCGTCACCGGGCAATGGGTGCGGGTCGTCCCCACGACCTGGGACGTCTTCCCCAACGCGCTGTCGGCGCTCATCCAGTACGCATCCCTGAACTGGCCGACCGAGAACGGCTGGGTTAACTACAACAGCCTGCAGGTGCTCGCGTACTTTACGACCATCTTCATCGCGGCACCCCTGGCCGCCATCACGGGCGTTCGGATGTCCGGAATCTGGCCCGAGAAGGCGAAGACCCTCAACCGGCTCTACCCGCTTGAGTGGGCACGGGCGCTTCACTTTCCGATCATGCTGTATTTCGTCGCGTTCATCACCACGCACGTCGCCCTCGTCTTCGCCACCGGTGCGCTTCGCAACCTCAACCACATCTACGCATCCCAGGATGTCGTCAATTGGGTGGGCTTTCTGATATTCGTGGTCTCGACGGTCGTAATCGCCGGAGCGTGGATCGCTGCCCGCCCGATCATTCTCGCCAGCATCGCTAGGGCTTTCGGTCGGGTCAGCGGGCGCTAGTGAGTCCGTTCCTTCGCACAAGGCCGAGCGGTTGGATGTTGGGGTGGCTCAGTGGGGAGCCGAATCTCGCTCACAAGCGCCCACCTCGCTCCTGAACCGGCCCGACTACAGCAGCAGGGCTGACGATGATCGACCCTGTCGTTGAGCTGGAATTCCGCCGCGAATGAATCGCCCCAGATAGTCCTCACGCGCCCTAAGCGCACTGGCCGCGATTGGCGAACCGACGACGCTATCGAATCCGTGGAATCCGCCGGGCCACAGGTGAAGCTCGACAGGCACGCGATCACGACTGGCTCGAGTCGCGAACTCGAGACTCTCGTCGCGGAACAGGTCGCTCGACCCAATCTCGATGAAGGTGGGCGGCAGGCCCGCGAGGCTCTCTGCCCTAGCCGGGGCGGCATACCCTGGGACTTCTTGAAGCCCCTGCACGTACGCAGTCCAGCCGGTGGCGTTCGACGTTCGGTCCCAGATGATGTCGTCGTCGATCTCGAAGGTCGACGGAAGCTGGTTGCGGTCGTCGAGCATCGGCTGGATCAACATGAGTGCGCCAGGCTGCGCGGCCCCGGTATCCCGGAGGTAAAGGGCGAGACCGCCCGCAATGGCTGCGCCAGCGCTACCGCCCATCAGCGCCAGGCGGTCACGGTCAAACCCAAGCAGCTCCGCCGATCGAATAGTCCAGTCATAGGCGGTTCGACAATCATCAAAAGCTGCGGGATAGGGATGCTCCGGTGCGAGCCGGTAGTCCGGTGCGAGGACAACGACGCCGAGCCGTAGGGCAAGTTCGGCCAATTGTCCCAACCCGGAGCGGTGGCCGCCAGCGACTAAGCCTCCCCCGTGCACGCTGAACAGGCATGCGGCATCCGGTGACAGCCCCGATGGGGCGACCCGGACCAAGTCGATGCCATTAGCGTCGTGATGCGACACGACGACATCCCCAACGGCACGCACGGCTTCGTCGGTCCAAAACTGGGCAGCCATAGCTTCCCGGAGCCGGGAAATATTACCGGGCACCATCGACGGGTCGTCAGGAAAGTCGACGGCCAGATGCTGAGCGAACTCTTCCGCGATGGGCGGCCCGGAGCGCATCACTTGAGCGCCCCTGCGACGAGTCCCTGCGTGATTTGTCGATTGAACAGTACGAATAGCAAAAATGGAAGCGCGGCGGAGAGCAGCAGACCTGCAGCGATGATCGCGTCCTGCACGAGTGTCGGGTTCTGCACGCTCTGGCGCAGCAGAGCGATCGCCACCGGAAGTGTGCGCTGCTCGGGCGACGACATGACGAGAAGTGCGAAGAGCAGCTCGTTCCATAGGCCGAGGAACGTGAATGTGCCGAGCGTGATGAACGCGGGTCGAGCCAGCGGCACCGCGACCTCGCGGAACACCCTGAAGGTGGACGCGCCATCGATGCGCGCTGACTCCACGAGCTCCTTGGGCACGGCCATGAAGAACGTCGCCATCATGTAGACGCCCGCGGGAATCGTCAGCCCCACGTAGAGCAGGACCAGGCCGGGATAGGTGTTGACGAGCCCCAGGTCGAGGATGACCTTGAAGATCGGCGGGATCAGCACTGTGACCGGCAGGATCATGATGATCATGATGATTCTGAGCAAGACCGCTCGGAACGGGAAACGAAGGAAGGCGAACCCAAAGCCGGCCATGCATCCAAGGATCACCGTGAGGATCGTTCCCGCGCTCACCGTGATCACGCTGTTCACGAAGGAGATCCCCATAGTGCCCGACACCGCGGTCACGAAGTTCTCCAGCGTCGGTGGGATTGGCAATCCCAGCTTGTTGCCAACGTAGTCGTCCGAGGTCTTGAGCGCGGTGAAGGTCATGAAGACGAATGGATAGATGGTGGATGCCGCGATCGCGGAGCACACGATGATGACGACGAGCTTGCCTAGGCTCAGTCGCTTTCGGCGGCGCCTGTACACCGGCGGCCGTTCCTCACGGGGACCGGCGTCCGCGACGACGGGAGCGAGTGTTGCGGTCACAGCGGGGTCCCGCTGTCGTCGAACATGAGCTCGCCACGACGACGGGCCAGGTTGAGAAATATCACGAGGAGGATTCCGATCAGGAGGAACAGGGTGATGCCGACCGCGGTGGCGTACCCGGGGGCGCCGTACCTGAAGGCCTGGTTGTAGATGAAGAGGTCGACCGTCGTGGACGCGTAGCCGGGACCGCCTTGCGAAAACGCGTAGCCGAGAACGATCGCCGAGGAGAACGCCATGATGACGACCATGACCGTCCAATATTCGGTGACTCCGCGTACGGAGGGCACGCTGACGTGCCAGAACCGCTGCAGCCAGTTCGCGCCATCGATGCGAGCAGCTTCGTAGAGGCTCTCGTCCACCGACGCGAGTGCCGCCGTGAAGAGCAGCACGCCCAGTCCGAAGCTCGACCAGATCACCATACCCGCGACGATCCACATGACGAGGTTGGTATCGACTGTCCAGTTGTTGGCCAGGGAGCCGAGTCCGATCCCACGCAGGGCCGTATTGAGCGGGCCGTTCGGTCCGAGGATGATCACGAAGAGGGTACCGATGACGACGGGCGAGACGAGCACGGGCAGTACGTAGGCGATCTTGAAGAAGGATGCGCCGGGCACACGCTCCTGGATCACCGAGGCGAGCAGCATCGGGCCGATCACCCAGATCGGTGCGAGGAGGAGGATCTTTCCCGTGTTGCCGAGCGCGGTCAGCAGGATGGGGTCAGACAGCATCCTGGTGAAGTTGTCGAATCCGATGAACACGGGGTCCCGGATACCGTCCCACCGCGTGAAGGCGATGTAACCACCTTGAAACACCGGCCAGATCCGGATGACCACGATGACGAGCAGCGCCGGTCCGAGGAACAGGGCGAGAGAGCCCAGTGAGGAGTACTTCCTCAATCGGCGCTTGCTCGTCACCGTGGTTGTCATGATCTTGGTTACTCCGTTCCCATGAGGATGGGCCGCTGGTCGAGACGCGAGTCCTCTGCCTGCTGCAGGGCATCCTCGATCGTCGTCTGACCAAGCATGGCCAGCTCGATCTGCGACTGGAAGATGTCGTTCGTCTTCGCATCCTGCATGTTGTGGGCGGGCAGGAAGGTCGGTGTTCCGTCCTGGAGCAAGTCGATGAGCGGTGCGACGCCCGGGTTAAGGCTGAGGAAGTCGTCGAACGTGACCCCCTTATTGTTCGGGAAGTAGCCGCCCTTGTCGAGTCGCTCCTGCTGGAACTGCGCCTGCTCCTGGAATAGAGCAAGTTCAGCTGCGAGCTTCTTGCGCGGAGAGAAGTCGGTGACTGCCCACACATTCATGGCACCGGCCGGAAGGAACTCAGGAGTAACCGTGTTCTCGAGCGACGGGATGAACCCGAGGTACTGCCCGATGGTCGGGTCCTGCATGTAACCGAACTGGCTGTAGATCGTGAACTGCATCGCGGTCTTGCCTGCCTGGAAGTCCTCGAAGCCGTCCGGGTACCACGGCGTTGCGGGCATATCGGGGCTGAAACATCCGGCATCCACGAGATCCATCACGCCGCCAATAGCATCCGAGACGGGCGCCTCGTTGAGCGGTGTGTTGTAGTCGGCAAGCGCCGCCGCCTGATCAGCAGTGGCCGATCCCGCGAAGAGGGTCGAGTACGTCCAGCCACTCAGGTAGCCTTCCTTGTTGCCGCCGCCGATGGGAGTGATACCTGCCGCGTTGAGCGCGTCACACGAGTCGATCAGCGTGTCCACCGAGTCCGGCGGGCTGTCGGGGTCGAGGCCCGCCTGTTCGAACAACTGCTTGTTGTACGTGATTCCGAGCCCCTGCAGGCCGATGGGCACACCGTAGGTCTGGTCGTCGAAGGTGACGCCCTCCCATCCGTTCAGGCTGTCACGCTCCTCGTCCGAGATGTACTGGTCGATAGGCGTGAGCGATGGCTTGAGCGTGAGTACGTCACCCCAGGCCCAGATCATGATGAGATCTGGACCGCTCTTGGACTGCGCTGCCGCCTGCATGAGCTGCTTGATGACCGTTGGGTCGGCAGGCTGTGCCACGCGGTCGATCTCGACGCCGGGGTGAGCTTCTTCGAACTGCGCGTCCACGTCATCCATGACCGCCTTCCAGTTCGGGTCGCTGCCGACCAGGAGGTCCCAGACGACGAGTTTGCCCGTCGACTCACCGTCGTCACTGCCGGACGAGCCCTGGGAACATGCCGCGAGGCTCACCGTGATGACAGTGGCCGCTGCAAGCGCGAGGACTCTCTTGATGCTTCGTTGCATTCTGTGTCTCACTTTCTTCGATCTGTTGTTGGGGGTGCAGGTGTGTGAGGCCGCTGGCCTGCCGATCTAGAGGGCGCGGCTGGGCGCGTCGGCATGCGCGGCACCAAGGGCGGTGCCCTGGCGTTTCTCCCAGCCGACGGCGAACAGATTGAAGGTCGCGCCGTTAGCGGGATGTTCGGCCGCCGCGGCCCGATTCAGCGTCAGCCCGAGACCGGGACGGCCGGGGAGCCCGAAGCCGCCCGTGGTCGGATCCACCGCTGGCGCGATATCGACGAGATCGCTTACCCACGAGTCGGCGAAATCGTTGAAGTGCTCGAGCACCTTGAAGTTGGGTGTCGCGATTCCGAGGTGTACGTTCGCGGCGGTACCCACTGGGCCGCACACGTTGTGGGGGGCGATGGGCACGTTGTAGGCCGCAGCCCAGGCGGCGGCTTTGCGCACGCCGGTGATGCCGCCGAAGTGGGTCACATCGATCTGGAGCACATCCACGAGCCCCTCCTCCAGGAGGGGGATGAGGTCATCCATCGCGTGGCTGCGCTCGCCGGTGGCGATGGGCTGCGAAGTGGAGTGGCGCACGTTGCGCAGGCCCGTCACGTTGGTCGGAGGCACGGGCTCCTCGAGCCACTCGGGATTGAACGGCTCGAGTGCGTCGGCAATACGGGATGCGGCCGCCGCACGGAAGCGGCCGTGCAGCTCGATCATGAGGGCCACGTCGGGGCCGACGGAATCCCTTACTGCCTCGACGATCGCGACGGAGCGCGCCAGCTCCCCCGGCCCGAGTTCCGCCGAGGCGGCACCGAACGGGTCGAGCTTCATACCGCGGTATCCGCGGGCAACGACCGTCTGTGCGAGTTCGGCGATCTGCGCCGGCTCGCGCTCGCCCTGGTACCAGCCATTCGCATAGGCGGGAACAATCGAGCGGAATTGGCCGCCAAGGAGCTTCCACACCGGCAGGCCCACGGCCTGGCCGATCAGGTCCCAACATGCGATGTCGATAGCGGCAAGGGCCGACTGGGCTACCTCACCCGCGCGACCATACTCGCTCCACTGCACGCCGTATGCGATCCTCTCGACATCGAACGGGCTTGCTCCAATGACGTAGCGCTCTCCGAGCTCCTTGATGCAGGCGAGCAGGGTCTCGGTCTTGTTGACCATGCGGACTTCCCCGACGCCGACTCGACCATCGTCGGTCTCCAGTTCGACGAACGTGAGTTCGCGCCATGGCGTTCCGACGACCGTGGTGACGATGCGGGAGATCTTCATTGATATTCCTCGAGTGCTGGCTAGTGCGTCGCTCTGCGTGCTCGGGAACCCGTGTCCCCGTCGACGACTGTTCCGAAGAGTATCAGATAGGTTTTGAAAACCACAAGCAACGGATTTGCACCGTCAACGCAGACCTAGCTGTGTCGCGCTGACCCGATGGGCTAACGCAATGCCGCGATGAGGTCTTTTCCGGTGCTGCGGAGGTGGCGGCGCATGGCGGCTGCCGCGCCGCTCTCATCTCGACGCTCGACGCACTCGAGAATTGCCGTGTGCTGCTGGAGCACCTCGTCGAGCTGCCGCCCTAGCTTGGTATGGCCGACGAGGCTCTGCACCCGACTGGAGCGCTGCGAGTCAGACAACTCCTCGATGAGGGTAGTCAGCATCTGGTTACCAGTCGCTGCGGCGAGCAGTTCGTGGAAGTGGACATCGGCCTCGTTGAACGCGTCCGGATCCTCGATCCCGCTGCGCATGTCCTCGATCGCCGCTTGCATGGCCGTGATGCTGGAACGACTGGTGTTCCGGGCTGCGAGAAGGGCGATGTGCACCTCCAGCGCCTGTCTCACCTCAAGAAGATCGAGCAGCGCGCGGGGATCGCGCCGGATCGCATTGCGGAAGAAGTCCCCGATGCCCTTACCGTTCGGAGAAGCGACAATGGGCCGGCGGCCGTTGTGGACTTCGATCAGTCCGCGCGCGCTCAACTGGCGCATTCCCTCGCGAACGGTCAGCCGGCTGACGCCCAGGTCCTGAGCGAGGGCACCCTCGGATGGCAGCTCGTGGCCCGGCTCGAGTTCGTCGAACACGAGGTTTTCGACGCGCTCGACTACGAGTGCCATCTGGTTCCTCGGCTTGCTTGCCAGTGCTTCGTCCGTAGCTATCGGCTCGTCCATGTCCCTCCAAGGTCCGGTAGTGCAAGAGTACTGGCACTTTCATCCAGATTTGTTCCTCCTGACGCCTTGACGGCGGACACCTATCAGATAGACTCTGGACTGCTCACACACCGAGTTCTCAAGGAGGAGAACGATGACTGGCACCAATTCGATCGGCGATACAGGTTCATTCGACTTCGAGCAGGCGCAGCATCCGCGCACCAAGGCGATGCTACGACGCACCTTCCTCACGGCAGCAACGGTCGGCGGAGTCTCCGCAGCGACCCTCGCGGCGCCAAGCCCAGCGAGCGCGTCCGACGGGTTAGCCGTCGAGAAGCCCGACGTGCTAGCCGCCAAGAAGAAGACCAGCAGCGGGCCGCTCGAGCATGAAGTGTTCAATGTGCGCGACTTCGGCGCGGTGGGCGACGGCACGGCCGACGACACCGCGGCGATCCAGCAGGCGATTGACGCAGCCCAGGCCATTGGCGGCGGTACCGTGTACCTGCCGTCCGGCACTTTCAAGACCACGAGCACGCTCCTGATCACCGGCAACAACATGAGCTTCCAAGGGGAGGGTGCGTCGAGCATCCTGGCGTGCTCATTCGCCGCAGGGGACATCCTCCGCGTAGCGCAAGCCACTGGGGCGACCGCCAACGTGGCCAACGGACTCTTCTACGACTTCGCCATCATCTCGACGGTGCAGAAGACAAGCGGCGCCGCTCTCGCGCTCGACACGATCCAGGACTTCCGAGTCATCAACGTGCACGCGATTTCCCGTATCTACGCCAACAACCTCTGGGACTCGTTCACGATCCACAACTTCACGTTCGTGAGCCTTGAGAACCTCAAGATCCAGGCGCAGAACCGCGGGATCGCACTGTGGGGTGAGACGGTGGGCGCCGACGTATGGATCACGGGCGGAACGCTCATCTCCTTCACTCCGATCGGTGTGCAGGTGGGTGGCGGAGTAGGAGGCGTGTACTTCAACGACGCCGTGTTCTACCTGAACGGCACCAACGTCCTGATCGACGACACGCTGGCGGGAATGCCCAACCGGGAGATCGTCTTCAACGAGGTCGTGCTTGACGGCTCCTACCAGCACAACGTCGAGATCAAGGAGAACGGCCTCTACGTGCTCACGTTCCAGAACACATGGTTCAGTAATAGCGGGTATGGCGGCGCCGGGCACCCGGACGGCGCGCTGCTGCGGGCGCACACCGGCTCGATCCTGCACCCGTCGAACGTCACGGTGTCCGGCTGCAAGATGTTCAATGCGGCAGGCTCCGGAATTTATGCCGAATCGGGCGCGTGGACGATCACCGGTAACGACATCAGCATCAACGCCCAGGGCGTGAACGGCGGCTACGGCGTGCTCCTTACCGGAGGGGCATCGCAGAGCGTGATCTCTGGCAACTCCGTGCGCACGAACGGCATCTACCCCGAGTTGCGGCCCGTGGGGGTCGGCATCCAGATCGATGCGGGCGTAGACAACTACGTCATCACCTCCAACCTGCTCACAAGCAATGCGACCGCAGGGCTCGTCGACAACGGCGGGATCAACAAAGTCGTCGACCTCAATCTCGTCTGACCAGCACTCGCGAACACCATCCAAAGAAAGGGAACACAGGCCCCATGGCCCACGACACCACCCCACTTACCGCGACCGTAGTCGGCGCGGGTGCCGGCGGCACGCTCAGCATCGACGCGCTACTCGCCTCCGAC
Source organism: Rhodoglobus sp. (assembly GCA_025463605.1). Taxonomy (GTDB): domain Bacteria; phylum Actinomycetota; class Actinomycetes; order Actinomycetales; family Microbacteriaceae; genus Rhodoglobus. Next base: position 300,289 of record JAODAV010000001.1, on the reverse strand, counting down.
GACTTCACCCTGATCGGCGTCGCTGACATGAGCGAGGCCGCTCGCGGTCGCGTGACTGAGAAGACCGGCGGTGCGGTCGCGACCTTCGCGACCGCGGAGGAGATGTTCGCGGCCGTGCCGTCGGACGTCGTCTGCGTCTCGACGTACGCGCCGACCCACCTCCCGCTGACCAAGGCTGCGGTCGAGATCCCTGGAATCCGGGGTCTGCTGGTCGAAAAGCCTCTCGGAGACACGACGGCCGCCGGCAAAGAGATCCTTGAGACCATAAAGGGACACGATCTGCCGGTCGTCGTTCCGCACGGCCTCATGGCCCAGGCCGCCGCGCAAAAGATCATCGCGCAGATCGCGGATGGTGCCATTGGCCCACTGCGCGTCGTCGAGATGGAATGCACGACCTGGGACATCATCAACGCGGGCATCCACTGGCTGCAGTTCTTCCTGTCGCTCGTGGACGGTTCGCCCGTCGAGTTCGTTCTCGCGGCGACCGACCGGTCTACGCGCACGTTCCGGGACGGCATGCAGGTCGAGACGGATGCAATCACCCTCGGCCGTACCGCCAGTGGCGTGCGCGTGCTCATGCACACGGGCGACCACGTGCCGATGTCGAGGAACGACACTGTCTGCCTCTTCCGCATCATCGGAGACAACGGGTTCATCGAGTTCGGTGCCTACGAGGGGTACTACACGCTCGTGACGCCCGGGAATGATCGCACGCGCATCGACGTCGAGCCTTTCGAGGTCAGCGGTCACCAGCGCCACCTCGAGTTCCTCGCGAAGCAGATCCGTTCCGGAGAGCGGGACTACGGCATCCCCGACACCTCGCTGCAGGCGCTCGAGGTTGTCGAGGCCGCGTACCAGTCGGCCCGCATCGGTGGCACCGTGCTGCTCCCGCTCGACGGCGCGCAGCCGCCGACCGGTGACGACTGGGATCCGGGTCGTCCGTATTCAGGCACCGGCGGCGGCCGCAACGGCCGAGAGCTCTGATGGCGGCTCACGCGACGATCGGCATCATCGGGGCAAGCTGGCGCGCAGAGTACTTCCTGCGCGCTGCCGCCGCCCTGCCCGACAGGTTCACCGTCAAACGGGTGCTCGTGCAGAGCGATGCCTCCGCGGCGCGAGTCGCCGAGAAATGGGCGGTGGCGGCAACTACGAGCCTCGATGACTTCCTCGCCGACGCACCGTACGACTTCGTCGTGATCACGACTCCGCCCGCGGTCGCACCGGACTTGACCACGACGGTCGCCCGGGCGGGTATCCCGGTCCTCACCGAGACCCCACCCGCGCTCGATGTCGAACGCCTCTTCGCCCTGTACGCCGATCTCAGAGACCTGCCGGTGCAGGTCGCCGAGCAGTACCAGTACCAGCCGCACCACGCGGTGCGACTGTCGGTCGCGAACTCCGGGGTACTGGGAGCAATCAACAGCACGCGGATGTCCGTGGCCCATGGGTACCACGGCATCAGCCTCATTCGCCTCTTCCTGGGTGCCGGTTTCGAGCCGGTCTCGATCTCAGCGAGCGCGTTCGCCGACCCCGCCGTCTCCGCCCGCGGTCGCGACAACTGGCACGAGCAGTACGTCGAGTACGACTCCGCTCGCACCTTCGCGACACTGCAGTTCGGGTCGCGGGTCGGCCACTACGAGTTCGACTTTGAGCAGTACTTCTCACCGATCAGGTCGCGTCACATCGAGGTCTACGGCTCGAAGGGCCAGATCCACGACGACGCGATCTCCTACCTCACGGCCCCGGGCCGGGCCACCACCACGCGGATCGAGCGCGAGGCCACGGGCGCCGATGGCGACCTCGAGGGCTACTTCCTGCGGAGCCTCTCCGTCGGCGACACGACGCACTGGAGCAATAAGTACCAGCCCGCGCGCCTCAACGACGACGAGCTGGCGGTGACAGAGGTCATGTCACGCATGGCCGAGTTCGTCACCGTCGGCGAACCGTTCTACCCGCTGGCCGACGGATGCCACGACCAGTACCTGAGCCTGCGGCTCAACGAATCGGCGGCGAGCGGCGCGACGATCGAGGTCGGCACTGACCTGCCGTGGTCCGGCGAGACGAGTATCGTGGGGGCGCGATGACCGGCACGTTCTCGTGGGGCAACGGCCTCGTTGACTCCCGCTTCGGCATCGAGGGTGACCGCATCCGTGTGGTCGCCCTCGGGCCGACCGGCGCCCTCGCCCCCGACATCCCCTTCGTGATGGCGCGCGGCCCCGTGGAGCTGCTCATCGCCGGCGACCGCCTGCCCCAGGGCAGCCGCCACATCGGCCTCGGGACCACGGAGGACCTGCGCTACAGCTCGCACACGATCACCGAGGTCGACGAGGGCAGCCGCTTGGTGCTGGTGCAGCATGGGCCTGCCCGCGGTGTGACCGTCACCACCACATGGACAGCCTTCACGGGCATTCCGGTGATCAGGGCCGAGAGCACCGTCACCAACGATTCCGATGTGCCGTTCACGCTCGAGTACATCTCGTCGTTCACCTACAACGGGTTCTTTCGCTTCGGCAACGAGGATTGGGCGGCTGCCGCCGAGCTCGCGATTCCGCACAACACGCTCATCGCCGAGTTCCAGTGGACGAGGCACACCCTGCCGAGTCTCGGAATCATTGATGTCGGTTTCGGCGAAACCGGTCCGCACTCATCGAAGATGAGAGTCTCCGTCGGCGCGATCGGAACCCAGCCCACGACCGAGTACCTGCCTATGGGCGGGCTGACCGACCACACCCGCGGCGTCTCCTGGCTGTGGGAGATTGAGCACAACGGGTCCTGGCAGTGGGAACTCGGCGACCACACCGCCGGCATCTACATCTCGGCCAGCGGGCCGAACGACCAGGAGCACCACTGGCACCGCGTGCTTCGGCCCGGTGACTCCTTCGACGCCGTGCCCTTCACGATCACGACCGTGCTGGGCGAGCTGACGGATGCTTTCGCACCGCTCACCGACTACCGCCGTCGCGTCCGCCGGCCGAACTCGGACGACACCGAGCTGCCCGTCATCTTCAACGACTTCATGAACTCCCTGCTCGCCGACCCCAGCGAGGAGAAGCTGCTGCCGGTGATCGCCGCAGCCGCGAAAGCCGGCAGCGAGTACTTCTGCGTCGACGCCGGCTGGTACAGCGACGAGCAGGGCTGGTGGAACACCGTCGGGGCGTGGGAGGAATCGCCCGCGCGCTTCCCGCACGGTTTCGTCAAGATCTTCGACTCCATCAGGGAGGCCGGGATGATCCCCGGGCTCTGGGTCGAGCCGGACGTCGTCGGGGTGGAGAGCCCGATCGCCGAAGAGCTGCCCGCGGAAGCGTTCTTCTGGCGCAACGGTGCTCGAATCGACAGCCAGGGTCGCCACCAACTCGACTTCCGCTCCGCCGTGGTCGTCGAGCGCATGGATCGGATCATCGACCGGTTGATCGCGGACTACGGCCTCGGCTACCTGAAGTTCGACTACAACATCAACGGAGGCATCGGGACCGACCTGGGCGCCGACAGTGCCGGTGACGGGCTTCTGGAGCATCACCGTGGATTCCTCCGGTGGATCGATGGTTTGTTCGAGCGGCACCCAGGGCTCGTGATCGAGAACTGCTCCAGCGGGGGTGCCCGAATCGATGCGGCATCGCAGCGCCGGTTTTCGATCGTTTCGACGAGCGATCAGACCGACCACTACCGGTACGTTCCGATCGCGGCGGGTGCGCCCACCGCCCTCACCCCGGAGCAGGCCGCGATCTGGGTCTACCCGCAGCCTGAGTTCGGCGACGAGGAACTGCGGCTGAGCATCGTGAATGGGATGCTGGCGCGCCCGCAGCTGAGCGGCGGCATGTGGAAGCTCTCCGACGATCAGCTCGGTGTTGTCGCAACAGCGATGGACGTGTACAAGACGTATCGCTCAATCATCCCCACCGCGGAACCGATATGGCCGCTCGGGCTCCCCGGGTGGTCAGATCACTGGATCGCCCAGGGATTGCAGACGCCCGATGCGATCTACCTCGCGGTGTGGCGACGCGGCGGTGATGTCACCGCTACTCTCCCGGTGCCGCCCGGGTTCTCGAGCGCCGAAGTGCTATTCCCCCTGGACATGCAAACCGAAATGGTGTGGGATGGCTCGTCGCTCTCGGTGACGCTGCCTGCCACGAATTCGGCCCGCCTCATCAGATTGTCCGGACCAGCGCGGTGAGCCTGCCGTCCATCCGCTATTCGCGCCGGGTCCCGCGGCCGCACGATCTCACAGAACTCATGCGAATGCGCCCATGGCAACCCGACCCCGTGGAGCGACGCCTGGCTCGAGCCGCCACCATCGATGACCTCAAGGAGGTCGCGCGCCGTGTTGCGCCCAGAGCGGTGTTCGACTACGTCGACGGGGGCGCTGAGGGTGAAGTGGGCCTGCGCAGGTCACTCGCGGCGTTCGACCGGGTCGAGTTCGAGCCGAGAGTGTTACAGGACGTGAGCGATGTCGATACCACTATCGATATCTTCGGAGTGCAGTCGGCTCTGCCGGTGATCGTCGGTCCGACCGGGTATTCGCGGATGATGCACCACACCGGCGAGCGGGCCGTGGCCCGAGCGGCCCAGCGCGCCGGCGTCCCCTACGTGCTGTCCACGATGGGAACCACCTCGATCGAAGAGGTAGCGTCCGCAGCACCCGGTGGACGACGCTGGTTCCAGCTCTATTTCTGGGCTGACCGCCGAGTAACGGATCAATTGGTCGCTCGCGCGGAAGCCTCGGGCTATGACACCCTCGTCGTCACTGCCGACGTGCCGGTGAGCGGTTCCCGGCTCCGCGACGCGCGCAACGGGATGACCCTACCGCCAGCTCTCACGGTTCGCACCCTGCTTGATGGCGCCACTCACCCCTCGTGGTGGACGAACTTTCTCACCAGGGAAACCCTCAAGTTCGCGTCGATGAGCATGTGGGAAAAACCGCTCGCGAGTCCTGCCGACCGCATGTTCGACCCATCGACGACGATCGACGAGATCGCCCGGATTCGGAAGATGTGGAGCGGCAAGCTCGTCGTGAAGGGCATCCTCCATCCTGCGGACGCTATCGCGGTAGCCGAGGTGGGGGCAGACGCGATCGTGGTGAGCGACCACGGCGGGCGACAGCTCGATCGCTCGCCCGTCCCCCTCGAGCGGCTGCCAATCATCCGTGACGCAATAGGACCGGAGTTGGCAGTGTTCCTCGACGGCGGGGTCCGCAGTGGGTCGGATGTTGCCGCTGCGATATGCCTCGGCGCGGACGCAGTGCTCCTCGGGCGCGCCTACCTGTACGGCCTCATGGCTGGCGGCGAGCGTGGTGTCGATCGGGTGCTGTCGTTATTGGGCGAGGAATTGACCCGGACGATGCAACTCCTTGGTGTGCGCACGGTGAGCGCGCTGGCAGGCGATCGAGTTCGCCTTCGCGATTGACGACCTGCTGGCGGCTTCGTTGTATGAGAACCGATGTGAACGATGGCTAATCGTTCGAACTACTGGAAAATAGAGGATTCCGTGGAGAATCTGCTCGGTCGAGATCACCGGCGTGGGTCAGCACTCATCGAGTCTGCCTCCCGTGCCGACTTCCGCAGATCCGAGGCCGCACTCGCCCAGGCGATCCGCGCCGCGTTGCCGAAGGATGCCGCGGTGTCGACGAGAGCATTCGATCGGGTGATCGCGGCCGTCGATGCGTCCCACTACCTGCTGACACCCCGAGCCGTGGTCACGCCGAAAAGCGCGGACGAGGTCGCCGCGCTGTTCGCCTACGCGACCGCGGGTGGGGAGCCGCTCACCTTCCGGTCGGGCGGCACGAGCCTTTCGGGCCAGGCCTCCACCGGCAACATCCTCGTCGACACTCGCAAGCACTTCCGCTCGATCTCGGTTCTCGATGACGGCAAGGTCGTTCGGGTCGGGCCGGGGGCCACGGTGCGCCAGGTCAACGCGCGACTTCTGCGGCACGGTCGCAAGCTCGGCCCGGACCCGGCCAGCGAGATCGCGTGCACCATCGGCGGGGTCGTGGCGAACAACTCGAGCGGCATGGCGTGCGGCACGAGCCAGAACACCTACCAGACCCTCCGCTCCGCGATCATCGTGCTCCCCGGAGGCACCATCGTCGACACCGGTGCTGCGGATGCCGACGAGCTGGTGCGCAAAGCCGAGCCCGCCCTGTGGCGGCAGCTCGCCGAATTGCGCGCGCGAGTGCTGGCGGACCCGCTGCTCACGGACGAGATCGTGCGGCAGTACGGCATCAAGAACACGATGGGCTACGGACTCAACTCCCTCGTCGACCACGAGTCGCCCGTTCAGATCCTCGCGCACCTCATGGTCGGAAGCGAGGGCACCCTTGGGTTCGTCGCCGAGGCCACGTTCAACACGGTGCCGCTGCACAAGCACGCCGCGACCGCTCTGCTCGTGTTCGACAGCCTGCGTGAGGCGACCGAGGCCCTCGTCGACATCATCGCGACAGCACCGGCGACCGTCGAACTGATGGATGCCGCATCCCTGCGCGCCGCGCTCATCGACCCGGAGTCACGCGATGCCCTGCCCGACTTCGAGATCGTCGGCCACTGCGCGCTGCTGGTCGAGTACCAGTCCGCGACCGCGGAGGAGCTGTCGGTGCTCAGCCGCGGCGCCGAGCAGGTGTTCGCCGCCCTCCCGCTGACGACGGCCCCCGTGCTCACGAGTGATGCTCGAGTGCGGGCATCACTCTGGCACATTCGCAAGGGGCTGTACGCGACCATCGCGGGTGCCCGGCCGTCGGGAACGACCGCCCTGCTCGAGGACATTGCCGTGCCGGTCGCGCGGCTCTCGGAGACGTGTGCCGGGCTGACCCGGCTGTTCGAGATCCACGGCTACGACGATGCTGTGATCTTCGGGCACGCCAAAGACGGCAACGTGCACTTTCTCATCAACGAGGACTTCGATCTCGAGCCGAACGTCGCGCGGTACCGGGCGTTCACCGAAGACATGGTGGAACTCGTGCTCGCCGCTGGCGGCACGCTCAAGGCCGAGCACGGCACGGGCCGCATCATGGCGCCGTTCGTGGCGAGGCAGTACGGTCCCGTGCTCTACGGCATCATGCTCGACATCAAGCGGGCGTTCGACCCGGCGGGCATCCTCAACCCCGACACCATCCTCACGACGGATGCCGACCTGCACCTGCGCAACCTCAAGTCCACCCCCACGGTGGAGGAGGAGGTCGACCGCTGCGTGGAGTGCGGTTACTGCGAGCCGGTGTGCCCGAGCAAAGACCTCACCACCACGCCGCGGCAGCGCATCGTCGTGCGACGCGCGATCGCGGAGGCGGAGTCCCGCGGCGACACGGCGCTCGTGAGGGAGCTGCGCCGCGAGCAGGAGTACGAGGTCGTCGACACCTGCGCGGTCGACGGGATGTGCCAGACCGCCTGCCCCGTGCTCATCAACACGGGCGACCTCGTGCGCCGGCTGCGGTCCGAGACCGTGGGCTCGGTCGAGAGCGCGGTGTGGAACGCGGCCGGCAAAGCGTGGAAACCGGTCACCGGCGTGGCATCCGCGGCCCTGAGCGTTGCATCGGTGCTGCCCGCCCCGCTCATCACCGCCCCCAACTCGGCCGCTCGAGCGATCCTCGGCAAAGACACCCTGCCGCTCTGGTCGAAGGACCTGCCGAAAGGCGGCAGAAGACGTCGGGGCGGCGTCACCGGAGCCCGAATGGATGCCGTGTACTTCCGTGCCTGCGTCGGCACCATGTTCGGTCCTGCCGAGGGCGGCGAGGGTGTCGCGGTCGCGTTCGAGTCCCTGGCTCGCAAGGCGGGCATCGGCCTCGTGAAGCCGGAGGGTATCGGCAGTCTCTGCTGCGGCACGCCCTGGAAGTCGAAGGGCATGCTCGACGGCTACCAGCACATGGTCGATCGCACGGTCGACGCGCTGTGGGCCGCATCCGCCGGGGGCCACCTTCCGGTTGTGTGCGACAACTCGTCATGCTCCGAAGGGCTCGTGCTGGCGCTCGAGAAGGCGATCGAGAAACGCCCCGAATACCGTGCCATGCGCATCGTCGACGCCGTTGACTTCGCGGCGGAGCGCATCCTTCCCCTCCTCGACGTGGCAGCGACGCTCGACAGCATCGTCGTGCACCCGACCTGCTCGAGCACGCGGGCCGGGTCCAACCCCAACCTCGCGCGCTTGGCCGGGGCGGTCGCGGCCGAGGTCACCGTGCCCGACGACTGGGGGTGTTGTGCGTTCGCGGGCGACCGCGGCATGCTGCATCCGGAGTTCACCGCCAGTGCGACGGACCGCGAATCCGCCGAGGTCGTCGCGGGCGAGTTCGACGCGTACGTCTCGTGCAACCGCACGTGCGAGATCGGGATGTCCCGGGCCACGGGTCATCCCTACCAGCACATCCTCGAGGTGTTCGACCGAGCAGCTTCCAGCCCAACGACGACAGGGAGACCACAGTGAAAAGAGCCATCGTGACTGGCGGGCAGAGCGGCTTGGGAGCTGCCTGCGCGACTCGACTCAGAGCGGACGGTGTCGACGTCGTGACTCTTGACGTTTCACCCGACGCCGATTACGTCGTCAATGTGACCGACAACACCGCAGTCGAGGCGGCCATCGACAAAATCGGGACCGTCGACATCCTCATCAACAGTGCCGGAATCGTCGGCCCGAACATGCCGCTCTGGGAGGTTCCGTTGGCGGACTGGATGAAGACCTTCGACGTCAACGTGCACGGCCTCTTCACCGTGACGAAGGCTGTCGTCCCCAGCATGATTGAACGCGGCTGGGGTCGCATCGTAAACATCGCCAGTATGGCAGGCAAGGATGGCAATCCGAACCTGTCGGCATACTCGGCGACGAAGGCGGCAGTCATTGGGCTCACCAAGTCCCTTGGCAAGGAGTTGGCGAAGACCGGCGTCATCGCCAACGCGATCGCGCCGGCCGTGATCGCGACCCCGTTCAATGCAACGACGTCGCCGGACGTGCTCGCGCATATCACGTCGCTCATTCCGATGGGCAGGGTCGGACAGCCGGAGGAGGTGGCCGCGCTCGTGAGCTGGCTGTCCTCGGACGAGTGCAGTTTCTCTACCGGCGCGGTCTACGACATCAGCGGCGGTCGGGCCACCTATTGACGGGTTATTGGTGGCGACGCCGCGTCCGGCGCGGGTACGGTCTCGACGACCAATTTGCGTTGCTGGCCGAGATCGAGAACCGGTAAACAATGATGATCACGACCTCACAGAGAGCACTGGACCAATGACCGAGTATGCTGCCATCGCAGCAACGCCTCCCCTTTACGACCTCGGAGAAGGCATCCTTTGGGATGAGCGTGAGGGTGTCGTGCGCTGGGTCGACATCCAGAAGGGCCGGCTGCTTTCAGGCGAACTGCACAATGGCCGCATTCATGTGACTCATGACCTCGAATTGGGGGAGACCACGGGCGCGATCGGTCTGACCGAGGATGGCGGACTTCTCGTTGCGGCGTCGCGGAGGCTCGCAACTGTCTCGCGGGATGGAGTGATCTCTTTTGGCCCCGACTTGCTCGGAGACCGGGAGAACGTGCGCTTCAACGATGGCACCGTCGATTTGCAGGGGCGTTTCATCGTCGGCACGCACTCGCTCAGCGACAACACAGGTGACGAGGTGCTCCTGCGCGTATCGGCCAACGGCCGCGTCGAGGTTCTACGTGAGGGCATCCACCTCTCGAACGGCGTTGCGTTCTCCCCCCGCGGGGACACCATCTATCACGTGGACACCGTCGCCGGTACGGTCTCCAGCCACTCGTACGGCGTCGGCGCGTTCAGCCACCGTGAGCCTTGGGTCACAGTCCTAGCTGACCTGCCTCACGCCCCGGACGGCCTGGCGGTGGATGCCTCGGGCGCTCTGTGGGTGGCACAGTGGGGCGGTTCATCCGTCCGCCGCCATGCGCCGTCCGGCGAACTACTCGGCATCGTCACCGTTGACGCCGCTCAGGTGTCGTGCCCCGCGTTCGTCGGCCCCGAGCTGGACATTCTCGCGATCACCACCGCGCGGGAGGGCCTCGTGCACATTACCGATCAGGCTGGAGCGATCTTCGTCGCAGATGTCGGGATCACCGGGCTCGCAACGTGTCGCTGGGCCGGCAGCACAACAACCCCCTATTGGAGTTTGGGAAGGGAAGACGCATGAGACTGGTTCGAGTTGGTTCGGCTGGAGGCGAGACGCCCGGAGTGCTCGTCGAGGACGAGACGTTCGTGGACCTCTCCGACGTGGTCGGCGACTTCGATGAGGCGTTCTTCGGCTCCGGCGCGCTCGCGACTCTCGACAGCGTCGTCGCTGAGCGGGTGGCGGAGGGCCGCGCCGAAGCCCTCGCCGGTCGCCGGTTCGGTGCCCCGATCGCGCGACCCCATCAGATCCTCTGCATCGGACTGAACTACAGTGACCACGCCGCGGAGACCGGCCAGGCCGTTCCGGCCGAGCCCATCTTGTTCACCAAGGCGCCGAACACCTTGATCGGCCCGGACGACGACGTGCTGATCCCCCGAGGCTCGCAGAAGACGGATTGGGAGGTCGAGCTCGGCGTCGTGATCGGCCGCCACTCGTCATACCTCGCCGATGAGGCCGAGGCCGAGAAATCCATCGCCGGTTATGTACTCGTGAACGACGTGAGCGAGCGTGCCTGGCAGATCGAGCGTGGCGGCCAGTGGTCGAAGGGAAAGTCGGCGCCGACCTTCAACCCCGCTGGTCCCTACCTCGTCACGCCTGACGAGATCGGCGATGTGCTCGATCTCGACATGACGCTCGACATCGACGGTGTGCGCAGACAAGACGGCTCGACATCGACCATGATCTTCAGCCCGACGTTCATCGTGCACTACCTCAGCCAGTTCCTGGCGCTCGAGCCTGGCGACCTCATCAACACGGGTACGCCGCCGGGTGTCGGCATGGGGCAATCGCCGCAGGTGTACCTGAAGGGTGGCGAAACCATGACGCTCAGTATCACCAGGCTTGGCACGCAGACCCAGCGCGTCATCGGCGATCCGACCGCGGTCGGCTGATGCGCGCGCTCGTCGTTACTGCTCCCCGTCAGGCTCAGGTGCTCGAGGTTCCCGAACCCGTCGCCGGCCCCGGCGAGCTGCTCGTTGATGTCGAACGAGTGGGAATCTGCGGCACAGACGTCGAGCTCTACACGGGCGAGATGGCCTACATTGGGCAGGGATTTACCCACTTTCCCATCCGACTCGGCCACGAGTGGACGGGTCGGGTCGTCGGTGCCGGCTCCGCCGACGACGATGCATGGCTGGGCAAACGTGTCACGGGTGACACCATGCTCGGTTGCGGCCACTGCGCCTATTGTCAGAGTGGCAACCATCACGTGTGCCCCGACCGTTTCGAGGTCGGGATCAGGGATGGCTGGGCCGGCGCCCTCGCCGAGAAGACGCTCGTACCGACGCGCTTCGCGTTTGAGATACCGGAAAGCGTCAGCCTTACTGCCGCAGCGCTCGTGGAGCCAGGCGGCAACTCCCTGCGAGCCGTGCGGGCGGCAGCCATCGAACCCGGGCAGAGAGTGCTCGTGCTCGGCTCCGGCACTATCGGCCTGCTCGCGGCGCAGTTCGCTCTCGCCGAGGGGGCGGAGGTTCACGTCGGCGGGGTGCGCGAAGGTTCGCTCGCGCTCGCGCGCTCGCTCGGGGTGCATCGAACGTGGCAGCTCGCTGAGCTGACCGGCAGCGACGAGTTCGACGCAGTCATCGAGGCGACGAGTATCGACGCGATGCCCGCCCTCTCGGTGCAGCTCGCCAAGCCCGCCGGGCGGGTCGTGTTCATCGGCCTGGCTTCCCAACGGAGCCTCGTAGACTCCCGCGATGTCGCCCTCAAAGACATCACCGCGGTCGGCATCCTGTCGGCGTCACCTGGGCTGGCCGGTGCCATCGCGAGCTTCGCGATCGGGGCGGTAGTGCCCGACCCGATCGTCAGCGAGGTCATCTCGCTCGAAGACGTTCCGAGCAGGCTCGAAGGCCGTCGAGGCTCGGAGGCGAGTCCAGGACCGAAGGTGCACGTTGATCCTCGCAGATGATCGAAGCGGCGACGCCCGAACAGGCGCGCGGGTAATGCGCTAGCGCGGCGCACCGAGGAAGCCACCCAGCGACCCCAGCCGGTACTCGCGCGGGGACACCAGATTCGCGCGCCGGAAGGTATTGCTGAAGTATGACTGGCTGGCGAAGCCGCACCGTTGCGCTATCGTCCCGACGCTGTCGAGGGTTGTGCTCAGAAGCATGCCCGCGTGCCGGACCCGCAACTCGGTGACCAGGTCGGTCGGGGTCATTCCGAAGTACTGGCGCACGGTGCGGGAGAGGTGCGCCGGGGTGACGTAGGCGAGGTTCTGCAGCCGGGGCAGCCCGGCGCGGAGGTTGCCTTCCTCACGCATCTGCGACACCGCGCCGAGAAGCCACGCAGGCGCGCCGCTGCCTGCCTCCGCGCGCTTCCGCGGCGGAAACAGCACCGGCGCGGTGTCGAGCCAGAAGCGCATCAGGTCGAGCGTCGTCGGAGCATTCATGTACCGCTCGAGAGCGGCGGCGAACGGCGCGTGCGCCAGCTCGTCATCCCGATCCAGGCGCACCACTGGTGGCGGCCCCGAGGTCGACCAGCCCGACTCGATCCCCGCGAGGTCGGTAAAGGCGAGCCAGCCTGCGGCGGGGAACGCGACGTTGTAGAACTGCACCCCGCCGGCGCCGTGGCCGGCGAGCGAATGCCGGTCGAGCGGGCGGATGAGGAAGAGCTGCCCGGGCTCAAGCCGCTGCATCATCGGGGCGCGCCCGCCGGACGAGATCAGCATCCGCCCCTCGCCGCCGACCACCGCCATCATCTCGAAGTAGTCGACGTGGCCATGCGCGCGGTAGCGCGCGCGAAGATCGACCAGACCGGCGTGGTACGGCGCACCCTGAGCCGAATCGGCGAACCGCTCCATGACCGCTTGCACATCAACACAGTACAACTTCCGGGCACTCCAGTGGGCGACACCATCCGAAGAATCAAGGAATCTTGATACACGCGGAACAACCAGACGAAAGGAACCCCGTGAACACCACCATGACCGCCGAACGTGCAACGGTGCTCGAGCAGTACCGACGAGACGGCTACAACATCTTCAGGAACGTGATCGACCCCGAGCTCGTCGCCGAGTCGAGCGACCACATCGCGTGGCTGCAGCAGAAGTACCCCGACGTGCGACCCGAGCACCTCGGCCACCTCTATCTCAAGGACGACCCGTTTTGGCTGAGACTCGTCAGCGACGACCGACTGCTCGACATCGCCGAGCTGTACCTCGGCCCGGATCTGGCCCTGTTCGCTTCCCACTACATCGTCAAACCGGCGTTCATCGGCCAGCCCGTTCTCTGGCACCAGGATGCCGCGTTCTGGCCCCTCGAGCCGATGGAAGTGGTGACCCTGTGGCTCGCGATCGACGACTCGACGCCGGAGAACGGCTGCGTGCGGCTGGTTCCCGGTAGCCAGACGATGAAGATCGAGCCGATGAAGGACGCCAGCGACACGGAGAACGTGCTCGGCCAGGAGATCGCGGTCGACGTCGACGAGTCACAGGCAGCGGACATGATCCTGCGCAGCGGCGACGTGGAGGTGCACCATCCGATGATCGTGCACGGCAGCAACGCCAACACCTCACCGCGGCGGCGTGCTGGGCTGACCATTCGGTACATCCCTACGACGACGCGGATCACCGGAGATCAGCAGCCGTTCCCCAGCGCGTTCTGGCTGCGGGGCAAGCGCGGCGACAACCAGTACCAGCCGACCCCGAACTATCGCGACGGGATCGACTTCCCCTTCCGCGACTCGAAGGCATGGTCGTAGGTCCCTCAAGGGTGACCTTGGCGGCCGCGCGGTGGGTGCCGGTCCGCGGGCCTCACTGCGCGGTCGCTCGCTGACTCTCGGGCCGGCACCGAGAACGTGCTGCGCCGGTTCTCCGAGCCAGCGACGAAATGAAGGAGAGCGGGAAGAGATGGCCGCGGAACTTGTGCATGGGACCACAAACATCGTCGACACGGATGGTGTCTTCGAGATCGTGCGCGATCGGCTGAGGAGGCTCATCACAGAGCACCCGAGCCAGATCCCCGTGTACACGGAGGGCGGGCGGTGGCACTTCGATTCCGACTCATGGGCGCCCGTCTGGACAGGCGGATTTCTGGCCGGAATGATTTGGGCTGTCGCCCAACACACCAACGACTCCTGGTGGCGCGACCAAGCGGAGAAGTACACGCTCCTGCTCGAGCCGCACAAACTCGATACCGGCACGCACGACCTCGGCTTCCTCTTCACGCCGAGTTGGGGCAGGTGGCACTCGATCGACCCGACTCGACGGAGCCGCGACGTGCTGGTGCAGGCGGGTCGCACGCTCGCTGGAGGCTTCAACACCAGGGGCAAGTATCTCAAGACCGGGGTTGATGGCGGGAGCACCGTCATCGACATCATGATGAACATCGACATAATCTACGAAGCCGCGGACCTCTGCGAGGACGATGAGCTCGCGAACGTGGCTACCCAGCACGCCCTTACCAGTCGGCGATACTTGGTGAGAGGCGACTCCAGTACTGCGCACGAAGGTTGGTTCGATGCGGGCACGGGGGAGTTTCTGCGCACCGCCACTCATCAGGGTTATCGAGCGGACTCCTGCTGGGTGCGGGGCCACGCGTGGGCGATGTATGGGTACGGCGCTGCATACAAGCGTGCCCGCGACGAGCGATTCCTGCAGACGGCGATCGAGTGCGCTGATCTCTACATCGAGAGAACGGGCGATGCGCTCATCCCACCGAACGACTGGGACGACCCGCATCCGGAGTTTCCGTACGAAGCGTCGGCGGCGAGCGTGGCCGCATCTGCGATGCTCCAGTTGGCGGAAATCCTCGGACCGGAGGGCGCGGTCTACGTCTCCTACGGATCGCGCATTCTCGCGAAACTGTGCACCCCCGAGTTTTTGACGACCCCCGGCGACGGGTGGGAGGGGCTGATCAAACGTGCCACCTATCACCGGGGGAACGGACTCGGCGTGCAGGAGAGCACCATGTGGGGCGACTACTACTTCGTCGAAGCACTTGAGCGTTATCGTCGACTCGGGTCAGGCGGGGTCGGATGATCGCCTCGCTGGGGCACGTAGACGGTGGTCTTGGAACAGCGAAGACGCAAGCGGCGCGCACCCCCAT
Organism: Rhodoglobus sp.; assembly: GCA_025463605.1. Lineage (GTDB taxonomy): Bacteria > Actinomycetota > Actinomycetes > Actinomycetales > Microbacteriaceae > Rhodoglobus. The sequence continues at coordinate 285,161 of JAODAV010000001.1, read as the reverse complement.
GACCCTCTCACTGGGGGGACACCAATAGCTCCGACCCGCACTGTGTGCCGCGGGGAGGGGCCAGTATTGGTCACGTGTTCCGGGGCGATCTTGTAGACGTGCTGCGCGCCTACAAGGGGCAGTGGTGGCGGTTTGCGACGCTGCAAATTCTCGTGCTCCTGGGACTGTCCGCCGCAATAGGCGTGTGCGCGTTGCTGGTTGCGGGCAATAGCACGGACCTGACGGCATACATCACCGCTGACCTCGATCAGCTCGAGAGCCGCATGGTCGGCATCGCCTCGATTCTCATCGTCGCGATTGCACTCGTGTCGATTCCGTTCCTCATCGCGGGCACCGCAGCGACGGCGCAGGTGACCGATGCCGCGCTTGCGGGTCGTCGTCCGCGGCTCTGGCGATCGCTCGCACGCGGATTCTCGCGGTTCCTCCCGATTCTGGGTACCCTCTGCCTCGCCTTCTTATTGGTACTCGCTTTCCTCGTTGCCACACCGTTCATCTCACTCGGCGGCGTGCTCGGTCTCGCGGTCACGGGAGTGATTGCGCTCGTCCGTCGGCGCAGGCCCGGCGTTCTTCCGAAATGGCCGGGGTGGCGCACCTGGGGCTTCGCCGCGATCCCGTTCGCATGGTTCGCACGGGTCGCTGCGCGCGCGATGCTCATGCTCCCCGCCGCGGTGCTCGAGCCGGCCGGACCGCTCCTCGCTCACCGGGCGGCCGAACGAGCAGCGACCGGCAGGCGGTTACCGATTCTGGCGGTGTCTGCCATCGCGTTCGTCGCGGCCATCGGACTGTCGGCCGGTTTCAGCCTTCTTGGCGCTGCGCTCTGGGGGGAGGTCGGCGCGTCGCTTCTCGGGGGCATCGTGCAGTTGCTCGCCCTGCCGATTCCGATCGTCGCCGCCGTAGCCCTGTACCGGCGTGCTGCCGGGCCCACGGGGCGGGTGCTTGAGCGGGCGGCATCGCCCGCGCCTTCGCGGACGGTTCGTTCGGCGTCCCCGGCGATGACACGGATCGCATCCGTCACCGTCGCAGCGCTGGTCGCAACGATCGCGGTCACGCCAGTCGTCGGCGCGGCCAGCCAAGCGTCAGCGGATCCCGTGAATGCCGGACAGAATGTGAGCTTCGTCGTCACCTCGGCTGTCGACACCGTCGACGCGGGTGTACTCGGGGCGCAGCAGGCGAGCTGCCGTGCCGCGGGACCGGACTGCACCATCCGAGCGGCACTGGATCTTGCGTCCCAGGATGCGGCTGACGGAGCGCTCTCGGCCACCATCGGGTTCGTCGGGAGCATGACGATCACCCTGGCCGCACCGCTGGCGTTCGCGCCGAGCGCGGCGACGGCGATCGGCGCGGGCGTGCTGACGATCGATGGGAGCGGCTACGACGTCGTGCTGGATGGTGGAGGCGCCTACCAGATCCTTTCGGCAGCGAGCGAGCACTGGAATCTCGCGGTGTCCGGCGTGACCTTCCTTGACGGCTATTCAAACTCGTTCGCCGGAGGGCTATTGGCCGGCGTGCCCCAGACGCAGCTCCAGTCGGTGCTCTTCGACGGCAATGCGGCATCCATGGGGGCCGGTGCGATTTTCGCGCAGACGCTGACGGTGCTCGACAGCACGTTCCTCGACAACAAGGCGACCGGCTACACCGGTTCAACGTACGGCGGAGCCGTGCGCGCGACCGGTCACATCTCGATCGTGAACTCGACCTTCTCCGGAAGCTCGATCGGCGACCAGTTCAGCACCCTCATCAACAACGGCAGCGACGTCTATGCCGACGACAGCATGACGGTCGTGAACAGCACCTTCGTCAACTCGAAGGGCGGTTCGCTGCGCACGAATGCGCCCTCCGAGATCTACAACTCGCTCTTCACGAGCGACTGGGCCGGCGGAGGGTTCGCCTGCTCCGGGAGCTTCACGGGCGGTGCGAACCTCTCTCGCGAAGCGGACTCGACGTGCCCGGGCACGAGCGGGGTATCCGTCGGCCCGGCAGTCGTGCGACCACTCGACTCCACCGGACCCGTGCCGGTGTTCCCCCTCCAGCCCAGCGGTAACCCGGCGCTCGGCGCAGGTGTCGACTGTCCTCCGACCGACGCGATCGGCGCTGCTCGCCCTGCAAATGGCTGCGACCTGGGCGCGGTCGAGTTCTCTGGTGCTACGGTGCTCGCTCTCGAGACGATTCCTAACGCGACGGTCGCCGGCACGGTGACGGTGCGGGCTACCGTCACGAGCGATTCCGCGGCGATCCCCCTGGGCTCGGTCACATTCACATTCGACGGCGTCGACCACGGCCCGATCGCATTGGACGATCCGGATGACTCGAGCGACGACGTCACCGTCGCGGAAGTTCAGATCTCGGGGCTCGACGTCGGGTCGACCTACGTGTACTCCGCCGCGTTCGCCCCGTCGGGCCCCTTCGAGGCAAGTAGTGCCGGTCCGCTCAACTACGCCGTCCAGCCGGTGCAGGTTGCCGTCGACCTGCTGTGCGCGAATCCAGCGGCACCCAACCCGGTGATGGCGCCCGAGTGCGTCGGCGAGCACTGGAACATCACTGACACGGAGTCGATCCACCTTTTCGCGAGAGTCGTCGATGATCGGCCCGGCTCGGTCGTGATCGCGCTCGATCCGGAAGGCACCACGGTTGTCGCCGGGCCGGTGGCGGTCGTCGACGGGGAGGCGGCGTTCGTGATTCCGGCGTCCGCGTTCGGACCCGGCCTGCACGACACGCTCCACGCGATCTATGAGAGCGACGACGCGGACCACGCCGGAGTATCGCCCATCGCACGATCGCTCGTCGTGCTTCTCACTCCCACCGTCTCGATCTCGGGAGTCGGCAGCAGCGGTGTCTATGGCGACTCGGATGCCGGCGCCTTCACGGTCACCGTCACAGGGGCGGCCGGGACGCCGACAGGCTCGGTGAGCGTGTTCGGACGCCTTGCAACGCTCGACGCGAGCGGGCGGGCGACCCTCGACTTCAGCGATCTGCCGTCGAGCGGTGGAGCGTTCGCGCTCAGCGCGGAGTTCCAGGGCGACGCGGTCTACGGACGCGCCACGTCGAACACGGTCACGTACGACACCACGCCGGCGGGTACGACGACGCAGATCGTCGGCGCCGCCCCCGTCGCGGCACAATTCGGCGAAGCCATCACGGTGACGGTGAAGGTGACCGCGACTGCGCCGAGTGGGGCGGATCCACAGGGTGCGGTGACGCTCCTCGTCGACGGCACCGAGACATCCGGGCCGATCGATTTCGACCCCTATGCGCAAGACGGCGATGGCGAGACCACGTTCGACCTGGTCATCCCCGCGGACGCGCTCGGTGCAGGTAACCACCTGTTGGTCGCTGAGTTCGACGGCAATGGCAGCTTCGACGACTCCTCCTCGCCCACTGGGCCAGCTTGGGCACTCTCGATCGGCCGCGCCCCGACAACGACGGCCCTGGTCGTTTCGCCGACACCGTCCGTCTGGGGCGACCAGGTCACCCTCACCGCGACGGTGGACGCGACGGGTGTGGCGTCGATCGCGACCGGCACGGTCGAGTTCTCCGCCGGCGCCGCAGACCTCGGAACGGCGACGCTCAGCGCGTGCGACGCTCCCAATCCCGACAGATGCGCCGTAGCATCCCTCACCGTCGCGGCGAGCGCTGTCGGCATCGGCACCACGACCCTCACTGCCGAGTACCAGGGCACGTCCGATTTCGCAGCCTCTTCGGGAGCGATCGAGGAGTACGTCATCTCCAAGGCGACCCCCACGGTCGTGGTCAACGGAGCTGCAGGGCTGGCGTACGGACACTCGACGACCTACACGATCACCGTCGGCACCGGCCTCGCCGAGCCCGCCGATGGTACCGAGATCGTGGTCGAAGCCGTTCCCGCCGAGGGAGCACCGGTGCCGCTCGGCACCGTGGTGCTCTCGGACGGTAGCGGAACGCTCCTCGTGCCGACCACCGGCTTGCTGATTCCGGCCGCCTACGAGATCACGGCATCATTCGCCGGCGATGCGAGCTTCGAGGCCGCGTCAGGTTCCGCCGCGCTGACCGTGAGCACCGCTGCCACGGATATCGGACTCGACTCGATCAGTGCGACGACTGTCGTCTACGGAGGCACTCTCGACGTCGTCCTCACCGTCGAGAACGAGTCGAGCCAGGTCGAGCCGGAGGGTGATGTCGTCGTCACCTGGCAGGGCAACGAGGTCGGCCGAGTCACGCTTGGGCCCGAGCACGATACGGCCGTGCCCGGAGTCCGCACGGTCGACGTGACCGCCGAGTTCGGCACGTGGATCCCCGCTCCGGGCGAATTCTGGCTCACCGCCCAGTTCGTTCCAGCGTCCGGATTCGCGGCTTCCCAGCTCGCAACCGATGCGGGCGAGGAGCGCCAGTGGGTGACAGTGGCCCCCCTCCAGACCGAGGTCGGGGTTGACGTCAACGCCGTGCTCGGCCTACCACTCGAGGCCGTTGCGACCGTCGACATCGTCGGGGACGACCTTGGCATCACCCCGGGCGGGTGGATCACCTTCCTCATCATCAAGAGCGGCGCGGGCTCCCAGGAGGTCGGCCCTGTCGCGCTCGTCGACGGGCAGGCGACACTCGCGGACGCGCTCGGCCCAAACCCGGACATCACCGTCGGCCTGGCCGGCTCCTGGATCGTGCGGGCCACCTATATGAAGGACACCGATCTCCGGTACGTCTCCGTGAGTCCGAACAACACCGCGATCAATCAGGTCGATGTCGTCGCCGGCGGGGCTGTCGTGACGGCGGATGCCCCGGAGTCCGTCGAGTATCTGGTACCCGCATCCGTCCACGTCGAGGTGGCCGGCGCGGTCACGCCGACCGGGCTGGTGCGCGTGCAGCTCAACGTGTTCGGCAACATTCTGGCCAGCGCCGAGGTGCCGCTCGTCAACGGGCAAGCGGACATCCAGCTTGACCCTGCGTTCCTCGCAATCGGTTCGCACGAGTTCGTCGTGCAGTACGTGGGCGACGGCACCCTGAACTCGGCAACCTCCGACCCATTCACCATCGTCGTGGGAAAGACCGGCACCTCGACGACCGTCACCACATCGAGCAGGGTGCTCGAGCTCTATCCCGGGATCGTGGGCGCGACCGTGCAGTACTCGGCGCACGTCACCGCGACTGTGGGAACACCTTCCGGGTACGTGAACTTCAGTCGTGGGTCCACGCTGATCGGACAGGCGCCAGTCGACGTGCACGGCAACGCAGCGATCTCCGTCATCGCCGACGTCGCGTGGTCGGGTGACATCGTTGCCGAGTTCGTGTCTCTGGTCGGCACCGTGGCGCGCAGCACTGGCACGCTCGCGCACTCGTGGGTCAAGGCTCCCGTGACTGTCGCCCTGCAGGGCTCGGGATCGGGCAAGATCGGCACTGCGAACGAGTACTCGGTGCACGTGCAGTTCGACTGGACCCAGTTCCAGTTCCTCTCGACGAGCCTGCGTCCACCGTACGGTCCGAGCGGCATGGTCACGGTCAGCGACGGGGACGGCACCTCGTGCGACGCCTACCTCTCCGAAGTCACCACTGAGGTGAGCGAGGCGACGTGCAGCATCCAGTTCGCGCACCTCGGATCGCACTCGCTGACGGCTTCGTATGGCGGCAACGTCATCTACGGGGCCGGCTCGTCGACCGCGTTGACCACGACTGTTGTCAAGGGCACGCCGGACCTCGAGCTGACCACGCCGAACGGCGAGCGGTGGGCGGGGCTCAGCACCATTCCCGTGGACTGGTCCGTCGACGGGCCATCGGACGGAACGGTGACGATCAAGCGCGGCTCCGTCACCGTCTGCACCTCCGTTTCGCTCGTCGGATCGTGCAATGTCGCGATCCCCGCGTACAACGCGACCGTCGATGGCGATCGCCTGACCCTGGAGTACAGCGGCAGTGCGCTGTGGAACAGCGCAACCACCATCCGCCCCGGCTTGATCATCGCCTGCATCCCGTTCCAGGGGTCGACGGCGAATCCGGCCGGCTCCGCGACCGTGTCGGTGACCCCGGCACCGACCTGCGGCGGCGGCACCGGCTATTTCACCAGCGACACCGTGTACGTCAGCGCGACCCCCAACGTGGCGGGCTACCGGATCTCGGGGTTCTCCGGAGGCTCGGTGAGCGGCTCCTTCCCCTGGTCCTACCCCGCCAGTGCGATCACGAAGTACGCGAACGGCAGCGCGTCGATGGCCATCAGCCCGATGCTGCAGTGGTTCGGCACACAGCAGATCCCATTCGGCATCCAGGCCAACATCGCGGCAGAGTGCGTGCCCGTGCGGTTCAGGGTCACCGGGATCCTCGACCGCAGCGTCGCGCGCAATATGCTCATCTGGGACAGCTCGCGCTGCAACGACACCGTCACCGTCGGGGTGGACAACTCGGTCACGGCGTACTTCGAGAGCGGCACCCAGGTGCGGGTCTTCTACCAGTCGGGGCTCGTGCCCGCGGGCATGAGTTTCTACGGTTGGGAGGGACTCGCTTCGGGCGATCCGTTCGCAGATCGGGCGACCTACACGATCGGCCCGGACACGAGGACCATCACCGCTGTCTTCGGACCGATCTGCTACGCCAACGCGCCGAATGTCGGGCAGCCGAGCGAGGGCACGATCACCGTCTCGCTCCCGAAACCCAACTGCTCCGACCCGCGGACCGGGGTGACCGGCTGGAGGTCCGGTACGCCGGGATCCGCCACGCTCGTCGACGCGGTCGGCACGACCCTCCAGCCCGTGACCCGCAGTTACGTGAGCGGGAACGGTCGCACGGTGTCGTACGAGGATAGGGGCTGGTTGCCGGAGCGCCCCGTCTACTTCGATGGTTGGCACGTCGGCACCAGCTCATGGAGCGAGGCTTCGACCACCGTCAGCACCGATGAATCCGGCGTGCGCAGAACGGCTCGCACGATCAACTTCCTGCTCGGCGAGCGTCCGTTCGAAATCGGCGCAGCCTATGGCGCCTGCACCGTGCTCACGACGAAGGTCATCGGGGACGCGTCGTCCGGAGCGCCCGGCACGGCCACGATCAACACGCCGTCGAACTGCCCGCTGGGCGACGGCAACGGGATTTCGCGCTGGTATCGAACCGGCACACAGGTGAGCGTGACCACGGCCGCGTCGGGGCAGACGCTGAAGTTCCTCGGCTGGGGCGGGTTGCCTTCGGGGGCGCGGAAGTTCGACACTACGGTCTCCTTCGCCCTGAACTCCGACGTGACCGCGACCGCCTCGTACGGCACGAACGCGAACTGCCGGCCGCTCACCATCTCGACCGTGCCGGCCGGGGCCTTGACCCTCGATACGAGCTTCTCTCTCGGCGCGAACGCCTGCAGCGCGATGTACGGCCCGAGGTTCTACGACCAGGGTATGGACGGCAACGGCATCCTGATCAATGCCTCTCCGGCGACCCCGGCGGCAGATGGCGCCGAGACCGTGTTCGCGTGGACGAGCAACCCTCCCGGATCGCCGGCCGGCGGCGAGGGCGGCGTCAGCAAGATCTGGTCGCGCACGACGCAACTGAACGAGGTGCTCTACGGGACCTCGGCGATCATCGCGTACGCTTGCGAGTTCGTCGCCGTCGGTGCGAACGTCTCCAGTCCCACCGGTCAGCCGGTGAGCAGCGCGGGTGCACTGAACGTCGACCGGGAGTCGCAGTCGCGACTCGGCGACTTCCTCATCACGCAGCCCGCAAACTGCGCGACCGGCTCCGACCCGCGGTCGGGCTACGGTGGCTATGCCTGGGTGGTCGGCACGCAGCTCATGCCCGTGGTGACCGCCGATCCCCTCGCGTACCGGTTCACCGGATGGTCGGGCGATGTGACCGGAACCGGGGAGACCCCGGATGCCCCCCTCAACCTGGTTGGCGCCGGCCGCACCGCGCAAGGTGACAACTACCATTACCGGGTCTCGGCGAACTTCACGGCAATCTGCTACAAGCTCTCACTGCCGTCCGATGCCGACAAGCTCGAGGTCATCACCGCACCGAACTGCCCCGGCATGGCCGCCTCCGAGAAGCTGTACCTCGGCGGCACCGCGGTGGTTATCCATGCATCCGACCGCAGCAACTCGCTGTTCCGCAACTGGGTGAGCGGTGTCGACGCGATCGACGCCGACACGCACTGGGCATCCGTCATCATGACGAGCGACAAGTCCGTCGTGCCGTACTACTCGTCGAAGTCGGCGGGCGAATACATCACCCAGTACGGCACTCTCGTCGGTGATTCACTGGCGATCGCATCCAAGAAGATGATCGGGGTCGCGTCAGCTGCGGTCGCCGCATACGCGAAGGTGCTCATCTCGAAGGCGTCGCTCGTGGCATCGGGCATCGGCTACGTCGCGCAGGGCCTCGAATACCTGGGTGTCGAGGGCTCCGCCATCGACGGGATGAAGAGCGCGTCGACGGCGATGAACAGCATGATTACCATGCTGTTCGCGCCCCTCGATTGCATCACGGCGTGGTCGGCCGGCGGTGAGAATACCGCGTTCTACGCAGCGCAGAACTTGATCGGCACCGCGATCGTCACCGCGCTCTCTGCGGGTGCGCAACAACCGCAACAGGCTGCCCCTCAGTCGACTTTAGATAAGCTCAAAGCGCAAGCGGCGGAGGCGGGGAAGAAGGCGGAGCCCGGCATCCAGGCGGTGACGGCGATCGCCGCGGCCAAGACCGTCTATGACGCCGCGGCGTCGGGCAACATCGGCTGGGAGGGCTCCGCCTACGATGCCTGGGCCTCACAGAACAGCGTGTCGATCTTCACGACGTGCATGGCGAACAGGACCGGTGGAGCAATGGCCTCGGTCATGGCCGTCGGCGGCTGAGCGCGGATGCTCAAACCCGCCTTTCACCCCAAATCACCCGCACCCCTATAAAGGGGGGTACAATCACCCCAAGTCTCCCCAGACCTTGGAGGCAAGTGGAGGTTGTCATGGGTACTTTGCTATACGGCTCGCCGCCGTCGGAAGTCACCATGGAGGATCGCCTGCTCGCCCATCTGAAGGTCGTCATCATCCAGAAGATGAGACGCAACGAGTCGTTTCTGATCTCGTGGGAGTTGCCCACTGCGGAAGGCTCCGGTCGGATGAGTTTGTGGATGCATCCGTCAATTCCCCTCCAATTCAAGTTCGCTGGAAGTCGGCCTCCGACGCTTAACCCGGACTGGCTGGATGCTCTGGCGAGGGCATCCATGTCGGTGGATGGCCTTCGGATCACACCCGAGCCGGTGGGTCTGGCGCAACCCATTACGGCACCCGTCGTTCTTCCGAGTGCGGCGGAGAGTCTCTCCCACGCGCGCGTGAGCATGCCCTCCTGGTGAACCCGAGCCGCACCCCTACTCCCGCAGCCCCACCTCGCGGCTGACCCACAGGGCGTACCGCGCCCAGGGGTTCTCGATGCCGGCCCCGACCGAAGCCACGTGCTCGATGAGCGCGTCATGCACGTGGAACCACTCGCTGCCGGGCATCCGGTGCTCGGCGAACTGCAGGTGCCGTCGCTGCTCGAGCCAACGGCCGCCGCGTTCGAAGGCGAGCACTTCGTCGTGGGGGAGCGCGGCGAGCCGCATGCGCGGGTTGGCGGTGGTGCCGATCTTGATGCGGTCGCGCCAGCGGATGTAGTAGACCACTTCGACGAAGGGCACGATCGCCGAGGAGTCGGGCAGTTCGCCGACTTTCCATTCGCAGGTGGCGCAGATCCAGCCGGATGGGTATTTCACGCCGACGCGTGATCCGCACGCGACGCACGGCGAGGGCAGGGTGTCGGTGACGCCGACGTCTCGTACCACCCAGTCGTGGGCCGCGAGCAGGTGCCGCGTGCAGAGCGGGAGCGGCGCGCCGGGGTCGGCCGCCTCACGGCAGTCCGGGATGACGCACGAGCTCATGCCTGCACCCTAGGTGCATCCGCTGACGAGTCAAGTGGCAGACGCCGAGTAAGGCGTAACAGGGTCGGCTAGTCGCCCGACGGCACCACGAGCCCGCTCTCATACGCGGCGACGACGGCCTGTGCCCGGTCGCGCACGGCGAGTTTGCCGAGTACGTGGCTCACGTGAGTCTTGACGGTCTGCTCGGCGATCACCAGCTCCGCAGCGATCTCGGAGTTGGAGAGCCCGCGGGCGACGAGCACGAGCACTTCCCGTTCCCGTTCGGTCAGCTGGGGGAGTGTGGTCTTCTCGCGCCGGGGCTCGGCGTTGCGAACGAAGTGTTCGATCATGCGCCGGGTGACGGATGGCGCGAGCAGGGCATCCCCTCGCGCGACGATCTCGACGGCGGCGATGAGGTCGGCGGGCAGCGCGTCTTTGAGCAGGAACCCGCTGGCCCCCGCGCGGATCGCGTCGAAGACATACTCGTCTGCGTCGAAGGTGGTGAGCATGATGATGTGCGGGAGGCTGCCGGGCCCCGCCAGGATGCGCCGGGTCGCTTCGATGCCGTCGAGCACGGGCATGCGCACATCCATGAGCACGATGTCGGGCCGCAATTGCGCAGCAAGCGTGACACCGTCCTCACCGTTGTCGGCCTGACCGACGACCTCGAACGACGGTTGCGCGTCCAGGAGCGCCGCGAACCCGGCGCGCACCATCGCCTGGTCGTCGACGACGAGTATCCGGGTGTTCATTCGTCGTTCTCGTGCCTGAGCGGGAGCCGCGCGGTAACCGCGAACCCTCCCTCGGGGGTGGGGCCGATCTCGATGGTGCCTCCCGCGGCCGCCGCCCGTTCCCGCATGCCCACCACGCCGTGCCCGGCCGAATCGAAGGTCGAGAGAAGGTCTGGCGGGGCGTTCACGATTTTCACGGTCAACCCGTTCTCGTCGCAATCGCACGTGACCGTGATCGCGGACCTTGGCGCGTGCCGGATCGCATTGCTCAGGGCCTCCTGCACGATTCGGTACGCGGCGAGCCCGACCGCATGCCCCACGTGGAGGTCGGGGTCACCCGTGCGCCGGTACTCGATCTCGATGCCCGAGCGCTCGGTGGCGAGCACCAGTGCCGGGATGTCGGCGAGGCCAGGTTGCGGGGTGAGCTGTTGGGTCACGCCCTCCTCTCGCAGCACGGCGAGCAGACCGCGGAGTTCGTAGATGGCGCCGCGGGCGGCCGCGGCGATCTGGTCGAACTCTCGTGCCACGGGCGGGGAAACGTCGTGGTGGCGGTAGACCGCGCTCGTCGCCTGCACGTTGATGATCGACATGCTGTGGGCCACCACATCGTGAAGTTCCCGCGCGATGCGTGTCTTTTCCTCCGCGAGAATTCGTCGTTCGTGCTCGTCGAACGAGACCGCGCGCTCACGAATCAGTTGGCCCCGGATGCTGCGCCACTCGCGCAGCACGGTGCCAGCGGCCAGCGCCACGCCCGATACCGAGGCCGTGACGATGATGTTGACCGCCGTCTCGTCCGTGCCGCGCGGATGCACGAAGCCGATGACGACCGTGCCGGCGATTGCCGCGGCCCATGCGGCCAGGCCGAGCCGAGGTCGGGCTTGCACTCCGAGCAGACCGATGACGATCGCGTGCGTGATGATGGTGGGCACGGCCCACGGCCAGGGGGCATGGCCACCGCCGGTCTGCACCAGGGCCAGCGCGATGACTGCACTGACGGTCGCGCCTGCCGCGATGGTGGGGCGCAGGAGGGCCAACGGAACGGCGAGCGCCTGGAGCGCGGCGATCGGGAACGCGGCAGCGACGGGCACGCCGTAGATGGTGGTGCTGAGTGTCGCACTGACCACGAGCGAGGCGATGGCGACGACGATCGCGGCAACGATCGCCCAGCCGATCACGATGGACCGTCGTTCTCTGCGTGGCAGGCTCACCCTGCAATACTGCCCGCCCTGAGTCGCGCGGGCCACCGTGGCCGCCCGACTACCGCGTGCGCAGCTGCGCAGTCACCGGGCACTCGAAGGGGTCGGCGTGGCCGAGTCCCACTCGCTTGAGGTACGCGAGCACGATTCGGTACGACCCGACCAGAGTGGTCTCGGTGTAGGTGATTCCACGGGACTCGCAGTACGCCTTGACGATGGGGCGAGCGCGGCCGAGGTTGACGCTCGGCATGGTGGGAAAGAGGTGGTGCTCGATCTGGTAGTTGAGTCCGCCCATGCCGATCGCCACGGCCGGTCCGCCGCTGATGTTGCGCGACATGAGGGTCTGGCGGCGCAGGAAGTCGATCGTGAGCGTCGCCGGCACGATGGGCATGCCCTTGTGGTTGGGGGCGAAGCTGCCACCCATGTAGATGCCGAAGACCGCGACCTGCACGGCGAGAAAGGCGAGCCCCCACCACGGGCCGATGGCGAGCATGACGAGCGCAGGGAATCCGAGAAGCCGCACGCACAGCATGGCGGCTTCGAGCATCCGGTGCTTGACGGGCTCGGCACCCGCGACGGCCTTGACGGCGTTGACGTGCAGGTCGAGCCCGGCGAGGGTGAGGATGGGGAAGAAGAACCAGTGCTGGCGGGCGATGAGCCATGCTTTCACGCCCGTGAGTTCGCGGGCGTCCTCGGGGACGAACACGATGGCGCCGCCCTTGAGGTCGCCGTCCTTGCCCACCTTGTTGGGGTTGGCGTGGTGCTTGCCGTGTTTGTTCATCCACCAGCCGTAACTGAGGCCGACGACGAGGTTGCTGAGGATGCGCGCGAGCGCCTCGTTGCGCCTGCCCGACACGAAGACCTGTCGGTGGGCACCGTCGTGGCCGAGGAACGCCACTTGGGTGAAGAGCACACCGAAGACTCCAGCGACGACGAGCTGGATCGGCCCCTGGCCGAGCGTGAAAAGTGCCACGAACGCGGCGGCCAGCAGGCCGAGCAGCAGGGCGCCCCGGGCAAGGTACCAGCCGTAGCGGCGGCGCATGAGTCCCAGATCGGTCATCGTCGCGACGAGGTCGACGTAGTCACGCGCGTAGCGGTCTTGCGGGCGGTCCGTGGTGGCGGTCGTCGAAGCAGTTGCGGGCATGGTTCCACGCTAGATTCGTGCGCCTTCGCCGGCGTCCCGCCACGGAGCCGTTCTGACCCCCTACTGCAGTAGGGGGTCAGAACCCTCAGTTGTTGCGGCTTACCACTCCACCCACTCCGTACCGGCGGGCGTCCACCAGCTCGTTACTGGAGCACCGCTGAACACGGCGCCCACTTCGTTGTACTCGGCCTGCGCGTACCACTCGTTCATGCCGTCGGCCTCGAGCCAGTAGTCGACGCCGAGCACTTCGGTCGCCGGCGTCGTGTCGCCCATCGGCATCGGAACCCAGAGCTCGTGCGCGATGATGCCGAGCTGGCGGCTCGCGTTGATCTTCCTGGACGAGTCGGCGAAGAACGCACCCGCGGCGTCCTCGAAGTTGCTGACCGGCGCTCGCATGATGCCGATGGCCCCGACGGTGCGACCCGAGGGGACCGGCAGGCGGTAACTGCCGAAGCCGGCGGCGGGCATCCACAGCACTGCTTCGCGTTCGGCGAAGAGCGCGTTGCCGCCCTCGATGACCTGGTGGTCGGAGAAGAACTGCCCGACGCCGGTGGGGCTGTTCCAGGTGTCGAGGAACAGCAGGCGGCCATCGCCCTCGGAGCCGGGAAGGTAGACGTTGTGGCTGAGGTCGCCGAGCGCTTTCGCTCCGGCGACACCTCCGGGGTCTCCGGCTGTGGCGTTGTGCAGGTCTTTGGCCTGCGCGGGGTCGCCCGTGGTGGGCGTGCCGAGCACGGTGAGCAGGTAGAGGTCTGCCCCGGCGTTGGCCGGGTAGGTGCGGTCGTTCACGGTGATTCCCTTCATCGGTGGTGACGGTCCCGGAGGGGATGGTCACTGAGATGACGCAGAACCGATCCGTTTTCGACAGCAGCCGACAGAATCAGCCGTCGAAGCCTTTTCGCTGAGTATCCTCGTCGGCAACTCGAACGCCGTAGCGATACGCGAGTTCGCCACCCAGGTACCCGGATGCCGCCAGCAGGGTCAGCGCGACGACGCTCAAGACCACGCCCCCGACGCTGATTCCCTCCCTCTCGTTCAGTCGCAGCAGCAGGCTCACGAGGAACAGCGCCACGGTGCTGAGGTTGAGCGTCATGTGCGTGAGCGCGATCTTGCGAGCTCGAGTGTCGTGGGCGATCATGCTCAGGTCCATGAGACCCGCGATCGCCGCGAGCACAGCGCCCACGAGACCGATCCCGATGAGCCACTCGGCGCCCCTCGAGAACACCTCGGGTTCATCCCCGGCCGCAGCGACGATGTCGAAGACGAGGCTCGCAGTCCACGCGCCGATCGGAATCGTCACGAGAAGGCCATGCACCGGATGCCCGTACGGCCCGGCCAGGATCGTGCGCGGGCGCTTCGCTCGACGCAGAGCCGTGTCATCCATGGTGCCTCCTCGAGCTTTCGTTCTTTCGACGCTAACGCCGCGATCTACCCATCGACAGGGGGTTGCGTCGGGGCGATGGGAGGGTGTCGCCTAGATGAATGGAACAACCGGTCGTCGTCATCACGGGCGCGTCAAGCGGCATCGGCCGTGCCACGGCACTGCAATTCGCCAAGCAGGGAGCGGATCTGGTGCTCGCCGGTCGCAACAACGAGGTGCTCATCGATCTCGCCGCCGAGTGCGAGGCGCGCGGAGGCAGGGCCCTTGCCGTGCCGACCGATGTGAGCCGCAACCGCAGGGTCAAGCACCTGGCCAGGGCCGCCCGGTCGCGGTTCGGAAGGATCGACGTGTGGGTGAACGCCGCCGCGGTCTCGGTGTACGCGCCATTCGTCGACGTGCCGCTCGACGACTTCCGTCGCGTGATCGACGTCAACATCATGGGCGTCGTCTTCGGTTCGCGAGCGGCGCTGCGCACGATGATCCTGCAGGGCAGCGGTGTGCTTGTGAACGTCGCATCCGTTCTCGGTGAGGTTCCGCAACCCTACGGGTCGTCGTATGCCCTGTCGAAGGCGGCGGTGCGATCGCTCGACGTCAGCCTGCGCCAGGAGCTGATGCTGCAGGGCATCACAGGAGTGCACGTCTCGACTATCCTTCCCGCGACGATCGACACACCTTTCTACGGTCACGCTGCCAACTACACCGGTCGTCGGCTCATGCCGATGCCTCCCCTCTACCCACCGCAAGCGGTCGCGAAAGCCATCGTTCGCGCGGTGCGGTCGCCCAAACCCGAAATCGTCGTCGGCCGATTGGGCAGAACCTTCGTGCGACTGCACAGGATGACCCCCCAACTCATCGAGGCGCAGATGGCTGCGCAGACGGACACCATGAACCTCTCACGCAAACAGCACGCGCCTAAGACCCGCGGCATCCTCTTCGAGCCAGCCACGGAGGGCGAGGTCACGGGCGGCTGGCAGGGAGCCGAGAGGCTGCGCCGCCGCCGGATCGTCGGCTGGGGCATCCTGGTGGTCGGCGGCACGGCGCTGCTGCTGCGCGCCGCGCGGTCACCCGACGCGCCGCCGCGGCGCTAGCGGGCGGGCGCTACAGGCTCGCGAACAACTCGCGCAGCGGCCGCGGCAGCTGGTCGGGATCGAGTGCCTCGACGAGCGCGCGGGCGTACTGCTCCTTGCGACCGCTCGTCGTTCCCATGAAGCGGCGAAGCTGCTGCTGGATGCTGCGCTCCCGTTGCGCGGGCTGGTTGCGGAAGGTGTGCAGGGCGGCAAGGTTGCCCTGCTCCTCTATTACACGTTCGACGCGCTCCGGCCCGAGAGCGCGGATGAGCTCGTCTTCGAGGTCGGCGTTGCACACGAAATAGTCGTGCCCGAGCGCTCGCCGGAAGAACCGCTCCTCGCCTGAATCGCAGAGGCCGAGCATCCGGTCGCCTTCATGACTCGCCGCGAACCGCGCGATGTTGGTCGCGCCTCCCATCGCAACGACGCGCACCCCGTGCGCGGCCAGGTCGCAGCTCAGCAGGTGGGCGACTGCCGCGACGGCGGCCTCGTCGCTCACGCCTTCGACGAGGATGACGGTGTTCACCCGCCCAGCTTGCCACTGCGTGCACGATCTTCGATTCCTGTGGAAAGCGTGCACTCACACTCATACGAGTGTGGCATCGTGGTTTCCCGGTGGCAGGCGCAGCACCCCGAGTCCTGCGTCGGCCACCGCTTTCGCCGCCGCTGCCGCCTAGCGGCTGCCCATGGTGTCGAAGCGCGCGAGCGCGTCGGCGTCGCGAGCGTGGGTCACCGCGCGGCGAATCGTGTCGAGCGCTTCCACCGGATCCGTCTCGGCCTCCGCGAGCATGAGTTGGCGCTCGGCCTCAGCGAGCCGGGTGCGGGCATCCACGCCGCCGCCGCGCGTGCCGATGTAGTTGCGGGCTTCCGCGATCTGGCTCCTCGCCGACACGAGGGTGCCGGCGTACGCGGCTCGCGCATGCTCCAGTCGTTGCGCCTGGTTGCGAGCGCTCGCGAGGGCCGCGTCGAGTTGCGCGACCGCGTCACCGAGGCGATCGAGTTCGGCGACGGGGTGCGTGGGCGGCTGGGGCTTCTCGGCGAGGATCGCCTCGATTTGCGCGATCGCCCGGATGATCGCCGCGCCCGTGTCGGCATCCGGCGCTGTGTCGCGCTCGGCCTTCGCCTCCACAAGGTCGGTTCTCGTGCGGGCGCGCAACTCGCCGAGTGCGGCATCGGCCGCCGCGAGATCGCCGGCGGCGCGGTCGATCGCGTCGAGCAGCTGGTCGGCCCGGTGCGCGGCCTGCCCGGCCTCCTGCAGTGTGCCCGAGACAGCGCTCACGCCCGAAGCCGAGATGCCGGGCGCAGCGGCATCCGCCTTCGAGGCGGCCGTGTGCAGGAGCGCGGCCGCAGCATCGGGGTTGGCCGCGACTCGCGCGAAGGTCTCGGGCACGTAGAGTTTCGCAAGCCCGGCGAGAGTGTCGCGCGCGGATCCGAGGCGCGCGGTGCCCGCGGCGATGCGGGAACGCACGTCGGCGAGCGTGCCTGCCGCGTTGACCTCGAGGCGGCGCAGGCTCGCGAATGCGGCATCCTGCTCGGCGAGCGCTTTCTCGGCCTGCTCGCTCAGGGCGATCACCTGCAGGGTCCACTCGCGCTTCTCGCGATCCGAGTCGGGGTGTGCGTCGTCGAGGGCCTGCTTGAGCCGGAATGCCTCCGCCACTGTGCCGCGGGCTCCGGCGAGGGCATCCGCGTAATCGCGCGCCTTCTCGGGGCCGAACTGGGCGATCGCGTAGCCGAGCTCGTCGTCGGCGTCGCGCAGTTCGTCGTCGAGTCGCACGAGCAGGCTGCCCGCGCGCTTGCTGAGGGCATCGAGACTGGTCGCTCCCGTGGGCCGTATGCCGCTGTCCCCGCGCCTGCGGAACAGCACGACGAACCCGGCGATGACAGCGGCAGTGACGAGCACCACGACGGTCACGACGCCGATCGCGAGGCCGGTGACGACGTCCATGATCCGTAGTCTACGGGCGCGCGAGTACGCGAAACTCGGCGGTATCTCCGAGGTTTCTGCTGGCCACCCGCTTAAGGTTGCCTCGTGTGGCGTGCCGACAGACCAACCGACGACTTCAAGGTCGAACCGGCTGATGTCGAGCCGGAAAGCGGGCCCATGTACGCGCAAACCCAGGTTACGGCCCCGCACGTGCTGAGCCTCGGAGACCCGAACCTGTCGGCCGGCAACGTTGCCGAGCCGGTGTGGGCCGCGTGGCGTGCCGAGCTCGCGGAGGTCGGCGGGCAATCGGCGCTGTTGCACTTCGACGACTCACCACGCACGCGCATCGAGCTCTCCGCGACCCACCCGGGCGGTCTTGCACAGTTCATCACCGGCAAGACGACGCTGCTTTCCAACCTCATCCGCGACGATGTCGCCCTGCGTGCGGCCAGGATCGCGGCGGGCGCCATCGCCGCGAAGGGCCTCGAGCTCACGAGCGCCCGGGGCATCGACGCCATCCATCTCGGCATCGGCATCGCAGAGTGGAAGCACGGCGGCATCGACTTCCGTGCTCCCGTGCTGCTGCGGCCACTCGCGATCCGGCGCCACGGCCGTGACTTCGAGGTCAAGCTGCGCGGCTCCGCGTTCCTGAATCCCGCGTTCGCGCGCGCTCTCGAGGAGCAGTTCCAACTCCGGCTGGATGCCCAGGCCTTCGTCGCGCTCACCGACGACGACGGCACCTTCAAGCCCAACCCCGTGATCGACCGCTTGCGCGGCCTCACCTCACACCTCGAGTGGTTCACCGTGAGCCCGCGACTGGTGGTGTCGTCGTTCGCTGAAGTCTCGACCGGACTCGTCGCGGACGCCGCAGATCTCGCCCACCCCGTGCTCGACGCCCTCGCCGGCAATACCGCGGCAGAGTGGATGATCAAGGAGAGTTACGCGCCCGTCATGCCGGTGCCGGCCGACGAGCGCACGCCGCAGACCGACAGCCTGCTGCTCGACGCCGACTCCGAGCAGGAGGCTGTGATCGCGCAGATCACCGCGGCAACCTCCCTCGTCGTCAAGACGCTGCCCGGCACGGGCGGCACGCAGACCATCGTCAACGCGATCGGAACCCTCGTCGCGCAGAACAAGCGCGTTCTCGTCGCGAGCGCGCGCCGGGCATCCTTGCAATCGATCTCCGATCGTCTGCAAGACATCGGGCTGCCGGGCATCGCGGTGTCCCCGCGCACCTTGCGCCGTGACGTCATCCGTTCGATTTCCCGCAGCGAGAAGGCGAAGCAGCCGAGTGTCGGCGAAGTCGACGAGGCCCTTCTCCGACTGCGCAAGGTGCTGCTCGACTACCGCGAGGGTCTTGCCCGCCCGGATGCCGCCATCGCCGCATCCGTGCTCGATTGCGTCACCGAGTTGAGCCGCCTAGCCCTACTGCCGAAGCCGCCCTCGACGACGGCTCGCCTTTCCCGCACCGCGGTCGAGCATCTCGCGAACGATCGCAGTCGAGCCGCGGAGATCATGATCGCCGCCGCCCAGCTCGGCGAGTTCAAGTACGGACCGGGGGATTCGCCCTGGTACGGCGCGCAGTTCGCGAACGGCGAGGAGGCGCTGCGCGCCCACGCGGTCGCCAAGCGCCTCGACGCGGCCCTGCCTTCGTTGCTCGACGCGGCCAATCGCCTCATCTCGGGCACGCACATGCGGCCGTTCCAGAACATCAATGAGCTGGGCGTCTACCTGCGGCTGCTCGTCGACTTGCGGGACACCCTCGACAAGTTCCTTCCCATGGTGTTCGACCGCTCGATCACGGAGCTGATCGCGGCGACGGCGCCCCGCAAGGACTTCCCCGATATGACGCGCGGCAACCGGCGCCGGTTGAAGAAGCTCGCGATGGAGTACGTGCGGCCGGGCGTGCGAGTCGGCGACCTGCATGGGGCGCTCATGCGCATCCAGCAGCAGCGCGTGCTGTGGCACCGCTTCGTCGCAGAGGGCGCGACGCCCGAGGTTCCGGTGGGCATCGCTGACGTGCAGGTCGCGCACCAGGCGGTCGCCCAGGATCTCGCGGCGCTCGACGAGCCGCTCGGCCTGTCGACGCGCGAAACGCAATTGGGCGGCATGGTCATTCCGTTCCTGATCGAGAAGATCGCGGGGCTCGCTGCCGATTCGGACGTGTTGCACAACCTGCAGGAGCGCACCGCTCTCATGTCGTCACTGCGCGAACTCGAGCTCGATCCGCTCATCGAAGACCTCGCGCGGCGCCACGTGCCCGAGGAGGAGGTCGCCGCCGAGCTCGAGTTGTCATGGTGGAAGTCCGCGCTCGAGTCACTGCTCGATGCCGACCGGGCGTTGCTCAACGCGAACACTCCCGTGCTCGACCGCCTCGAAGCGGACTTCCGGCTCGTCGACGAAGCCCACGCCGCGGGCAATGCGCAACTGCTCGGCTGGCAGCTCGCGGAGAACTGGAAGATCGGTCTCGTCGACTGGCCGGATGAGGCAAGCGCCCTGCGCAAGCTGCTCATGCGCGAATCCATCAGCGCCTTCGACCTGCAGACGACGGCTCCGCACTTGTCGCGCACCGTCGCGCCGGTGTGGCTCGCCTCGCCGTACGAGATCGACCAGATCGTGGACACGATGCCGTTCGACACGGTGATCATCGTCGACGCGGGGGCCACGACTCTCGCCGAGAACGCGGGAGCCATCCGCCGGGCCAAGCAGGTCGTGGCGTTCGGCGACCCGGTGACGCAGACTCCGGCGCCATTCGACATCGCAATCACCGACTCGCCTGTCGCATCGCACCACGCCTCGGATGACACGCGCGACGAGCTCCACGCCAACTCCGCTCTCGCGCGACTCGGCGGGCTCCTGCCCACCCTCACGCTCACGCGCAGCTACCGCCCCGGCGGAGAGGATCTCGCCGAGCTCGTCAACCGCCGCTTCTACGGCGGCAAGATCGAGTCGTTGCCCTGGGCGGGCAGCTTCCTCGGACACGGCAGCCTCGCGCTCGACTACGTTGCCGACGGGCACGGGATGCCTGACCCCGACTCGGGCGCCGTGGAGAGTCCCGACGCCGAGGTCGAGCGCGTCGTCGACCTCGTGCTCGACCACGCGGCCCGTCGTCCGCAGGAGTCGCTCATGGTAATCACGGCGAGCCCGAAGCACTCGGTGCGCGTCATGCAGGCCGTGCTCAACGAGCTCTCGACCCGTGCCGACCTCGTCGATTTCATCATCGGCGATCGGCCCGAGCCGTTCACGGTCTGCACGATCGAGCAGGCCGTGGCCCAGAGCCGCGATCGGGTGATCTTCTCGATCGGGTACGGCCGCACGCCGCACGGACGCGTGCTCTCCGACTTCGGCGCGCTCGGCGAGCCCGGGGGCGAGCGCTTGCTCGCGGTTGCGATGACCCGGGCTCGCCGCTCCATGGTGATCGTGACATCCTTCGAGCCGGAAGATCTCGACGATGGTCGTATGCAGCACGGCGCGGTGGCGCTCGCGGAGATTCTCGGCGAGGTCGGCGCGCGCCAGGCGGCCGAGCCGGTGCCCGACGACAGCGAGCCCATGCTCGTCGACCTCGCGCGGCGCCTTCAGGCCCGTGGTCTCACCGTGGCGCTCGGGCATCGCGGCAAGCTCGGGCTCGTGGCATCCCGCGGCGGCGTGTGCGTGACGATCGAGACCGACACGGTGTTGCACCGCTCGAGCCTGCGGGAGTCGCTGCGCATGCGCCCCGAACTGCTGCGACGCCTCGGATGGCACTACTTCCGCGTTCACGCTTTCGAGCTGTTCAGCGATCCGGATGCCGTCGCCGCCAGGGTCGCGACCATGCTGGGAGCCGACGCCGCGCCCATCACCGAACCGATCACGGTCGTTCCCCTGCCGGTGCCTGCGCCAGTGCGCGTCGCCGCGGGCGCGCCAGCATGGGCGAATGCTCTTGCCCCGACGAGCCCGCCCGCGTCGACGCATCCGCCGGCTCCCACTCCGACGAGTCCGGCGGCTCCAGCCCCGACCTACTCCAACGACCCCAACGCGACCCAACCGCTGGACTCGCTTCCCCTGCGGCCCGACCCGAACGCGACCCAGCCTCTCGACGTCATCCCGCTGCCTCGGCAGTCCCTCCCCGCCTCGCCCCCTTCGGAAAATCAGGAGTAAGCGGCTAGAGGCGCGCGCCCGTGGCTTGAACTCGGGGCACCACGACCTGCCGTCGACGCTAACTCCTGAATTTCCGACAGGGCTAGCGGGTTCGGGCTTCGGCGGGCGGCGCGATTAGGCTGCAGTGTGACCGATCTGCCGCCCCAAGACGCTCAGCGTGAGCCCGGGCAGTCCGCTCCCGCGCACCGCGCCGATTCGCCCGAGATCGCGGCGCCCGGCACCCGGGCGCGGCACCGCCGGGTGACGACACAGCCGCCTCTGGGTTCCGACCCGAGGCCCGCGCCCGAACCGGCACGCCATGTGGCGACCGAGAACGACGAGCGACTCAAACAGGACAAGCCGCCGCACTGGGCCTGACCCGCCCCTCCGCTTCTCAGCGGGAGCGCTATGCGCGCTGTCGAGACAACAGGCCTCTGCTAACTACTCGTGTTCCCCGACGAGGTGGAGCTGCTGGAGGAGGCCGCGGGCTGCGCGCTCTTCTTCGGTTTGTCCGAGGAGCCCGACGAGGAGCCCGACGACCCCGAGTCCGAAGACGACGAAGACGACGAAGACGACGCCGAGCTCGAGTCCGACGCGGGCTTTGCGCGGGAGTCCGTGCGGTAGAAACCCGAGCCGCTGAACGTCACACCGACGGGGGAGAAGACTTTGCGCAGCTTGCCGCCGCACACCGGGCAGACGGTGAGGGAGTTATCCGTGAACGTCTGCTGGATGTCGAAGGCGTTGTCGCATTCGGTGCAGCGATAGGAATAGGTGGGCAAGGCAATCCTTACGGTGGATCAGAAGGCGACGATGCCGGAGGGGGTGACCACTCCGTTGACGCGCTGGTCGTGACGTTCGCTCGGCACGCTGTCCACTAATTCGTGGTCGAAGATCACAGCATAGACCGGAGGGCAGCCCTCCATCGATCCGAGGGTCTTGTCGAAGTAGCCGCGACCCCAGCCCATCCGCATGCCGGTGCGGTCGACGGATGCCGCCGGCACGATGATGAGATCCACTTCGTTGATCGCGATGGGGCCCAGCAACTCGCTGGTGGGTGTCGGCATTCCGAACAGGTCTTCGTCTTCGTCTTTGCCGTCGAACGGGGCCCAGTCGAGAAGTCCGTCTGCGCGGGACACCGGCAGCAGCACGCGGATGTCGTTGTCGCACGCCCACTCGAGAAACTCCCGCGTGGCAGGCTCCTCGGGTGTCGAGAGGTACGCGGCGATAGAACGGGAACCGAGGCCGCTGGTCAGGTCGATGAGGTTCCGGGTGATCGCGGCATCCGCTTCCTCGCGTTCCTTCGAGGTGGTGATGCGACGGCGCTCGCGCAGTTCTGCGCGCAGGGCCCGCTTCTCATGACTGGCATCGGTCATGGGGTCAAGTGTAATTACCGCGGTACCAGGCACGACGTCGCCGACCGTCTCGCGACACGAGAGCTCTACCGCGGCCCGATAGTCTCGAAGGCATGGCGTTTCAGATCACCAAGGCAGTCATCCCCGCAGCAGGCCTCGGAACACGGTTCCTGCCCGCGACCAAGGCAATGCCCAAGGAGATGCTTCCGGTGGTGGATAAGCCCGCGATCCAGTACGTAGTGGAGGAGGCCGTCGCGGCCGGTCTCCACGACGTGCTCATGATCACGGGTCGCAACAAGAACGCGCTCGAGAACCATTTCGACCGCATGACGGAGCTCGAAGCCACCCTCGAGGAGAAGGGCGACGTCGACCGCCTCAAGAAGGTCGAGTACTCGAACGACCTCGCCGACATGCACTACGTGCGCCAGGGCGACCCGCGCGGTCTCGGTCACGCCGTTCTGCGGGCCCACATGCACGTGGGCCGCGAGCCGTTCGCCGTGCTGCTGGGTGATGACCTCATCGACGAACGGGATGTGCTGCTGTCGCGCATGATCTCGGAGCAGGCCGCGCGCAACGCATCCGTCATCGCGCTCCTCGAGGTGGAGCCGGAGGCCGCCCACCTCTACGGAATCGCGACGGTCGAGGCGACTGAGACCGAAGACATCGTGCGCATCACCGATCTCGTGGAGAAGCCGGTAAACGGTACCGCCCCCTCCAACCTTGCGATCATCGGGCGCTATGTGCTGCAGCCGGAGGTCTTCGACGTGCTCGAGCGCACACAGCCCGGCAAGGGCGGCGAAATTCAGCTCACCGATGCGCTGCAGGTGATGGCGAGCGAGAACATCGCGGGCGGCGTGTACGGGGTCGTGTTCCGCGGTCGGCGCTACGACACCGGGGACCGACTCGACTACATCAAGGCGATCGTGCAGCTCGCCGTGGAGCGCCACGACCTCGGGCCCGAGCTCCGCCCTTGGCTCAAGCAGTTCGCCAGCTCCCTGGACTGACCATGGCGTCGACCATCCCCACCCTCAGTGAGGGCCTTACGACGATCCGCCCGATCCGGCTTCGCGACGCGCGAGCGCTCGAACGGGAACTCGCCGAGAACCGGTCCTGGCTGCGCAAGTGGGAGGCGACCAACCCGCACGGGCCGATGAGTTTCGACGTGCGCTCGAGCATCCGCAGCCTGCAGCAGAACGCGCGCGCGGGCCTCGGCATCCCGTTCGTGATCGAGTACGACGGGCGGCTCGCGGGGCAGCTCAACGTGTCATCCATCGCCTACGGCTCGCTGTCATCGGCGACGATCGGCTACTGGGTGTCGGAGAAGTTCGCGGGCAAGGGCGTGACCCCCACCGCCGTCGCACTCGCCACTGATCACTGTTTCTTCGCGGTGGGGCTGCACCGCATGGAGATCTGCATCCGCCCGGAGAACGAGCCTTCGCTTCGAGTCGTGGAGAAGTTGGGTTTTCGCTACGAGGGGCTGCGGCGGCGGTACATCCACATCAACGGTGACTGGCGCGACCACTTCTGCTTCGCGCTTACGGTCGACGAGCTGCCGACGGGTGTGCTGCGGCGCTGGCTCGATGGCAAGGCACTGGAGAAGGATGCCGAGGTTCCCGCGTCCGATCGCGCGAAGGCCGCGCGACCTCTTATCTAGGCGGGGCTCGCTCTGGCGTGGCAGTCGCTTCGAGAGCCTCGACGACCGTACCGTAGAGCCATGGAATTCACGGGCATCGGCGGCGGCATCATGCTTGCCATCGCGGCTGGCCTGTGGCTCGTCTACCTCGTGCCGAACTGGCTGCGGCGCCGCGAGTATCTCGCGACGGAGCGCAACGCCGTGAGGCTGCAGCAGACCATCCGTATACTCGCGGAGACCGCGGAGCTGCCCGCCGCCGTTCGAGCCGAGGCCGCTGCTCGCCGCGTTGCTCAGCAGTTGCGGGTCGAGGGTCCCGTCTCTGTAGGGCGACCCGTGGTGCGCCCATTTGCACCGGTTGTACTCGATGCGGCGTCGCTGGCTCGTCGCCGCATGCGTCGTGGCCGCATGCTCATGTCCGCCGTCATGCTGGCCTCCACCGTGGTGTCGATAGTGCAGCTCTCGCTCATCCTCACCGCTGGACCCGTGGTGGGCTCGTGGGTCGTGCTCGTCGTGGCGGGTTTCTCCGCGCTGGGTTCCGTGGCGATGCTCGGCCGGCTCGCCGATGCCGCACGCTTGCGCCGAACCTCTGTGGCGCGCCCGGCCCGCCGCACCTCCCTGGGTGCCGCCGTCGAGCGAGTCGCCGAGCAACGGCAGCCGGAGTGGACCCCGGTTCCCGTTCCGAAGCCCCTTTATCTATCGCGACCGGCGGCAGAGATCGCACCGGCCGCCGATCCCGCGTTCGAACTCGCGCTCGCATCTGCGGCAGCGGAGCGCGCGCTGCGCGAGACCCAGCGCGAGGCCGGCCCTGTGCGCCCCGCAGCGGCCCGGGCGGCGAGCCCCTTCGCGAGGATGGGCATCATCGAAGACACCTCGCGCTCCGCACCGGATCTCGACGCTGTGCTCGCTCGCCGCCGCGCCGCAGGCTGATGCCTTCCGGCGGCCGCCGCGACTGGGACCTGATCGTCGTCGGGGCAGGTCCAGCGGGGTCTGCCGCGGCCATCGCCGCCTTGCGATCGAAGCCGGATGCCCGTGTGCTGCTGCTCGATCGAGCACCGTTCGGGCGCGACAAGGTGTGCGGTGACGGTATCGCCCCGCACGCTGTCGCGGAGCTCGAGTCACTGGGGGTGCACGCGGTACGCCCGGAGGAGAGCGTCGCCACCGTGCGCCTCATCGGTCCAAGCGGCGGCAACGCGGGAGCCGTGACGACGAGCCCGGGCTACGTCATCCGCCGGGCCGTCTTCGATGCGCGGCTGCTGCGCGCGGCGATGGTGGCGGGCGCCGAGTTCGAGGTGGCCAAGGTTGCGAGTCTCGAGCGGCAGGGGGCATCCGTCACTCTCGTCAACGGACGCTGGCGCGCACCCGTCGTGATCGGCGCCGACGGTAGCAACTCCGTCGTGCGGCGCCTGATCGGCGAGCCCACGAATCACGGGCGTTCGCTCGCCGTGGCGATCCGCGGCTATGCCCCGACGCCCGACGGCAGCAAGCGGGAGCTCACGATCCGGTGGGACAGCCAGCGCTCCGGGGGACTCTGCTACGCGTGGGCGTTTCCGGTTGCTGACGGCACGACCAACGTCGGCTACGGTCTCTCGTCTGCGGCGAAGGAGCACAGTCGCGCCCACCTGGAGCGGCGGCTGGGTGCGCTGCTGCCCGAGTTCGACCTCGAGGGCGTCGCGCTTACGGGCCACACGCTGCCGCTCACCGTGAGTCGGCCACGCCCGGCGGTCGGCAACGTGCTGCTCGTCGGCGATGCGGCGAGCCTCATCAACCCGTTCACGGGCGAGGGCATTCACAGCGCGATCGCGTCGGGCGCCATGGCGGGTCGCGCCGCCCTGAGCTCGGCGCCGGGCGCGAACTATGCCGCGGCACTCCACGCACGGTTCGGCCGCCAATACCGGCAGACCACGACGCTGTACCGCATCATCGATTTTCCGCTCGTGCTCGACACCGTCATCCGCGCCGGTCGCAATGACCCCAGGATGTTCGACCGCCTCCTCGAGGTCGGCCTCGGCGATGCCGCCTTCACTCTCGCTGACCTGGCGAGATTCGGTCGCTACGTGTTCTGATAACCTAGCTAACGCATCTGAGCCTTCGCTCGCGCGTCGGATCAGGGGCCCTTGGCGCAGTTGGTAGCGCGCCTCGTTCGCATCGAGGAGGTCAGGGGTTCAAATCCCCTAGGGTCCACAGCCGTGAAGTACGCCGCCCAGTGAGGCGGCGTTCTTTCGTTAAGGCCGGGCGGCGTGCTTCACGGCGGTGAACCCTCGCGGCACTTGGGGCGTCAAATCCCCTAGGGTCCGCTATCGAGAGCGCCGCCGGCCCCGAGATACGGGTGCCTCGTCGCTCTGAAATGCTTCGATGTTTCGTGGCCGTGACGCCAATGTTTCGACGCCGTGAAATGATGCTCCGCAATTTGCATGCGGGTTCTTGTATACGATAACTTGCTCCGAAAGCAGCATTCGACGATTGGAGAAAAGCAGTGCGAAAGAGACTTGCCGCATCACTTGTGTTATCCGTATCCGCAGCGTTGGTCATGAGCGGATGTGCGGCGAGCCCGAGCGCAACCGACGAAGAACCCAAGTTCACAATCGGTTTCAGCGTTCCCGTACTGGCAAGTCCGTTCTGGAAGACGGAAGCCGACTTCATGAAGCACGTGGCCGAGGAGCTGGGCGGCGAGCTCATCGTCGCAGACGCGAACCAAGACGAGTCCAAGCAGCTGCAAATCATGGAGACGTTTGTTTCACAGGGCGTGGACGGGATCATCGCTGCTTCCGTCACAGACGCGCTCGCTCCTGCACTCATCAAGGTGACTGACAAGGCGGGCATTCCGCTGGTATTCGCCGAGCGCACTCCCGGGTTCGAGCCAGACGCGAAGAAGTATCCCTCCTACCTCGGTTTCGTCGGAGCCGACAGCCATCAGGGAGCGATGCTGACAGCGCAGGCTCTCTATGACGCTGGGTCACGAAAGATCGTTGCAACGACCGGAACCAAGGGCAGTTCGGTTGCCGAACAGCGGGTAGCCGGACTACTTGACTTCGCGAAAGAACATCAGGACTTCGAAGTCCTCCAGGTGCAGTACGGGGTCGAACTCGAGCAGGAGGGGATCACGGCTGCGCAGAACTACTTGTCGGCCTACCCGGGGCCAGGTTTCGACGGGTACTGGAGCTTCGCGGACGGCGGAGCCGTGGGCGCGGTGGCGGCCCTCGACAAGGCCGGTGAGAGCGGAACTGTGAACATCACCGGCTTCGATGCCGAAGCCGCTGGGTCAGCGGGCATTGCGGCCGGCGACATTCTGGCCGCAGCCGGAGGCCAGTTCATCGATGGCGGTTTCGCGTACATCATGCTGTGGGACTACCTGAACGGCAATGAGCCGAAAGAGCCCTACGTTGTCATGGACTACCTCCTCGTCAACTCGGACAACATCGACCAGTACATCGAGCAGTTCGGTTCGGGTCTTCCGCCGTACGACATCAAGTCGATGTCCTCGACGCTCAACCCCGACGCGTCTACGTCCGACTTCAGGATCGAAATTCAGTAGTAGCGCGCGGACGCCTCGCGGCGTGAATTGAGTTCGACCTCGGTGCGCCGAACGTTTCGGGCGCATCGAGGTTGAGCTTGATTGAATCCCTCCCAGAAAAACCGGACTTCTGCCCGATGTCCCACGCCCGAATTCCCAGTACGAAGGAGCGTCGACGTTGAACGACCGGTTGAAGCTAACCGCTATTACCAAGAACTATGGCGCCACAAGGGCTGTGGCCTTCGGCGCGGAAGAGAGTCTTACGTTCTCGGCTGGAGAGATTCACGCAGTTGCCGGCGAGAACGGCGCTGGCAAGTCAACCCTCATGAAGATTCTCAGTGGCATCGTCAGTCCGACGTCGGGTTCGATGGAACTCGATGGCGTGTCGTTTGCGCCGAACAGCGTCGCTGAGGCCCGTGCACTTGGCGTTGAGATAGTGCTTCAAGAGCCGGGTCTCATCCCCACTATGACGGTTGCCGAGAATCTGTTCCTCGGCAGGGAAGATCACTATTCGACGGTCGGGATGCTCAATCCGATTCGTCAGCGGAAAGCAGCGGCCGAGGCTTTGGCGTTCGTGGGGTTGGGCCTCAATCCGTCCTTGCTCGTGAGCGAACTTGACCTGGAGACACAGAAGCTCGTTGAGCTTGCCCGCGCGATGGCCTTCAAGCCGCGCGTGCTGATTATTGATGAGATGACGGCGAGTCTCGGCAAGTCCGGCGTCAACCGGCTGTACTCGCTTCTCAAGCAGTGCGCTGGGCTGGGTGTTGCTGTGTTGTACATCTCGCACTATCTCGAGGAGCTCTTCAGCCTGTGTGATCGCATCACAGTCATGAAGGATGGGCGCTTGGTGCAGACAATGGCCTCAGCGGATCTCACCGAGGCCGAGCTGCAAACCATGATGGTCGGGCGCTCACTTGTCGGCACCCTTTACCACGCGGAACTGCGTGAGGATGCCCGCGAGCAGGTGCTTCTCGACATTCGAGATCTCTGGGTGGGCGACAAAGTCAAAGGGGTGTCGCTGGCGATTCGATCCGGCGAGATCGTTGGCGTGGGAGGTCTCGTCGGGTGCGGAAACGAGCAACTTGCTGAAGCAGTCTTCGGCTCGATCGCACGGGACAGCGGGAGGGTGACTTTTCGGGACAGCCCTGTGCAGCGAGCTTCCCAGAGGAAAAGCATTCGGATGGGCGTCGGCTTTGTGACCGGCGATCGTGAAAAGAACGACCTCATCCTTCAGCACACCATTCAAGACAATGCGTTGCTTCCCAACGTGCCATTTCGAGGGGTGTTCGGATTCCTCTCGCGGCGCCGCGACAAATCTGATGTCTCGATGCTCATTGACCGCTTGAAGGTGGTTTGCGGTGGCCCGCAGGACGCCCCTGGCAACTTGAGCGGGGGGAACCGACAGAAGGTAGTCCTCGCGAAGTGGTTGATGCGCGACTACCGGCTGCTGATCCTCCAGAATCCGACGCGCGGTGTCGACGTCGGTGCGAAGTCAGACATTTACGCGGTGATTCGGTCCCTGGCGTCGCGTGGTGTTGGTGTCCTGCTCGTCTCCGATGAGCTGAACGAGCTGATCGGCATGAGCGACTCGATCTTGATGATGCGCGACGGGGAGGTTTCCGGTGTTGCTGACAAAGAGAGCGGACCCACTGAAGAACTGCTCGTCGGAATGATGCACTAGGAAAGGAACGGTTGTGAATTCATTACGAGTTCAGGAAGATCTGCCCGTCGCAGAGCGTGAAGGCATCACTCGACAGGAGACGATCTCCAGGAGGATCCAGTCGGTATGGAAGCGGTCGATTCCCTTTCTGGCGCTGATCGTGCTTGTCGCGTTCTTCTCGATCGCGGCTCCTGACCGATTCGCCACAGCTTCGAACGCACAGTTCATCCTGGTTCAGTCGGTCGCCGTCGCCGTTGCCGCGTTCGGTGTCACACTCGTGGTCGTCTCGGGATCCATCGACCTGTCGGTCGGGTCGGTCCTGGCACTAAGCGGGGTCGTCGGAGCCACGGTCAGCGTGGGTTATGGGCCATGGATGGGGATACTTGCCGCGCTCGCCACCGGTGTTGCCGCTGGGCTGATCAACGGCGTCGGGTTGGCGATACTGAAGGTGCCCTCTTTCATCATGACGCTCGGGATGCTGTCCATCGCTCGCGGGCTCACACTCGTCGTCTCGCAGACCAGCCCTATTCCGACTCCCGCAGAGTGGGACTGGGCCGGAAGTGAGCCCGGGATCTATGTCATCGCAATCGCGGCGTTCGCCTTCTGCGGCGTGCTGTATCGCTTCACTTCATTCGGTCGCTACGTCGCTGCTGTTGGTGGACAAGAGCGGGTAGCAGAAATGTCAGGCGTGCCCGTCGCGAGGATCAAGATCCTCGTCTTCGTCTTGGCTGGAGCAATGGCCGCGGTCGCGAGCATCATCGTGAGCGCTCGGCTTGGCTCAGCAACCCCGACCGCTGGAACCGGGTTTGAACTCACTGTGATCGCCGCTGTCGTACTGGGGGGAACACCGTTGACCGGTGGTCTTGGCAGCCTGCTGAACACAATCGTCGGGGCGCTGATCATCAACATCCTGTTGAACGGACTCGTCATTCTTGGCGTGAATCCGGAAATGCAGATTATTGCTCAGGGCATCGTCTTGGTGCTTGCTGTTCTCATCTCGTTGGATAGAAAGAAAATTGGTGTCATCAAGTGACTACGCAAGAATCGGCCTCACTCACGCCGCGCAGATATGAGATCGCCTCGATACCGGGAGACGGTATTGGCAAAGAGGTAGTTCCTGCGGCCCTCGACGCGCTCATGGCCGTCGGTGCGCGGTACGACTTTGCGATCAGCGTGACGGAGTTTCCCTGGGGTTGTGACCACTTCCTTGCTACCGGACGCATGATGGACGAGGACGGACTTGAGCGCTTGCGCGATGTCGACTCGATCCTGTTGGGCGCCGTGGGATCCCCGGAAGTTCCGGACCACCACTCCCTGTGGGGGCTTTTGATTCCCATTCGAAGGTCGTTCGATCAGTTTGTGAATGTCAGGCCAATTCGACTGCTGCGGGGCGTGCAGGGCCCATTGGTGCATCCGCTCTCCAGCACAGACCTCGTGATCGTTCGCGAGAACGCCGAGGGAGAGTATTCAGAGATCGGCGGGCGCCTATATAGAGGTCAGCCCGAGGAACTCGCCGTGCAGGAATCCGTGTTCACCCGCCGTGGCGTCGACCGGATCGTCACCTACGCGGCGAAGCTGGCCGCAGAAGGAAGCGGTCGGCTCGTTTCGGCCACTAAGTCGAATGGCATCATCCATACGATGCCGTTCTGGGATGAGATTTGCCGGGAGGTGTGTGAGCGCGAGGGCGTTGCCTTGGAGCTGACGCACGTAGACGCTCTGGCCGCGAAGCTTGTGCTCGACCCCAACTCCTATGGCGTCGTCGTCGCGAGCAACCTCTTCGGGGACATCCTTTCTGAGATCGGTGCGGCCATCTCTGGAAGCATCGGCATCGCAGCGTCCGGAAACATCAATCCGGATCGAGAGTTCCCGTCGATGTTCGAACCCATCCACGGCTCGGCACCGGATATTGCTGGACTCGGTGTTGCGAATCCGATCGGGGCGCTCTGGGCCGCAGCGATGATGCTTGACCACTTGGGCGAGTCCGAAGGGTCCTCCTTCCTGTTGCAGGCCATAGAAGACGTGCTCGACACGGACGGCGTGAAGACCAGAGACATTGGCGGTACCGCAACAACGAGTGAGTTTATGGATGCACTGATGCGAAGGCTCTCGGCGACACCTGTCGCGTTGGCTCAGGCGACCGAAGGAGGAGCAGAGCGATGAAACTGTCAGCAATAGTCTCAGGAGCCGGGATCGGCATCGGAGCGGCCGTCGCGCATCGATTGGCTGCAGACGGATTCCATGTCGTGGTCACAGACATCCTCTGCGACGAGGGTTGCGCGGTGCGTGATCAGATCATTGCCGCCGGAGGGTCCGCAGAGTTCCTCGAGCTTGACGTTCGGGACTCCGAGCAAGTGAACCACGTCTTTTCCGCAGTGCAGAGCGGCAAATTCCCACTCGACGTCGTCGTCGCCAATGCGGGCGTGGCCTACAAGCAGACGTTCCTCGGCGTGAGCGACGCGGAATGGAATCATGTTGTCGACATTGATCTGAACGGGGCCATGCGGATGTTCCGGGAGGGTGCGGCTCAGCTCCAGGAGCGCGGGGCGGGAACGATGATTGCGATGACGTCCATCATGGGCAACAACTACGGGTGGAGCGAGCACGCGAGCTATTCAGCAGCCAAGGCGGGCCTCATCGGGCTAGTTCGTGCGCTCGCGGTGGAGTTTGGCCCTGCGGGTGTGCGCGTGAACGGTGTTGCGCCGGGATACATTCGCACAGCCCAGTCGCTCTCTGAAGTGCATTCGCTCGGGGAGGCGGGTCTTGATGCGAGCCGCCACTATATTCCGCTGCGGCGAATCGGAGAGCCGGAAGACATCGCCGACGTCGTGGCCTTCTTGGCTTCGCGCGACTCCCGCTACATAAGCGGTCAGATCATCACGGTTGATGGTGGTCTACAGGTCGGGAGGAACTGATGCAGACTGCGGATCACGGGGCCTCCAAGAAGATCCAACTGAGTCTCGGGGTCGACTTCGACTCCGTCAGCGGATGGATCGGCTCGTACGGAGGGCAAGATTCCCCTGCCGATATCCAGCGTGGCGTCTTTGCCGCGGAGATCGGGGTACCGCGGCTACTCGAACTCTTCCGCAGGCGGGGAATTCAGACCACGTGGTTCATTCCCGGGCATTCCATTGAGAGTTTTCCCAGCCAATCAGCGGCGATCGTCGATCACGGACACGAGATCGGGGCGCATGGCTATACGCACGAGAATCCGATCAGTATGAATGCCGACCAGGAGGAAGAAGTGTTGGCATTCAGCAGCGAGCTCATCACCCGCCTGACCGGCAAGGCCCCCCGGGGCTACGTCGCTCCGTGGTGGGAAATGTCAGAGCGCACCCCTGAGCTCCTTCTCAAGTACGGATTCGACTATGACCACAGTCAGGCATACGGAGACTTTCAGCCCCACTACGTTCGAACGGGCGACGCATGGACGAACATTGACTATGAGCGACCGGCATCGTCGTGGATGAAACCAATGCATCTCGGCGACGCGATCGACCTTGTCGAGATACCCACGAACTGGTATCTGGACGATCTGCCACCCATGATGTTCATCAAGTCCTCGCCGAACAGCCACGGCTTCGTCAGCCCTCATGACATCGAGAAACTGTGGCGTGACCAGTTCGAGTGGGTGCACCGGGAACTCGATTACGCCGTATTTCCGATCACGATCCATCCAGACGTATGCGGTCGTCCGCAAAATCTGCTCATGCTTGAACGGTTCTTCGATTTCGTCGACGAGCATTCGGGCGTCGAGTGGACGACGATGGAGGCGATTGCCGTGGAGTACAGAGAGCGCGTGCCTTTCAGAGCGCAGGCATCTTGAGGCACTCTGCACACGGCCTGAGCGGAGGATCCGGCGTGGCAAAGGGCGTGTTGGTTATTTCTCTGGGCGGCACGATTTCGTCTGCGCGGGCACAGGGATCGGACTCTTCTCTCGCTGTACCGGTTCTTGATGCCGAGGACCTCTCATCGTCGCTGAGGTCGGTTCACCACGGGCTGGAGATCTCAACCTTGACACTGCGCCGCGAGCCTTCCGCGAGCCTTGACCTGGCTATCGCGGCTGAAATCGTCGATCGCGTTGCGGCGGCGGCCGGGGTGCTCGGAGTGGTGATCACTCAGGGAACCGACACGCTGGAAGATGTCGCATTCCTGACTGATCTGCTCTACGGCGGCGACATGCCCATCGTATTCACAGGTGCGATGCGCCCTGCGGATGCGCTGGGAGCCGAGGGCCTCGCCAATTTGAGCGCTGCGATCCAGGTCGCACGATCACAAGAAGCTCGCGGACTCGGCGTCCTCGTCGTGATGAACGACCAGGTGCATGCAGCGCGCTGGGTTCGAAAACTGCATACGTCCAGCGTGAGCGCTTTCGGCTCGCCAAGTGTGGGACCCTTGGGGTGGATATCCGAGGGACGTCTGAGAATGGTGCTCCGGACGTCGGAGCGCAGGCGGCCGATCCCGACGGGTGACACGCCCTTGCCCCAAGTTTGCGTAGTCGGCATCGGGCTCGGCGAGAGTGGACATCAGATTCGATCGATTGACAGCGATCACTACTCCGGACTCGTGATCGAGGCTTTGGGCGGTGGTCATGTTCCAGCGCAGTCGCTCGGTGTGATCGGGGAGGCTGCGCAGCGAATGCCCGTGGTCTTCGCTTCGCGCACCGGGGCGGGCGCGACGCTTGCTCGCACTTATGGGTATCAGGGCTCGGAAACCTCCTTGCAGGCGTTGGGCGTGATCCCGGCAGGTGAGCTGCCGGCTAACAAGGCACGGATTCTGCTCGCTGTCGGCATTGCGAGCGCCAAAGCTCATCAGCGCGAGACAGACCAACACATTGCCGAAGTGGCGCAGATCTTCGCGAGGTACAGCGGGGCATAATGCGTGCGCCGGCGAGACTGAGCTAGGCGGGCGGCACCGCGCTAATCGCGTCGAGAATGGGCACCAGAGTGCTGATGGCATGTCGCCTGTGAATCTCGACGGCCCGCCTCGCGGCGGAGGAGTCTCGATTCACCAGGGCGTCGAGCAGCGCCCGGTGCTCTTCGTTGGAGCGTATGGGCGTGGGCCGCCGATCAAGAGTCGCGTAACGGGCTCGGTCGACACGATCCATCAGTACGTCCCCGAAGGCCGCGATCTGCTTGTTTCCGCTAGCGACGATCACGCTGCGGTGAAAAACACTGTCGGATCTTCCCCAAGCAACCAGGTCACCACGAGCGAGCGCCTCTTCTGCTTGAGCGCAGACTCCTTCGAGTCGCTGAAGGAGAGCCGGGTCGGCTCCCTTTTCTGTTAGCCGGTATACGGCCGCAATCTCGAGCGCCATGAGAGCCTCGTACACGTCGACCATGTCCGACGCGGTGAGCGAGGAAATACGCAATCCCCGCCGCAGAGACATGGTGAGCCAACCCTCGGACTGCAGCCTTAGCAGCGCCCTGTGGACGGGCGTTCTGCTCGTACCCAACCGGGCGGCAATCTGTTCCTCAGACGTCAGGTAGTTCGGCCCCAACTGCCCTTGAATGATCGACGCCTTTACGGTGCGGTAAACGAAGTCCACACTGAGTTCGTCGTTGAGAGGCGGGCTCGAGTCCTCGAAGAGTCCGTCGGGTAGCGGCAGTGCCGGTCTCGACACTAGAAGGTGACCTTATGTCGCCATCGCGAACTTGTGGGCATGTCCCCTCCAACTCCATCGCAGTGCGATCTGCGCCCCAGCCCCGTGCGCGTGTCTATTCACTAGCGTATTAGTTCGTCGAGGGCGGCGCATCCAAGAGGTTCGCACCAAAGCTCCGCGCTGAATCCCCGCCCACGAGGACGATCGCCGGCACCATCAAGCGAGCGGCGGTCGCGCGACCAGGGCGGTGCCCGCACCTGTGAGGCGCATCCCGCCCGCCGAGTACGGAACCAGCACGGTGGTGCCCCGGCGTAGCGGCACAGCGCCGTTCGCCGTGCCGAGGCTCAGTTCGCCGTCGAGTCCGATCACCACCGCAAGACCGGCCGGGAAGTCCCCTTCGGTCGACACCCTGTCTAGTCGGAAGTAGCGGTCGGCCTCGGGCACGAGCGCCGGGCCGTCGTCCGCAGCAGCCCGCACGAGTGCGAGCGCCTCGTCACGCGATCGGCCGCGGGTCTCCACGGCGTTGAGAGCGAGCTCGAAACCGAGGCCGAGGTGCCCGTCCCGAGCGCCGTCGAGGTCGTACCCCTCCCACTCCAGCAGGATCGACAGGTCTTCCGGCTCCTGCACCTCGGCGAGGAGGATTCCCTCCCCGATCGCATGCAGAACTCCGGGCGGAACGTAGACCGTGTCGTTGATGCGCACGTCGATCTCGTGCATGAGCGCGAGCAGTTCGCTCGCGTGCTGCCCCTCGACGAGTGCGAGCAGCCGGGCGTCGTCGACGTCTTCTTTGAGGCCCAGGAACACGGTGCCGGGCGAGAGGATGTACCAGGCCTCGGCCTTGCCGTGCCGGGCTCCGACGTGCCGTGCTGCGAATTCACCGTCGGGATGCGCGTGGATCGGCAACCGCTGGCCCGCGTCGAGCAGCTTGACGAGCAGCTTCGCGTCGGCGCCGAAGCGCTCGACATGCTCAGGTCCGAGCCACTCGATCGGGGCGGCCTCGAGCGCCTCGACCAGTAGTCGCCCGTCGGGAAGGCGGGTCATGCCCACGGGAGCCGCACCACGCACGCTTGTCGTCGAGCCGACCCAGTCCTCGGGTGTGCGGGGGTCGGAGGGCGGTTCGGAGCGGAAGTCGGATATGCGACTGCCGCCCTGGTAGAACCGGTCGCGCGGTTGGTTGGACGGCAGCACGATCGGTTCGGGCGGGTTCATCGGCTTCCTCATGAGAACAATGATGGGAGGTCGGGGCTCTACTCCCCAACCGCCTTGCCGCCGAGGACGGCTCGACATGCCTCACAATCCGCACTCGAACATATGTTCGAATATTGCTATCCTCTATACATGAGTATCGCGTTCCAGACCTCACTGTTCGACGACATCGCCTCCGAGCCGCAACTGCGTCCGCTCGGTCTCATGATGCAGCGCATCCCCCTCGAGCACGGTGCCTGGATCGACCTCCGGCCCGGCTGGCTCTCCAACTCAGACGCGCTGTTCGAGCGGCTCGCCGTCGATGTGCCCTGGAAGGCCGACAAGCGCGAGATGTATGACCGGGTGGTGGCGGTGCCTCGGCTCGTATCGTGGTTCGGGCCCGGCTCGACCTTCCCCGATCCGGTGCTCGAGGGCGCCCGCGACGCCCTCAACGACCACTACGGCCGGCCACCCGGCCAGGTCTTCGAGACGGCCGGCCTGTGCTTCTACCGCACGGGTGACGACAGCGTGGCCTGGCACGGGGATCGGGTCGGCCGCACGATCGACCGCGACACGATGGTCGCCATCCTCTCGGTTGGTGCGGAGCGCACGCTGTCGATGCGGCCGAGGGGTGGTGGGCAGTCGCTACGCTTCGCGGTCGGTCACGGCGACCTCATCGTCATGGGCGGCAGCTGTCAGCGCACCTACGAGCACGCCATCCTGAAGACCAGGCAGGCCGTCGGTCCCCGTATCAGTGTGCAGTTCCGGCCGGTGTGGCCGCGCTGACACCGAGAGGCATCAGCTTCGGGAGGTTGGAGGGCAACGCGTTGCGCCGCGCGGGCCTCATGGGGCACGATGCAGCAATGGCCCAACAGCAGCACGGCGCCGAGCTGACCGCCGCATCCTTCCTCGACCGGCTCACCGAGCTCGCCGATCCCGCGCAAGTCGCGCAGTTCGCCCGCTACTTCAAGACCGGGTCGGGGGAGTACGGCGAGGGCGACACGTTCATCGGAGTGCGCATGGGCACCGTGTTCGACCTCGCACGAGCATCCATCGGCATGCCGGTCGGCGAACTCGAGAAGCTGTTGGAGAGCGAGATTCACGAGGCTCGAGCGGGAGCACTCACGATCATGAATGAGGAGGCCAAGAAAAAGCGCACCCCGGATGCCCGCCGCACCGACCTCTTCGATCTCTACCTGCGCCGACACGACCGCATCAACAACTGGGATCTCGTCGATGTCGCGTGCCGCTACGTCATCGGCGCCTACGTCTTCGAGAAACCGCGAGACGTGCTCTACGAGCTCGCGAAGTCGCCGAACCTGTGGCAGCGCCGCACCGCGATCGTGAGCACGTGGTACTTCATCCGTGCCGGTCAGACCGACGATGCCATCGCCATCTCCGAGCTGCTGCTCGATGACCGCGAGGATCTCATCCACAAGGCGACGGGCTGGATGCTGCGCTACCTGGGCGACGTCGACCGCGCGCGCCTGATCGCCTTCCTCGATGAGCACGCGTCGACCATGCCGCGCACGGCGCTGCGGTACTCGATCGAGAAATTCTCGCCCGAGGAGCGCGCCCACTATCTGGGTCTGGGAAGGGCGAAGGGCTGATCGTGGATCCCATCGCTGCACTGAACGAGATCGCCTATTGGCTCGAGCGCGATCTCGCGTCGCCATTCAAGACCAAGGCATTCCGAAAGGCCGCGGACGTGATTGCGCCGATGCCGCCCGAGCAAGTGAAAGAGCTCGCGCTGAACGGTGCTCTGAAGACGACGAAGGGCATCGGCGGCACGACGTTCGAGGTGATCCGGGAGGCCGTCGAGGGCCGCGTGCCCGACTACCTCGCCGACGTGCGCGCACGGGTCGACAAGCCTCTCGCGACGGGGGGCGAGAAGCTGCGCACGAAATTGCGCGGCGACCTCCACAGCCACAGCGACTGGTCCGACGGCACCACGAGCATCGAGTCGATGGCCGACACCGCGCGCTGGCTCGGCCACGACTACCTCGCTCTCACCGACCATTCGCCGAACCTGCGGGTCGCCAACGGCCTCTCGCCGGAGCGGCTGCGCACTCAGCTCGACACGATCTCGGAGCTCAACGAGACCTACGACGGCTTTCGGCTGCTCTCGGGAATCGAGGTGGACATCCTCGAAGACGGAGCCCTCGATCAGGAGGCCGAACTGCTCGATCGCGTCGACATCGTGGTCGCGAGCGTGCACTCGAAGCTGCGCATGGGCTCCGGCGAGATGACCGAGAGGATGCTCCGCGCCGTCGCCGACCCGCACACTCACGTTCTCGGGCACATCACCGGGAGACTCGTCGAAGGATCACGCGGCACACGCCCAGAGTCGGAGTTCGATGCGGCTGCCGTCTTCGCGGCATGCGCGGAGAACGGCGTCGCGGTGGAGTTGAACTCCCGGCCCGAGCGCCAGGATCCGCCCGAGGAGCTCATCCGGATGGCGCTCGACGCCGGATGCCTGTTCTCGATCGACAGCGATGCTCACGCTCCGGGCCAACTCGGTTTTCTCGAGTACGGGGCGGCGCGCGCTACGGCGGCGGGCATCCCGATCGCGCGTATCATCACTACCTGGCCCCTCGCCGAGCTTCTGGAGTGGGCGGCGCGAGACCGCTAGTCGCGACTCGCGACCTGCGGCTGAGCGTCGCCGCCGGGCGGGGCAGGGGTCGGCGTCGAGGCGGGCGTGGGGATCGAGTCACTCGAGTGGCCCGACGTGCGCAATCCCTCCTGCCGCAGTTCGAGCTGGGCCATGATCAGCGCGCCGAGGTCGTTGAGGTTGGCAAGTTGTGCTTCGGAGACGGTTCCGGGCGTGAAGTCCGCAACGGAGAGCGTGCCGATCGTCTGCCCGTTCTTCGACTTGAGGGGTATGCCGACGTAGAAGCGCAGTCCGATCGGCTCTTGCACGAGCGGGTTGGTCGCCATCTCCGGGTGGTCGAGTGTGTTCTCGATGATGATCGGATGCTCGCTCGGAGCCGACGGGTTTGACAGGTCGAGCTGCTTCACTATCTGCTCGACGTCTTCGCCGTAGTGGGACACGAGCCACGTGCGGTCGTGGTCGACGATGCTCACGACGGAGATGGGCGCCGAGAAGAGCCGCGCGGCCATCGTGGTAGCGCGATGCAGGGCCTCGTCGGGGATAGTGTCGAGCACGTCGGGCAGCCCGGGCTCCGTGGGGTCGTTGTCGAAGAACGCCGACTCGGTGTCCTTGTGGCGGCCCGCTTCCGCGACCACCAGTTGCCTGATCGCGGAAACCACTTCGCGTGCCGAAGGCCGCTCGCGGGGCTCACGCTCGGTCATCGACGAGAGCAGGTCGCGCCACCGCTCGGGCACGTACGGGGGGATGACGGGGTTGCGCGAGAGTCGCGCGACGGCCGATTCGACGGCACCGCCCGGGTATTCGATGGTGCGGGTGAAGCACTGCAGCAACAGCAGTCCGGTGGAGTAGATGTCGGTCGCCGGGCCCACGCCTGCGCCGGAGGCCTGCTCAGGGCTCAGGTACGCAGCGGTGCCCGTCGTCGTGCCGTCGGCGGTGAGGCGCTCGATGTCTTCCGACAGCGCGATTCCGAAGTCGGTGAGCTTCGCCCGGGCCCGCGCGGCGCCGTTGCCGTAGTCCACGAGCAGGATGTTGGACGGCTTCACGTCTCGGTGGATGACGTTGCACGCGTGCACGTATTCGAGCGCCTCGGCGATGTCGTATCCGATCTCGGCGATGTTGCGCGTCCCGATGCGCGGGCCCCGGAGGCGGTCCTGCAGATTGATGCCCCGGATGAGCGGCATCACGATGTAGCGGCCGGCACGTCCCTTGTCGTCGTACTCGATGCCGGCGTCGAGCATCGTCACGAGCCCGTGATGGTCGAGGCTTGCGAGAATCGCGAGCTCGCTTTCCTGGCGCGCGGCATCCACAGTCCCCACATCGAAACGCTTGATCGCGACATCCCGCCCTAGTTGCTCGTCGCGCGCGCGGTACACCGTGGAGAGCGCGCCGTGCCCGATCGCGTCATCGAGTCTGTAGCGGTCCCCGAGAATCATCGGTCGTCTCCTGCTGTGGTACGGCCATGAGTAGTCCAATCCCGGCACCATCGTCGCATTTACGGGTGCGCCGCGCCAACTTGCCCCGTGCCCTTGACACTGACATTCCCGCGGAATACGACAAGGGCAAGACTGGTTCACCAACCGATACATTCGCATAGATCGAGAGGGTTCACATGACGCAGGAGATCGAGTTCGGACTCGACACGTTCGGGGATGTGACAGTGGGGCTGGATGACGCGCCGGTGAGCCAGGCGCAGGTCATCCGTGATGTCGTGGCCGAAGGTGTGCTCGCCGACGAGCTGGGTCTCGACTTCTTCGGTGTGGGGGAGCACCACAGGGTGGACTTCGCCGTCTCCGCGCCCGAGGTCGTGCTCGCCGGGCTCGCGACGGCCACGACGAACATCCACCTCGGTTCGGCCGTGACGGTGTTGAGCTCGGATGACCCGATCCGGGTGTTCCAGCGATTCTCCACCGTCGACGCGCTCTCGAACGGCCGCGCCGAGGTCATCCTGGGCCGTGGATCGTTCACCGAATCGTTCCCGCTGTTCGGATTGGACCTCAGCCAGTACGAGGCCCTCTTCGAGGAGAAGCTCGACCTGTTCTCCCACGTGCTCGCCGAGCAGCCCGTCACCTGGTCGGGCAATCTGCGCCCGCCGCTCAGCGGGCAGAACGTGTACCCGCGCACCGAGGGCGGTCATTTGCGCACGTGGATCGGAGTCGGCGGCAGCCCGGAGTCGGTCGTGCGCGCGGCGCGCTACGGCATGCCCCTCGTGCTCGCGATCATCGGCGGCGACCCTGCTCGATTCGCGCCGTACGTCGAGCTGTTCCACCGTGCGCTCGCGCAGCTGGAGAAGCCCGACCTTCCGATCGCCGTGCACTCGCCTGGGTACATCGCCGACACCGACTCCGAAGCCGCCGAGCAGTACTGGCCTCACCACCGCGTCATGCGCGACCGGATCGGCGCCGAACGCGGGTGGCCGCCGTCGAACGAAGCCGAGTTCCGGCAGGAGATCGAGCACGGGTCCCTGTATCTCGGGTCACCGGAGACCGTGGCACGAAAGCTCGCCAACACGATCACGACCCTGGGCATCCAGCGATTCGATCTCAAGTACAGCGCGGGCACCCTTCCCCACGAGCGCATGACGCACTCGATCGAGCTCTACGGCTCCAAGGTCGTGCCCATGGTGAAGGACATGCTCGCCGCGCGTGCTTAACCGTACTCACGCGGCGTGCTACTCGATCGGCGGCGCCACCGCGCGCGGCCGCGTGCGCTTCACGATCAGGATGACCACGACGGTGATGATCCCGGCGAAGATGAGCCACGGCAGTAGTACGCCGAGTGCGACGAGCAGTCCCGCGAAGAAGCCGACGAACGCGTCCCAGCCGGCCTGCAGGCCGGAGAGGAAGGTGTCGGGTGCCTCGACCGGCACGATCTGCTCGGTGACGAGGTTGAGCGTCACGGTCGACAGGCTCACCTGGTCGGCGTAGTAGCGCCGCTGGCTCTCCAGGCTCTCGAGCTCGGCCTGCCGGTCGGAGATCGCCGTCTCGAGCTGGATTAGCGTGTCGGTGTCGCTCGCCGTCGCGAGCAGTCCGAGTAGGCGGTCGATGGATGCCGAGAGCGCCTTGATGCGCGCGTCGAGATCCTGCGTGACCATCGTGACGTCGGACGAGGACAACGAGATCTCCTGCACCTCACCGAGCGCCTTGAGCTTGTCGAGCGTCGCGGTGAGCGTGTCTGCGGGGAGGCGCAGCGTGAGCGTCGCGCTGCCCTTGTCCCCGTTCACCGGCGCATACTCGTTGCGGCCGTCGACCCGGCCGCCGACCGACTCGGTGATGCGGATGGCCTCGGTCGCGGCATTCGGCGGATCGTCGACGGTGAGGGTGACATACCCGGTGGTGATGACCTGGCGGTCGGTGACATCGCCGTCGGTTTGGGACTTGATCCCGTCACTCGACTCAAGGGACTGGTCGGTCGCGGGGGCAGGCTGGGGGCCTTCCGAGACCGTTCCGGTGTCATATCCACCGGATGCCGCAGAGCACCCTGTCAGTGCCAGTGCGGAAAGCAGTAGTGCCGTGGGGATGATGAATGTGCGCCTCATGGCTTCACCGTAATGAGGGCACCGATGGCACCGCTACCCAACGTTTCGTAACGTTCGACCGTCACTTCTGCAGGCTCGCTTCGAGTGCGCTGGCGCCTTTGTCAAGACCCTGTAGCAGCCGTGCCCCCCCGTTGTAGGGTCAGGAAACGAGGGGTATGACCCTCGAGGCACGACACCGATGACCGACTACGAGGAGGAAATCATGGGTCTCATGGATGACGCGAAGGACGCCGCTGAGGCGACGGGCAAGAAGGTCGGCGAATGGGCCGACGACACCAAGGAGCGCGTGAGCGACAAGGTCGACGAAGTGCAGGCCGACGCCGATGTGAAGCGTGCGGAGACCGAGCGCGATGCGACGAAAGCCAAGAACGACTTCAAGGAGCAACTGCGCGACTAGCCCCACCGGCTCTACTACCGCGAAGCGGGAGTCCCTCGTGGGCTCCCGCTTCGTCGTAGAGCCGTCCGGTGATCGGATAACGTGAGTTGGTGCATTCAGAAACCGCCCCTCGCCTCGCCCGCCCGCTCTCAGTCATCGGCCTCGGCACGTGGCAACTCGGTGCGGACTGGGGGGAGGTCAGCGAACAGGATGCCGCCGCCATCCTCGAGGCATCCGTCGAGTCCGGCGTCACCGTCTTCGACACGGCCGACGTCTACGGCGACGGGCGCAGCGAGAGTTTCATCGGAGCATTCCTGCGCTCGCGTCCCGAACTCGACATCTTCGTCGCGACGAAGATCGGGCGCCGCGCGGAGCAGCGGCCGGAGAACTACTCGACCGCGAACCTGCGCTCGTGGGTCGACCGCTCGCGGACCAACCTGCAGAACGACACACTCGACCTCGTGCAACTGCACTGCCCGCCGACCGCCGTCATCGAGAGCGATCGCGTTTTCGACGATCTCGATGGCCTCGTCGCCGACGGCGCGATCGCCAGCTACGGCGTGAGCGTGGAGACCGCTGACCAGGCTCTCGCGGCGATCGCGCGACCGGGTGTCGCGAGCGTGCAGATCATCCTCAACGCGTTCCGGCTCAAGCCGCTCGACGCCGTACTGCCCGCCGCAATCGAGGCGGGAGTCGCGATTATCGCCCGCGTGCCGCTCGCGTCCGGCCTGCTGAGTGGCAAGTACTCGAAAGACACGGTATTCGCGTCGAACGATCACCGCACTTACAACCGCAACGGCGAGGCCTTCGACGTGGGGGAGACCTTCTCGGGGG
The DNA here is from genome assembly GCA_025463605.1 of Rhodoglobus sp. Lineage (GTDB taxonomy): Bacteria > Actinomycetota > Actinomycetes > Actinomycetales > Microbacteriaceae > Rhodoglobus. Next base: position 241,489 of record JAODAV010000001.1, on the reverse strand, counting down.
TGGACTTCGAGCAGGGCGTGGCGGCTGCGCAGGAGTTCGCTGGGTTCGCTGAGTCCGCGGGCCTGACCCCGCCGATTGCCGCGCTCGCCTGGCTCGCCCAGCTCGACGGCGTCACGACGGTCATTCCCGGCGCACGCACGGTCGCCCAGGCGCGATCGAACGCGTCGGCGGGATCGGTTGATCGGCTGACTCCCGAATTCGACGCGCGAGTGCACGAGCTCTACGACCGACGATTCAGGGCTGTGGTGCACGACCGGTGGTGACGAAGGAGAAGCTCGGGGGGCTGGGTCCGGCGTTCGCCAATATCTTCACGGCAAATCTCGCCTCCAGCCTCGGGGACGGCATCGCTCGCACCGCCATCCCACTCCTGGGCGCGCGACTAACACAGGATCCGCTGCTCATCTCCGGGCTCGCGGCCCTCGCCCTGCTTCCTTGGCTGTTCTTCGCGATTCCCGCGGGCATCCTTATCGACCGCATCGACCGGCGTAAAGCCCTCGCGCTCGCACAGGCCGTTCGCACGCTCCTCGGCATCCTGCTCGTCGTGCTCGTGGCCACCGAGACGCTCACGATCTGGTGGCTCTACCTCGTGATCTTCATCTATGGCGCGTTCGAGACCGTGTACGACGGGGCGATCCGCGCGGTCGTGCCGAGCATCGTCGCCAAAGTCAACCTGCCGCGGGCCAACTCGCGCATCGAGGCGGGCGAGCTCGTCGTGCAGAACTTCGTGTCCGGTCCGCTGACCTCGGGTCTGTTCGCCATCGCCGTGCTCATCCCGCTCGGCATCAACGGCCTCGTCTTCGCGGTCGCGGGAGCCCTCGCGCTGCTGCTTCCGAAGGCCGCATCCGGCCGGCAGTTCACGGATGCCACAACCGACGAGCCGCGGGTCGCCTGGTATCGCCAGTTCGTGGACGGTTTCCGGTTCATCCTCGCCAATCGCATGCTGCGCACCCTGTGGTTCTTCAGCACATTCTGCGGTCTCATGACCTCGGCCGCGACAGCAAGCTTCGTGCTCTACGTGCTGACGCAGCTCGAGGTGCCCGAGGCGCTCTTCGGTGTGTTTCTGCTGAGCGGGGCGATCGGTGGCATTCTCGGCGCCGCCATCGCCGACCGACTCAAACGCGCGTGGGGCGCGGGACTGACGATGGCGCTCGCTACCACGATCGCGGGCTTGTCGTTCGTGCTCATGGGCGTGTTGCCGGTGCTGTGGGCGGGAGCACTCGGTTTCGCCCTGTCGTCCCTCGCGATCACGACGTGGAACATCCTCGTCATGTCCTTGCGCCAGAGCGTGATTCCCGGTCGGCTGCTCGGCCGCGTGCACGGCTCGTGGCGCACCCTGCTGTGGGGCACGATGCCGCTCGGCGCACTCATGGGTGGCCTCGTCGGCCGTCTCGACCTCGCCCTGCCGTTCACCGTCTTCGGTGCGCTCGAGACGATCGCGGGAGCCATCTTCTTCCGCTTCCTCATGACGCTGCCCAACCCCGAGGATGTCGACAACGGCGACCGCGTCGCAGCAGGCCCGACCGATCCGCTGGTCGCCGACTAGCTGACTCTTGTCGCCCGCGCGGTCGTTTGTGCGTCCGCGCGCGCCGCAAACCTCAGCGCAGGGGGCCGCGGCGGCCGCGGGTCAGCTCGGCAGGTTCTTCTCGATGCTCGTCAGGTAGCTCTCCGAGTCGAATCCCGGCATGAGCGCCGAGTGCAGGATGTAGCCCTGCGCCGCGGCCACGAACAGGTACACCTGTTCGGCGGCAATACCCTCGGCCGTGCTGGGAGAGACCCCGTGCTCGCGCTGGTGCCACAGCGAGATGTACGCCACGTAGGCGTCGCGCAGCCGGCCCAGCACGCCCGTCGCGAGTTTCTTGATCACCGGATCCGTGACTGCCTCGCCCCACAGTTGCACCATGATGCCGGGACTGCCGAGTTCGCGCACCATGCCGTCCATGAGTACACGCACGATGCGCGCGGGCGGGGGCATGGGATCTGCCGCGGCGAGCCGCTCGAGGTCGACGATGCGCGAACCGACGACGGTGGTCGCGACATCGAGCACGATGTCGGCCTTGCTTTTGTAGTGACCGTAGATCGCCCCGGCGGAGAGCCCGGACTCCGAAATGATCTCGGCCATCGACGTGGCCTGGAAGCCCTTGCGGCGGAACGCGCGCAGCGCGGCATCGGCGATCTCACGCCGCCGGGCGACGCGGTACTCCTCGGTGACCCTGGGCATGTGCCCACCCTAAAAAGAATGATCATTCTTGACAACTCGGCGCGCCGGTGGCACGCTAAAAGAACGAACATTCGTTTTAGGAAGGGAACCATCGTGTCCACCTCGCAATCGCCGGTCGACGCTCCTCGCACTCCGTGGGCCCGGCTGTTCGTCGTGGGCGTCGTGCTCGCGGCCGTCGTGAGCACCATCGTCATCGCGTTCCTCTGGCCCACGATCACCGCAACCGTGAAAGACCTGCCCATCGCTCTCGCGGGGGAGTCCGCACAAGTGAGCCAGCTCGAGAGTGCGCTCGACGAGAGATCACCCGGAACGTTCGACTTCACGACCGTCGACGACCGGGATGCCGCTGTCGAGCTGATCGAGACGCGCGAGGTCTATGGCGCGATCGTGCTCGGCACCGAACCCGAAGTGCTCACCGCGTCAGCGGGCAGCCCCGTCGTTGCGCAGCTCCTTGGCACGCTAGCCCCCGCGCTTCAGGCCCAGCTCAACGCGGCCCTCGCCGCACAGGGCATCGAGTTGCCGGCTCCCCTCGAGGTGGCCGTGACGGATGTCGTGCCCCTCGCGTCGACCGACGCTCGCGGCACGGCGCTCGCGGCGTCATCCTTCCCGCTCGTGCTCGGCGGCATGCTCGGCGGTATCGCGATATCGGTCGGCATCGTGGGCGTCTGGCGTCGCGTCACCGCGCTCGTCGCCTACGCGGTCGTCGGGGGCCTCGCGCTCGCGGGCATCATGCAGGGCTGGTTCGGCGCCCTCCAAGGCAACTACCTCGTAAACGCGAGTGCGATCTCTCTCGCACTGCTCGCGATCGGCGGCGTCATCGTCGGCTTCGTCTCGATCTTCGGTCGACCGGGCATCGCTATCGGTCCGATCGTGTTCCTGCTCATCGCCAATCCGATCGCATCGGCGGCGCAGCCGCTCGAGTTCCTCGCCCAGCCGTGGGGTCTCGTCGGGCAGTGGTTCCCGCCGGGCGCGGCGGCGACCCTCTTGCGCGACCTGTCGTACTTCCCTCGCGCTGACGCCCTCTTCCCATGGCTCGTGCTCGCGGCCTGGGCGGCGGGCGGGCTTCTGCTCGCGCTCGTGGGTCACTTCCGCGACACCGGCGCCGCAACCAGCGCCGCTCTCGCCGAGGTTGAGGCGGAGGCCGCCAACGACGGACGGATTCCGCGGCGCGCCGCATCGCTCGAAAGTTGAGCGGCGCGCCGCCGGGTGCATCCGTCGCTGGCGGAACGAGAGCCGCCAGGGCTTAGCCGCCGCACTGCCACGACCGCGGGAATACCCACAGGTCCATACGGTTGTATGGACTGTGCCCAGACTCATGATCGTCGTTGGAAGTGTCCGCCCCGGCCGCGCCGCCCTACCTGTTGCGGAGTGGGTGAGGCGCGTCGTGGAGGAAGACGGCCGCTTCGAGATCGACTTCGTGGACCTCGCCGAACTGGCCCTTCCCTTCATGGACGAGCCCGCGCATCCTTCGAAGCGGCAATACACCAAGCCGCACACCGTGCGATGGAGCGAGCGGGTGGATGCTGCGGACGCCTTCCTCTTCGTATCGCCCGAGTACAACCACAGCTACTCGCCCGCGCTCAAGAACGCGATTGACTACCTCAACCACGAGTGGTGGCGCAAGCCGGTCGGATTCGTCAGTTACGGGGGCGTTTCGGCCGGGAGCCGCGGTGTCGCCGCCCTCGAGGCGGTGCTCACGACGATCGGTCTCGTGAAGACCGCCTCGACTCTCGAGGTCAACTTCATCGGCACGCGGGTCGCCGACGGCGTGTTCACGCCGAACGAGAAGGAGAGCGCGATCATCGCGCACGTGCTCGACGAACTGGAGTCGCTCGAGTCGGCGCTGCGGCCGTTGCGCCGAAGCGCGGCGCTGAGCCGTTAGCTCGGCTGCACCGGCACCGGTTCGGTGTCGGGAATGGGGCTCGCGTCGCGACCCCGCAAGTCGGGATGCCATCGCCGCAGCAGGGCGGGCACCAGGAATCCGATGAGCGCGAACGATGTGGCCGCCCAGAAGCCGCCGATCGCTCCGTTCGCGTCGATGAGGAAGCCCGCGGTCGCCGAGCCGACGGCCGCGCCGATGAGCTGCCCCGTTCCGACCCAGCCGTAGGCCTCGGCCGTGTCGCTGAACTTCACGCTCGACGAGACGATCGCGAAGATCACCGTGAGGGCCGGCGCGATGCCGATGCCGGCGATGAGCAGGGCGAAAGCGAGCCACCAGAAGTTGAGGCCGAACATGGCGAGCGCCATTCCGACGAACACCACGAACATCCTGCGGGCGAGAGCCCACGGTCCGATCGGGATGTGACCGAGTGCAAGCCCGCCAGCAAGGGATCCGATAGCCCAGATCGCGAGCACGATGCCTGCCTGCGGACCGCCGTGGCCGAACACCGCGACGACTCCCGCCTCGATCGCGGCCGCCGCCGCGACGAGCAGGAATCCCGTGATGGTCGACAGCAGCACCGCGGGTCTCGCAAGCACCGTGCCGAAGTTGCGCTTGCTGCGGGGAATTCGAACACGCCCGACTTCCGGCGACAGGATGAACCAGATGCCCCCGCCGATGAGGAACGCCCCCGCGATGAGGATGGCGAGCACGGTCGAGATCTGCACGGCGACGAAGGTCGTGATGACCGGGCCGGCCACCCAGATGATCTCCTGGGCCGAGGCATCGAGCGAGAACAGCGGAGTGAGCTGGCGCGAGTTGACCATCTTCGGGTAGATGGTGCGCACCGCCGGCTGGATGGGCGGCGTACTGAGTCCGCCGATGAATCCGACGAGCATGTAGAAGGGCAGCGACATGGGGATGAGCGCGATCGAGAAGATGGATGCCGCGCACACGATGAGCGTGAGCGTGAGTACTCGGCGCATCCCCCACACGCCCATCCAGCGGCTCGTGAGCGGTCCGGCGATCGCCTGGCCGACGCTCGTCGCCGCGAGCACGAGGCCAGCGGCGCCGTAGGAGCCGAGCGTCCTCTCAATGTGAAGCAGGTAAGCGAGCGAGAGCATGCCGCTCGGAAACCTTGCGGTCAGTTGCGCGGCGATGATCCGCGCGACCCCGGGGGTTTTCAACAGGCCGACGTAGCTACTCACAAGAGCACCAGCTTAGACCCGGCCGAAGCCCGGAAATCGGGGCCTCCGTGACCGTCGGAGGGGGTAGATATCCTGTGGACAAGTCCGCCGACTTATACACACCTGTGGATGACACGCCCACTACATCTAGGGTTGAACGACTGTCGGTCGCACGATATATAGTGGTGGAACCGCTCGGCCGGGGGTTACGGTAGAAGCAGGTTTCGGGGATGCAACGCGGTCCTTTTCAGGGCAGCAGAGGGAGTTTTTCGTGACAATTACAGTCGTCAAGCGCAGCGGAGAGCGCGAGCCGTACGACGCGAACAAGATCAACCTGGCGATCGAGGCCGCAAGCGCCGGCCTCGACGAGAACATCACGTGGGTGACGCAGATCGCGTCCGAGCTCGAACTCACCCTTTTCGACGGCATCACCACCCAGCAGCTCGATGAGGCGGTCATCCAGGTCGCCCTGCAGAACGTCAAAGATGACCCCGCATTCGACGTGGTCGCGGCCCGACTGCTGCTCAAGACCATCTACAAGCGCGTGCTCGGCGACTACGAGACGGCGCACGAACTCAAGCAGCTCCACCGCTCCCACTTCGCACCCAATGTCACGCGCGGCGTAGAAGAAGGACTGCTCGACTCCCGTCTCGTCGAACTCTTCGACCTCGAGTACCTCGCGAGCCACCTCGAGCCCGCCCACGACGAGCTGCTCAAGTACATCGGTGTCGTGACGCTCAACAACCGCTACGGCATCAAGGGTCGCAACGGGGATGCCCTCGAGGTTCCCCAGTACTTCTGGATGCGCATCGCCATGGGCCTCGTGCTCAATGAAAGGGATCCCAACGAGGCGGCCCTGGCGTTCTATCGCAAATTGTCGAGCCTCCAATACGTGGCCGCCGGCTCGACGCTCGTCAACGCGGGCACGGTCTACCCGCAGCTCGCCAATTGCTTCGTCATGGAGATGCAGGATGACATGGAGCACATCGCGAAGACGACGCGCGATGTGATGTGGCTGACCAAGGGCACCGGCGGAATCGGACTCTCCGTGACCAAGCTGCGCGCCCAGGGCTCGCCCATCCGCTCCAACAACACCACCTCGACGGGCCCGATCCCGTTCATGCACACGATCGACTCGATCCTGCGTGCGGTCAGCCGCGGCGGCAAGAAGTTCGGTGCGCTGTGCTTCTACATGGAAAACTGGCACCTCGACTTCCCGGAGTTCCTCGACCTGCGCCAGAACTCCGGCGACCCCTACCGCCGCACGCGCACCGCCAACACGGCAGTGTGGATCAGCGACGAGTTCATGAAGCGCGTGCAGAACGACGACGACTGGTACCTTTTCGACCCGCTCGAGGTCGCCGACCTCAACGAGCTCTACGGCAAGGCGTTCTCCGAGCGTTACGCCGAGTACGCCGCCAAGGCCGAGGCGGGCGAGCTGCGCATGTTCAAGAAGGTGACGGCGCGCGAGCAGTTCAAGGCGATCCTTATCTCCCTCCAGACCACGAGCCACCCGTGGCTCACCTGGAAAGACACGATCAACAATCGCGCCCTCAACAACAACACGGGCACGATCCACCTCTCCAACCTGTGCACGGAGATCACGCTCCCGCAGGACGAAGACAATGTTTCCGTCTGCAACCTCGCCTCGATCAACCTGTCGCAGCATCTGGACGACGCCGGAAAGCTCGATTTCTCGCGCATCGAAGAGACGGCTCGCCTCGCGGTGCGCCAGCTCGACAACCTCATCGACATCACGCGCTCGAGCGTCAAGGAGGCCGACTTCTCGAACCACCAGAACCGCGCCGTCGGTCTCGGTGTGATGGGCTTCACCGACATCATTGAGAAGCTCGGCATCAGCTACGAGAGCGAAGAGGCATACGACCTCATCGACGAGATCATGGAGCACGTCTCGTACGCGGCGATCGACGAGAGCGCCGACCTCGCGAGGGAGCGCGGTTCCTACCCGAACTTCGAGGGCAGCCGGTGGTCGGAGGGCCTCGTGCCGCTCGACTCCATCGCCCTCACCGAGGCCGATCGCGGCGTCGAGATCAAGGTCAACCGCAAGACCCGTCTCGACTGGGACGCGCTTCGGGCGAAGGTCAAGGGCGGCATGCGCAACGCGACGCTCATGGCGATCGCGCCAACGGCATCCATCGGTCTCGTTGCGGGTACGACGCCGGGCCTCGACCCGCAGTTCTCACAGATCTTCAGCCGCGCCACCTCGAACGGTAAGTTCCTCGAGGTCAACCGCAACCTCGTGAACGACCTGCAGAAGCTCGGAATCTGGGAGTCGACGCGCGAGGCGATCCTGCGCAGCCAGGGCGACATCCAGGGCATCGCGACTATTCCCGACCACATCAAGGCCGTGTACAAGACGAGCTTCCAGCTCTCGCCGTACGCGTTCCTCGAGGTCGCGGCTCGCGCCCAGAAGTGGATCGACCAGTCCATCAGCCGCAACATGTACCTCGAGACGCGCGACCTCGGCGACATGATGGACATCTACTTCGCGGCATGGGAGCGCGGCGTGAAGACGACGTACTACCTGCACATGAAGCCGCGTCACACGGCCGAGCAGTCCACCGTCAAGGTGAACAAGTCCGAGGATGTCACGGTCGGCGCGCAGGCTCCCGCCGCTGTCGAGGGCGCTGCTGCGGCGCCGTCTGCGCCCGCCCGCCGGGGCTTCGGTGGACTGGCGTCCGGTGCTGGTTCCAACAACGTGGCAGGCGCATGATGGATCGTGACACGCAGACACTTGAGGCAAGCCCTGCCCCGACAAGCACCGTGGAGTACTACGTGCCGACAGACCCGATGGACGACCTGCAATGTGAAAGCTGCCAGTAATCATGGGCATTTTGGGAACCGGCCTGCAAGAGGGCCTCCTGCTCAAACCGATCCGCTACCAGTGGGCGATGGACCTGTACGACCAGGCCGTCGCGAACACCTGGTTCCCCAACGAGATCCAACTCGGTGAGGACATCGCGGACTTCAAGAAGATGACGGATGAGGAACGTCACGCCGTCACCTTCCTCATGAGCTACTTCAACCCCAACGAGCTGCTCGTCAACAAGGCGCTTGCCTTCGGCGTGTACCCGTACGTGAGTGCGGCGGAATGCAGCCTCTACCTCGCGAAGCAGATGTGGGAGGAGGCCAACCACTGCATGAGCTTCGAGTACGTGCTCGAGACGTTCCCGATCGACCGTGCCGCCGCCTACGCCTCGCATGTCGAGATCCCGTCGATGGCGCGCAAGGAGGAGTTCGAGGTCAAGTACATCAAGCGCATGACCGAGCAGACTCTCGACATCACGACGACGGAGGGCATGAAGGACTTCGTGCGCAACCTCATCGCGTACAACGTCATCCTCGAGGGCGTCTGGTTCTACTCCGGCTTCATGGTGGCGCTGTCGTTCCGCCAGCGCAACCTGCTGCGCAACTTCGGGTCGCTCATGGACTGGGTCGTGCGCGACGAGTCCCTTCACCTCAAGTTCGGCATCAACCTCATCCTCACGGTGCTCGAGGAGAACCCCGACCTGCAGACGGAGGAGTTCGCAACCGAGATCAAACAGATGATCCTGGATGCCGTGGAGATGGAGGAGGAGTACAACCGAGACCTGCTCCCGAACGGCATCCTCGGCCTCAACTCCACGTACATCAACCAGTACGTGAAGTACCTCGCAGACCGTCGCCTCGAGGAGCTCGGGTTCGAGGCGCACTACAACGTGTCGAACCCGGCGAAGTGGATGGCGGCCGCGAACGACACGCTTCAGCTCGTGAACTTCTTCGAGTCGACGAACACGTCATACGAGTCGAACGCGTCGGCGACGAGCAAGTCGAAGTAGGGGGCACGCCCGGCGGGATTAGCGCGGCTGCATGCGGATCGCGCCGTCGAGGCGGATCGTCTCCCCGTTGAGGTAGGGGTTCTCGACGATGTGCCGCACGAGCGCCGCATACTCGTCGGGCCTGCCGAGGCGCGCGGGGTGCGGCACCTGGGCGCCGAGCGAGTCCTGCGCTTCCCGGGGGAGCCCGGCCATCATGGGCGTCTCGAAGATGCCTGGGGCGATCGACACCACCCGGATGAGGTGCTGGGCGAATTCGCGAGCCAGCGGCAGCGTCATCCCGGCGACCGCCGCCTTGGATGCAGCGTAAGCGGGCTGCCCGACCTGCCCGTCGAATGCCGCGACCGACGCCGTGGTGACGATGACGCCACGCTCGGGCGTAGCGCCGATGGGCTCCGTGGCCATGATCGCTTCCGCCGCGAGTCGGATCACATTGAACGTGCCCGTGAGATTGATCGCAATCACTCTCTCGAAGGTCGCGAGCGGCAGCGCGCCGTCCCGGCCCACCGCACGGCCCGGAGTCGCGACCCCCGCGCAGTTCACGACGACGCGCAGCGGACCGAGCTCGGTGGCGGCCTCGACCGCGAGAGCGACGTCGTGCTCGTCGGTGACATCGGCGGGGGAGAACGTGAACCCGTGCTCGACCGCGATGTGCTTGCCCTGCGAGGTCGGCAGGTCGACGATGAGCACGCGGGCGCCGGCCGCGGCGAGAGCACGGGCGGTGGCGAGGCCGAGGCCGGAGGCGCCTCCCGCGACGAGAGCCGCGGCATCCTTGAGCTGCATTCAGAGCCTTTCGATGATCGTCGCGTTGGCCATGCCGGCACCCTCGCACATCACTTGCAGTCCGTAGCGCCCGCTGGAGTGCTCGAGCTGGTTGACCATCGTCGTGAGCAGCCGAGTGCCGGATGACCCGAGCGCGTGCCCGAGCGCGATCGCCCCGCCGCGCGGGTTGACCAGATCGGGTTCGACGGCGAATTCGTGCTGCCACGCGAGCGGCACGGATGCGAAGGCTTCATTCACCTCGAACGTGTCGAAGTCGTCGATGCCGAACCCGCTGCGGTCGAGGATCTTCTGTGTTGCAGGCAGGATGCCGGTGAGCATCTCCACGGGATCGGAGCCCACCACCGAGAAGGCGTGGAATCGGGCCCGCGGCCGCAGCCCGAGCTCGATGGCGCGCTCTTCGCTCATGATGAGCACGGCGGAGGCGCCGTCGGTGAGCGGACTCGAGTTGCCGGCCGTGATGCGCCACTCGATTTCGGGAAACAGCTGCCGGTACGCGTCATCGTGGAAGGCCGGCTTGAGGTTGCCGAGGTCATCCGCGGTCGTGCCGGGGCGGATCGTCTCATCGGTCGTGAGTTCGCCTATCGGAAGGATCTCCGAGGAGAAGTCGCTCTCGCCGGCAAGGCGGTGCGATCGCTCGGCGAACTCGTCGAGCGCGCGGCGCGAGAGATCCCAGCGCGCGGCGATGAGTTCGGCCGAGATGCCCTGCCCGACGAGACCATCCGGGTAACGGGCGGCCACCATGGGGCCCCAGTTATCCATGCCGAGTGTCGCGTAGCCGATCGGGTTCTTGCTCATGAGCTCCACACCGCACGCGATCACGACGTCGTAGGCGCCGGCGATCACGCCTTGCGCCGCGAAGGCCGCGGCCTGCTGGCTCGAACCGCACTGGCGGTCGACCGTCGTTCCGGGAACCGATTCGGGAAAACCGGCGGCGAGCACGGCGTTGCGAGTGATGTTCACGGACTGCTCGCCGACTTGCGACAGACACCCGCCGATGACGTCATCGATGAGCGCCGGGTCGAGGTCGTTGCGCTTCACGAGCTCTTTCAGCACGGTTGCGAGCAGGTCGACGGGGTGGAGCCCCGAAAGGGCTCCGCCGGGCTTGCCTCGGCCCGAAGGGGTGCGAAGCGCGTCGACGATGACAGCTGTTGGCATACGGCCAGCTTAAGCGGGCTCGACTCCGAACGCCCGGGCGAGCTTGTCGATCTTCTGGGCTCGGCCGAGTCGCGGGAGGTCGCTGCCGTCACGGATGACGCGACCGCGGGCCTCGAAGTCGGTGAGGAAGTCCCTGGCCCACGCCACGTCAGAGCGGGTGGGGCTGATGACCTCGTTGATGATCGGCAGCTGCTCGATATCGAGGCACAACTTGCCGGTCATGCCGAGGGCTACGGCGACGCCGCCCTGCTCGCGCAGTACCGGGTGGTTCGAGCCGACCGTCGGCCCGTCGATCGGTCCGGGCAGGTTGCCGACGCGGCTGGCGACGACGAGGCGGGAGCGCGGGTAGGCCATGGCCATGTCGTCCGAGCTCGTGCCGGTGTCGCGGCGGTAGTCGCCGCTGCCGAACGCGAGGCGGTAGGCGCCGCGGGCGCGGGCGATCGTCGCCGCCTCCTCGATGCCGAGCGCCGACTCGACGAGTGCGATCACGGGTGAGGCTCCGCGCAGACGGTCGAACGTCTCTGACACGTGGGCGGCCGCCTCGGTCTTGGCGAGCATGACCCCGCGCAGTCCGGGCAGGCCAGCGAGGGCATCCACGTCATCCGACCAGAACTCGCTCGTGCGGTCATTGATGCGAACCCAGCCACTGCCCCCGCTGCTGAGCCACTTCGCGACGTCGTTGCGTGCGGCGTCTTTGAGGCGCGGGTCTACGGCATCCTCGACATCCAGGATGATCTGATCGGCTCGGGAGGCTTCTGCCGCATCGAAGCTCTCCGGGCGAGTCGCCGCCACGAGCAGCCACGAACGTGCAATCTCTGCCGAGACCGACCGGGGTGTGTTCTGCTCCGCCACGCGACTCCTCGTTGTTGTGTCAACAGTCCGCTGACAAGGCTAGCGCGCTGAGAGCGCCTTCGTGATTCGTTGCAGGCTCACCGGCTCGACAGTGCCGAGGTGCTGGGCGAACAGGCTGAGACGCAGTTCCTCGAGCATCCAGCGAGCGCGCAGGATCGCCGGTTGGGCCCCCGATGCAAGGGGCAACTCGCCCCCAGCGGAGACGTAGCGCTGCGTCGCCTGTTGTACTTCGGCCATCCACACCCGGTCGCGGGACGGGTTCTCCAGAAGTTTCGCGACCCGGTGCACGAGTCCGTCGAGGTAGACCGGTAGGCGCCGCAGCCGTTCCAGGCCGGTCGCCGAGACGAAGCCCGGGCCGCCGGGGCGCGCCCAGACGAGCGCGTCGAGTTGCGCACGCGCGTCGCCGAGCGGAGCGATGAGCGCCATGTTGGTGGCATCGCGGATGGCGCGGTCGGCGTCCCTGCTCTTGGCGATGATGCGCGACACGAGGGCGACCGTCTGGAACAGGGAGTCGACGATCGCAGCGGAGACGGCATCCCGGGTCTCCTCGAACTGCTCGCGCGTCCACACGTCACGGTCACCGAGCACGGCGTCAATGCATGCGATCATCGCGTCATCGAAGAGCTCACCGGTCGTACGGTAAGGGCCTTGCGCCAGCGTGAGCTTCTCCTGCGTCGTCAGGTGCTCCTGCACATACCCGAGCGGCGAGGGGATGCCGAGCTGAAGCAGTCGGCGCACCCCGGTTCGGTGGGCCGCGGCCTGGTCCTCTGGAGTGCTCATGAGCCGGATGGCCACGCTCGACCCCTCGTCGACGAGCGCCGGGTAGGCGCGGATCGTGTTGCCTCCGTGCTTCGTGTCGCGCTCGCGGTCGAGCGAATCGAAGTCCCACGCGGTGATGCCCGCGCGCTCGACCGTGTTGCGCGGGGTCTCGACCACTTTCGCAACGCTCTCCCGCGCCGCCGGCTTGAGGCTCGCCTGCAGCGCACTCAATACTTTGCCGCTCGCGACCGTCGTGCCGCGCTCATCCATCACGGCGAATGTGACGCGCAAGTGCGGCGGCACCCGCTCGAGGTCGAAGTCACCCGGGGTGACGGGCGTGTACGTCTGGGCGGTGATCTCGCGAGCGAGGAATTCGGTCAGGCTCCCTGAGCCAGGCGGCGCGGAGGCGAGCAGCTTGCGAGCCCAGTCGGCGGCGGGCACGACGTTGCGGCGGATGTGCTTCGGCAGCGACTTGATGAGCGCCGTCACGAGTTCCTCGCGCAGGCCAGGAACTTGCCAGTCGAAGCCGTCGGCGCGCAGCGCGGCGAGCAGGGGGAGCGGCACGGCTACGGTGACTCCGTCATCGGCGGCGCCGGGCTCGAACCGGTAGGAGAGGGCCATGGTCTGGTCGCCCTGGCGCCACGAACTCGGGAACGCCTCCTCGTCGAGCGTCGCGGCATCCTCGGGTGCGAGGTTCTCTGCCGTCATGGTCAGCAGGTCGGGAGTCTCGGCGCGCGCCTTCTTCCACCAGCCCTCGAAGTCGCGCGTGCTCGCGACATCCGGCGGGATACGGCGATTGTAGAAGTCGAAGATCGCCTCGTCGTCGTAAAGGATGTCGCGCCGCCTGGTACGCTCCTCGAGCTCGGCGAGCTCTTTGCGGAGGGCGCGGTTGGCGCGGTCGAAGGCCTGCTGCGAATCCCACTCGCCCTCGACGAGTGCGTGCCTGATGAACAGCTCGCGCGCGTACTGCGGGTCGACACGCGAGAACTGCACTCGGCGCTTGGCGACGATCGGCACGCCGTAGAGGGTGACGCGCTCGTACGCGACGACCGCCCCTTGCTTCTTCTCCCAGTGCGGTTGCGAGTAGGTGCGCTTCGCGAGGTCGCCCGCGATCGGCTCTGCCCACGCTGGGTCGATGGCGCCATTGGTGCGTGCGAACAGGCGGCTGGTCTCGACCAGTTCCGCGCTCATGATCGCGGCGGGCTGCTTCTTCGCGAGCGCCGAACCCGGAAAGACCACGAACCGCGACTGCCGAGCACCCACGTAATCCTTCTTGGCGAGATCTCGCAGGCCGATGTGGCTGAGCAGTCCCGCGAGCAGCGATCTGTGGATGCCGTCTGGGTTGGTGTGAGGGCTACCGATCACGAGCCCGAGCGGTTTCGCCATGCGAGTGAGCTGGCGGTACACGTCCTGCCATTCGCGCACGCGCAGATAGTTCAGGTACTCCGCCTTCACGAGCCGCCGGAACTGGTTGCCGCTCAGCTGCCTCTGCTTCTCTTCGAGGTGGTTCCAGAGGTTGAGCAGTGTGAGGAAGTCGCTCGTCGGGTCCACGAATCGCGCGTGCTGCTGGTCGGCTTGCGCACGCCTCTCGAGTGGCCTTTCCCTCGGATCCTGGATGCTGAGTGCCGCGACGATCGCCATGACTTCGCGCGTGGTGCCGTGCTGCTTCGACTCGATCACCATGCGGGCGAGGCGTGGGTCGATGGGCAGTTGCGAGAGCTGCTTGCCTACGCGAGTTATCGTGTCGTTCTTCTGGATCGCGCCGAGCTCCCGCAACAGGTCGAGCCCGTCTTTGATTCCGCGCGAGTCCGGCGGCTGCAGAAACGGGAAGCTCGCGATGTCGCCCAGTCCGAGCGAGATCATCTGAAGGATTACCGCCGCGAGGTTGGTGCGCAGGATCTCCGGTTCGGTGTACTCGGGCCGGCGCGCGAAGTCCTCCTCGGAGTACAAGCGGATCGCGATGCCGTCGCTCGTGCGCCCGGACCGACCGCTGCGTTGGTTGGCGGACGCCTGGCTGATCGCCTCGATGGGCAGGCGCTGGATCTTGGAGCGCACGCTGTACCTGCTGATGCGTGCCGTGCCGGCGTCGATGACGTAGCGGATGCCCGGCACCGTGAGAGAAGTCTCCGCGACGTTCGTCGCCAGCACGACGCGGCGGCGGATGCCTAAGCTCCTCCGGGTCTCGAACACGCGGTGCTGGTCGGCGGCGCTCAGACGGCCGTAGAGGGGCAGTACCTCGGTGCCCGGAAGGTTCCGTCCCCGGATGGCATCTTCGGCATCCCGGATCTCGTTCTCGCCGGAGAGGAAGACGAGAACATCGCCGTCGCTCTCGTGCGCGAGCTCGTCGAGGGCGTCGTTGATTCCCTGCAGGTAATCGCGGTCGTCGGATGCCTCGCCGTTCTCGTCCTCGGAGGCCTCGGCGACCAGCGGCCGGTACCGGATCTCGACCGGGTACGTGCGACCCGAGACTTCGATGATGGGGGCGCCATTACCGTGCTCGTCAGAAAAGTGCTGCGAGAAGCTCTCCGGGTCGATCGTCGCGCTCGTGATGACGACCTTGAGGTCGGGGCGGCGGGGCAGCAGCTGCTTGAGATAACCGAGCAGGAAGTCGACGGTGAGACTTCGCTCGTGCGCCTCGTCGATGATGATCGCGTCGTACTTCTTGAGGTCGCGGTCGCGATGGATCTCATTGAGCAGAATGCCGTCGGTCATGAGCTTGATCTTCGTGTCTTTGCCGACCCGGTCGGTGAAGCGCACCTGGTAGCCGACGAGCTGACCGACCTCCTGGCCGAGTTCCTCTGCGATGCGCTCGGCGATGGTGCGGGCGGCGATGCGCCGCGGCTGCGTGTGTCCGATCGACTCGCGGCCGAGTTCGAGCAGGATCTTGGGCAACTGGGTCGTCTTGCCGCTCCCCGTGGCACCCGCGACGATCACGACCTGGTTGTCGAGAATCGCGCGCGCGATATCGTCCCGCCGCTGGCTGACGGGCAGCTCGGGCGGGTACGCGATGCGGGGAAGGGTCTCGGACATGAGCCCTCCATGGTAAGGCGCGCGGGTCTGCCTTCCTCGCGCAGAAATCCCGCGCCGAGTCCGCCACTCTCGCCACCGAAGCGCGACCGAGATGGGCCAAACTCAGGGATGTGTATACAGTATGGCGATATAACTGCACTTGAAGCGCCACAGGGGTATATTTGTATACATTCAACAGGAGGTGAGCATGCGCGCGAGCGATCGGGCCTACGCCCTCCTGCGCGACGAGATCCTCGAGTGGCAGCTCGCGCCCGGCACGATATTGGGCGAGGTCGAGCAGTCCACCCGGCTGGGCATCTCGCGCACGCCCCTCCGGGAAGCGCTAGCGCGCCTCACCGCCGACGGCCTCGTCGAGACGCAGGCCGGCCGCGGTCTCGTGGTCGCGGACGCATCCATCGACAGTGTCGCTGAGCTCTTCGAGGTGCGACTTCCGCTCGAGCAGGAGGCAGCGGCGCTCGCGGCGAGGCGCCGCAACCCACACGTGTTCGAGCAACTCCGTCGCGAGATGGCCGACGCCACCACGCTTCTCGCCGACCCACGCCGGCACGCGTACTACGAGCTCGTGCGCCGCTTCGATGAGGCAATGGATGACGCCGTGCAGAACACCTACCTCGTCACGGCGCTGCGCGGGTTGCGCACGCATCTCGCGCGCATCCGCCGGCTCGCGCACGACAACCCGGCCCGGCTGTCGGCCGCGGCATCCGAGCATCTGCTCATCATCGACGCGATCATCGCCGGCGACGAGTCGCTCGCCCGCAGCGCCACCGCGGTTCACCTCCACCAGAGTCTGCGGAACATTCTCGATACAGCCCAAGCCCCATCGACCGACAGGACAGCATGAAGAACCACCCCGTGCGCGTATACCGAAGCGAAGAGAACCTTGCGCGCGAAGACCAGCTCGCGTGGAAGATCGCCGAGGTCGCCGCCGAGCGCATCGAACCCACGGATGCGGTGGCCGACATGGTGATCAACCGCATCATCGACAACGCCGCAGTTGCCACCGCGTCCCTCACTCGTGAGCCGGTCGTCGCCGCGCGGGCCCAGGCCGAGGCGCACCCCGTGTCACGCAACGGTTCGGGCAGCACCGTGTTCGGCAGCGCCCTGCCAACCAGTCCGGAGTGGGCCGCGTGGGCGAACGGCGTCGCTGTGCGCGAGCTCGACTATCACGACACGTTCCTCGCCGCCGAGTACTCGCATCCGGGCGACAACATCCCGGCCATCGCGGCCGTGGCGCAGCACCTCGAGAGGAGCGGTGCCGAGCTCCTGCGCGGAATTGTGACGGGGTACGAGATCCAGATCGACCTCGTGAAGGCGATCAGCCTGCACAAGCACAAGATCGACCACGTCGCCCACCTCGGCCCTTCGGCGGCGGCCGGACTCGGCACGCTGCTCGGTCTCGACGTCGAGACGATCTTCCAGGCCGTCGGCCAGGCGCTTCACACGACCACGGCCACGCGGCAGTCTCGCAAGGGCGAGATCTCGACGTGGAAGGCGCACGCTCCCGCTTTCGCGGGCAAGATGGCCGTGGAAGCAGTGGACCGCGCGATGCGCGGTCAGACCAGCCCGACTCCGATCTACGAGGGCGAGGACGGCGTCATCGCGTGGCTGCTCGACGGCCCGGATGCCGCATACGAGGTGCCATTGCCCGAATGGGGCGAGGCGCGCACCGCCATCCTCGACAGCTACACGAAAGAGCACTCGGCCGAGTACCAGGCGCAGGCGTGGATCGATCTCGCGCGCAAGCTCCATCGCGAGCATCCGGAACTCACGGCGGAGACGATCAACCGCGCCGTGCTGCACACGAGTCACCACACGCACGTCGTGATCGGCTCGGGTGCAGGCGACCCGCAGAAGTACGACCCCACCGCGAGCCGCGAGACCCTCGACCACTCGATCCCGTACATCTTCACCGTTGCGCTGCAGGACGGCGAATGGCACCACGAGCGCAGCTACGCGCCCGAGCGTGCCGCGCGGCCCGACACGGTCTCGCTCTGGAATCGCGTGTCGACCGAGGAAGACCCGGAGTGGACCCGCCGGTACCATTCGCTCGATCCTCGCGAGAAGGCCTTCGGCGGCCGCGTCGAGATCGAGCTCACCGACGGCACGCGCATCGTGGACGAGATCGCGGTCGCCGACGCGCATCCGCTCGGTGCTCGCCCGTTCGCCCGGCCCGACTACGTTTACAAGTTCCGCACACTCGCGGATGGCGTGCTCCACCCGGCCGAGATAGAGCGCTTCCTCGATGTTGCGCAGCGCCTGCCGGAGCTCACCGCGGCCGAACTCGCGGGCCTCACCGTGAACGGAACCTTCCCGGCCGTCACACCGAAGGGAATCTTCTGATGCTGTACTCCACCGTGACTCCCGCCGAGAAGCGCGCCGCCTTCCGCGCGCGCCTTGCGACGGGCGAACTGCTGCGCTTCCCCGGCGCCTTCAACCCGCTGAGCGCGCGCCTCATCCAGGACAAGGGTTTCGAGGGCGTCTACATCTCCGGCGCCGTCATCTCGGCAGACCTGGGACTCCCGGATGTGGGACTCACGACACTCACGGAGGTCGCGACCCGAGGCCGGCAGATCGCCCGAATGACGGACCTCCCCGCACTCATCGACGCCGACACCGGTTTCGGCGAACCGATGAACGTCGCGCGCACCATCCAGGAGCTCGAAGATGCCGGCGTCGCCGGCCTGCACATCGAAGACCAGGTCAACCCCAAGCGCTGCGGGCACCTCGACGGCAAAGCCGTGGTGGACTCCGACACGGCGATCAAGCGCATCCGGGCGGCAGCGGATGCCCGGCGCGACCCGAATCTGCTCATCATGGCGCGCACGGACATCCGGGCGATCGACGGCCTGCAGGCCGCCATCGATCGGGCCAAGCAGCTCGTCGACGCGGGCGCCGACGCGATCTTCCCCGAGGCGATGGTCGACCTCTCGGAGTTCGAGGCAGTCCGGAACGCCGTCGACGTGCCGATCCTCGCCAACATGACGGAGTTCGGAAAGAGCGAACTCTTCACCACGACCGAGCTCGCGAACGTGGGCGTGAACATCGTGATCTTCCCGGTGAGCCTCCTGAGGCTGGCGATGGGTGCCGCCGAGCGCGGTCTTGACACCCTCGCGGCAGACGGCAGTCTTAAGCCTGTGGTGGAGTCGATGCAGACTCGCGCGAGGCTCTACGAGCTCCTCGACTACGAGCAGTACAACGCATTCGACACGTCCGTCTACAACTTCACGGTGTAAGGAAGAACATGACCGAAATTCGCAAGGGTCTCGCAGGGGTCGTCGTCGACACGACGGCGGTGTCCAAGGTCAACCCGGAGTCGAACTCGCTGTTGTACCGCGGCTACCCCGTGCAGGAGCTCGCCGCGAACTGCACGTTCGAGGAGGTCGCGTACCTGCTGTGGCACGGGGAGCTTCCCGACGCGAAGCAGCTCTCCGATTTCGAGACCTTCGAGCGCTCCCATCGGGATCTCGACGAGCGCGTCAAGCGAGTGATCGACGAGTTGCCCGTGACGGCGCATCCCATGGATGTCGTGCGCACGGCTGTGAGCGTCGTCGGCGCGAGCGACGAGATGGCTTCGGACTCGTCGCGCGGTGCGAACCTCGACAAGTCGATGCGGCTCTTCGCCCAGCTTCCCGCGATCGTCGCATACGACCAGCGCCGCCGTCGTGGCGAGCGCCTCGTGGAGCCGCGCGACGATCTCGGCTATTCGGCGAACTTTCTCTTCATGAGCTTCGGCGAGCTGCCCCAAGAGGTCGTCGTGAGCGCGTTCGATGTCTCGATGATCCTGTACGCGGAGCATTCCTTCAACGCGAGCACGTTCACAGCGCGAGTCGTGACGAGCACCCTCGCCGACCTGTATTCCGCCGTCGTCGCGGGTATCGGTGCGCTCAAGGGACCGCTGCACGGCGGCGCGAACGAGGCTGTCATGCACATCTTCGACGAGATCGGCTCGGCGGATAAGGCAACAGCCTGGCTCGACCAGGCGCTCGCGGAGAAGCGCAAGATCATGGGCTTCGGGCACCGCGTGTACAAGAACGGCGACTCGCGCGTGCCGACCATGAAGGCGGCGCTCGACACGCTCGTGAAGGAGTACGACCGACCCGACCTCGCGAGACTGTACGACACCCTCGAAGCGGCGATGACCGAGCGGAAGGGCATCCTGCCGAACCTCGACTACCCGAGCGGCCCGGCCTACAGTCTGATGGGATTCGACACCGAGATGTTCACGCCGCTGTTCGTCGCGAGTCGCGTGACCGGGTGGACGGCGCACATCATGGAGCAGCTCGAAGCCAACGCGCTCATCCGTCCGTTGAGCGAGTACGTCGGGGTCGAGGAGCGCCACGTGCCCTCGACAGGTTCACCCGACTGACCGTAGACTGCCGACGCGGCAACTGGCCGCCGAGAAGAGAAGGGAGGCGTCATGAGTACCGACTTTGTCGTGCACTACGCCGACCCCATCCATTCCGAGGTCGCCCGCGCCTGATTCCTGCCGCCGGTGGCTTCGCTTCTCGAAAGACACCACGTGCAGTCGTTCCACGAATCAGAACTCACTTTCTCCACGGTTGAGCCCGGTGACGGGCAGCGCTGGTCGACCTGGCCATCCATCACCCCCAGCGAGCGCGGTCCAGAACCCCGGCCGCCGTGGGTTGTCACGTCGGCCGGTGCCATGGACACCGAGCTCGGCATCGTCAAGACCGGCAAGGAAGCGGATGTCTTCCTCATCGAGCGGGCGGTGCCGGGCGATCCAGCCCAGCGTTCGATCCTCGCCGCCAAGCGCTACCGCCCGCCCCAGCTGCGCGACTTCCACCGCTCCTCGCAGTACGAGGAGGGGCGCCGCACCCGCCGCAGCCGTGACGCACGAGCGATCTCGAACGGCAGCAGCTACGGGCGGCAGCTCGCTGCCGGCCACTGGGCGTACGCCGAATTCGAGGCCCTCAGCCGCATGCACTCTCTCGGGGCCGCTGTGCCGTATCCGGTGCAGGTCAACGGCACCGAGTTGCTCATGGAGTTCATCGGCGACGGGATGACGGCGGCTCCCCGCCTCGCCCAGTCGCGCGATGATCCACCCCAGCTCGCCGTGCTGCTCGACCAGGTCGTCGACATCATGCGGATGTTCGCGCGAGCCGGCTTCGCTCACGGCGATCTCTCGCCGTACAACCTGCTCGTGCACGAGGGTCGCGTCGTCGCGATCGACCTGCCGCAGATCGTGGATGCCGTGAGCAACCCGAGCGGACTGGACCTGCTGCACCGCGATTGCGTCAATATCGCCCACTGGTTCACTCGGCGGAGGGTCTACTGCGACCCGGAGGAACTCTTCGCCGACCTGCTCACGGAGTTGTACCGGTAGCGGCCCGAATAGGCTTGACGCATGACGGTTCCGCACATCACGCTCAACGACGGCTTCACCATTCCCCAGCTCGGATTCGGTGTCTTCCGGGTCGAGCCCGAGGAGACCGAGCGGATCGTGTCGGATGCCCTCGAGGTCGGCTACCGCCACATCGACACGGCCGCGATCTACGGCAACGAGATCGGCGTCGGCCGGGCGATCGCCGCGTCTGGCATCCCACGGGACGAGCTGTACATCACGACCAAGCTCTGGAACAGCGATCAGGGCACCCAGTCGGCGTTCGACGCGGTGGACCTCAGCCTCGAGAAGCTCCAGCTCGAGCGGGTCGACCTCTACCTCATCCACTGGCCGGTGCCGAAGCGCGACCTCTACCTGGAGAGCTGGCTCGCGCTCGAGCAGATCCGCGAGAACGGCAAGACGACGTCGATCGGTGTCTCGAACTTCCAGATCGAGCACCTCGAACGCGTCATCGCTGGCAGCAGCACCGTGCCCGCCGTCGACCAGATCGAGTTGCACCCCGCGTTCCCGCAGCTTCCGCTGCGCACCTTCGCGCGCGGCACGGGCATCGCGATCGAGGCGTGGGGCCCGCTCGGCCAGGGCAAGTACGACCTGTTCTCGATGGCGCCCATCGCCGAGGCTGCTGCCGAGCTCGGCAAGACCCCCGCGCAAGTAGTGATCCGCTGGCACCTGCAGTCAGGCATCATCGTCTTCCCCAAGTCGAACAGCCGCGCGCGCATGGCCGAGAACTTCGACGTCTTCGACTTCGAGCTGAGTGCCGCGCAGATCTCGGCGATCGATGCGCTCGATGAGAACATGCGCGTCGGCAGTCACCCCGACGAGGTCAGTTGAGCTCGGTCAGGCGAGGCTGACCGTCACACCCCTCGGGGTGTCGACGAGCAGTCCCGAGCCCTCGAACGCGGCCTCGAGCTGCGCGCGATTCTCGGAGAAATGCTCCCAGTCCTCGGTGTGGAGACCGACGACGATCGGTGCACCCAGGATACGCGCGGCAGTGAGCGCGTCCGCCGACGTGAGCGTGAGCGGGGCATCGATCTCGGGAACGCGAGCGGCGCCCGCGAACAGCACGGCGATGTCGATCGTCCCCACCGCTCCGGCGATCTGCTCGACCAGCGGTAGCGAGGCGTTGTCGCCGCTCACGTAGATCGTCGGTTCGCCGGCAGACTGCAGCACGAAACCGGTGACGGGACCAAGCCGTGCCTCGGAGCCGGGCGGCCCGTGCAGCGCGGGCACGGCCATGACCGTGACCGAGCCGACGTCGTAGGTCTCCCAGGAGTCGAGCCCGACGACCGCCCCGCCGAAGAGGTCGCTGCCGGCCTTCATCGTGCTGAGCGTGAGCACGCCCTGGGCGAGCAGCTCGAGTCCCTCGTAGTCGAGATTGTCGTGGTGCGAGTGGTGGGAGAGCAGCACGAGATCCACGTGACCAAGCCTGGTGCGAGGAATCGCCGGGCCCGCGGTCTTGACCAGATCGTCATACCGGCCCGGCTCGTCGAAGGTGGGATCGGTCACTATACGCAGCCCGGCGTACTCGAGTAAAGCGGTAGGACCACCGATGTAGGTGACGGTCGTCGGCGACATACCCTGAGACTATGCCCAACCGTTTGGCGGATGCTGCGAGTCCGTACTTGCGCTCGCACGCCGACAATCCCGTCGACTGGTGGCAGTGGGGTGCGGAGCCGTTCGCTGAGGCCGCACGCCGCGACGTTCCCGTGCTCGTCTCGATCGGCTACTCGACCTGCCATTGGTGTCATGTCATGGCGCGCGAGAGTTTCAGCGACCCCGCCACCGCCGAGTTCATGAACAAGAACCTCGTAGCGATCAAAGTGGATCGCGAAGAGCATGCGGAGGTCGACTCTACCTACCTGACTGCCGCCGGCGTGTTCACCAGCAACCTCGGCTGGCCCCTCAACGTGTTCGTCACGCCCGAGGGCAAGGCCTTCTTCGCGGGAACGTACTGGCCGCCGCACCCGCTGCAGGGGCACCCGTCATTCCGGCAGGTTCTCGATGCCGTACTCGACGCGTGGCGCGAACGTCGCACCGAGGTGGAGGCGAACGGCTCGGCGATCGCCGAAGCGCTCGCGCAGCCACGGCTCACGGAGGGTCCGTTGCCCGCCGACCTCCACCCCATCGTCGCCACCCTCGCCGGCCACGAAGACATCCCGTTCGGCGGATTCGGTACGGCCCCGAAGTTCCCAGTGGCGCCCGTGCTGCGCTTCCTGCTCGATCGGGGCTCGGTGGGCGATGAGGATGCCCGGGCGCTCGCGACGCGCGCGCTCGACGCAATGGCGGCATCCGCGCTCCGCGACCCGATCGACGGCGGCTTCTTCCGGTACGCGACGATGCGCGACTGGACGGAACCCCACTACGAGCGCATGCTCTACGACAACGCTCAACTGCTCGCGGCCTATGCGATCGCGGGTCGGGTGCACATCGCAACCGGGATCGCGGAGTTCCTGCTCGCCACCCTGCAACTGCCGACAGGTGGTTTCGCGTCGGCGCAAGATAGCGAAAGTGTCATCGACGGCCGTCGGGTCGAGGGCTTCTACTACTCGCTCGACGCCGAGAGTCGCGCGCGCGTCGATCCGCCCGCCCTCGACGCCAAGGTGCTCACCGGCTGGAACGGACTCGCGATCGAGGCACTGGCCATCGCGGGTACGCTGCTCGATCGACCCGACTGGATCAGCGCCGCGACGCGGGCCGCCGAATTCCTGCTCGAGCACCACGTGCTGCCCGGCGGACTCGTGCGCGCGTCCATCGACGGCGTGGTGTCGTCGGCACGAGCGACGCTCGAAGACCACGGGATGCTCGCGGTCGGTCTGCTGCAGCTCGCGACCTCGACGGGCGAAGTGCGGTTCGCGATCGCGGCACGCGAACTCGTCGACGCCTCCCTGAGTGCGGGCGGCAGCCCGTTCGGCGTTCCCGGCGGCGCGGACCCCGTGCTCGCCGCGCAAGGACTCGCGATCGAGGCAGACCCGAGCGACGGCGCGCACCCGTCGGGCCGCAGTGCGATGGCCGCGGCCGCCCACCGCTTGTACCTACTCACGGCCCATGCGCCGTATCGGGAGGCCGCGATCGCGGGGATGTCCCGCGTCGCGGCGCTGGCGGCGCAGCAGCCGATCTCGCTCGGTGCGGCACTGAGTGTCATGGCGGCGCTCGCCGAACCCGTGCGGCAGGTCGTCGTCGTGGGGGAGTCGCCGCTCGCGCGGCATTGGTATCGCTCCGGCGGCATTTCGACCGTCGTGAGCCCCGACCAGGCCGCCGCCTTCGCGGCGCAGGGTTTCGAGCTCTACGCGGGCCGCGCATCCGGGCCCGGCACGTCCACGGCCTACGTGTGCGAGGAGTTCGTCTGCCGCCTGCCCGTTACCACCGAACGCGAGTTGGCTACGCTCCTGCAGTGACCAGGGGATTGGCAGGGTCGGCGGCCCACTCGTTGAGGGAGCCGTCGTAGATCGCAACGTTGCGGTGGCCGAGCAGCGTGAGCGCAAGCGCGTCGGCGGCCGCGATGATGCCCCCGTTGCAGTAGGTGACGACCCGGTGGGCGTCGAGCACCGGAGCGAGCGACGACCGCAGCGCGTCGGGAGGCAGCAGCGCGTTCGTGTCGCGGTCGACGAGTCGCCCCACCGGCACGTTGTGGCTTCCCGGGATGTGGCCGCGCCGCGCGCGATGTCCCTCTTCGCCGGTGAACTCCTTCGAGGGGATGCCGCACACGAGTACGCCCGCAGCGTCGCCGTTGACGATCGCCTCCACGTCTGCACGGTCGACCCACAGTTCCGGCCGCTCGCTCGCCTCGAACACCGCCGTGGACGGCTCGACGTGGCCGAAGTCGATCTCGCGTTCCTCGAATTGCCACTTCTTCAGTCCGCCATCCATCACCGCCACGCGGTCGTAGCCGAACGCGCGGAACAGCCACCAGACCCGGGATGCCCATTGGCCGGCCACGGCGTCATACACGACGACGGTGGTCTCGTTGTCGATCCCCAGCGCGCCGACGGCGATGGCGAATCGCTCGGCCGACGGCCTCGTGAAGGGATAGGTGCCCTCCGGGTCGGAGAGCTCCTCGATCACGTCGGCGAACACGGCGCCGGGAACGTGGCCATTGACGAGGTAGCTCTCATGGCCGCTCAAGTAGCCGGGGCGACCGTTCGGCTGGGTGTAGGGGAGCACCGTCGCGTCGAGCACGACGAGCTGGTCGGCGCCGAGATGATCGGCAAGCCACTGCGTTGAGACGACGGGGGATTCGAGGAGGGGACCGCTCATTGCTTCACGCTAGCCAGATCGCCAGCTCGAAGCGGCGGGCAGTGAAACCTGCCGTAATGAGAGGTTGCCGCTTTCTCGCGGCAACCTCTCACACACGCGTCAGGGTCGCGCGGGGATCTCGTTGGCCTGGCGCTCGGCCTCGTCGATCTCCTCCTGCGTCAGGGGAACCCAGGGTGAACTGTCCGGATCCGAGGAGTATGCCTCTGGGCTCTCGCCCTGGTTCCACCACTTCGCTTCGTACGGCACGCCCTCGAAGACGATCCGCGTCGCCTTCTCGTAGATCGCGGTGCCCTCCCACTCCGGATAGATACCGTAGGAGAGGGTCGTCAGCTGATGCGGCTTCTCCCCTGCCAGCACGGGACCGATCAGCGTCCACGGGGTTTCCCATTCGTTGAGCACCGGATCGTCGGGCAGGTCGCCTCGCGTCCACCATTTGGCCTCGTAGACGTTGCGGTGCCAGACCACCTTGGCGCCCTTGAGGTACGACGAGTCCTCGGCCCAGATGCTGTATGGACTCTTCGCCGGGTCGTCCGTCACGTCTGCCGGGTCGACGGGCTCCGAGGTGGTCAGCCTGCCCGCCGAGAGGGTGGCGCTGCCGGTGAATCCGGCGCCGAGCACATCCGCGAACCGGGCGTCGCCCTGATCGATGCCGCTGCAGGCATCCGATACGCGCTGGAGGTCCACGTAGTTGGGTCCGCAGGTGACGTCGCGGTTGAGGGACCACACCGACATGCGTCCGAGACCATGGTCGAGTGCGTAGGCGTTGAGCTGTTCCGCGTCGGCGACGCTGAACACCTCCGTCTTCTCGTCGTTCTGGCCGAGCATCGGGGTGGCCCCGAGCTTCGACCAGATCGTGGCATCCGAGAGGGGCACATCCGCGAGCTTGTAGAGCACGCTCAGTTGGTGGTGCGTGGCCTCGAGCGCGCGCTCCGCGGCATCCGCCATACTCTCGCCCTTGTCGAGGCTCTGACCGAAGTTCATCGTCATGGCGTTGACGCCGGCGACGTCGACCCCGGCGTCGAGCATCTGGCTCACGAAGGTCGTTCCGGCCTCGGTGAGTCCGGACGTCGACACCGGGAGGGTCAGCCAGACGGCCAGGTTGCTGCCGGCGGCTCTGCGGTCATCCTGCACCGCCTTGATTGCAGCCGCGCGCCGTTCGCCGGCTTGGGCGTTCTCCAGGTCGTCGCCCTCGATGTCGAGATCGATCGTCGTCACGTCGTAGCGGTCGATCACCGCTGCGTATGCCGCGGTGAGCTTCGCCGGGTCGGTGCAGACGGTGCTCAACTCATCGTTGATCAAGCCGCCGAAGGAGACTGCGATGCCGCCACCCTGCTGTTCCAGGCGCGCCACTCGTCGGTCGAGATCGAGCGCGGAGGAGGCCTCATCGAGCGAGTACGCGGCGCCCCACGTGGGCGCGCAGTCGTCGTCGTGGTCAGCGACGACGAAGGAGAGCACGACTTGCTTGCCCTCGTCGGTCGTCGGGGTCTCGAACTGGAATGACGGCGTCGCCGTCACATCCACATACCCGGCGAACCAGGGTTGTTGTGATGTCGCACTCTGGGCGGACGCCCATGACTGGTAGCCGAGGAATCCGCCGACCCCGAGCGCCAGGACCACGACGATCGCAATCATGACGCGCACGGGGGAAAGCCGTCGGTCACCGTAGACGGAGGACGTCGCGCTCATCGGTTGACCTCGAGCGAGTTGCGCGGGGCTGACACGGAGACGGGCACCGCGCGATCGCGGGCAACGTGGTTGGGAGACTCGCCGTAGTAGAGCACCGCACGCCAGTCGAGGGAGTCGGGCGCCGTGTCTATAGCCGCGGTCGCGGCCTCCTTCGGCTTGCGCGGCACGTAGAGCCACTTGGTCAGGCCGATCCACGTGTCGACGAGAGAGGCACCGATTCCCACATAGGCGAGGATCGCTGCGCTTGCCAGCACCGCGTTGAATCCCGCGAACACCGCGTTGCCCCAGTTGCCCGCCTGCGCGTCGCGCCAGAGCGTGAACGCCGAGAACGCAACGATCAGGTAGGGCGCGAGCACGTAGAGCAGGGGCGCCGCGGTGCGGTTGCGCACTTTCGGCGTGCGGGCGAACGGGATCTTCTTGCCCGTGATGGCCTGTTCTATCGACTTGAGCACGCCTGCGAGGTTCACGGGCAGCAGGATCAGGTTGAACCCGTAGATCCAGAAGATGTCGGTGAACCGGTATCCGCAATAGCGCAGGTCGCTTCCCATCGCGATGAAGTACGGCAGGGCCGCGAGCAGCACGACCGGGCTGAGAAGCCGGCTGTCGTATGGGTAAGCGAGCAGGAACAGCAGGCCGAAGCTCGCCCAGGCGATCGACGCCATGTAGTTGACGCGCAGGAGGATCTCGCTGAGGTTCACGCGCTCACCGCGCCTGCGCCGCTCGTTCACTTGCCGCCAGAGCTTGGGCATGATGAGCAGTCCGCCGTTGGCCCATCGTCGCCGCTGAACGATGAGTGATCCGAAGTCGGGCGGAGTCGCACTGTAGCTGAGGCGCTCGGGGTAGTTCACGAGAGTCCAGCCGTGAGTTCCGAGGTCGACGCTCGACTCCGTGTCCTCAATGACGGTGCGGTCCTGAACGTAGCGGCGTACCGTAAAACCCCCGACGTGCTCGGTCTCCACGATGTCCTCCAAGGCGCGTTTGCGAATTACCGCGTTCGCGCCGACCCAGAACGTGGCGCCGTACAGCGTCTTGCCCTGGTGCAGGATGTGCTGGAGGTCGGTTGTCGCACCCGCGAGTCGCTCGATCCGGGTGCTGGCACCGCGGAAGGCCGAGTAGGGGGTCTGCGTCACCGCCACGCGCTCGTTCTCCGGCTGCTCGAGGAAGTACACGAGCCGCAGGCAGTAGTCGCGCAGAAGCAGCGAGTCGGCGTCGAGCGTGAGGATGTAGTCGGAGTCGGGGATGACGAGGTCGCCGCTCTGCGCATCAGGTACGGATCGCAGGATCGGGCCGTCCGGCGAGCGTTCGAAGCGATAGCTGCCTCCCATGAGGCCGATGTAGGCGTTGAGATTCATCGCCTTGTTCGCCTCGTGCGAGAGCGACGCGTACAGCTTGCGCTCGAAGGTGGCCAGCTCGGCCGTGAACGTCCAGACCAGGCGGCGATACAGCTCGATGATGCGGTCGTTCTCGGGGGCACGGCCCTCGCGAATGGCCGCGTGCAGGGCATCCGCGGTCAGCCGCAGCTCGCCAGACAGTCCGCGCAGCACCTCGCTCACGAAGAAGTCGTCGACATGGTCGTCGGTCTTCTCCGCTCGTGCGCGGCTCTCGAGCCAGCCGACCGCCCATTCGTAATGGATCGCGAGTTCACGCACCGAGTTCAGGTCGAGGGCGCCGTCGTGGGCTTCGAGGTCGGCGTGCATGAGCGCGCTCGCGAAACGGGATGACGGTTCGGCGAGTTGCGCCTGCACACTTGCGGCGAGCGCGCGCGAGCGCTCGAGTTGCGCCGCGACCGCGGGGTCGGACGGGAACGGCGGGTCGTCGAGCAGCAGCACCACGCGCAGCGACGGATACTCCTGCAGGGCGGCCGACCACAACGTGGCCCTGATGACGTCTGGTTCCTCGCTGTATGAGGGCACGAGAACCGTCATGGTGCCGTGGCTGTCGGCGAAGTGCCGGTCGAGCTCGGCGCGCGGCACGCGAACGTGCTGCTTGAAGCGCTGCAGGGCCCCCTGCCGCGCGAGCAGGTACATGAGCGCGGAGAAGGTCAGGAACGTCACGACGACGAGGTAGGAAACCGCCTCGGTCGTGAACCGGAAGCTTTCGGGACCGTAGTCCAGGAACTGCCGGATGATCGTGTAGATCACGTACGTCAGCCAGAAGATCACGGTGGCGATGATCGCCAGGCGACCTAGGGCGATCTTGCGATCACTGGGTACAGGGTGCACTGAGGGCAGCAGGCGAGCACGTCGCTCTGCGCCCCACTGCCGGCGCCGGGCGCGCGCGACAGAAGGAGTTTTTGACATCGGGAGTATCCTTCGGCAGGATCGGCGCGTTTCGGGCAACGCCGTCGGGAACCCTGCCCCATCGACGTTACCGGGTGTGCGAAGCTCCCGCGGCCCCCGTTTGCGGGGTTTTCCCGTGAGTTTGTGGTGAACGGCCGCTAGCGCACGGTCTTGCGCGACGTGATGACGCCGGTGTCGAAGCCGAGCAGGTGCAGTCCACCGTGGAAGCGCGCGTGCTCGACCTTGATGCAGCGGTCCATGACCACGGTCAGGCCCTTGCTCTCGGCGTAGATGGCGGCATCCTGGTTCCAGATGCCCAATTGCACCCAGATGGTCTTCGCGCCGGAGGCGAGCACCTCGTCGACGACGGAGGGGATGTCGCTGGCCTTGCGGAAGACGTCGACGATGTCGGGAACCTCGGGAAGGTCCGTGAGCGACTTGTAGGCCTTCTGGCCGAGAATCTCGTCGGCGTTGGGGTTGACGAAGTAGACGCGGTAGTCGCTCGATTGC
This sequence comes from Rhodoglobus sp., assembly GCA_025463605.1. Lineage (GTDB taxonomy): Bacteria > Actinomycetota > Actinomycetes > Actinomycetales > Microbacteriaceae > Rhodoglobus. Next base: position 211,699 of record JAODAV010000001.1, on the reverse strand, counting down.
TGCAGGTAGGTGCCGACGAAGTAGCTCGAGCGCGCGGCATTGGGTGAGGCGCCGACGATCGCGATGGACTTGGCCTTCTGCAGGATGGCGAGCCGCTCCTTCGCGGTGGGCCCGATCCACGTGCGCTGCGACTTGAGCAGCTTCGCGAGGGGGGAGCTTGCAGGAATGTCACAGGTGAGGCCGTTGGCCAGCTGCGTGGTCTGAACCTCTTCGTCGGTAGCGGTGCTCATCGATCAGCCCTTCGTGGCTACGGCCAGTGCCTGGTCAATGTCATCAACGATGTCTTCTGGGTCTTCTATTCCCACGCTGATGCGAACGACACCGGGAAGTACGCCCGCGTCGATGAGCTGCTGCTCGCTGAGCTGGGCATGGGTGGTCGACGCCGGATGAATCACGAGCGTCTTCGCGTCACCGATGTTGGCGAGATGGCTGGCCAGGTTCACGCTCTCGATGAAGCGCTGGCCGACCTCGCGACCGCCCTTGACCTCGAAGCTGAAGACCGAGCCGGGACCCTTGGGGAGGTACTTCTTCGCGCGCTCGTGGTGCGGGTGCCCGGGAAGGCCGGCCCAGTAGACGCGCTCGATGCGTGGATCGGCAACCAGCCACTCCGCGACGATGCGGGCGTTGTCGACGTGGGCCTGCATCCTGAACGGCAAGGTCTCGACGCCTTGGGCGAGCAGCCACGCGGAGTGGGGTGCGAGCGCCGGCCCGATGTCGCGCAGCTGCTCGGCGCGAAGGCGCGTCAGGAACGCGTACTCACCGAAGTTGCCATGCCAGTTCAGGCCACCGTAGGAGGGAACGGGCTGGTCGAAGAGCGGGAAGTGCTCGTTGGCCCAGTGGAACCGGCCCGACTCGGCGACGACACCGCCGAGGGTGGTGCCCGCACCGCCGAGGAACTTCGTCGCCGAGTGCACCACGACATCGGCACCCCACTCGATCGGGCGGTTGAGGTATGGGGTCGCGACGGTCGAGTCGACGATAAGGGGCAGATTGTGCGCGTGCGCCACCTCCGCGAGGCCCTCGATGTCGGCGATCTCGCCGGACGGGTTGGCGATCGTCTCGGCGAAGATGAGCTTGGTCTTGTCGGTGATCGCGGCCGCGTAGTCCGCGGGGTCCGACGAGCGCACGAAGGTCGTGTCGACGCCGAAGCGTCGCAGGGTGATGTCGAGCTGCGTGATCGACCCGCCATAGAGGTTGGCGGACGAGACGATGTGGTCGCCGGCGCCCGCGAGGGAGGCGAAGGTGATGAACTGGGCGCCGAGCCCACTCGCGGTCGCCACAGCGCCGAGAGCGCCTTCGAGGGAGGCGACGCGCTCCTCGAAGCTCGCGACCGTGGGGTTGGCGAGGCGGGAGTAGATGTTGCCGTACTTCTGGAGGGCGAAGCGCGCGGCGGCATCCGCTGTGTCATCGAAGACGAACGCACTGGTCTGGTAGATGGGCAGGGCACGGGCGCCGGTGACGGCATCCGGGATGTTTCCTGCGTGGATCGCCCGCGTGCGGAAGCCGTACTCTCTATCTGCCATCGGATCAGGCTACCGAAACCCTAGGGCTCCAATGGCCGCGGGGCGTAACAGTCTGTAGCTACCGCCAGGTAGGCAACCACCAGTGCACGCGCATGTAGTCGTAGTCGAGTTGCATGCCCGTCCACAGCGGCCAGAAGAACACGCTCGCCGCGATCGCCACAGCGAGGAACACCACGACGACCCGCACGCCGCTCGTGCGTTCCCACCACGGATTTCGCGGGCTGCCGAGCACGAGCCCGATCACGAGCGTGAGCGCCAGGATCAGGTAGGGCTCGAACGCGATCGTGTAGAACTGGAACACCGTGCGGTTGAGGTACAGCAACCACGGCAGGTAACCCGCAGCGAGCCCCGCGAGTATGAGACCGACGGGCCACTCGCGATACCGCACAAGCCGGTACACGAGGTAGATCATCGCGGCGGTCGCGGCCCACCAGATGATGGGATTCGCGATGCCGGTGATCGAGGCGCCGCACGTCGTCGCTTCGCATCCGTTCTGACCGAGACTCGAGCTCTCGTACCACATGCTCGTGGGCCGCACGAGCAGCAGCCATGTGAGCGGATTGGCCTGGTAGGCGTGCGGGCGGTTCTCGCCGACGTGGTAGTCGTATACCGATTTCTCGAAGTGCAGGAAGCTCTGCAGCTCAGCGGGCACCCACGCGAAGAGTCCCGTCCAGGCGTTGGCGCCGTCGGCCCAGTGGCGGGAGTAGCCGCCATCCGTGACGAACCAGCCGGTCCACGAGACGAGGTACACGGCGACGGCGACAGGCACCATGAGCACGAAGGTGACGGGAGCCTGCTTGAAGACGGTTCCCGTCGCCCAGAACGGGATGCCCGACCTTCGCCGCGCGATCGCGTCGACGACGAGCGTGTAGATCGCGAAGAACGCGAGAAAGTAGAGGCCGTTCCACTTGACGGCGGCCGCGGCTCCGAACGCGGCTCCCGCGGCGATGAGCCAGGGTCGCCACCACAATGCCGGGCCCCAGTCGGTGCCGAGCCCGGCATCCCTCCGTCTCCCGAGCCACGCGGCAAGGCGCACCGAGCTCCACTGACGATCGAGCAGGATCGCGCCGAACCCGAGCAGCGCGAAGAGCATGACGAAGTTGTCGAGCAGTCCGACGCGGCTCATGACGATCGCGTTGCCTTCGATCGCCATGAGCAGGCCGGCGATTGTCGCGAGCAGCGTCGACTTGAACAGATAGCGCGCGATGAGCATGACGAGAACGACCGCGAGGATGCCCGCGAGCGCCGTCGAGATGCGCCAGCCCACGGGGTTGTCGGGCCCGAATGCCGCCATCCCCATGCCGATGAGCCACTTACCGAGCGGGGGGTGCACGACGAACGACGCGGCCGTCGAGTACGCGTCCGTGTGGCCGCCGACGAAGAGCGCGTCGGCTTCGGCGGGCCAGGACGCCTCGTAGCCGAGGTTCCACAGCGTCCAGGCATCCTTCACATAGAAGGTCTCGTCGAAGACGAGTGCTCGCGGGCTGCCGAGATTCCACAGTCGCGTGAAGGCCGCGATGGCGACGACGAGCGCCGGGGCGGCCCATCGGAGCACGCGCTGTGTGCGCGGCGACAGCCGCTCCCACCAGTCGTCGAGGCGCGAACCGGTGGGCTCGTCTGCCGTTCCTACGTGCGCGTCGCTGCCAAGCACCTCGTCGAACTCGGGCCGCGCACTCATCCCGCAATCGTATTGGCAGGGGGCTGGGATGATGGGCGGGTGATCATCCTCGCTGCCACCCCCATCGGCAACCTCGGCGACGCCTCCGCGCGGCTCGTCGAGGCACTCGGCAACGCGGAGGTCATCGCCAGCGAGGACACGCGCACGACCATCCATCTCATGCGCGCACTGGGCATCGCGAACCGGCCGCGACTCATCGCGCTCCACGAGCACAACGAGACCGAGAAGGCCGCGGAGATCGTCGAGCTTGCCAGGACTGTGGATGTGCTGGTGCTGAGCGACGCGGGAATGCCGGCGATCAGCGACCCCGGGTTCCCCCTCGTCGCGGCCGCTGCTGCTTCCGGCGTCACGGTCACGGCGCTGCCCGGGCCGAGTGCGGTGCTGACGGCCCTCGCGGTCTCCGGATTGCCCACCGACCGGTTCACGTTCGAGGGCTTCTTGCCCCGCAAGGGCCGCGTCGCGTACTTCAGGGCGCTCGAGCGGGAGCCTCGCACGATGGTGTTCTTCGAGTCGCCCAATCGCCTGCCCGCCGCGCTCAAAGACCTTGCGAATGCGCTGGGCGGGGATCGCCGGGTGGTCGTGTGCCGCGAGTTGACCAAACTGCACGAGGAGGTCGTGCGCGGTTCGGCGGCCGAGGTGGCCGAGCGGTTCGCCGACGGCGCACGGGGGGAGATCTGCATTGTCGTCGCGGGGGCGCAGGCGCGGGAATCCGACCTGCCTACCGCGATCGCCGAGGTGCTCGCGCTCGTCGCACAAGGGGCGAAGCTCAAGGATGCGTGCGCCGAGGTCGCCCAGTCGACGGGGCTCTCGAAGCGCGAGTTGTACGAGGCAGCGCTCCGCTCGAGGTAACACCGCTGCGGCGGCGAATAGTATTGAGCCCATGGCCGCCGCGGATTCCTTCTACATCACGACGCCCATCTTCTACGTCAACGACGTGCCCCACATCGGCCACGCGTACACGGAGGTGGCTGCGGACGTTCTCGCGCGCTGGCACCGCCAGCGGGGCGACGACACCTGGCTGCTGACAGGAACGGATGAGCACGGCCAGAAGATCCTGCGCACCGCCGTCGCGAACGACACGACACCGCAGGCATGGGCGGACAGGCTCGTCGAGAGTGCGTGGCTGCCGCTGCTCGAGACGATCGACATCCGCAATGACGACTTCATCCGCACGACGGAGCCGAGGCATGAGACCGCGGTCGCGACCTTCCTTCAGAAGCTCTACGACGACGGGCACATCTACTCGGGCGAGTACGAGGGCTACTACTGCGTCGGCTGCGAGGAGTACAAGCAGCTCGACGACCTGCTCGAGACCGAAGACGGCGACTACGCGGGCCAGCTCGTGTGCAAGATCCATGGCCGGCCGGTCGAGCTGCTCAAGGAGAAGAACTACTTCTTCCGCATGAGCGCCTTCGAGCAGAAGCTGCTCGATCTCTACGAGAACACGCCGGGCTTCGTTCAGCCCGCGAGCGTGCGCAACGAGATCATCCAATTCGTCAAGCAGGGCCTCGCCGACCTGTCGATCTCGCGGTCGAGTTTCGATTGGGGCATCAAGGTTCCGTGGGACGACTCGCACGTCGTCTACGTCTGGTTCGACGCGCTGCTGAACTACATCACGGCAATCGGGTACGGCGTCGGCGCTTCTGATAAGCCCGACGAGCAGTTCCAGCGTCGTTGGCCGGCCGTGCACATCGTCGGCAAAGACATCGCTCGCTTCCACGCGGTGATCTGGCCCGCCATGCTCATGGCCGCGGGGCTCGAAGTACCGAAGGCCGTCTTCGGTCACGGCTGGCTGCTCGTCGGCGGCGAGAAGATGTCCAAGTCGAAGCTCACCGGTATCGCGCCCTCGCAGATCACCGACACGTTCGGCTCGGATGCGTTCCGCTACTACTTCCTGTCGGCAATCGCGTTCGGACAGGACGGTTCGTTCAGCTGGGAGGACCTGAGCGCGCGCTACCAGGCGGAGCTGGCCAACGGGTTCGGCAATCTCGCCTCCCGCGTCGTCGCGATGGTCACGCGGTACTTCGACGGCGCCGTGCCGTCGGTAGACATCGACCCGAAGATCGCCACGCTCGAGAAGCGCGTGACCGACGAGGCGAACACCGCCATCGGGTCGTTCGCGATCAACGAGGCGCTCGCGGTGATCTGGCAACTCGTCGACGCCCTCAACCTGTACATCACCGAGAACGAGCCGTGGGCGCTCGCGAAAGACCCGGCCGCGAAAGCGCGCCTCGAGCACGTGCTCGCGAGCGCGGTGCACGGGCTCGGGACCCTCGCGGTGCTGCTCTCGCCCGTGCTGCCGAAGGCGGCGGCGCGACTGTGGGAGGCTCTCGGCGGGCAGGGCGAGCTCGACGCGCAGCCCATCGACCGAGCCTGGGCGTGGACGGGCGCGGGGCAGGTCACGCCGCTCGAGACGTCACTGTTTCCGCGCATCGAACAGGACGTCACCGTTTGACCGACGCGCACATCCGGCATCGCGACACCGAGGGCTCCCGGGATCTCGAATACCCGCCCCTGCCGGAGGCGCTGACCGTCGGGGTCTACGACAACCACACGCATCTCGAGATCTCCGACGGCGCCCCGGGCGAGCAGCTCGACTACCGCGAGCACCTCGACCGGGCGTCGAGCGTGGGCGTACGCGGTGTCGTTCAGGTGGGTGGCGATCTCGAGACGAGTCGCTGGTCGGCTGAGATCGCGTCACGTGAGCCCCGCGTGCTCGCCGCAGTGGCCATCCACCCCAACGAGGCGCCGCGGTACGAGGCATCCGGCACGCTCGATGACGCGCTCGCGGAGATCGACGAACTCGCCTCCCGGCCGAGGGTGCGCGCCATCGGCGAGACGGGGCTGGACTTCTACCGCACCGAGCAGGGTGAAGGCGGCCGGGCCCAGTACCGCTCCTTCGAGGCGCACATCGAGATCGCGAAGAAGCACGGACTGGCCCTTCAGATCCATGACCGGGATGCCCACGCCGAAGTCATCGCGACCCTCCGCAGGGTGGGTGCGCCGGAGCGCACGGTATTCCACTGCTTCTCGGGTGACGCCGACCTGGCGCGCCTGTGCGCCGACAACGGGTGGTACCTGTCGTTCGCGGGCACGGTGACCTTCAAGAACGCCACCGGCTTGCGCGACGCTCTCGCCGTGATCCCACGGGCGCGCATCCTCGTGGAGACGGATGCCCCGTACCTCACGCCGCACCCGTTCCGCGGGCGGCCCAACTCGCCGTATCTCATCCCGCACACGCTGCGGGCGATGGCTGCGCACCTCGAGACCGACGTGTCGATGCTCGCCGCACAGATCTCCTCGACGACGGAGGAGGTCTACGGCGCCTGGGACTCGGAACCCGTCGTCACCGAGCGCACCGGCCCTTTCGCGGATCTCGCGTGAGATCGGTGCGAGCGTGAGCTCACTCCTCGGTCCCGCCGAGATCCGCGATCTCGCCGACCTGCTCGGCCTGCAGCCCACCAAGAAGCTGGGCCAGAATTTCGTGATCGACGCGAACACCGTGCGCCGAATCGTGAAGTCGGCGGGTGTCACCGCCGGCGAGACCGTCGTCGAGGTCGGCCCCGGTCTGGGGTCGCTCACCCTCGGTTTGCTCGAGGCGGGGGCATCCGTCGTCGCCGTCGAGATCGACAAGCGACTCGCGCAGCAGCTGCCGATCACGGTGTCCCAATTGCAGCCGGATGCCTCCCTCACCGTCATCACGGAGGACGCGCTCAAGGTCACGGAACTGCCGGACGCGCCGACGGTTCTCGTCGCCAACCTCCCGTACAACGTGTCGGTGCCCGTGCTGCTGCACTTCCTGGAGCGGTTCCCGAGCATCGAGCGCGGCCTCGTGATGGTGCAGGCGGAGGTGGGGGAGCGCGTCGCGGCCGGTCCCGGCTCCAAGGTGTACGGCGCCCCGAGCGTCAAGGCCGCGTGGTACGGAGAATTCTCGACGGCCGGCAAGGTGAGCCGCCAGGTGTTCTGGCCGGTGCCCAATGTCGACTCGATCCTCGTGCGTTTCGAGCGGCGCGCGCAGCCGGGCACGGAGGGCGAGAGGCTCGCGACGTTCGAGCTCGTGGATGCCGCGTTCCAGCAGCGACGCAAAATGCTGCGGCAGGCGCTGTCGCACGTGCTCGGGGACTCGGCGGCGGCATCCGCGCAGCTCGAGGCCGCCGGCATCGCGCCCACCGCTCGCGGCGAGGAGCTCACGGTAGCGGAGTACTTGCGCGTAGCCCGGGGCGGGCGCGGCATCCTGTTGTAGCTTCGGACTATGGCTGACGACGCGGTGGGCTCGCACTCCGACTCGATGAGCGATCGGGCGATGCTCGACGCGACTGGGCGGCATCCGGACGAGTGGTTCGCTTTCCTCGACGCGCAGGATGCCACGACGTGGACGCACTCGCGCATCGCCGATTGGCTGCGCGAGCAAGCGCCCGAGGTGAGCGGCCGGTGGCGTCAGGCCATCGCCGTGCGTTATGAGCAGGCCCGGGGCATGCTCGCGCCGGGGCAGGGGGCGCGATGAAGGCCATCCTCGCGTCGCTGTAGGTTAAACACATGACCGCTGAGGCCACTTCGGGGATGGTGCACACGAGGGCGCCCGGCAAGATCAACGTGTTCCTCAAGGTCGGTTCGCTGATCGACGACGGCTACCACGACGTCGCGATCGCCTATCAGGCGGTCTCGCTCTACGAGGATGTGCGCGCCTACCCCGCCGACGATTTCTCGGTGTCCGTGAGCGGAACGGTCGAACTCTCACGCGTGCCCACCGACGGATCGAACGTCGCCATCCGGGCTGCCCGGCTTCTGGCGCGCAAGACGGGTTACCGCGGCGGGGCACGACTCGAGATCGAGAAGCACGTACCCGTGACGGGTGGCATGGGGGGCGGGTCCGCGGATGCCGCCGCTACTCTCCTGGCGTGCGACGCCCTGTGGGGCACAGCCATGCCGCGGGAGGACATGCTCGATCTCGCGGCAGAACTGGGAGCCGACGTGCCGTTCGCTTTCACCGGTGGAACGGCGATCGGCACCGGTCGCGGCGACCAGTTGAGCCCGGCGCTGGCCAAGGGCAACTTTCAATGGGTTCTCGCCCTATCCGACTTCGGCTTGTCGACCCCGGCGGTGTACCAGGAGCTCGACGATCACCGGGACCGTCACTCGCAGGACATCTTCCCGGCGCAGGTCGCCCCCTCGGTCGACGCCAACGTGCTGCAGGCACTGCGCGCGGGCGACCCGCATATGCTCGCCGAGTGTCTCTACAACGACCTGCAGGCACCGGCGCTCCACCTCGAGCCCTCGCTCGCGGGCGTGCTCGAACTCGGGGAGGAGAACGGCGCGCTCGCGGGCATCGTCTCCGGGTCCGGCCCGACCGTGGCATTCCTGGCGGCCGACCTCGACTCTGCGCTCGAACTGCAGATCGCGCTGAGCGCCGCCCGGTTGACGGTCGTGCGAGCCACCGGTCCTGTGCACGGCGCCCGCATCATCGGCGACTGACTCAGGACGCGGTGCGGTAGGCCTCACCCCACGACGTGGAACGGCCTGCGGGATTGCGCTCCTGGGGAACACCCCACGGATTGTCGTCCCTGAGCGGTTCGGGGAGGAGTCGCTGAGGAACATCCTGGTAGCTGACCGGTCGAAGGAATCGCGAGATGGCCGCCCCGCCGACCGAGGTGCTGCTGTCGTTCGTCGTCGCCGGCCACGGCCCGCCGTGCTGCTGGGCCAGCGTGACCGCGACCCCGGTGGGCCAGCCGCCGAACACCGCGCGTCCCGCATGGCGGGTAATCCAGCCGATGAGCGAGCGCAACGGGGCCGAATCCTCTTCGCTGCCCGCGTGGATCGTGCCCGTCAGGTTTCCCTCGAACAGTTCGTCAGCGAGGGGCACGAGAGACTCTTCGTCGTCGTACTCGACGAGCACCGACAGGGGGCCGAAGGCCTCATCGATGAGTCGCTCGCGGTGCAGCAGCAGATCGCTCGCCGACACTCGCACGATGGTGGGTGTCGCCCAGCCCTGCCCGTCGTCGTCGATCCGCAGCGAACCCTCCACCACCGGTGTGACACCGGCGGTCCCGAGGATGACGTCGCGGCGTTCGCGATACCCCTCGGCGATGCCGGGGTTGAGCAGGCGGTGCTCGGCGATCGGTTCCGCGCTGTCTACGAGGCGGCTGTCGAGGTTGTGACCGACGGGCACGAACAGGAAGCCGGGCTTGGTGCAGAGCTGGCCGGCCGACCCGGAGATGCTCGCGACGAAGCCATCCACGAGGGATGACGCATCCTCGGCGACTGCGGCTCGCGTGATGAACGCGGGGTTGACGCTGCCGAGCTCACCGTAGAACGGGATGGGGGCGGGCCGGGCCGCGGCGATGTCGGCGAGCATCCGGCCCACGTGGGTTGAGCCCGTGAAGCTCGCGGCCGAGATCCGCGGATCCTTCAGCATGTCGACGCCCGCCTGTTGGCCGCTGATGACTTGCACGATGCCCGTGGGGGCTCCGTTGCTCTCGAGGGCGGCGGCGACGATCTCGGCGGTTCGCTCGGAGAGCCTCGGATGCCCGGAGTGTGCCTTCACGATGACGGGGCATCCTGCGGCCAGGGCAGACGCGGTGTCGCCCCCCGCAACCGAAAACGCGAAGGGGAAGTTGCTGGCCGAGAAGTTCAGCACCGGGCCGACCGGGATGTTGTAGCGGCGCAGGTCCGGCCTGGTTCCGAGCGCGAATGCCGCGTCGGCCTCGTCGATGCGCACGTCGAGGTACGACCCCTCGACGACGATGTCCGCGAACAACCTCAGCTGAACGGCTGTGCGCTTGAGCTCGCCGACGAGGCGGGCTTCGGAGAGTCCCGTCTCCTCCTGCGCGATCGCTACCAGTTCGGCTTGCGCTCCGACGAGCGCGTCCGCAGCGGCCACCATCGCCGCGGCGCGGGTTCTGGGCGTGGTCGCGGCCCAGACGGGCGCGGCGTCCGCTGCCCGCTGGGCGATCTCGTCGATGTCAGTGGCGAGGGTGGGCATCATGCAGCTCCGGCGGCGAGGCTCTGCTCGCGGTGCCCGCGCACGCGCGCGAGCATGTCGTCGAGCAGCTCGATGTCGAACTCCGCGACGATGTCGGAGGCGCTCGTGTCCGGCAGCTCGCTCGTGATCAGCACAGAGCCGAGACGGCCCGGGTCGTGAACGGTCACGCCGGGCCCGTACTTCGCCTTGGCAGCCGTCAGCTTGTCCCAATTGCCGTCGAGATGGGCAACGGCGTAGTCGAGGTTGATGCGCTGGGTCACGCGGTCGAAGTAGTTGGTGGTTTGGGACAGATTCTCGCCGAGGGGCGAGATCAGGCCGGACGGTGCAGGCGGACGCACCGAGGCGGCGAAGTAGCAGCGCAAGCTGTAAGCCCAGTAGTTCTGCATAAGGGCGCCGTGGTACTCGGAACTGAACAGCATGAGCTCGGGCCGCAACGACACGTATTGGGCGCGAAGCTCCTCGAAGTTGAGGTCGAAGCAGATCGCCGCTCCCACGCGTCCGAAGTCGAGATCGAACACGACGGGAGTGGTGCCGTAACGGATGCCGGATTCCTCGTTCTCGGGAACCGTCACGTGGTTCTTCTCGTAGTCACCGAGCACGGCCCCCGAGCGATCGATGATCTGAGTGGCATTGCGCGTGCCATCGGAATCCACAAACACCGTCGAGTAGGCGATGTTGCAGTTGTTCTCCTCCGCGATGCGGGCGAAGTGGTCCCGGATACGCATGCCGCGGTGGGCGTAGTACTCGCGCTGGTGGTCGACGTCGAACAGCTCGGTCGACGGCCGATCGGCGGCCTCGGGCAGCACGATGATGTCGGGCTCGTCCGGCAGCACGGCCGAGACCCGTTTGGTCCAGTCCTGGATCTCCAGGTCGACGACGTCATCGAGCGGCACATCCCGCCCGATGAGCATGGGCGGGGCTGTTACACAACTGACGATCACCGGGCGTGCCATGAGTGTTCTCTTTCTCTACGTTATTCGGTCTTGGGGCTGTCTGGATGATCAGCTCAATGGGGGGAGCAGGATGCGGCCGCGATCCGCGACGAGTTCGCCGTCGCGGTAGACCTCGAGCGTCGTCCCGAGTCTCTGGCTGACGTCGCGTCCCTCTAGTACGACGAGGTCCGCGGCGAAACCCGGCCGGACGAGTCCCACATCATCGCCGATGCCAAGCGCGATCGCCGCGTTGTGGGTCGCCATCGCGACTGCCTCGGCCGGCGTTACGCCGAAGGCTTCGACGCCACACTGCAGCGTTTCGTCGAAGCGCCGGAACGGCGTGAATCGCACGCCCGCGTCGCTCGCGAGCACGATGTTGATGCCGGCCCTGTGCAGCTCGGGCACCCACTGGTAGTCCGTCGCGAGATCTCCCGTGGGGGAGGCGGCGACCGCGGCTTTGCGCTCCACTTCCGATTCCGACTCCCGGCCGGGGAGCATCGCCCTCGCGATACCGGCCATCGTCACCACAACGGACGTGTCGGTCGGCTGGAGTAGTTCGACGAGGTCGGCGGTGTCGCCATAGGTGCCGTCGTCGCGCCTCCAGTAGCAATGCTCGAGAGTGTCGACGCCGGCGGCGACGCCGCGCCTGATGCTCTCTGCGTTGAGCGAGTGTGCGGCGACCTTGCGGCCGAACCGATGGGCCTCCGTAACGGCGACAGTCATTTCCTCGACGCCGAATTGGGGTTGCAGCACGTTCGATTCCCGCGTCATCGCCCCGCCGCTCGACATGATCTTCACGAGGTCGACGCCGTCGGAGCACATCTGCCGCACCGCCTTGCGGATCTCGTCGAGGGAGTCGGCGGTGTTGCCGCACCAGTGCAAATGCCCGCCCGTCGTCGTGAGGGGTGCACCGGCGGACAGGATCCTGGGGCCGACGACCGTGCCGTCGCGCACCGCATCCCGGATTGCGAGCACCGCGTACTTGGTGTCGCCGCAGTCGCGAACGGTCGTCACGCCGCCGAGCAGCGCCTCCTGCGCGTTTCGCACTCCCGTGATGGCGAGTTCCGCCTCCGTCGCGGATTCGAATCTGGCGCGAGTGGCGTCGTGGTCGACGTCGCAGGTGAAGAGCAAGTGTACGTGGGCGTCTATGAAACCCGGCGCGATCGTGTGTGCCGAGAGATCCTTCGCCGTCGCTTGTGCTTCAGCGTTGAGCACATCCCACGGTGAGACCTCGACGATGCGCCCCCCGGCGATCCCGATCGCCATGTCTTCGGCGGGATCGCCTCCACCGCCGTCGATGAGAGCGCCGCATCGCAGCCAAGTCACAGCTTGCTGCGTCATGAGCAGAACAGTCTCTCGAAGTTGCCCCGCAGCACAGCGTGCTGCTCGGCGGCAGACGCGTCGGCCAGGACGGTCGTGAGCGGTTCGAGCGAGGCCGCGTACTCCTCCTGTTGGGCGCTGAGCGGCCAGTCGGAACCCCAGAGGATTCGGTCGGCCCCGAATCTGTCGAGCGCCAGCTCGAGAAACGGCACGAGGTCGAGGTGCGGCGGCGGGGCGTCTGAGAAGAAGTTGGGGTCGGGCGATTTGCCAAAGACATTGGGGTACTTCGCAAGCTCCAGGAAACCCCGGAACTCCGGGCCATCGGCGCCTGCCCGCACGTTGGGCCTGCCGATGTGGTCGACGAGCACCGTGAGTGCGGGGTTGCGGGCGGCGAAGTCGCCAACGGCAGGGAGTTGATCTGGCCTGCAGTGAAAAGCGAGATTCGAATTGCGCTCGATGAGCGTGCCGACGGTCTTGTCGATGCTCCCGTCGACGAGCCAGCTCACGTCGGTCTCGTCGAACAAGTGGATGCGGATGCCCCGGGCACCCTGGTCGTGCAGCGAGGCGGTAACGTCTGCCGCATCGTCAGCCCTCACATCCAGCCGCACGATCGCGATGAACCGGTCGGGGAACGCGCTGGTCGCCGCGAAGGTCGCGCTGTTGTCCCAGCCCAGGGGCTGCGGAGTAATCACTGCGGCCTTCTCCACGCCGGCGGTGTCCATAGCGGCGAGGAGTTCCCCGGCGTTGGTTCCGGCGACCGAGCCGTCTTCCGTGTACACGACGTGCACGTGCACGTCGTGGGGCCTGATGTCAGCGATTGGCACGCTGGTGTCCTCCTGTGTTGTCGGTTGCAATGGTCAATCTCAGAAAGCCGGCTGGAATCCCTCGACGGCGGATGGCGAGTGGCGCTCGATCTTGGCGACGGTGGCGGACATCGCGTCGATGATGTGGGCCTGCCGTTCCTCGGTGAGCCTCGCGATGGGCACCGAGCAGCTGATCGCATCGATCGGGGGGTTGGCGTAGTGCAGCGCGAAACCGAAGCACTTGAGCCCCGTCGTGTTCTCCTCGATGTCGACGGCGTACCCGCGTTCGACCGTGTCATCGAGATCTTTGCGCAGCACCTCGGGGTCCGTGATCGTCTTGGACGTCAGTCGAGGCAGCGGGGTGCTCATGTGCTCGAGCCGCCCTACCTCGTCCCGTTCGGCGAGGAGCGCCTTGCCGAGAGAGGTCGCCGATGCGGGCAACCGCCGGCCGACGCGATTGATCACCCGAAGGTACTGCGACGATTCGCGCGTTGCGAGGTAGATGATGTCATTCCCGTCGAGGCGCCCGAAGTGCACCGTCTCGTCAAGCTGTTCCTTGAGTTCGTCGAGCCAGGGTTGCACGAGCCGCAGATAGGGGTCGGAGTCGAGGTAGCTCATGCCTGCCATGAGGGCCCGGATGCCGACCCCGTAGAGGGTGCCGGTTTCGTCGCGGCGAACCCAGCCACGGTGGGCAAGCGTGCGCAAGAGGGCGTACAGGCTGCTCTTCGGAATTCTCAGGGCCTCGCTAATCTCTCGCAGTCGCGCCGGCTTGTTCTGCCGCGATGACAGGAACTCCAGTACCTCGACCGCGTATGCGGCCGACTTCACGGGTCGGACGCCTGACTCGAGGGAATCGTCAGTCATATGTTCGCTCCAAGCTCAGCGGGACAGTGATTGTTAAGTCTGGGTTACGAGGGTGGCATCCGCGTTACTTTCTATTGCCGTTCTATATCTAATCATGTAGCTTCTGTCTTGCATAGAGATCAGCATCTACATATGGAGACAGAATGACAGAGACTGCCAGTACCGATCGAGCGACGGAGCCGATCGCTGACCGCGCGGCGCGGGTTGCGGCGCGTCTCAAGGCACATCTTGAACTCGGGGTGCTGGCGTTCCCGCTGAGCCCCTTCAGCGAAGACGGCTCGACCATCGACCTGCCGGCCTTCCGTGCACACTTGCGCGGACAGATTGCCGCTGGCGCTGGTGCGCTCTTCGTGTGCTGCGGTACGGGCGAGTTCTCGGCGCTTGACGAAGCGGAGTATGGGCAGCTCATCGAGGCTGCAGTCGAGGAGGCCGCCGGCCGGCTGCCGATCCTCGCGGGCATCGGGTACGGCTGGGCCCAGGCAGTGCGCTTCGCCGCCATCGCCGAGAAGGCGGGGGCCGATGCGGCCCTGCTGCTGCCGCACTATCTTGTGCGGGCGCCGCAGAGCGGGCTCGTGCGGCACGTCGAGATCATTGCCGAGAACACCGGACTGCCGTTCATCCTCTACCAGCGCGGACTCGTCAAGTACACGGTCGCCTCCCTCGCCAAGCTCGCGAGAATTCCCAATGTCATCGGCCTCAAAGACGGGCACAGCGACCACGTGGAGCTTCAGCGAATGCAGCTCGCCGCCGACCCGGACTTCCTCTTCTTCAACGGCGCGCTCACCGCGGAAATGCAGGCACGGCCGTACGCCAGCATCGGTATCCCGGCCTACTCCTCCGCGGTGCACGGATTTGCCCCCGAGATCGCCTCGACGTTCTTCACGGCGCGGCGGGATGGGGATACCGACACCGTCGAGTTGCTCTTGCGCAAGTTCTACTCGCCGTTCGTTGAACTGCGTGACCGCCAGTCGGGTTACGCCGTCGCGCTCATCAAGACGGCAGCCAGGATCCGCGGCCACCAGGTCGGGCCGGTTCGGGCTCCCCTCATGGATCCGGTCGGCAAGGATCTCGAAGACCTGGAAGCGATCGTCCGCAGCGGGCTGGCTCTTGTGGGGGCGGATCTGTGATGCTCGTCAACGCCCGAGGTGGTCGATGAACTCCGACATCCAACGTCGCCTGGACGAACGAGGAATCGTGCTCGTCGAGCCGAAGCCACCTCGTTACCGCTACGTGCACTTCACGAGGGCAGGCGACATCGCCTACCTCTCCGGCAAGACGGCGATGGCCGACGGTTCCGTGCGGTACGCGGGTCGGCTGGGGGCCGAGCTCGGTCTCGACGACGGTAAGTCGGCGGCAGCGCTGTGCGCAACCAATCTGCTCTCCACGATCGAGTACGGCATCGGGCTCGAGAACGTGCGCTCCGTGCTGAAGCTCACCGGCTATGTCGCGAGCGCCCCGGACTTTGTCGACCAGGCGGTTGTGATCGACGCGGCATCCGAGCTCATCGCGGATGTCCTCGGTGAGTCGGGCGTGCACGCGCGCTCGGCGCTCGGAGTGGCCGTGCTGCCGGGCAATTCGGCCGTCGAGGTCGAACTGGTCATCCGAACCACGACGTCGGTCGACTGAGACGGGGAGGCTGATGATGACCCAATTCGACGAGAAGATCCGCGAGGGCCGGGATGCGCTGTCGCTCCTGCCTCGCGTCAGGCTCGCCGCACTCCCGACCCCCCTCGACGATTGCCCCCGGTTGAGTGCGCGTCTCGGCGGCCCGATGATCATGGTCAAGCGTGATGACTGCACGGGCCTGGCCTTCGGCGGCAACAAGGTGCGGCAACACGAGTACGTACTGGGCTCGGCTATCGCCAATGGAGCCGATTGCCTCGTACAGGGCTCCGCCTCCCAGTCCAACCACTCCAGGCAGCTCGCGGCCGCAGGTGCCAAGCTCGGTCTCGAGACGTTCCTGCTTCCGAAGCAGGATGCCCTGAGCAGTCCCATTCAGGGCAACTACCTCGTCGACCACATCCTCGGTGCGACGATCATGCCCATCGCGCCCGAGCAGAGCACCATTGAGGCCAAGGCAGCGCTCGTCGAGCGCCTTCGGGCCGAGGGCAGGAATCCCTACGTCACCGGAATGGGCGCAGACGACGCGCTGACATACGCCGCCGTTGCCTACGTCGAGGCGCTCTTCGAGATCATCGAGCAACTCCCGGCCGGCCGCTCGCTCGACTGGATCTACACGGCGTCGCAGGGCAGCACGCATGCCGGCCTGCTCATCGCATGCGAGCTGCTGGGATTACCCACGAGGATCGTCGGCGTCAACCCGACCTCGGACACTCACGAGGCGTACATCGCGCCCGAGGGGGTGCTCGAGCTCGTTCACGGCGCCGCCGCATTGCTGGGTTTCACGTCGAGCGTGACCCTGGAAGACATCGACGCGACGGGCGAATTCGTCGGTCCTGGCTACGGCATCCCCAGCCCGGCCGGACTCGAGGCCATCCGCGTGCTCGGCTCGACAGAGGGGATCCTCCTCGATCCGGTCTACACCGGCAAGGCATTCTCGGCCCTCCTCGCCCACTGCCGCGAGGGCAGGTTCAGGGCGGACGAGACCGTCGTCTTCCTTCACACGGGCGGTCTGCCCGCAATTTTCGCCTACAACGAGGTTCTGGCCGAGGCGTATGGCGATCACCCGGACGCGCATGATCCGGTGCACCAATACACATCCAAGTAGGAACGAAAGGAACCAAGAGAATGTTGAAATCCTCAAGGGCAGCGGTGGGCGTGGGTATCGCTCTCAGTTCTGTTCTGCTGCTCGGCGCGTGCGCGACGGGTGGAACCCCCGATGGCACGTCCGGGTCTGAGTTCACCATCGTCTCGACCGAACCGTCGACCGGATTCGACCCGGCGACCGCGGTCACGCAAGCCTCGTTGCGCGTCATGGAGCTCATGTATGACACGCTCATCGA
Source organism: Rhodoglobus sp. (assembly GCA_025463605.1). GTDB lineage: Bacteria > Actinomycetota > Actinomycetes > Actinomycetales > Microbacteriaceae > Rhodoglobus. The sequence goes on along the minus strand of JAODAV010000001.1, from coordinate 194,637 downwards.
CTACGACCAGGACAACAACCTGATCCCGATGGTCGCGGAATCGTGGACCGTGTCCGACGACGATCTCACCTACGACTTCGTCATCCGGGACAACGCCAAGTTCAGCGATGGATCAGCGATCACCGCCGACGACGTGCAGTACTCGATCGAGCGCGCTGCGGCATCCGAGGCTCTCAAGGCGCCCCTCGCTGTCATGAGCTCGATGACCGTAGTGAGCCCTACCGAGATTCAGATCACGCTCTCCGAGCCCTCACGCGTCTTCCTGAACGCGCTCGCGTCGACCGGTAGCGCCGCGATCCTGTCGAAGGCCGCGGTCGAGGCCGACCCCGACTACTTCATCGTGCCGACGGTCACGTCGGGTCCGTGGTCGATGGAGGAGAACGTGCCGAAGAGCCACGCGACGCTCATCGCCAACCCCAACTACTGGAACGCGGGCCTGCCGGCGATCAAGAAGATCACCTACACGTACAGCACCGACACCACGGCCAATGCGTCGGCGCTCGAAACCGGTACGGCAGACATGACCTACAACATGAAGCCCGCCGACGCCGTGCGCCTCGAGAAGGCCGGATCGATCCAGTACTTCGAGGCACCGAGTCCCGGAATCATCATGTGGGGGCTGGACAAGTCGAAGCCGCCGTTCAGCGATGTCAACGTGCGACAGGCCGTTGCCTACCTCGCGCCCCGCGCCGACCGTCTGGAGACGTGTTGGAGCGGAATCGGCCCCGTCTCGTACGGTGACCTGATCTACGAGGGCAACCCCCTGTACGTCAAGGGCGAGCAGCGCTTCGATGTTCCCCAGGATGAAGCGCTCAAGACGGCGGGCGACCTGCTCGACGATGCCGGTTGGGTCATGGGCTCGGACGGGGTGCGCGTTTCCTCGGGCGTCGACGGACTCGCCGACGGAACGCCGTTCGCGGTCACCGTTCCCTACGAGAACACCTGGCAGCAGGCGCAGTGCAACACGGAGACCCTCCAGCAGGACCTGAAGCCGCTCGGCATCGATATCACGCCGCAGGCCTACGACTCCGCGAGCTTCTACACCGATGTCGCCGCGGACAAGTTCCAGATGTACCACGCCGGCAACAACTACGCGACTGAGGACGCCTACTTCTCGCAGTCGTTCACATGCGACGGCTCGGTCACCAACCTGATCGCCAAGTGGTGCAACCCCGACGTGGATGCTCTCGTCAAGCAGGCACAGGCGACATCTGATGTCGCCGAGGCCGCCGATCTGTACCGCCAGGTCCAGGACATCATCCTCGACGAGCAGCCGATGATCACGACGGGCGCACAGTACGCCGTGATCGGCACCTCGAATAACCTCCAGGGCTACTACCCCAGGGCGGATGCCTCCAACCGAGGCCTCATCTACGCGACCCTGACGCAGTAGTGCACGCCGTGCCGGGCAGGGGGATCGACTTGCGACCCCTGCCCGGCACACCCACCGGTCGTCTTCGGACAACACTTCGATAACAACACCTAAGGACCGACCAAGGTGATCCGATACGCGATCAATCGCATCCTCATAGTCATCCCCCTGCTGCTCGCGCTGTCCGTGCTCCTGTTCCTCTACGTGCACGCGGTACCGGGCGACCCCATCGCCGGCATGCTCGGGCCGAACGGCAGCCCTGAACTCATCGCGCAGCTGCGCGCCGAGCGCGGGCTCGATCGGCCCCTCTACGTGCAGTACTGGGACTGGATATCCGGACTCGCCCAGGGAGATCTGGGTATTTCGCTGATCTCGGGCCAGCAGATCACCCCCGTCGTCATCAATCGGATTCCCGCCACCTTCCAACTGACCTTCGTCAGCCTCTTCTTCACGGTTCTCATCGGGCTCCCCGCGGGTTTTCTCGCAGGCAAATACCGGGGGAGCTGGATCGACAAGATCCTCTCGCCCGCCGCGCTCCTCGGGCTCTCGATGCCGGTGTTCTGGATCGGCACGCTCCTCATTCTCATTCTCGCCGTGCAACTGCGTTGGCTGCCTACCGGGGGGTACATACCGTTCGCCCAGTCGCCGGTCGACAGCCTGCGGCTCACTCTCATGCCCGCCCTTGCGCTGGGAATACACCTTTCGCCGTTCCTTGCCAGAATGGTGCGCGCCACGACGATCGAATTGCAGCAGGAGCAGTTCGTGGTGCAGGCGCGCATGAAGGGGCTCCGCTCGCGCACCATCACCTACCGGTACCTGCTCCGAAATGCCATCGTGCCCGTGCTGGTCGTGCTCGGCCTGCAGCTGGGAACTCTCCTCGGTGGGCAGGTCATCGTCGAACAGCTCTTCAACTGGCCGGGCGTAGGCCGCCTGCTGGTCGAGGGCGCGATCCAAAGGGACTACCTGATGGTTCAATCGCTCATTCTCGTCGTCGCGACGATTTACGTCATCGTCAACCTGGGCGTGGAACTCCTCCACGCGTGGCTCGACCCGCGGGTGCGACTGTGAACGTCGTCGACACGGTGAACAGCATGAAGCCGCGATTCGGCCGCCGCACGATGAGCGTGCCGGCGGGCGGCGTCCGCGCCATCACGCTCAGGGCGATCATCGGCCATAAGCGCGCCCTGCTCGGGGCCATCCTCACGGCTGTGGTCGTGCTCATGGCGATCGTGAGCGTCTTCTGGACCCCATTCGATCCCATGGCCTTCGACACGGGGGAGCCGTTCACGCCACCCGATTTCGCCCACCCGATGGGCACCGATGTCTACGGCAGGGACATCCTGTCCCGCATCATGGCGGGCTCGCAGGTTTCGCTCATGGTCGCCGCTGCGGCAGTGGCCGGAGCGCTCGTCATGGGCACGGTCATCGGTCTCGTCGCCGGATACATCGGTGGTGTGCTCGACCTCGCCGTGACGCGGGTCGTCGACATCCTGCTCGCGGTGCCGGGCCTCGTGTTCGCCCTCGGCATCGTCGCGCTCCTCGGCCCGTCGGCGCAGTCGGTGACCATCGCCCTGTCCGTCGTCTACACCTGGCAATTCGCGCGCATCGTGCGCAGCGTCGTGGTCTCCGTACGCAGCCGGTCGTACGTCGAGGCTGCCCGGGGCCTCGACGCGAGTCCGCTGTCGATCATGGTCAAAGACATCCTGCCGAGCGTCGTTCCGATCCTCATCGTGCAGGTCACGACCGCCCTGGCCTGGGGCATCCTCGACGAGGCAAGCCTCGGGTTCCTCGGCCTCGGGGTGCAGCCACCGGATCCGTCGTGGGGCTCGCTGCTCATCGAAGGACGCCAATACCTCTACGACGCGCCATGGCTCCCACTCGGTGCCGGCACCATGGTGGTCATCGCCGTGCTCGGCGTGAACCTTCTGGGCGATGGCCTCCGGGAGATCGTCGACCCGCGCGCAGGACGGAGCACATCATGACGAAGCAGCAGCAAAGGATGCCCGGGAGCGACCCGCTGCGCGACGGAGCGGTGCTCGACGTTCGAGGTCTCACCGTGGAGTTCCCCGCCCGTGGACGGAACGTGCGGGCCGTCGACAACGTCTCGTTCACCGTGGGACGCGGCGAGATCATCGGACTCGTCGGTGAGTCGGCGTCTGGCAAGAGCACGCTGGGCCTGGCGCTCATGCGCATGATCCCCGCGCCCGGCGTTGTGAGCGCGGGAACGATCGCCTTCGGCGGCCGGGATCTCGCGTCGCTCCCCGAAGCCGAGATGCGCGAACTGCGGGGCAAGGCGCTCTCGCTCATCGTGCAGGACGCCCTGGCGACGATGAATCCGGTCACCACCATCGAGGAGCAGATCACCGAAGTCATCCGCGACCACGGCGGAGACCGGTCACGCAAGAGCCTGCGCGCCAGGGCGACGGAGATGCTGCGCGAGGTGCGGCTCCCCAACGCAGAGCAGAGCCTCAACCGTTACCCCCACCAGTTGAGTGGCGGAATGCAGCAGCGGGTTGCGATCGCGGAGGGGCTCATCCTCGGCCCGGAGTTGATCATCGCCGACGAGCCGACCACGGCGCTCGACGTGACAGTGCAGGCGCAGATCCTCGCGCTGCTGCGCGACATCTGCGATACCCGCGGCACGAGCATCATCTTCGTGACCCACGACCTCGCGACCGTCGCGGAGATCTGCGATCGGGTGATGGTCATGTACGCGGGCAGGATCGTGGAATCGGGCACGGTCAGCGCCGTCTTCAGCAAGCCGGCGCATCCGTACACCAAGGCCCTGCTGAGTGGTTTGCTGCCGCTCTCGGGCGAACCACCAGCAGAGCTCGAGGCGCTGCCCGGCCAACCTCCTCGGCCCGACGCGTGGCCAACCGGATGCCGCTTTCACCCTCGGTGCCCGCTGTGGCGGGCCCTCGGCGAACCCGAAATCTGCACCACGACCGACCCTGAGGTGGATGAGTCGGATTCGCATTGGGCCGCCTGCCATTTCGCTGACCTGGAAGGAGCGGGACGGTGACGACACCTGACGAGACCTCCGCGGACGCGCTGGTTCCCCTGTTCTCGGTGCGCAACGTGACGAAAGACTTCGAGCGCAAGCGACGCTTCGGCCGTAAGCGTGGCCGGCGATCCCGCCCCGCCCTCGATGCGGTTTCGGTCGACATCTACCGGGGTGAGGCGTTCGGGATCGTCGGCGAGAGCGGATCGGGCAAGACCACCCTGGGTCGCCTGCTCATCGGCTTCGACACCCCGACCGAGGGCGAGGTGCATTTCGAGGGCCGAGTGGTCGCGGCCATGAGCCGACCGGAACGCCGGTCGTTCCGGCGGCGCGTGCAGATGGTCTTCCAGAACCCTTTCGCGTCGCTCAACCCCTTCCGGACGATTCGGGACACCCTGTCCGATGGCTACGCACGCCGCCGGATGTCGTCGGCCGAGCGCTCGGCGTCGATGACCGAGTTGCTCGCCCGAGTCGGTCTCAACGAGTCGATGCTCGAGCGCTACCCCCACGAGTTCAGCGGTGGCCAGCGGCAGCGCATCGTGCTGGCGAGGGCGCTGACGGTGGAACCCTCCGTGCTCATCGCTGATGAGCCGGTGTCCGCGCTGGATGTTTCCATTCAGGCCCAGGTGCTCAACCTGCTCAACTCGCTCAAGAACGACCTCGGGTTGACGGTGGTCATGGTCACGCACGACTTGCGAGTGGTGAACTTCTTCTGCGACCGGATCGCGGTGCTCTACATGGGGCACATCGTCGAGGTCGGCAGTCGCGAGGCGATCATGAACGACTCGTGGCATCCGTACACCCGCATGCTCATCTCGGCCGCGCCCAACGGCGACCCCGAGACCCGTTCGGAGCGACCGTGGGTGAGCAGTGAGCTCGGCGCCACCGAGCCCCCAGCCGAGGGCTGCATCTTCGCGCCACGATGCTGGCTACGACAACAACTCGGCAATCCTGAGAGGTGCACCATCGAACAGCCGACGGCCCGACCCATCCTGATGGAGGATGGCGCTGCGCATCTGACGGCGTGCCATTTCGCCGAAGAGGTACCACAGCAGGCGAAAGCGGCGGTGGGGGCGTGACGCGCTCGGCTGTCGAAGAGAGGATGCACGAAGCCCTCTACCGGCGACCCGACGGGGTCTACCTCAACTCGGCGGCGGAAGGGCTGTTCCTGCGATCGCATGTCGACGCCATCCAGCGATACACGGACTGCAAGGCGAAGGGCTCGGTAGGCAGGGGCGAGCTCTCTGTGATCGAGGAGCGGTCCCGAGACCTCTTCGCTGAACTGCTGGGAGTGAGTAGTGCAGACGTCGCATTCATCGCGAGCACGTCGCGGGGCCTCGACATCGCAATCAAGTCGATCGACTGGCAGCCCGGCGATGTCATCGTTCTCGCCGATTCCGAGTTCCCGAGCGCTCTGTTCTCGGCGACGCTACTCGAGCGGGAGGGCGTCGTGGTGCGCACCGTGCCCTATCGTGACGGCGCGGTGCACGAGTCAGATCTCGTGGCCGCGATCGACGATCGCACTCGACTCGTGGTCGTGAGTCTTGTGAGCTTCAAGACCGGCCAGCGCATGGACGTCGCGCGCATAGTAGAGGGAGCGCACGCGCACGGGGCTCTCGTGTTCGTCGACGCGGTGCAAGCGGTCGGCGCCGTGGAGACCGGCACGGACGGAGCCGACTTCGTGTGCGCCGCGACCTTCAAGTGGATGCTCGGCGTGCACGGTCTCGCGGGCCTCTACGTCAACCCGAGCTCATCAGAGCAGATGCGCGCGCCCTACGTCGGCTACCGGAGTGTCACGGAGCTCTTCCCCGCCGACATGCACGACTTCGATCTGCACACGGACGCTCGCCGCTTCGAGGAGGGCATGCCGAACCTCTTGGGCGTGAGCATCCTGGAGAGCGCGCTCACACTCATCCGCGAGCTCGGGATCCGGGAGATCGAGGCGCACAACCTCGCCCTCGTGGAACGCTTGCGCTCCGGCCTGAGGTCGCTGGACACTCCCATGCTCTGCCCGGATGACTCGACCCGGCGGGGATCCATCGTCGCCTTCGAAACCCCGCACTTCGACGAGATCGCGCGCCACCTCGACCGGCTCGGCACGACGGTGTGGGCTCGAGACGGGCGGGTACGCGTGGCCCCGCACTCGTACAACACCGAGGCGGACATCGACACGTTCCTCCAACAGTTCTCGGACTTCGTGCCGGGACGTGGGTGACAATGACAGAACAGCAGGAGATCGGAATAGCGATCGTCGGCGCGGGTCGGATCGCACACGCGCACGCGCACGCAATAGCGCGCACCGAGGGAGTCAGGCTGCTCGCGGTCGTCGATAAGGACACAGCCGTCGCGGAGGCGTTCGCCGCCCGCTACCGGGCCCCGTTCGCGACCACGGTTCTCGAGCAGGCACTTGACGCGCCGGGTGTCGATGCGGTGATCGCGTGCACGCCGACCGGAATGCATCACAACAACGCTATGGCTGCGCTGCAGCACCGCAAACACGCTCTCATCGAGAAGCCGTTCGCCCGAAACCTCGACGAGGCGACGGCCATGGTGCGCGCGGCTGACGATGCCGGACTCATGCTCATGAGCGGCCAGGTGCTGCGCTTCATGCCCATGTTCACGTGGGCAAGGGAATTCATCGCTTCGGGGCGCCTTGGTGTTCCCGTGCAGGCCGTGGAGCGCCGGCTCACGTTCCGGCGCGACAACTTCCCGTGGTGGAAGGATCTCCCGAACTTCCTCGTCGCGCATTGGGGTGCGCATTCGATCGACATCCTCGGTCACCTCCTCGACGATGAGATCGTCTCCGTGCTCTGCGAGGGCGCGTCGGTCGCAAGCGAGTTCGGTGTCGTCGATGACTTCACGCTTCACGCCCGTTTCGGCAACGGCGTGAGGGCTGCGATCGCGATGTCATTCACGTCGAGGCTGACGGTGCACGACCTTGTGCTCGTCGGAGAGGATGCGACACTCCATTTCGATTGCTACACGTCGGTCTCGGTGAACGGAGAGCGGATGATGTACCAGTCCGAGGAGGAGATGATGGCGAACGGCTTCGAAGCGCAACTGCAGGCCTTCGCCGCCGCGATCCGCGGCGAGCGGCCACTCGAATCCTCGGGTGCGAGCGTACTGGGCAGCCTCGCCGCGCTCACGGCGGCGGAGGAGTCAATGGCTACAGGGGAGGTCGCGCGGCCGAAGAGCGTTTCGGCATAACCAGCCACTCACCGGGCGGGATTAGCATGAGCCCATGAGCGGCAGTCGTGTCACCATCTGGTCGTCGCTCGTCGGTGTGCTCGCCGCCCTCAGCACGCTGGCCGTTGCCGAGGTCGCCGCCGCAGCGATGGTTCTTCCCGCGGGCAGCCCGCTGTTCGCGGTCGGTTCGCTCGTGGTCGACATCGTGCCGGGATGGTTCAAGACCGTCGTGATCGGCCTATTCGGCACTGCCGACAAGATCGCCCTGTTCGCAGGCCTCGGCGTGCTCGTGCTCGTGCTCGCCGTCGGCATCGGGATACTTCAGTACCGGCGCCCGCCGTGGGGCATCGTCGCTCTCGTTGTCGTCGCGATCATCGCGCTCGTTGCGGTGCTCACGCGAGCCGATTCGAGCGCGATGTCGCCCCTGCAACGCGGGCACCGCGGCCGTCAACACCGTGCGCGAGGCCCTGAGCCTTCCGAGACCGGCGACCGCAGCCATGCCGATCCCGGCCGGCGCCGAGCTGGATGTCGCGGGTATCACGCCCCTCGTGTCGGCGAACGACACCTTCTACCGCATCGACACGGCACTGCAGGTTCCCGTGATCGACGCGGAGACCTGGAAGCTCAGGATCGTGGGAATGGTCGATCGCGAGGTCGAGATCAGCTTTGCCGAACTGCTCGCCCTGCCGATGCAGGAGAGTTACGTCACCCTCATGTGCGTCTCCAACGAGGTCGGCGGCAACCTCGTCGGCAATGCTAAGTGGCTCGGCTATCCCGTACGAGAACTGCTCAATCGGGCCGGTCCCCAGCGGGGTGCCGACATGGTGCTGTCCCGCAGTAGCGACGGCTTCACGGCCGGAACGCCCCTCTCGGTGCTGCTCGAGGAGAACCGCGACTGCCTGCTCGCCGTGGGAATGAACGGCGAACCGCTCCCCGTCGAGCACGGCTTCCCGGTGCGCATGGTCGTGCCGGGGCTCTACGGCTATGTGTCCGCCACGAAGTGGGTCGTCGAGCTCAAGGTCACGCGATTCGCCGACGACATGGGCTACTGGACCCCGCGCGGCTGGTCGGCGCAGGGCCCCGTCAAGACGGCGTCGCGCATCGACGTGCCGCGCAGCGGCAGCTCGGTTGCGGTGGGCACGGTCGCGGTGGCCGGGGTCGCGTGGGCGCAGCACCGAGGCATCCGGGGGGTCGAGGTGAGAGTGGATGACGGCGACTGGCAGTCCGCGACCCTCGCCGACGCCATCTCCGATGACACGTGGGTGCAGTGGCTGTATGAGTGGGATGCGACGAGCGGCAACCACACGATCGCCGTGCGCGCGACGGATGCCGAGGGCGACACGCAGCGCGAAGACCGCCGCCCACCCGCGCCCGACGGATCGGAGGGCTGGCACACAATCACGGTCACTGTCTCGTAGCCCTGCCCGTAGGCTTGCACGAGTGGCACATCTTCTGGGCGCTGAAGCGCTCCACCTCGAGTATCCGACGCGCATCATCTTCGACCGCGTCACGATCGGTCTCGATGAGGGCGATCGCATCGGCATCGTCGGGCGCAACGGTGACGGCAAGTCGACGCTTCTGAGGATGCTCGCCGGCCGGCTCCAACCTGACGACGGCCGAGTCACCCGCCGTGGCGGCGTGACCCTCGCCATGCTCGACCAGGCGGACGAGCTCGACGGCACCCGCACGGTGCACCAGACCGTCATCGGTGACATCGACGAGCACGTGTGGGCGGGTGACCCGCAAGTGCGCGACGTCATCTCTGGGCTCATCGCGGACATCCCGTGGGAGGCGTTCGTCGGCGACCTCTCGGGGGGCCAGCGCAGGCGCGTCGCCCTCGCGGCCCTCCTCATCGGCGACCACGACGTGATCTTTCTCGATGAGCCCACCAACCACCTCGACGTCGAGGGCATCGCGTGGCTCGCGGCCCACCTCAAGCGCCGCTGGTCGGCCAACGCCGGCGGCCTGATCGTCGTGACCCACGATCGCTGGTTCCTCGACGAGATCTGCACGGCGACGTGGGAGGTGCACGATCGCCTCATCGAGCCCTTCGAGGGCGGCTATGCCGCGTACATCCTGCAGCGGGTGGAGCGCGACAAGATGGCGGCGGCATCCGAGTCGAAGCGGCAGAATCTGATGCGCAAGGAGCTCGCCTGGCTGCGCCGCGGGGCGCCGGCGCGCTCGACGAAGCCGAAGTTCCGCATCGATGCGGCCAACGAGCTCATCGAGAACGAGCCGCCCGTGCGCGACAGCGTGTCACTGGCGAGCATGGCGATGCAGCGGCTCGGCAAGGATGTCGTCGACCTCGAGAACGTCAGCGTCGCCTATGGCGACACCTCTGTGCTGAAGGATGTCACCTGGCGAATCGCCCCGGGCGAGCGAACGGGCATCCTCGGGGTGAACGGGGCGGGCAAGAGCACGCTTCTCAGCCTTGTTGCGGGAACTCTTCTGCCGACCAGCGGGCGGGTCAAGCGCGGCAAGACGATCAAGGTCGCGACGCTCACGCAGCAGCTGTTCGAACTCGAAGACATCTGGAACGACCGCGTGAGCGAGGTCATCGGGCGCCAGAAGAGCACCTACGTGACGGGCGGCAAGGAGATGACCCCCGGGCAGCTGCTCGAGCGGGTCGGCTTCTCGAGCGCCCAGCTGAGCACGCCCGTGAAAGACCTCTCGGGTGGCCAGAAGCGTCGCCTGCAGTTGCTGCTCATTCTGCTCAGCGAGCCGAACGTGCTCATCCTCGACGAACCGACCAATGATCTCGACACCGACATGCTCGCCGCGATCGAAGATCTGCTCGACTCGTTCCCCGGCACGCTCCTGGTCGTCTCTCACGACAGGTACCTCGTCGAGCGCGTGACCGACCAGCAGTACGCGGTGATGAACGGTCACTTGCGGCACCTGCCGCGCGGCGTCGACCAGTACCTCGAGCTGCGGGCCACGCAGCGGAAAGGTTCGGCGGGAGATACTGCACCCGTTGGCGGGAGAAGCACACCCGCGGCGGGAGGTGCAACTCCCGCCACGAGCGCGGTTCTCCCGCCGAAGCTCGGCGGCGCCGAGTTGCGTAACGCCCAGAAGGAGCATGCCGCGGCCGCGCGCAAGATCGAGAAGCTCAGCGGACGCATCTCCGAGGTGCACGTGCGGATGGCCGAGCACGACCCCGGCGACTACACCGGTCTCGCGGTGCTCGCGGCCGAACTCCGGGAGCTCGAACACCAACTCGAGGTCGTGGAGACGCGCTGGCTCGAGCTCGAGGAGCTGCTCAGTTAGTAGTACCGGCTGCGAGACGCAAAGATCATCTCACCAGTGCTCTTCGTGCTCATCGCCGCGTGAGATGTGGTCGACGGGTTCCTCAAGGCGCGGCGGGCCTCGCGAGCCACCTGATCGTAAGCCCCGCGATCCGGGCCCACTACACTCGCACAGTGCCCACTGCGTCAGCCCGGATCGCGGGGCTCGGGATCTACCTGCCCGAGACCACACGAACCACCGCGCAGACCGAGCGCGACCTGCGCGAGGCGAACTCGAAGCTCAAGCTCGCGACCGGGCTCATCCACCGGTTGACGGGTGTCGAGTCGGTGCATGTGCGGCCCGAGGGCTGGCACACCTCCGATCTGGCGGTTGCGGCGGCGCGTGAGGCGCTCGCCGAGTCGCCGGGTGAACCAGACCTTCTCATTTTCGCGAGCGCGAGCCAGGACCTCATCGAGCCGGCGACGAGCCATATCGTCGCCGCGAAGCTGGGGTTCCAGTGCCCCGTCATGGATGTCAAGAACGCCTGCAACAGCGTCATCAATGCGATGCAGGTCGCCGAGGCCCTCATCGCGAGCGGCCAATACCGGCGCGTGCTCATCGCGAGTGGGGAGCAGCCCTCCCACGGGGTGCGGTGGAAGCTGCGCGATCACGAACAGTTCATCCGCTCGTTCCCCGGATACACGATGAGCGACGGGGGAGCGGCGGTCATTCTCGAGGCCTCGGATGACCCGGCGACGGGCATCCTCGATTCGAGCTTCGTCGCGGTGTCGAAGCACTGGGCGATCGGCACGCTGCCGACCGGCGGCTCGATGAATCCGCGAAGCATGGACCACGCCTATTTCGACATGGACGGACACGGCCTGCAGCAGGCGTTCCTGGAGCTCGGGCCGCAGCCCGTGCTCGACCTCCTCGAGAAGAACGGCCTGAGCTGGAGCGATTTCGACCTCGTCGCCATTCACCAGGTCGCGCTGCCCTATCTGCCGCCCATTTTCGAGCGGCTGGGGGTCGCCGAGGGCAAATCGGTGATCACGATCGCCGAGCATGGCAACCTCGCCTCGGTCACCCTCCCGCTGCAGCTCGTGCTCGCTCGCGAGGCCGGAATGATCGCACCCGGCAGTCTCGTGCTGCTCATCGGCCTTGCGGGTGGGATCAGCCTCGGACTCATGGTGGTGAGGCTGTGAGTGCCCGCCGGCTCGCCGTCGTCGTTCCCGTGTACAACGAGGCGGCGGGCATCAGTGCGACCCTTGACGCGCTCCTCGCTCAGCGCGATAGCGACTTCGACGTGTGGTTCGTCGACAATGCGTCGACGGATGACTCGGCAGCCGTCATCGCGTCGTATGCCCAGCCGCGCTGGCACATCGTTACCGAACCGCAGAAGGGCACTGGCGCGGCAGCGGACACGGGCATGCGCGCGGCGATCGCCGCCGGGGCCGAGTTGCTCGCTCGCACGGACGCGGACTGCATCCCTCGCGCGGACTGGACCGCCTCGGTGCGCAGGGCGCTCACCACCGACGGCCTCGATCTCGTGGGCGGCGAGCTGGTGCCGAGGCACGACGAGGGGCTGTCGCTGGGGCGGCGCATCCTCCTGCGAGGGGCGGTCGAGCTCGCGGAGGCGTTCGGGCGCATCCGTCCCGGTAATCGCTCGCCCGAGTACCTCGGCCCGTACCTGATGGCGGCGGGCTGCAACGTGGGCATCACGTCGGCGCTCTACCTGGAGGCGGGCGGGTTCCCGCGCACAGCGATCGAAGACCTGCACGAGGACCGCGCGCTCGTCAACGCCGTGCGCCGCATCACCGATAGGTACGCGCGCAGGCGCGATGTCGTCGTCTACGGTTCGTCGCGGCGCGTGAAGGCGTGGGGCCTCAAGAACACTCTGCTCTGGTACAAGGATCACGCCTATCGCCCCGACGACGTGGACATCCGATGAGCACGCCGGCGCCCGCTGCTCTCGCGCGACGATGGGAGGAGCGCGTGATGCGCGCGGCGCATCCGTTCGCCTATCCGCTTCTGAGGGCGTCGAAGGCTCCCGTGCGGCGCGTGCCCGGCCTCGGCGTTCTCGTGCGGGACGCCGACCTGCTGCGAGCGACCCTCATGAACACCGCGAGCTTCTCGAAAACGGGTCCGGGCGCGCCGAGCGATCTCTGGACGCCGGTGCTCGGCCCCGCCGTGCTCCTCAATATGGAGGGCGCCGACCACCTCGCGTTGCGCCGCAAGCTCGGGTCGCTGTTCGCGCCCTCGTATGTGGATCCGCTCGCCGCCGAGTCTCTCCCGACCGCCGCGCTCACCGCTCGGCTGCGCAGTGGCGAGGCGATCGACCTGGTCGACGAGGTCAAGCGCTACGCGAGCGCGATGATCAGCCAGCTCGTGGGGCTGCGGGTGTCGGAGGTCGACGACGACCTCTTCGATCGCGTCTCCTCGATCACCCGTTTCGTGCGCCTCGCCCGCCCGCGCCTCACCGCGCCGCAAGTCGAGCGGGCGCGGGCGATCCTCGCTGAGCTCACCTCCCACGCACGCGCCGCCTACCGCGCGGGTGACGAACAGACGGTGCCGGGCAGGATGCGCTCGCTGGACTTGAGCGAGGATGAAGCGATGGGCGCGGTGGGCGCGTTCGTGCTCACGGGCACGGAGACGCTGGTCTCGTACATCCCGCGCCTCGTCGCGCTGCTCGTGGATTCCGGTTGGTTACCGTTCCTCGCCGCCGATCGGGCCCTCGTGGAGCCCGCGATCGCCGAGGGTCTGCGAGTCACGACGCCGTCACCCGTGATGCTGCGCAGCGTGGTCGCGGATGACGCGATCGGGCCGGTCGCGGTGCACCCGGGCGACCGCGTCATCCTTGCCACCTTCGCAGCCAACCGAGCCCTCGGACCGTTCGACCCGTCGGCCAACGTGGCCGCGACCCTCAAACAATTGTGGTTCGGTGCCGGCACGCACTTCTGCCTGGGCGCGCCGCTCGCGATGGCGCAGATCCGCTTGACCCTCGACGCGCTGCTGGATGCGTCGTCCACGGCCGCGCCGCTGCGCATCGTGTCCCGGGCTCCCGCGCGCGGGGTACTGATTCCCTCGTACGAGTCGCTCGTGGTGGGCACCGCGTGACCGACATCCTCGCCGTCCTCCTCGAGGCGTGCGCGCGCACTCCCGAAGCCCCGGCGATGACGCTCGGCCGCCGCACCCTCACGTTCGGCGAGGTACGTGATCGGGTGCTCGGCATCGCGAGGGGACTCGATGAGCGCGGGCTCGCGCCGGGCGACCGTGTGCTGTTCTCGGTGCGGCCCGGGCTCGACGGTATCTGCCTCGCGCTCGGCGTGATCGCCGCGGGAGGCACGATCGTCTTCGCGGATCCGGGGGCGGGCGAGACCATGTTCCGGGCCCGCGCTGCGCTCGCCGCGCCGAAATGGGTCGCGGCTGAGTCGGTGCTGTATGCGGCGTCATCCGGGCCGCTCAAGCGCATCGCGCGTCGCCGGGGGCTCGAGCTGCCCGACTACGCGACCGTGGTACCGCATGCCCGGCACATTTACTCCGGGCCGTGGTTGCCCGGGGTGCAGCGTGGTGCGCTGTCCCTGCGCTCCCTGATGATCCCGTCGAACGGAGCCCTTGCGGGTCATCCGGCAGCCGAGGCCTTGATCATCTTCACAAGCGGCACGACCGACCACCCGAAGGCCGTCGTGCACTCGCGCCTCTCGCTCGGCACGGGACTGGGCGACTTCGCTGAACGCGTGGGTCTAGTCGCGGGGGAGCGCGTGCTCACCGACCAGCTCATGGTGGGCATCCCCGCCCTCATCTCTGGAGCGCACTGGATTGTGCCGCCGCCGGGGGCTGATCCGGGTGCGAGACCGGCGAAGTATCTCGAGCTGCTGCCGGATGCGGACGTGCTGTTCGCCGTGCCCGCCGCCCTCGACGTGCTGCTGCGCACTCTCACCACAACGCCGAGACTCCGGGCCCTGCTCATCGGCGGCGCGCCCGTGCTGCGTCCCCTGCTCGAGCGGGCGCGCGCGCAATTGCCGGGCACGCGCATCCACGCGATCTACGGCATGACGGAGATCCTGCCGGTCGCGATCGCCGACGGGGACGAGAAACTCGCCTTCGACGGCCCGGGCGACTACGTCGGTGAGCTCATGGGCGCCGTGCGCGCGAGCATCGTCGACGGCGAGCTCGTCGTGACGGGCGACGGCCTGGCGCTCGGTTACCTGGGCGAGCCTGCGCTCACCGAGCTGCACACGGGCGATCTCGCGCGCATCGAGAACGGGCGAGTGGTGCTCGGCGGCCGCAGTAAGGACATGTTCATCCGCGGAACCACCAACGTCTACCCGGCACTCTACGAGCCGGTCATCGCGGGCATACCGGGGGTCGCCGATGCGGCGCTCGTCGGCCTGCCGAACGCGATCGGAGACGACGAACTGGTGCTCGTGATCGTGCCGGGGCCCGCGTACGACGAGAGCGCCCTGCGGCGCGCCCTGCCCGGTCTCATCGACGCGGCCGTACTGCCTGACAGGATCGTGACCATGGGCGGGTTTCCGCGGTCCGGGCGCAGCAGCAAACTCGACCGAGCGGCGCTCGCGCGCACGGTGGCGCCGAGATGAGGATCGCGGTCACGGGGGCGAGCGGGTTCATCGGCGGGGCCGTCGCGTCCGCCCTCGCGGAGCGAGCCCACGACGTCACGGGTTTCGGTCGACGGGAACGGGGGTGGGCGCATCCGGGTGCCCGCTACGAGCAGTGGGACATCTCGCGCGGCGCGCGCCCCGGCGACTTCGACGCCGTCGTGCATTGCGCGGCCCTCGCCGATGATTGGGCTCCCATCGGCGCTGCCATGCTCGTCAATCGCATCGGTACGCGCAACGTCGTCGCGAGCTTTCCGGGCGCGCGTATCGTGCACGTCTCCACGTCGAGCGTTTACGACGCCTTCGCGCCTACCGTGCGTGCGATCGAGTCGGAGGGTCCGGCCACGCGATTCTTGAGCTCGTACTCCGAGTCGAAGGCCGCCGCCGAGGCAGAACTGGGTGAGGATGCCGTCATCCTCCGCCCCCACGCCGTGTACGGTCCCGGCGACACGACGCTGCTGCCGCGTGTTCTCGCCGGCATCCGCGGACGCCGCCTCGTGCTTCCCGAAGGAGCCGAGGTAGCCCACACCCTCACCCACATCGACAATCTCGTTGAGGCCGTCGCCCTCTCGCTGCACGCTCCCGCGGGCGTCTACAACGTCGGGGACGACACCGACGTGCTCCTGTCCGCGGTGCTGCGCGAGTTCCTCGCCAAGCGCGGGCGGCAGGATGTCGCGCTCGCCCGCATCCCCTACCGCGCAGCCTTCGCCGCCGCTGCCGCCCTCGAAACGCTGCACCGCGCAACCCGCCGTGGACGACCCAGGATCACCCGGTATGCGGTGAGCCAGCTCGGCCTCGAGCGCACACTCGATCTCACGGCAGCGCGCGAGCAGCTCGGCTATCGGCCGCAGCCGACGAGCCTCGCCGGCGCCGAGCGCTGGTAACGCGCGGCTCGAAGCCGGACAATGAGTGGTGATGGCTCATGACCATGCCCACGCGGCATCCCCCGGTCGCCGCCGGATCGCCGTCGCCCTGACGATAACCGTCATCATTCTCGCCGCCGAGGTCGTGGGGTCGATCATCACCGGCAGCCTCGCACTGCTCGTCGATGCGGCCCACATGCTCACCGACGCGGGGGGCCTCGCGATCGCCCTCCTCGCTGCGACTCTCGTCAATCGCCCGCCCACGGCCAAGCGCACGTGGGGATTCGAGCGGGCAGAGGTGCTCGGCGCGACTGCCCAGGCGGCGATCCTGCTCGCCGTCGGCGTGTTCGTGGTCATCGAGGCCGTGCAGCGCCTGTTCGACCCGCCGCAGATCGACGGAGGCCAGCTCATCGTCTTCGGTGTCATCGGTCTAGTCGGCAACGTCGCATCCATCCTCATTCTCGCGACGAGCCGCGCCAAGAACATGAACCTGCGCGCCGCGTTCCTCGAGGTCGTCAACGACGCGCTCGGCTCGGTTGCGGTGATCGTGGCCGCAATCGTGATCGCGACCACGGGCTTCCAGCTGGCGGATGCGATCGCCGCGATCCTCATCGGTGCGCTCATCCTGCCGCGGGCCGTGATGCTGCTGCGGGACGCCACGAGCGTGCTGCTCGAGTCGACTCCCAAGGGCCTCGACCTCGAGGCCGTGCGCGACCACTTGCTCGAAGTGAAGCACGTGCAGTCCGTGCACGACCTGCACGTGAGCCAGATCGCGACCGGCATGCCGGTGCTCACGGCGCACGTCGTCGTCGACGATGAGTGTTTTCACGACGGTCACGCGCCGCGCATGCTCGACATCCTGCAGAAGTGCGTGGCCGAGCATTTCGCGGTGCAGATCGAGCACTCCACCTTCCAGCTCGAGACCGCGTCGCACGGCGATCACGAGCATCCGACCCACAACTAGACCTTCTGCACCACGAGGCTCTCGTAGGCCGGGATGAGCACGCGCCGACCGTACCGACGCGATACCACCCGGAACGGCCGCCCGTCGCCGAGCAGCAGCCCCACGATCGAGGCGAGTTCCGCGCGCGCGAGCGGTCCGCCGAGGCAGAGGTGCCGTCCCGCGCCGAACCACAGCTGCCGGTTCTGCGGGATGTAAGCACGGTCGACCCGGTACTCGCCCGCGAGGTTGTTGGCGGTCCAGGTGAGCACGACGATGCGCTCGCCGGCCTTGAGTTCGCGTCCGCCAATGCTGAGGTCGGCGAGCACCGAGCGCCCGATGATGGGGGCTGGCGAGGTCACACGCAGGGCCTCGCGCACGGCGCCCTCCATGAACTCGGGATGCTCGATGAGTCGGTGCTGCTCGCCCGTGTCGTAGAGCAGTGCCGCGGTGCGCGCCATGGCGGATGCCGCGGTCTCGGTGCCCGCGACCATGAGCAGCGTCGAGAGTCCTTTGGTCTCCTGCAGGGTCAGCCCGAGCTCGCGGCAGCGGCCGATGATCGTGTCGCCCGACGCGGTCGCGAATGCGAGGTCGATGTGCCCCGTGAGGCGCTCGACGATTTCTCTCGCCCGCGCGATCTTGTGCGGCGGGAGAACGGTGTCGGCGGTGGTTCCGAGAGCGGTGGATGCCAGTTCCTCGCCGGTGCGGAAGATCTCGCGGTATGCGTCGTCGGTGCTTTCCGAAGACGAGGTTCCAGCGGGCAGTCCCAGCAGGCTCACGACCATCTGCCCGACCAGGATGCGGCTGAGATCGGCGAGGTCGAGCGGTTCTCCCGCCTCGAACGTGCGCCGGGCATCCTCGAGGCGATCGTGCCAGGCGTGCTCGACGAAGGCCGCGCTCGTCTTCTCGGTGAACAGCTCGCGGCTGCGCGTGCGCAAGTCGTAGTGCCCCGGCCCGTCGAAGAGCTCGTACACCCACGGCCCGAGGATCTGCGCCCACAGGTGTCCGACGCCGCCTTCGCTGAGGAGCGTGAAGTGGTTTGGGTCGTTGAGCACGGCGCGTGCCGTGAGCGGATCGGCGGTGATCCAGCCGAGCCCCGGCACCTTCATGAGTGGTTTTGCGAACATGCCGAGCCAGTTGAGCACCGGCAGTGCGGGTCGAGCGGCGGACAACAGGCGGTGCTCGTGGGCACGTGCGCTCGAGCCGAAGCCGTCGGTGACGGGGTTGAGGGTGCGCTCCCGAGCCGGGGCGCGCAGGTCTTCCGCTACGGGCACGGGCTTGCTCCTAGTCGAAATCCAAGCTGAGCTTGCGCAGCAGCGCGCTCAATCGTTCCTGCTCGGCGCGCGGCAGCCGGTCGAGCAGTTCGGACTCGGCCTCGAGCAGCGTGCTGATGGCGATGTCGACGCGCTCACGGCCGTCGGCGGTCATGACCACGAGGATGCCCCTGCCGTCGTTCGGGTCGGTGCGCCGCTCGACGAGACCGCGCGAGACGAGCCGGTCGATGCGGTTGGTCATCGTGCCGCTCGACACGAGAGTCTGCTGCAGGAGCGCTTTGGGAGTGAGCTGGTACGGCGCGCCGGCCCTGCGAAGCGCGGAGAGCACGTCGAATTCCCACAGTTCGAGATCGGATGCGGCGAACGCCGTGCGACGCGCACGCTCGAGGTGTCGGGCGAGCCTTGCCACCCGGCTCAGCACCTGCAGCGGTGAGAAGTCGAGGTCGGGGCGCTCGCGCGACCATGCGTCGACTATGCGGTCGACTTCGTCGCTGCTGGGCATCCGCCCATTATCGCGCGGATGCCCAGCAGCAGTTGACGGATTTAGGTGCCGAGTCCGACGGCGTCGACCCGGCGGTGGTAGCGCATTCCGGCGAGTCCGCCGAGGATCGCGCCTCCGAGGCTCACGAGCGCCACGAGCACGGTGGTCACGATGCCCACGACGGTGAGGTCGCCTTCGCTGAGCGGGATACGCGGAAAGCTGTTGAGCTCGGCAAGTACGTCGAACCGGTCTCCCGCGACGGCCGTGACGATCGCCACCACTACCGCAATGAGCACCGCCCACAGCCACACGGCGAATCCCTGCTTCGCGCCGCTGAATCGCGCCATTCGTCCGGCGACGTAACCGCCCGCGAAGTAGGCGATGAACAGCACCACGAGCAGAGCAACGGCGCCGATGATGCCGATCGTGTCGGCGTTGCCCTCAGCGATGTCGGCAGCGTCATCGGCCGTCACGCCGTTGCCGAGCCCGATTGCCGCACCGAGCGCGGCAACGAGTGCGGTGAGCAGTACGCCAGTTCCTGTGGCGGTCAGCCATCCAAAGAACGCTGAGCCGAACTTGAAGCCGCCGAAGCGCTCACGCTCGCGGTCCACGACGTCGTTCGCATCGCGGCTGATGACGCGGTCGTCCGTGACGAGGCGGTCGTCGTCGACGATGCGGTCGTCGACAACGCGGTCGCCGACAACGCGATCGGTGCCCGTCGTGCGCTCTACCGGCACCCCGTCGGTGCTGACAACCCTGTCGCGATCAGGGATGTTGTCGTTCGTAGTTGCCATGATGAATGCCTTTCTGATGAAGATTGCCATTCCGCGCCGGATCTGGCGATACCGGCTGATTCGAGACTAGGTCTGCGCTGCACGCGGGCGCGCGTGCTTGACTGTGCGCACGCGTAAGGGCTAAGACTTCGCGCCCCTTCTGGCAGACTTGTCGCGCACCCGAAAGTGCGATCCGCCTTGGTGTAATGGCAGCACGACAGCCTTTGGAGCTGTTAGGTCTAGGTTCGAATCCTGGAGGCGGAGCGGCCCGGCGTGAGAATTGCCTATATGAGCGTCACAGGGCGCCGAGACCAAGGAGACCTCAGTGGACAGTGAGATCTTCGAGACGGTCGCTCGGGTCTTCGAGTTCATCGGTGTGGGAGCCATGGCTCTGGGCCTCATCGTCGCGGTGGCCCTAGCCATTCGCACGTTGACCCGCAGCCGCGACGGCAAGATCGCGTTCAAGACCCTCCGCGACTCCATCGGCCTCGTGATCCTGCTCGGCCTCGAGATCCTCGTCGCCGCCGACCTCGTGCGCACCGTGACGAGTACCCCGTCGTTGCCCGACGCGCTGGCGCTCGGGATCGTCGTGCTCATCCGCACCGTGCTGAGCTTCTCGCTGCAGACTGAGATCGAGGGGGTGGCGCCGTGGAAGCGCGCGCTGCTGACGAGTCCGCAACTCATAGCGAGGGCGGCCGCCGCGACAAGTAAGGAACCCGCATGACCGACCGCAGTACCCCAGACCCCAGCACCACAGACACCCGACTCGCGGTAATCGTTCTCGCCGCAGGCCAGGGCACTCGCATGAAGTCGTCGCGGCCGAAGGTGCTGCACACCCTCGCTGGGCGCTCGCTGCTCGGTCATGTGCTCGTCACCGCGGGCCGGCTCGCTCCGGCCCATGTCGTGGCCGTCGTGCGCCACGAGCGCGACAGCGTCATCGCGCACATCTCAGACGTGATGCCCGACATCCTCGTGGTCGACCAGGACGACATCCCCGGCACCGGCCGCGCGGTCGAGGTGGGAATCGCCGCCCTGCCCGCCGACTTCGACGGTGACGTGGTCGTGGTGAGCGGCGACGTGCCGTTACTGGATGCCGCAACCCTCGGCATCCTCATCGACACCCACCGGGCGGGCTCCGCCGCCGCGACCCTGCTCTCGGCGGTCATGGACGACGCGACCGGTTACGGACGGGTCGTGCGCGCGTCCGATGGCGAGGTGGACCGGATCGTCGAGCAGAAGGATGCCACCGACGACGAGCTGACCATCACAGAGATCAACTCGGGCACCTATGTCTTTCGGGTGGGACCGCTGCGCGACCAGTTGCCGAAGGTGGGCATCGAGAACGCGCAGAAGGAGAAGTACCTCACCGACGTGGTCGCGCTGCTGCGCGGCATCGGGGAGACCGTTTCGGCGCTGCCCGTGCGCGAGGGGTGGATGGTAAGCGGCGTCAACGACCGCGTGCAACTCGCGGAGGCCGCGCGGCGCATGAACGAGCTCATCGTGAGGCACTGGCAGCTCGAGGGCGTGACCGTGGATGACCCCGCGACGACCTGGATCGACGCCGACGTGACGCTCGCCGAAGACGTGCAGCTGCTTCCCGGAACCCAGCTCAAGGGCGCGACGAAGATCGACTCCGGGGCGATCGTCGGCCCCGACACGACCCTCGTCGACACGGAAGTGGGTGCGAACGCCCGCGTGAGCCGCACAGACGCCACGCTCGCGGTGATCGGGGCGGGGGCATCCGTCGGTCCGTTCGCCTACCTCCGGCCGGGCACCTATCTCGGCGCCGACGGCAAGATCGGCACCTTCGTGGAGACCAAGAACTCCACGATCGGGGCCGGCAGCAAGGTGCCGCATCTGAGCTACATCGGCGACACGGAAGTGGGCGAGCAGTCGAACGTCGGCGCGGGCACCATCACCGCGAACTATGACGGCGTGAACAAGAACCGCACGGTCGTCGGCTCGCACGTTCGAAGCGGCTCGCACAACGTGTTCGTCGCCCCCGTTAGAATCGGTGACGGAGCCTACACGGGGGCCGGAACGGTAGTCCGAAAGGATGTTCCGCCCGGAGCACTCGCGATCAACGTGGCTCCACAGCGCAACATGGCGGGCTGGGTCGAGGCCAACCGAGCGGGTACTGCAGCGGCGAAGGCGGCCGCCGCGGCGTCCGACGACGACTCCGAGTCCCAGGCCAAATAGCCGGCGAGCCGGCAGAGAGCGGGGACAGTGTCCGAGATCAAAATCACCGGACAGAAAAGGCTCGTGATCGTGTCGGGGCGCGCGCATCCCCAACTGGCGATCGACATCGCGGAGGAACTCGGCTCCGAACTCGTGCACACCGATGCCCGCACGTTCGCCAACGGTGAGATCTATGCGCGCTACGACGAGAGCGTGCGTGGTTGCGACGCGTTCGTCATCCAGTCGCACACCAACCCGATCAACGAGTGGCTCATGGAGCAACTGATCATGGTGGATGCGCTCAAGCGGGCATCCGCGAAACGCATCACCGTCGTGAGCCCCTTCTACCCCTACGCCCGCCAGGACAAGAAGGGACGGGGCCGCGAGCCCATCTCGGCTCGACTCGTCGCCGACCTCTACAAGGCCGCGGGCGCCGACCGCATCATGAGCGTCGACCTGCACGCCGCGCAGATCCAGGGTTTCTTCGACGGGCCCGTCGACCACCTGTTCGCGATGCCCGTGCTGCTCGAGCACTTCAAGAAGCAGCTCGACCCCGAGACACTCACGGTCGTGAGTCCCGACATGGGCCGGGTGCGCGTCGCCGACATCTGGAGTGACAAACTCGGTGCCCCGCTCGCGATCATCCACAAGCGACGCGATCCGCTCATCCACAACCAGGTGACGGTGCACGAAATCGTCGGCGAGGTCG
The DNA here is from genome assembly GCA_025463605.1 of Rhodoglobus sp. GTDB lineage: Bacteria > Actinomycetota > Actinomycetes > Actinomycetales > Microbacteriaceae > Rhodoglobus. The sequence continues at coordinate 172,019 of JAODAV010000001.1, read as the reverse complement.
ACGGTCGGGTGTGCCTCATCGTCGACGACATGATCGACACCGGCGGCACGATCGTGAAGGCCGCCCTGGCCCTCAAAGAGGCCGGTGCGACTCGCGTCGTCGTCGCCGCCACCCACGCGATCTTCTCGGGCCGGGCTCCCGAGCTGTTGCAGAACGAGTCGATCGACTCCGTGGTCGTGACCGACACGCTCCCCATCTCGCCGGAGAAGCGATTCCCCACCCTCACGGTGCTGCCGATCGCGCCCCTGCTCGCGCGGGCGATCCACGAGGTGTTCGACGACGGCTCGGTCACGTCGATGTTCGACGGGGCCGCGTGAGCTGTGGAGTTCTCGCCTCCTCGCCCCTGGCTCGCCTCATATGCCGAGGGCGTTCCTGACGAGATCGAGTTGCCCGAGGGATCGCTTTTCGACCTCGTCGAGCAATCGGTCGGCGAGTTCCCCGACAATGTCGCCCTCGAGTTCTTCGCACGCACGACGACCTACGCGCAGCTGGGCGAGCAGATCGCCCGCGCCGCCGAGGGGCTGCGCCTGCTCGGCGTGCAGAAGGGCGACACCGTCGCGCTCGTGCTGCCGAACTGCCCGCAGCACATCGTTGCGTTCTACGCCGTGCTTCGACTCGGAGCGATCGTCGTCGAACACAATCCGCTCTACACGCCCCGCGAGCTTCGCCACCAGTTCGAGGACCACGGCGCGAAGACCGTCATCGTGTGGAACAAGGTCGTCGAGACCATCCAGGACTTTCCCGAGGATGTCGCGGTCGACACGATCATCTCGGTCGACGTCACACGCGCCATGCCTTTCGCCACTCGCGCGCTCCTGCGCCTGCCGATCGCGAAGGCGCGGGAGTCCCGCGACGCCCTGACGACGCGCGTGCGCGGAACGATCGTCTGGGAGGAGCTGCTCAGGTCCGAGCCGATCAAACCGGAGATCCACCGCCCCGGCTCGCACGACGTCGCCCTGCTCCAGTACACGAGCGGAACGACCGGCCTGCCGAAGGGCGCGACGCTCAGCCACCTCAACCTCACGACGAACGCCGCCCAGGCCCGCGCGTGGGTGCCGACGGTGGAGCGCGGCACGTCCGTTGTCTACGCGGTGCTGCCGATGTTCCACGCGTACGGCCTCACACTGTGTCTGACCTTCGCGATGAGTATGGGCTCGCGCCTCGTGCTCTTCCCCAAGTTCGACCCTGAGCTCGTGCTCAAGGTCGTGAAGAAGCGCCCCGCGACGTTCCTGCCGGCGGTTCCGCCGATCTACGAGCGCCTGACGACCGCGGCCAGGCAAGCGGGAGTGTCGCTGAAGGGAATCGAGATCGCGATCTCCGGGGCGATGCCGCTCGCGGCATCCGTCGTCGAGCCCTGGGAGAAGGAGACCGGCGGATATCTCGTCGAGGGCTATGGCCTCTCCGAGACGAGCCCCGTGCTCATGGCGAACCCGGTCGGCCCGTCCCGCCGTGCGGGGACCGTGGGCCTGCCGCTGCCCAACACCGAGGCGCGAGTCGTCGATCCCGAGAATCCGACCGTCGACCGGGCGCCGGGGGAGGAGGGCGAGCTCATCGTGCGCGGCCCCCAAGTGTTTTCCGGCTATTGGAAGAAGCCGGACGAGACCGCCGCGGTGTTCGTTGCGTCATCCGACGACGGGCCAGCGTGGTTCCGCACGGGTGACATCGTCTCGATCGACCCCGAGGGCTTCGTGCGGATCGTCGACCGCATCAAGGAACTCATCATCACCGGCGGTTTCAACGTCGCACCGAGCGAAGTCGAGGACACCCTGCGCCAGCATCCTGACATCGCAGACATCGCCGTCGTGGGCCTGCCGAGCGAGCACAGCGGTGAGGATGTCGTCGCCGCGGTCGTTCTCGCCCCGGGCAAGCAACTCGACGAAGCGGGGATCCGCGCCTTCGCCCGCGACAACCTGACCGCCTACAAGGTGCCGAAGAAGGTGGTGGCGGTGGATGAGCTGCCCAGGTCGCTCATCGGCAAAGTGCTGCGCCGCAAGGTGCGGGAGTCGCTGCTCTAGTTTCTAGCTGTCAAGCGGCACGGTGCGCGGCAGCACGGGCCCGCCCGGAATGAGCCCGAGCGACTTCAGAAGGGTCTCCTCGCCGCCGAACTCGATCGCGTAGCAGTTCCAGCCGATGCCGGCGGGACTCACGAGTTCGAAGCGGCTCGCGAAGCCGACCGAGTCGGGAGCGTAGAACCGCGCGTACGCCTCGCACGTCGCGCTCGCCGTGCGATTGGCGGTGGTGGCAGTGACGAGGATGCCCGGCAGCACGAGCGCGATAAGGCCGAGCACCACGACGACGCGCATGACAGTGTGCAAGTGCGGGCTGCGCAGCGGCTTCTCGCCGTGCGGCTCGTAACCGGCGAGCTCGGGCTCGTCCTCGTCTTCGTAGCGGTCGGTGTCGTCGTTCATCCCGGGCTCATTCTCGCATCCGAGACGGGGCGCGTGGAAAGATGGGCGCGTGCCCGAGCCGACCACGCTTCCGCGAGACATGGGTCACCGCCTGGCCCGCATGACGGGCCGCGACCCCAGCGAGGCCCATCGGTCGGCCACTCCACTCGAGTTGCTGTTCGACCTCGCGTTCGTGGTTGCCTTCGGGCAGGCGGCCGACCAGCTTGCGCATCTGGTGGCCGACGGGCACGTCACCATCGGCATCCTGGGATTCGGATTCGCGATCTTCGGCGTCGTGTGGGCGTGGATCAACTTCTCGTGGTTCGCCTCGGCGTACGACACCGACGACTGGTTCTACCGGCTCACGACGATGGTGCAGATGATCGGCGTCGTGGTCTTCGCCCTGGGGTTGCCGGCGTTCTTCCACTCCCTCGAGCTCGGTGAGCCCCCGGACACCAGGGTCACGGTGGCCGGTTACGTCGTCATGCGTGTCGCGATGATCGTGCAGTGGCTGCGAGCGGCCAAGCAGGATCAGACTCATCGGCGCACCGCGCTCGCGTACGCGTTCTTCGTGGGAATCGCGCAAGCCGGCTGGATCGTGGTGACGTTCTTCAGCTTCCCGCCCGCGGTATTCCTCGTCGCAAGCGTGCTGTTGTTCGTACTCGAGCTCGCCGGGCCGGTGCTCGCGGAGCGCAAGACCTCGGGAACTCCGTGGCACCCCCATCACATCGCCGAGCGCTACGGGCTGCTCGCCATCATCGCCCTCGGCGAGGGAGTGTTCGGCACTGTGGCGGCAGTGTCGGTGCTCGTGCAAAGCCAGGGCTGGAGCACGGAGGCGGTGCTGGTCGTGGTCGCCGGCGTCGGACTCACGTTCGGCCTCTGGTGGAACTACTTCATCATCCCGTCGGGAGTCGTGCTCGCCCGTCACCGCAACCGCGGCTCGGTCTGGGGTGCCGGCCACTTGTTCATCTACGGCGCGATAGCGGCCACGGGAGCGGGACTCCACGTGGCCGCCTACGTGATCGAGGGAAACGCGCAGATCGGCACGCTCGGCGCGGTGGTCGCCGTCGCAGTGCCGGTGCTGATCTTCTCGATCGCGCTGTTCACCCTCTACACCTACCTGGCGCGCGAGTTCGATCCGTTACACGTGGGGCTCTTCATCGGCACCGTCGTGATGCTCGTGCTCGCCATCGTGCTCGCAGTGCAGGGCGTGTCGCTGGGCTGGTGCCTCATGGTTGTCACACTCTCGCCCGCGGTCGTCGTGGTGGGATACGAGACCATAGGCCACCGTCACCAGGTCGCGATGCTGGAGCGCAACCTCCGCTAGTGCGAGTCGGTGGCTACGCGAGGTCGATGACCTCGGCGAGCGGGGATTCGACCACGGGCACCGCGCGAGTGGCCGGCCGGCGCACCCTGCCCAGGAACGGTACGAGCCCTCCGGCCACGGCGAGCGCCGCACCGATGACGAACGCCGTGACGTAGCCGGACTCCGCCGGCGTGCCGGAGGATCCGACCGTCGCTCCGATCGCGGCAGCGAACACCGTCGTACCGATCGCGCCGCCGATCGTGCGGATGTTGGCGTTCATCCCGGTCGCGATGCCGACCTGGTCGCCGGGCACGCTGCGCACGATGAGGTTGGGGGTCGACGAGGTGACGAGCCCGGTGCCGAGGCCGAGAACGGCCGCCGCGATCGCGAGTTGCAGTTCGGACTCGTGGAGCAGGGCGATGGACAGCGCGGCGCCGGCCGAGAGGAATGCGCCGATGGTCAGCTGCGCCGCGAACGGGAGCACGCGGCTCAGGGGCCCGGCCACAAAGCCGACGGAGGCCATGGTTACGAGCATCGGCAGCATGATGAGCCCTGCTGTGCTCGCGCTCGCGCCGAGGCCGAACCCGCTCGCAGTGGGAGTCTCCGCCAGGCGCGGGAGGTATGCCCACACCCCGAACATTCCGGCTCCCGTGAGCAGCGCCGTCAGGTTGGTGGTCCAGACCGCCGGGAGCCGCATGACCCGCATGTCGACGAGGGGCGTGCTCGAGCGAACTTCGACCGTGACCCAGGCCCCGGCGACGACGGCCGCGGCGACGAACAGGCCGATCACGATCGGCGATCCCCAGCCCCACTGGTTACCCGAGCTCAGGGGCAGGAGGAGCGCAACGAGCCAGCCGGAGAGCAGCACGGCGGCGACGGCGTTGAGCCGGCCGGAGGAACGCTGTGAAGTCTCACGCAGACCGCGGAACCCGAGCATGAGGCCGGTCACAGCCAAGAGGAAGGGGAGCGCGAAGAGCCCGCGCCACCCGATTGCCGCGGCAACGGGGCCTGCGATCACGGTGCCGAGGCCGCTACCGACCGCCATGATCGCGGACAGCGCGCCGATCACGCCCGGCACTTTCGCTGCAGGGAAGGCATCGCGCACGAGACCGAACCCGAGCGGGAAGACTGCTGCGCCCAGCCCCTGAAGTACCCGCGCGGCGAGCATGACGGTGAGGTTGGGTGCGAGAGCGGCCAGCACCGAACCGACGGCGACCGCTGCGAGCGCGAGCAGGTACATCCGTCGTCGGCCGACCAGGTCGCCCGCTCGGCCGAGCAGCGGGGTCGCGACGGCGGCGGCAATGAGCCAGGCGGTGAGGGTCCAGGTCTGCCCGACGGTGTCCGTGCGGATGTCGCTGCCGATCTGGGAGAGCACGGGGATGATCAGCGACTGAAGGCTCGACACCGCGGTGAAGCTCGTGGCGACGGCGATGAAGGTAATTCGTGTGGCAAGCATGGGGGCGCCTTTCGGGCCGGGGGGAGATAGAATGGAGGCGGACTCCGATCGGAGGGAGCCTCCGTATACAGTAACGGAGGCAGCCTCCACTTCGCAACCTCACGTCTAAGGAACGCTATGACCAGCCCCCAACTGCGCACGCTGCTCGACGAGCGACGGCCGACCAGGTCGGACGCGCGCCGCAACTTCGACGCGCTCGTGAACGCGGCCCGGGAGGCCTTTGCCGAGAACGGCGTGGACGCCTCGCTCGAGGACATCGCGCGGCGTGCGGGTGTCGGCATCGGTACCCTGTACCGGAACTTCCCCACCCGTGATGCGCTCGTGGAGGCCGTCTACCTCGAGGAGGTGGCGGCGGTTGCCATGTACGCGGATGAACTCGGGGGCCTTCCCCCGTTCGAAGCGGTGGGCGCGTGGCTGCGCCGGTTCGCCGATTACGCGAGCCGCAAGAAGGTGCTGCTGGAAGGGCTCAACCGTGAGTCGGACCTGCTGCGTGCGTGCCGCGTCGTGATGTACGAGTCGGGCACGCCGCTGCTGACCCGGGCCCAGGAGGCGGGGGAGATCCGCGCCGACATCCAGATCGACGACGCGGTTCGACTCGTTGCCGGTGTGGCCGGTGTCGCCTTCCCCGATCCCGGCCAGCGGGAGCGGGTCATCGACATGGCGCTCGACGGGCTCCGCACCCGCTAGCTTCCACTCAGTGCGAGTCGGTGGCCTCGATCTCGCTGCGGTCTCCCGACCAGAGCGTGTGGAAGGTTCCCTCTCTGTCGACGCGCTTGTACGTGTGGGCGCCGAAGAAGTCGCGCTGGCCCTGCACAAGGGAGGTCGGCAGGCGGTCAGCGCGCAAGCCGTCGTAGTAGGCGAGCGATGACGAGAAAGCGGGCGTGGGGATGCCGGCATGCGCGGCGTCCGCGACCACCGTGCGCCACGCGGTCTGCGTGCGCTCCATCACGTCGACGAAGAAGGGGGCGGTGACGAGCGCAACGAGTCCGGGGTTCTCGGCGTAGGCATCCGTGATGCGATTGAGGAAGCGGGCGCGGATGATGCAGCCGCCGCGCCAGATTCTGGCGATGTCGCCCTTCTTGATGTCCCAGCCGTACTGCTCGGCGCCGGCGACGATGGCATCGAAGCCCTGCGAATAGGCGATGACCTTCGACGCGTAGAGGGCAAGGCGCACACCCTCGATGAAGGCGTCGGTGCTTGTCTCGGACCCGTCGGCTAGCTTCCACGCATTCTCGTCCGGACCGGGCAGGGATGCCGCTGCGGCACGCTGCTCCGGCTTCGAGGAGAGGGCCCGCGCGAACACGGCTTCCGCGATGCCCGAGACGGGCACGCCGAGGTCGAGGGCCGTCTGCACGGTCCAGACTCCCGTGCCCTTGGATCCGGCCTCGTCGAGGATCACGTCGACCAGTGGCGTGCCGGTCTTCGCGTCCACCTGCTTGAGTACTTCGGCCGTGATCTCGATGAGGTAGCTCTCGAGCTCACCCTTGTTCCACTCGGTGAAGATGTCGGCGATCTCGGCCGGCGGCTTGCCCGTTCCGCGGCGGATGAGGTCGTAGGCCTCCGCGATGAGCTGCATGTCGGCGTACTCGATGCCGTTGTGGATCATCTTGACGAAGTGCCCGGCGCCGTCATGTCCGACGTGCGTGACACAGGGCTCGCCGTCGACCACAGCGGCGATCGACTTGAGGATCGGGCCAAGGGTGACCCACGACTCATCCGACCCGCCCGGCATGATGGAAGGGCCCTTGAGCGCGCCCTCTTCGCCGCCCGAGATGCCAGCGCCGACGAAGTTGATGCCGGTCTCGCGCACGGCCTTCTCGCGGCGGATGGTGTCGGTAAACAGCGCGTTGCCGCCGTCGACGATGATGTCGCCCGGCTCGAACACGGCCACGAGCTCGTCGATGACCGCATCGGTGGGCGTTCCCGCCTTCACCATGATGATCGCCGTGCGCGGCTTGGCGAGGGATGCAGCGAACTCCTCGATCGTCTTCGAGGCGATGAACCCCGCCTCAGGGTGATCCGTGACGAGAGTCTGCGTCTTGGCCCACGTGCGGTTGTATACGGCGACCGTGTTGCCTTCGCGGCTCGCGAAGTTGCGCGCGAGATTCGATCCCATGACCGCGAGTCCGACAACTCCTATGTTTGCTTGTACCACCGTGTCTCCCATGCTGTGAACGTTTTCCGAGTCGGCTTCTAGGCTAGGCGCTCGCGGTGCCCGACGAATCCATGGCCGCGTTGCGAGAGTCTTCGCTGCGCGGTGGGAGACGCTGTTACTCGGAGTCCGCGCGCTTGCCGGAAGCTGCCGGACGGTCTCCGGTGGAACTTCGAATCGTGAGGTGTGTCGGGAGCTTCTCCCGCTGTCGCGGCACCGGGACAGCGGTGTTCGAGTTATGCAGCGCGGAGACCAGCATGTCGGTCGCCACCCGACCGGCCTGTTCGATCGGCGCGGTCAGCGTCGTCAGCGGAGGATTGCAGAAGTCTGCACCGAAGATGTCGTCGCAGCCCACGACGCTCATATCCTGCGGAACGCGGATGCCTCGCTCCGCGAATCGCTTGAGCGCACCGATGGCGAGTAGGTCGTTGAAGAACAGGCAGGCGGTGACTCCGTAGCGCACTGCGGCGTCTGCGGCAGCGGCTCCGGACTGCATCGTCGGGGCGAACGGGCCGACCTGGTGGCAGGTGACGCCGAGGGAGCGGGCGGCCTGCTGCAGTGCGCGCCACCTTTTGCGATTCGACCACGACGACGCCGGCCCAGACAGGTACGCGATCTCTGAATGTCCCAGTGAGGCCAAGTGGTCCAGGGCCTGGATCATGCCGGTTGCCGTGTCGATGATGACGCACGGCACTTGGTCGATCTCGCGATTGATCACGACCAGCGGGGTCTGTTTGGCTGCCGCGGCGAGAGCGGAATCCGACAGCCGCGACGCTGCTATGACTACGCCGTCGACCGAGGCAGACACCTCCAGAAGCGCGGTTGCCTCGACTTCGGCCGACTCCTCCGTGTCGACGAGGATGTGGCGATAGCCGTGGGCTTTCGCCTGGGCCTGCGTTCCGCGAATCAGGCCGAAGTAGAACGGGTTGGTTACGTCAGGTACGAGCAGGGCGATGCTGTGGGTGCGTCCCGACGTGAGGGATCGAGCTTGCGGGTTGGGTCGGTATCCGAGTTCCGCCGCGGCCGCCACCACTCGTGCTTTCATGGATTCACTCACCCGACCGGGCTGCGTCAGTGCGCGCGAAACGGTCGATGTGGCCACGCCAACCGACTTGGCGACATCCGAAATGGTGACCTTCGACGCATCCCCGTCTTGCCTCATTCACTTAGTCCTGTTCGTTCTCGTGACTGCAATAAATTGGCGAAAAATGGCAAGTACCAGTATATAGGCACGGTTGCGCAAGTTTTCGGCAAATTACGACAAACCATTGCCAATCTGGTTGCCACTATCTATCGTGTTCTCATACCATTCGGCGCTCGGTGGATCGAATGACCGCTTGAGCGGAACTACCAGGAGCGATGGCCGTGAGTCATATTCTCGATCCCGTTGCACGCCCGGCGACGCCCTCGCCCCCGTGGGGGCCCGCCGAACCGGTGCAGGTCCGAGCGCTCTCGAGGAACTCGCTGGGGCTGGAGCGCGACCCGATACGAGCGGTGCACCTCGGCCTCGGTGCATTTCACCGGGCGCATCAGGCCTGGTACACGGACGCCGCGAACGCAGCCTCCGCCGAAAAGTGGGGGATTGCCGCCTTCACCGGTCGACGGCCGGACGAAGCTCGCAAGCTCGCTGCGCAAGACGGGCTGTATGTGCTCGTGACCCGCTCGCCCACTGGCGACACGGCACAGGTCATCACGAGCATTAGCGCGGTGCACGACGGGTCGGACGTGGACGCGTGGATGGGATACTTCGCCGACCCGCGAATGACGGTAGTGACCATGACGGTCACGGAGGCCGGCTACTGCCTCGACCAACGTGGGCGCCTTGACATGAGCATGCCGGCCATTCGCGCCGACCTCGCCGCGCTTCTCGACGACACACCGTCGCCCATGCTCACCGCGCCCGGCAAACTCGTTCAGGGCCTCACGGCGCGCGCGCCCGCAGGTGCCCCGCTGACAATCGTCAGTTGTGACAACGTGCCGAAGAACGGAATGGTCACCCGAGCCGCCGTGCTGGGTCTCTGTGCCGCCGTCGACCCGAGCCTGGCAGCCTGGGCCGAAGCCAATGTCACGTTCCCCGACACCATGGTCGATCGCATCACGCCCCGCTCGACCGAAGCGGACATCGAGATGGTCGCGACGCAGTTCGGGTGGCACGACGCCGCTCCGGTTATCACCGAGCCCTTCAGTGAGTGGGTGATCGAAGCACGAGGAGACGAGCGAATGCCGGATTGGGCCGGAGCTGGGGCGCGCCTCGTTGCCGACGTCGCCCCGTTCGAACGGAGGAAGCTGGTACTGCTCAACGGAGGTCACTCGCTTCTGGCATACGCGGGCATGGTCAGAGGCCACGAGACGGTCTCCGATGCCGTGTCGGATCCGTTGTGCCTGCGGTGGCTCAACGAGTGGTGGGACGAGGCGAGTGGCCAGCTGGGCTTCTCATCCGAAGAACTCGCCGTGTATCGAGAGGCGCTCCTGGCTCGTTTCGCCAATCCGCGAATACGCCACCTGCTGTCTCAGATCGGCACAGACGGGTCCCAAAAACTACCTGCGAGAATTGGGGGAGTGATCGAAGACCACCGCGCCGCCGGAATCATGCCGATTGCCGGCGCGCGAGTGATCGCGGCGTGGATAGCCAGCCTTCGGAACCCCTCAATCACCCCTATGGATGTGGACCCCGCCGTTGCGATCCAGGCCGCCCGGAGCGATCGCGAAGCGGCGAAGGCGGCGGCGCGCCGGGTCGCCCCTTCGCTCGAAGAGGATCGCGCATTCATCGATTGCGTGGTGCGCAGCATCGCCGAATTTCGCAAGGTGACGCCTCCAGCCGTCGCTCCGACGGGGCACGACAAACTTGTTGACAATTTTAGGCAGTCGGTTGCAGAATGATTGCCAAGGCTGCCGCTACGGCACTCGTTGAGCGAAAGTCCGTAATGATGCGTGAACTTAACTTCCTACCGCGAGCGGCCCTGAGGCGCGCAGACGTGACGGTCGCCGGCGCCGGACGACACTTCGTCTCGCACCTTGGGAGAGGCCGCGAATCGTGAGCAGCCTCGGAGAGCTCCGGCGGGTTGCCAAGTCGGCGAAGGGTGCCGTCGAAGACAAGGCAGCTCGCACCAAGGACAACAAGGCCGCCTACCTGTTTCTGTTGCCGTGGTTGATCGGCCTGGGTCTCATCACGATCATCCCGATGGTGTCGTCCCTCGTGCTGTCGTTCACGGACTACAACCTGCTTCGTGCCCCGAGCTTCAACGGGCTCGACAACTGGATCCACATGCTGTCGGACGAGCACCTGCAGAACTCGCTCCGGGTGACATTCACCTATGTGTTCATCTCCGTCCCCCTTCAACTCGGCTTTGCTCTCGCGCTGGCCGTTCTCCTGAACCGCGGCCTGCGCGGCCTTGCCTTCTACCGCTCGATCTACTACCTGCCGTCGCTTCTCGGCACCAGCGTCGCCATCGCGGTGTTGTGGCGCGCGGTCTTCGGCGGCGAAGGACTCGTGAATCAGGTGCTCGCCGTGTTCGGGATCAATGGCGAGAGCTGGATCGGCTCACCAGACACCGCGCTGTCGACACTCGTGGTCCTGAATGTCTGGACCTTCGGATCGCCTATGGTGATCTTCCTGGCCGGCCTTCGGCAGATACCAGAGGGCTACTACGATGCCGCGCAGGTCGATGGCGCGGGTGCCTGGACTCGGTTCACCCGAATAACCCTGCCCCTGCTCACGCCCATCATCTTCTTCAACCTGGTTCTGCAGGTGGTGCATACCTTCCAGGCCTTCACGCAGGCGTTCGTCATCTCAGGCGGAACGGGCGGGCCGCTCGACTCCACCTTGTTCTACACGGTTTACCTCTATAAGCGCGGGTTCGGAAACTTCGACATGGGGTACGCGTCTGCGCTCGCCTGGCTGTTGGTTCTGATCATTGCGGCGTTCACGGCGATCAACTTCTGGGCCGCAAAGTATTGGGTGTTTTACGATGACTGAGACCAAGTACGCCAGCCCTCGAGCCAAGGAACGGGCCTCCCAGCGGGAGGCGGGACCGAAGCCGCAGAACTTCGTGCAGATCAGGAACAGGCGACGGCTGCGTGCCGCTCTCAAGCACGCGCTGCTGATCGTCACCGCCACGCTCATGCTGTATCCGGTGATCTGGCTGATAGTGAGCTCGCTCCGGCCGAGCGACGAGATCTTCCGGAATCCCGGTCTGGTCATCGGGGATCCCCAGTGGTCGAACTACTCGGAAGGCTGGAACGGCCTCGCGCAGCCGTTCGGAGTGTTCCTGCTCAACTCGGCACTGGTCGTGCTGGGTTGCATCGTCGGCAACCTCATCTCGTGCTCGATGGCGGCCTATGCGTTCGCGAAGCTCCGATTCACCGGGCGGCGGATGTGGTTCGCGATCATGCTGGTCTCGATCATGCTGCCGATTCACGTGCTGATCGTGCCGCAGTACATATTCTTCGCGAACCTCGGATGGGTCAACACGTTCATCCCGCTCATCCTCCCGAAGTTTCTCGCGACGGATGCGTTCTTCGTGTTCCTCATGGTGCAGTTCATCCGAGGCATACCGAACGAGTTGCTGGAAGCTGCCCGACTGGATGGCTGCGGGCATCCGCGGATCTTCATGAGCATCATCCTTCCGCTCATGGTGCCGGCCCTCGCGACCACCGCGATCTTCACCTTCATCTGGACGTGGAACGACTTCTTCAGCCAACTCATCTATCTCACCGATCCGAACTTGATGACCGTTCCCGTCGCGCTCCGCGGGTTCATGGACTCCTCGAGCAGTACGAACTGGGGACCGCTGTTCGCCATGAGCGTGGTTTCGCTCGTACCGATCTTCTTCGTCTTCCTCTTCGGCCAGCGACTGCTGGTGCAGGGCATAGCCAGGACGGGAGGCAAGTAGGACGCAGCACAGCACCACCGCACCATGCAAGAGACCTGGAATCACTGTGGAAAGGATTTGCAACATGAGTATTAGACGACATGGCCGCAAGGCCCTCGGTGTAATCGCGGTGAGCGCGGTGATCGCGCTGACCGCTTGTTCTGGCGGAGGCCAGGCGGCTCCCACCGCCCAGCCGACGCTGAGTAGCGACCCCGTCACGATCAGCTTCGCCTGGTGGGGCAATGATGCCCGCGCCGAGGCGACACTCAAGATCATCGACGCCTTCGAGGCCAAATATCCCAACATCACTGTCGAACCGCAGGGTACCGACTTCGCCTCGTACTTCGACAAGCTCGCCACCCAGACAGCTGGCGGCTCGACGCCAGACGCCATGCAGATGCAGGATGTCTACCTGCGTACCTACGCCAACAACGGAACGCTCCTCGACCTGGACTCCGTCAACAGCATCCTGGACGAGAGCGGCTACAGTGACTCGGCGCTCTCGACCGGCAAAATCGACGACACCCTGTATGCGCTGCCGGTATCGCTGTCGGCCCAGGCAATGTTCGTCAACGAGAGGATTCTGAAGGCATCCGGGGTCAAGCTCCCGGATGACGACACCTGGACGTGGGATGACTTCGCGGACTTCGCCAAGAAGATCTCCGATGCGGGAAACGGCGCATACTACGGAGCGGACATCACCCGCGCCTTCGGTCCCGCCCAACTCGAGGACTGGGCTCGCCAGTCCGGTGACCAGACCTTCGATGCCGACGGCGACCTGGTCATCAAGAAGGAGACCCTGTCGAGCTACTTCCAGTTCTACCTGGACCTCCAGAACAGCGGTGCCGGACAGCCGGCTGCGCAGACGGTCGAGAACTGGAACGGCGGTCAGACCTCGTACCCGTCGATGACGGGCAATGCCGCGACCGTGTCACTTGCGTTCAACTGGATCGCTCAGTTGACCACCGCGACCGGCGATCCCTTCCTGATTCTGAAGACGCCGACGAAGGACGGCGAGCCGCCGGCTACCTTCAACCGGGCGAACTTCTACTGGTCGATCTCGTCGAAGTCGAAGCACCCGGCGGAAGCCGCGCTGTTCCTCAACTTCTTCGTCAATGACCCCGCTGCCATCGAGCTGACCGGCACCGAACGAGGACTGCCGGTCAACACCACGGCGCTCGATCTCCTGCAGCCCAACCTCAGCGACAACGACAAGGCGCAGCTCGAGTACGCCGACCGGATCAAGGACTTCGTGGGAGCCCCCTACATCGTGCCGCCGGCGTCGTCTACGACGGTCGACGCCATGCTGCAGACCTATGTCGAGGCGGTGCTCTTCGAACAGCAGACGCCGGATGAGGCCGCTGACGGTTTCATCAAGGACATGCAGGCAGCGATCGACGACGCTAAGTAACTAGGGGCGGTGGGCGCTCACTTCCTCCGCGGAATGGGCGCCCACAGTTCTGCGACATCAATGCGACAAACAGGAGGGACGGCCTCATGACAGAGGTGCGGAACACAGCCCATGGCAAGGTAGTCTTCGCGATGGTCGGGGCCGGGTGGCGGAGCGAGTTCTTCCTGCGCATCGCTCGAGAGTTGCCTTCGCGCTTCGAGGTGTGCGGCGTGGTGGTTCGAGACCCCGCCAAGGGCGCCGCGTTCGAGGAACGTTGGAGCATTCCGACTTTTCGGTCGATCGCCGAACTCCTGGCTCGCACTTCTCCGCAGTTCGTCGTGGTCAGCGTGCCGAGACAGGTCGTGGCAGACGTCATCACTGAGATCACGGCATCCGGGCTTGCCGTACTCACTGAAACGCCCCCGGGCGATGACGTCCCGTCGATGGCCGCTCTGCACGAGCTCGTCGTGCGGGGCGCAAAGATCCAAGTCGCCGAGCAGTATCACCTGGAGCCGCTGCTCAGTGCTCAACTCTCTCTCGCCCAGTCCGGGCGCATCGGAACAGTGGATCAGGCACAAGTCGGCCTCGCGCATGATTTCCACGGCATCAGCATCATCCGCAAGGCACTGGGGGTCGGCTTCGCGGATGCGGTCATCACTGCGTGGCAGTTCACCCGTCCCATTGTCATGGGACCATCCCGCGCCGGAGATCCTGAAGAGGAGAAGCTCGTCCCCGCGGTTCAGACAACCGCGCGAATGGACTTTGGCGACCAGCTCGGCATCTATGACTTCGCCCCGCAGCAGTACCGGTCGTGGATTCGTTCCAATCGACTTCTCATTCGGGGCGACCGCGGAGAGATTCACAACACAGAAGTGCGCTATCTGAAGGACTTCCGCACGCCGATGCATCTGACGATCACCCGAATGAGCACGGGGGAGAACACCAACCTCGAGGGCCAGTTCCTGCGAGGCCTGATAGCCGGGGACGAGTGGGTCTACCGCAACGAGTTCATCCCCGGGCGCCTCATGGACGACGAGATCGCCATCGCCACCTGCCTGGTCAGGATGGCAGAGCATTCACAGGGGGGCCCCGATTTCTACAGCCTCGCCGACGCGTCCCAGGACTACTACCTGCACTCCATGATGCTCCGCTCGATCGAATCCGGAGAGAGTGTCCGCACCGAGCGACAGGCATGGGCGAGGGAAGAAGCCCCGTAGACTTGGCAATTATGGCAACCGGTTGCGCTACTGGCGCACCGGCTCATATGATCGCGAAGACGCATTAACGACTGACTGAGATCGAAGGAACATGAGCGAGATCGAGTGGACACTTTCCGGGTTCGGTGACGAGATACACGTCGACCCCGTTGTGCAAATAGCGGTGCTACAGGCCCTGGGCGCGAATCACATCGAGGTTCGCCGGGCGTGGGGTATCAACATCGTCGACATGGCCGACGACGACCTGGGGAGACTTGCCGCCCTGTTCGCTGAGAACGGCATGGGGGTGTCCGCGATCGCGTCGCCCATCGGCAAGGTCGACGTGTCATCGCCGCCGGAGGATGAGGTCGAGAGGCTGAGGCGCGCGATCAATGCCGCTCAGCGGCTCGGGTCCCGCTACGTGCGGATCTTCTCGTTCTATCCCGGCGAGGGTGTGCCGCCCGAGAGCGTACGAGACGCCGTCATGGTCCGCATGCGGGCATTCGCCGATCTGGCGGAGCGTGAGCATGTCGTCCTGCTGCACGAGAACGAGAAGCACATCTTCGGCGACACTCCCGATCGCGTCGTGGACATCATGGAATCGGTCGGCTCGGATGCGCTCAAGGTCGCCTGGGATGCGGCCAACTTCGTCCAGGTCGGCGTAAAGCCGTTCACCGAGGCCTATTCACTGGTGCGCCCGTACGTCGAGTACCTCCAGGTAAAGGATGCGATCGCTGCCACGGGGCAAGTCGTCGCGGCTGGAGAGGGCGACGGAGAGGTGCAGGAGACGATGAATGCCTTCCGCGACGACGGTTATCGCGGATTCGTATCCCTCGAACCTCACATGGCCGAGGCGTACGAGCTCGGGGGCTTCTCCGGTCCGAAGGCGTTCGGCATTGCAGCGCGCGCGTTGGCACGCGTACTCGACAAGGCAGGGGTGAAGTCGGTATGAGCTCGTCAGCAAACACGCACGGGGTGGTCCTCGTCGGATGCGGCCACATCAGTGAGAAACACGTCGCAGCGCTGGCGAGTCTGCCCAGCACGAAGGTCGTCGGTCTCGTCGATCCGATCGAGTCCCACTCGAGGGCGATCGCGGACCTGATTGTGAAGCTGGGAGGCGAACGGCCACCGATGTTCATGAACCTCGCGGAGGCGCTGACAGCCGTGGACGCCGACCTCGTGAGCATCCTCACGCCGAGCGGGCTGCACGCCGCACTTGCCGAGGAGGCGATCGCCGCCGGAAAGAACGTGGTGATCGAGAAGCCCCTCGACGTCGATCTCGCCCGCTCGCGAAGCGTTCTCGACAAGGCGAATGCGGCGTCATCCGGTAACGGCTCGGTCGTCTCCGTGATCAGCCAGCACCACTTCGACCTGTCGACGAGAGTCGTTGCGAGCGCAGTTGACTCCGGTCGATTCGGCCGGATCACGAGCGGTGTTGCGTCGCTGGGGTGGTGGCGGAGCCAGGGCTACTACGACTCGGGTGACTGGCGGGGAACCTGGGAGCTCGACGGCGGCGGAGCGACGATGAACCAGGGAATCCACACGGTGGACCTCCTGCTGCGATTCCTCGGCCGTCCCGTGGAGATCCACGCTCACATCGCCCTGCTCGCCCACGATCGCGTCGAGGTGGAGGACACTGCAGTCGCCACCGTTCGGTTCGAGTCGGGTGCGCTGGGGCTCATCCACATGACCACCGCGGGTTACCCCGGCGTCACCGCTCGGCTCCAGGTGCACGGAACCCTCGGCTCCGCTGTGATCGACAACGACAATCTCGCGTTCTTCCACGCTTCGGACACCGACGATTCGGGAGCGCCGATCCCGGCCATGGGCCTGAACGGTCGGGGCAACCAGGCGGAGGCGGAAATCGAGCGGTACTACGCATCAGGGGGTGACCGCAACCCGACGAACCTCTCGGCCCACGCCCTCCAATATCTCGATGTCATCGATTCGATCGAGAACTCCCGGATGCCCGAAGTGACGGTCGAGAACGGATGGATCGTGTTCGCGACGGTTCGGGCGTTGTACATCTCCGCAACCCTGGGGCAGTCCGTACTCATCGACGACGTGCTTGCGGGAGAGTACGACGACCTGATCGTTTCTCTTCCCGTCCAGCCCGTTTCCGCGGGAGGGACACAATGAGTTCCCGACATCCGGATCGCCTGTTCCCCTCGGATCCCGGACTCAGGCAAGTCGCCCGGCACCTCTACTCGCTTGTAGCGGACGCCCCGATCTTCTCCGCGCATGGGCACGTGGAAGCGGAAGTCCTGCTGGATGACGAACCATTCAGTGACGCGGCGACCCTCCTGGTCACCTCCGACCACTACGTCACGCGCCTGCTCCACTCGATCGGTATCCCGCTCGAGGCGCTCGGTCTGGGCGAGAACGGGGCGGCGACCGACCGTAAGGCGATCTGGAGAGCCCTGTGCGACAACTGGCACATCTTTCTGGGCACGCCGTCGCGATACTGGCTCGAGGGGGAGCTGTCGACCTTCGGAATCGATGAGCCGCTCACGCACGACAATGCCGACGCGACTTTCGACCTGATCACGGCGCAGCTTGCCGAGCCCCAGTTCAGGCCCCGCGCGCTGTTCGCACGGTTTGGGATTGAGGCGATCGCGACCACCGACGATCCGCTCTCGGACCTGGCGGCGCATCGGACCCTCAATGAGGATGCGGGGTTCGCCGGCTCGCTCGTGCCGAACTTCCGGCCCGACAGATACGTCGATCCCGGCGAGTCGACGTGGGTCTCGCGACTGGGCATGCTCGCCGACGCGACCGGCCTCGACACCGCGGATTACGCCCAGTTCCTCGATGCCCTGCGCGCCCGACGAGCCCACTTCGTGGCGAACGGCGCGACGGCGACCGACCACGCCATGATGGACGTGGGTACAGAACCACTCTCAGACAGCGATGCTGCCGCGCTGCATGCGCGCGCACTGGCCGGCGGCCTCGATGCCGCGTCAGCGACCGCGTACCGCCGCAACATGACCTTCCAGATGGCGAGGATGTCTACGGAAGACGGCCTCGTGATGCAGCTGCACCCGGGCGTGGTCAGGGATCATCACCGCCCGACCGCGGACGAATTCGGCTCCGACACCGGGCACGACATCCCGGTTCCCGTGTCATTCACCACCGGACTGCGCCCGCTGCTCGAGGAATTCGGAAATGATCCGCGGTTCCGGATGGTGCTGTACACGGTCGACGAGACCACGTTCTCGCGGGAGATCGCGCCACTGGCCGGTTTCTACCCGTCCGTATATATGGGCGTGCCGTGGTGGTTCCTCGATGCACCGGATGCGATCGCGCGCTTCCGATCGGCGGTCACTGAAACAGCGGGGTTCTACAAGAACGCCGGCTTCGTCGATGACACTCGCGCGTTCTGTTCGATACCCGAGCGGCACGACATGTCCAGGCGAGCCGACTCCTCTTACCTGGCCAGGCTCGTCGGCGAAAACCGGATGTCGGAGTCGGATGCCGCCAAGGTCATCCACGATCTCGTCGTCACGCTTCCGCGCAGGGTGTTCGCTCGCACGGTCTAAGCACAGTCCAGTCCCGTTAGGAGCCATGATGTCCATCATCGAATCAGCCGAAGTCATCGTCACCAGTCCGGACCGCAACTTCGTCACGCTCAAACTGACGAGCAGTGACGGCATCACTGGTCTGGGCGACGCGACGTTGAACGGCCGCGAGCTGGCCGTCGTCAGTTACTTGCGCGACCACGTCGTGCAGCTGCTCATCGGGCGCGACGCCGGCAACATCGAAGACACCTGGCAGTTCCTCTACCGATCCGCCTACTGGCGTCGCGGGCCCGTGACCATGGCCGCCATCGCCGCCGTCGATGTCGCACTGTGGGACATCAAGGCCAAGGCGGCGGGGATGCCGTTGTACCAACTGCTCGGGGGCGCGAGCCGCACCGGTCTTCTCGCATATGGCCACGCCTCGGGCAAGTCGAACGAGGAGCTCTTCGACAGCGTGAGGCAGCATCAGGAGGAGGGCTACAAGGCGATCCGCATTCAGACCGGCGTGCCGGGGCTGAAGTCCATCTACGGCATCGCCTCGAACGCGACGTTCGAGGCGAACAAGGGCACCCGGTACGACCACGAGCCCGCGCAGCGGGGGGCGTTCCCCGCCGAAGAGGACTGGGACACGCGCTCATACCTGCGTCACGTTCCCACGGTGTTCGAGGCGGTGCGGAACGAATTCGGGCCCGAGGTGCCGCTGCTGCACGACGGCCACCACCGCATGACACCGATCCAGGCCGCGCAACTAGGCAAGTCACTCGAGCCGTACGACTTGTTCTGGCTCGAGGATTGCACGCCGGCCGAGAACCCCGAGGCGCTCCGGCTGGTGCGCCAGCACACGACGACCCCGCTGGCGATCGGGGAGATCTTCAACACGGTCTGGGATTACCAGCAGATCATCCGCGAGCAGCTCATCGACTATGTGCGCAGCGCAGTCACCCACACCGGCGGGATCACACATCTCAAGAAGGTGCTCGAGTATGCGTCGCAGTACCAGATAAAGTCTGGAATGCACGGGCCGACGGATATCTCCCCGGTGGGCATGGCGGCGGCCATGCACCTGGGGCTGGCCATTCACAACTTCGGAATCCAGGAGTACATGAAGCACGGGTCACGAACCGATCAGGTGTTCGAGCAGTCCTACACCTGGAAGGACGGGATGCTCCACCCGGGCGAGAAGCCGGGAATCGGTGTGGAACTCAGCACGGACGAAGCGGGAAAGTATCCGTATGAGCAGGCCTACCTCCCGTATAACCGACTCGCTGACGGGACGGTTCACGATTGGTAGCTGATGCTCCTCTCGTCGTGGTGATGGGTGTCTCCGGCTCAGGCAAGAGCACGGTCGGGGCCCGGCTGGCAGTCGAGCTCGGCGTCCCGTTCGTGGATGCGGACTCGCTTCACCCCATCACCAATGTGGACAAGATGGCGGCGGGCAAACCGCTCACCGACGAGGATCGGTGGCCGTGGCTTCGCGCTGTGGGAAGCAAGCTCGCCGCCGCGACCGGAACCGGCCTCGTTGTGGCCTGCTCCGCGCTGAAACGAAGTTACCGTGACGCCATCCGCGCTGAGGCACCGGAGACCTCGTTCGTATACCTCCACGGCTCCCGTGAGCTGTTGTCTTCACGCCTGTCGAAACGCGAAGACCACTTCATGCCCGCCGCTCTGCTCGACTCCCAGCTTGACACGCTCGAGCCGCTCGCCGATGACGAGGCGGGCGTGGCGGTGGATGTCGCGGGCACCCCCGACGCGATCGTCGAGTCCGCAGCATCCGCGATTCGGGCTCTCGATTAGCCCCGAGGCTTCGCTCTAGTCGCGGTCCAACGCCGGACGCTTACTGTCGAACGTCCACCCCGCGATGAGGTGCTGCATGGCGGCCGCATCGTCGCGGGCGCCGAGACCTTCCCTCAGATAGAGCTCGCGGGCTGAGCTCAACTCGTCCTCATCGATCGTGACGCCGAGGCCCGGGGCAGTGGGCACCGCAATGCGTCCGCCGACGATCTGCAGTGGCTCGGTCGTCAAACGCTGGCCGTCTTGCCAGATCCAATGGGTGTCGATCGCGACAATATCGCCGGGAGCGGCCGCGGCCACGTGAGTGAACATGGCCAGCGAGATGTCGAAGTGGTTGTTCGAGTGGGATCCCCACCGTAAACCCCACGCGGCGCACAGCTGGGCGACCCTCGCCGAACCCTGCATCGTCCAGAAGTGAGGGTCCGCGAGCGGGATGTCCACGGCGTTGGATTGAATCGCGTGACCGAGCTCTCGCCAGTCGGTGGCGATCATGTTCGTCGCCGTCGGCAGATTGGTCGCCCGCTTGAACTCGGCCATCACTTCCCGGCCGGAGAACCCGTTCTCGGCACCCACGGGGTCCTCGGCGTAGGCCAATACCCCGTCGAGCGACTTTGCGAACTCGATCGCCTCTGCCAACGGCCAGGCGCCGTTCGGGTCGAGAGTGAGGCGCGCATGCGGAAACCGTTCGGCAACGGCCTTGATCGCCGCCACCTCATCCCAACCCCGCAGCACTCCGCCCTTCAGCTTGAAGTCACGGAATCCGTAGCGGTTGTAGGCGGCCTCGGCCTGCCTCCCTATCTCGTCGGGCGTCAGGGCCTTTTCGCGACGGATCCGCGACCAGTCGTCGGTTGACGAGTCCTCGGTCAGATACGGCAGTCCCGTCTTGTCCTTGTCGCCGACGAAGAAGAGGTACCCCAGGACCTCGACGCTCTCCCGCTGTTGTCCATCGAGCAGAAGGGCGGAAAGCGGAACACCGAGGTGTTTGCCGAGCAGGTCGAGCGAGGCCGCTTCGAGAGCGGTGACGGCATGAATGGCGGTTCTGAGGTCGAAGGTCTGGCCTCCGCGCCCGGCAGAATCTCGGGCGGAGAACCTATCCCGAACCGCACGGAGGGTGTTCTGGTAGCGACCGAGCGACGTACCGACGACGATGGAGCGCGCCTCTTCGAGCGTCTGGCGGATCGCCTCGCCGCCGGGCACCTCGCCGACACCCGTGTTGCCTGCGCTGTCCGTCAGGCGCACGATGTTGCGCGTGAAGTAGGGGCCGTGCGCTCCGCTCAAATTCAAGAGCATGCTGTCACGACCCGCGACCGGGATCACTTCGATGCCCACGATGTCAGGGGTTTCTGACCCGTTCATGACGTCCTTTCGCATCGGACCTTCGGGACGAACCGCCCGCATTCCGCAAGTTGACAATAGTGGAAATCGGTTGCAGGATGTTGCCATTCGGTGATCCGCGGCCACATTCAGAGGGCACAAGAACGCGCTCGCCGCTCTCGGTCGGGATGGGAAGTCCGCGTGAAAGTCGATGCTGAATCAATGCGTGGTTGGGCCAGGGACGTCTTCGTGGCCGGCGGTCTGCCGGAACGCGCCGCCGCCGCAACCGCAGACAACCTGCTCTTCGCGGAGTCCCGGGGCGTCAAGAGCCATGGGTTGATCCGAATCCCCATCTACCTGAGCAGGATCTCCGCGGGTGGAATCGCCGCAGATGGAAAGATCACGATCATCTCCGACCAGGGCGCTCTGCTCATGCTCGACGGTGGGAGTGCGATCGGCGCGATAACCGCACTCGACGCGGCATCCGTCACGGTCGAGCGTGCGCGAACCTACGGGATCGGTTGCACCATTGTCACGAACGCCAATCATTTCGGCGCTGCCGGCCATTACGCGAACCTCATGGCGGACGAGGGGATGTACGCGATCGTCGTGTGCAACACAGACCGCAGCATGTGCGCACCGTTCGGCGGAAGGAGGGTACTGGGCACCAACCCCCTCTCGATCGCCTTGCCCGTCGCGAACGAGACTCGCCCGCAGCTGGACATGGCGACGACCCAGGTCAGTCTGGGCAAGCTGCTCGTCGCGGCCCAGGACGACATGGAGATCCCGCTCGGATGGGCCGTTGACTCGGAAGGCGCACCAACCACGTCTGCGACCAAGGGGCTCGAGGGCGCGCTCTTGCCAGCGGGTGGGGCAAAGGGGTTCGGGCTGGCGTTCATGATCGACGCCCTCGTCGCGGTCGCGGGTGCACAGACGAGTCCCGATGTCAGTGCGCTGTTTGGCGATCCGACACAGCCGCAGAGGCTCGGGTTCGCATTCATCGCGATCAACGCCACGGGCTCGCCAGCCTCATCCGGTGCCTATGCCGAGCGCGTGAACCACCTGGTCGACGAAGTGCATCGCAGCGGCCCCGGCCCGTCTGGAATCGACGCATTGGTGCCGGGGGAGCCCGAGCTGGCGTTCGAGCACAAGCTCGGTGGCGTGATCGACATGTCCGATGGCCTGATCAGGGCGCTCGAGTTGGAGGCAACCCGCTATGGCATTCCTCTACCGGGATAGTCGGCGACGGCTTTGATTCAGTCACGATTGCGTGTCGTTGTGGCCACGCCACTGAGCGAGGAGAACTGCGAACTCGTCGAGCGCATGGAGCCCCGCGTCGAGCTCATTCGCGAGCAGGAGCTGTTGCCGCCGATGCGTCACCCCGGCGACTTCTCGGGTGATCCATCGTTTCGCCGCACTGCTGAGCAGCAGGCTCGGTTCGAATCTCTGGTGGATTCGGCGCAAGTCTTGTACGGCATCCCGGATGTCAGCCCGCCCGCGCTCAAGCGCACGGTCGAAGCAAACACGGGTCTGCGCTGGGTGCAGGGCATGGCTGCGGGGGCCGGCGGCCAGGTGGCCGCTGCCGGGCTGAGCCGCGAGCAGCTCGAGCGCGTCGCGTTCACGACGTCGGCGGGCGTGCATGGCGCACCGCTTGCGGAGTTCGCGGTATTCGGCGTGCTCGCCGGAGCGAAGTCGCTGCCGCGGCTGCTCGACCAGCAGCGCGCCCACGAGTGGACTGGCCGTTGGACGATGGCGCAGGTGAGCGAGCAGACCATTCTCGTGCTCGGTCTGGGCGGAATCGGGCGCCAGGTCGCGGCCAAGCTCGCCGCTCTGGGCGCCACGGTAATCGGCACGAGCAGACGGGACGTGGCCGTGCCGGGTGTTGCCCGGGTGATCCATCCGGACGAGATCGTGCTGGTTGCTCCCGACATCGACGCGGTGGTCGCGACGCTGCCGGGCACACTCGCAACAACAGGCATGGTGGGAGCCGACTTCCTCGCCGCCATCAAGCCAGGAGCGACGGTCGTGAACGTGGGCCGGGGGAGCGTGGTCGACGAGCCCGCGCTCGTCTCAGCGCTGGTGGACGGCCGGGTCGGTGCGGCTGTGCTCGATGTCTTCGCACGAGAGCCCCTGGCGGCGGACAGTCCGTTGTGGGACATGCCGTCGGTACTCATCAGTCCGCATACCGCGGCGTTGAGCGCGGCCGAGGACAGGATGATCGCGGAGCTGTTCGCGCGCAACGCCACCCGATTTCTGGACGGGGTGAAGCTGGTGAATCGGGTTGACATAGTCGAGTTCTATTGAGGATCGCCGACCGCAGTTGCGGTGAAGGCAGCAATTGGCAAACCATTGCCAGAACGTTGCCGACTGGCTACTCTGGGTCGAGAGTGATAACGAGGCGCGGCTGCGCTGAAAGGAAATCGCATGCGCACAGTCTCCGTGGGGTTCATCGGTGCAGGATTTGCTGCAGGTCTGCACGCGGAGGGTCTCGCAAAGGTGCGTGGCGTGCAGACCAGGCTGGCCGGTGTTGCGTCAACTCGTCCTGAGAGCGCATCGGCCTTTGCGAAGCACCACAAGATTCCGACCGTTTACCGGGACTATCGCGAGCTTCTCTCCGATCCGTCGATCGACGTGGTGTCGATCTGCGTGCCGAACGCTCTCCACGCGCCGATCGCGATCGAGGCTGCAAACGCCGGCAAGCATGTCATTTGCGAGAAGCCGCTCACGGGCGCGTTCGGCACGTCGACCATGACTGGACCGGCGAGGGCTCGCGACGAGTACGAGCGCGCCATGCAATCCGTGGAGGACGTCTCGGCGGCCATCGTCAAGAACGGGGTGCTGTTCCTCTATGCCGAGAACTGGATCTACGCGCCCTCGACGTCAAAGACCACACAACTCCTTGAACTCTCCGGGGGAGCGATCCTCGACATCCGGGCCGAGGAGAGTCACAGCGGCTCACACGCGCTGCGCTCTCGAAGGCGGGAGAGCGCCGGGGGCGGTTCTCTCCTCATGCTCGGGTCGCACCCGATCGGCGTGGCCCTTCACCTCAAGTCCGTCGAAGCGAAACTCCAGGGCATCCCGGCTGGCAGAGTGGCTACCGTGACCGCGCAAACGGCGTCGCTCTATGCGTCTGAGGCAGTCAAGCGGTCGAGTTCGCACAACTGGATCGTCTCGGACTGGGAGGACGTCGAAACCTGGGCGAACACCGTACTGACATTCACCGACGGTTCCGTGGCCACCATCACCGCTTCATTCGCGATGCTTGGCGGCGTTCGCAACTCCTTTGAGGTGTACACGACGAACGCCGTGTTCCACGCGAACATGACACCGAACGACGGGCTGGAGGTCTTCACTCCTGATGCCGACGCGTTCGGGAACGCATACCTGCATGAGAAGGTCGAGTCTCGCACTGGTTGGATCTCCGCCTCGCCCGATGAGGACTGGGTTCGTGGCTACCCCCAGGAGATGCAGGACTTCGCCGAGTGCATCGCGGTCGGCAGGCAGCCCGTTTCGGGGATGCAGCTGGCCCGCGATGTCGTTCAGGTGGTCTACGAAAGTTATCTGTCGGCCGAAGAGGGACGACGGATCGAGTCGAGGTCATACCCGGTCGAGGACACGCACCGCCGGGCCGCCTCGCATTGACAACTACTGGCAACCGATTGCATAATGGTGCCATAGTGCTTGTCCAGATCCCAAAATTGGAGCTTTGTGAACGTATTTGTTGAGTTGGATGAACTCACGCCGGAAGAGACCACAACTGGCACCTACAGCAGTATTTTCAATTCGCCGACGCCGACGATGGACAAGGTCGATGTTCACCTCAGGTCGCTGAATCCCGGCAAGTCGTGGGCGGCTCCGCACCCCGGCCCGGAACACATCATCATCGTCAAGTCCGGCGAGCTCGAAGTCTCGATCAATGGTGACGTCAAGCCGGCAACCGCAAAGGCGTACATCTTCTTTGGAGCCAACGACGTCAATAGCATCAAGAACGTCGGATCCACTCCGGCGGAGATCTACGTGACGACCTTTTACACGGCGGCCACGTTCGACCCCGAGCTGCAGACCCCGGCCGACGAGGCCCTGGGTTCGTTCGTCTCGCAGTGGGACGACGTGCCGGCTGAGGCCCAGCCCCTGAGCGACAAGCTGCCGGTGGCCTGGTACCGCGAGCGCCGAAAGTTCGTTACTCCGCAGAAGACGGCAACGTCCCCGCGCATTTACACGCACGCGACCACGATCGACCCCGGAAGCGGCATCTCGTACCACAACACCCACCACTGGGTCGTTCTGTTCTTCATCCTCGAGGGCGGATTCGACTTCGACGTGCAGGGCCTGCAGCACCGCTCCGGCCCGGGCTCGTTCTACTACATGGCGGAGGAGGCGCCGCACACCCAGATTCCGTGGGGAGACGGCGACACCTGCTACTACGTCGTGCACGTGTCTTCGGAGAAAACTCCGGTCTGAGACCACCCACGACCACCAGTCGAGTAGCGGCGCAGTGTTCTTACCTGCGTCGCTACTCCTGCTTCGGGCCACTGCAGGCGGACGGGAACAGCAATGAATGCACAGTCTTTCAGCCTCGACACCGGGGGCGAGCGGAGCCTGAGTGTCACCGCCGGTGATTCGCCCCTGTTCACCTATGTATTCCTTCCCGACGATGTGGCGCTCGAATCGCCTCGTCCCTACATCCATCCGCTGCGAACGCTCGGCGGACGCGTAGTGACGGCATTCCGCCCGCATGACCATGTGTGGCACAAGGGCATCTCCTGGTCCCTGCCTCATGTGAGTGGCGAGAACTTCTGGGGAGGGCCGACCTACGTGCACGGGCAGGGTTACGTGCAACTTGCCAACAACGGTCGGGTAGAACACGAAGGCTTCTTCTCGCTGGACGTGTCTGCCACTGGCGTCGAGATCGGGCACACCCTGTGCTGGACCGGCGAGGCAGGCGGAAGGTTCTTCCACGAGCGCCGTCAGTTGTCAGCGCGAATAGTTGGAGACGGGCGGGCCTGGGTTCTGGTCTTCGAGACGAGCATGAAGAATGTCTCGGGCCGCACCCTCGCGTTGGGTTCGCCCACAACCGCCGGTCGGGAGAACGCCGGTTATGGCGGCTTGTTCTGGCGGGGGCCCAGGTCCTTCACCGGTGGCACGATCCTGACCCCGGCAGGTAGCGGTGGTGACGAGGCGCGTGGTGCCCGCGAAGTGTGGATGGGCTTTTCGGGCAAACACGACGAGTTCGACGCACAGTCGACGATCGTGATGGTGGATCACCCTGAGAATCCGCGGCATCCCCCGCAATGGTTCGCGCGCAGCGCACAATACCCCGGTCTCTGCCCCGCACCGTTCTTCAGCGACGAACTGCATGTCGAGGCCGACCAGGTGGTGCGGTTTCGATATGCCGTCGTGGTTGCCGACGGTCCCGGCGATGCCGGAGCCGCCGCGGAGCTGGCCTACTGGGGCCGCGAAGCTCTTGCCGGCCAGCCCGCCTAGACTCGTGAACGGGTGGATCGGCTCGTGCGCGCGAGCAGGTGCATGCGCCGCAGACGGGCCCGCTGCCGTGGAATGTCGAACTGCCGCATCTCGTGTAAACTCATGCACTGAACTTCGGCGAGGGAAACCGTTCTCGGTTCCGTTATCGACGCGGTGGGTAAGACCCCGTGCGTTCGAGTTGTATCAACACCGACCAGGGCGCTGCCCATCAGGAGAATCATCATGGCTGAGGCCACCAGCAACCACCTCGTCACGGAAATCCGTGACAGTTTCGGCAAGGGCGCGGCTCGCAAGATCCGTAGCGCAGGCAAGATCCCCGCAGTCATCTACGGTCACGGCACCGACCCGCAGCACGTCACCCTCCCGGGTCACGAGGTGTCGCTGATCCTGCGCAAGTCGAACCAGGTGCTCGAGCTCGACATCCAGGGCAAGACGCAGCTCGCCCTCGTCAAAGACGTGCAGAAAGATCCGGTGCGTCAGATCATCGAGCACATCGACCTCGTCGTCGTGCGCAAGGGCGAGAAGGTCACCGTCGACGTGCCCGTGCACCTCGAGGGCGAGTCGTTCGCCGGCACGATCGCGAACCTCGACGCCAACACCCTCTCGGTCGAGGTCGAGGCGACGCACATCCCCGAGCGCTTCATCGTGAGCATCGAAGGCCTCGAGGAGGGCAAGCACATCCTCGCGAAGGATGTCGAGCTTCCCGCCGGCGCGACCCTGCTGTCCGACCCCGAGTTGCTCGTCGTCGGTATCACCACGCCGCAGGCCGTCGACCTCGGCGAGGCCGCTGAGGCGGAGGCTGCCGAAGAGGCCGCCGAAGGCGAAGCCGCATCCGATGAGGCTGCTGAGGCCGCTGCCGAGGAGACCGAGTAATCGGACTCTTCCGCAAGCGCCCCACGGTCGACGACGTGGACGAGAGCTGGCTCGTAGTCGGGCTCGGTAACCCCGGGCCCGGCTACGCCGGCAATCGCCACAACGTCGGGCAGATGGCGCTCGCCCAGCTCGCCGACCGCTCGTCGGTGACCTTCAAGAATCACAAGGCCAACGCGGCGGTCGCCGAGGGGCGCAGCTTCGCGGCGGGGCCCAAGCTCGTGCTTGCGAAGCCCAACACGTTCATGAACGTGTCTGGCCCTCCGGTCGCGGCGCTGCTGCGCTTCTACAAGATCGACTCGTCGCGTCTCATCGTGCTGCACGACGAGCTCGACATCCCGTTCGATTCCGTGCGCCTCAAACACGGCGGAGGGCACGGCGGGCACAACGGCATCCGCGACATCATGTCCGCGATCGGCACGGGCGACTTCACGCGCGTGCGCATCGGCATCGGACGCCCGCCCGGCAGGCAGCCCGCGGCCGACTACGTGCTGAAGGACTTCTCGGCGGCAGAACGCGAAGTGCTGCCCAACGTGCTCGAAGACGCGGCGGATGCAACCGAGCTCATCGCCGCTGAGGGCCTCACGGTCGCGCAGCTGAAGTTCCACAGCCCGCGCTGAGCGCAGTCGGCCGCGCTGAGGTTTGGCGCGCTCGCGGGCGTACGAACAGCAGCGCGCACGACAGATCGCCGCGCCCCCGCCTGCCGGCGTCGCCCTTCGTCGGTGCGCCCGCATAGACTCGACCGGTGATACTCGAAGGATTAATCGCGGCCCTTTCGCGCGCCCGGAGCTTCGAGAACGCACTCTCGTCCGCCGGCCGCAGCGCCGACTTCTCGCTCGTCGACGGCTTGCGCGCGCCCGTCATCGCGGGGCTGCTGACCCGAACCGGCGGCCCGCGTGCGCTGCTCGCGATCACCGCGACGAGCCGAGAGTCCGAGGCGCTGCGCCACTCGCTCGAGTGTTACCTGCCGGCTGCGACGGTCGTCGAGTTCCCCGCTTGGGAGACGCTTCCGCACGAGCGGTTGAGCCCGAGCGCCGAAACGGTGGGCAAGCGCATCGCCGCGCTACGCCGCATCCGGGCATGGCAGCAGAACCCGGCGGGGCAATTCGTGCTCGTGGCATCGGTGCGTGCAGCGTTGCAGCCGCTCGCCGACAACCTCACCTCGATCGAACCCGTCGACCTCGAGCAGGGCGGCCGCGGCTACGACCTCTCGGCGCTCACCCGCCGGCTCGTCGATCTCGCGTACACCCGAGTCGACATGGTCACCCGGCGCGGCGAGTTCGCGGTGCGCGGCGGCATCCTCGACGTGTTCGCGCCGACCGACGAGCATCCGCTGCGGCTGGAGTTCTTCGGCGACGAGCTCGAGCAGCTGCGCGAGTTCTCGGTCGCCGACCAGCGCTCGCTGCCCACCGTCATCACTCGCGCCGAGTTGCCGCCGAGCCGCGAAGTGCTGCTGAGCGACGCAGTGCGCCAGCGCGCACGGGAGATGCAGCACGAGTTCCCGAGCCTGTCGACGATGCTCGCGAAGATCGGCGAGGGCATCCCGGTCGACGGCATGGAGTCGCTCGCCCCCGCGCTCGTCGACCGGCTGGTTCCGCTGACCCATTACCTGCCCCCGGATGCCGCGATCGCCGTGCTCTCGCCCGAGCGGGTCGCAACGCGCGCCGTGAGCCTCGCCGAGACCAACCGCGAGTTCCTCAGCGCGGCGTGGAACGCGGCGACGGCCGGCGCAGAAGCGCCCATCGATCTTGACGCTGGCGACTTCATCACCCTCAACTCGCTGCGCGACTCGGCGGGTGCGCGCCCGTGGTGGACCTTCAGCCCCTTCGATAGTGGATTGAGCAGCGACGACGAAACCGACTATGTCCGCATCGACGCCACCCCGGTGCCGAGTTTCGCGGGCCAGCCCGACGGCGCCCTCGGGCACGTAGGCGACCTGCTGCGCGACGGCTGGACTCTCGCTGTCGTCGCCCCGGGTGCCGGCCTCGTCGAGCGCGCAGCCGACGTGCTCGCCGAGCACGAGTTGTCCGGTCGCGTGGTCGAAGAGTTCCCGACGGATGCCGAGGCCGGCGTCGCGTACCTGCTGCGGGCATCCATTGACTTCGGATTCGAACTCGGCGATGCGAAACTCGCACTGCTGAGCGAGAGCGAGTTCTTCGGTCGCGCCGCCGGGTACGACTCGCGCCAGGTCAAGCGACTCGCGAGCAAGCGCAAGAACGTCGTCGATCCGTTGCAGCTCAAGAGCGGCGACTTCGTGGTGCACAACACTCATGGAATCGGCAAGTTCCTCGAGCTCGTGCAGCGCGAGGTCTCGACGGGCGGCCGCAACGCGATCAAGACGCAGCGCGAGTTTCTCGTGATCGAGTACGCGCCCAACAAGCGCGGATATCCGGGCGACAAGCTGTATGTGCCGACCGATCAGCTCGACTTGCTCACGCGCTACGTGGGCGGGGAGGCGCCCGCGCTCAGCAAGATGGGCGGCAGTGATTGGTCGGCGGCGAAGGGTCGTGCGCGCAAGGCCGTGCGCGACATCGCCGTTGAGCTCGTGAAGCTGTACTCGGCGCGCATGGCGTCGCGCGGCCATGCTTTCGGCCCGGACACCCCGTGGCAGCGCGAGCTCGAGGAGGCGTTCGCGTTCGCCGAGACGCCCGACCAGTTGACGACGATCGATGAGGTGAAGGCCGACATGGAGCGGCCCATCCCGATGGACCGGCTGCTGAGCGGTGACGTCGGCTATGGCAAGACCGAGGTCGCCGTGCGGGCCGCGTTCAAGGCGGTTCAAGACAGCAAACAGGTCGCCATGATCGTGCCGACGACCCTCCTCGTGAAGCAGCACATGGAGACATTCGCCGAGCGTTTTGCTGGCTTCCCCGTGCATTTGCGCGCCCTCAGCCGGTTCCAGACCGACAAAGAGGCGAAGGAGACGATCGCCGGGCTGGCCGACGGCACCGTGGATGTCGTCATCGGCACCCACCGTCTCCTCAGCCAGGGCATCTCGTTCAAAGACCTCGGGCTGGTCATCATCGACGAAGAGCAGCGCTTCGGCGTCGAGCACAAGGATGCGCTCAAGAAGCTCAAGACCAACGTCGACATCCTCGCGATGACGGCGACTCCCATCCCCCGCACCCTCGAGATGGCGGTCACGGGCATCCGGGAGATGTCGACGCTGGCGACGCCCCCCGAGGACCGCCACCCCATCCTGACTTTCGTCGGTCCGCACTCCGAGCGACAAGTGGCCGCCGCGATCCGTCGCGAGCTGTTGCGCGAGGGTCAGATCTTCTACGTGCACAACCGGGTCTCGTCGATCAATCGCGTCGCAGCGCAACTGGCCGAACTCGTGCCCGAGGCTCGCGTCGCCGTGGCCCACGGGCAGTTGCCCGAGTCGGTGCTCGAGCAGGTGATGGTCGACTTCTGGGAGCGCAAGTTCGACGTGCTCGTCTCGACCACGATCATCGAGACCGGTCTCGACATCGCCAACGCGAACACCCTCATCATCGACCGGGCCGACAAGTACGGACTGTCGCAGCTGCACCAGCTGCGCGGTCGAGTCGGTCGCGGACGCGAGCGCGCGTACGCCTACTTCCTCTACGACGAGCTCAAGCCGCTCAGCGAGACCGCCCACGAGCGGCTCTCCACGATCGCCGCCAACAACGAACTCGGCGCGGGCATGCAGATCGCGCTCAAGGACCTCGAGATCCGCGGCGCGGGCAACCTGCTCGGCGGAGAGCAGTCCGGACACATCGCGGGTGTCGGCTTCGACCTCTACTTGCGCATGATCGGCGAGGCCGTGTCCACATTCCGCGGCGATGTCGCGGAGGGCCAGACCGAGCTCCGCCTGGAGCTGCCCGTGGATGCCCACATTCCCGAGGAGTACGTCGAGTCGGAGCGATTGCGGCTCGAGGCGTACCAGAAGCTCTCGACGGCGTCGGCGCCCGCGTCATCCGTCGAGAGCATCGACCAGGTGCTCGAAGAACTCACCGACCGCTACGGCGATCCGCCCGAACAGGTGCAGAACCTCATTGCCGTCTCCCGCTTGCGTCGCATGGCGCAGAAGGCGGGCTTGAGCGAAGTGGTGGTGATGGGCGACAAGCTTCGTGTTGCCCCAGCCGACCTCGCCGACTCCATCCAGGTGCGGCTGCAGCGGATGTACCCGGGTGCGCGCTACCTCGCGCAGGGCGCCGCCGTGATCGTGCCGCTGCCCCCTGAACCCAGTGACTCGCAGCTCATCGCCTGGACGAGCGAGCTGCTCGTCGCCATCTTCGGGGCTGAGGTCACTGCCCCGGTCGAGTAGATGATCATCGACGCCGCGCTAGCGTCGCGGCTCGTGGCGCAGCAGTTCCCGCAGTGGGCGCATCTGGCGATCAGCGAGCCCGACGTGCAGGGCAACGACAATCGCACTTACCGCCTGGGCAGCGAACTGTCGGTGCGCCTGCCGAGCGCCGAAGGTTACGTGGCGCAGGTGGAGAAGGAGCAGCGATGGTTGCCGGTGCTCGCGCCCGAACTGCCGTTGCCGGTCGCGAAGCCGGTGGCGATGGGCTGGCCGTCGGAGCTGTTTGCCTGGCCGTGGTCGGTCTACCGCTGGATCGAGGGTTCCGTCGCGAGTCGCGACCGAATTGGCGAGCCTTCCGCTTTCGCGGCCGAGCTCGCCGCGTTCCTGACGGCGCTGCAGGCTATCGACGCCACAGGAGGTCCGCCGGCCGGCGCTCAGAGTTTCTTCCGCGGCGGCGACCTCCGGGTCTACGATCGCGAGACCCGGGACTCCATCGCCCTTCTGGCCGACCGTATCGATGCGCAGGCTGCGCTCGCCGCGTGGAACGCTGCACTATCGGCACGCTGGAGCGGGCGGCCACGCTGGGTGCACGGCGACATCGCCCCCGCCAATCTTCTCGTGCGCGACGGGCGCCTCGCTGCCGTGATCGATTTCGGCTGCTCCGCCATCGGTGACCCGGCGTGCGATCTCGCGATCGCGTGGACGTTCCTGTCCGGCGAGAGCCGGCAGGTGTTTCGAGAGCTCTTTCCCGGCGACGAGGCGATGTGGGCGCGCGGTCGGGGCTGGGCCCTGTGGAAGGCGCTCATCACGATCGCGGCGGGCAAGGAGAGCAGCCCGATCGAGGCTCCAGCGACGCGTGTGGTCGACGACGTGATCGCCGACGTCGGCCGGGTGTAGAACGGACTCATGCCTCCACGCAATCGCCGCATTCAGCAGGCGAACCTCGGTCCGAAGCAGTACCTCCGAGCGGCGAAGGAGATCGCCCAGCTGACATGGGAGACCACACCGGGCACGATCATCCTGCAGATTGCGGGCGCCTTCATCACGGCCGTGCTGCCGATCGTCACCACCTACTTCGCGGCCCTCACCACTACGGCGCTCGGCGAGGCCTTCGCCGGCGACCCGACCGCAGGTGGCCGCGCGATCACGTTCGTCATCGTCACCGCAGCGCTGGGCCTTCTGCTGACGGGATGGCGCAGCCTCGAGCAGTACGTGCAGCGCCTCATGCGCTACGCGCTCGAGGCGAAGGTGAGCGACATCATGTACGAGCGCTTCCTCTCGCTCGAATTCTGGCGCTACGACGACAAAGACACGATCGATACCTACGACCGCGCACAGCGCTTCTCCCTGTTCTATTCGCAAGCGTTCGGCACCTTGACCCGAATGCTCTCCCAGGTGATCACGCTCGTCGCGAGTGTCATAGCGCTCCTTCTCGTGGGCTGGTGGCTCGCCGTCATCCTCGTCATCGCGATCATCCCCGGGGTCTACCTGCAGTTCTCGCTCAGCCGCGCTCAGGTGAAGCATTGGAACAGCACGGTCGATGTGAGGCGCGCTAAGGGCACGATCGAGCGCCAGCTGTTCCAGCCCGAGCACATCGCCGAGCTGCGCCTCTACGGAATGGTGCGCTACCTCCTCAACCTGCGACAGAGCCTGCGTGACGCTGACGAGCGCGAGCGCATCATCTTCGAGCGCAAGTTCATTCTCAAGAGGCTCGCTGCCGATGCCCTGGAGCTGGCCGCACAGGTCGGTTCTCTGCTGTGGGTGACCTTCCAGATCATCGAGCACCTGCAGCCGATCGGCCAGTTCCTGTACGTGCAGCAGATCGTCGCGCGGGCACTGAGCGCCATGAACAGCTTCGTGACGGAGGTGAGCTCCCTCGACGAACAGCTCGCGAACCTCTTCGACTACCAGGAGTTCATGGGCCTCGACGTGCGCCAGGGTGGGGACCGCGTGCTCAACGGTCCGCCCGAACAGATCCGGGTCGACAACGTGAGCTTCCGGTATCCGAGTTCGGATACGGACGTTTTGAAGGATGTTTCGCTCACGATCGACCGGGGGCAGCGAGTGGCGATTGTGGGGGAGAACGGCGCAGGCAAGTCCACGCTCATCAAACTGATCAGCGGACTCTACGCGCCGACCAA
Source organism: Rhodoglobus sp. (assembly GCA_025463605.1). Lineage (GTDB taxonomy): Bacteria > Actinomycetota > Actinomycetes > Actinomycetales > Microbacteriaceae > Rhodoglobus. Next base: position 137,873 of record JAODAV010000001.1, on the reverse strand, counting down.
GGGGTCGATCACTCTCGACGGCATCCCGCTCAGCGAGTTCTCGCTCGACTCATGGCACAAGCAACTGGCGGTTCTGCAGCAGGACTACTTGAGTTACTCATTTGCGACGGCGAGAGACAACGTCTACTTCGGGCAGGTGAATAAGCCTTTCGACGAGGAGGGGTTCGATGCGGCGCTCGCGAAAGCGGAGGCGCGAGGCTTCATCGAGAAGCTCCCGAAGGGAGCGGACAGCTTCGTGTCTCCATGGATGGCGCATCCCGATGGCACGAACGGAGTCGATCTGTCCGGCGGCCAGTGGCAGCGCATGGCTCTCGCTCGCAACTTCTACCGCGAAGCACCCATCATCATCCTCGACGAGCCGACCTCAGCGATCGACGCGCTCGCCGAATCCCGCATCTTCAACCACTTGTTCGCCGACAAGAGCCAGACGCTCATCATCATCAGCCACCGGCTGACGACGATCGAGCGCGCCGACATCATCTACATGCTCAAGGACGGTCAGATTGTGGAGCGTGGTACCCACGACGAGCTCATCGCGCTCGAAGGCGAGTTCTTCACGATGTTCGAGTCGCAGATCTAGGGCTGCTCGGCAGGCGCGGGCGGCTCGACCCGCTTGAAGGGCACGGCGATGGGATGCTTCGTGCCGTCGACCCTGTGTGCGCCGAACACCGCGATCGGCAGCAGCACGAGCGACCGCAGGTCGAAGAGGGCGTGCAGGATGATCGGCGCGACGATCGTGCCGGTGACGATGTAGAGGCCCATCATGAGCGCGCCGACGATTGTGGTGCCGATGATGCCGGCAGGACCCTGGTAGGCGTGAAGCGCGCCGAACAGCAGCACACTCGCGAGCACCGCTGCGACAGCACTGCCGGTCGCACCGAAGACGAGCGCCGGCAGCGCGAGCCGGAAGAGCAGCTCTTCGAAGACGCCCGCGTTGATGGAGAGCAACCCGCCGAGAAGAAGTTCTTGCCGGTTGCGCGGCAGCATCGAGCGGATGTCCCCGATCGTCGGCAGGTCTTGCTCTTTGCGCGCCGCGGCCACTCCGATGAGCGTCAATGTGATCGCGCCGATGACGATGCCCACCGTCACTCCCATGACCAATTCGGCGTCGTGGGCGATAGCGCCCCGGATGTCCCGCAGCACCGGCCACGTGGTGAGTTCCTGCAGCAACGGCCCGACGGATTGTCCGGCGAGGAGCAGCACGGCGACCGTCAGCCCGGCGAAGGTCAGGAAGGACTCGAGGAGCCACTTGCGGAACATCTCTTGGCGTTTGCGCGTGGTGCGATACCGCTTGAACCGCTGGTATTCGCGGCGGTCTTTGCGCACCGACCGCACGATCAGCAGCACGAGCATCGCGGCGAGGGCGACCCAGAGGAGCGGGCGGGTCAGCGCCCAGGTGGGGTCGAGCATCCGTCAATCGTCGCACGCCGCTTCACTGGCGGGTTACGCACGCACCACCGGATTGCTCAGCGTGCCCAGCCCTTCGATCGTCGTCGTGAGCACGTCACCTTCGGAGAGGTAACGCGCGGGGGTGCGCGCGTGTCCTACCCCGGCGGGCGTTCCCGACGCGATCACGTCCCCGGGGTTCAGCGTGATGATGTGTGAGATGTAGGAGATGAGATGTTCGGGCGAGAACACCATGTCGCTCGTGAGGGTGTCTTGTACGACTTCGTCGTTGATGAGCGTGCGCAATCGGGTCGTCGGGATGTACTCGTCGGGTGTGACCATCCACGGCCCCAGCGGCGTCGTCGACTCGAACGTCTTGCCCTGAAGCCATTGGGCGGTGCGGTACTGGTAGTCGCGCACCGTCACGTCGTTGAGTACGGCGTAACCGCCGATGTGCGTGAAAGCGTCCGCCTCTGACACGTTTTTCGCCGTGCTCCCGATGATCACCGCCAACTCGCCCTCCCAGTCCACGGCACCGGGGGCGATGCTCGGCAGAACGATGGGGTCGTGCGGGCCGACCAGCGCTTCCGCGAACTTCGCGAACAGTGTCGGGTATTCGGGCAGTTCGCGTCCCATCTCCAGGATGTGGGCCTTGTAGTTGAGGCCCACGCAGATGATCTTCGACGGCCGCGGCACGAGCACGTGCCAGGAAGACGGCTGGATCTGCTCGAGCGGATGCTCTCGACCACCGGTGGCGCCGGCGCGAGCCTTCCAGTCGGGGGCGGCCAGCAGCGCGCCCACATCGGAGTAGCCGTCGAGCTCGATCGCCTTGTCGCTCTCGATGCGCACGGCGACCGTCGATCCGTGCGTCCGCAGGGTTGCCAGCTTCACGGGGCGGCCTACAGCCCGAGCAGGGTGGACGGGTTGCCGCGAAGGATCGCTTGTTTCTCGTCTTCAGTGAGCTGCGCCAGACCGTTGATCCAGTTGACGGAATCGATGAGGAGCATGGGAGCGGGGTAGTCCGTTCCGAGCATGACGCGGTCGACGCCGACGCGATCGATCAGGAACCGCAGGGCATCGCCGTCGTAGGTGATGCAGTCGTAGTTGAACTGCCCGAGGTAGGTGCTCGGCGCTCGGGTCAGCTTGTACTGCTCGTCGGGCTGCACGAACGGGGCAGTCAGCGGGCCATCGGGGTAGCTGCCTTCGAACGCGCCGGCGATCTTGTCGAGCCGACCGATTCCGTAGGCGGTGTACCCGCCACCGTGGGCGAGCAGCACTTTGAGGTCGGGGCACGCGTCCATGACCCCGCCGAACACGAGCGCGGCGAAGGTGATGGTGCGGTCGGCCAGGTTGCCGATGCCGTTCGGCAGGCTGTAGCGGTGGATGCGCGGGCCGACGACCGTTCCGATGCCGCTGACTCCGCCGCCACCCTGGTGGAACTCGAGTACGGCACCGAGTGATTCGGCGGCCTTGAAGAACGGAAGGAACTCGGGTTCGTCATACGTGCGACCGTTGACGTGGTCGTTGATGATCGCGCCTTTGAGCCCCAACTCGGTCACGGCACGCGTGAGCTCGGAGATCGCTTCGTTCACGTCTTGCATGGGAAGTGTGGCGAGACCGGAGAAGCGGTCGGGGTTGTCGTCGACCATCTCGGCGATGTCTTCGTTGCACTCGCGGGCGACCGTCACCGCGAAGTCGACGTCTTTGTCGTACTGGTAGAAGCCGACGGAGGGGGTGACGAGTTGGCGATCGATGCCTGCTTCGTCCATTTCGGCGAGCCGGACTTCCAGCTCCTTGTTGAACCCGTCTGGGCGATGAAGCTCACCGACGACGTAGTCGAGCCCGTGCCATGCGCCGTTGCTGGCGATGGCCTCCTTGTATCGCCGCGGGGCAACGTGAGCGTGTGTGTCGATGACCTGCAAGAGGCAACTCCCTTGTTCTCGCCTGTGGTTTTCCACTCATTCCGGGGAAAGCATACAGGTGGATATCATTCGGTGGGACAATGTCCCGAATTCTGTGTAGGATGATTTTCACCTTCACGGTCATCGGAGATCGCGAACCCCAGCATTAGGAGAGGCAGATCTCGATGGATCCACTCATCATCACGGTTGCAGGCGATTCGACCGTGGCCTACCCGGGTAACAAGGCGATGCCGCCTGTTGAAGACACGGAGGCCGTCGGCCAGCAGTACATCGACGCCGTCCTCGCAGGCGCCACGATCACGCACCTTCACGGCGTGCGCTACCTGGAGAAGGGCATCCAGGCCGACGGCAAGCAGGTCTCCCGAATCGACTTCGATGGCTGGACCCGTTTGAAGAAGAAGATCGAGACGGTCGGCACCAGCCCGGTGATCCAGTACGGGGTCGCCGCCGCACGCATCCCGGACAAGGTCCGCATGATGGCCGACGACCCGGACATGATGTCGTATGCGTTCAACCCCCATGACGAGTTCTTCCAGCCCGACCCGGCCTACCCCGCCAACGAGATGTACGCGCTGCACCCGCGCAACGAGCTCGCCGAGTTCTCGCAGGCCGCTCTCGACCACGGCGTGAAGCCCGAGGTGGAGTGCTTCTACACCGGCGCCTACTGGAACCTCGAGTTCATTCGCAAGCTCGGCCTGCTCAAGAACCCGGTCTGGGCGACGCTGTTCCTCGGCTGGAAGGGCGGCACGTGGACCCCCGCCACCCACGAAGCGCTCACGTTCATGGTTCAGCACCTGCCCGAACAGGTGAACTGGAACCTCAGTGTCATGGATCCCATGCACTGGAGGCTCATCCCGCACGCGATCTCCCTCGGAGGGCACATCAGGGTCGGGTGGGAGGACTACCCGTTCCACCCGGACGGCACGCCCGCGCAGTCCAACGCCGAGCTGGTCGACATCGTGGTCGGCATGGCGAAGGCGATGGGCCGTCCGGTCGCTACAGTCGAGCAGACGCGCGAGATCGTCGGACTCGACTAGGCAGCGGGCACGGGCCACGCGGGCGCATCCGTGTGGCCCACTCAGTCGTTGTCATTACGAAAGGGATGGGTACATGTGGGCTTATCGCGTCAGTGACCCTGGAAAGCTCGAGAAGATCGAGATCGATGCACCGAGCCAGGATGCCCTCGCTCCCGGTGAGGTGATCATCAAGCTCCTCGCCGCAGGCATCTGCGGAAGCGACATCCCGAAATTCTTCGGACGCGTCAACCCCGTCGACCCGCACATCGGCTTCCCCCTTCACGAACTGTGCGGTGAGGTCGTCGCATCCCAAGACCCCAATCTGAAGCCCGGCATGCGCGTGGTGGGCATGGCCCTCAACTCGAACGGCTTCTCGGAGTACGTTGCAAATCCCGGACACATGCTCAGGCCCATCGAGTCCGATATGTCCTCGGCGGTTGTCACGATGATCCAGCCGGCGGCAACGGTCATGAACGCGCTCGCGAACGTGCCCGACCCGCGCGGCAAGCGCGTCGCCGTCATCGGCCAGGGTCCGCTCGGCATCCTATTCAGCCACATCATGAAGTGGCGCGGAGCCGCACACGTCACCGGCGTCGATCGGGTCGACCGCTCGGATGTCGCCTCCATCTTCGGCGTCGACGAAGCCGTCTGGCGCTCGAGCGACCGGTGGGCACGCGAGCTCGCGCAGGCCGACCGTCCCGAGATCGTCATCGAAGCCGTCGGCCACCAGCCGAGCACGCTGAGTGACGCGATCGAGGCGTGCGCCCAGGACGGGCACATCTTCGGCTTCGGCGTGCCGGATGACACCCACTACGCGATCCCGTTCCAGCGGCTCTTCCGCAAGGGGCTCTCGCTCACGGGGGGAGTCACGAGCGAATACCAGCGATTCCTTGCCGAGGCACAGGAGTACGTCGAGGCGAATCCGGCCGCGCAGGCCGCCTACGTCACGACGACCGTTCCCTTCGCCGACGCCCAGGACGCGTTCGAGATCTACGCGCGCCCAACCGCGGGCCGCCTGAAGGTCGTGCTCACCGCGTAACGGCCTGCCCGTTCATCCGCTTTCCTCTTGGAGGTTCACCGTTGAGCACAATCGAGTCGATCGCGGGGGTTGCGGCGCGCACCACCGATATCGCGGGCGAGCTACGGGCGGCGGGCATTCTGAGCGTTGACGACTCCGCGCTCGCACGCTCGCTGTATTCCTCTGACGCATCGCTGTACCGCATCGAGCCGCGCGTCGTCGTGCTTCCGCAGCACGCCGACGAGATCGAAGCGGTACTGCGGGTCGCCACGCAACTGGAAGTCCCCGTCACCATGCGGGGCACGGGCACATCCATAGCCGGAAACGCGGTCGGTCCGGGCATCATCGTCGACGTCAGTCGGCACCTCAATCGCGTGCTCGAGATCGACCCGGAGGAGGGTACCGCGTTGGTCGAGCCTGGCGTGATCCAGGCCAGCCTGCAGAAGGCCGTTGCACCGTTCGGCTGGCGGTTCGGGCCCGATCCGTCAACGCACAACCGCGCCACCATCGGCGGGATGATCGGCAACAACGCGTGCGGGTCGCGCGCGCTCGGTTACGGGCGCACGAGTGACAACGTGCTCGGACTGAGCGTGATTGCGGGGTCGGGAGAGCGCCTGCGGCTCGGCGATATCGACGATCCGACGGTTGGATCGCCGCTGCTGACGAATCTCAAGGCACTCGTCGACGGCAACCTCGCGGTCATCCGCACCGAGCTCGGTCAGTTCGGGCGACAGGTTTCCGGGTACTCGCTCGAGCACCTGCTCCCCGAGAAGCAATTCAACGTCGCGCGAGCGCTCGTCGGCACGGAGGGAACGCTCGCGCTGACCACCGCCGCGCGCCTGCGTCTGGTGCGCGATGCCCCGATCCGCGCGCTCGTCGTGCTCGGCTACGAGTCCATGGCGCACGCCGCGGACGCCGTGCCCGCGATCCTCCAGCACGGGCCGGTCGCCTGCGAGGGACTGGATGCCCGGATCGTGGATGTCGTGCGTGATCGTCGCGGCCCGGCGGCCGTACCGCCGCTTCCCGCAGGTTCGGGCTGGCTGATGGTCGAGCTGACCGGCGAGGAGCCCGGCGAGGTTGCGGCGACCGCGATGCGGCTGGTGGCGGATGCCGGAGCTCTCGACGCAACGGTGGTCGCCGATCCGCGCCAGGCGGCCGCCCTATGGAGGATACGCGAAGACGGCGCCGGTTTGGCCGGGCGCACGCCCGAGGGCAAGCCGGCGCACTCGGGCTGGGAGGACGCCGCGGTGCCGCCCGCGCGCCTCGGTGCCTACCTGCGCGAGTTCGAGAGCCTCCTGACGGACTACCGGCTGACGGGCATCCCGTACGGTCATTTCGGCGACGGCTGCGTGCACATTCGCATTGACTTTCCTTTCGACCAGGATGGCGGCGCTGGCGTGTTCCGCCGGTTCCTGCTCGACGCGGCCGACCTCGTCGCCCTCCACGGCGGCTCGATGTCCGGGGAGCACGGCGACGGCCGAGCGCGCGGGGAGCTGCTGCCGAGAATGTACTCGCCTGCCGCGATCTCGCTGTTCTCCCAGACGAAGGCGGTCTTCGACCGCTCCGACCTGCTGAACCCCGGTGTGATCGTGCGACCTGCCGCCGTCGACGCGGACATCCGGGTCGCAGCGGCCCCACCGCTGCGCCGGGTCGACCTGCCCAGCCTCGCGTTCAACTACTCCGAGGACAGGGGAGACCTGTCCATGGCCGTGCACCGCTGCACCGGCGTCGGCAAGTGTCGCGCCTCCAGCGGAGTCGACGACGGCTCGGGAGTCATGTGCCCGTCCTTCCTCGCGACGCGCGACGAGAAGGACTCGACCCGAGGGCGCGCCCGTGTGTTGCAGGACGTGGTGTCGGGCAAGCTCGGACCGGCGGGATGGCGGTCGAAGGAACTCCACGACGCGCTCGATCTCTGCCTGTCGTGCAAGGGTTGCGCATCCGATTGCCCCACCGGCGTCGACATGGCAACGTACAAGGCCGAGTCACTGCACCAGAAGTATCGACACCGCCTGCGTCCGCGAGCGCACTACAGTCTCGGCTGGCTGCCTCGCTGGGCGCGACTGGTGGCGCGAGCGACTCTGCTCACTCGCGCCGCGAATCTCGTCATGCAATCGCATGTGTTCCACCTGCCTATCACGTGGGCCGCGGGCGTCGACAAGCGACGGCACCTGCCCGTGTTCTCGGTCGAGACGTTCCGGCGCTGGTTCGGCAACCGGCAGCCACGCGAGCCCGGTCGCCATGGCGACGTCGTGCTCTTCGTCGACACGTTCACCGACTCGTTCTCACCTGAGGTCGGCAAGGCCGCGGTCGAGGTGCTAGAACATGCCGGGTACACGGTGAAGGTCACGAGCGAGCCGGTGTGCTGCGGCCTCACCTGGATCTCGACCGGCCAGCTCGACGGCGCCCGCCGGCAGGTCACCGCGACCGTGCGAGCACTCGCTCCGTTCGTGCACGATGGCGCGCTCGTCGTCGGGCTGGAGCCGTCATGCACGGCGGTGCTCCGCGCCGAATCGACGGAACTGCTGCAGGGGGATGACCTCATCGAAGCCCGAACGGTCGCCGCCGCAACCCGCACCCTCGCAGAGCTGCTGAGGGACACACCGGGATGGAGCCCGCCGGACCTCACGGGAGTCACCGGCGTTGCCCAACCGCACTGCCATCACCACGCGGTGATGGGCTGGGACGCTGACGCAGAGCTCCTACGGTCAGCAGGCGCCGACCTGCGCCGACTCGGTGGATGCTGCGGGCTCGCCGGCAACTTCGGCGTCGAGCAGGGGCATCACGACGTGTCCGTCGCGGTCGCCGAGCTGCAATTGCTTCCGGCGATCCGTGAGCAGTCGGATGGCGACGTGCTGCTCGCCGACGGGTTCAGCTGCCGAACGCAGATCGACTCCCTCACCGAGAGCTCGGGCGAGCACCTCGCCGAGTTGCTGGCCAGGCACCTGCCGCGATGATCCAGCGTCGCGGTTCCCGGTGCTGATCGACGCGCCTCTGGCGTGGGTCGCACTGGCGGTGGGTGTCATGCTCGTCGGTCTCGCGAAAACCGCGTTGCCGGGGGTGGGCATCCTGCCGGTCGTGATCTTCGCGGCCGTGCTGCCCGCACGGCAGTCGACGGGCGTGCTGCTCGTGCTGCTGATCGTGGCCGACATCGTCGCTGTCGTGATGTACCGGGCGAACGTGGATTGGGCATCCCTCAGGCGACTCGTGCCCTCGGTAGCGGTGGGCATCGTGCTCGGCAGCGCGCTGCTGCTCGTGCTCGACAACGAGGCGCTTCGGCGCATGATCGGTGTGATCCTCATCGTGCTCGTGGTCACCGGGCTCGTGCGATGGCTGCGGCCGCGCCTCGCGAGGAAGACGGCGCGCCCGGGTCTCCCGCGTCGGCACTCCCGGGCGCGGTCGTGGCTCTTCGGTGTACTCGGCGGCGCGACGACCATGGTCGCCAACGCGGCGGGCCCCGTGATGTCGATCTACTTCCTGGCGTCGGGATTCTCGGTGGCGGCGCTGCTCGGCACGTCGGCCTGGTACTACTTCGTGATCAACCTGTCGAAGCTGCCCTTCTCGATTGCCCTGGGCCTCGTCACACCGTCGGGCCTGCTCATCGACCTGATGCTGCTCCCGGCTCTCGCGGTCGGCGCCATCGTCGGTCGCGTCGCGTCGCGTCGCATCAATCGCCAGTGGTTCGAGCTCGTGATCTACATCATCACGTTCGCTTCGGCGCTCTATCTCCTGCTGAGCAGCTGAATCGGACTACTTGCCTGAGCCTGCGGTGATGCCCTGCACCACGTACCGCTCGATGCGCATGTACACGAGGATGAACGGAATCACGGTCAGCAGCGCGAGAGCGGCCTGGGTCGGGTAGTCGGGGATGCCTTCCGTGCCCTCGAGCGAGAAGAGCTCGAAGGGCAGGGTGCGATTCTCCGCTGAGGTCATGAGCACGAGCACGAGCGTGAACTCGTTCCACGCCTCGCGGAATGCGAGCACGGCGATCGTGATGAGCGCGGGGATCGACAGTGGCAGAACGACGTACCGGATGCGCTGCCACATGCTCGCGCCGTCGATGCTCGCGGCCTCCTCGAGCTCGAGCGGGATCTTGCGGTAGAAGCCGACGAGCAGGAAGACGGCCAGCGGGAGCAGCATGCCGGTGTAGACGATCACGAGGGTGAAGATCTTGTCGAGTGCGCCCGTCTGCACCGCCAGCCGGTACAGCGGCACCATGAGCGCCAGGTTCGGCACGAGGCGGGGGAGCAGCGTGAAGAGCAGCAGGAAGGCCCGGCCCCGGAAGTTGAATCGGGCGAACGCGTAGGCCGCGGGCACGGCGATCGCGATCGTGAGTATCGTCGTCGCGACCCCGACGAAGAGGCTGTTGCCGAGGCTCGACCAGAAGGTGGGCATCTCGAAGACCTTGACGTACGAGTCGAAGGTCGGGTTGGCCGGCAGGATCCCCGGGTTGGCGAAAACCTCACCGCGGGTTTGCAACGACGCCACGACGGTCACGAAGAAGGGCGCGATCGTCCAGAGCACGAGTGCGATGAGCGGGATCCACAGCAGTACCTGCACCAGGCGCGAGCGCACCGTGAACCGCACTTTGCGCTTGCGCGGCAGCGGCAGCTCGGTCACGAGCGGTCGTTCGATAGCCGTCGTCGGCGATGCAGTCGTCATCAGTCTTCCACTCCGTAGCCGCTCGAAAGTCGCAGGTAGATCAGAGTGAGCAGCGAATTGAGAATGAGGATGATCGTGCCGATCGCCAGCGCCTCATTCTGTTGAAGACTCACAAAGGCCGTGTTGTACATCTCGATGGGCAGGATCTGGGTCGCCCGGAGCGGGCCACCTCCTGTCAGGGCGAGCACCACGCCGATGCCGGTGAGGGTCGAGTAGCTCTGCCAGATGATGCTCATCGCTATTTGCGGCGAGAGGAGGGGCAGCGTGATCAGGCGCGCGCGCTGGAACGATGACGCGCCGTCGACGAGAGCGGCTTCGAGGTAGGACTTGTCGATCGCCTGGAGTCCCGCCAGCACAAGCAGGATCGTCAGGGGAAGGTCGGTCCAGACCTGCGCGACGATCACGACGATCATCGCCAGGGTCGTGTTGCTCAGCCACGGCAGCCCGTCGAAGCCGAAGAATTGGATGACGCGGTTCAGGGTTCCGAAATCGCCGTTGAAGAAGATGCGGAACATGACGGCCGCGGCGACGCTCGACACGATGTACGGCGCAATGGTGACGGCCCGCAGAAACCGTAGGGCTCCCAGCGTGCGGTTGAGCGCGAAGGCGAAGATGAGGCCGAGCGCGGTGCCGAGGATCAGGCAGCCGAAGACGAATATGCCCGTCTTGCTCAGCGAGTCCCAGAATGTCGGCTTGCTGAACAGCACGAGGTAGTTCTCGAATCCCACGAACTCGAGCGGCGATGCCAGCTTCTCCCGGCGGAACAGGCTCTGGACGATTCCCCACACCACCGGGTACGCGAGTATCACGCTGACGAAGATGATCGATGGAGCGGAGAAGAGATACGGCAACCACTTGTTGCGGCCGATCGCGCTGCTGTCCGAGACGCCGGGTGTCGGCTTGCGCGGCTTCGCGGTCCTCCCGAGACCGTTCGTCTTCAGCGGCTTTGTAACTGCACTTGTCGCGCTCACAAATTCCTCAATCGGTGGTGCCGGGTTCGGTCGGCCCGCCCGCCCGTGGACGAGTGGGCCGACCGTTCTCACAGTCGAGCGGCTGCTTGGTCGTGCTTACGAGTTGAGCGCGTCGAGCTGCGGCTGGTACTTGTCCGCAAGCTCCTGGGGAGTGATATCGACGCCCGTGACGATCTCGCCCCACAGCTGCTCGAGGATCGTCTCCACATCTCCGGCGTTGAGCGCGGATGGACCGCTGACGCTGCTGAGGTAGCCCTCCTTGACCTCTTCGCTGAAGAAGGGCCAGTACTCGGCAACGGCCGGGTCGCTGATGGCCTCGGAGTTGCGGGGCGGCACGCCGCCCTGCAGTACCTGCGGCACCAGGAAGTCGGTGCTCGTCGTGTACTTGAGCACCTCCCACGCGGCATCCGGGTTCGCCGAGCCGGTCGTGATCGACCAGCTGCGCGAGCTGCTCGGTCGGGCACCGTCATCGCCCGTTCCGCTCTGGATCGGGTTGAGCGTCTGTGCCCAATCGTCACCGAAGTCGAATCCATCGACGCTGAGATAGTCGCCCGCAGCGGTGAAGCCGTCCACGATCATGCCCGCGCCGCTGATGAACGCCCCGCGGGCCTCCGCTTCGCCCCAGGCGATCGCCTCGGACGGCAGTGCGCCGGCCTCATACATGCGCTGGTAGAAGTCGATGATGTACTGCGCTCCCGAGGACTGCAGGTCGGGGGTCGCGCCATCGAACGGGGTACCGACGCCGATCATGCCCGTCTTGAGTCCGGTCACGCCGTCACCGGCGACGGCCTGTATGGAGAAGGGGATGCTGTCCGGCCGGGTCGCCTTCAGCGCGACGGCGGCGTCGTACAGGTCCTCGTAGGTTTCGATCGGGAGGGCAACGCCGGCCTCTTCGAACCACGGGACGTTGTAGTACAGCACGTCCATGTTGGCCGCGTTGGCCACTCCGAGGATCTGTCCATCGATGGTCGGCTCCTCCCACACGATGGGGAGCACCTTGGCGAACTCGTCGGGGTCCTCCGCCTCGAACTCAGCGACGTAGTCGTCGAGGGGGATCACCAAGCCGGCATCGTTGAAGGCCTCGAGCACGAATGTGTCGTCCTGGATGATGTCGGGCAGCGGCTGCCCGGCGTCGGCAGCGCGCAGCAGGCGCTCGAGGATGTCGTCGGTGTCGATGACCTCGGTCTCGACGATGATGTCGGGGTGCTCTTGCATGAACGCGGCGAAGTTGTCTGCCGAGTTGCTCCAGGTGCGGGAGACCCAAGCGGTGACGGTGGTCTTGCCGTCGGCCGCATCGTCACTTGGTGGGGTGCATCCCGTCAGCAGTAGTGAGAAGGCTGCGGCGGAAATCGCCAGGCGGCTGGCTGCTCGCCACCGTCCGATCGTGGTTGTCGTCGTTGACATGGGCACTTCTCTCCTTATGGCTTGACGGAACTGCCTGCTAGGGCTCGCCGCGCTGAGTGGAGAAACTGACCTGCCATATCCACACAGCGTTGTGCGAGATGTACGTGTTCTATATATATAGACACTGTCTCAGAAAAGCAAGCTTCTCGTTTCGAGTAGCAGAGAGCCGCCCGGCGGGCATCACGGCTAAGGAGTGGCCGCGGCCCCCTTTTCCTCGACGAAACCGAGCTTGTTCGACAGTTCGAGACTCGCCGCCATGACGGCGGCACCGAACTCGGGAATACGTTCCGCCTCGAATCGAGACGACGGGCAGGTCCAGACTATGGATGCGACGCAATACCCATCGGCGCGGAACACCGGTGCGCCGATGCCGTGGCCGCCGGCGACACGCTCACCATCGCTGACGCTGTAGCCGAGCTCCCGATCCTGCTTGACGAGGGCCAACAGTCGCTCGCGATCGGTCACGGTCTGCGGCGTGACGGGGGCGATGTCGACGGAATCCAGATAGGCCTGCGCCTCGTCGAGCGGCAGGCCGGAGAGGATCGACCGTCCCGCGGCACCGCTGTAGAGCGGGGAGACGGAGCCGCGCTCAATTACGTAGCGAATGGCCTGCCGGCAGTCGATACGCTCCTGGAATCGCGCCTCATGGCCTTCGCGCACAACGAAGTAGCACGTCTCATCGAATCGCGTTGCGAGTTCGCGCACAATCGGCTCGGCCAGCCCCCAGAGCGTGTTGTGGGTGTGAAGCACCTCTCCGAGGGAGGTGAGGCGCGGGCCCACCTCGAACCGTCCCGTGATCGGTGACTGTTCGACCACATCGAGGGTTTGCAATTGGGTGAAGATTCGGCTGACGGTGCTCTTGTCGATTCCGGTGTCACGTGCGATCTCGCGCACGCTGATGCCGTGCGGAGCGCGCGCGACGGCCTCGATGAGGGTGATGAGCTTCGGCGCGACTCCGCGCTGATCGTTGCCGGGCTGTTCGATCGTCAAGCGTCACACTCCTTGTTTCCGTTGCGGGCTGATCCGCCTATCCTTCCCGATAAGTGAGACGGTGGCCATCTTTCGCCGTGCTGTCCATCGATACCTGAATATCAGGTTCGAGGAATGTCGAGCCAACGGGGAGACTTGTCCCCATAGTGACTTCCGACGTCGGCTTCCGCTCCGAACGCGGCCCCATCCTCATCTCCCTCATGGTGACCACGGGGCTCGTGGCGATCGACGCCACCGTGCTCGCGACCGCGATTCCCACGATCGTGAAGGATCTGGGCGACTTCGCCCTGTTCCCCTGGTTGTTCTCGGTGTATCTGCTCGCCCAAGCGGTGACTGTGCCGATCTACGCCAAGCTCTCGGATGTCATCGGGCGCAAGCCCATCATCCTCGTCGGCATCGGCCTGTTTCTGCTCGGCTCCATCCTGTGCGGCTTCGCCTGGAGCATGCCGGCCCTCATCGCCTTCCGTGCCGTGCAGGGTCTCGGCGCCGGTGCCGTGCAGCCCATGTCGATCACGATCGTCGGAGACATCTACACCATTGCGGAGCGCGCCCGCACGCAGGGCTACCTCGCGAGCGTGTGGGGAGTCTCCTCGGTGGTCGGCCCGACTCTGGGCGGACTGTTCTCGCAGCTGGGAATCTGGCGCGGCGTCTTCTTCATCAACATCCCGCTGTGCATCATTGCCGGCTGGATGCTCATCCGCCACTTCCACGAGACCATCGAGCACCGTCAGCACAAGGTCGATTACCTCGGAGCGGTGCTGCTCACCGTCTCCATGACGCTCCTAATCCTCGCCGTGCTCTCGGGTGGACAGGCCTGGGCCTGGGACTCCTGGCAGAGCATCGGCGCGTTCGGGCTCGGCGGCGCGCTGCTCGTCGCGTTCGTGGCGGCGGAGCGACGGGCATCCGAACCGATACTGCCGCTGTGGGTGTTCTCCCGAAGACTGCTGCTCACGACGACGCTCATCGGGCTCGGAGTCGGCGCAATTCTCATCGGACTCACGTCGTACGTACCCACCTACCTGGAGGGATCTCTCGCCGTTCCGCCTCTTGTCGGAGGTCTCGCGCTCGCAGCGCTCACGATCGGCTGGCCGATCTCCGCGACTTTCTCCGGGCGGTTCTACTTGCGTCTCGGCTTCAAGAACACGTCGCTCATCGGCATCGCGGTCGTGCTCGTGGGCGTGCTCACGCTCACGATCTTCGCCTCGATGCCTTCGGTGGCCGTCGTCGCGGCGAGTTGCTTCGTCGTCGGTGTGGGCATGGGCCTCGTGGCGGTGCCCTCCCTCATCGCCGCCCAGTCGAGCGTTCCGTGGAACGAACGTGGCGTCGTGACAGGCACTAACATGTTCGCGCGCTCGATAGGCAGCGCGGTTGGCGTGGCGATTTTCGGCGCGATCGCAAACTCGATCTTCGGATCAGGGGATGCCGCGGGGTTGGCGCCATCCGTGATCACGGCCGGGTCCGCCGCGGTGTTCATCGCTGTGCTCATCGTCGCCGTCGCGACGGTGGGCGCGGCGTTCGCGATGCCACGCACGCCGGTGGCTCGGGAGCACGTTGCGCCCGACGGCCTGCCGGCATAGCGTCGGCACGATCGGCGCCGAGCTACACCCTCGCCATCTCCTCCTCGCCGGCCTCGTCGCGCGGCCGTTCGGACTCGAAGTCGGTGGTGGCCGCCTGCTCGAACTGCGAGTTGTACAAGCGCGAGTACGCCTCGCCGCGCTTGATGAGCTCCGCGTGGGTGCCCTGCTCGACGATGTCACCGTGCTCCATCACCAGGATCAGGTCGGCGTCACGGATGGTCGAGAGCCGGTGCGCGATGACGAACGAGGTGCGCCCTTCGCGAAGCGCCGCCATGGCGTGCTGCAGCAGCAACTCGGTGCGGGTATCGACCGATGATGTCGCCTCGTCGAGGATGAGCACCGAGGGCCGTGCGACGAATGCCCGGGCGATGGTGATGAGTTGTTTCTCACCGGCCGACACGTTGGAGGCGTCCTCATCGAGCACAGTGTCGTAGCCGTCGGGCAAGGAGTGCACGAAGCGGTCGACGTAGGTGGCCTTGGCTGCATCGAGCACCTCGGCGTCCGTGGCATCCTGGCGCCCGTAGCGGATGTTCTCACGGATGCTCCCGGCGAAGAGCCACGGGTCCTGCAGCACCATGCCCGTTCGAGCGCGCACGTCGTGGCGGCGGAGGTCAGCGATGTCCTGACCGTCGAGCAGGATGCGCCCGCCGTTCAACTCATAGAACCGCATGACGAGGTTGACGAGGGTGGTCTTGCCGGCTCCCGTGGGGCCGACGATCGCGACCGTCTGGCCCGGCTTCACACTGAATGACAGATCCCGGATGAGCGGACGTTCCGGCGTGTAGGAGAACGCCACGTTCTCGAACACGATCGTGCCGTCGCCGTCGACCGCCTCGGGAGCATCAGCGGTGTCGGGCTCCTGCTCGTCGGCATCGAGCATCTCGAAGACTCGCTCCGCCGAGGCGGTGCCGGACTGCACGACCGCGGCCATTCCACCGAGCTCCGACAGGGGCTGGGTGAACTGCTGCGAGTACTGGATGAACGCCTGAACGTCGCCGAGGCGCAACTGCCCGCTCGCGACCATGAGGCCTCCGAGCACGGCGATGCCCACGTAGCTGAGGTTTCCGATGAACATCATGCCGGGCATGATCATGCCGGACAGGAACTGCGCCTTGAAGGAAGCCCGGTACAGCTCCTCGTTCTCGGCCTGGAACTTCTCGCGTGAGTCCTGCTCGCGGCCGAAGACCTTGACGAGGGCGTGCCCCGAGAACGACTCTTCGACGCGCGCGTTGAGGCGGCCCATCTTGCGCCACTGGATTCCGAACGCCTTCTGCGACTTCGGGCCGATGACACCGAAGATGACGCCCATGAGCGGCAGGCTCACGAGCGCCACTAGAGCCAGCTGCCATGAGATCGAGAACATCATGATGAGCACGCCAACCACCGTGAGCACCGCGGTCAGCGCTCCCGAGAGGGACTGCTGCATCGTCTGGGTGATGTTGTCGATGTCATTCGTCACGCGACTGAGCAGTTCGCCCCGCTGCACCTTGTCGAAGTACGCCAGCGGCATGCGATTGATCTTCGCCTCGACCGCCTCGCGGAGGCGCCACATGGTGCGCACCATGATGACGTTGATGACGTAGCCCTGCAGCCAGCTGAGAACGGATGCCACGATGTAGAGCCCGAGCACGAACATGAGCACCTGACTGAGGCGCACGAAGTCGACGCCCTCGCCCGGGGTGATCTGCATGGCTGAGACCATGTTCGCGAGGTCGGCCTGACCGGCCGCGCGCAGTTGCTCGACCGCCTGCGCCTGGGTGACTCCGGGGGGCAACTGCGCCGAGATGAAACCCTCGAAGATGATGTTCGTCGCCTCGCCGAGCACCTTCGGCGCGATGACGGTGAGCACGACGCCCAGGGCGCCGAGCAGAGAGACGAGTGCGAACGCGAACGCGTGGGGTTTCAACAGGCCGATGAGTCGGCGGAAGGTCTTGCCGAAGTCCGCCGCCTTGCCGGGCGCGACGCTGTCCCAGGTGTCGGATGCGATGCGCGCCTGCTCGGCGAGCTCGAGTTCCAGCTGCTCCTCTTCGGAGAGCGGTGTCGGGGTGGTCATGCGCTGGCCTCCACTCCGAGTTGTGATTGGACGATCTCGCGGTAGGTCTCGCTCGACTCGAGCAGTTCGTCGTGCGTTCCGATGCCGACCATGCCGCCGTCTTCGAGCACGACGATGCGATCGGCGTCGGTGATAGTCGAGACGCGCTGAGCCACGACGATCTTGGTCACCTGCGGCAACTCCCGCCACAGCGCTTGCCGCAGTCGAGCATCGGTTGTGAGATCGAGGGCAGAGAACGAGTCGTCGAAGACGAGGATGTCGGGGTTGTGCACGATCGCCCGCGCGATAGCGAGCCGCTGGCGCTGACCGCCCGAGACGTTGGTGCCGCCCTGCGAGATGCGGGCGTCGAGCCTGCCCTCCATCTCTTCGACGAAGTCGCGGCCCTGTGCGATCTCGAGGGCCCTCCACAACTCGTCGTCGGTGGCGTTCTCGCGGCCGAAGCGGAGGTTGGATGCCACGGTGCCGCTGAACAGGAAAGGCCGCTGGGGCACGAGGCCGATGCTGTTCCACAGTCGATCGAGGTCGGCCTCCCGCACGTCGACCCCGCCGACGAGCACCGAACCGCCGGTCACGTCGAAGAGGCGGGGGATGAGCGAGACGAGGGTCGTTTTGCCCCCGCCGGTCGATCCGACGATCGCAACGGTCTCGCCGGGCTGCGCGCTGAAACTGATGCCCTCGAGCACGGCATGCGCGGCGCCGGGGTAAGTGAAGGAAGCGTCACGGAACTCGACTGTGCCGGGCGTCGGGAAGTCGGTGACCGCATTCTCTGGGCGGGCCAGGCTGGTGTCGCTCGCGAGCACCTCGGCGATGCGGTCGGCCGACACAGCGGCACGCGGAATCATGATCGTCATGAAGCTCGCCATGAGCACTCCCATGAGGATCTGCATGACGTACTGCATGAAGGCGAACAGCGTGCCGATCTCGACGTTGCCGGCATCGACCTCGATGCCGCCGAACCAGATGACGCCGACCACGGTGACGTTCAGCACGAGCATGACGAGCGGGAAGAGCAGCACGAACAGCGAGCCGACCTTGCGGCCGACGACCATGATGTCGGTGTTCGCCGCACGGAAGCGCTCGCTCTCGATCGGCTCGCGCACGAAGGCGCGCACCACGCGGATTCCGGTGAGCTGTTCGCGCATGACGCGGTTCACGGCATCCAGTTTCTTCTGGTAGCTGCGGAACAGCGGCACCATGCGACCGATGATGAGGCCGGCAAGGATGAGCAGCGCCGGCACCGAGACGGCGATCAGCCAGCTGAGCCCGACATCCTGTCGCAGCGCCATGATGACGCCGCCGATCGCGAGCAGCGGTGCACTCACGAGCATCGTCGCGCCGACCATGGCGAGCATCTGCACCTGGGTCACGTCGTTGGTGTTGCGGGTGATGAGTGAACCGGGACCGAACGTCGACACCTCACGTTCGGAGAACGAACTCACTCGCTCGAACACGCTGTTGCGGATGTCGCGGCCGGCCTTCATGGCCGCCTTCGCCGCGAAGTAGGTCGCGATGATCGAGGTGGTGATCTGCCCCAGCGAGATCGCGAGCATGAACATGCCGGTCGACCAGATGTAGTCGGTGTCGCCGGTCGCGACGCCGTTGTTGATGATGTCGGCGTTGAGACTGGGGAGGTAGAGGCTCGCCATCGCCGACGCGAATTGGAAGGCCAGCACGGCGGCGAGCAACCAACGGTAGGGCCTCAAATAGCGCATGAGGAGTTTGCCGAGCATCAGATCTCCAGGATTTTGGGTTCTCGCGGATCGCGCGTCCACGTCCATTGTTGTCGCACCGGATGACATTCGCAGCAGCACGGCGACGGGCAGCCGTCAACCCTCGCACGCGGGCGTGGGGGAGTCAAGAGTATTCGGCGGTCAGGCCTGCGGAATTCGCTATTCGTTAAGAAACTCGGTCACGGTCTTGGTCTCCAGGTCGTCGAGCACGTGCTCGAGCAGGAACTCGGGCGACCCCAGATCGGTCGGCGTGCGGATGAGCTCCGCCCACGGATCCCGGCGGTACACGACGAGGTCGTGCGTTGCGGGAAGGTCGCCGGTGAACATGGCGCCGAGGGCCGTCAGGCGGTAACGCCGGGCCTTCGCCCACCGTGGTCGCGGCGCTTGAGCTCGGCGTTGAGGTAGTTCGCGGCTGGGTCCACGTTGCAATGGTGTCAGATCGGGTGTGCGCTCGGAGTCGTCTCAGCGTGGGTTGTTGTGTGGTCAGGATGGCGCGGCCGCTGGTTACCCCGGATGGCGGTGTGACTCCCGAGGGCACTTCTACCGCCTAGATACGGTGAGACGAAGTCCGGCGGTACGCTTCGCCTATGCGAACTGAGATCGAAGAGATACTCAGGTCTCAAGCGTCCTACTCAGCGAGCAACATCGCAGCGATGCAAACCCGCGGCCTGCTCATTCGTCAGGCCATCCCAGCGCAACTTCGCGATCTCGTCGCCGACATGGTCTTGTCCTTACCAGAGGATCTTCAAGATCTTGCGGTCGAGGGGCGCGACGGCACTGGGCAGAAAAGCGAGGTCCCATGGATTCGCCTCTTCTCTCGTGCTCGTTCCCCCCAAGCGACCGACGGCTGGTACTTGGTCTACTTGTTCGATGCGTTCGGAGACCGGGTCTATCTTTCCGTCAATCAGGGCACGAATACCTGGTCAAAGGGGGACCTACACCGTCGGCCCGACGATGAAATCGTCGACCGGTCAAAGTGGGCTCAGAACGAGCTGGGCGACGATCTAGCGGAGAGATCCGACCTCCTCTCGTCGATCAGCCTTCCGACGCGACGAAGTTCACTCGCACGGGGGTACGAGCTCGGCAACATCTACGCGATCGAGTACGACATCGGCGCCTTGCCTGCGGAGGACGTTCTCATCGGCGACTTTCGCTATATGGCGAACTTGCTCACATTGCTTTACGAATATGTCGACAATGCGCTGATCCTCCCTGGCGATCCTGCCCCCGAGATCATCGACGCGGAGATGATGGTGAACATTGCCGCGGGTCGACCACGGAGGGGTGGGAAGTTTCGATTGCTCGGCTCGGAGCGCCGAGCCATTGAAATGAGGGCCGTGGAGGTTACGTCTGCTTATCTTGAGTCCGAGGGCTACGTCGTGACCGATGTCGGCGCGACCGAGTCATACGACCTTGATGCCGTACGTGCGACCAATCATCTTTTCGTCGAGGTGAAGGGGACGGTTGGCGTGGGGGACCAGGTGATACTCACCCGGAACGAGGTCGCCCTTCATCACCGAGAAGACCCGCACAACATGCTTGCGATTGTCTCGAGGATCCATCTCGACAATTCTGGGATGAAGCCCGTGGCGACTGGAGGGGAGCTCCGCACGATCAGCCCTTGGTCAATCGACAGCGGCAGCCTGGTCGCCATCGCGTTTGAGTACTTGGTCCCGCAGACAGATTCCGCTGCAATTCATGGGGACCCGACAGCGGGCTGAGCACCTCGTCGCTTCCCCGGGCTCACGCGCGGTGCGCGTCATGCAGTGGCGAGATTATCTGGCGGGACATCGGTGTGCATGGGGATGCGGGCGGCGGCCTCAACTCATGCGGAATTGAGAAAGTCAACGACGCTTGTGAATTGGCCTTTTTTCACCTCGCATTCCCAGATCGTGTGAACTTGCCAACCGAGACTTACCAGTTTCGCGGAGTTCGCCCTATCCCGACGGACTGTCGCACCACGTTTGTCGGACCAGAATCCGACATTTGTACTCGGCGTTGACTGCCCGCGAGCGCAAGTGTGGCTGTGCCAGAAGCATCCGTTCACGAGAACGACCTTGCGTCTAGCAGGAAACACCAGGTCTGGTCTGCCGGGGAGGCTCGAGTCATGCAGGCGGTATCGGTACCCATGAGCATGCAGGAAGCGGCGAAGGGACAATTCGGGTTGAGTGTTCTTCGACCGAATTCGGGCCATGTTCGCGCTGCGCTGGGGCGACGGCGCACTGTCCATGGTTCAATTCTCTCCCCGCCAACATCATCAAGGAGAGGACTGCCTCTCGATGAGGCTCGCCTAGCCAGCGCGGCTCGCGCGCGGTAAAACAAGGCCCATTGACGATCGTTCATGGAAGGGCTTCGCCGGTATAGGCTGCACCGAAATACTGGTCCTGAATCGAGATGACTCCAATGGTCAATGACGTGCCCCTGGTACTCACGTTTGATCCGCAGACTGTGGATCACCTCGGATCAAAGATGTACTCGCATCTCCCGAACGCAGTGGCCGAACTTGTCGCCAATGCATATGACGCCGACGCCAACAAGGTCGACGTCGTTATTGGTGCCAGTGCCACAATTTCGATCGCTGACGACGGTCATGGGATGTCGCGGCAGGATGTCGCCGACAAGTACCTACACATTGGCCGCAATCGACGAATCGCGAGTTCCTCATCGTTGACCGAAAGCGGCCGGAGATCCGTATCGGGAAAGAAGGGGCTGGGGAAGCTCGCTCTCTTTGGGATCGGCAAGAAGATTGAGCTCATAACGACAAGGGCCGGATCAACCACCAGCACCGTCGTCCAACTTTCTTACGACGACATGATGGCAGCGGAAGGGCAATACAACCCCACCGAGAGATCTGTTCAATCCCCCGTGGGTCAGCATGGAACGGTTGTTCGCCTGACTGCCTTGAAACGGACAAGTGCAATCGACCCCCAGGCGCTCGCGAAGAGCTTGTCAAGGCTCTTTAACTACGGGGGCAAGGACTTTCGGGTGCGAGTATTGGGGCCGGACGGGACCGCTTATCTTGTGACTCCCGAAATGCGGCTCAGCACGGTGGACGCGGAGTTTGAGTGGGCTTTTCCCGAGAGCTGGAGTGCCGAAGACGAGGATGAGTACGGCCGCGAACACGCAATAAGCGGTCGGATCGTCTCGGCTGCCAGCCCACTAGGCCAAGGGCTTCGAGGCATCACCCTCTACGTAAGCGGCCGCCTTGCCAACGAGCCGGAGTACTTTGGCTCGTCGGAGTCGAGCTTCGTTTATTCCTACCTGACTGGCTACTTGAATGTGGACTATCTCGACGGGCTCGAGCCTGATGTAATCGCGACCGACCGACGTGCAATCGATTGGAACACGGACGAGACGGCGGCGCTCCAGCTACAGCTGCGGAAGCTCCTGCTCAGGCTCGGTCAGGAGTGGAGGGTGAAGCGAAACGCGGCGCGAAGGAAGCAGAGTGAAGAGGTTCTTGGAGGTGACACTGATGAGTGGGTTGCCTCCATAAAGGCTGCAGAGCAAGAGCCAGTACGGGCATTGGTCGCCACAATCGAGTCCGACGACATTGACATCACGTCCTCCCAGCAGGGGGCGCTACTCAAGCTTGTCAAGGAAGTCGCGCCACCCCACGCTGAATTCGTTTGGAGGCATCTCCACCCAGAGATACAGGCCGCCACCAGCAGCTACTACATCGCGCAGGACTACTACAAGGCTGTTGAGGAGGCGATAAAGCGCTACGTGAACTCGGTAGCAAAGAGATCATCCATTACAGAGGCGGAAGCGTCCAACGTCGTTTCGAAGGCGTTCGGTGATAAAGGCAAGCTTCGCGTGTTCCAGAAGTACATGGCTGGGAATGACTTCAACGACAAGACTGCGTGGAACATTGAGCACGGCCAGCAACACGTTTCGATGGGGATCGTGGCTGGATTCAGAAACCCTCTAGCGCATGAGGAAATCGCAAAGCTTCATGATTCTGGCGCATTCACCCATGATGACTGTCTCGATGCGCTGAGCATGATTTCTCACCTCATGAGGCGCCTTGATGACGCCGAGGACACCCCTGTCGTCGAAGAAGCGGCGGCTTTGTAGTACTCGCCTTCAATCGCTCTTGCCGAGCGCACCCGCGATTTGTCTTGCGATGGCCGCACCGAGCGGTATTGGCACAGCATTGCCGATTTGCCTGGCGATCGCGGTCTTCGAACCAACAAATCGATGATTCGGCGGGAAACCTTGGAGGAGGGCTGCTTCGTAGTGAGTTATCGCGCGCATTGCTTCGGGATGTAGGTATCGTCCCTTCTCCGGCTTGAAGAATTCCGTACGGATGGTCACCGAAGGTTTGTCCCAGTGGACTCGTCCCATGACATCTGCGGAGCCGGAGGTATGGCTCTTCCAGCAGTTCGCCTTCAACTCTTCGGGAAGGTTGAAGCGATTTCCTCCTGGGGGAATGCTGGCGAAGCGCGCCAACGAAACGTCTGCATAGTCCCTGCCGAGGTGCAGCTCCTCTCGAGCAAAACTCCCTGCAAAGGTCTTGCTGCGGAACTCAACCACGCGGTCTTTTGGCAGCTCGTTCGATTGGGTGTGCCAAGGCACTCCCTGAAGAGCTTGGCGAACTGTGATTCTCTTGGCCGCATGTGTTGGTTCCGGAAACCCAGGAAACTCTAGGTCGGCGTGATGTCCGATTAGCACGGCACGTTTCCGAGATTGGGGCGCACCATAGTCGGCTGAATCAAGGATGCGAAATTCAAATCTGTATTCTCGAAGTGCGCCATCCGGTCGAACAGCCGCTTGAAAGTCTTCGAACTGTCTCGAACGAGCGAAGGCGGCGACGTTCTCTACCACGAAGTACTTTGGCTTCGCACGACGTATCGTCTCGGCGTAGTGCTGCCAAAGGGTGTTCCGATCGTCCTCGACATCCTGCTTTCCGAGAGTCGAGAATCCCTGGCAGGGTGGGCCACCCACAATCACGTCGATGTCGCTGGGTGTGTCTTCGTGCAAGAGCCACTCCTGTATGGACCCCGCGTACACAACGCCAGTCCCGAAAGTTTGCTCGTAAGACGCTGCTGCTGCAAGGTCCATCTCGACGGCGCGGACAGTCCTAAATCGCGAGGATGCGGCCTCGAATCCGGCGGTTAGTCCGCCAGCTCCCGCGAAAAGGTCAAGGACGCGAATGTCGCGAGTGGTCATGTCTGCCGAGTTTAGCCGGCACCGACGTCACGACCGTCGACAACGCGCGACTCCGCGCACACACCTCGGCTTCTAACCCCGCAGGGCGAGGGCGAAGGGCAGCACTCCCGACGCTCCCGCGAGGCGGAGTGACCGGGACGCGACCGTGAGCGTCCATCGGCTGTCGGCCAGGTCGTCGACGAGGAGCACGGGCCCCGCCGCATCCCGAACCGCAGCTTCGAGACTAGGGGAGACCTCGAACCCGGACCAGACCTGGGCGAGGCGGAAGGCGCTGTTGCCTCCGGGGCCGCCGGTGGGGGCGGCGGGCGTGAGGGTGAGGGATCCGAGGTAGGGGAGCTTGCCCACCGCCGCGAGGCCGCGGGCGACGGAGTCGACGAGCAGCGGATGCGCGCGCGAGGGCATCGCGACCACCCCGACCGGGCGTTCCTCCCATGGCCAGTCGGCGAGCACGCGCACGCAGGCGGCGATGAGCGCGGGCGACGCCGGTGCGTCCACCGTGCCGGAAGCGAACAGCGCACGCAGGGTGTTGCCCCAGCCGAGGTCGGTGAGGCGGGCCAGGGCGCGGCCCTCGAGCATCCGCTCACCGACAGCGATGTTGCCGCGGGCGTGCGGTGAACCGACCGGCCACTGCGCGCGGGGTTCGATCGGCACCCCGACACGGTCGAGGGATGCGGTGGCTTGCGCCGTCGCATCCGTCGCCACTGACGTGGGGTACCAGGCGCCCGCGCAGTTGTCGCAACGGCCGCACGGCGTCGCGGTGTCGTCGTCGAGGGAACGCTGGAGGTACTCCATGCGGCATCCGGTCGTCGTTTCGTACTCGATCATGTGCTGCTGCTCGGCCTGGCGCTCGCCGGCGATGCGTTCGTAGCGCTCCTTGTCGTAGGTCCACGGCTGGCCGGTTGCGACCCAGCCGCCCTGCACCTTGCGCACGGCGCCGTCGACGTCGAGCACCTTGAGCAGGAGTTCGAGCGGGGTGCGCTTGATGTTGACCCGTGCCTCGAGGGCGGGGGTGCTGAGCGGGGTGTCGTCCAGCTCGGCGATGACCGCCTGCGCCTTGGCCTGGGTCGGCATGCTCGCGGTCGCGAAGTAGTGCCAGATCGCTTCGTCCTCCGGGCCGGGCAGCAGCAGCACGTCGGCGTTTTCTGTGGCGCGGCCGGCGCGTCCCACCTGCTGGTAGTAGGCGACAGGAGAGCTCGGGGCACCGAGGTGTAGCACGAAGCCCAGGTCGGGCTTGTCGAAGCCCATCCCGAGCGCGCTCGTGGCGATGAGTGCCTTTACCTCGTTGCGCTTGAGTTTTTGTTCGGCGTCCTCTCGCTCACCGGTGTCGGTTTGGCCGGTGTATGCACGCACGTCGTGGCCGGCCTCCCTGAGGAGTCGCGCCGTGTCTTCGGCGGCGGCGACGGTGAGCGTGTAGATGATGCCCGAGCCTGGGAGGTCGTCGAGGTGGGTGAGCAGCCAGGCGAGCCTCGCGGCGGCGTCGGGGAGGCGGAGCACGCCGAGGCGGAGAGACGCCCGGGCCAGGGGGCCGCGGATCACCTCGGCACCGCCCAGTTGCTCGGCCACATCGACGACCACGCGGCTGTTCGCCGTCGCCGTGGTCGCCAGCACGGGGACGCCGGCGGGCAGCTCGGCGATCAGGTCGCGCAGGCGGCGGTAGTCGGGCCGGAAGTCGTGGCCCCAATCGCTGATGCAGTGTGCCTCGTCGACGACCAGCAGTCCCGTGCGAGCGACGAGCGCGGGCAGCTGCTTCTCGCGGAACGCGGGGTTATTGAGCCGCTCCGGCGAGACGAGCAGGACGTCGATCTCGTCTGCCGCGAGCGCCCGCTCGATGTCCTCCCACTCGTGCGGGTTGGTCGAGTTGATGGCGACCGCTCGCACTCCCGCCCGGGATGCCGCGGCGATCTGGTCGCGCATGAGGGCGAGCAGCGGTGACACGAGGATCGTGGGGCCGGCGCCACGGCGTCGCAGGAGGAGTGTCGCCACGAAGTAGACCGCGGACTTGCCCCATCCCGTGCGCTGTACGACGAGCGCGCGGCTGCTCTCGTCGACAAGTGCACCGATCGCCTCGAACTGGCCCTCGTGGAATTGGGCGTCGTCACGACCCACGAGAATGCGGAGCAGGGCGAGGGCGTCGTCTCGAGTCGTCACTGGTTCAGCATGCCCCCCACATACCGACATTGGCCGCACGCGCCGCCTCCTCGGCCTCCACGACCTGGGCCCGGAGCAGCAGGTTGGGCTCGTACATCTCTACCTCGGCCGCTCCCTGGCTGAGCAGTTCGAGGTTGATGTTGGTTGCGTCATCGGTATAGATGAAGAGAAGGGAGCGGTCATACTGGTCCAGCGGTTCGATGTCGGCCTGCACCCAGACGTGCGTACCCGCGGGCAGCAGCGACCTCAGTAGGGCGGTCGCCTCGTCGCCGTAGCACTCGAGGTTGTCGCCGATCTCGGGCGTGTTGATGCCGAGTAGGCGCACCTTGCGGCCGTCCGTGAGGGAGAGCGTATCGCCGTCGTGCACGTAGTCGATGGTCGCTTCGGTGGCCTGGGGTGGGATGCCCGGGGTCGTTGTCACCGTCTCAGTGGTGAATCGCGGCCACAACTCGGTGACGGCCAGGCAGCCGAGAGCGGCCACGGCCACGACCGCGGCGACGATGAAGCCTGCCGGGATGCGGGGGCGGGGTCGCGCGGGCATGGGTTGAGTTTGGCAGGTGGGGGAGTACTGGTGGGGCGGCTTCTCCACGGCCTCCTCTGGTCTCGGGCAGGCCACTTTTTCTCCCGAGGCAGCAGCTTCCCGGCGGGCACCATAGCTGCGGCTTCCCTTCGCCTCCCGGGTGCTGCCCTGCCGCTCCGGCCCGCCTCCTCTCCTCCACAGCGCTGATTTGGGAATGTTGTTCTGACACGCCGTACGCCGCTTTCGAACGTATGTTCGACAGGGGAGGATAGTCATATGCCCGAATCCGACACCCTCGCCGCCGCGTTCATCGCGGCGGTCGACGCGCTCGCGCGGGTGTCGAAGGATGTCGCGGACTACCGCATCCTCAACGACGCGGCCCTGCTCGAACTCAACCGGTTGGCCGCTGTCGAGCGGCAGTTCGCTGAGGCGCACGCCGCGCTGTTGGCCGGCGAGATCGCCCACCGCTCCGCGCCCGCTCTCGGCCACGCCGGGCTCGCCCAGCGCAGTGGGTATCGCACCCCGGAGGAGCTGGTGCGGGTCTCGACCCGATCGACCGCTCGAGAGGCGTCGGTCGTGGTTCGAGTCGGACGACTGGTTCATGACGCGCAGTCCATCGATTCGACCACGGGCGAGCTCGTCGCCCCGGAGCAGCCGTGGCTGCTTCCGGTAACGGAGGCGATCACCGCGGGCATCCTCCCGCTCGCCTCTGCCGATGCGATCCGCACCGGGCTCGGCGAACCGTGTGATGGCGTCCCTTCTTCCAGTCTCGCGGATGCCGCGGCTCGCCTCTGCGCGGAGGGGACAACCCTCGACCCCGACCGTCTGTTCCGGCGCGCCCGCGAACTCCGTGATGAGCTCGACGAGGCTGGTATCGCCGACCGGGAGCGTGAACGCAGGCAGCGCAGGTCGCTGCGTTTGGTCAGGCAGCCTGACGGCATGGTCCGGCTGACTTGGGTGCTCGACCCGGAGTCGGCCGCTGTCGCCGTCGATCTCTACGACAGGGCCACCTCCCCGCGGCGCGGCGGGCCGCGGTTCGTCGCCCAGGCCGAGGCTGAGGCTGCCGAGCGCATCCTCGCCGACACCCGTACGACCGAGCAGTTGGCCTCCGACGTGTTCCTCGACCTGCTGCGGCAGGGTGCCGACGCTGACGACAGCCAGCTGCTCGGCACCGGCGCGCCGGTGATTCGGGTTCTCGTCACCGCCAAGGTGCTCCGCGAGCGGTCCGGCCACGGTCGCATCGACGGCCAGCCCGACCCGATCTCCTTCGAGACGATCGAGCGGATGCTGTGCTCCGGATCCACCCTTCCCATCGTGTTCGACGGAGAGGGGCAGCCGCTCGACCTCGGGCGGGAGCAGCGCCTGTACAGTCGCCGCCAGTGCATCGCGCTCGCCGCCAGGGACGGCGGGTGCCGCGTCAATGGCTGCGGCCGCCCGGCCTCCTGGACCGAGGCACACCATGTCCAGCACTGGGGCAGAGACGGCGGTAAGACTACTATCGCCAACGGAATCCTGCTCTGCCGACATCACCATCTGCTGTTACACAACAACGGGTGGGAGATCACCCGCGACGGTGCCGACTACTGGCTGGTACCACCACCCGACATCGACCCCGACCAGACGCCGATACCGATGCCGTCCAAGAGCGGTGCGCTGAAAGACCTCCAGCGTGAGCGGGCGAGTTGAGCTGGCTCAGCGGCGACTTCGCGCCAGCCGAAAGGGTCCCGCCGACCCGCCGCCGCGACTAGATTGAGCCCGTGAGATTCGAGCACAAGGGTGCGTCACCGAAGATAGATGCGAGCGCCGTGATCGCTCCGACGGCGGTGATCAGCGGCGATGTGACGATCGGTGCGGACAGCCAAGTGCTCCACGGTGCAATCATCACGGCCGAGGGCGGACCCATCGTGATCGGCGAACACGCCATCGTGATGGAGAACGCGGTCGTACGCTCAAGCGCGGCCGACCCGGTGACGATCGGTGACCACTGTCTGATCGGCCCCCAGTCGTCCATCTCCGGTGCCGTCATCGCCGACGAAGTCTTCATCGCGACAGGTGTGCGCATCTTCAACGGGGCCCGGATCGGGCGCGGCAGCGAAGTACGGATCAACGCCGTGGTGCACCTGAGAACCAGGCTGCCCGACAACTCCGTCGTCCCGATCGGCTGGATCGCAGTGGGCGACCCCGCACAGCTCTTCTCGCCTGACAGGCACGAAGAGATCTGGGCCGTGCAGCGTGAACTCGATTTTCCCGGCTACGTTTTCGGACTCGACCGGGACACGCCCGATCTCATGGTGCAGCTCACCGAACGGTACGCAGCACACCTCGCGCGACACAGGGACGACCAGCCCGCCGAGTAGACCACCCGGGCGCCGCCGCGAAACGCGCGTGGAAGGATTGCTCTATGACCGCGTCATCCCACCCCAAGCTCGAAGAGCTCATCGCCGTGCTGGAGCGACTACGGGCACCGGGCGGATGCGCCTGGGATCGCGAGCAGACGCACGAATCGCTCGTGCAGTATCTCGTCGAGGAGACCTACGAGCTCGTCGACGCGATAGAGAGCGGCGATCGAGCGGAGATGATCGAGGAACTCGGAGACGTGCTCTACCAGGTCGTGTTCCATTCCGACATCGCGGCGGAGGCGGGGGAGTTCACTCTCGAGGATGTCGCGGCGCACATGACCGCGAAGATGATCGGCCGTCATCCGCACGTCTTCGGCGACACGACCGCGGAGACCGCGGAAGACGTCATGGCGGTCTGGGATGACCTCAAGCGAACCGAGAAACCCGGCCGCACGAGCGTGCTCGACGGAATACCGCAGGGGATGCCCGCCCTCGCTCTTGCCGACAAGCTCCTCGGGCGTGCGCACAAGGTCGGTCTGCTGGATGCGACGCTCCCTGGCGCGGTCAACGTCACGAACGAGGATGAACTCGGCCCGCTTCTGCTCGCGATCGTGGCATCGGCAAAGGCGAACGGTCTCGACTCGGAGCGCGCCCTACGCACTGCCCTGAGGGATCTTCAGGGCGAGATCCGGGAGCACGAGATCGCGACCGCGGCCGACGCGGGCATCATCGGCAGCGCGGAGTAGCCGGTAGCGCGCCGGAGTTCGTGGGCGGTGCCCTCCCCAACCCGAATGGAGAGGGCACCCTGGACACAGCTCATGTCAGCGCATAACGCCCATGACAGGAACTGTGTCCGCAGGAGCCAGTGGTTTTTACCCGATCCACTGGCTCGTCGAGGAGAGAAGTCATCAGCGCCGTGCTTCCCAGATTTTTCCCAGATATGTCGTGCGGTCGTTGGCCCAGGACTCCCGTCGACGGGGCGAACCGCGGCTACAGTCTACGCGCGAATCCTGACTGTAACCCGAATGGGGGCCAGCGTGGCGAGGAAAGTGATGGCGCCCACCCCTACCCGAATAGGGAGGGCGCCATAGGTCCGGCCGAGCAGTGCTTCTCCCTATCCCCCGGAGAGTCCTGCTGCGGCTTCTGTCGCAATCCCCCGACTGCGACTCGAACTTTCGTGCTGGGATGAGCATCGCACATAACGTTTGTTATAGCAAACGATCGTTTTAGAAAACAACTGTTTTCTAAAAACGTACGTTATATTCAGGAGCATGGCACGTAAGCGGAACGTCGAGAAGAAGCCTGAGCTTCTTGAGCGGATCCTCGACCACCTGCTCGACAAGGCGCTCTCGGCGCTCACCTTTCGCACCTTGGCGTCGGCGCTCGACGTGAGCACGTTCACGCTCGTCTACCACTTCGGAACCAGATCTGACCTACTGCGCGAGATCATCGCCGCCATCGCCACGCGTCGCCGCGGTTTCGACACTGTGCCGGCAGCTGAGACCGTGACCGTCGACTCCTACTTCGACGCCCTCCAGCGAACCTTCGATCTCACGCTCGAGCCCCGCAATCGAGCGCTTCAGCGACTGGAGTTCGAGGCCCAGATGCTCGAGGCCCTCGAACCGGAGCAGCACGCGGTGACGCGCGCCGTGCACGAAGATCTCCAGAACCGGGGGCGTGATTCCCTCATGGCGCTCGGCCTGAGCTTCGAGGATGCCGCGATCGAGAGCCGACTGCTCATCGACACCTTCTACGGCATCCAGGTCGGTCTCGTCGTCAATCGCGACGACGCGCGAGCGATCGCGGCGTTCGACCGGGCGATGAAGCAGCACCGCGAGCGGGTGCTCGCCCTCTCGCGCAAGAAGAAGAAGACGAGCGCGAAGACCGAGAGCCTCGCCGGATAGCTGCGAGAATCGTCGCATGGCGTCTTCCGTGAACCCTCCGCGCGGAATGCGCGACTTCCTGCCGGCAGACAAGGCGCACCGCGAACGTGTGCTCGGCGTCATCCGGAGCACCTATCGTGCCCACGGTTTCGACGAGATCGAGACCCCCGTCGTAGAAGACAGCGAGCGCTTGCATGCCGGTCTCGGCGGCGACAACGAGAAGCTCGCCTTCGCCGTCATGAAGCGCGGGCTCACCACCGAGCACCTCGCAGCGGTGACCGAGCCGCTCGAGCTGGCCGATCTCGGCTTGCGCTTCGACCTGACCGTTCCGCTCGCGCGCTTCTATGCGAGCCACCGCGCAGAGCTGCCGTCGGTCTTCCGCTCGATTCAGATCGGCTCGGTCTGGCGAGCGGAGCGCCCGCAGAAGGGCCGCTACCGGCAGTTCGTGCAGTGCGACATCGACATCATCGGGGAGTCGGGCGCGATCGCCGAGGTCGAGCTCATCACGGCGACGGTCGCGACGCTCGACAAGCTCGGCATGGACGATTACACGATCAGGATCAACGATCGCCGACTGCTCACAGCGATGATCGAGGGTTGGGGCATCCCCGCCGAGGAGACCGAACACGTTCTCGTGACGCTCGACAAGCTCGACAAGATCGGAATCGCGGGGATCGTCGACGAGCTCCACGACAAGGGCTTCGGCCCGGCCGCCCCCGAGATAAAGGACTACCTCACCACACTCCTCGTCGATCGCGATGGGATTGAGAGCAGCTCACTCGAGGTGCCTGCAACCCCAGCGGACATCGAGCGCGTGATGCCGCCCGGCGCCGACGGCACCGTTATCGCCGAGCTCGCCGGGATCGCCCGCGCGGTCAATGAGGTCGTGGGCAGACCCGTTGTGCAATTCGATCCGTGGCTCGTGCGCGGAATGGGCTACTACACGGGAGCGATCTTCGAGGTCGCCCACCGCGACTTCGGTTACTCCCTCGGCGGGGGTGGTCGCTACGACGGCATGATCGGGCGTTTCCTCGGCAGCGATGTTCCCGCGGCGGGTTTCTCGCTCGGTTTCGAGCGGCTCGTAGATCTCGTCTCGCTTCCCATCGAAGAGAAGGGGGATGCCGTCGCCCTCATTCACGACGGTGTGTCGCCCGCCGATCTCGTGGCGCTGCAGGCTCGGCTCATCGGTGAAGGGCGGAGGGTGCGCATCGAGCGGCGTCCGCGCAACCTGGCGCCGCTGCTCGCGCAACTCGCGGCGTCGGGGTTCACGGAGTATGCGGCGGTCAGCGCATCCACGACAGAACTCGAGTTCAAGCCGATCGGTTGACACGCGCTGTCTCATACTGTTAACTACTTAACAATATGACTGACCTCACCGCGAGTACCGCCTTCAAGCTCCACCGCGCCACCGTGCTCATCGATCGCGTGGCCGACGACTACCTCGTGCGCGAGCACGGCATCCACTACTCGCACTTCGCCGTCTTGCTCATGGTGCGCGTGCTCGGGCACACGAGCCAGCAGGCGATCGCGGCCAACCTCGCCGTGTCACGCGCCTCGATCACCCAACGCGTGTCCGCCCTCGTGGAGCGAGGCCTGCTCGCGGTCGCCCCCGATCCCGACGATGCCCGCGCCAACGTCGTGCGATTCACCGCCCGGGGCTCTGCGCTCGTCGACAGCGCGTGGGTCGGACTCGAACACCACCAGTCGGGTCTCGACGAGGGCGTCGACGAGAGCGCGCTCGCCGCACAACTCGACGTGCTCATCGCCAACGGCATGCGCATTCTGGGGAGCGCAGCGTGAAGTACCTCGAATTCGGGCGCGGACACTCCGAGACCATCGTGTTCCTGCACGGAGGCAATGTCGCCGGCTGGATGTGGGGCGAGCAGGTTCCCGCGTTCGACGACCACCACGTGCTCGTGCCCGACCTCCCCGGCTTCGGCGGCAGCAACGCCCTGCCGTGGCGCTCTGTGGCTGCGGCCGCCGACCGGGTCGCCGAGCTACTGCAGGACAGGGCCGAGGGCCCCGCGCACGTGGTAGGCCTGTCGCTCGGCTCGAGCGTCGCGATCGAGCTCGCGGTGCGGCATCCGCGCCTCGTGCACACCCTGTTCCTCGCGAGCGCGCAAGTCGCGCCGCCGCGCTCCGTCGACGTACTCGTCGGCCGCGTCATGATGCTCTTCTGGAAGCAGCGTGGTTTCTGGACCTCGCTCGCGCGCAGCTACGGCCTGAGCTGCGACGACGCCGAGCTGTTCGTGACGACGGGCCTGGGCATCCGGGTCGAAACCGCTCGCGCCGTACTCGACGAGGTCAGGCTCGGGATGCCCGCAGCCCTGCTCTCGCGTGTGTCCGTGCCCACCCTCGCGGTCGCTGGCGCGAAGGACTCGAACTCCGTGAGCGCAGCATCGCTCGAGCGAATCCGGGAGGGCATCCGCGGCAGCCTCACCGCGGTGGCGCCGGGCATGCACCACCAGTGGAACATCGAGAACGTGCAACTGTTCAACGCCGCCCTCCGCGAGTGGCTCGACCACCGCGCCATCGCCCCGGGTCTCGAGGCTCGCGGGCCCGAGTAGGATTCTGAGCGGACATCCACCACGCGGAATCATCACCGCAGTCCGCACACAATCCCACTTCCCGCTAAGGAGATTCCCCGTGGCTTTGATCGAGGCAGTCGGCGCTCGCGAAATTCTTGACTCCCGGGGCAACCCGACCGTCGAGGTCGAGGTTCTGCTCGACGACGGAACGGTGTCTCGTGCGGCCGTGCCGTCAGGCGCTTCCACGGGAGCATTCGAAGCGTACGAATTGCGCGACGGCGACAGCGCCCGCTACCTCGGCAAGGGCGTGCAGAAAGCCGTCGAGGGCGTGCTCGACGTGCTCGGCCCGGCCCTCGAAGGCTTCGATGCGGCCGACCAGCGACTCATCGACGCGGAGATGATCGGCCTCGACGGCACCGACAACAAGAAGAAGCTAGGCGCCAACGCCATTCTCGGCGTCTCGCTCGCGGTCGCCAAGGCCGCTGCAGACTCGGCCGACCTGCCGTTGTTCCGGTACCTCGGCGGGCCCAACGCGCACACCCTTCCGGTGCCGCTCATGAACATCATCAACGGAGGCGCGCACGCCGACACCGCCCTCGACATCCAGGAATTCATGGTGCTGCCGATCGGTGCCGACTCCTTCGCCGAGGGACTGCGCTGGGGCGCCGAGGTCTACCACGCACTCAAGGCCCTCCTCAAGAAGAACGGCCAGGCCACGGGGCTGGGCGACGAGGGTGGCTTCGCGCCCGACCTGCCCGGCGCTCGGGCGGCGCTCGACTTCATCGTCGAGGCGATCGGATCCGCCGGCTTCACCGCGGGAACCGACTTCGCCCTCGGCCTCGATGTTGCCGCGACCGAGTTCTTCGAGAACGGCGTCTACTCCTTCGAGAAGCAGCAGCTCTCGGGCGAGGCGCTCACCGAGTTCTGGGTGAACCTCGTCAACGACTACCCGCTCGCGACCATCGAAGACCCGCTCGGCGAAGACGACTGGGACGGCTACGTGCACCTCACCGAGCAACTCGGCGACAAGGTGCAGATCGTCGGCGACGACCTCTTCGTCACCAACCCCACGCGCCTCAAGAAGGGCATCGACCTCAAGGTGGGCAACTCGATTCTCGTCAAGGTCAACCAGATCGGCACCCTGACCGAGACCCTGGACGCCGTGGCGATGGCTCAGCGCGCCGGCTACACCGCGATCATCTCCCACCGCTCCGGCGAGACTGAGGACACGTTCATCGCCGACCTCGCGGTCGCGACCGACGCCGGACAGATCAAGACGGGTGCCCCCGCACGCTCCGACCGGGTCGCCAAGTACAACCAGCTGCTGCGCATCGAGGAGGAGCTTGGCGACGCCGCGGTGTACGCGGGTCGTGCGGCTTTCCCGCGCTTCCGCAGCTAGTTACCCAGAGCGACCGCTTACCATCTAGTCCATGGCTCGACGCGGCACGACTGAGAGGGTGGCCGTCAGGCTGCCGGAGGAGAGCGCGCCAGATCACTGGCTGCGCACTATCCGCCTGTCGGGATTCACGCTGCTCATGCTCGGGCTTCTCGTGCTCGCCGTGGTCGTGCTCGCACCGAACCTGCGCATTTTCATCGAGCAACGGCAGCAGATCTCCCAGCTCGAGCAGGCGGTCGCCGAGGCCGACCAGTCGGTGCAGCAGCTCACCGGCAACGTCGCGCGCTGGAGCGATCCCGCGTACATCGAGGCCCAGGCGCGCGAACGCCTGTTCTACGTCTACCCAGGCGACGTGAGCTACATCGTCGTCGGCGACCCGAGCGCACCCACCACCTCGGACGGACTTCCCATCAGCGACCAGATCCAGACCACGCAAGTCGACTGGGTTCGCTCGCTCCTCTCGTCGATCTATACGGCAGGGCTGACGGATGCTCCACCGAGCGAACTCGTCACCCCCGGCGTCGAGGGAGCACAGTGACCAGGCCGCCGTTCGAGGCACCCACGGACGATGACGTGCGCACCGTCTCGC
The DNA here is from genome assembly GCA_025463605.1 of Rhodoglobus sp. Taxonomy (GTDB): domain Bacteria; phylum Actinomycetota; class Actinomycetes; order Actinomycetales; family Microbacteriaceae; genus Rhodoglobus. The sequence goes on along the minus strand of JAODAV010000001.1, from coordinate 102,575 downwards.
TGCAGCTGGGCCGACCCGCGCGCGACGTCGTGGGGATCGCCGCCCGTTGCGCGTGCGGCGCCCCGACCGTCGTCTCCACTCGCCCTCGGCTTGCCGACGGAACGCCGTTCCCCACGTTCTACTACCTCACGCACCCCGCCGCGACCGCGGCCGTCTCGACACTCGAGGCCGAAGGCGAGATGCCCGGCTTCGCGGTCCTGCTCGTCGACGACGTGGCAGCCGCCTATCGCGCGGCGCACGACGCCTACATCGCGGATCGCGAGAGCATCGAGGTCGTCGATGAGATCGCGGGCATCTCCGCGGGCGGCATGCCCGATCGCGTCAAGTGCCTTCACGCGCTCGTGGGGCACGCGCTCGCGGCCGGCCCCGGTGTGAACCCCATCGGCGACATCGCTCTCGCCCGAGCCGCATGGAGCCCGCACGTGTGCGAGTGCGTGGACTATGCGCGCGCGGCATCCGCCGAAGCGAGCCGGGCGTGAAGCGCTGGGCGGCGGGTGCCGTACTCGCGGCGGTAGCGGCATCCGTCATCTTCGGAGCCGGCGCAGCGACGGCTGATGCTGTGCGCGACCAGGAGTACTGGCTCGATGAGTACGGCATCCGTGCCGCCTGGAACACCACGCAAGGGGCAGGCGTCACCATCGCGTTCATCGACACCGGCGTCGACGGAACCGTGGCCGAACTCTCCGGCGCCGTCGTCGGCGGAGCGGACTTCTCCGGGCTCGGCTCGCCCGACGGCCAGACTCCGGTCGGTGACGAGAACGAGCACGGCACCATGGTGGCCTCACTCGCGGCGGGTCGCGGCACGGGCGGCGACAACGGAGTGATCGGCTCGGCGCCCGCGGCATCCATCCTCGCCATCTCCATCGGATTCGGGCAGGGCAATACGAGTTCAGACGACCAGATCGCCGAGGCGGTGCGCTTCGCGGTCGACCAGGGCGCCGATGTCATCAACATGTCGCTCACGCGCAACACGCTCGAGTGGCCGGAGAGCTGGGACGACGCGTTCCTCTATGCGATGCAGAACAACGTCGTCATCGTCGCCGCGGCAGGCAATCGCGGTAGCGGAACGACGCAAGTCGGAGCCCCCGCGACGATGCCCGGCGTGCTCACGGTCGCCGGCGTCGACATCAACGGCGAGGCGAGCTTCGACGCCTCCGCGCAGGGCACGACCATCGCGGTCGCCGCCCCGAGCGAGGATCTCGTCGGTGTCGTGCCGGGAGGGGGTCACGTGCGCTGGAACGGCACGAGCGGCGCAACCCCCATCGTGTCGGGAATCGTCGCGCTCGTGATAGCCGCCCATCCCGAACTGGATGCAGCCAACGTCATCAATCGCGTCGTCGCCACTGCCCGCGATGCGGGGGCCCAAGGGGCCGACGCCATCTACGGGTTCGGACTCATCGATGCCCAGGCCGCAGTGAACGCCACCGTCGATCCGGTCACCGCGAATCCGATGGGTGACCTCGCGGAGTGGATCACGATCTATCGCCGCGCCCCCGTGACGCCGACGCCGATCCCCACCTTCGAGCCCGAGCCCGCCCCGGCGCCGGTGGTCGCGGGGCCTGCGAACCCGCTCGGCACGATCCTCCCGACGGTCAACATGCTGCGCAATGTGGGCGTGCCCCTCGGGGTCATCGCCATCTTCCTGGGGCTCCTCGGGTGGCTGTCCGTAGCCGCCGTGCGGCATTTCAGGTCGCCGCGCAAGACAGAGTAGATTAGTAGCTTCCTCCCACCCAGTACGTCCAGCCTGGAGACCACCACACGTGCCCAAAATCCTGATCGTCGGCGGCGGCTATGCCGGCTTCTACACCGCGCTCAAGCTCGAGAAGTGGCTGAACCGGGGTGAGGCCGACGTCTACGTGGTCGACCCGCTGCCGTACATGACGTACCAGCCGTTTCTTCCCGAGGTGGCTGCAGGATCCATCGAGCCCAGGCACGCCCTCGTCTCGCACCGCAAGCACTTGAAGAAGACGACCGTGATCACCGCTCGGGTGACGGGCATCAACCACGCCGCCAAGCGCGCGACCATCACGCCGCAGGTCGGCGAGCCCTACGAGTTCGACTACGACATCGTCGTTGTCACCGCAGGCGCCGTCTCGCGCACGTTCCCGATCCCGGGTGTCGCGGACGAGGCGATCGGGATGAAGAACATCGAGGAGGCGGTCGCGGTGCGCGACCAGCTGCTCGGCAACTTCGACCGGGCATCCAACCTCCCTCCCGGCCCGGAGCGCGACAAGCTCCTGACCTTCGTCGTGGTCGGCGGCGGCTTCGCCGGCATCGAGATCTTCGGTGAGCTGCGCAGCCTGGCATCGTCGCTTCTGCCGCTGTACCCGACGATCACGTTCGATGACACGCACTTCCACCTCATCGAGGCAATGGGCCGCATCATGCCCGAGGTGTCGCTCAAGACGAGCCTCTGGGTGATCAAGAACCTCGCCGAGCGCGGGGCCCAGATCCACCTCGACACGCAACTGTCGTCGGCGGTGGGCGGCAAGATCGAGCTCTCCACAGGCGAGACCTTCGAGGCGGACACGATCGTGTGGACCGCCGGTGTCATGGCCAACCCGGTCATCCGCAACACCGACCTCCCCGTTGAAGAGCGGGGCCGCCTGCGTGTGCAGGCCGACCTGCGCGTCATCGACGACAAAGGCGTCGTCGCTGACGCGTGGGGCGCCGGCGACGTGAGCGCCGTGCCCGACCTGACCGGTGGCGGAGTGGGCGGTTACACCGTACCCAACGCTCAACACGCGGTGCGCCAAGGCAAGCTCATGGCGAAGAACATCGTGGCGACCCTGCGCGGCGAAGCACCGCGCGAGTACTTCCACAAGAACCAGGGTGCCGTTGCGGGCATCGGCCTGTACCACGGCGTATTCCAGTCCGGCAACATCGCCATCAAGGGCCTCATCGCGTGGTTCATGCACCGTGGATACCACGGCTTCGCCATGCCGATGTGGGAGCGCAAGATCCGCGTCTTCGGCAACTGGATCATCAATTTCCTGGTCCGTCGCGACGTCGTCGCCATCGAGGCGCGGGATAACCCGCGTGCCGCATTCCAGGAGTTCGCGTCGAGGCCCAGGGTGCAGCACCAAGGCCACGAGCATCCCGTCGGCGCTCCGGTGCCGGTGGGCGGCGAGCCGTCGAAGAGGTAGGAACGCCCCGGTAGCCCAATCGGCAGAGGCAGACGACTTAAAATCGTCCCAGTCAGGGTTCGAGTCCCTGCCGGGGCACGGATTGTGCGGGGTGGGCTCGCGAAGCAGCGCGCCTCACACAATCCGTATCCCGGTGTGGCACCTCGAACCATAGGGGTCCCCGCCGCGCCGGTTGCGACGCATCGCCTGACGGAATGCCCGCACTCTCGAGTGACCGCGATGTGGCGGCCGTGCCGGTGGGGCGTCGAGTCCCTGCCGGGGCACGTCGAGCCATAGGGTCCCCGCTGCGGTCATCGCAGCACGATAGGCACGGCATCCATCATTGACGAGCGATTGACCGGGCTGCACGGGTCTGGCAATGTGTACAGCGTAGACTTTGAGCCCGGAAGGATCCTATGGCCGTTCGCATCGACCTCAACCTCTCGCTCGACGGCATCGCGATGCCGGCCCACCAGACGCCTGAGAATCCGATGGGCGAGCACTGGGGGAGGCTCGTGGCGGCCTACATCGCGACGAGAACCTTCCGCGAGCGTGTGCTGCATGACACTACGGGGGAGGGGACCACCGGCGTCGACGATCGCTACGCCGCTGCGTACTTCGACGGGGTCGGCGCGGAGATCATGGGCGCCGGGATGTTCGGACTCCACGCGTTCCCGGACGACCCGGATTGGCGCGGCTGGTGGGGCGACGAGCCGCCATTCCGCGCGCCGGTGCTCGTGCTGACCCACCGGGAGCGCCCGCCGATCGATTTCGCCAACGGCACCCGCTTCGAGTTCCTCGCCGCCAGCCCCCAGGCGGCTCTCGCGCGAGCGCAGGAGCTAGCCGGCGGGGCCGACGTGCGCATCGGCGGGGGAGCGAGCGTCGCCCGCGACTTCCTGGCCGCCGGTCTCGTGGATCGCCTTCACGTCGCGATCGCCCCGATCGTGCTCGGACGCGGGACGGGACTCTGGGATGACCTGGGGGAGCTCGAGCGCGACTACGCCGTCACGTCCGAGGTTGCCGAGAGCGGTGTCATCCACGTCACGTTCGCGCGCTGAGCCCCGAGGAGGCCTGCGCGCCTTCCGAATTCGTCCCGTGCCCACGACGGGTCTCATGGGAAGGGGGTTGGCGACAGTTGATCGTCGCGGTTCAGCACGTCGGCCTGCTCGCGTCGGTTCTTCTGAACTCGAATCAGGGCGCTGATCCCGATCGGCAACACTGATACCAGCACAATGATGAGCGAGATCACGTCGATGTGGTCGCGAATGAGCGGAATCCGGCCGAGGAGAACGCCGAGGGTGGTCACCACGACGGTCCACAGAGCGGCGCCGGTCAGGTTCCAGAGGAGAAACTTGGGGTAGTGGTATCTCGACGTCCCTGCCGCAAGAGGGACGTAGGTGCGCACGACGGGAACGAAGCGTCCCAGAATGAGCGCCGGGCCTCCGTACTTTGCGAAGAACTTCTCCGCCTCGTCGAGGTAGCGAGTCTTGAGCACGCGGGCGTCGGGTGTGAACCAACGGCGCCCGAATCGGTGACCGAGGAAGTAGCCGACTTGGTCGCCCGCGGCGGCCGCCATGAAGGCGACGACGATCACGAGCCAGATCGGCACGCCGATGACGTTGCTGGCCACGAGCAGTCCCGCGGTGAACAGGAGCGAGTCACCCGGGAGGAACGGGAAGAGCACCCCGGACTCGATGAACACCACGATCGCGAGACCGATAAGCACGGCGGGGCCGAGCCCGGTCAGGAATGCTTGGGGATCGAAGATCATGCGTCAAGCCTCCCGTCGGCACCTTGGCGGAACCCCAGATTCGGCCTGAGAATCTTCACAGGGATGCTGTTGTGCCGGCCGAGGTCATGTCTTGACTCTCGCCGGGGCAGCCTTCGTCGCAGCCTCGTAATCAAGCCGAGCGGGGTGAGACCATTTCCGGAGAGGCGGACTCGTCTGCCGGCCGCAACGCGACCGCCCCGGTCATCCGGGTGAGGGTCACTGCCGTGAGCCCTCCCGCGGCGAGGACGCACGCGAGCACGACGATTTGGAATCGCCCGGCTTCGAGCGGTGAGGCTCCGGCGAAAATCGCGCCCACGAACGCGCCAGGAAGAACGACGATGCCGGTCGTGCGGGTCTGGTCGACCGAGGGCAGAAGCGCGGTGTGGATTGCGCGGCGCCCGAGGTCGAGGGTCGACTGGCGCGGGGCGGCGCCGAGGGCGAGCCATCCTTCTACCTCGTCCCAGTGGTCCCGAACAGAAGTGCGGAACACCCGCTGCGTAAGGATCGCGATGGTCATCGTGTTGCCGATCACGATGCCGCCGATCGCGAGCACGTAGCGGGGTGAGAACTCGATGGCACCCGTCACGAACACGATCGACATCACGACGAGCGGTCCGAGGAGCATCGACAGCCCCAGGGGAAGAAGCTCCGACCTGGTTGCGCGCGCACGGCGGGCGGCTGTGCCGACAGCGGCGACGAACATCACGGCGAGGCCGATGCCAACCCAGAGCGGATCCCGGAGTATGCCGGTCAGCACGAGGCTCAGCGCACCGAGTTGCAGGATCGCTCGAGCCAGCGCGAGGAGTGCAGCGCGTGGCTGCCGGACTCGGAATGCCGTCAGCCCGATGGTCGCGATGGCCGCGAGAATGACGACCGCGACCGCCGTACCGATCCACAGAGCCATACCGTTGACCCTAAGTGACGGCCAGCGGTTCCGGCGCAGCGGTGGTGACGGTCTCCGCTTGCTTGAACACCCAGGTGCGAACCGCGACGAATCGGAAGGCGGAGCCGAGGCAGAGCCCGATGATGTTGGCGGAGATATTGTCGGCGACCGGGCTGGTGAGGCCGAAGGCGTAGTGCGTCAGGCCGAGGCACATCAGCGAGATCGCGCTGCCCGCGAGGCTCACCAGGAGGAACGCCAGGGCCTCACGGCCTGGATGCCCGCCGCGCCGGTCACGGAAGGCCCACCACCGATTTCCCGCCCAGTTCGCGGCGATGGCGGCCAGCACGGAGATGGTCTTGGCGATGAGTGGTGCGCCGGGGATGTGGTCGTCGGCAAGGACGGTCAGCCGTAGGAGATTGAAAAGTCCGATGTCGACGAGCAAGCCCAGTCCGCCGACCATTCCGAAACGGAGGAGGTCGCGGAGCAGCGACCAGAGCCGGTTCCTAAGCACGGCTGGGCTCCGAAGCGGCGGCGGCAGGGGCGCTGTGCTCGAACATCGCACGGATGCCCCAGACGGTCACACGGGCGATCGCTTCGATCACGATCATCCCGCGCATCTTCGAGACTCCCCAGCGGCGTTCGGTGAAAGTGATCGGGACTTCGGCGATCCGAAGGCCGGCGCGGTTGGCGCGCCACAGCATCTCGATCTGGAAGCAGTAGCCCTGACTGGTGACGTTGTCGAGCCCGACGGCGATGAGGGCGCTGGTGCGGAACGCCCGGTACCCACCGGTGACATCTCGCTGCCGCAAGCGAAGGAGCGCACGGGCGTAGGCGCTGCCGCCGCGGGAGAGCAACTCGCGCGAGCGGGGCCAGTCGACGACACTTCCTCCGATGACCCAACGTGAGCCGACGGTCATGTCGTGGTGGTCGAGCGCGTCGAGCAGACGGTGCAACTCCTCCGGATGATGTGAGCCGTCCGCGTCACACTCCACGATGACGTCATAGCCCGCATGGATCGCCCACCCGAACCCTTCGAGATAGGCCGCGCCGAGGCCGGCCTTCTCGGCGCGGTGGAGCACGTGTACGTGCGGGTTTGCCAACGCGAGGCGATCGGCGAGCTGCCCGGTGCCGTCAGGGGAATTGTCATCGACCACGAGGATGTCGACGTGCGGGGCACTCGCCCCGATCCGCTTGATCGTGTCGAAGAGGTTGTCTTTCTCGTTGTAGGTCGGGAGAACGACGACGGTGCGGTCGGACAATGGTCACTCCTTGATGAGGTGGTAGATCGTCGTGCGGTGAATGAGCGTCGTCGATTCGAGTTCGTAGCCGTGCGCCTCGAGGAAGGAGACGTCTGCCGGAATGGTCGACCCGTGCGCGAGCTCGATCGCCCACGCGTCGGTGGACGTGGCCAAAGCAGCGGTCGTGTCAGCGAGCGGGGCAACCTGGTCCCACAACCCGTTCGTCTCATCGAACGGCGTAACTAAGGCGATGTCCCGGAGGCCCGTGAAGCTGCTGGGGTACAGGCGCAACGCGAGACGAGGATCCCGCGACGGCTTGGTGGCCTGGTCAAAGACGAGAGCATCGCCCGGAGCCGCGTTCGACTGCACGTACTCCGCGACTTGGCGCCAGTCGCTACCGCCGTCCTTCGCCCACGGAGTGCGCTGTGCAAGGTAGACCGGAACGCACAGCGCCACCACTACGCCGATGAGACCTGCGGACGCGATCGTTCGCGTCCAGGAACCGCGGAGGATTCCGACCACGACCGTGATCCCGGTTGCAATCAGAATTGCTGCCGCTGGTGTGCTGAACGTGAGGTACCTGACGTTGTACATGGACAACACGGTGGCGTTGCCGACAAGCAGCGCCGCGGTCGGGATGATCAGCCACACGAGCGCGAGGAGGGCCACGGGCTTGACCGATCGTCGGCTCCACAGCATCCAGGTCACGGCCACAAGGATGAGCGCCCAGCAGAAGAGCGCCACCGGAACGCTTTCGAACCACTGTTTGATCAGGACGTTGGCAACCGTCGCGTAGTTGCGTCGAGCCAGGAAGTCGATCTGCTCACGCTGCAGATACCCGATCAGGACCATGGGCGCGGCGAGGAGCGTGGCGATTCCGGCTCCCCGCGCCCAGCCGCGGAACGCGTCGCGCTGGGTGACAAGCAGGTAGCCCGCGTGCACGGCGAGCAGCAAGCCCAAGTATAAGAACAGGTAGACACTTGCGGCCATCGCGATGCCGTAGACCATCCACCATCCCGATGAAACGCGACGGCGGATGAGAGTAACCAGAAGAACGGTCAGCCAGACGGCAGCGGCCGCACCCATCGCGTAGGACCGAGCCTCGGTGGCTATCGACGTCGTGCGCGGAAGCACGATAGCGATGACCCCGGCGAGCACCGCGAGCCGGGCGTCGCCGAAGTGCCGCACGAGCACGACGGTGCCCGCGACCATGACACCCGCGGCGATCGCGCTGGGAAGACGTGTCGCCGTCTCCGAGGTTCCGAACAAGGAGGTCCACAGGTGAAGGAAGGCGTAGTAGACGCCGTGCACCCCGTCGATCTTTGACAGCTCGTCGGCCAAGCTCGGCCACGAACGGGCTGCCGACATCACGCTGGCGGCTTCGTCTCCCCAATAGGCCGGGTTCCACGAGCCGAGGAATCCCACGACAGCTCCGATCAGCCCGAGAAACAGTGCGGGCCGGATTCGACGAGGTCGCGTCGGCGGCGAGAAGGTCTGGGGTGCCGCTAGGACGGTCATCCGGTTCCCTCCCGCCGGCCCGACTCTCGAGCAGCAGCGGTTCCCACCGTGGACCGCGAAGATCGGAGAAGGGCCCGCACACGGGCCGGTTGGGATGAGAAGGCTTTCAGGAACGCTCTCGACGCTGGTGGACGGCAACCAACGCCGCGATGACCGCCAGGCCGATGAGGCTCACGACGCCAGTGCCGGCATTGAGTCCGCCACGGCTGCTGTCGACGGCTATCCAATCTGCAAAGGAGGCGCCGAGCGGTCGAGTTAGCGCGTAGGCGATCCAGAAGGTAGCGACCTCGGCGACGCGCAGGCTGGTCAGTGCGAGCGGCACCGCAAACAGGATCGCGAAGATCACCCCCGAGGTCAGATAGCCGAGCCCGAAGGTCACCGCAGTCAGGTCGCCGAAGGCGGTGCCGAGTGCGAAGGTCACCAGCACGGCGGCCCAATAGAAGACCTCTCGTCGTCTCGACGTGATCGAGTGGATGGAAACCGTGCGCTCGGTGGACGCCCACACAGCGAAGAGGATCCCCAGGAGAACGGCGAAGGCGCCGGTCGAGACCGCGTACGGAACGTCAAGTGCGATGTGCGCGACATCCGCAACCATGGTCCCGAACAGCGCGACCATCAGGACGAAGAGCCAGTAGCGCCACGGGGTGTAGCGGCCCGCCGAGATCTTGAGCAGGAAACTGACGCAGAACACTACCGCGGCAATGAGGACGACTGGCACCGGATCGAATTTTTTGACGAGAAAATCAGAGGCCGTCTCGCCGATTCCGGTCGTGAGCAGCTTCAGGATCCAGAACAAGGCCGTTGCCTGAGGCACACGGTTGACGGTTGAGAGTGTCGGCACGAGCACATCGTGTCAGCGGGCTTTCACCGCAGCCCTCGTTGAGTCCGACTCTTCCGTGAAAGATCTCTCAGGCGCTCCGTGCGGACTCTGAAAGAACCTTCACCGGATCGGGGCCCGATCAGGGGCTGACCGTAAGCCGGCCCCGAGAACCTGTGGTCATGACAAACACGCTGCCTGAGCACGTTCGCACCATCCTGTTCAACAGGGTGCCCGAGATCACCTTCGCCTTCTGGGTCATCAAGATCCTCTCCACCACCACCGGGGAGACGTTCGCCGATTACCTCAACGTCGACGTCGGCCTTGGCCTGACAATCACGACGTGGATCATGGGCGGCCTCCTCATCGTGTCGCTCATCGCCCAGTTCGCGACCAAGCGGTACACCTCCGGCGTGTACTGGACGGTCGTAGTTCTCATCAGCATCGTTGGAACGCTCATCACCGACAACCTCACCGACGTGATCGGCCTGCCGCTGTCGCTGAGCACGATCATCTTCAGCGTGTTGCTGGCAGTCACGTTCGGGATCTGGTTCTACCGCGAACGCACTCTCTCGATCCACACGATCTTCACCAGGCGTCGGGAGGCGTACTACTGGGTCGCGATCCTCTTCACCTTCGCGCTGGGCACCGCCGCGGGCGACCTCATCACCGAGGGTCTCGGGCTGGGTTACCTCGTCGGTGTTATCCTTTTCGCGTCTCTCATCGGCGTGATCGTGATCGCCCGATTCGTCTTTCAGGCGAACGTCGTGTTCTGCTTCTGGGCGGCATACGTTCTCACGCGTCCACTCGGCGCGTCCATCGGTGACCTACTCTCGCAGGATCCTGCCGACGGCGGTCTAGGTATCGGAGCGACGGTGACCAGCGTGGTCTTCCTCGTGATCATCGTCGGCCTCGCCACGTACCTCGGCATCAAGGTCGGGCGCCAGCGTCGCTTAGCCGCCGTAGAGGCACCCGTCGCCGAACCCGTTGGGGCCTAGCCGTAGTATCGCTACACACGGAAGGTGGACCGCGTGGCCCTGCGCATCCTGGTAGTCGAGGACGAGCCCGAGATGGCCGCACTCCTCGCTCGGGGACTGCGCGGCGAGGGCTACGCGGTCGACCTCGCCGACAACGGCATCGATGGCATCACCCTCGTGGGCGAAGAGCGCTATGACATCGCGGTACTCGACGTGATGCTTCCCGGGATGTCGGGGTTCGAGCTGTGCCGCCGATTGCGCGAGCAGACCAATGGCATGGCCATCCTGCTCCTGACAGCACGGGATGCCGTCGACGATCGTGTGCGCGGCCTCGACTCCGGCGCCGACGACTACCTCACCAAGCCGTTCGAGTTCGCTGAGCTCGCTGCCCGGCTGCGCGCTCTTCGCCGACGCGATGCGATCGGTGCATCCCGTCTCGATATCGGCGGCCTGCAGATCGACATGACCCGGCACGAGATCACGGCAGGCGGCAAAGAACTTCGGCTCAGCCGAACCGAGTTCGACCTGCTGAGGCTTCTCGCCGAGAACGCCACCCGCGTCATGCCGCGAGCCGAGATCATCGACTCGATCTGGGGTTCGGTCTCCTACATCGACCCGAACATCGTCGACCAGTACGTGAGCTATGTCCGCAAGAAGCTCGAGACCGTCGAATCGCCCGTGCGGATCGTCACCGCGCGCGGCGTCGGATTCCAGCTGATCGCGACGAGCGTGTGAACCTTTCGCGTCTGACCATTCGGGCACGCATCACCGGGGGGAGCCTGCTGATCGCGATCCTCATCTCGATCGTCGCGGGGATCATCATCTTCACCCAGGTGCAGCGCATCGTCAGCGACGGCCAGGTTCGCGTACTCGAAAGCGTCGAAGGGCCCTACCTCACAGCTCTCAATGCGAGCGGTACGGATGACGTCGATCCCCCGGGAGCGGATCAACTCGTCGCCGTGGTCGCACCCGACGGCGTCGCGCGTGTGAACACGCTTCCCGATGGGCTCGCTGCCGAGCTGGACACGCTCCTCGCTTGGCCGAACGAGACGCGCGACATCACGGTGGGCTCGGCGACGTTCCTCGTGCGAGTTACTGCGGTGGACACCAGTGCGGGGCAGTGGCACGTCATCACGGCGAACCGCGACGAGCTCGAGGCATCCGTCCTCAACCAGGTCGCGATGCTGCTTATCGGCAGTATTGCAGGCATCAACATCGCGTTCGGTGCAGCCTCCTGGTTCATTGGTACTGCAGCCCTGAGTCCGGTCGGCCGGCTACGGCGGAGCGCCGCCACACTGGTGTCCAGCCCAGGCAAGGAGATGCTGCCGGTCGGTCCCGCGCAGGACGAGATCTCGGAACTCGCCAGCACTCTCAACGAGCTGATCAGCCAACTCAGGACCTCCGCCGAACGAGAGCGCCAAATCGTCTCCGACGCCAGCCACGAGTTCCGCACTCCGCTGGCCATCATCCAGACCCAGCTCGAGCTCGCACAGCGGCAAGCGGACACCCTTCCCCAGATGCAGGCGGACGTTGCGGCCGCCCAGCGAACGTTGGCGCGCCTGTCAGCTCTGGCGACGTCCATGCTCGAGCTTTCCCGCATTGACGCCCAAGCGACGCCAGGCTCGTCGACCACGAAGGAACTCGCCACCGAACTCTCGGACGCCGCGGACCGGGGGCGCCAGCGCGTGGGACATCGTGACATCCGGATCGAGTACTCGAGCGAGCCTACGACCGAGATTCGCACGGTAGCGGTGAGCGACGCCGATTTCGGACGGGTCTGCGACAATCTCGTCAACAACGCCCTCGCGGCCATGGGGGAAGCGGGGCTCATCGAATTGTCACTCGCCGTCCGCGACGAAAACGTTGTGCTCCGCGTCAGTGACACGGCAGGGGGCATGGACGAAGCCTTCGTGCCGCTCGCCTTCGACCGATTCTCCCGAGTGGACGGCGCCCGTACGGGTGGCGGCGCGGGCCTCGGGCTCTCGATCGTCGCTGGCATCGTCGCGGTCTCCGGCGGAGGAATCACGCTGGACAATCGCCTTGGCGAGGGTCTCGCCGTCGAGGTGATCTTCCCTCTGGCGTGACGAAAAGGCCGGTCGGGCGAGTTCGCCGACCGGCCCTTCGGGTCAACTAGTTACCGGCGTCGTCGTTCGTCTCGCCGTCGTTGGTGCCATCCTCGACACCGTTGTCGTCGGCGGTCTCGCCGTCGTTGGTGCCATCCTCGACACCGTTGTCGTCGGCCGTCTCGCCGTCGTTCGTGCCGTCGTCCACGCCAGTCACGTGTGCGATGGCGGTCGTGGCGGCCTGCGCGGGAAGGGCCATGACGAGACCGCCTCCCACCACAGAGAGCACGATGACAGCTGACGCTGCCAGTCCGGTCTTGATCTTGCTCATGTGTTTGTCTCCCTTTTCCGGCGATTGAATACCGCCATGTCAACAACGCTAGGAAAACGCAGGTGGGATCAGCGTGAGAGCGGAATCTCCACCGATGCCGTTGTGCCAACTCCCAGTTCCGAGTCCAACTCGACGCGGCCGCCATGAAGGTTCGCGATCTCGCGCACGATGGATAGACCCAGCCCGCGGCCTTCGCTGGCCCGCGATGTGTCGGCCCGCCAGAACCTGTCGAAGGCGAGTTCACGCTGTTGGCGCGTCATCCCGGAGCCATGATCCTCGATGCTGATTCGCGCGAACCCGCCTCTCTTGGAGACGCTCACGGTCACCAGGGATCCCCTGGGTGAGTAGCGCAGCGCGTTGGTGAGCAAATTCACCACCGTGCGGGTGAGCATCGAAGGTGCGGCGGTGATCACCAGATCGGTCGGGTCCTCCTGCAGCACGCGAGCGGCATCGCCAGGCGCGAGTTGCTCGACTGCCTCCGAGATTATGGAGCTGACCTCGATCTCCCGCATCGCGATGTTCGTGTCATGCGCACCGCGGGACAACACGAGCAGGTCATCGAGGATCTCGTTGAGCTGAGCGGTGGAGTGCAGCGAGTGTCCCAAGATGGTGCGGTACTCCGGGGTCGTCCTGTGACGGCTCAATCCGAGTTCGAGTTGCGCCTGCAGGGCACTCAGGGGAGTGCGGAACTCGTGGGAGGCGTCGTCGATGAATCGCTGCTGGGCTTCGAAGCTCGCCAGGATCGGTCGCATCGCGAGCGAGGCAAGCAAGTAGCTGGTTACCGGGATCACGATGACGAGCGCCACGTAGACGGCGATGATGCCGGTACGAAGGGTCGAGAATCCGGCTTCTGCTGTCGCCACTGCGGAGTCGCCCTCGGCGACGTCGTAGTCGAACGCTGTTGTCACATAGGCGTAGATGCCTAACCCGAATGCCGCGAACAGAAGGAGCTGCACGGCCGCGTAGGAGAGAGCGAGCCGGAGCTTTGCCCGCCGGAAGATCATGCGTCCGCGTCGATCGTGTAGCCGCTGCCGCGGAACGTCGTGATCGGGTCGGGTTGGCCGTGTATCGACAGCTTGCGGCGCAGATACCTGATGTAGGTCTGTACGACGTTGCTGTATCCCTCGTAGTTACTGTCCCAGGCGTGATCGATCAGGTCGGATGCACTCACGATCTTGCCCGCGTTGCGCATCAGGTAGTCGAGCACCGCGTACTCCTTGGCAGTCAGCTCGATACGACGCCCAAGACGTATCACCGCCCGGGTCGCCGGGTCGAGCTGGAGCGTGCCCACGGCGACGGCCTCCGCGCGCGCTCGGGGAGCACGGCGCAGGAGCGCACGGACACGCGCCAGCAGTTCCTCGATGTGGAACGGCTTGGTCAGGTAGTCGTCGGCTCCCGCATCCAGCCCCCGTACCTTCGAGTCGGCGGAGTCGATCGCGGTGAGCATGAGGATGGGGACCTCGGGCGAAAGCTCACGGATGCGGCGGCACAACTCGATACCCCCGCCCGGCATGCCCGGCAGGCGGACATCGAGCACGGCGACGTCAACGGGCTCGATCATGAACATGCGCAATCCATCCTCGGCGTCTGCAGCAAGATCGACGGCGTACCCCGCCTCCCTCAGCGTCTGGGCCAGAGAACGGCGGATCGCGGGATCGTCTTCCACGACGAGAACTCGCATGGGTCCCCTCCTTGTCGGAGCCAGCTTGAGGGACTCAGGTCACGGTGGCATGGGGATGCGGCCGCGTGCGGGTGAGAGTCCTCTCAGATGCGCGAACGAACTGATCGATGGACAAATCGGCGGGCAACGGACATGTACTGGTTAGCATTCGAACCTACGGAGACGAAGATGGACGACACCCGGTTGGCCGAGCTTGTGCGTAGCGCGGCGCCCTCAACGGGGCTCCCGGCTGACCTCCCTGCGCATCGAGAACGAATACTTCGGGAGGCTCGAGGGCGGCGGCACGTTCGTGCGGGGATCTGGACCAGTTCTTTGACAGTTGCCGCGCTGGTCGTTGGCGGAGGATCGATGGCCGCTGCCGGAGACGGCTACCTCACTCCTTGGGGCTGGGTCGCAGACAACTTCTTCTCTTTTGAGCAGGAGGACGGTTCGATTTGCTACCAGGGAATGAGGATCGAATTCCGGGACCTGCCGCAGGACTCTCCGATCGTGGTGGATGCGCGCGCAATCCTGAACAACATCGACATCGAGGCGCTTGATACATCCGAGACCGAGGCGCTCCTCGCATATGAACGCACGCCCGAGGGTGGAGGACTCGATGATGACCAGATGCGACAGAGTGCTGTCGGCACGATGGTGGCCGAAATACTCTTCGCCGAACTTGCCGCCAAAGGATACGACGTCAACCCCAGCCCGATCAGCATGCGTGCGGAAACCGCGTGCGAGGAGTGAGTCGGAGCACGCCGAATGCCGCGCACTTTGAACAAACAGTTCGGGATAACGAAGCCGACGTGCTGCGCTACCTCCAACGCCGGCTCCAGAATGACGCCGACGCTGCGGAGGCTTTCGGGGAGACGTTACTAACGGCTTGGCGTCTGAAGCGCAAGATTCCCAAGGATGCCGTCGAGTCGAGGATGTGGCTCTTCACGGTCGCACGCAACGTACTGCTGAACTCTCGCCGTTCGCTGGCGAGACGTTCGGCGGCTGTTCAGCGGTTGGTTGAGGAGATGGGAACATCGGTCGCATCGGACGCGGAAGACGACCTCGCGCTCGCGGTCAGAGGAGCGATCGCCGCCCTCCCGGATGACCTCGCCGAACTCATCAAGTTGACCTACTGGGAGGGCTTTGCGTCGCACGAAGCGGCATTGATTCTCGGCATCCCGGCATCAACTGCACGGTCCCGTTTGTCGAAGGCGCGCGAGAGCCTACGTGGCGCTCTCCTCGAAGCTGATCCACAGTAGCCCGCTACCGATCCACCGCAGCGAGGATCGCCGCGGCGAGTTCGCGCGGTTTGGTGAGCTGCGGCCAGTGGCCGGTCGGAAGGTCGACGAGCTCGTAGTGCTTCACCTTCGCGAGCTCGGCCACGAAGGGTGACTCGTTCGCGATCCACTCGCGCATCATCGCGCTGGGGAACTCGCACGCGATGACGGTGACCGGCACGTCGTAGCGGCGCGGATCACTCAGCACTTGTTTGTCGCTCGTCACACCGAGCGGCTCGGGAACGGCGATGCTCCGGAATCGCTCGCGCAGCGCCTCGTCGAGGTCGACGAGATCCTCGGCTTCGAACACCGACCAGTCGGGAAGCGGCACTTCACCGTTGACGACGGGCAGCTCGTCGTTGATCACGCCGCCGTCGCCGAGCGGACCGCTGTCGACATAGATGACGCGCGCGATCGCATCCGGCCGGGCATCGGCGACCGCATGGGCGATCGCGCCGCCGCCGCTGTGTCCGACGAGCACTACGGGGGCGGGCAGCGAGTCGACGACTTCGACGACCGCGTCGACGTGGTCGCGCAGTCCGATGTTCGAGCGGTCTGCGTCGGACGACTCCTTGCCCGGAAGGGTGAGCGCATGCACGGTATGCCCGGCGGCGCGCAGCGGTGCGGCCACATCGTTCCACGACGCGCCATCGAGCCAGAAACCGGGGATGAGAATGAGTTCCATCCTTCGACAGTAAGCGCCGCTGCCGACAGTGACTACGTCTGCTGTGAGAGAAGCTGCGGTTCGACGAAGCGGATCCACGACCAGGTGGCGAGCGCGAGCGTTGCGAACCCGAGCGACAGCGCCAACACCAGCGCGAGCGGGAACGACGCACTCGCCGCGACGACGGTGGCCGCGACGGTCGCGGCGACGAGTGCCACCCCGACCCACGCCAGTCGCGACCACTCGTAGAGCAACTGCCCCGGCATCCCGCTCACGGGGAGCAGCAGGAGCATGACCGAGCCGAGGGAAGCGATGCACAGCGCCGCGAGAGTCTCACTCGCGAGCGAGAGCCAGAACCCCTCGACGGAACCGAGCGCGCTGTGGGCGAGCCAGCCTGCCAGTGCGAGCGCCGTGAGGGCGCCGAGTTGCGCGAGCGCTACCACGCCCTGGGTGGAACGGGGTGCGCTGCTCGCCGCGACGGCGATGACCGCCCCGACGATGATGGGGGGCTGGATGCCGCCGCCCCGGGAGATGAGGGCCGACAGCGCGGCGACCACCAGGAAGAACGGTACGAGGCGAAGGGCCGGTGCCCATCCGAGCGCCCGACCGCTGAGTTTCGCGGCGAGCGCGATTCCCACTCCATTGAGCACGGCGAGGGCGATTCCGATGGCGATGGCGAGCCGGAGGTAGCGCGTTTCGGACTGGATGCCGCCCGCGAGCGCAGCCAGCAGAACGGAAGCAGCAAGCGCGCCTCCCGCGGTGACCCACGGGTTGAGGATGGGCGAGTCGTCGTGCGCAGTAGCACTGTTGCGGCCCGCCAGGCGGTGGCCTACTCGACGGATCCTGCCGCGAAGCGCACTCGCGAGCAGCCGCACGGGAAGGGCGATGAGCACGATGAATCCGATACCGAGGGCGAGTCCGAGCAGCACATTGCCCCGAGCGAGCGAGGTCCAGGCCGCAGGTATCGCGGCGCCGTAGTCGGTCGGCGTGCCCCACGTGTCGAGCGGCGGGAGGCCGGAGTCCCCGCCGATCGGCGGGGGGAAGAGCGGGAAGCCCTGCTCGGGCCTGGTCGAGGGAGCGGGCGTCGGGTTTGGCGTCGGGCTTTGGGTCGGGCCGGGCGAGGGGCGCGGCGGTGTCCCTGGCCCAGGCGCCGGGGCGATTGGGCGTGGGGGAGTGCTCGCACCCGATGACACGGTGATCAGGATGCCCGGGGTCGCGCCGCTCGGATTGCCCGCGGGATCCCATTGGATGGCCTGCACGGTACGCTGCCCCGGGCCGACCGGACCTGTGCACGACCAGTTCCCGCCGGCGACGGTGGACGAGCACACGAGCGCGCCGTCGACGAAGGCGTCGACGCGGGCGCCGTTCTCACCGGTGCCCGCGAAGAGGGTGGGTTGCGAGGTGATGCCTTCGCCCGCGGAGGGCTGGGTCACGATGGGGAGCGGCGGCGGCTGTTTGTCCACGACGATCGTGCGCGTCATGGTGCCCCCGAGATTGCCGGTGCCGGGCCAGCCCTGGCCGACCGTGAGGGTGTACTCGCCGGAGGCGGTGATGGGGAGTGGGCAGGACCAGTACCCGCCCGGTGACTGCACGTTCGTGCAGTGGTATTCGGAGAACGACTCCGGGCCGGTTGCGGAGACGACGATTACCGCGCCGGGAAAGCCGGTTCCCGCAATCATTCCCGTCGTGACGCCGACGGTGGCCAGCTCGGGCGCTCCGAGCACTCGCACGCGAACCTGGGCTTCGCTGCTCGTGGGCGGATCGGTGGCAGCGTCTTCGATGACGGTCACGTCGTACTCGCCGTCGGCGATGTCGAACGTGCAGCTCCACGTCTCCTGGGCCCGGGCTTCGATGCAATAGGGATCGCCGTCGCCGAAGGACGGAACCCGCACAGTCGCGTCGAGGTCTTTCGTGCCGGTGATGGTGACCGTGGAAGAGGGAAATGGATCGAGGCTCGGCGGATCGATCGAGAAGGCCGCGGCCGCCGCCGGCGTGGGGGTGAGTACGACACCGGCGAGGCCGAGGAGGAGCGCCGCGGTCAGCACGAGAACGCACGCCCCGCGGTGGCGGAACGAACGTGTCACGCCGTTCGTCTGGAGGAAGGTCACCGGCTTCCATTTAGCAAGGCGTTGGGCGATAAGTCAACTCGCGCGACTCCCGGTTGCGAATTGGTCACACGTCTGGGACAGTTGACCCAGAATGGGCGAAGGGGGCACGGTGATGCGTATCGCCTCCGCGGAGCGTCGCACGCTTCTCGTGCAAGCCGCCCTCCGGGTAATCGCCGCGCACGGCGTGTCCGCCGCAACCACGCGCGCGATCGTGGCCGAAGCCGGGATGTCGCTCGCGAGCTTCCATTACGCCTTCCGCTCCCACGACGAGATGATGCGCGAGCTCATCGGCTACGTGGTCGATGCCGAATCGACTGCCGCGTTCGCCGTGCTGCAACCGGGAGCGGACATCCGCACCTCGCTCCGTGACGGGTTGCGCGCATTCCTCGACTACGTCATCGCCGACCCGGGTCACGAGCAGGTCATGCAGGAGCTCGTGCAGTACTCGCTGCGCACGCCCGGCCTCGAGTCGATGGCGCGCGACCAGTACGCGAGCTACCACCGTGCGGTCGCGGAGCTTCTCACCGGGGGAGCGGCAGCGAGCGGCGTGCGCTGGGCGGTGCCCGTCGACGACGTCGCGCGCCTCGTCGTCACCGTCACCGACGGTCTCACGCTCGCCTGGCTCGCCGACCGGGATGCCGCGGCGGCCGTCAGGGTCATCGACTTCGCGGCGGACGCCATCGCGGCCCTCGCTGTACCCCTCACCCAACCGATCAGGAGCGTGCCCTAAGTGCAGTTGACACCGCCGACCACACAGCCGTGGCTCGACCCTCGGCAATACTGGGGGTCGCTGACCACGGCCACCGCCGCGCTCGACACTCCGTTCGGTGCCGTCTCGGTACCCGCCCTCGCCTACAACGCGCACGACATGCTGCGCCGGGCGAGCGGCACCACCATCCGCGTTGCCACCAAGTCGGTGCGCGTGCGCGGCGTGGTCGAGTCGGTGCTCGCGCTGCCCGGCTACTCGGGAGTGCTTGCCTACACGCTCGCCGAAGGCCTGTGGCTCGCGAAGACCATCCCCGATGTCGTGATCGGCTACCCGACGGCCGACCGCACCGCCATCGCGGCGCTCGCCGCCTCCCCGAAGCTCGCGAAGCGCGTGACTCTCATGGTCGACTCGGTGCACCACCTCGACCTGATCGACTCGGTCGTCGCCGCGGGCAAGCGTGAGCCCATCCGGGTCGCTCTCGAACTCGACGCGTCGTGGCGTTCGCGCGCGCTCGGCTACCTCGGTGTGTTCCGTTCGCCGGTCCGCACTGTCGCGCAGGCCCGCGCACTCGCCCGCACGATCGTGGAGCGTAAGGGCTTCGAGCTCGTCGGCATGATGGCGTACGAGGCCCAGGTCGCGGGCGTCGTCAACCGTCCGCCCGGCAAGCCGGTACTCGCGAGAACCGTGGATTACGTGCAGAAGCACTCGACCGAAGAGCTCAGGGAGCGCCGCGGTGCCGTCGCGGCGGCACTCCGCGAACTCACCGAGCTCGAATTCGTCAACGGGGGAGGCACGGGCTCGCTCGAGCGCACCGCCGCCGACCCTTCGGTCACCGAGATCGCCGCGGGCAGCGGCCTGTTCGGCCCGCATTTGTTCGACAGCTACAGCCATTTCACGCCCGCACCGGCTGCCGCGTTCGCTCTCTCCGTAGTACGCAAGCCCCAGCCCACCGTGGCGACCCTCCACGGGGGCGGCTGGGTGGCATCCGGCCCGCCCGGCCCCGACCGGATGCCCAAACTCGCCTGGCCCGAGGGCCTCCAGTACCTCCCGCGCGAGATGGCGGGCGAAGTGCAGTCACCCGTGAAGGGTCGCGCCGCCGCGGCCCTTGAGGTGGGGGACCGGGTCTGGCTCCGCCACACGAAGGCGGGCGAACTCAGCGAGCACCTGCTCGAGTTCGCACTGGTCGACGGTGACGCGATCGTTGAAACGATGCCCACCTACCGCGGCGAAGGAAAGGCGTTCTTGTGAAGGTGGAACCCGGCAGGCGGTGGCGCAACTGGGGCAGGTCGGCCGAGTCGCACCCTCGGTTCGTCGCGCAGGCGGCATCGGTCGAGGATGTCGTCGCGACCGTGGGGGCGGCGCGCGATCGCGGCCTGACACTCAAGACGGTGGGGGCGAGCCACAGCTTCACGTCGATCGCAGCGACCGACGGCCTGCAGCTCGATGTCGGCCGGCTCGACGGCATCTTCTCCGTCGACGGCGACCTCGTCACGATGGGGGCGGGCACGAATCTGTACCAGTTGCCCGCTCTTCTGAAGCCGCACGGCCTCGCCCTTGAGAACATGGGTGACATCGACGGGCAGACGATCGCGGGCGCGACCTCCACGGGAACCCACGGCACTGGTCACGCCTTCGGCGGCCTCGCGACGCAGATCGCAGCGCTCACCCTGGTCACGGCGAACGGCGACGTCGAGCGTGTGAGCGAGACCGAGAACGCCGAACTTCTGCCCGCCGCGCGACTCGGCCTCGGCGCACTCGGCGTCATCGTCGACGTGACGCTGCGGTGCGTGCCCGAGTTCATGCTCCACGCCATCGAGAGGCCGGAGCCGCTCGAGGGCGTGCTCGACTCATGGATGGACCGCTCATCGGCCGTCGACCACTTCGAGTTCTACTGGTTTCCCCACACGACGTCGGCGCTCACCAAGTCGAACACGAGGATGCCCGCGGGCACGCCGCGCAAGGCGCAGAATCCGGTCGCGGCATGGGTCGACGACGAACTGCTGCCCAACGGGCTCTACGTGCTGCTGTGCGAACTCGGCATCATCGCCCCGGCGACGACGCCTCCGCTCAACCGCCTCTCGGAGAAGCTCGTCGCCGAGAGGGAGGTGACCGACGGCTGGCACGCGGTCTTCACTTCGCCGCGGCGCGTGCGGTTCCGGGAGATGGAGTACGCCCTGCCGCGCGAGAACATCCCGGCGGCACTCAGGGCGGTTCGCGAGCTCATCGAGCGCAGGGGATGGACGGTCACCTTCCCCGTCGAGGTGCGCGTTGCCGCTCCCGACGAGAACTGGCTGTCGACCGCCTACGGTCGCGATTCGGGTTACATCGCCGTGCATCGCTACTACCGCGAAGACCCGACCGAGTACTTCAGCGAGATCGAGGCGCTCATGCTCGACTTCGAGGGGCGCCCGCACTGGGGCAAGATGCATTACCGGGATGCGGCATCCCTGCGCAAGGCCTATTCACGATTTGATGACTTCCTCGCGGTCCGTGACAAGCTCGATCCTGACCGGCTGTTCACCAACGACTACCTGAAAAGAGTTCTCGGCGCATGAGCGACTGGCTTCACGATCCCGATGGATTCGCCGCGATGATGCCGGAGGGCTTCGAGGTCGGCGTCTCGACGGCGGCGTTCCAGATCGAGGGCGCGGTGCGGGAGGACGGCCGTGGTCCCTCGACGTGGGACACCTTCATGGCCGAACCGGGTCGCATCCTCGACGGATCGGATGCGTCGGTCGCGACCGACCATTACCACCGCTACCCCGAGGATGTGGCCCTCATGCGCGAGCTGGGGGTGGACTCCTACCGCTTCTCGCTCGCCTGGCCGCGCATCCAGCCGGAAGGCTCCGGGCCGAGAAACAAGGCCGGAATCGCGTTCTACGACCGCCTGCTCGACGAGCTGCTCGCGGCGGGCATCCGGCCCATGGCGACCCTCTTCCACTGGGATATGCCCGAGCCGCTGCAGCACAAGGGCGGATGGATGACGCGCGACACCGCACCGCGTTTCGCCGACTTCGCCGCCATCGCGGGGGAGGCCTTCGGCGACCGCATCGACAAGTGGGTGACCATCAACGAGCCCGCTACCGTGACGCTCTACGGGTACGGCCTCGGCATCCACGCTCCGGGAGCGACGCTCATGTTCGACGCGCTCCTCGCGGGGCACCACCAGTTGCTCGGTCACGGGCTGGCGGTGCAAGCCCTGCGGTCGGTAGGCGTGAGCGGCGGCATCGGCATCACCAACGTGCACTCGCCCGTGGAGCCCGCCACGAACAATTTCGCCGCCAAGCAGTACGCGAAGGTTTTCGATCTCGTTCACAATCGCATCTACGCGGACCCCGTGCTGCTCGGCCAATACCCCAAGTTTCCGTTCCTCGCCCGCAAGGAGTTCCGCGCGCTGACAGAAGTGAACGCCGACGACCTCAAGATCATCTCGCAGCCACTCGACTTCTACGGCCTCAACTACTACATGCCCCACCGCGTAGCCGCGGGAACACCGACCGACAACGCGACTCCCGACGGTGTGTCGGCGAATGGCATGGAGGATCTGCCGTTCCACCTCGCCGAGTGGCCCGAGTTCGAGTCCACCGGATTCGGCTGGCCCATCGCGCCCGAGTACTTCGGTGTGATGCTGCGCGAGTTCGCGGAGCTCTACTCCGAGAAGGCGCCGCCGCTGTACATCACCGAAGGGGGCGCGAGTTTCAACGACGTCGTGGCGCCCGACGGAACCATCGACGACTCGGACCGCGTGAACTACCTCGCCGACCACATGGCCGAGGCATTCACGGGAGCGTCCGGTATCGACGTGCGCGGGTACTACGTGTGGACGCTCATGGACAACTGGGAATGGGCATCCGGTTTCGGCGAGCGGTTTGGTCTCGTGCACGTCGACTTCGCCACTCAGAAGCGCACCCCGAAGACCTCGTTCCGCTGGCTGCAGAAGGTGCTTTCCGCGCGCGCCTGAGAGTACAAGACAGTCGTAGGAACGGCGAGTACTACTCGCATATAGTTCTCCATATGGAAATCCTCATCGTCATCGGCGTTATCGTGCTACTCGTCGTCATCGTCGGCATCTACCTGTGGACGACCTACAACTCCCTCGTGACGCTGAACGTGCGCGTCGATGAGGCGTGGAGCGACATCACGGTTCAGCTCAAGCGCCGCGCCGACCTCATCCCCAACCTCATCGAATCGGTCAAGGGCTATGCTGCGCACGAGAAGGCGGTCTTCGAGAACGTCACGAAAGCGCGCGCAGAGACCCTCTCCGCTCAGGGACCGGCAGATGCCGCCGTCGCCGAGAACCACATGCAGACGGCCCTCAAGTCGATCTTCGCGGTGGCGGAGGCGTACCCCCAGCTGCAGGCCAATCAGAACTACCTGCAGCTGCAGGGCGAGCTCGTCGACACCGAAGACAAGATCCAGGCCTCCCGCCGGTTCTACAACGGCGGTGTGCGCGAGCTCAACACGAAGATCAAGGTCTTCCCGAACACGCTGTTCGTTCGCGGTCTCGGGTTCACGGAGCGCGAGTTCTTCGAGGTCACGGACTCCGCGGCAATCGCGGAGCCGCCGCGCGTGCAGTTTTAGGCCCCGTCGATTGAGCCTGTCGACATCGCACAATCGAAACAGGGCTAGATGTATCGCAACATAGCGAAGAACAAACGCAACACCGTCTTCATCATCCTGCTGTTCCTGGTCATTATCGGCGGCCTTGGCGCGCTCGCAGCCTGGGTCTACAACGACGTGTCGATCGTCATCATCACTCTCGTGATCGCGACGGGCTACGCGCTCATCCAGTACTTCGCGGCGAGCAGCCAGGCGCTCTCGCTGAGTGGCGCGCGGCAGATCCAGAAGGCCGACAACCCACGGCTCTACCGCATCGTCGAGAACCTGTCGATTACGACCGGCACGCCGATGCCCAAGGTCTACATCATCAACGATCCTGCGCCCAACGCGTTCGCGACGGGTCGCGACCCGCAGCATGCGTCTGTCGCCGCGACCACCGGCCTGCTCGAACTCATGGACGATTCCGAGCTCGAGGGCGTGATGGCGCACGAGTTGGGTCACGTGCAGAACTACGACATCCGCGTCTCGATGATCGTGTTCGGTCTGGTCGTGGCGATCGGGTTCATCTCCGACATCTTCCTGAGGTTCGCCTTCTTCGGCGGCCGCGGCAACAACAACAACAGCGGCGGCAACCCGATCGTTCTGGTGTTCGGCATCGTCGCCCTGCTCATTGCGCCGCTCGTCGCCGCCGTCGTGCAGGCCGCGATCTCCCGGCAGCGCGAGTATCTCGCAGACGCGACCGGCGCACTCACCACCAGGCACCCGGATGCCCTCGCCAGCGCCCTCGAAAAGCTCGGGGCGTACGCTCGCCCGGTGCAGCGGCAGAACTCGACAATGGCGCACATGTGGATCGCGGATCCGATGAAGCCGGGCATCATGGACAAGCTCTTCAGCACCCACCCGCCGATCCCCGCTCGCGTGCAGAGGCTGATCGAGAGCGGCCGCAGCTTCTAGCCCCGAAGTTCACCCAGAATCGCTTCGCCGATTCGAAGGATGCCGTCGCGTTTGTCGACCGTCACACTCATGCTCTCGCTGAGTGCTTCGTCCGGCCACACGCGCACCTGGATCCAGTTGTTGCCGACGATGAGGTCCAGGTAGCAGTCCTCGTGGTCGGCCGTGCAGCGCACCCACGCCTCATCGCCGTTGGAGAGGAAGTCGATCTCGACCAGTTCGGGCGCCGCGGGGGTGGTGATGAGCGGGCGGGCTTCGCGCCACGCCCACGCGCCCGCCGGGAGCGCCTCGAACGACGCGACACCCGCCATATCCATCTCATAGAGGTAGGAGCAGCGTGGGGCGCCGAGGTTCTCGTGAGCCCCGGCGTCGAGGCTCCAACCGCCGGCTGGACCCTGGGCGACGAGGGGCACCCCCACGCCAAGGAGAATGCCCACGGGCGTCTCGGGCAGCGTGTCACGGCAGTCGGCGGTCAGCGGCAGCGTTCCGGCCGGAGGAGTCCAGACCGGGGCACCCGGTCCTGAGGCCGCCACGGCATCGACGATGCGAGTGGAGAGCGTCGCGGCGGCGGCCGGCGAGACCGCTCCGAAGATCTCGGCTTCGATCCAGTCCGAGCCCACGATGGCCTGCGTACCGCAGTAGAGCGGCACGAAGTCGGTGTTGCAGAAATGACCGACCGCGCCGGTTCCCGCGTAGATCGACTCGTAGCGCGCCCACTGGGTGGTGGCGTCGGGGAGCACGTTGACCCGGATGCCCACATACGCCGGGTTGCTGCCCGCGGAGCCGCTGTAGGGCTCGCCGTTGTTCCACTCGCACGTAAGACCGCCGGCCGCGCGAACGACGTAGCTCGTGACGATCTCGGGGTACGCCGCGAGTTGCGAAGCGGCCGGGTCGGCCGCCACGACTCCGGGCGGCATGTTCACCGCAAGGCTCGCGGGCGGCACGAGGTCGTCGCAGATGTTGCCGATCACGGGGCGCGGCCCGGCATCGGGGTCTGCGGTCGGTGACGCTGTCGGTTCACCAAGCGTGCCGGGAACTGGGTCTGTCGTGGGCACGGGATCGGGGACATCGCATGCGCTCATCCCGAGGATTACACCGAGCGCGAGGAGAACGGCGAAGCTGGTTCTGGCTGCTGTGCTCATGGTGTCTCGACGCACGGGGCTGCCTCTCAGGTTGACAGCAATTCTGCTTCCAGCCCGGCGGAAAGGTCGCCGCGACCCGCGAACTCGATCCGCTCCATTGCCTGCCACGCGGCAGTCTCACGCAGGAGTGGCGCTATACGCGCCTCGACGCCGGCGGGTGCATCCTTCTCCCGCCATGCCGACTGCACGCGCAGCACGCCCGACTGCCTGTCGGTCTTGAGGTCGATGCGCCCGACAAGGGCATCGTCGACGAGCACCGGAAGCGTGTAGTAGCCGAAGATGCGCTTGGGGGCGGGCGTGTAGATCTCGATGCGGTAGTGGAAGCCGAACATGCGAAGTGTGCGCTCGCGCTCCCACACGATGGGGTCGAACGGCGACAGCAGAGCAGCCGTCTCGATGCGCCGCGGGATGCGTGCCTCCGGGTGCAGGTATGCCGGGCGGTTCCAGCCGTCGACGGTCACGGGAAGCAGCTCACCCGCGTCGACGAGCTCGCGGATCGCGACCGTCGCGGGCGCCTGCAGCAGGCGGAAGTAGTCCGCGATGTCGCGCACCGTGCCGACGCCGAGCGCGCGAGCCGAGATACGCACGAGCTCGCGCACAGCGTCGTCTTCGGCAACCTCTCGCTCGAGCAGCCCGGCCGGAATGCGGCGCTCGGCGAGGTCGTAGCTGCGCTCGAAGTTGCGCCGGCCCGCCGCGACCACTTCGCCGCGCATGAAGAGCACCTCGAGTCCGGTCTTGACCTCCGACCAGCCCCACCACGGACCGTTGCGCCGGTTCTCGTGGTGCTCGACCTGACCGGCCGTGAGGGGCCCCTTCTCGCGCAATTCGGCGCGCAGGAAATCGAGCATGGGCTCCATGCCGTACGACCAGCTCGCGGGGTTGGCGCCGCGCTCGACGTATGCCCGGCGGCGCCAACCCCACAGTGGCCAATCGGTGAGCGGAATGAGCGAAGCCATGTGCGCCCAGTACTCGATGTAAGGCGAGCGAGGTCGGAATGTGAGTGTGTCGAGAAGAGACTTGTCGTAGGCGCCGAGCCTCGCGAACACGGGCAGGTAGTGGCTGCGCTCGAACACGTTCACCGAGTCGAGCTGCAGCACCGCGAGCCGCTGAAGCAGCAGGTTGAGCTGCCGAGTGCCGACGGCGCCGCGAGGCCGGCCGAAACCCTGGGCGGCGAGAGCGATGCGGCGAGCCTGTGCTGCTGACATCGAGGCCGCTGACATCGACTCAACCAAGGGACGACACGGGAGCGAGCACCCTCTCACACTACCCAGTGGTACCGACGCCGTTCGCCGCGAATTCACCCGCCGGACGTCCGAGTGTTCCTCAGCATCCGTAGGTTTCGTTCGAGGCCAGCCCGGTTACCTCTGCCCCGTCCACAGCGCGGGCGGCCGGTCGGCCGCGAAAAGAGGAACCCCTTGTTCAGATTGCGCCACCTCGCCGGCGTTGCCGTGATCGCCGCCGCCGCGATCTCGCTCAGCGCGTGTGCCGCCACTCCCGCCGCGACCGACGTCAACGCCGCGACCGCCGTTAGCGCGGAGGACTTCGGCGGCCTCGACGCGCTCGTCGCCGCCGCTCAGGCGGAGGGCCAGCTCAACGTCATCGCGCTCCCCGACAACTGGGCCAACTACGGAGAGATCAAGGCGCTCTTCGAGGAGAAGTACGGGATCACCGTCAACTCCGCAGACCCTGACATCTCGAGCGCCGAGGAGATCGCCGCCGCCGACAACCTCAAGGGCCAGGACACCGCTCCCGACGTCTTCGACCTCGGCACCGCGGTGACCCTCGACAGCCTCGACTACTTCGCCCCGTACCAGGTGGCGAACTGGGACGAGATCCCGGCTGAAAACAAGGAGGCCACTGGCCTCTGGGTCAACGACTACACGGGAAGCATGTCGATCGGCTACCAGTCGAACGATGTTCCCGAGCCCACGAGCCTCGACGACCTGCTCGGCGCCGACTACACGGGAGCTGTCGCGCTCAACGGCGACCCGACCCAGGCGGGCGCGGCGTTCGCGGCCGTCGGCCTCGCAACGGTGCAGTCGGGCGGCACGCTCGACGACTTCACGCCGGGCATCGAGTTCTTCGAGAAGCTCAACGATGCGGGCAACTTCCTTCCCGTGAACGTCACCGAGGCGGCCATCGCCTCCGGTGAGATCAAGGTCGCCTTCGACTGGAGCTACAACAACCTCGCCGTGGCGTCCACGGTCGACGGCTGGAAGGTCACGACCCTTCCGGGCACCGTGTACACGAGCTTCTACAACCAGGCCATCAGCAAGGACGCGCCTCACCCCGCGGCCGCTCGCCTCTGGCAGGAGTTCCTCTACAGCCCCGAAGCGCAGAACCTGTTCATCGTCGGTGGGGCGTACCCGGTGACGATCCAGGCGCTGCAGGATGCCGGAACCGTCGACACCGCTGCACTCGACTCGCTCGGCGAGCTGGACGGGGAGCTCGTCACCCCCACCGCCGATCAGGCGGAAGCCAATGCAGCCATTCTCGCGGAAAAGTGGGCTGCGGCGATCAGCTAGCGGCACCAAGATGACTGTCGCCAACGCGCCAGTTCTGACCAGTGGTGACGCCGGGGCGACCCCCCGGCGTCACCCGCAGTCGGAGCCGGCCCCCGACCGCCCAGCGCAGAGGGCTGTTATGAAACCCAGGGTTGCACTGAAATACCTCGGCCTCACGCCGTTCGCGATCTACGTCGTCATCTTTCTCGCGATCCCCACAATCCTCGCGGTGGGCACCGGACTCTTCACGGCCGATGGTTCCTTCACCACCGAGAACCTTCTCGGTCTGTTCGCTCCCACCGTGCTCGGTACCTTCCTCAGCTCGTTCTGGGTGTCGGCAGTGACAGCGATCGTCGGTGCGATCATCGGCGCGCTCGTCTGCTACGCGATGCTCGGAACCCGCACGGAAGGCGCGCTCCGATCGATCGTCGACTCCGCCTCGAGCGTGCTCGCGCAATTCGGAGGCGTCATGCTCGCGTTCGCGTTCATCGCCGCCATCGGCAATCAGGGCCTCATCACCGTCTGGTTGCAGGACGCCTTCGGCGTCAACATCTTCGAGAACGGTGTCTGGCTCTACCAGGTGCCGGGCTTGCTGCCCGTGTACCTCTACTTCCAGGTGCCGCTCATGGTCATCACGTTCATGCCCGCGCTGCAGGGACTGAAACCGCAGTGGGCGGAGGCGAACGCGACACTGGGCGGAACACAGCTCAGCTATTGGGTGCGCATCGCCATCCCCGTGCTCGCGCCATCGTTCCTCGGCAGCCTCCTGCTGCTGTTCGCGAACGCGTTCTCGTCGTACGCGACGGCGGCCGCCCTCATCAGCCAGGGCGCGCAGATCGTTCCCCTGCAGATCCGCTCAGCCCTCGTGAGCGAGACGGTGCTCGGTCGCGAGAACATGGCAGGCGCCCTCGCACTCGGGATGGTCGTCGTCATGGTCGTCGTGATGTGGGGCTACTCCGCTCTCCAGACCCGCACGTCGAGGTGGCAGCGATGACGAAGCAGACCGTAGCCCAGCGCATCGGAGCCGAGCCGGGCAGGATCACGCGGTGGGTCATCCTCGTCGTCGTCGGCCTCGTTTTCGCGATCCCCATCGTCTCGATGATCGAGTTCAGCCTGAGCTCCAACAACGGGCACGGCTACACGCTCGATCACTGGACCGGGCTGCTCTCGCCGGAGAGCGCGCGCACCTACCGCACGCTGTTCCAGGGGATCGGCAATTCGTTCCTGCTTGCCGCGGTCACGGTCGCGATCGTGCTCGTCGTGCTGTTGCCGACGATGATTCTCGTGCACATCCAGTTTCCGCGACTCAGGCGCGTGCTGGAGTTCATCTGCATCATCCCGATCACGGTGCCGGCGATCGTGCTCGTCGTGGGGCTCGCGCCCGTCTACGGAATCGTCGTGCGCGTGTTCGGCGGGTCGATCTGGACACTTGCGTTCGCCTACGGCATCACCGTGCTGCCCTACGCGTACCGCGCCATCCAGGCCAATCTCGACGCGGTGCCGGTGATCACATTGAGTGAAGCTGCGCGCTCACTCGGCGCGAGCTGGCCGGTCATCCTCTGGCGCGTCCTGCTGCCGAACCTGCGCCGCGGCGTGCTCGCGGCCGCGTTCATCTCGGTTGCCGTCGTGCTGGGCGAGTTCACGATCGCGAGCCTGCTCAACCGCGTCAACCTGCAGACCGCCCTCCTGCAGGCCGGGCAGTCCGACCCGTGGGTCGCCGTGATCTTCGCGCTCCTCGCGCTCGCCTTCGCCTTCGTCCTCCTTCTCATCATCGGCCGGCTGGGTTCGGTCAGCCGCAATCGGAGCGCACAATGACCTCGACCATTCCCACCACCGGCCCCACCGCCCCCTCGCTCGCGCCCTCGACCGGGGCGACCGTCGAACTCGTCGGAGTGATCAAGGACTACGGGGCCCACCGTGCGCTCGACTCCATCGACCTGTCGATCGCGCCGGGCGAATTCGTCGCACTGCTCGGTCCGTCCGGCTGCGGCAAGACGACCGCACTCCGGGCGCTCTCGGGCCTCGAGCTCATCAACGGCGGGCGCATCCTGATCGACGGCGAAGATGTCGCCGCCGTGCCGACGAACAAACGCGACATCGGCATGGTCTTTCAGTCGTACTCGCTCTTCCCGCACATGACGGCCCTCGAGAACGTCGAATTCGGGCTCAGGATGCGCAAGGTCCCGAGCAACGAGCGGCAGCAGCGCGCGGTCGAAGCACTCGAGATGGTCGGCCTCGAGCGGATGGCCCAGCGCTTCGCCCACCAGCTCTCGGGTGGGCAGCAGCAGCGCGTCGCGCTCGCGCGTGCCCTCGTCACGCGTCCGCGAGTGCTCCTGCTCGACGAACCCCTCAGCGCGCTCGACGCGAAAGTCCGCGTGCAGTTGAGGGACGAGATCCGCCGCATCCAGACCGAGCTCGGCATCACCACCGTCTTCGTGACCCACGACCAGGAGGAGGCGCTCGCCGTCGCCGACCGGGTGGCGGTCATGCGGGACGGCGTCATCGAGCAGATCGGCACGCCGGAGGAGCTCTACGCGACCCCCGCTACGGCCTTCGTCGCCGACTTTGTGGGACTGAGCAATCGCGTATCCGCCGAGATCCAGGCAGGCAAGGTGCTCGTGCACGGCAAGAAGCTCGAGCTTCTCGGTCAGTCGTTGCCCGATGGGCCGGTGACCGCGTTCATCCGCCCCGAAGACATCGCGATCGAAAGCAGGGGCATCCCCGCGACCGTCGTCTCATCGAGCTTCCTGGGCTCACTGCGTCGTACCCGCGTGCGGCTCGAGGATGACTCGCTGCTCTCGATCCAGCATGACGTCGACACGCGCCCCGAGCCGGGCGACGCCGTGCACCTGCGACTCAAGGGATCCCCCGTGTCGGCCGTACCACGCACCTAGGTATTCCGACAGGGGCATACGGTCCCAGACCGGCGATCTAGACTGTGCGCGTGGCACTAGGACGCGTTAAGAAGTCGGCCGATCAGGTCGTCGAAGTCAAGAGCACGGTCGACGAGAACGAGGCGGTTCCGCCCGCTCTGAGGATCGCGGGGGCGTACTCGTGGCGCATCCTGCTGGTCGTGGGCGTGTTCGCGGTTCTCGTCTACCTGATCATCCAGCTCAAGTACATCGTCATCCCCTTCCTCGTCGCCATCCTGCTCGCGGCCCTGCTCGTGCCCTTCGTGCAATGGCTCACCCGGCATCGATGGCCGAAGTGGCTCGCGGTAACCCTCGCCATGGTCGGCACGATCGCGATCGTCGCCGGTCTCGTGGTGCTCGTCGTAACGCAAGTGCGCCGTGGGCTGCCCGACCTCCAGGACAAGTCGATGCTCGCCTACGAGCAATTCAAGGACTTCCTGCTCACTTCGCCCCTCCAGCTCGACGAGTCGGAGATCAACGCGTATATCGATCAGGCCTTCGCCGCGATCCAGCGCGACAGCCAGGCACTCATCTCGGGCGCGCTGTCTGTCGGATCGACCGCAGGCCATGTGCTCGCGGGGTTCCTGCTCACCCTGTTCGCGACCCTGTTCCTCCTCATCGACGGCAAGCGCGTCTGGGGCTGGATCGTCGGCCTCTTCCCGCGTCGCTCACGGCCCGCAGTCGACGGCTCCGGCCAGGCAGGCTGGGTCACGCTCACGACCTTCGTGAAAGTGCAGATCTTCGTCGCCGCCGTCGATGCCGTGGGAATCGGGCTCGGGGCATGGGTCATCGGTCTCGTCTCCGGTCTGGGGTTCCCGCTCGTGATCCCCATCGCGATCGCGGTGTTCCTCGGATCGTTCATTCCCGTGGTCGGCGCACTGCTCACCGGCGCCCTCGCCGTGTTCGTCGCACTCATCTACCTCGGCCCGTTCTGGGCGCTCATCATGCTGGGCGTCGTGCTGCTCGTGCAGCAGGTCGAAGGCCATGTGCTTCAGCCGCTCGTCATGGGTTCCGCGGTCAAAGTTCACCCGCTCGCTGTCGTCTTCGCGGTCGCCGCCGGTGGCTTCATCGGGGGCATCGCGGGAGCGCTCTTCGCCGTGCCGGTCATTGCGGTCCTCAACGTGATGGTGAAGTTCATCGCAAGCGGAGAGTGGCGCACCAATCCCAACCCGACTGCTAAAGAAATCCTGCCCGATGTCTGAGGGAACCCTCGTCGGTCCCACACTCGCCGACTTCGAACAGGCACGTGACCGCGTCTCGGGTGTGGCCGAGCTCACGCCCATGGAGAGCTCGCGCTACCTCGCCGAAGCGCTCGGCTCCCCGGTCTACCTCAAGTGCGAGAACCTGCAGCGCACCGGTTCGTACAAGATCCGGGGCGCGTACAACCGCCTCTCCCGTCTCACTGACGAGGAGAAAGCCCGCGGGGTCGTCGCCGCCTCCGCCGGCAACCACGCGCAGGGTGTTGCCTTCGCGGCTCGCGAGTTGGGCATCCGGGCCACCATCTTCATGCCCGTCGGGGTGGCACTTCCCAAGCTGCAGGCGACGCGCGACTACGGCGCCGAGGTGGTGCTGCGCGGGCACACGGTCGACGAACCGCTGCGAGCGGCGGCCGAGTTCGCGCGCACGACCGGGGCGGTGCTCATCCATCCCTTCGACCATGTGGATGTGGTGGCCGGTCAGGGCACCCTCGGTCTCGACATCTACGACCAGCGTCCCGACCTCGATACGGTGATCGTCCCGATCGGCGGTGGCGGGCTCATCTCCGGCGTCGCGAGTGCCATCAAGCAGCGTGCGGCACGCGACGGTCGCACCGTGCGCGTGATCGGTGTGCAGGCCGCCAACGCCGCCGCATACCCCGTGTCGCTCAAGAAGGGTGTGCCCACCGAGATCACCATCTCGCCGACCATCGCCGACGGCATCGCCGTGAGCAAGCCCGGTGCGCTCAACTTCGACATCGTGCGCGAAACGGTCGACGAAGTGGTGACGGTCTCCGACGAGGAGACCGCTCGCGCCCTGCTCGTGCTGCTCGAGCGCGCGAAACTCGTGGTCGAGCCCGCGGGCGCAGTCGGGGTTGCGGCCGTGCTCGCGGGCAAGGTGGCCAACAGCGGCACGACCGTCGTCGTGCTGAGCGGTGGCAACATCGACCCCATGATGATGGAGCGCGTGATCAGCTACGGGCTCGCCGCGTCGGAGCGCTACCTGAAACTGCGCATCCCGCTGCCGGACCGCCCCGGCCAGCTCGCCCGCGTGTCGGCGCTCGTCGCGGAGTGCAGCGCCAACGTCGTGGAAGTGCTGCACACGCGCCACGGCGGTGGACTGCAGATCAGCCAGGTCGAACTCGAACTTCACATCGAGACGCGCGGCTCCGAGCACGCCGAGCAGGTGCTCGCGAAACTGCGCGACGAGGGCTACGAGCCGCGCGTCGACTTCTAGCCCTACCTGAAAAGCGCGTTAGGGAACGTACGTCTCGACCGCGAGAATCTCGACCGAGATCTCCTTGCCGTTGGGCGCCGTGTACTTGGTCGAGTCACCGACCTTGAGGCCGATGATCGCCGTGCCGAGCGGGCTGCCCTCGCTGTAGACGTCGAGGTCGCTGTCGCCGACGATCTCGCGACTGCCGATGAGGAACGTCGACTTGTCGCCCTGGATGGTCGCAGTGATGACGGTGCCCGGCTCCACGACTCCCGTGCTGGCCGGGGCCTCGCCCACGGTCGCGTGGCGCAGCAGCTCGGTGAGCACCCGGATGCGCGCCTCGATCTTGCCCTGCTCCTCCTTGGCGGCGTGGTAGCCGCCGTTCTCCTTGAGGTCGCCCTCTTCGCGCGCGGCCTCGATCTTCTTCGCGATCTCGGCGCGGCCCTCACCCGTGAGGTGTTCGAGCTCGGCGGTGCGACGGTCGAACGCCTCCTGGGTCAGCCACGTGACCGAGTTGTCGTTGGTCACAAGCTCTCCTAACAGGGGTGCAGCCGGCCGGAACGAAATTCAAACCGGCCGGAACAGAATAAAACCGGCCAGGACTGGCCGGTTCCGTGGGTGAATCAATCAAGACTAGGTGAGCCAACAGCGGTAGATCAACCCGGTCACAGCGTGTTCCGTGGTGCGTAAGGTCTCGCTGAAGGAGCGTGTGCGCTGCTCGCTCGGCGGCAAGTCGACGATGCGCCATCCCACGATGCCGAAAGTGGAGTTGAGCGCTTGAACGGCGCACCGGGCGGAGGTTCCCGGCTGTACCGAGAACTCCCACGTCACCGTCACCTGCGCGTCGCTCTCGATCGTGTAGCCGGTGTCCCGCGCCTCGAACTGGGCGGGCGCTTCGAGCAGACCGCCCCACACGAGCCACGCGGCGAATACCGCGACGAAGGCGACCCCGGATGCCGCAACAACCCAGCGCGTGCGTCGCGCTGCCGACGGGGTGCGTCCGTAGCGCGCATCGAGGTCGAGCTCGGCCACCGCAGCCCCCTGTCGCGAGGTTAGTCTTGGAGTCTCAAGGCTATTCGCAATCTGCTATTCGCAATTCCAAGGAGTCCAGTGACACGGCGGCTGCTTGCTGTGCACGCCCATCCCGACGACGAGTCGAGCAAGGGTGCGGCGACGTACGCGTATTACGTGAGCGCGGGCGCCGAGGTCATGGTCGTGAGCTGCACGGGCGGCGAGCGCGGCGACGTGCAGAACGAAGCGCTCGAAGAACGCGCGATGGCCGAGCGCGACATGGCGGGCCTGCGCCGCATCGAGATGGCTCTCGCGCAGCAGACGATGGGCATCCGGCACCGCTGGCTCGGCTATGTCGACTCGGGGCTACCAGAGGGCGAGTGGAGATCCGACCCGGCCACGGTGCTTCCCGCGAATTGCTTTGCGCTCGTGCCGCTCGAGTTCTCCGCCGAACCGCTCGTGCGCGTCATCCGTGAGTTCAAACCTCACGTGCTCGTCACCTACGACGAAGACGGCGGCTACCCGCACCCCGACCACATCCGCACCCACGAACTCGCGATGTACGCGTGGAGGGCGGCGGCCGATCCCGAGCGCTATCCCGAGCAGGGCGAGCCGTGGAACATCCACAAGGTCTACTACGACCGCATCTTCAACTCGCACCGCATCGCGAGCGTTCACGACGCGCTCACGGCGAGCGCACACCCGCGTGCCGCCGACATGGAGGAGTTGCGCGGCTGGATGCGCGACACGCCCTACCTCGCGACCACACAAGTGCCGGTGGCCGATTTTCTCGAGGTGAGGGATGCCGCACTGCGCTCCCACGCAAGCCAGGTCGCGCCCGACGACCGCTTCTTCTTCTGGCCGAATGACGTGCAGCGCGAGGCGTGGCCGTACGAGGACTTTCAGCTCGTGCACTCCGCCGTGGAGACGAGCGTGCCCGAGACCGACCTGTTCGCGGGCATCCCCGAGGGAGACGAATGAACCCGATAGTGCTGCTCGGAATCGCCCTGGCCGCTCCGACCCCGACTCCGGGGCCGGCGTACGACGGCGACCCCAACCTCATCACCCCCGGCGTGATCGGTTTCGCGATCACGTTCCTCATCGCCGTCGCCACGGTGCTGCTGCTTCTCGACATGACCCGGCGGGTGCGCCGCGTGCGCTATCGCGCGGAGATCCGCGAAGAACTGGACGCGGAGGCGCGCGACGACGAGCTGCGCGACCTGGACCGCAAGCCCGGACCGCCGCCTGAGGTCTAGACGAGCGAGGTCTAGACGAGCGAGGTCTAGACCAGCACCGGCGGGTTGGTCGCCACGAGGAAGATGCCCGTCCAATGGCACAGGAACGCGACCAGCGTGAGCGTGTGGAAGATCTCGTGGAATCCGAACCTTCCGGGGAACGGGTTGGGGCGCTTGAGGCCGTAGATCACGGCGCCGGCGGTGTAGCAAAGCCCGCCTACGAGGATGAGCGTCATCATGACCCAATTGGCCTGGAAGAAGTCGACGATGAACAGCATCGCCGCCCAGCCGAGCAGGATGTACAGGGGCACGTAGAGCCAGCGGGGCGCGCCGATCCAGAAGATGCGGAAGCCGATGCCGAGCGCGGCACCTCCCCAGATCATCCACAGCAGGAGGGTCGCCTTCTCGGGCGGCAAAGACAGCACCGTGATCGGCGTGTACGAGCCCGCGATGAGCACGAAGATGTTCGCGTGGTCGATGCGCTTGAACACCGCCCTGACCTGGGGGCTCCAGTTGATGCGGTGGTACAGCGCACTCGTGCCGAAGAGCAGCAGCGAACTCGCGAAGAAGATCGCCGAGCTGACCTTGGCGGGCGTTCCGTCGGCGAACACCACCAGGATGACCCCGAGCACGATCGCGAGCGGGAAGGTCGCGGCGTGGATCCAGCCGCGCCATGTGGGCTTCTTGTCCACGCCGTCACTGGCGATCGCATCCTCGAGGATGGGCAGGTTGGGAAGGTCGGCGGCGGGCTCGCCGTCGACCGCCGCCTCGTGCTCGTTCTTGGTGGGGCCCGCGGTCATGGCGCCAGTGTACCCGGGCGCTCTCTCGGCAAGCTGGGCCGGCGCTGGACTAGCGTAGGCGTGTGAGAGAGCGTCAGATCCCCCTCGGTCGCGGCTTTCTGTACGGTCTGTACCAGACCCGGTTGCGCCGCTTCCTTGCCACCCAGCCTCTCCCGCGCCACGTCGCGATGATCATCGACGGCAACCGTCGCTGGGCCCGGCTGCGGGAGCTCGAGACGGCCGCTCACGGCCATCGAGCGGGAGCGGCGAAGTACCGCGAGTTCCTCGTCTGGTGTGATGACCTGGGCATCTCCGTCGCGACCCTCTACCTGCTTTCCACCGACAACCTCAGCAACCGTACGAAAGTCGAGCTGGACGGCCTGTTCGAGATCATCGGGGAGCTCGCGGAGGATCTGTCCCACTTCCGCAACTGGCGCATCCAGCACGTGGGTTCGACTGACGGGCTGCCCGACCGGCTCAAGCAACAGCTCGCAGCGGCCCAGAAGCGCACCGAGAACAACAAGGGCCTGCACGTGAATCTCGCGATCGGCTATGGCGGCAGACGGGAGATCGCGGATGCCATGCGCAGCATCGTGCAGAGCCACGAGAACGGCGGCGGCACGCTCGACGCCCTCGCGGAACTGCTGACGCCCGAACTCATCGGCGAGCACCTCTACACCGGCGGGCAGCCCGACCCCGACCTCGTCATCCGCACGTCGGGGGAGCAGCGCATCAGCGACTTCATGCTGTGGCAGAGCGCCCACAGCGAGTTCTACTTCGTCGAGGCGCTCGGGCCAGACCTGCGCGAAGTCGACTTCCTGCGCGCCCTGCGCGACTTCTCCCGGAGACAGCGGAGGTTCGGACAATGATGGAGATCGACGAATTCGCCCAGCGATTCGGCGAAGAGCCGGGGTACCTCGACTTCGCCCGCGTCGGCCCGGTCGGCCGGCCGGTGCGCGACGAGGAGGCCGCGCTCTCGAGCTTCCTCGGTCGGGCGCGCTTCGGCACCATCGACATGCTCGTGCAGCAGGATGCGCGCGTCCGCACCGCGATCGGCGACCTCATCGGGTTCCCGGCAGACCAGGTCGTCTTCCAGCCCAACACGAGCCAGGGCCTCATGCACGCGCTGTTCGGCATCACGGGTGAGGTGGCACTGTCGCTCGCCGAGTTCCCCAGCAACACGTTTGCGGTCTCTCGCGCGGCGGACGCTCTCGGCGTGGTTACCCCGCTGTGGCTCGAAACCGACCACGGCAGGATCACGCCCGGCAATCTCCGCGACCAGCTCACGGCTTCCACGGTCGCGGTGATGGTGAGCCTCGTGGACTTCCGCACGGGATACCTCGTCGACCTCGAAGGCATTCGGCAGGTGATCGGCGACCGGCTGCTCATCGTCGACGCCATTCAGGGCCTCAGCGTGGTCGATGCGCCGTTCGCGGTCGCCGACGTGGTCGTCTCGGGCGGCCAGAAGTGGGCTAGGGCCGGGCTGGGCACGGGGTTCCTCGCCCTCAGCGAACGGGCGATCGACCGGCTGACTCCCGTCTGGTCCGGGTTCAACGCCACCGATGTCGAGGGCACACCCCTCGACGAGGTGCCGCCCCCCACCCACGGCGCGCAGGCGTTCCAGGTCAGCAACCCCGACTTCGTCGCGCAGGGCCGCTTCGCGGCCGCACTCGAGGACATCGCGCAAGTCGGCGTCCCCGCCATCAACGCGCGGCTCGCGGAGAAGGTCACGCGCGTGATCGATCTCGCCGACGAGTTCGGGCTCGCCGTGGCATCCTCGCGCAACGAAGCCGAGCGGGCGGGCATCGTCGTCGTCGAGCCCCCGGCAGAGCAGCTCACAGTGCTCACGGCATCCCTTCACAATCACGGCGTGACCGTGACGACGCGCCAGGGTGCGGTGCGGATCAGTCCGCACGTGACGACGGACGAGGAGACCTTCTCGATGCTGAAGGCGAGCTTCATGTCGTTCGCCTCGGCGATCAACGTTTAACCTGCACGACACATCTGCTTAGGGCGTGTCGCGACCACCGCGTGAGGTAACGCGCCTAGCGTCGAAGCCATCAGGTATGGCGCCTGATCGAGACGGCCACGAAAGTTCGTCTCGCAATGAGCTTGGTGAAACAAGCGGCCGTCTTCGCAAACTGGATCCGAGTGCGGAGCACTCGGGGATGGAGTGCACGTGGCCGAGCTAGCCAACCCGAAGCAGAAGCGGAACGAGTCGCAGGCGGGGGGTTCGGCTCAGCGACAGGCCGAGCGCACCTACGTTCTCGATACGTCCGTTCTCCTGTCTGATCCCAAGGCGGTCTTCCGCTTCGCCGAGCACCATGTCGTGCTTCCGGTCGTGGTGATCACGGAGTTGGAGGCCAAGCGCAACGATCCGGAGATCGGCTATTTCGCCCGCCAGGCTCTTCGCAACCTCGACGAGCTGCGCGTGCAGCACGAGCGCCTCGACTTCCCGATTGCCGTGGGCGACGGCGGTTCGCTGCGCGTCGAGCTGAACCACTCCAGCATGTCGGTGCTTCCTTCTGGGCTCCAGCTGGGCGACAACGACTCGCGAATCCTCGCGGTTGCGCTCAACCTCTCGAACGACGGGCTCGACGTGACCGTCGTGTCGAAGGACCTGCCGCTGCGGGTCAAGGCCGCGTCGATCGGGCTCGCCGCCGAGGAGTACCGCGCGGAACTCGCGGTCGATTCGGGATGGACCGGGCAGGCGGACATCGACCTCGGCTCCGAGCAGATGGCGCAGCTCTACGACAACGAGCAATTGCACTCGCGTCTCGTGGAGGATCTGCCGGTCAACACGGGTCTTGTCATCCACTCGGACCGCGGCTCGGCCCTCGGCCGGGTTTCCGGGCGCGGTGAGATGAGGCTCGTGCGCGGCGACCGCGACATCTTCGGGTTGCACGGCCGCTCGGCCGAGCAGCGGCTGGCGATCGACCTGCTGCTCGACCCCGAGATCGGCATCGTCTCCCTCGGAGGCCGCGCGGGTACGGGCAAGTCCGCCCTCGCGCTGTGCGCGGGTCTGGAGGCCGTGCTCGAGAAGCAGCAGCACCGCAAGATCATGGTCTTCCGCCCGCTCTACGCGGTGGGCGGCCAGGAGCTCGGCTTTCTTCCGGGCGACGCCGCGGAGAAGATGAATCCGTGGGCCCAGGCGGTCTTCGACACGCTCGGGTCGGTCGTGTCGCAGAACGTGCTCGACGAGGTGCTCGAGCGCGGACTGCTCGAAGTGCTCCCGCTCACGCACATCCGGGGACGCTCGCTGCACGACGCTTTCGTGATCGTCGACGAGGCCCAGTCGCTCGAACGCAACGTGCTGCTCACGGTGCTGAGCCGCATCGGCCAGAACTCGAGGGTCGTGCTCACGCACGATGTCGCCCAGCGCGACAACCTCAGGGTCGGCAGGCACGACGGCGTCGCCTCGGTGATCGAGACCCTCAAGGGCCATGCCCTGTTCGGCCACATCACGCTCATGCGTTCCGAGCGCTCCGCAATCGCCGCGCTCGTCACCGAAATGCTGGAGTCGAACGAGTTGGCCTGACCGTTATCTGAACATCCCGCACCGAGCCGAAGGGGATTGCCACCTTCGGGGGTAGACAACGTAGTGTCGAGACGTGGGCTGGGTATTCGGCACCCTCGCGGCAACTATGGGGGTCGTGTTTGTCTGGGGCGTGTTCGCGCCGCGGAGTCAGTGGCGCGCCCTGTCGGGCTGGAGCGTGAGCGACCCGCACGTCAACGAGCCAGGGGGAGCGGCGTACTTCGCCCGCCGCTTGCTCTCGGGAATGGGACTCATCGGGCTCGCAGCGGTGATGTTCGTGACATCGACCGCCGGCATGATTCCCGTCCGGTCGGCGCCACCGTTGGACGACATCGAACGCATGTGGGGCTCTCCCGCGCCGCAGTTCGTCGAGCGCGTCTTCCTCACCTACGGGGCGCCGCCCCCCGGCCTCGCCGAAATGCCCCTCATCGCGTACCAGGCATTCGAGGAGGACGTTGACAAGCCCGACTACTTCCTGCGGCTCGACCGATTCACGCTGCTCGGCGAGAGCGACATCCCCGGATACATCGGTCAGCCACCCGATGAGGGCTTCTCCGCTATCGGGTTCGCCGACCTCGTCGTGCAGGTGCGCGGACCCATGCTGTGCATCCCGCGCGAAACACTCGTCGTCGAGACCGAAGACACCGTGACGATCGCGGTGTACTACGGCCTGCCCGACCCTGAGCCCGTCACCGACGAGCAGGGCAATGAGGTAGACGCACCAGCGCCCGATCATGTCGCCGGATGCTCGCCCGACGATCCCGTGACCGCGTCGTTGCTCATCCCGGTGGATCTCGCCGCGCCGGTGGGCGACCGCAGGGTGCTCACGCTCGACGGCGACGAACTGCGCGAGGTGCCGGTGCCGACGGTGTACTGACGCCGGCGATGCACCGAGTCAGGCTCAGCCGGGGTGGGTCATCGACATGACATCGAGTGCCCGGTCGAGCTGCTCGAGCGTGATTTCGCCGCGCTCGACGAAGCCCAGATCGATCACGGCCTCACGCACCGTGATGCTCCTGGCGACCGAGTGCTTGGCGATCTTCGCCGCCGCCTCGTAGCCGACGATCTTGTTGAGCGGTGTCACGATCGACGGCGAGGACTCGGCCAGCGCGCGCGCTCGCTCGATGTTGGCCTCGAGGCCGTCGATGGTCTTGTCGGCGAGCGCGATGGTGGAGTTCGACAGCAGGCGGATCGACTCGAGCAGTGCCGTGCCCATGACGGGAATCGCGACGTTGAGTTCGAAGTTGCCGGATGCGCCAGCCCATGCGATCGTCGCGTCGTTGCCGATCACGCGGGCGCACACCATGAGCACCGCCTCGGGGATCACGGGGTTGACCTTGCCCGGCATGATCGAGGAGCCGGGCTGCAGGTCGGGGATGCTCAGCTCACCCAGTCCCGTATTGGGGCCGGAGCCCATCCAGCGCAGGTCGTTGCAGATCTTGGTGAGCGAGACAGCGATCACGCGAAGCGCGCCGGAGGCTTCGACGAGGCCGTCGCGGGCGCCCTGCGCTTCGAAGTGATCGAGGGCCTCCGTGATGGGCAGGCCCGAGTCATCCGCGAGCACCTCGATGACGCGCTGCGAGAATCCCGCGGGGCTGTTGATGCCCGTGCCCACCGCTGTGCCGCCGAGAGGCACTTCCGCGACGCGCGGAATGGCCGACTTCACGCGTTCGATCCCGAGTCGCACTTGCCTCGCGTAGCCCGCGAACTCCTGGCCGAGCGTCACGGGGGTCGCGTCCATGAGGTGGGTGCGGCCCGACTTCACGGCGTCCTTCCACAGCGCGGCCTTCCCCTCAAGGGCGGTCGCGAGGTGGTCGAGCGCGGGGATGAGGTCGTGGATGAGCGCGCCCGTTACCGCGATGTGCACCGAGGTCGGGAACACGTCGTTGGAGGACTGCGACATGTTGACGTGGTCGTTGGGATGCACCGGTGAACCGAGCGAATCGCTGGCGAGGGTCGCGAGCACCTCGTTCATGTTCATGTTCGATGACGTGCCGCTGCCGGTCTGGTAGGTGTCGACGGGGAAGTGCTCGTGGTGCTCTCCCGCGATGATCTTGTCGGCGGCACCGACCACGGCGTCGACGATCGACTTGTCGAGGATGCCCAGCTCGCCGTTAACGATGGCCGCAGCCCGCTTGATGCGGGCGAGGGCGACGATCTGCGCCGACTCCAGGCCGGAACCCGAGATCGGGAAGTTCTCGACCGCCCGCTGGGTCTGCGCCGCGTAGAGGGCGTTCGCGGGAACCCGCACCTCGCCCATCGTGTCGTGCTCGATGCGGAAGTCTGCGTCAGTACTCACGGCGTCGTGTGGTCCTTAATCGATGGGGAGGAGGTCAGACCGCGCCGACGATCACGTCGGGAACCGCGCGGCCTTCGAGCAGGCGATAGTTCGCGCCCACCACTGCCAGCGTACCCGCGGCGATGGCGTCGCTAATGAGTTCCGATGATTCGAGCAACTCGGAGATGGTGTCGCGCAAGTGCTCGCGACCGACGTGCTGGGAGTCGATCGTGCCGCCGGGTCCACCCGCATCGCGCACGCGCCGCACGGCGGGGATGATCTTCGAGACCAGGTTGTCGATGTGTGGCGGGAGCGTGGGCGCATCCGGTCCCTGCGAATCGATCGCAGCAAGCACGGCGCCGCATTCGTCGTGACCGAGAACGACGATGAGGGGAACCTCGAGTACGCCCACCGCGTACTCGAGCGAGCCGATGACCGAATCGGAGATGATCTGGCCGGCGTTGCGCACGACGAAGAGGTCGCCGATTCCCTTGTCGAAGATGATCTCGGCGGCCAGGCGCGAGTCGCTGCAGCCGAACAGGGCGGCATCCGGGGTCTGCTTGGGTGCGACCTCGGTGCGCCGCTCGACATCTTGGCGAGGATGCTGCGGCTCGCCAGCGACGAATCGCTCGTTGCCGCGCAGCATCTCCTGCCACGCCTTCGCCGGGGTGCGTGCGGCCATCAGCCCTCCTCGAGTTCGGCGCCGACGGAAGCGGCAAGCAGCTCGAATTCGGCGGTCGGGGCCGTGCCGTGAAGCAGCACGGTGCTGTCCCCGACGACTGCGGACATCGAGTAGGCGAAGTTTCCGGGGGAGTCCGCATCGCGCTGGTCGTAGAGGGCCCACTCGATTCCGTCGATCGTCGTGGTTCCGGTCTCACGGGCATCTTCGAGCACGGCGGACACCCACGTGACGTTCGCGCCGAGGCCCTGGTTGAGTGCGATGAACTGCGTCGACGGGGTGATGAAGCCGACGTACCAGGTGGGTACTTCCTTCACCGTTCCGAATCGGGCCGCGTTGGCCGTCCACCCCGGAGGCAGCGCTGGGGCGATGAGCGGGTCGGCGGACGCGGGCTGCGCTTGCTCCGCGATCTGCCGGTAGTCGACGGGGTCGGTCGGCGCCGGGTCGGGGCGCACCACGACGACGACGAGGAACAGCACGATCGCGAGCGAGGCGAGGAGCGCGATCACGAGGTTGAAGAGGGTCTGGTTGGCGCGGTGGCGGCGGGAGTTCGCGGCCCTGCGCGCGGCCGTCTCCTCCGGGGTCTCGGGGCGACCGAGTTCGGCGACGATCGGCGTCTGCTTGCGCTGCGCCATCACGTGCTCCGCATCATTCGGGACTGGCCGAGCGAGCGGCGTCCAGTCGCGCACGAGCCCCGATGAGCCACTCCTCGCACCGCTGGGCGAGCGCTTCTCCGCGCTCCCACAGTGCAAGTGATTGCTCGAGACTCGCGGCTCCCTGCTCGAGCTCCGTGACGACCCGGATGAGCTCGTCGCGGGCCTGCTCGTAGGTGAGCTCGCTCACATCGTTCGTCGGGCTGGCCACCCGTCGATCTTATCTGGCGCCGCGGGCAGTCGCCCTATTCGGCTGGGTCGGTGGACGGCGCCTGCTCATCGACGGTCGTGGAGAGCCGGCCGCGCGCAACGGTGAGCAGTAATCGGGTGCCGGGGGATGCATCCGTCGCGGCACGCAAGGCCGTTCCGTCGGGCAGTTGCGCGATGGCGTAGCCGCGTTCCAGCGTGCGCTGGGGCGATAGCGCCCGCAGTTGGCTCGTGAGTTCCGCGACTCCCGTGTGTGCTCGCTCGATGCATCGCTCGATGAGGTCACGGCTGCGTGTCACGTAACGGCCGAGCTCGTCGGCGCGCGAATCGACGAGCCACGTCGGATTGGCGAGCACCGGTCGCGACCGCAGTGTGCCCAGTCGGTCGATCTCCGCGGACAGCCGCTGGGTGATCCTCAATCGCATTCCGGCTCTCGCCTGCTGCACGCGCGCGAGTTCCTCAGCGACATCGGGCACGACGCGCTTGGCTGCATCGGTGGGTGTGGATGCCCGCAGGTCGGCCACCTCGTCGAGCAGGGGCCGGTCGGCCTCGTGCCCGATGGCGCTCACGATCGGCGTCGACGACGCGGCCGCTGCCCGCACGAGCGCCTCGTCGCTGAACACGAGCAGGTTCTGGAAGTCCCCGCCGCCGCGCGCGATGATGATGACCTCGACCTCGGGGTCGGCATCCAGGCGCTTGATCGCCGCCGCCACCTCTTTCGCCGCGCGATCGCCCTGCACCGCCGCGTGGACGACCCTGAAATGCACGGCCGGCCACCTCAGCTGGGCGTTGCGCAGCACATCCTTCTCGGCATCGCTGTGTTTGCCCGTGATGAGGCCGATGCATGCCGGAAGGAAGGGAAGCGCACGTTTATGATCGAAGAGGCCCTCGGCGCGCAACTTCTGGCGCAAGCGCTC
Source organism: Rhodoglobus sp. (assembly GCA_025463605.1). Lineage (GTDB taxonomy): Bacteria > Actinomycetota > Actinomycetes > Actinomycetales > Microbacteriaceae > Rhodoglobus. The sequence goes on along the minus strand of JAODAV010000001.1, from coordinate 57,656 downwards.
GAGGCGCTCGAGCAGGTCGCCGAGTCCGACGTGCCGCATCTCGAAGACCTGCATCGACAGTGTGCCGGCCTTGAGCCAGTAGGTGGGCTTGACGAGCGCGAGCACCCGATCGCCCTGCTTGAGGTCGTCGGGAAGACGCGCCTTGACCGACGACCAGAGCGTGAACGAGATCGTGATGTCTTGCTCGAGGTCTTTGAGCTTGCCGTAGACGTTGCCGCCCGAAAGGCCCCACTGCGTGATCTCACCTTCGACCCACGCTGTGCCGAGTCGCTCGATCCAGCCCTTCACCTTGCCCGAGAAGAGGGAGACCGACCATGGCGCATCCACGGTAGGCGGTGGAATCTCGATGCTCACCACGACAGGGTACGGGATAGCGCTGTCACGGCAGCGCGGGAGTGGAGGGGTGGGAGTGGAGGGGCCCGGGCGCACTCAGGGGCCGGACAAGCCGCGCACGTAGAATCGACACCGTGACCACCATCTCGAACGGCCGCGCGACCGCGCTCGAGACGCCCCGCATCCTGCGCAGTTCAGATGCGGTGAGCCGGCCGCGGCTGGAGAACCGCCCGTCGGCCGCGCACAAGCGCGTGCTGCTGGCCGCGCCGAGAGGGTATTGCGCGGGCGTGGATCGAGCAGTAATCGCCGTCGAGAAGGCGCTGGAGAACTTCGGAGCGCCCGTCTACGTGCGCAAGCAGATCGTGCACAACATCCACGTCGTGTCGACTCTCGAGAAGAAGGGCGCCATCTTCGTCGACGACGTCGCCGAGGTTCCCATCGGTTCCCACGTCGTGTTCAGCGCGCACGGTGTGTCGCCCGCCGTCGTGCAGGAGGCGGCCGACCGCGAGCTGCTCGCCATCGACGCGACCTGCCCGCTCGTCACGAAGGTGCACCGCGAAGCCACTCGGTTCGCGCGCGACGACTACGAGATCCTCCTCATCGGCCACGCCGGTCACGCTGAGGTCGAGGGCACGATGGGCCACGCGCCGGAGCGCACGACCCTCGTCAACAGCCCGGCGGACGTGCCCAACGTGGTGGTCACGAACCCCGATCACCTCGTCTGGCTCTCGCAGACCACCCTCAGCGTCGACGAGACGATGGAGACCGTGCGGCTGTTGCGCGAGCGATTCCCCAACCTGCTGGACCCGCCCAGCGACGACATCTGCTACGCCACGCAGAACCGCCAGGTGGCGATCAAGAAGGTGGCGCAGGATGCCGAGCTCGTGATCGTCGTCGGCTCGGCCAACAGCTCCAACACGGTGCGACTCGTGGATGTCGCGCTCGAGAACGGAGCGAAAGCCGCCTACCGCGTCGACTACGCGAGCGAGATCAAGCAGGAGTGGCTCGAGGGGGTGGCGACCGTCGGCGTGACGAGCGGGGCATCCGTACCGGAAGTACTCGTTCAGGAGGTACTCGACGACCTCGCCGACGCCGGGTACGCCGACGTGAGCCAGGTCGTGACAGCGGAGGAGGACCTCATGTTCTCCCTCCCCAAGGAACTGCGCACGGATGCCGCCGGCAACCCTGATGCGCGGGGGCTCGGCGGTCGCGTGAAGCGGCTCGATTGGCAGCGGGATGGCGCATTCGACGGCGCGACCCAGCAGAGGAGCGGGGACGCGTGAGCGACGACAGGCCAGAGCCGCGCTATGGGCAGTACGCCCCGGTACCACCCCCGGCGACGGAGATACCTCCCGCCCCGCCCGCGAACGAGACCGCCGTTCCGCTGCCGCCGCCCGCGGGCGCGCGCGCCGATGCTCCGCGCCGAAGGTGGGATGTCGTGCTCACGACGCTGCTGCTGCTCTTCGGCGTGTACGACGTCGTCACCGGATTCGGCACATACGCCGATCTCAGCGCTCCGCTCCGTGCCGTTTTCGAGCAGCAGGGCATCGGCGACTTCACGTCTGATGCGCTCGCCCTCCAGCTCGGGATCTGGCTCAACGTGCTGCGGGTTGCACTGCTCGCCGCCGCGATCGTCGTCTCACTCCTGCGAATATCCCGCAACCGCATCGCGTTCTGGGCGCCCCTCGGCGCCGGCGTGCTCGCGGTGCTCGCGACGCTCGTCGCCGCGGGTGTGCTCGTCGTGAGCGACCCCGCCTTCACGGCCTACCTGGAGTCGATGCAGTAACCGGAGCCGGCCAGCCCGCGCGGGCTCCCGGCTCGGGCGCTCCACCGATGCCAGAATCGGCTCACGCCCCGTGTGGGGGCAGGGGAGAGGCAACTGGTGCGAGTCGCGGTACTGCCGCGCGAGGTCGCGGCGCGTGTGATCACGAGCTCTCTCGCGCGTGCGGCAGGTGTCGTCAACGCCGTGAGCCTGACCCTCGCCATCCCGCTGCTCATCGAGTTCATGACCACCCACGGGCTCGTGCAGCGACCGCCCGTGCCGCTCATGATCCTCGTCTCGCTCGTCATTCTCGCCATCGCCTCAGCCGTGCGACCCCGGCCGGCCGTCGTTGCGCTCTTCCTTGTACTGGGGTCGATCGGCGCGGTCGCATTCCAAGTGGTGCTGCTCAATATCTACCCGCCTTTCCTCGACGAGGGGCTGCACATCCTCAACCGTCCCGCGGTCGCCCTCGTGCTCGTCGGCGTCACGGCGACGACGGTTCGGGCAGGCCTGGTCTGGACCGTGTGCGGGTTCGTGCTCTCGAACATCGTGACCCTCGCGGTCTCGAACATCGCAGGCGTGCCGTTCACTCCCGGATACGGCCCTCTCTTCATGCTCGTGCTGTTCCTCGTCGCTTACGGTGCTCTCGCGGCCATCCAGGCGAGCCTGCGCCGGCGCGTTCCCAACTTCGAAGCCCTCGAGGAGGAGACCCGCCGCCTGGGCGTCGCCGAGAACCTCCGCCTGCGGGTGACCGCGGCGGTTCACGACACCCTCCTCAACGACCTGTCCCTCGTCATGAACGCACCAGACGAACTCGATGTGCGCATGACGACCCGCCTGCGGGACGACGTCAAGACGCTCACGAGCGCAGAGTGGCTCACCGAATCGGCCGAAGTGGTCGTCGATGACCAGGATGCGGCGCTTCGCAACCAGGTCATGCTGCTGCTGAGCGATCTGCAATGGCGTGGCCTGACCGTTCACGTGACGGGCAGCGGTGCGGGGGTCTACCGGCTCGACAACGAGGTCGCCGCGCTCGTGGTCGACGTCATCAGCGTCTGCCTGGAGAACGTGCTCAGGCACTCGGGAGCGACCGTCGCGGAAGTCGATCTCGCCTACGGGGCGGACGGAATCACGGTGATGATCACCGATCAGGGCGTGGGCTTCGATACGGGTGCGGTCGCACCGGATCGGCTCGGGCTGCGCCACTCGGTGGTGGAACGAGTCAGGTCTGTCGGCGGCACCGCGAAGATCTGGTCGGCGCCCGGCGAGGGCACCTCGGTCGTCATCCACGTGCCGTTTGCCGAGATTCTGAGCAGGCATGAGGAGTCACCCCATGCCCGGTAGCAGGCGGTACTTCCAGACATCGGCGCAACAGATCGACCCGCTGAGCTGGTTCACGGGACCCTACCTGCCGCTGTCGTTCGCCGGGCTCGTGCTCTTCATCGGCACGATCATGACGATCGCCAACTGGGGGATCAGCTCCAATCCGCAACTGCAGCTCGCGGGACTCTGGTTGTGCGTGATCGCGGGCCTGCTCATCCACATGCGCACCAGGCCCCTCAGGGGACCGATCGGATGGGGCACAGGTGCCGTCGCCCTGGCGATCTCGATCGCGGGACTCGTGCTGTCGGCTCTCGACTACGCGGGCACCGGATTCGAGCTCACCATCTGGTGGGGTACCGCGGCTCCGTCGGTCACCCTCCTCAGCCTCGCTCCCTACCTCCCCGTGCGCAAAGTGCTGGTTCTCGGTGGTGCCTCGACCGTCGTCACCGTGCTCACGTCGTTCCTGATCCTGTATCCGGCGAATCCGCAGCTCGGCCCTGTGGGCACCATCGTGATCCTCGCCTACGCCCCGCTCTTGTCCCTTGCGGCGACCACGACGTTCTCGTACTCGGTCGTGAGCACGATGATGCGCATGCTCGAGAGCCCGTCGCGCATCGTGGTCGCCGGACAGGCGGTGCGCGACGAAGCCGTCGCCGAGAACGAGCGCGTCGCACTCGCGCGACTCACCGCTCGCGCCGCGCCCTTCCTCGAGGACATCGCCGCGGCGGGCCGCATCACGCCGGGGGACCGCGCGCTCGCCGGCCAGCTCGCCCGGCGGCTGCGAGACGAGCTCGTCACCCAGTCGAACGTGAGCTGGCTCGACTCGATCGCGAGCCAGTCGCGCCTCGTGGTGGTCGACCCCGACCGGCTCGCCCAGCGCATGAACAACGCCCAGCGCACCGCGCTGCGTGGACTGCTCGGGGCGATCCTCGACCTGCCCGAGACCGACGCCGGGTCGCTCATGGTCGAATTGAGAACCGCGTCAGACGGAGCAACCGCGGTAGCCGTGAGCCTCGACATGAGCCTGCCCGAGGGCACGAGGATCATGCACCTCGCGCCGTACTACCTGACCCTCGAGATGTCGGTCGACGACTTCACCTTCGACCGGGACCGCTTGTCGTTCCGTATCACGCCGGACCGGTGACCGCGGGCTACTTGCCGGCTATGAACCGGCAGAGTGCCCCGCCGACCCGAGCTGCTGGGTTGCCTCGACCACGCGCTTCGCCATCGCGGATTCGGCGGTCTTGCCCCACGCGCGCGGGTCGTAGATCTTCTTGTTGCCGACACCGCCGTCGACTTTGAGCACGCCGTCGTAGTTCTTGAACATGGTGTCGGCGATCGACCGCGTGAATGCGTACTGCGTGTCGGTGTCGATGTTCATCTTCACGACACCGTTGGCGACGGCCGTCGCGATCTCCTCGTCGCTCGAGCCGGAACCGCCGTGGAACACGAGGTCGAGGGGCTTGGCTCCCGTGCCGAATTTGGCTTGGAGGCCGTCCTGGATCTCCTTGAGCAGCTCGGGCTTGAGCTTGACGTTGCCGGGGGCGTAAACGCCGTGCACGTTGCCGAAGGTGAGCGCGGCCATGTAGCGGCCGTTCTCACCGAAGCCGAGTGCCTCCACCGTCGCGATTGCATCGTCGAGCGTCGTGTACAGGTGTTCGTTGATGTCGTGGCTCACGCCATCCTCTTCGCCGCCGACGACACCGATCTCGACCTCGAGAATCGCGTTGATCGCCTTCATGCGCGGCAGCAGCTCCTTCGCCAGCGCGAGGTTCTCATCGAGGGGCACGGCCGAGCCGTCCCACATGTGCGACTGGAAGATCGGGTTGCGACCCGCCTTGACCTCGGCCTCGGATGCCGCGATGAGAGGGATCACGAAACCGTCGAGGGCGTCCTTCGGGCAGTGGTCGGTGTGGAGTGCGATCGTGACCGGGTAGTTCTTGGCGACTTCGGTCGCGAATGCTGCGAACGCGAGCGCACCGGATGCCCGTGCCTTGACGCTCTGGCCCGCGAAGTAGTCCGCGCCGCCCGTCGTCACCTGGATGATCCCGTCGGAGCCGGCCTCGCTCAGGCCCTGCAGCACCGCGTTGATCGTGGATGAGGACGACACATTGATCGCCGGGTAGGCGAAGCCGCGCGACTTCGCCTTGTCGAGCATCTCGGCGTACTGGTCTGGGGTTGCGACAGGCATTGCGTTGATCTCCTTCAGGCGCACGTGTGGTGGCGCTGAAAGTCTAGCCACCGGTGCCGCCAGGCCGCCGCCCGGTAAGCTGTCATCGCGTCGATCCGCACCGCGGATCCCACCACCGCGCCTCGTGCTCTGACCTGGTAAGGACCGTGGTGACCCCCGACTCCGGAACGCTTCTGCTCCACCCCGATCGCAACCTCGCGCTCGAACTCGTTCGCGCGACCGAGGCCGCCGCGATTCGTGCTGTGCCGTTCATCGGCAAGGGCGACAAGAACGGCGCGGACGGTGCCGCGGTGGATGCGATGCGCAAGTTCCTCGGTACCGTCGACTTCGACGGGGTCGTCGTGATCGGTGAGGGCGAGAAAGACAAGGCGCCCATGCTGTTCAACGGCGAGCACGTCGGAACGGGTAACGGCCCGGCGTGCGATATCGCCGTCGACCCGATCGACGGCACCTCCCTCCCGGCCGCGGGCCGCCAGAACGCGATCTCGAGGATCGCCGTGGCCGATCGCGGCACGATGCTCGACGCGTCATCCGTGTTCTACATGGACAAGCTGGTGGCCGGCGGCGAGGGCGTCGGGGTGCTCGACATCCGCGCGCCCATCGGCGACAACATCCGCGAGTACGCGAAAGCGAAAGGCAAGCCGATCGGCGAAATCGTCGTCGCGGTGCTCGACCGGCCGCGCCACGAACAGCTCATCGAAGACATCCGCGCGACGGGGGCCGGCACGCGACTAATGCTCGACGGCGATGTCGCGGGCGGTATCAACGCCGCGCTCTACGGCACGCGCATCGACATCTGCGCGGGCATCGGCGGCAGCCCGGAGGGGGTCGCGACGGCGTGTGCGATCAAGGCCGTCGGCGGTTTCATCCAGACCCGGCTGGCACCCAGTAGCGACGAGGAACGAGCGCGCGGGCTCGAGGCCGGCCTCAAGTTCGATTACGTCTATGAAGCGGATGAGCTCGTGAGCAGCGACAACACCTTTTTCGTCGCGACGGGTGTGACCGACGGCGGGCTCGTGCGCGGCGTACGCCGGCTCGGCCCGATCATCCGCACGGAGAGCATCGTGCTGCGGTCGTACTCCCGAACGATCCGCCGGGTCGAGGCGGATCACCTCGCGGAGAAGTGGCTGGACTAGAAGTTACGCGGATCGCTGGGAGCGTTTGGACGGCAGCTCCGGGATCTCCAGCTCGGCACGCCCGACACCGTCGAGCTCGTCGAGCGCCGCAAGCTCCAGCTCGACTGCGGTGAGCTGCTTGGGTGACTGCTCGATCGTGGTCGCTGTGCCGATGACCTTCGATTCGTCGAGCGCGTTCAGCTTGCGTGCCGTCACGAGAACGCGGGTCTCGAGGGAGTTCGCGAAATGGTTGTAGCTGTTGACGGTGGAGTCGATCGAGCGGCGTAGCTTGTCGGCGTGCTCGGAGAGGGTCGCGAGCCGCTGGTACAGCTCCTTGCTGAGGTCGAAGAGGGTCTTGGCCTGATCGGTCAGCACGTCCTGTTGCCACGAGAACGCCACAGTCTTGAGCACCGACCAAAGGGTGACGGGGGAGGCGAGCGCGACTCGCTTGCCGAAGGCGTAGTCCATGATGGCGGGGTCGGCTTCGAGCGCTGACGACACGAGCGACTCGCTCGGGATGAACGCGATGACGAGCTCGGGGGACGCCTCTAGCCCTTGCCAGTAGGCCTTGCTCGCGAGGGTGTCGATGTGACCGCGCAGCACCTTGACGTGCTGCTTGATGAGCGCTTCGCGCCTCGCGCCCTCTTCGCCCGTTGCGGTGACGGAGATCTGGCTGGCCTCCAGGTAGGCCGCGAACGGCACCTTGGCGTCGACGGCGATGTTCTTGCCGCCGGGCAGGTGGATGACCATGTCGGGGCGGCCGGCGCCGGCATCGGAGGTGATGCTCGACTGCACGTCGAAGTCCACACGCTCGATGAGGCCGGCTGCCTGCACGACGTTGCGCAGTTGCGTCTCTCCCCATACACCGCGCGTGCTGTTGCTGCGCAGGGCGGACGCGAGGGACTCGGTCGTCGCGCGGATCTGCTCGCCAGAGAGCCGCGTCTGCGTGAGCTGTTCGGCGATCGCACCGTACTGCTGGCTGCGCTGGGTCTCGAGTTCGGTGACCTTGTGCTGCATCGTGCGCAGCGACTCCTGCACGGGGGTGAGGGCCTGCAGCACCTTCGACTCGCGCTGTTCGCGCTCGGCCTGGGCCTGGGCATCCGTGCGGTGGCGCTCGATCACCTCGCGGTGCTGGTCTTGCGTGGCCTCCAGCTGTTCGCGGATGCCGGCCATGCCCGCCTGTGCGGCCGCGAGCTGTGCCTGAAGCTCGCCGCGCGCGGCTGCCTCCTGCGCGCGGAGTTCGGACACCAGCGCCGCATGGCGGGCCTCGAGGAGGGCGGGGCTGACGTCTTCGCTCGCGGCGGAGACCCGGGCGCGCACGACGAGCACGCCGATGACCGCGCCGAGGGCAACGCCGGCCGCGAGGCCGATAAGAAGGGCGACGATGGGGTCCATGCAGCCAGTGTGACAGCGACGCCGGACATTCCCGGGCCGCGAATCGCGGCGCCGTCGATCTAGGGTTGGTGCATGTCGCCACACGGCCCCAGACCGCTCGACGTGAGCGCCGACGACTTGCGTTACCTTCTCGCCGTCGCCCGCGCGGGACGCATGGTCTCGGCTGCAGCCCTCCTCGGGGTCGACCACACCACGGTCAAACGCCGCATCGACCGTCTCGAGGCGGTACTCGGTGCCCGATTGCTCGACCGGGGCGCGGACGGGTGGGAGCTCACGACGATCGGCCGCGATGTCGCCGAGCGCGCGGGTTCGCTCGAGCAAGTGGTCGAGCAGGTGGTGGCAGCGGCATCCGGAGGCAGCGATTCGGTGCGTGGGACCGTGCGTGTCGTCGCTCCCGACGGTTTCGGCACGGTGTTCGTAGCGCCCGCACTTGCGCGAGTGCAGGCGAGGCATTCGGGGATCGTGGTCGAACTCGTGACCTCGACTCGCCCGCTCAGCCTGCGTGGTTCAGGCCACGACATCGCGGTCACGGTCGGCTCTGCCGCGGCATCCCGACTGCCCTCAGAGGCCCTCGCGCCCTACTCGCTGCGGCTCTACGCGTCGCCCGAGTACCTCGCCGCGCGTGCGCCCATCCGCTCGATCGCGGACCTCGAGAACCACAACCTGGTCTTCTACGTGGATGCCCTCCTCACGGTGCACGAACTCGATCTGGCTCCCGTGCTCAGCGGCATGACCGTGGGTTTCGGGTCGACGAACGTGTTCGCCCAACTCGAAGCAACGAGGCGCGGAGCCGGGGTCGGCCTGCTGCACGCGTTCATGGGCGAGCGCGATCCCGGGCTCGTTCCAGTGCTGCCGCGCGACGTCGACTTCAGGCTGCAGTTCTCGATGTCGGTGCGCCGCGACAGTCTCGCGGTCGAGTCCGTCGCGGTCGTTCGAGACGCCATCCGTGACGAGGTGCGGCAGCGCGCGCACGAGCTCGTCCCGCGCTGATCGCTCTGCGTTTCTGCAGATCGGTAGTGCGTGAATAACTCTTGATCGCAGATCGATCGACGGCGAGACTGGCAGCATGACTGACACCGCCACCATTACCGACATCCTCGAGCACTGGGTCGGGGGCTCGGCGTTCGCCGGCGCATCCACCCGCACGTCCCCCGTATACAACCCGGCCGAGGGCACGGTATCCCGTGAGGTGCGCCTCGCGAGCACGGCCGACGTCGATGCAGCGGTGCAGGCGGCGAAGGGGGCGTTCCCGTCGTGGGCCGACACGTCGCTCGCCAAGCGCCAGCAGGTGCTCTTCGCCTTCCGTGAGCTGCTCAATGCCCGCAAGGAGGAGGTCGCCGCGATCCTCACCAACGAGCACGGCAAAGTCACCTCCGACGCGCTCGGCGAGATCGCGCGCGGACTCGAGGTCGTCGAGTGGGCCACGAGCATCCCGCACCTCATGAAGGGCGAGTTCTCCGAGAACGTGTCGACGGGCGTCGATGTCTACTCGCTGCGCCAGCCGCTCGGTGTCGTCGGAATCATCAGCCCGTTCAACTTCCCGGCGATGGTGCCGCTGTGGTTCTTCCCAGTCGCTATCGCAGCCGGCAATACGGTCGTGCTCAAGCCCTCGGAGAAGGACCCCTCCGCCGCCATCTGGATGGCCAGGCTCCTCAAGGAGGCCGGTCTTCCCGACGGCGTCTTCAACGTCGTGCACGGCGACAAGGAATCGGTGGATGCGCTGCTCGAGCACCCCGACGTGCAGTCGATCTCGTTCGTCGGGTCGACCCCCATCGCGAAGTACATCTACGAGACCGCCTCTCGCAACGGCAAGCGGGTGCAGGCCCTCGGCGGAGCCAAGAACCACATGCTCGTGCTGCCCGACGCCGACCTCGACCTCGTCGCAGACTCCGCCGTCAACGCCGGCTTCGGCTCGGCCGGCGAGCGGTGCATGGCGATTTCGGTGATCGTCGCGGTCGAGCCCGTCGCCGACGACCTCATCGCCAAGATCAAGCAGCGCATGTCCGGCCTGACCGTAGGGGACGGCACACGGGGTTGCGATATGGGGCCCCTCATCACGAGAGAGCACCGCGACAAGGTCGCGACCTACATCGACATCGCGACCAACGATGGCGCCACGGTCGTCGTCGACGGCCGTGGAGTCCAAGCAGATGGCGCGGCCGACGGCTTCTGGCTCGGGCCGACGCTCATCGATCGGGTTGAGACGTCATCCGATGTCTACAAGCACGAGATCTTCGGACCGGTGTTGTCGGTCGTGCGAGTCGAGACCTACGACGAGGGCCTGAAGCTCATCAACTCGTCTCCCTACGGCAACGGCACGGCGATCTTCACGAACGACGGCGGTGCGGCGCGGCGTTTCCAGCACGAAGTGCAGGTCGGCATGATCGGCATCAACGTGCCCATCCCGGTGCCGGTCGGCTACTACTCGTTCGGCGGTTGGAAGGACTCGCTCTTCGGCGACACGAAGGCCTACGGCCCCGACGCCATCCACTTCTTCACACGCCAGAAGGCAGTGACGTCACGCTGGCTCGACCCGAGCCACGGCGGCATCAACCTGGGCTTCCCGCAGAACTAGGGGCTGCGCCAGAATGGCCCGATGGAGCTCTTCCACTACTACGAGCGCTCCATCGGGCCTTTCCGCAATCTGTCAGACCTGGCACCGGATGCCGCGGCGGCCGTCCAGGCCGCGATCACCCAGCGCGGCACCACGTTCGCCGCGCGGCGCCCGGTCGGGTATCTCGAACGGCGACGGGAACTCGAGCAGCTCGCCCGAGATCTCTTCGTCGCGCAGGGCGGGAAGCCCGAGCGGGACCGGCCGCACTACATGGTGGTCGGCGCCTGTCCGTTCCTCGCCGGCTGGTACGACGATCCGGCACACGCCGCGATCGCCCTCGACGTTTTCGATCCGTCGACACTCTCCTTCACCTACGGCGACCTGTTCCCCACCTTCAGCGACCGCGTCGACGACGGCCGCGAGTACCGTAGGCGGGTGTACACCGTCGACGGCATCCGTGAGGTGATCGCGCGTCACGGGTTGCCGCAGGAGTGGAACCCGGACGGTGCGCAGGGTCCTGAGCGCTACGTCGAGGTGCAGGTCTGGGCCGAGATCCCGGGTACGGCCTAGACGGTGATCGCGCTCGTCGAGATCTGAGCCACCGGCGTCCCGATCCGCTTGATCGTGGAGCCGGTTGCCTCGGCCAGTTCGGCGAGGTCGGCGGCGCCGTGCCTGCGCGCAGCGTGCACCATGATCGCCGCGCACGCCTCGGCGTCGGCGAGTGCGTTGTGGTGCTCGAAGTCCTCGAAGCCCGCGGCCATCGCCGCGACCGGGAGCCGGTACGAGTCGAGGTGGTAGGTCTTGCGCGCCACCTGCAGGCTGCACAGGTAGTCGAAGGTGGGCGACGGCACGAACGACGCCGCGGATGCCGTGGCGATGACTCCCATGTCGAATCCCGCGTTGTGGGCGACCAGGTAGTCGTTCTCGGCGAACGCCACGAGGTCGGGCAGCTGCTCGCTCCAGAGCATCGCGTCCGCGACATCCGCCGCCATGATTCCGTGGATGCGCACATTCCACTCGAGGAAGGCGTCGTAGCCGAGCGGCGGCTTGATCAGCCAGTAGGCCGAGTCGACGACACGGCCATCCCTGACCTTCACGAGTCCGACGGAGCACGCGCTGGCTGCCGAGTTGTTGGCGGTCTCGAAGTCGATCGCGGTGAAATCCAGGGGCACGACACGATGTTCACACGGGGGTCCGACGATGGCCCGGTTGGCACGCCGGTACTCTTGACCTCCGTGGCTCTCACTATCGCGATCGTCGGTCTTCCCAACGTCGGCAAGTCGACGCTCTTCAATGCGCTCACGAAGAACCAGGTGCTCGCAGCGAATTATCCGTTCGCGACGATCGAGCCCAACATCGGGGTCGTCAACCTGCCCGATGAGCGCCTCAACACTCTCGCCGAGATTTTCTCGAGCGAGCGCATCCTGCCCGCCCCGGTTTCATTCGTCGACATCGCCGGCATCGTGAAGGGCGCAAGCGTCGGGGAGGGGCTCGGCAACAAGTTCCTCGCCAACATTCGCGAGGCCGATGCGATCGCCCAGGTCATTCGCGGATTCGAGGACTCGGATGTCGTGCACGTCGACGGCGCCGTGCATCCGGCGAGCGACATGGAGACCATCAACACCGAGCTCATCCTCGCCGACCTGCAGACGCTCGAGAAGGCGATCGCTCGGTACGAGAAGGAACTCAAGACCAAGCGCGTCGAGCCCGTCGTGCTCGAGACGGCGCTCGCCGCGCAGAAGGCGCTGAACGCCGGCACGACGCTGTCGGCATCCGGAATCGACATCTCGCCGATTCGCGAACTCGGCTTGCTGACCGCCAAGCCGTTCATCTACGTCTTCAATGTCGACGAGGCAATACTCACGGATGCCTCGAAGAGGGCCACCCTCGAAGCCCTCGTTTCCCCGGCTCACGCCGTCTTGCTCGACGCCAAACTCGAGTCGGAACTGATCGACCTCGATCCCGCCGACGCGGCCGAACTGCTCGCGTCCACCGGCCAGGAGGAGAGCGGTCTCGACCAACTCGCGCGCATCGGCTTCGACACGCTCGGACTGCAGACCTATCTCACTGCCGGTCCGAAGGAGTCGAGGGCCTGGACGATCGGCAAAGGCTGGAAGGCTCCGCAAGCGGCGGGCGTCATCCACACCGACTTCGAAAAGGGCTTCATCAAAGCGGAGGTGATCGGTTTCGACGACCTCGTCGCCGCCGGGTCGATCGCCGAAGCCCGCGCTCGCGGCAAGGCCCGCATCGAGGGCAAGGAGTACGTGATGCAGGATGGCGACGTGGTGGAGTTCCGTCACAGTTAGGCATTTTGGGAGCGGACGCATTTTGCTGCAGAGCCGTTAGGCTCGTGGTCGTGACGTTGGGCCGGCCAAGCTACTCGGGGATGACCGTGAACGAGCGTCTCTTCGTGGCCCGCTTGCTCGACGAATGGGATTCCGCGATCATCGCGCGCGACCGACAACGAGCCATCGAGATCTTGGGCGAAGTTGATATGAACGAGACCAGTGCTGCTCAGACTGTTGACACGACTCTGAGCAATCCGTCGAAGTATGGATTCCCGCCGACATGAGCGAGGTCGCCCTGCCGGGACCACCGAAGAAGCGAGGCATGCCCTGGTGGGGGTGGACGTTGATCGCGCTCGCGGTGGCAGCGGTTCTCGGCTTCGTCGCGCTGACGGTCTTGGGCTTCGTCGCCTACGTCAACCACAGCGTGGGGGAGACAAGCCCGGACCATCCGTTTCTCGAGGGACCGGCTCAACAGCCGGACGCGAACTCGCCACTCCTGTGTCCAGACCGTTGTTTCGACATCGGTACCTCGAGTCTTCTAGGAGTGTCCGCCGAAGACGTTGCTCACCTGTCGATCAAGGATGAGCTCCACGGCGTGGGTGATCTCGAGTCGAGCACGGTGGCCGAGGTCGCACCGGCCGGAGGTGAGCAGTGGCTCGCGATAGGCGGGGACGCGGAGTGCTCGTTCATCCCTACCAACGCGCCATACTTCCCGGTTGGCCCAGACAGCGCCTCGGCGGACCCGGTCAGCCGGGTCCAGGTCTGGGAGACGGACGACGAAGTGATGGACATCTCCACTCGGCTATTCCCGACTACTGAGGACGCGAGTGCGTTCATGCACGACCTCCACATGCGCGTGGCTGCCTGCCCTTGGCAGGACTTGGACGTGCCATCGGCGGGCGGCCTCGACACGTCACTCGTCCAGATCACGGCACAGGCGGCCATCGGCGTACCGAACGAAGTTGCGGCGGTGGGCTGGGTGCGTGAGGGGACCCCTGGGCCCCGATGGAGGTCGTATGTGTGGGACCTTCAGCGCGGCAACCTCATCGTGCAGGTGCGCGTACTCACCGACGGTCGCGTCCTCGAGCAGGACGTGGCGACGTTCGTGGAACTGGTCGCCGCGCGCTTGGGCGACCTGCAACCCCCAACGGCCTGACCGGATCGTGGCGCGGATGGCAGGACGGGGATGTCGTGGAGTTCCGCCACAGTTAGGTATCAGGCCGTGTTCGATCTAGACCTCAAGCAGGAGTTGCGATTGCCAGCAGCGCCAGTGCAGCGGTGAGACAGCGACCCCGCATGACCCCGCCGCGGTGGGTGAAGCGATTCCTTCGCATGCTCTTCTTCGTCGTCATGGGTGGTGTCGCACTTATCGGCGTCGGCATCGGTATTGCGGGCATCATCGATGCTAACCAGCCCACCTATTGGGGAACGTTCACCGAGGAGAGCTGTGTTGAGGGTGGGCGCTTCGGATGTCGAAGTGTTGGGACCTGGGTGAGCGATGATGGAACCATCAGACTTGAAGACGTCTATCTCGACGGCAAGCCCGACTCCGACGGAACGGTCGACGCTCGATACCAACCGTCGGGCGTAGACAATGACGCCGATGACAACATCGTCCACACGTTTACGGGCGTGGCGCTTGAACCCTTGGTGCCTTGGATTCTCACCGCACTGGCCGCAGGGTCGATATTTTGGTACGGGCGAAAGTGGCGGGGCACATCGACCTAGGGAAACGTGGTGGAGTTCAGGTTCAACGTATAACTGGCTTCGAGTACGTGCCCACCGTGCTCACCGGTCCACCCGGAGCACCCGCGGGGTGACGCAGAGTGCGGCGACCCATCCTGCGCCCGGAGGCAGGCGACGAATCACCGGTCGATGCGCACCACCGAGTACGCAGTGTCGGGCGTCGGGGGAGTGTCGAAGCGCGCGTTCGGGAGGTAGAGCCCGTTGCCGAACCTCGCGATCGTCGTCGGCACCTGGAAGTCGGGGTCAGTGCGCTGGTCGACGAGTTCGCCGCTGGTCCCTGCTGCGTTGAGGCGGATGACGGCGACCGTGTTCAACTGGTTCTGTACGACGTACAGGGTGCGTCCGACGACGAGCAGCCCATCACCGTTGGCGAGCACGACTCCGCCCAGGTCAACGACCGTGGCGACGCCGGTCTCGGGATCGACGCGGAACAGGAAGCCTGTGGACGACTGGATGACGAGGAGCGCCTGGCGGTTGGGGGTCTCCGCGATGCCGTTGGCGTTGAAGCCCGGCTGCTGCACCCAGTCGCCCGACAGGGGGACAACCTCGATCGCATCCGGCTCCGGGAGCGCGCCGTCCTGTCCGATGGGGAGCTTGTAGAGCTGCGCCTGCTGGCTGTCCGTGAACCATGCGGCGTCGCGAGTCACGACGACGTCGTTCACGAACGTCGGCGCATCGGTGAGGGTGTAGCTCTGAAGGAGTTCGCCCGTGGCGGCATCCACGACCCGCGCCTCGCCGGTGGGCCCGCCTGCGATGAATAGCCGATCCCGATTGTCGATCTTCAGGCCAACCGACGGAGTACCAGGACCCTCGAGGGTCGTGATCTCCTCGCCGGTGCGCACATCGAAGACGTAGACGTCGCCGTCGGCGAGAGAGCCGACGTATGCAGTGCCGCCAGGGCCGATCGCGATTCCCTCGGGTTGGAACCCGTCGGGTAGCGCGATCACATCCTCGAAATGACCGGGCGGTGACTGCGGTGCGGCGAGGGCTGCGGGTATCCCTGAAACAAGGAAGAGCGCACCCAATGCGATGGTGGACAGTGTACGTGCGCCGATGCGACCGGACATGGGGTCATGCTACTCCGGCTCAGGCGCCCGTCAAGGGTCCTGACCGGCCTCTCAGGTTTCTTGCCGACGGAACGTGGTGGAGTTCAGGTTCAACGTGTAGCTATGCTCAGCTTCGTGTACCAGCCACCGCGGGCCTCGCAGCCGAGCCGCCGCAAGCGCGGGTCGGTTGTCGGTGGCGATCGACTCGCACTCCTGCTTGTATGGGTCGCGTTTGTTGTCGCAGGGGTCGCCGGGTATGCAGTGCTCGCCCCGGTGAGTGTCGAGACAGCGTCGAGCGCGCCGCCCACTACTACCACGTCTGCGCATCCAACGTCCGAGTCAGTCGCGGCGCCCACGGCCTCACCGCCCGGCAGCTTTGACAATGAGGCGGCCCGCGAGGTTGGAGGGGTTATCCCCGTCACGATCGAACCGATCACATCGATCCGTGACGGCGAATGCCCGCAGCCCGAGGGTTGGCTCGGTCCCGCAATCACGTGTGAAGGCCGTGTCGACTAGCGCCGCCCGGAGGTCCGAACTGATCCGGGATCTCGTTGCGCCGGTGATCGCACTCGTCGTGATCGGCCCACTGCTTGCAGTGGCGAGTCTCCTACCCACGATCTGCAACGGCGTTCAGCTGTGCCCGCCGGCGAACGCACGGCCTATCCTCGCTTTCGTCTTCGGCGTCGCTCTCCTGCTCGCTTTCGTGCTCGCCGTGGTCGTGCGTGTACGCAACGACTCGGGAATACGAACTCGTGCTGAGACGGCCACGTTCGCGGCAATGATCGTCATCGGCGCCGTCGGAGTGCTGCTGACGGTGATGCTGGGCGGGATGATGTTTCCTCCGATGCTGTGATCGGGCGCTGGCGCGGGCCAAGCCTCATGAGCGATCGGATCAGTGTGGAGTTCCGGTTCCACTCCTCCACACCCTCCTCGCATAGTTCTACCCTGTGGAGAAATACAGCTCTGAACAGCACTTTCTAGTCGGCTTGAATGTCGGTGGCTGCTGCTTGACTGTGTTCATGGAGGCCCTCCTGTTTGACACGGCGAACGCGGACACCCGCGTCGAGTTCGGCATGGCCGAAGCCGAGGTCGCCCAGCGTGCGCAGTGGCGCGCGTCGGCCGAGGTCTTCCGAGCCATCGACGCGACCCTCCGGGAGGCGGCCGCCCATCCTGAGGTGTTCATCGACGCCGCGATGCTGCGGGGTGATGCGGTCGAGTTTGCCGTGCGAGCAGCCGCTGCCGATCTCGCGGTGCGACTGAACCTCGCCGAATCCACTGTGCGCGGCCACGGGCACGTGGCGAGCACGCTCCGCGAGCGGCTTCCTCAGCTTTGGGCGTGGTTCACCGAGGGAGAGGTTTCCACCCAGAATGCTCGAGAGGCCGCAGCGATCGTCATGGAGCTGCCCGCCGAATTCTGGGCGGCATTCGAGAATCAGATCGTGGATGCCGCGCGCAGACTTGCCCCCGCACGATTCCGCACCCGCGCGCGAGCCGTGCGGGAGAAGCTGCAGGCCCGCACCCTCGCCGAACGCCGCGACGCCGCCGAAGTGCATCGGGGGGTGTGGATCGAGCCCGGTCCCGACGGCATGGGCTGGCTGAACGCCCACCTGCCCAACGACAAGCTCGCGATGATCGGTGCCAACCTCGACGCGACGGCATTCGGGCTTTTCACCGCAGCCGAGGAGGAACGCACGATGGCGCAACTGCGGGCCGACGAGCTCGCCGAGCTCCTCACCGGCGCCCGCGAACAGCCCTCGAGCGTGGGAGTGACGGTCGCGCTCACGGTCCCCGTGATGAGTCTTCTCGGGCATTCCGACGAGCCGGCCATTCTCGAGGGTGCCGGACCGATCGACATCGACAGTGCTCGCCGGTTGTGCGCTACCGCACCCTCGATCACCCGGCTGCTGACGCACCCGGTCAGCGGTGCAGTGCTTCATATGGATCGTGATCAGTACCGACCTTCGGCAGCCCTGAAACGGTGGCTCGCCATCGAGCAGGTGACTTGCGACTTCCCCGGCTGCGGTCGTCGCGCCGCCCACTGCGACCTCGACCACACCCGCGCGTGGGCCGACGGCGGGCTCACTACAGCCGACAACCTCGCCCATCGGTGCCGTAAACACCACACGATGAAGCACCAGACCAAGTGGCGGGTCGACCGGCCGCCAGGGTCAGAACGGGCGGTGTGGACCAGCCCAACCGGCCATATTCGAGAAGCAGATCCGCCGCCGTTCTAGGGGGGTTCGATCGAGCCCAGATCAAGGGGGTTCGATCGAGCGCAGATTTTGGGCTACCCGATCGTGTAAATCAGGCCGAGTCCCTCGCTGGCTAGGGAAGTCGAGAAGTCTCTTGCCGCATCGAGGTAGTGCACCACGTAGTTCAATTCGTCCGGATCGTCATTGACAGTTCCGTCCCCGCCGCGGGAACGGAGTCGGGCGGCGAACACATCTGCCTCGCCGAAAGTGCAGAGGTGCCGTGCGACAAGGCGCACCTGGTCTGGGCTGAGTACCTGGATATGCGGTATCCATCCGTACGCCGTGTGAGTTACCTGGCCCCCGACCAGCAGGAGAGCGGGCAGCCCGTCACGACCGAAAAGTTCCTGCAGCTCTCGCCAGCACTTGTCGAGGTAGAGCATTCGCGGCTTGAGATCAGCCGGACCCCACGCGTCTGCAAGGGGGTCGTCGGCGAGAAAGTCCCGCGGATTCTCCCGAGCGAGTTCGAGGTCGCTCTCTCGGACTGGATAGGCGTAGTAGCGGATTCCCATGTCGCCACGATGACCCTGGCTCCCTACTGTCCGGCGCGCGGCCGAGCCTTCAGTGGACAAGCGCGCCGTTTGCCGGGATGTCAGGGCGGAGTTCACAACCTCTCTAATGCAGACTTCGCCACGCGATCAGGATCAGGATCGTGCGTGCCAGCGCGAAGAGGGGCGGGAACGGTAGAGCGAAGCCCCACCAGAACACAGCGCCAGCAGGTATCAGCACGAACGAGAGGATGGCGCCCGCCTGCAGGCCGAACCACAACAGAACACCCGCGACAGCCTCCAGGAGGCAGACGAGCCCGAAGGCGGCGACGAATCGAGACCTGCTTCACCCCGCCGCGGTAGTCACAATCGCGGCATCTGGCGCGAGCGCGTCGAATGCTGCCCCGCCGATCATGAATATCCCGCGCTGCGGCATCCAGAAGTCGCCGAGCCGTTCCTGGTCGGGGAGGGCCGCGACCGCCCCCAGGTCCTGTCCGCCGAGCGTGGCGGTGCTGCTTTCGACCACCCACATGCGGCGCGGGCTTGCCTTGAAGAGTTGCGTGTTGGGGGTCCGTCCAGTCATCCCGATGCGACCGGCCCGGAGGGCGGGGCCGGCGACGGCGCCCATCATCGTGAGGAAGGGTGCGTTCCGCCAGAACGCCTGGGGCAGGGAGTGCGCGACTCCAGACATCATCCGCGTCATGCGTGTGGCAGCGAGCCGCACGGTCCAGGCGAGGCCCACCTCGTCGGCGATCATGACGGTGAAAGACCGATCGTCGAGCCACGTGATGCCGATGTCGTGGATCGAGGTCGACTCGAGCGCGCTGCCGAAATACCGGGGGCAGGATACGTCGGCCGGCACCGTCGTGTAGATCGTCCATGCGCCGACCGGATTTCGAAGCCACACGGAGGTATAGCCGGGACCGACCGAGGTGACGGGGAATCGCCGCAGGCCGAGCACGTGGCCGGAACTGAATGGCAGGCTCATGAGCGCGTAGCCGGTGAACCGTTCCTCATCTCCGGGAGCGAGTTCGGCGTGCGCTTCGACATCGGCTACGAGGTCTCGAAGTTCCTGCATGGCACGCCCCTTCGTTTGGGCGCAATGCTAGCGGTACCCTTCTGCGCAAGTACGAACCGGCGACTAGACCGCGATCGTCTCTGCGAGGCGATTGCGTACGTTGTCAGGCAACTTGTCGGTGCGCGCTGCGAGCGCCGCAAGCGCTGCCTGCAGCGCGTGATGCTCGGGGTCATCGGCCTGGTCGACCACGGAGACCACGGCGTCGACGATCTCCATGGTGGTCGGGGGTGTCGCGATTTCGTCGGCGAGCGCATCCAGGTCGACGTCGTCGTCGACTTCCAACTCCGCCTCGGTCGTGTGGATCAGGCGTAGCGGCGCGAACGTCTCCTCCCACTGGGGCGAGCCGAGCAGGTCGACCCGCTTGAACCCTGCCGCGACGCTGTTGCGGAATCCCTCGAGCTCGAAGCCCCTCAGAAACCGATAGACGCCGCGGGTGTCGTCGAGGGCTGCCACAAGCCCGTTGGTGTGCTGCCAGTACTGCACTTCATCATCTCCTCGATGTTGGGTGGGGAATGCCATGATTCCCAATGCTGCGGTGGTGATCCCGCCGAATGGGGGAAGCCGCTCACCATGCAGGCCCCAGCCGTTGCAGTGCACGTGCGGGCCGTCTGAGGTGCCGGTGTTGCCGGAGAAGCTGATGTGCTGCCCCTCGGTGACTCGGGTCAGGTGCAGGCTGCGGGCGACATCGTTGTCGATGTTGTGGCACTGTCGCTGAGCCGTTCCGTCCGCCGCGAATACGACAGCATCGAATCCAGCGTCGCCATTCAGGAAGAAATGGAACACCCCGTCGCAGGGGGCGACAAGGGGTGTCCCCTCATCCATGCCGTAGTCGATGCCGGGCCTGCCGCCGTTCGCGACGTGCTCGTCCCACGTCTGTGTCACCCGAAATGTGCCTGCGTAGGGGTTATGCATCGGGGCTCCTTATGCACATAAGGACGATTCCTTAACAATCAGCGTAAATCCGCCTTTCGAATTCCGCGAGGGTTCCGATGATGCGGCTACAATCGGTCAAATTAGACGCGGATGCGGAGGATCGGATGCCCGAACTGACGGTGCGCGAGGCGGCAGCCTTGCTCGGGGTCAGCGATGACACAGTGCGCCGGTGGGCGGAAGCCGGCCGCCTCACCCTCACGAGTGGCTCGAACGGGCGCGCCGTGGTCGACGGCAGGCAGCTCGCCTCCCTCGCCCAGGAGCTCGCCGCCGAATCGGCGCTCGCGGCGGCCTTCCCGGCAGCGCGCGCCTCTGCCCGCAATCGCATCACCGGAATCGTGACCAAAGTCACGAAAGACCTCGTTATGGCGCAAGTCGAGCTGCAGGCGGGTCCGTTCCGCATCGTGTCGCTCATGAGCACCGAAGCGGCCAACGAACTCGGGCTCGAGCCGGGGGTGCTGGCGGTCGCGAGCATCAAGGCCACCAACGTCGTCGTGGAACTGCCGTGAAATGCCTCGCGGTTGCTGCCGTACTCGCTCTCACCGGATGCGCCGCACCCGGCGCCGAGCCGCCGCCTGAGCTGCAGGGCACGCTCACGGTGTTCGCCGCGGCGTCCCTCACCGACGTGTTCGACCAGCTCGCGCACGAGTTCGAGGCCGATCACCCCGGGCTCGACGTGACGGTCAACTACGCCGGAAGCACGGCGCTCGCGCAGCAGCTCGTGCAGGGGGCCCCCGCCGATGTGTTCGCTGCGGCCAGCGAGAGCGCGATGGATATCGTGACCGATGCCGGGCTCACAGCCCACCCCGTGGTCTTCGCGACCAACACCATCGAACTCGCCGTGCCGCCGAGCAACCCCGGCCGGGTCGACGACCTCTCCGACCTCGAGCGCCCCGAGCTCGCCGTGGCGCTGTGCGCGCCCGAAGTGCCGTGCGGGGAGGCCTCCCAGCGAGTGCTCGACCACGCGGGCGTCATCCCGTCGGTCGATACCTTCGAACAGGATGTGCGAGCCGTGCTGACCAAGGTGGAGCTGGGCGAGGTGGATGCCGGGCTCGTCTACTGCACGGACGTGCTCGCTTCCGGGAACGGAGTCGAGGGGATCGAGATCCCTGGGGCCGAGGAGTTCGAGACCCGCTACCCGATCGCGGCGACGGGAACCGCCAATCGCGCCGCGGCGGCGGCCTTCATGAACTGGGTGCTCTCCCCGGCCGGGAAGGAGCTCCTCGGTGACGCGGGGTTCGGCACGCCGTAGCTTCCTGATGCCGGCGCTGTGGATCCCCGCGGCGCTCGCGCTCGCGCTGCTCGGGTTGCCTCTCGTCGCGCTCGTCGTGCGGGCGCCGTGGGCGTCGCTGCCTGACCTGCTGTCCCGCAGCGAGGTGATTCAGGCACTCGCCCTCTCGTTCGGCACGGCCTCGATCGCAACACTCGTGAGCCTCGTGCTGGGCATCCCACTCGCTCTCGTGCTCGCGAGATCGGCGGAGTGGTCCGTCGTGCCGCGGCGCGTGCTTCGCGCTCTCGTGACGGTTCCGCTCGTGCTGCCGCCCGTCGTGGGTGGCGTGGCCCTACTGCTGCTGCTCGGCAGGCGCGGGCTCATCGGTCAGTTCCTGCCCTTCACCATCCCGTTCTCGACGAGTGCGGTCGTGATCGCTCAAGTGTTCGTCGCGATGCCGTTTCTCGTGCTCGCCGTGGAAGGGGCCGTGCGGGCATCCGATCGCCGATTCGAAGTGGCGGCGGCGACCCTCGGCGCATCCAGGTGGACGGTGCTGCGCCGAGTCACCCTGCCGCTCGTCGCGCCGGGCATCGCCGCCGGCTCGCTGCTGTGCTTCACGCGTGCCCTCGGCGAGTTCGGGGCGACCATCACCTTCGCGGGCAGCTTCCCGGGCGTGACCCAGACCCTGCCGATCGCCACCTACATCGAGTTGCAGCGAGACCCGGATGCCGCAATCGCCCTTTCCCTGCTGCTCATGGCGGCGTCGGTGGCAGTGCTCGTCTCGCTGCGGGACCGCTGGGTGCCGGGGCTCACCGCATGAGCCTGTCCGCGTCGATCCACGCGGTGCGCGGCACTTTCGACCTGAATGTGCACCTCACCGCCGAGCCGGGACGCACGCTCGTGCTGCTCGGCCCGAACGGCGCGGGCAAGTCGACCGTGCTCGCCGCGATCGCCGGAACGGTGCCGTCCGACGGCACGATCCTCATCAACGGCCGCGCCGTGAGCGACGAGGAGACCGCCCGCCGGCGCGTCGGCTACGTCTTTCAGGACTACTTGCTGTTCCCGCATCTGTCTGTGCTCGAGAACATCGCGTTCGGCCCACGCGCGCAGGGCGTCGCGCGCCCGGCCGCGAGGGCCACCGCCGCGGGATGGCTCGAGAGGCTGGGCATCCCCGAACTCGCGGACCGACGACCGACCCAACTATCGGGCGGCCAGGCGCAGCGCGTGGCCCTTGCCCGCGCGCTCGCGAGCGGCCCCGAGCTGCTGCTGCTCGACGAGCCGCTCGCCGCCCTCGACGTGGAGGTGCGCGACGACGTGCGCGAAGAGCTCGCGCGTCACTTGCGCGAGTGGGGCGGGCTGACGATCGTGGTAACCCACAGCCTCGACGATGTCGCTTCTCTCGCGCATGACGTGGTCGTGCTCGAGAACGGACGCGAGACCCAGCGGGCGACGGTGCGCGAACTCGTGCGGAGCCCCGCCACGCCCTACGTCGAACGGCTCGTGGCGGCCTGGCGCGAGGACTGATGCCGGGAACCGTCCCGCGCATAGGATCGGGACCATGGCGAAGACCGCGGTGCACTTCGGAGCCGGGAACATCGGGCGCGGCTTCGTCGCGCAATTTCTGCACGAGAGCGGATACGAGGTCGTCTTCGCCGATGTGAGCGACGAACTCATCGGTGCGCTGCAGACGCAGCCGAGTTACGAGGTGATCGAAGTCGGCGACGGCGCGGTCACGAAGGTGGTCGATGGCTACCGGGCCATCAACTCGCGTACCCACGAAGACGAGGTCGTCGCAGAGATCGCGACCGCCGACATCGTCACGACGGCCGTCGGCGCGCGCGTGCTGCAGTTCATCGCCCCCGTCATCGCGAAAGGCCTCGCCGCTCGCACGAGACCCGAACCGCTCACCGTGATCGCGTGCGAGAACGCGATCGGCGGCACGGACATCCTCGCTGCGGAGATCCGCAAGAGTCACCCCGCAGACAACGCCGTCTTCGCCAATTGCGCCATCGACCGGATCGTGCCGGAGCAGTCGGGCGGCCTTGATGTCACGATCGAATCGTTCTTCGAATGGGTCGTCGACCGTACGCCCTTCCATGGCGCCGAGCCCGACATCTACGGCGTCACGTGGGTGGACGACCTCGAACCGTTCATCGAGCGCAAACTCTTCACCGTGAACACGGCGCACGCCGCCGCGGCGTACCACGGCATCGACCGCGGATTCGTGCAGATCCGTGAGGCCCTCGCAACGCCCGAGCTTCAGGCCGAGATCCGCGCCGTACTCGCCGAGACGAAAGAATTGCTCGTCGCCAAGCACGGTTTCGATCCCCAGGAGCAGCAGGCGTACATCGAGAAGACGCTCAAGCGCATCTCCAACCCGCACCTGCCCGACACATGCGAGCGAGTAGGCCGCAACCCGCTGCGCAAGCTCAGCCGCCACGAGCGCTTCATCGGCCCTGCCGCGGAACTCGCCGAACGGGGCATGGAGGTGTGGAACCTGCTCAACGCCGTCGGGGCTGCACTCCGCTTCGACGTGAAGGAAGACGCCGAGAGCGTTGAATTGCAGGAACTGCTTTCCACCGGTCGACCCCCGGAAAGCCAGGCCCAGACCATCACGGGACTCGAGCCCGAGCATCCACTGTTCCCCTATGTTGTCGAGGTCATCGAGCTGCGGCTCGCGCGATAGGGTGTGCGCATGACCGCTGACCCGGACGAGGAAGCGACCTCGTGGGCGGGTGACACCGACCCGAGCCACGTCGCGGCGCCCGAGCCGAAGGCCCCCGCGCAGGCCGTCGTGGCGCACGACGCGAGGCCCGCCGTGCCGGCCGCGCTGCTCATCGCCTACGGGGTGCTCGGCGGCGCGTACCTGCTGTACACGGCCGGGTGGTTCGCCTCCGTCGTGCGACTCAACACGGTGCGGGTCTCCTCGGGCGAGGCGCTGAGCGAGATCATGTTCCAGTTGGGGGAGTTCCTGGCGATCGCGAGCCCGGTGTTCTGGTTCGGCGCGGTGTTCCTGCTCACTCGCGGCCGCAAGCTCATCGTGCGACTGCTGTGGCTGCTCGCGGGCATTCTCGTACTGCTGCCGTGGCCCTTCGTCCTGGGAGCGTGGTTGTGAGCGACGATTCCGATAACCCCGTCGAAGACCTCTTGGCCGACGACGCCAGGGAAGCCAAGCGCGGCCGCTACGGCTGGCTCAGTCTCGTCGTCGCTGCCCTGTTCGGACTGTTCTACGCCTACGACCTCTGGGAGGCCGTGTCGCCGTTCGTGGCGCTGCCCGCGTTCTACGACGCTTTCGGCTACGGCTCGGAGAACGTGCCGTGGTGGCTCCTGTGGATCGGCGTGCTCATCCCGCCCGCCGTCTTCGCCGTGGCGTTCGGCATCGGCACCCGGCACAACGTGCTCGGCAAGTTCGTCGTCTTCCTCGTGGGCCTCGCCGTGGTCGCAGCCCTGAGCCTCGGCGTCGTCGCCCTCGAAGACGTGCTGCGCCCCGAAGTCATCATCGTCTCGAACTAGTCATGTGGCGACGGGCCTCCCGCGCGCACAGTAAAGTTGCTGGGGTTGTGCCTCTGGCCGACATCCACCACTTCACTGATTCCACCGACTGACCCGCTGGAGAACAACCAGCCGACTGAAGGACTCGATTCGTGGCCAAGCCGATCGTGCTGATCGCAGAAGAACTGTCACCCGCAACCGTCGAGGCGCTGGGTCCCGATTTCGACATCCGAACCATTGACGGCACCGATCGACCAGCCCTGCTGGATGCCCTTGCCGATGCGAGCGCGATCCTCATCCGTTCGGCGACGCACGTCGACGCCGAGGCGATCGCCGCGAGCAAGCAGCTCAAGGTGATCGCGCGCGCGGGCGTCGGCCTCGACAACGTGGACATCAAGGCCGCCACCGAGGCGGGCATCATGGTCGTCAACGCGCCCACGTCCAACGTGATCTCGGCCGCCGAGCTCGCGATCGGCCACTTGCTGTCGCTTGCGCGTTTCATCCCCGACGCCAACCACTCGGCAAAGGCGGGGGAGTGGAAGCGCTCCAAGTTCACCGGTGTCGAGCTCTACGAGAAGACCATCGGGATCGTCGGCCTCGGCCGCATCGGCACCCTCGTCGCGCAGCGGCTCGCGGGTTTCGGTGCCGAACTCGTCGCGTACGACCCGTATGTGACCCCCGCGCGAGCGCAGCAGCTCGGCGTCACGATGCTCAGTCTCGATGAGCTCATCGCGCAATCCGACTTCATCACCATCCACATCCCCAAGACCCCCGAGACGACGGGACTCATCGGCGCCGACCAGTTCGCGAAAGCCAAACCGACACTGCGCATCGTCAACGCCAGCCGCGGCGGCATCATCGATGAGGACGCCCTCTACGCGGCCCTCAAGTCGAAGCGCATCGCCGGCGCCGGTCTCGACGTGTTCGTCAACGAGCCGCCCACCGGCTCGCCGCTGCTCTCGCTCGACAACATCCAGCTCACACCCCACCTCGGAGCGTCGACGGATGAGGCCCAGGAGAAGGCGGGCGTCTCCGTCGCGCGCTCAGTGCGTCTCGCCCTCGACGGCGAGCTCGTGCCCGACGCCGTCAACGTCGCGGGCGGCGTCATCGACACGAGCGTGCGACCGGGCATCCCGCTCATGGAGAAGCTCGGGCACGTGTTCGCGGGTCTCGCGGACAGCCCGCTCACGAGTGTCGATGTCGAGGTGCGCGGCGAGATCGTCGAGTTCGACGTGAGCGTGCTCAAACTCGCGGCGCTCAAGGGCATCTTCTCGAACATCGTGAGCGAGTCGGTCAGCTACGTCAACGCACCGCTCCTCGCGGAACAGCGCGGCGTTGTCGTGCGGCTCGTGACCGACCCGGTGAGCGAGGAGTACCGCAACCTGCTCACGATTCGCGGCGCGCTGAGCGACGGTTCGCAGATCTCGGTCTCGGGCACTCTGACGGGCACGAAGCAGGTCGAGAAGATCGTCGAGATCAACGGATACGACGTCGAGGTTCCAGTCGCGGAGCACCTCATCGTGATGATCTACACCGATCGCCCCGGGATCGTTGCCGTGTACGGCAAGGAGTTCGGGGAAGCGAACATCAACATCGCCGGCATGCAGGTTGCGCGGCAGAGCGCCGGAGGCCAGGCGCTGAGCGTGCTCACTGTCGATTCACCGGTGCCCGACCACCTGCTCGACCGGGTGCGCACCGCCATCGACGCGGACCTGCTGCGCGAGATCGACATCGTCGAGGTCTAGGTTTTCTCCCCAGAAACAAGGAATGCGCGCCACCCGAGGGCGACGCGCATTCGGCCTAGACGACGTCGTCAGGCGTCGTTGACGTGCGGCGTTCCGTGACGCCGGACCCCGTGGCGGGGTCGATCCCGGAGTGCACCGTGGTGACCGACTGGCGCCGGCGCATCATCAGCACGAGACCGATGACGAACACGATCACGCCCGCACCCATGAGGATGTAGCCGACGAGGTCGAGGTTGATGAACCCCGTCTCGAAGTTGAGCGCGAAGGTGAGAATCGCGCCGATGACGAACAGAACTATTCCGGTTCCTATACTCATGTGTTCGACGCTAGCCCCGTCCGCGAGCTTCTCGATACAGGTTTCTTTCAGGTAGCCGTGAGCGTAGGGTCGAAGGATCCACGGTTTCGCGTGGGCGGGGCCGGGAGCTCGCGACGGTACTGTAATTGCATGCCCCGAACGATCAAACTCGCAATCATTCCCGGCGACGGTATCGGACGCGAGGTGACGACCGAGGCCCGCAAGGTCCTCGAGGCGGCCGTGCCCGACGGCGTCACGATCGAGTCCACCGAGTTCCCTTTTGGGGCGGGCCACTATCTCGAGACCGGCGAGATTCTCACCGACGCCGACCTCGAGGCCCTCAAGGCACACGACGCGATCCTCTTGGGCGCCATCGGCGGCGACCCGCGTGACCCGAGGCTCGCCGGCGGCATCATCGAGCGCGGACTGCTGCTCAAGTTGCGCTTCGCGCTCGACCACTACGCGAACCTGCGTCCGACTCGCATCGTGCCCGGCGTCTCCTCGCCGCTCGCCGAGCCGGGAGTGGTCGACTTCATCGTCGTGCGCGAAGGCACAGAGGGCCCGTACGTCGGCAACGGGGGAGTGATCCGGGCGGGAACACCGCACGAGATCGCGAACGAAGTCTCCGTCAACACGGCATTCGGAGTCGAACGGCTCGTGCGCTTTGCGTTCGCGCAGGCACAGGCCCGGCGGCGCAAGCTCACGCTCGTGCACAAGACCAACGTTCTGGTGCACGCGGGCGGACTCTGGCAGCGCACGGTCGATCGCGTCGCGATCGAGTTCCCCGACGTGGCGGTCGACTACCTCCACGTCGATGCGGCGACGATCTTCCTCGTGACCAATCCTGCTAGATTCGACGTGATCGCCACAGACAACCTCTTCGGCGATATTCTCACCGATCTCGCGGCCGCAATCAGCGGCGGCATCGGACTGGCAGCCTCGGGCAACATCAATCCGGATGGCACCTTCCCCAGCATGTTCGAGCCCGTGCACGGCTCGGCCCCGGACATAGCTGGACAGCAGCTCGCCGACCCGACTGCCGCGATCCTCTCCGTTGCGCTCATGCTCTCCCATTTGGGCGAGCCGGATGCTGCGGCGCGGGTCACCGCGGCGGTCGAGGCCGATCTTGCCGCTCGCGGCACCGCGAAACGCAGCACCTCGCAGGTCGGGGATGCCATCGCGGCGGCTGTGGCGCAGAATTAGAAATCTCGACTAAGGACCAGCAATGAAGAACCTGCTCGCACCCAAGACCCTCGAGTTCGCCGTGACGGTGAACGAGTCCGCGCGCTCGGCAGCGGAGCACGCCGACATCATCGCCGAACCCAGTTTCGGCAAGTACTTCACCGACCACATGGTCGACATCTGCTGGTCGGAGCTGGGTGGCTGGCACCGCCCGCGCGTGCAGCCCTACGGTCCCATCGCGCTCGACCCGGCCGCCGCGGTGCTGCACTACGCGCAAGAGATCTTCGAGGGACTCAAGGCCTACCGTCACGCCGACGGGTCGATCTGGTCGTTCCGTCCCGAGGCGAACGCCGCTCGAATGCAGCGCTCGGCCGTGCGCCTCGCGCTTCCCGAGCTGCCGACGGAGTACTTCATCGAGTCGCTCAAGCAACTCATCGCGGTCGACGCCCGCTGGGTGCCTTCGGCTCCCGAAACGAGCCTCTACCTGCGGCCCTTCATGTTCGCGAAGGAGGCGTTCCTGGGTGTGCGACCCGCGAAGAAGGTCAACTACTACGTGATCGCGAGCCCCGCGGGCGCCTACTTCCACGGCGGGGTCGCTCCCGTCTCGATCTGGCTGTCGACCGACTACGCGCGCGCAGGCAAGGGCGGTACGGGCGCGGCGAAGACGGGCGGCAACTACGCGTCATCCCTCGTCGCGCAAGCGGAGGCGTACGAGCACGGGTGCGCCCAGGTGCTGTTCCTGGACTCCTCCGAGGGCAAGTACATCGAGGAGCTCGGTGGCATGAACGTCGTTCTCGTGAAGAAGGACGGCACTCTCGTGACGCCCGAGTCCGACTCGATCCTCGAGGGCATCACGAGGGACTCGCTCCTGCAGCTCGCCGAGGACCGCGGCCACAAGGTTGAGCGGCGGCGCGTCGGCATCGACGAGTGGCGCGACGGCGTCGCATCCGGTGATGTCGTCGAGGTGTTCGCGTGCGGCACGGCCGCCGTCGTGACTCCTATCGCGCAGCTCAAGGGCAAGGACTTCGAGGTGGGCGACCCGGAGGCTCCCGCCGGAGAATTGACGATGTCGCTGCGACAGGAGCTGACCGACATCCAGTACGGCCGTATCCCCGACAAGCACGGGTGGATGCTGCGCCTCGACGCGTAGTACTCCGGGAACTACCGCGTCGCGAACGCGGCGACGGCGTCGGCCGTCGAGGCAAGGTGCTCGCGGAAGGTGAAGCCGGAGATCGCCTTGCGCGGCCGCAGGTCGTGATCGCCGTCTTCGAGCCAGTGCATCCCTATCGCGTCTGAAAGCAAGTAGCCCGCGACATCCTCTCGCGTGCCGAACGGGTCTCGCGTTCCCTGGCAGATGAGGGTCGGCGTGCGCAGGCCGAGAAGGTGCGCCGTTCGCACCTGCTCGGGCTTCTCGGGTGGATGAAACGGGTAGCCCAGGCAGACGAGCCCGGCGATGGCACCCGCGTCATGCAGTTCGTCGGCGATCATGCTGGCGACCCGCCCGCCCATCGACTTGCCCCCGATGAAGAGGGGAGCATCCTGCCGACCCAGCTGCTCGACGACCGCCCGGTACTCACCAAGCAGGGTGTCCGCGCGAGGTGGCGGCCTGCGCACTCCCTGCCGGCGCCCCGCCATGTACTCGAATTCGAATCGAGCGACCCGGATGCCGCGTTCCGCCAGCAGCGCGGCCATGTCGTTCATCCAGCCGTTGTCCATCGGCGCGCCGGCGCCATGGGCGAGCACGAGGGTCGCCCGGGGCCGCTGCGGCGAATTCCAGAGAATGTTTGCGGGCACGTTTCGATCGTATTAGGGCGGCCGACTGGTAACTTTGCGTGACACCTGAGCAGATGGACACAGCATGGACGCCCTCCGACCACCCCGCCTCAGGGTCGCGCTCTCCGCGCTGCTGGCCGTGGGACTCGCATTCGCAGGCGTTCTGGCCGCGCCCCACGCGGCGGCGGCCGCCCCACCCGTCTTCAACGGCAACGACTCGGGGATCGGAAGTCTCCGGTTCGCGATCGACAACTCGCTTGAGGGTGACATCATCGTCATCCCGGCCACTGTCACGTCGATCGCCCTCCAGAGCCCGCTCGTGCTTCCGCACTCGCTCGACATCCGGGGCCCGGGGGCGGGCGTCCTGACGATCTCTCGTAACGCTGCGTCGGGCAACTTCCATCAGGTGACGATCCTGCCGGTCAATGCGGATCAGGACTTCACCCTGAGCGGAATGACCTTCGTCGGCAATGCCGTGCAGACGGGTATCGCGATCCTCGCGAGCATCGGTACCTTCCCTGCGCGAGACCTGACCCTCACCGGCATCGTGGTCACCGACCAGCACAACAACTACGGACCGGCGGTCAACACTTACCAGTTGCAGGGCGACCTCCTGGTCGACGATTCGCGTTTCGATGACAACGGCGCGACCGGGGGCGTCGGCGGCGCCCTGTCCATCGACCAGTCGGTGGGTAACGTCGACATCCGGGACTCGTCGTTCTCGGGGAATACGGCGACCGACGAGGGCGGTGCCGTATTCATCCGTCACCATGGCGACCCGGCGAATGTCACCGTGCAGACCGTCGCGTTCGATGGCAACTCGAGCACCGCGCTCGACGCGGGCGGCTTGTACATCTCGGGTGCGCCCGGGGTCGTCATCTCCGACGCGACGACGTTCACAGGCAACAAGTCGGAGATCGACGGCGGCGGGGCCTACTTCTACGCAATCGGCGACCTGACCGTCACCGAGACGATTTTCAGCGACAACACCGCGGCAGACCAGGGCGGCGGAATGTTCCTCGTCGACGTCACAGGTCACGTCTCGGTGTCGTCGACGTCGTTTTTGCGGAATGTCTCCAGCGCCGACGGCGGCGGGATCTACGCGATCTCCGTTACCACGGCTGACATCACCGATTCGGACTTCGAGCAGAACCAGGCGGGTGTGCGCCTCCCACCGGTGCTCATCGACGGATACGGCGCGGGCGCCTACCTCGGCACTGTCACGGGGTCCGTGGCCGTTTCGGGCACACGCTTCGTGGGGAACTCCGCGCCGGAGGGCAGCGGCGGCGGACTCGCCGTCGACACGATCACGGGGAGCGGGTCTGTGGGCATCGCGACCTCGCTGTTCCTCGACAACGACGAGTTCTTCGGCGGTGGCGGTCTCTGGGTCGGCACGGTGGACTCGGGTGCGCTGCCGGCGATCAGCGTCGATTCCTCGACTTTCAGCGGCAACATCAGCAACAAGGGCGGCAGCGCGGGATCGAGCATCCTCGTCGAGCAGGTGCTCGCCCCGGTCTCGATCGTCAACTCGACGTTCGACGAGCGGGCAGACCTCGCCGGCAACCTCGGAGCGCTCGCATTCGCGCAGCTCGACGCCGTTGCTCCGGCCGACGTGCTCGTCGAGATCTCTTCGAGCACCATCGCAGGCCCGGGCGCGCTGGCCGTCTACAACGTCACCGACGGTCTCGTGGCGGTCACGAACTCGGTGCTCGAGTCGGTGGCCGGTCAGCCAGCGATCGTGACTTCGGGCGTGCCCAACGACACGATCGCGATCGACTACAGCCTCCTCACGAGTGCAGAAACCCCTGCGCACAACACCGGCGTTGGAGTCGTCTATTCCGTCCCCGACATGCGGCTGGGGCCGCTCGCGGCCAATGGCGGCCCCACTCCGACCCGCCTGCCGCTCGTGGGCAGCCCGGTGTGGGATGCGGGAAGTCCCTCCGCGATCGGGCTCCCGACCGACGATCAGCGGGGCGTCGGCTTCCCGCGCGTGCTAGGTGGGCGGGCTGATGTCGGTGCCGTCGAGTCACCGCGGCTGCTGCCGGCCACCGGCCAGAGCGTCAACCTGTGGGTACCGATCGGCGGGGGCATCCTGCTGCTTCTGGGCGCGGGCGCTGTGTTCTTCGCGAGGTTCCGCGGACGGGGCGCGCACCGCTCTGCCTCACGCACGGGATCGGTTCCCGAGTCCGACTAGGCTCAACGGGTGAAGATCGCGCGATTCTCGACAGGTGAAGACCCCCGGTACGGCATTCTCGACGACGACGAACTTGTCGTTCTGTCGGGTGATCCGATGTTCAGCGGTTTCGATACGACCGGGGAGCGCATTCCCGTCACAGGTGTGCGATTGCTTGCCCCGGTCATCCCGCGCTCGAAGGTCGTTGCAGTGGGGAGGAACTACCGCGAGCACGCCGCCGAACTCGGCAACGAGGTGCCGGCCGAGCCGCTGATCTTCCTCAAGCCCAACACCTCGGTGATCGGGCCGGGCGACGCGATCGTGCTCCCCAAGCAGAGCGAGCGGGTCGAGTACGAAGGCGAACTCGCCGTGATCATCGGCAGCATCGCGAAGAACGTCAGTCGAGCGGATGCCGACAGCGTGATCTTCGGATACACGATCGCCAACGACGTCACCGCTCGCGATCTCCAGAAGACCGACGGGCAATGGACGCGGGCGAAAGGCTTCGACACGTTCTGCCCACTCGGGCCGATCATCGAGACCGAGTTCACCGTCGCCGGTGGCACGGTCGAGACGCTCGTCAACGGCGAAGTGAAGCAGTCGGGACGATTCGACGACATGGTGTTCCCGGTCGACGAGATCATCGAATACATCTCGAGCGTGTTCACACTCCTGCCCGGGGACGTCATCCTCACGGGAACTCCGTCGGGTATCGGCCCGATCATCGACGGCGACTCCGTCGAGGTGCGAGTGCCCGGCCTCGGGACTCTCAGGAACCCGGTGCGCGCCTAGACTGAACGGCGATGTCAGCGCCATTCTCCACAGCCACCGGATCGGACGTTCGCGTACGGTTCTGTCCCTCGCCGACCGGTACCCCGCATGTCGGGCTCATCCGCACCGCCCTGTTCAATTGGGCGTACGCGCGTCACACCGGCGGCAAGCTCGTCTTCCGCATCGAAGACACGGATGCCGCGCGTGACAGCGAGGAGAGCTACCTGCAGCTGCTCGACGGGCTGCGCTGGCTGCACATCGACTGGGACGAAGGCATCGATACCGGGGGACCGCACGAGCCGTACAGGCAGTCGCAGCGCGCCGCGATCTACGCCGACGTGATCGAGAAGCTCAAGGCGAGTGGTCACCTGTACGAGTCATACGCGACGGCCGAGGAGATCGAGGCGCGCAACGTCGCGAATGGCCGCGACCCCAAGCAGGGCTACGACAACTTCGAGCGCGACCTGACCGAGGCCGAGCGGGAGTCGTATCGCGCCGAAGGCCGCGCGCCGGCCCTGCGGCTTCGCGTGCCCGACACCGACCTCGGCTTCGACGACCTCGTGCGCGGTGAGATCACGTTCCCCGCTGGCTCGTTCACGGACTTCGTGGTCGTGCGGCCGAACGGGGCACCGCTCTACACGTTCGTCAACCCGGTGGATGACGCACTCATGGGCATCACGCACGTGTTGCGCGGCGAGGACCTCCTCTCCTCGACGCCGCGACAGATCGCCCTCTACTCGGCGCTCATCGAGATCGGGCTCACCGACTTCGTCCCGCGGTTCGGTCACCTTCCGTACGTGATGGGCGAGGGCAACAAGAAGCTGTCCAAGCGCGAGCCCGAGTCGAACCTGTTCCACCACAGGGATCGCGGCTTCATCCCGGAGGGCCTGGTCAACTACCTCGCCCTGCTCGGCTGGTCGCTCACGCACGATCGCGACGTGTTCTCGATCGACGAGATGGTCACCGCGTTCGATGTCGTCGACGTCAACCCGAACCCCGCCCGGTTCGATGTGAAGAAGGCCGAGTCGATCAACGGCGACCACATCCGGATGCTCGCCGTCGACGACTTCGCAGACCGTCTGCTGCCCTACCTCGGCGACCTCGTGAAAGACGATGCCGACCGCTCGATGCTGCTTGCGGCCGCGCCGCTCGTACAGGAGCGCATGCAGCTGCTGGGCGAGGCACGCGGCCTGCTCGAGTTCCTGTTCACGCGCGACGAGGCGATCGTCGTCGACCCGGACGCCCTTCCCGGTGCCGAGGGCGCCGAAGTGCTCGACGCCGCCCTCGCGGTGCTCCCCGCCGTGGCGCCGTGGAACACGGAAGCCATCGAGGCAGCGTTGCGCACCGAACTCATCGACGTGAGAGGTCTCAAGCCCCGCGTGGCCTTCGGCCCCCTGCGCACCGCGCTGTCGGGGCGACGCATCAGTCCGCCGCTCTTCGAATCGATGGAGTTGCTCGGCCGCGAGTCGACGATCGCGAGGATCGAGCGCCTGAGGGCCCGCCTGTGAGATGGGCCGGTCTGTGAGATGCGCCCGCCTGTGACGCCCGTCGCCTGGGACGCCGTCATCATCGGAGCGGGCCCCGCAGGGCTCAGCGCCGCACTCAACCTGGCCCGGGCCCGGCGGCGCGTGCTTGTGCTCGACGGAAACCGCCCTCGCAACTCGGCGACCTTCCACGCCCACGGGTATCTCGGCAGAGACGGCATCTCGCCGCTCGAGTTACGCCGCCTCGGTCGGGAGGAACTCGAGGCCTATCCAGAAGCCTCGTACGAGAAGACTCACGTGAGCAGCATCGAACGAGTCGCTGCCGAACCGCGCTTCGTCGTGACGCACGCCGGGGGCGTGGCGACCGCATCCACGATCATCATCGCGACCGGCTTGCGCGAGCAACTACCCGCGCTGCCCACCTTGCGCGCGTACTACGGAACGAGCATCCATTCGTGTTTCGAATGCGACGCATACGGGTACGCCGACCGTGCGATCGCGCTCATCGGCCAGACCCCGGATCTGGCGGAACGGGCCTTGCTGCTGTCGCAGTGGAGCCGTGACCTCGTCGTGTTCACGAGCGGCGCCCCAGTGGTGACCGAGGCGGAGGAGTCGCGCCTGGCGGGACTCCGTATCCGAGTCGAGAGGCGAGAGGTGGCGGATGTCGCGGGCGACCGTGACAGCCTCACCGGCGTCGTGCTCGCCGACGGGGAGACGGTGCCGGTAGTTGGGGCGTTCGTGCGCCCCCGCTACGAGCCGGCGCTGGATTATGCCGCGTCCCTGGGTCTCGAGCGCGACGACGAGGGCTTCGTCCTGGTCGACGACGGCGGGCGCACGAGTGTTGCCGGCGTGTATGCGGCGGGCGACGTCACTCCGCCCGGACCGCAGCAGCTGATCGTGGCGGCGGGCGCGGGCGCTCGGGTCGCCGCATCCGTGAATCGCGACCTCATCGGCTGAGGCGCGCTCGCTCGAATCGCCCGGCCGACGCCCCGAGTCGACAGGCCGTGGCGCCTGACCTACGGTTGATGCGTGTCACTGGAGATCAAGCGCAAGAGGCCGTGGTGGTTCGGCTGGATACCCGCCGCCGCCCTGCTCGTGATCATCGGTGGCATCGTCGCCACAACCATCGTGCTCATGAACAACGGTCTCGCCGATCCGCTCCCGAAGCCGACCGTCGGTCAGGTCACCGACCTCAACTGGTCGTCGTTCACCGAGGAAGGCCTCGCGTACATCGAGCGGTCGCGAGACGTGCGCATCGACCTCTCGCGCGGGCCGGCTCTCGCGGATGACCTGGGTCTCGAATCCGACGGAACCCTCCAGATCGGGCCGAGCGAGAACTTCGACACCGACAACGAGTACTACCTCATCGTCAACGGCGGAGGAGAGGGGCCGGGCGGCGCGAAGTTCACGGTCGGGCAGCTCGGCATCACCACCGCCGACGGCGCGATCTCCGAGATCCGAACCCAGTCGCTCGATGCCGTGCCTTTCCGCGAGGCGTACAACATCATGCTCGCCGAGGTCGAGAAATTCGGCTGGCCAGCTCCCGATCGCGAGGCCATTTTCGCCGAAGTCGAACAGGCGACGCGCGATGGAGTGCCCTATGAGGTGACGTTCGGGCCGGGAACTCGCCTGGGCATGGTGGTGACGGCGATCTCCAGTTGCCAGCCCAACGGCTTCTGCGTGCTCGGATATGTCGTGACTCCGCCGATAGGCTAAAGTAGACAGTCGGCCCGGCTGCTGTCGAGCCCATTGGGGTATGGTGTAATTGGCAACACGGAAGATTCTGATTCTTTTGTTCTTGGTTCGAGTCCAGGTACCCCAGCTGTGAGAAGGCCCCGGTTCATCCGGGGCTTTTCGCATTTCCGGGAGAGCATTAGCTATAGACAGTTGAACTATCGATAGTTACACTATCGAGCATGAGAATGTCGCAACTGTGCGAGGCAAGCGGTGTGCCGGTTCCCTCGATCAAGTACTACCTCCGCGAAGGACTCCTGCCCTCGGGCGAGCGCACGAGCGCGAATCAGGTCGACTACAGTGACGCCCACGTCGAGCGCCTGCACCTCATCCGGGCACTCATCGACGTCGGCGGCCTGCCCGTCGCAACGGCCGGACGCGTGCTCGCGGCGGTCGACTCACCCGACCTGCCGCTGAGCTACATCTTCGGGGTCGCGCAATACGCGATCTCCGACGCCGACCTCTACGACGAGCTCGAAGGCCCGAGCGACGGCACCGCAATCGTCGACGAGACGATCGAACGGATGGGCTGGAAGGTCACCGACGAGAACCCCGGCAGGCGCGGCGCGGCTCGCATCCTCGACACGTATGCCCGACTCGGTCGCGACGAGCTCGCCGCCATCCCCGAGGGCTACGCGAAGGGCGCCGAGCTCATCGCGCGAGCCGACCTCGCGGCAGTGGCAACAACGAGTGACGTGCGCGACATGGCCGAGATCGTTGTCGTCGGCACGGTGCTGGGCGACGGGCTCGTGGCATCCCTTCGCCGAATCGCACAAGAGCACGTGTCCAACGAGATGTTCGCAAACCCCAGGAGTGAATCATGACCGCAGTGCAGACAACCTCGTGGCACCGTCCCTTGTTGGGGCTAGCGGCGGTCATGGGGGTGCTCGCGATCGCGTGCCTCGTAGGCGTCTTCGCCGACCCCAGGCAATTGCTGGGCGTCAATATCTGGGAGAAGCCGCTCAAGTTCGCGATCTCCACCGCCGTGTATGCGATTACCTGGGCGTGGCTGATCGGGCAGCTCGGCAGGTTCCGCCGGATCGCCTGGTGGGCCGGCACAGCAAGCGCCGTCCTCCTCGCCATCGAACTCGCGATCATCGTGGGGGCCGCCGCCTTCGGCGTCACGAGCCACTTCAACGTGTCGACCGCCTTGAGCACGGCGCTGTGGGCGATCATGGCGTTCTCGATCAGCGCCCTGTGGATCGCCACCTTCGTCGCGAGCGTGCTGTTGTTCCGCAACCCGCTGGGCGACCCGGCGCGAACGCTCGCCATCCGCTGGGGCGCCCTCATCGCGCTCGTCGGCATGGGCCTGGCGTTTCTCATGACCGCACCCACGACCGGCCAGCTTGACGATTATCAGGGCATCGTCGGGGCGCACGCCGTCGGGGTTGCCGACGGCGGACCCGGCCTGCCGCTCCTCGGCTGGAGCACCGTCGCCGGCGACCTGCGCATCCCGCACTTCGTGGGCATGCACGCCCTCCAGCTCATCCCGCTCGCACTCATCGTCATCGAGCTGCTGTCCAGGCGGGTCGCCCGCTTGCGCGACCCGGGCGTGCGGTGGCGCCTGGTGGCCGTCATGAGCGCGACCTACGTGGCGGTGCTCGGCCTGCTGACCTGGCAGGCCCTACGCGGCCAGTCGATAGTGCGGCCGGATGCCTCGACCCTCATGGTCACGGGCGCGATCGCCGCGCTCGCCATCGCCGCGGGAGCCGTGTCACTCCACCGACAGCGAGACGACCGCGCGCCCCGCCGCGGGACGCGACACCACGTGGAAACCCGCGCCGAGGAAGAGCGAGAGGGCGCCGTGGTAGAGCTCCGCTGACGACGCCTTCTTCTCGGCGGTGTCGACCGGGTAGCCCTCGATGTCGCGGGCTCCGTGCTTGCGGGCATGGGCGACGGCGGCCTCGAGCAGCGCTCCCGCGACCCCCTGACGGCGGAACCCCACCCGCACGACGAAGCAGGTCACCGCCCATACCCGTGCATCGTCGGGGGGCTCGACACTGCCGGTCACCACCCGCGACGTGAGGATGCGCCGGTAGTCCGTCCGCGGTTCGATCGCGCACCAGCCGACCGGTTCGCCGTCGAGGTAGGCCAGCACCCCCGGTGCCGAGCGGTTCTCCTCGATGCGCCCGCAGAGCATCCTCTCCTTGTCCGCTGCCGACGTCTCGTTCCACTCGCGATTGCTGAGGATGAAGTACTGGCACCAGCAGCGGGCAGGATCACCCCGCGTGCCGAAGACCGTGCGCACGTCGTGCCACGGAACATCGGAAACGGGCACGACCCGCAGGCCTGACACTTACAGGTCGAGCGATTCGCCCGGCTCGAGCACGAAGAACTCGCCGCCCCCCTGTGTCGTCACGGCCTCGATGCGCCCTTGGGTCATGGTCTTGCCGACTTGGGAGAGCACCATCTCGTGCACCGGGAACGAGCGGCGGGGCTTGACCGCGAGCACGTAATCCATCGCCTCGCCGATCTTCAGCCACGGGGCGCCGATGGGCGCCGCTAGAGTCTCGACTGCCACACCAGGCAGCGTGTACGAGTCGCCCGCGTAGTAGAGGTTGTCGTCCACGAGCACGCCAACGTTGTCGACGAGCGGGATGGATTCGTGGATTACCGCGTGCTTCTCGCCGAAGAACTCGAAGGAGAACGGGTCGATCTCTACCTTGTCGCCGTGAGCGACGGTTTCCACTGTGAAGTCGGCCGCCGCGGCGGCGACGCCAGCCGGTCCGAGGATGCGGGCATCCGGATTGCGGTCGAGCAGGCGCGTGAGCTGTTCCGGGGTCCAATGGTCGGCGTGCTCGTGAGTGATCACGATCGCGACGACACCGTCGAGGTCGGAAAGCGGCGTCGTGAATGACCCGGGGTCGATGACGACCGATGAGCCGCCCTTCTCGATGACCATGCAGGAGTGCTCGTACTTCGTCAGCTTCATGGTCCCACTGTATTGCGCGGGTATCTCGCGTCGAAATTGCGCGACGACATACCCCCTAGGGGTATTATGGGTTTCATGATCGACGACCTCAAGAAACGCGCGCTGCACCGCAGCCGCATCCTCGAGGGCCAGATGCGCGGCCTCGAGAAGATGATCGAGAACGAGGAGTACTGCATGGACATCATCACGCAGTCGCTCGCCATCCAGAAGTCGCTGCGCAGCCTCAACAAGCTCCTCGTTGAGAACCACTTACGCACACATGTGACCGACATGTTCGCCACTGGCGGCGACCAGCAGGCCATGGCGGTCGATGAGCTGCTCAAGGTCTACGAACTCAACAACAACCGGGGAGAGTGACATGCAGCACGACCAGAACACGACCCACGACCACACGACCCACGAGCACGCAGATCACTCCGCGCACCACGACCACTCCGCGCACGACCACGGCGACCACTCCGCTCACGACGACCACTCCGCTCACGGCGACCACTCCGCTCACGGCGACCACTCCGCTCACGACCCCGCCATCTTCCGCCGCAAGTTCTGGCTGAGCCTGGTGCTCACCATCCCGACGCTCGTCTTCTCGGAGGGGCTGCAGGACATCCTCGGGCTCAGCGGCCCGCGATTCCCCGGCAGCCAGTTCATCCCCGCCCTCTTCGGGCTTGCGATCTTCGTCTACGGCGGGCTCGTGTTCCTGAAGGGCGCCGTAACCGAGC
This sequence comes from Rhodoglobus sp., assembly GCA_025463605.1. Taxonomy (GTDB): domain Bacteria; phylum Actinomycetota; class Actinomycetes; order Actinomycetales; family Microbacteriaceae; genus Rhodoglobus. The sequence continues at coordinate 17,648 of JAODAV010000001.1, read as the reverse complement.
TGCGCGCGAAGCAGCCCGGCATGATGACCCTCATTTCGCTCGCCATAGTTGTGGCATTCGGGTACAGCGCTGCCGTGACCCTAGGCCTGCCGGGCATGGACTTCTGGTGGGAGCTCGCGACACTCATCACGATCATGCTTCTCGGCCACTGGATCGAGATGTCCGCGGTCATGGGGGCGCAAGATGCGCTCGGCGAGCTCGCGAAGCTTCTGCCCGACGAAGCCGATCTCGTTCACGGGGACCACACCATGGCCGTACCGGTTGCGCAGCTCGTCGTCGGTGATCTGGTGCTCGTGCGTCCGGGGGCGGCGGTTCCCGTGGATGGCGACGTCGTAGAGGGCGAATCCGATGTCAACGAGGCGCTGCTCACGGGCGAGTCGGCTCCGGTTCCGAAGAAGCCGGGCGCGATCGTGATCGCGGGCGCCGTCAACGGCTCGGGCGCACTGACCATCCGGGTCACGAAGACCGGGGGAGAGACAGCTCTCGCCGGCATCATGAAGCTCGTCGCCGACGCGCAGTCGAGCAAGTCGACGGCGCAGCTGCTCGCGGATCGCGCCGCCGCCCTCCTGTTCTATGTGGCGCTCGGTGCCGCGATCGTCACGCTCATCGCCTGGATGCTGATCGCCCCGGATGAGCCCGCCTTCGTCCTCGAGCGTGTCGTGAGCGTGCTCGTGATCGCGTGCCCGCACGCGCTGGGCCTCGCCATCCCGCTCGTCTCCCAGATCTCGACCGCGATCGGCGCGCGCAACGGCATCCTCGTGAAGAACCGGCTTGCGCTCGAAGAGGCCCGCACGATCGATGTCGTGCTCTTCGACAAGACGGGAACCCTCACCACCGGCACACAGGGTGTCGTGGCGATCGTTCCCGCCGAGGGAATCGACGAGGCGGAAGTGCTCTCGCTCGCCGCCGCCGTCGAGGGCCGATCGGAGCACGCGATCGCGCGGGCCATCGTCGCCGAGGCGAAGGCACGCAAGGTACGGGTGCCACGCTCGAAGGCCTTCACGTCCCTCGCGGGCCGCGGTGCCACGGCGACTGTCGCGGACCGCGAACTCACGGTTGCGAGCCAGCGGGTCGTCACCGAGCACGGGCTCGAGCTGCCGACGGCGCTCGTGAACGCGACGCGCGACCACGCGTCCGAAGGTGCGACGATCGTGTACCTCATCGACGGCGACACAGTGCTTGGGATGCTCGCGCTCGCCGACACGATCAGGCCCGAGTCATCCGAGGCAGTCGCCGAACTGAAGCGCCGGGGCGTGCGAGTCGCGATGCTCACCGGAGACTCCCGCGAGGTCGCGGATTGGGTGGCCGGCCAGCTCGGAATCGACGAGGTCTTCGCCGAAGTGCTGCCGGGCCAGAAGTCGGAGGTCGTCGAGAAGCTGCAGCGCGTCGAGTCTCTTCGCCGCACCGAGCGCCGCCCGTGGACGCGTGGCGGCACCCGGCGGAGCGGGTCCAGGGTGGCAATGGTGGGCGACGGCGTGAACGATGCGCCGGCGCTCGCAAGGGCGGACGTGGGCATCGCCATCGGCGCGGGGACCGATGTCGCGATCGAGTCCGCGGGCATCGTGCTCGCCTCGAGCGATCCGCGGGGAGTGGCCGCGACCCTCACCCTCAGCCGCGCCACCTGGCGCAAGGAGCTGCAGAACCTGTTCTGGGCTACGGGGTACAACGCGATCGGGATCCCGCTGGCGGCCGGCGTGCTGTTCGGGGCGGGCATCCTGTTGCCCCCGGCGCTCGCGGCCGTGTTCATGTCTGTGTCGACGATCGTCGTCGCCCTCAACGCCCAGTTGCTGAGGTTGCTCAAGTTCAGGTAGGAAACCGCCATACTTACGACGTGACGACGACGAAGCCGCTGCGCCTGGTTGTGGCGATCAATCCGACCGCATCCTTCGGCAAAGGCCGCGATGTCGGGCCCGCCGTCGTTCAGACGCTTCGTGCGGTCGGCCACGACGTCACGAGTCTGCAGGAGCCCGACTTCGAGCAGCTCATGGCTGCAGGGCACAGGGCAGTCGCATCCAAGCCCCACGCGCTCATCGTCGTGGGCGGTGACGGCATGGTCAATCTCGGCACCAATCTCGTGGCGAAGACCCCAGTGCCGCTCGGGCTGGTGCCGTCGGGCACGGGCAATGACATGGCGCGCGGGCTCGGCATCCCGCACGACAACACCGAGGCGGCGATCGAGTCGCTCATGCACGCGCTCGCCAAGCCGCCGTGTGTCATCGACGCCGCGCTCGTGAGCTACGTCGACGACGAAACCGGGATGCCGGCGAAACGCTGGTTCGCGTGCGTGCTGTCGGCGGGCTTCGACGCGATCGTCAACGAGCGGGCCAACCACATGCGGCACCCGAAGGGGCCGAGCCGATACACCATCGCGCTGGGGCTCGAGCTCATGAAGCTCAAGCCGATCCCCTACCGGCTCGTGCTCGACGGCGTGGAACTCGTGACCACCGGCGCGCTCATCAGCGTCGGCAACAGCGTCTCCCTCGGCGGCGGCATGAAGGTCACGCCCGACGCGAAGCTCGACGACGGGCTGCTCGATGTGCTCGTCGTGCAGGCGCTCTCACGCATCTCGTTCCTGCGCATCTTCCCGACGGTGTTCACGGGCGACCACGTGAAAGATCCGCGGGTGTCGATTTACCGGGCGAAGAGCATCCGCATCGAATCTGCCGGGGTTGTCGCGTACGCCGACGGCGAGCGCATCGGACCGCTGCCCATCGACATCGAGGTCGTGCCGGGAGCGCTCCGGGTGCTGGCGCCCGTACCGGTCGCCTAGGTCGTGGCTACAGCGTCGGTCGCGACGCAGTGGTACGAGGTGATCTGCTCCCCGTCTTCCTCGGAGACCGAGACGACGAACTCCTGCTCGGGCCTGAACCCGTCGGCCGCCGCCTCCTTGAAGGTCGTGAAGACTTCCGAACAGGATGCCGACACCGCGTTCTGCAGGCCACCGGCCTCGTCGATCTCCGGGGTGGTGAGCTCGCCCATCCCGATCACGACGTAGGTGTGGACCTCGGCACACGGCGTAAGGGATGCCCGCGCCAGGTTGGTGCCTTCGACGAACGAGAAACAGTCCCCGACGAGCAGCGCCGTGGAGTTGATCTCGCTGGTCTCGGTGACACGTCCGTCGGCGTCGCGCGAAGGTCCCAGCAAGCTGCATGACGACAACGATGCGGCGCTCGCGATAAGAGCGAGCGCGGCTAGTGCGGAGCGGGCGTGCCTGATCATCGGTCCCCTTGGCTGTGGTTGAATCGTGCTCGGTTGGTTCGCCTCTGCCGGTTATGGCATACTCGACTAGTTGTCGTGACGGCCCCATCGTATAGAGGCCTAGTACGCCGCCCTCTCACGGCGGTAACGCGGGTTCGAATCCCGCTGGGGTCACCAACTGATTTCTCCCGTGTTTACTGGGATCGTAGGGGGTGCCGGAGCGCCCTCTACGACGCTGATAGGCCGTTTTGGCAACAGATTGGCAACGTTCGTCTGCGTCGCCACCCGATCGAACGAGATGGCGACGTCGTCGAGATCTTCATCGAAGAGGTCGGCGTACAGTCCGCGGCGTCGCGTGCACGGCGCCACTCTTGGACGTGAGCCGATCCTTGTCGGGTCTGCCGATCAGTCGGCTGCGGTCGTAGTTGTTCTTGGTTCGAGTCCCGGTAGCGCGTTGTCGCCCTCGCAGTGCGCCACATTTCGATGTCCGAGTGCGCTCAACCCGAGCCGCCGCGAATGGCCGCGGAGGCACGCGTCGCGACATGCAGGTGGAATCGGATGTCCGGATCGGACAGATCGTGACCGGTCAGCTCGCCGATACGGCCCAGCCGATACCGGACGGTACTCCGGTGCACGACGAGGGCCGAGGCCGTACGGTCGTAGTTGCCGCCGGTGTCCAGGTGCACCCTCAGCGTGTGCACTAGGTCGGAGTGGTGTGCCCGGTCGTGATTGAGCAAGACCCCGAGCCACTCCTGGACGTAGCTCTCCACTTCCGCGCCGCCATCTCTGGTGTCCAGTATCCGGAGCAGGCCGAGATCATCGTGATTGCTGAGCCCGTACGGGTCTCGTGACTCAGCCCGGATCCGCAGGGCCCTCCGCGCCTGCGCAAACGATGTGGGCAAGTCATCAACGGTGCAGCATCCTCCGACTCCGATCGACCCCTTTGGGCTGCCGAAGGCGATGGTGAGCTGCTCGTGCAACCTGGACCAGCCTCGATCGTCCGCGACGATTGCCATGGCTGAGTCTCCGTTGCCCGAGAGCAGTGCTGGGACCTGCAACGCTGCGAGGGCGTGCCGGAGCGCTGCATCGGTCTGGATACCTTTGGGGGAAGGCAGCACCCATCTAGCGAGCACGACCCGCTGAGGCTGGCTGAGATCATAGTGCAGCGCCTCGGCGCGGACTCGCGAGCCTTCTGGGTCGGCCCCCGACACCAGATCGGCCGCAAGGTCTCGTCCGAGGCGCAACTCGATCTCGGCGAGATTCCGGCGGTGGCTCAATTCGATCGCCAGCGAGGTGCTCGCATATTCCAGGGCGAACCGATCGTCGTCCGTGACGGTGTGGTCCTCATCGAGTATGCCGACGAAGCCGAGGAGCTGGCCTTGGGAGCGCACGTCAGAGGCGCACCACTCCTGAACGGGCCGCTCGGCTGCCGGAACACCGGCATCCGGCCTGAGCACGGCTCGCGGCACGGGCTGATCCTCGGGAGCGGCTCGTGCACGCTCGTCGCCGAAGGAGTCCTGAAGCAGCGCTGGTCGACTGGTCAGCTCGCGCAGCGCCTCGAGGATGGCGGTCTCGCCTCCGCCGGAGGCGACCGCCGTGGCGAACGCATCCCGTACGCGCTGCCGGGTGCCCAGCTGGCGGATCGTGTTCGACATGGCCTCATTCATGTCCGCCTGAGCTTCACTGTGCTTTCGGAGCTCGGCTGTTCGCCGCCGCTCGCGATCGAGCAGCTCTGAGGTCGCCAGCGCGGCACCCGTGGGTCTGGTCAGGGCGCTCAGGAGGAACAGATCTTCCACGGAAGCCGGCTCCTTCGACCGGATGATGAGACATCCGTGCTGAGCAGAATTCGCGGCGAGGAAGAGGACGTACCGCCAAGCACCATCAGTGCTCGGGAGAACGCCGTCGGCATAGGCTGCGGCCGCGACCAGGAGGTCCAGCCCCGCGTCCGGCTCACCGGAGAACCTGCGCAACTCACCCAGTTTGACTGTATAGGTGGCGATCACCGTACAGGAGGAGATGGCGCGAACGGTGCTGCTCGCGATTCGGAACGTGTCGCTGACGGTCGGGCGCTCGAACATCTCCGACCCCGCGAGGAAGATCCGGTACAACCGGGAGCGCGATTCGCCGAGCCTGGCCGACTGCCCTTCGCCGCCGGGGTCTGAGCTGTTCATCGTGACCACCTCTTGACCCCAAGGCTACGCGCGTATCAAGGCTACGCGCGGGTCCCTGGTCACGTGACGCCCGCCGCCAGACGTGCATCATCGTCACGAAACTCCTGTGGTCAGCCCCGTGATTCGCTGCAACAGCGAAGGGAGTGGCAGTCCCGTATGCCGGATCCCTTGCCCGATCAGTCGTTGCGCTTCAGTCGCAGCCTCTCGGCGATGTCTCGCGCCTTTCCCTTCGCCTCCTGCTCCAGCCTGGTGGCGAGTTCGTGAAGCTTCCGGAGGGGTCCCACCTGCCGGGCGTTCACGGACGAGGCATCCTGGTCGGGCAACTGGTCCCGCGAAATGATGAGCTCCTCCGTCTCGATCGTCACGATGTATGCGCCGCCACTGGGATCGAGGGTGATGCCGAGCGGGATGTCATCACCGGTGTCTGGGTCCGCCGCGCGCGCGGTGACGATTAGCCCTGTCCCATCGGTCGCTTCGATGACCTCGATCTGGGTCAACGGACCTGACTCGATGGCCGTGATGAATTCCGCTTCGGTCGGTGTCCGCTTCGTTTCGCTGGCCATGAACTGCTCCTCGCTTACCTGTTCTCGAGGGATCGAGTCGCGGCGACCGCCGTGGCCCGCGAGAGTTCACGCTACGCCCAGGCTCTGCGCGCGACATTGGCCTGGGATGGCAGAACCTCAGCCTGGAATGCACCATCGCAGCGCAACGCCACCGTCGCCCTCCCAGTGAACGGCTGGGTCCGCACCTGTCATCTGTCCGCCGGCCAGTTCCTCGGAGCACGTCGGCAGACCTGGGCGAGACCGGCGACGGCTTCGAACGACGCTCGGCGGGCTTGGCAGGACGGGGCAATTCGTCAGGCGAGATTCTGTTCGCCCAGGCCGATGACTCGCCTGGAACGCGCGACAAGACTGTGCATGAGTTCGCGGGTTTGCCCTCATCACGCGTCCAGCCGGCGACCCAGCTCAGCCGACGAGGGCGTGACGGGCGTCGCGCGGGAGCAGCCGGACGGCGGACGCCCGGATGATCGGCAATCGTCCGGATGATCGGCAATCAGGAGGAATCATGACGTTGATGGGTTTCGACACGTTCCGGGACGTGGATCGCGCGCTCGAGCAGAGCCTGCCCCACAACCGACGCACGTGGGCGCTCCCGATCGAAGCATTCCGGCACGGCGACGAGTACACGGTCGCCCTAGACGTGCCCGGCGTCGCCATGGACGACGTCGACGTTCGGGTCGAGCGCAACGTCGTCTCTGTGCGCGCACGCCGGAATCCGCTGCGCGGGCCGGATGACGAGGTGCTCATCGACGAGCGCCCGCGAGGCGAATTCGTCCGGCAGCTCTACCTCGGCGAGAGTCTCGACAGTCAGCGGCTGTCGGCTGCCCTCACCAACGGCGTGCTCGTTCTGAAGATCCCGGTGGACGCGTCGAGCAAGCCGCGCAACGTGACGATCGCCTCGTCCTCCGCCGACGCGACCGCCCCGTCGTCCGATGTTCCGGCGAGCCGGTGATCTGGCCATGACGATCTCAGGAACGTCGTCTGCACCCGAGCTGGGGCACGACAGTCAGGTGCTGGCGGTCGTGGATGAGTACCGCGAAGCGGAGGCCATCGTCAAGAAGCTGGCGGACCGCGAGTTCCCCGTGGAGCACACTCGAATCGTCGGGGACGACCTGCAGTGGGTTGAGCACGTCACCGGGCGTCTCACGCTGTGGTCTGCGGTCGGTCGCGCTGCGCTGGGCGGGGCGTTCACCGGCTTGCTGATCTGCTGGCTGTTCGCGCTCTTCAGCTGGCTGACTCCCATCGTCGCAGGACTCCTCCTGGCCCTCTACGGGTTGATCGCCGGCGCGATCATCGGCGGGATCATCGGCGCGATCGGCTACGCGTTGATCGGAAGCCGGCGGAACTTCGTCTCGGCGGCGACCCTGCGCCCGAGCAACTACGAGGTTCTGGTGGACACCGCGTGGGTGCCCGACGCGCGGCGCATTCTGCACGGCGAACGGTCTGACTCGTCGGGTTCGACAGACGACACGGCGACTCGGGACGGGGGTCTCTGATGGCGAAGGCGGTCGGAATCGACCTGGGCACGACCAACTCGGTGATCGCGGTCTGGGAGGCGGGCGAGGCGAAGGTGATCCCCAACGCCGAGGGCGCACGGACCACACCATCGGTGGTGGCGTTTACCGACAGCGGTGACCGACTCGTCGGTCAGCTCGCCAGACGTCAGTCGATCCTCAACCCCAAGGGCACGATCACGTCCGCCAAGCGCTTCATCGGCAGGACGTTCGACGAGGTCTCCGAGGAGGCGAAAGCCGTCGGATTCGACATCGTGCCGGGGCCCGGCGGGGAGGCACGATTCGACATCCGGGGAAAGCTCTACGCGCCGGAGGAGATCAGCGCGCTCGTCCTGCGCAAGCTCGTGGATGATGCTGCCAAGTTTTTGGGCGAGAAGATCACAGAGGCAGTGATCACGGTGCCCGCCTACTTCAACGACGCCCAGCGAACGGCGACGAAGGACGCCGGGAGGATCGCCGGTCTCGAGGTGCTCCGCATCATCAACGAGCCGACCGCCGCTGCGCTCGCGTACGGGATGGACAAGAAGGAGCACGAGACGGTGCTCGTCTTCGACCTCGGCGGCGGCACCTTCGACGTCAGCCTGCTCGACGTGGGGGATGGCGTCGTCGAGGTGCGCTCCACCGCCGGTGACACGCATCTGGGAGGCGACGACTTTGACCGTCGCCTCGTGGACCACCTCGCGGACGAGTTCAAGAACGACACCGGGATCGATCTGCGGAACGATGCCCAGGCTCTGCAGCGCCTCTTCGAGGCAGCTGAGAAGGCGAAGGTGGAACTCAGTTCGGTCAGCCAGACGCAGGTGAGCCTGCCGTTCGTCACCGCAGACGCGTCGGGTCCGAAGCACCTCACCGCGACGGTCAAGCGCGCAGTCTTCGACAACATCACCGTGGATCTCGTGGAACGCTGCCTCGGACCGGTCCGCCAGGCGATGGCGGATGCAAAGATCACCGAGAACGACATCGACGAGGTGATCCTCGTCGGCGGCTCCACCCGTATCCCGGCTGTGCAGAACCTCGTCAAACGGCTGACCGGTGGCAAAGAGCCGAACATGACGGTGAACCCCGACGAGGTCGTCGCCGTCGGCGCGGCGATCCAGGCCGGCGTTCTGAAAGGGGAGGTCTCCGACGTCCTGCTGCTGGATGTCACCCCCCTGTCGCTGGGAGTCGAGACGCGCGGTGGTGTGATGACCAAGATCATCGAGCGGAACACGACGATCCCGGCGCGACGCAGTGAGGTCTTCTCCACTGCTCAGGACAACCAGGACTCTGTCGAGATCGTCGTGCTGCAGGGCGAGCGGGAGCGCGCCGCCGACAACCGGGTACTGGGACGGTTCCAGCTCACCGGCATCCGGCCGGCGCCGCGGGGCGATCCGCAGATCGAGGTCACGTTCGACATCGACGCCAACGGCATCCTGCACGTCACCGCGCGCGACCGCGACACCGCCACCGAGCAAGGCATCACGATCAGCGATACCTCCAACCTCGACCAGGGCGAGATCGAGCGCATGGTGAAAGAGGCCGAGGAGCACCGCAGCGAGGACCAGCGGATTCGGGAGGACATCGACGCCAGGAACGAGCTCGACGCCGTCGCCTACCAGGTGGAGCGCACCCTCGCGGAGTTCGACGGTGTGCTGCCCGAGCACGAACGCGCGCGGGCGGAGCTCCTCATCGGGCAGGCCCGCGAAGCCGTCGAGAACGGGGTGCCGGCACAGGAGGCGCGGAACCTCACCGGCGAGCTGCAGCAGGTTGCCGCGGCGCTGGCGTCGGCGAGGGCCACGCAGACCGTGCCGCCGACTGCGCCCGGGTCGAGCGGCCCCGACGATGACGGCGATGTCGTCGACGCCGAGTTCGACCGAGGCTGAGATCGCCGCCCATGCCGACGGTCCCCCCGGATGCTCCCGATGAAGGCGAGACCGCAAGAGTGTCGAGCGAGGAGCGTGACGCCGCGGTGTCCGCGCCCACGGCGCCGGGCACGGGGACAGTGCCCGCCGACGCAGGGGACGATCTTGAGAGCCGGATCGCGGCGGCCGAGGACCGTTGGCGTCGCGCGGTCGCGGATCTCGACAACCTCCGCAAGCGGACGGTGCGCGAGATCGAGAGCGCGCGCGCGAGAGAGCGAGCGAGCGTCGCCGTGGTGTTCCTGCCTGTCGTCGATGGTCTCGAGCAGGCGATCGCGTTCGCGCCCGCGGATGACGAGGCACTGCGGTCCGGCATCGATGTCGTGCGCACGTCGGCCATCGAGGGCCTGAGCCGCCTCGGATACCCTCGCATCGATGAGGTGGGGGTCCCGTTCGATCCTCGTCTGCACGAGGTCGTCAGTGTTGTCGGGAAGGCCGACCTGCCGCCGCAGACCGTCGTTGCGGTGGTCCGGCCCGGGTACGGCACGGCGTCCAGCATGCTGCGCCCCGCCGGCGTCGTCGTGACGGCCGCCGGGGCGTGACGACGTGGCCGAGGACTTCTACGCGATGCTGGGAGTGCCGCGCACGGCCGACGCGAAGCAGATCAAGCGCGCGTACCGGGACCTCGCCCGCAAATACCACCCGGACGTCAACAAGGATCCGGGCGCTGACGAGCGATTCAAGCGGATCAGCGAGGCGCACCACGTGCTCACCGACCCGGAGCTACGGGCGCAGTACGACCGGTTCGGACCGGACTTCCGTCAGTATGCGGGAGCGGCTCGGGACACCGGAGGGGCCGCGGAGGCGCGCGGGCGCGGCCGCCGGCACAGTGGCTCGCCGCGGTACACGACCTGGTCGACCGCGTCGACCGGGGGTGCCGAGGCCGGGTTCGACTGGGACGACCTGTTCGGTGAGGTCTTCGGCGGATCGGAGCGAGGCGCCGATCGTTCGGCTGAGCTCGAGCTCAGCGTCGAAGAGGCGTACCGAGGTACGCGGCGAACCATCCGCCTCCAGGACGCCAACGGCACCGTGCAAAGCTACGACATCGAGATCCCGGCAGGAGCTGTCGACGGACAGCGTGTCCTCGTCTCGGGCGCCGGCGGTGAGGGAAGGGGAGATGCCCGGCCGGGTGACCTGGTCGTCACGCTCCGGGTGTCTCCGGATCGGCGGTACCGCCTCGACGGGGCGAACATCGAAATGGACCTGCCGGTCTCGCCATGGGAGGCGGCGCTCGGCGGTGAGGTCCGGGTCAGTGCCCCGGGCGGCCCGGTGACGGTGCGTGTTCCGCCCGGTTCGTCCAGTGGGCGCCGGCTGCGGCTGCGCGGGCAGGGGATGCCGCGCCCGGGAGGGCGTGACGGCGACCTGTTCGCCCGGGTCAGGATCCTCGTCCCGAACAGGCTCAGCGACCCGGAACGCGAACTCTTCGAGCAGCTCAGCCGAGCGTCGTCCTTCGACCCGAGGAGACCAGCATGACTGTTTCACTCCTGCCAGTGCGTCCTGCCCGGCTCGACCTCGGTGCCGTGGCCTCACAGTCTGGGCTGCATCCCGAACTCGTCGCGCGGTTCGCCGACCTCGGCCTCGTGCCATGGACGACGGACGCCGCCGGCCGCATGTGGTTCACACCGGCCGCGCCGGCGCAGATACGCAGGATCGTCCGGCTGCACGCCGACCTTGCGCTGAACTATGCCGCCATCGCCCTCGTACTGGATTTGCTCGACCGGATCGACGCGCTCGAGGGCGAACGCAGGATCCTTGACACGGAAGGCACCTGACTGCCATGGACATGAACACCCTGACCCAGAGGTCTCAGGAGGCGCTCGCCGAGGCGCAGCGCATCGCGATCGGCGGGGGGCAGACGGAGGTCGACGAAGAGCATCTCCTGCTCGCCCTCGTTGAGCAGGAGGACGGGCTCATCCCGAGGCTTCTCGAGCGGATCGGGGTCGACGTCCCGGCGCTCCGCAGGGACCTCGAGGCGGAGATCGCGCGGAAGCCGAGTGTCACCGGACCGGGCGCCGCTCCCGGCCAGGTGTTTCTCAGCCGCGGTCTCACGGGGACCCTCGATCGCGCTCGGCGAGAAGCTGGACGGCTGAAAGACTCCTACGTCTCCGTCGAGCATCTCGTGATCGCGATCGCGGACGACGGTGGAGCGCGGCCCGCAAGCCGGCTGCTGCTTGCGCACGGCGTCACCCGCGAATCGTTCCTCAGCGCGCTGACCTCCGTGCGCGGCAACCAGCACGTCAACTCGGCCACGCCCGAGCAGGCCTACGAGGCGCTGGAGAAATACGGTCGCGATCTCGTCGCGGACGCGCGGACGGGGCGCCTGGATCCCGTGATTGGGCGCGACGCGGAGATCCGGCGGGTGATCCAGATCCTGTCCCGCAAGACGAAGAACAATCCTGTGCTGATCGGAGAGCCGGGGGTGGGCAAGACGGCGATCGTCGAGGGCCTCGCGCAGCGGATCGTGCGCACGGACGTTCCCGAGGGCCTCCGCGACAAGACGATCGTGCTACTCGACCTAGCCGCGCTCATCGCCGGCGCCAAGTACCGCGGGGAGTTCGAGGAGCGCATGAAGGCGGTGCTCGCGGAGGTGACGGCATCCGAGGGACGCATCCTGCTTTTCATCGACGAGCTCCATACGCTCGTCGGGGCCGGAGCCACCGAAGGTGCGATGGACGCCGGGAACATGCTGAAGCCGATGCTGGCACGCGGGGAGCTCCACCTGATCGGTGCCACGACGCTCGACGAATACCGCAAGCACATCGAGAAGGACGCCGCGCTGGAGCGCCGCTTCCAGACGGTAATGGTCGAAGAGCCCGATGTCGACGACACGATCTCGATCCTGCGCGGGCTGCGGGAGCGGCTGGAGGTGTTCCACGGCGTCCGCATCCAGGACAACGCTCTCGTCGCTGCCGCTACCCTCTCGCACCGCTACATCACCGACCGCTTCCTGCCGGACAAGGCCATCGACCTCGTCGACGAGGCCTGTGCGCGGCTGCGTACGGAGATCGACTCTATGCCCGCCGAGCTGGACGAGTTGACCCGCCGCGTCACCCGACTGGAGATCGAGGAGGCGGCGCTCACGAAGGAGACCGACCGCGCCAGCAAGACGCGCCTGGAGGAATTGCGACGGGAGCTTGCGGATCTCCGAGGTGAGGCCGACGCCAAGCGGGCACAGTGGGAAGCCGAACGGCAGGCGATTCGCAAAGTTCAGGAGCTCCGTGGCGAGCTGGAGCGGCTGCGCCGTGAAGCCGAGGAGGCCGAGCGGGCGTACGACCTCAACCGCGCGGCGGAGTTGCGCTACGGGCAGCTCCAGGAGGTGGAGCGCCGGCTCGCCGCGGAGGAGGAGATCCTCGCCTCCAAGCAAGGTGGCCAACGGCTGCTGCGAGAGATGGTCACCGACGAGGAGATCGCGGAGATCGTCGCCGCCTGGACGGGCATCCCCGTTGCGCGTCTGCAACAGGGTGAGCGTGAGAAGGTGCTCCGGCTCGACGAGATTCTGCGAGAGCGGGTCATCGGGCAGGACCAGGCAATCACCCTTGTGACCGACGCCATCATCCGTGCGCGCTCCGGAGTCCGCGACCCGCGGCGTCCGATCGGATCGTTCATCTTCCTGGGGCCCACTGGCGTCGGCAAAACGGAGCTGGCGAAGGCCCTCGCGGGCGCACTGTTCGACAGCGACTCGGCCATGATCCGGCTCGACATGAGCGAGTACCAGGAGCGCCACACGGTCAGCCGACTGGTCGGGGCGCCTCCCGGATACATCGGCTATGACGAGGGCGGCCAGCTCACGGAGGCGGTGCGCAGAAGACCATACTGCGTGGTGCTCTTCGACGAGGTCGAGAAGGCACACCCCGATGTCTTCAACACCCTCCTGCAGGTGCTCGACGACGGGCGGATCACCGACAGCCAGGGACGCACCGTCGACTTCCGGAACACGATCATCATCATGACCTCCAATATCGGCGCGGAGTTGTTGATCGGGGCTGCCGCAACGGGGGGAGCGATCCCGGACGATGTCCGGTCCGGCGTGCTGGCTGAGCTGCGCTCGCGGTTCCGCCCAGAGTTTCTCAACCGCGTGGACGACATCGTGGTCTTCGCCCCGCTCGGGCTGGAGCAGATCGAGGACATCGTGGAGCTCCAATTCGAAGAGCTCCGTGCGCGGCTGCGGGAGCGGCAGATCACCCTGGAGGTAACGGCCACGGCTCGGCGTCTCATCGCGGAGCGCGGCTATGATCCGATGTACGGAGCCCGGCCGCTTCGGCGCTACATCTCCCACGACATCGAGACGCGACTGGGCCGGGCGCTGCTCTCCGGTGATGTCACCGACGGCTCGAAGCTGCGCATCGACGCTGTGGACGGCGAGCTGACGGTGGGGGTCGACCGCCCGCCGGAGACCAGCCAGGATGCCGCATGAGGACCACGATCGTCCGGTGCGCGACGTGCGGGAACCGGAATCGCGTTCCCGCGGCGGGCCCCGGCCGGCCGCGCTGCGGTGCCTGTCATTCGTTTCTGCCGTGGATCGTCGATGCCGCCGACGACGACTTCCGGGAGGTCGCGGAGTCGGCGAAGCCGCCGGTTCTCGTCGACATGTGGGCCACGTGGTGCGCGCCATGCCGCATGGTGAGCCCGGCGCTGGAGGAACTCGCGACGGAACGCGCGGGCGCCGTCAAGCTGGTGAAGGTCGACGTCGACCGGGCGCCGAAACTCTCCGAGCGTTTCGACATCCGAGCCGTTCCGACGCTCCTCATCCTCGACCGCGGCGAGACCATCGCGCGGCAGGCAGGCGCTGTCCCGATCAGTGTGCTCCGCCGCTGGTTCGATTCGGCGATCGAACGCACCACCGTCGCGGCCCCGGACGAGCCCGCCGATGCGGATCGGGCGTCCTCATGACCTCGGACGGCACGGTCATCTCCGCGGACCCCCTGCGTGCGGGCTACCAGACCGTGTTTCTCATCGTCACGGCCGGCAGGGTTCTCGTCGCCGACGGGGGCCGCAGGCGACGCCCGGTGCCAGCGCTCCGGCAGGCTGGCGGGACGGAGGGGATGCCGAGACGATGCACCTGGAAATCCACGGACCCGGCCGGTTCCTCGGCGGTTTCAGGTAGTTGTAGGGCGCTTCTCACACTCCGGTAGGCTTGGCTACGCGAAGGGGAGTATCCCACCTCGTCCAGCCCGTCAATACGAGCCACCGTGTGGTGACTCCGGGTCGGCGGCATCCGGTTTCGATACGGATGCGGGAGAGACTTTCGGCGTCAGCCCTGTCCTCCCTCGTCGAATGGAATTCCATGGAACTCGCCCTCCCGCTCTGGTTCGAGATCGGCACCTATGCCGCCCTTGCCCTCATTCTGGGAGCCGACATCTTCATCGCGTACCGTCGGCCGCACGTACCGTCCACGCGCGAGTCGTCGCTGTGGATCACGTTCTATGTCGCGCTCGCCATCGTCTTCGCGGTGCTGATGCTCTGGCTGGGTGGTGTGGAGCCCGCGGGACAGTTCGTCGCCGGCTGGCTGACCGAGTACAGCCTGTCGATCGACAACCTCTTCGTGTTCCTCATCATCATGGCGAGGTTCTCCGTTCCGAGGAAGTACCAGCAGGAGATCCTCATGGTGGGGATCATCCTCGCCCTCATCTTCCGCGGCATCTTCATCCTGCTCGGCGCCGCGCTCATCGAGAACTTCAGCTGGGTGTTCTACCTCTTCGGCCTGTTCCTCATCTACACCGCGGCGCAGCAGGCTCTCACGAGCCACTCGGAGGAGGAGGAGATGGAGAACCGGCTCATCGGGTTCATGCGCAAGCGCATTCCCATCACCGACAGGTTCGACGGAGCCAAGCTCAAGACGACGATCGACGGCAAGCGGATGTTCACGCCGGTGCTCATCGTCTTCATCGCGCTCGGCACGACCGACCTCGTGTTCGCGCTCGACTCGATCCCTGCAATCTTCGGCATCACCACCGACCCGTTCATCGTGTTCACCGCCAACGTGTTCGCGCTCATGGGACTCAGGCAGCTGTACTTCCTGCTCGGCGATCTCGTCGAGAAGCTCGTCTACCTCAAGTACGGCATCGCGTTCATCCTCGGGTTCATCGGCGTGAAGCTGTTCTTCCACGCCCTCCACGAGAACGAGCTGCCCTTCATCAACGGCGGGCAGCACGTCGAGTGGGCGCCGGAGATCAGCACCTTCGTCTCGCTCGCGGTCATCGTCGGGTCGATGGCGGTCGCGGTGATCGCGAGTCTCGTGAAGCTTCGGATCGACAGCCGCAAGAGCGTCGAGAGCTAAACCTCGCCCAGCCTCGCGGCCGCAAGCCATTGGGCGGCCTCGAGGGTCGTGATGCCGCGGTCCCGGGCGTCGCGGAAGATCCTCGACAGGGTGTCGCCGATCGCCGCCACACGCTCCTCGATCGCGCGCTGGTCGGCATTCGGCTCGGACGCCATCGAGAGGTAGATCACGCCTCCCGCATTCACGACGAAGTCGGGCGCCCAGAGGATGCCGCGTGCCGCCAGTTCCGCGGCCCCCTCGGGCTGCGCGAGCTGGTTGTTGGCGGCGCCGACAACACCGCGGGCCGCCAGCTCGGAGATCACCTCCGATGTCAGCACGCCCCCGAGGCCGCACGGCACGAACAGGTCCGCGTCCACCCGGTGGGCCTCGTCGACCTCGACCCAGGCGGCGCCGAGCTCGGACGCGAGCTCCATCCTCGCGGCAACCACGTCGGTCACCGTCAATTGCGCACCGTCGTGCGCGAGCATCCTCGCCAGTCTTCCGCCCACTTGTCCGAGGCCGGAGATCACGATGTGGCGCCGGGCGAGGACCCGCGACCCGAACATGGCGTCGAGCGTCGACAGGATGCTCGCGTAGACGCCGGCGGCGGTCGCATCCGCCGGTTCGCCGACACCGCCCTGCTCCGGGGGGAGCCCGCAGACGTGCTCGGTTCGCTCGGCAACGATCGACATGAGCTCGGCGCTCGTGCCCACATCTTCGGCGGTCATGTACGCGCCGCCGAGACTCTCGATCGCATCGCCGAGGTCGAGCATCGCGTCACGCTTCTCCTCCGGGCTGAGCACGACCCCTGGCGGAATGCGGATGACCGACTTACCGCCCCCGCGCTGCAGGCCCGCCGCGGCATTCTTGAGCGTCATCGCGGCTGCGAGCCGCAGGGAGTCCGCCACCGCGTCGGCCCAGGTGTCGTACTGCCAGAGCCGTGCACCGCCGAGAGCCTGGCCGAGTTTCGTCGAATGCACGGCGACAGAAATGACGAGGCCGGACCGGGCCCCCGTCAAGACCAGTACGCGTTCATGGTCGAACGTCAGCGTAGAAAGCGGGTCGGGTGTCGTCATTGGCAGAACTCCTCGCTGGCGGCCTTGTGGGCTTGTCTTCGACCACACGATTGTGGGTGCGGTCTCGACGAATCATAGACCTCGTGCATGCCGCCGGGGCAGGCCTTTCCCATCTGGGTCGGGTGATACCCTCGAAACATGCATCTCGATCGACTTCTTCTTCGTCGCCGCGACGAGGCCTAGTCTCCGGCCTCCCTCGTCGCGGAGTTTCCGACGCTGAAAAGCATCGTGACGGCTGGGCAACTCGATCGAAGAAGGATCTCAGCATGACCACGCAGACCCCCGTGACCCGCCCCCGCACCCTCGCCGAGAAGGTGTGGGATGACCATCTGGTCGTCAAAGGCGAAGACGGCAATCCCGACCTCATCTACATCGACCTGCACCTCGTCCACGAGGTCACGTCGCCCCAGGCGTTCGACGGCTTGCGCCTCGCGGGCCGCCCGGTCCGTCGGCCCGATCTGACGATCGCCACCGAAGACCACAACACGCCTACGCTGGCCATCGACCGGCCGATCGCCGACCTCACCAGTCGCACCCAGATCCAGGCGCTGCGCGACAATGCCGTGGAGTTCGGCATCCGGCTGCACTCCCTCGGTGACATCGAGCAGGGGATCGTGCACGTCGTCGGACCGCAGCTGGGCCTCACGATGCCCGGTATCACGGTCGTGTGCGGCGACTCTCACACGAGCACGCACGGCGCGTTCGGCGCCATGGCCATCGGCATCGGCACGAGCGAGGTCGAGCACGTTCTGGCGACCCAGACGCTTCCGCTCAAGCCGTTCAAGACCATGGCCGTCACGGTCGAGGGTGAATTGCGGCCCGGAGTGACAGCCAAGGACATCATCCTCGCCGTCATCGCCCAGATCGGCACCGGCGGCGGGCAGGGCCACGTCATCGAGTACCGCGGCACCGCCATCGAGGCGCTGTCGATGGAGGCCCGGATGACGATCTGCAACATGTCGATCGAGGCCGGTG